>NZ_JBIOQJ010000001.1:1900000-2425000 GCF_051713705.1 Enterococcus sp. DIV1083b
TTAACCTCGCATGCTATCGTAACTCGCCGGTTCATTCTACAAAAGGCACGCTATCACCCATTAACGGGCTCTAACTTGTTGTAGGCACACGGTTTCAGGATCTATTTCACTCCCCTTCCGGGGTGCTTTTCACCTTTCCCTCACGGTACTGGTTCACTATCGGTCACTAGGGAGTATTTAGCCTTGGGAGATGGTCCTCCCGGATTCCGACGGAATTCCTCGTGTTCCGCCGTACTCAGGATCCTCCTAGGTGTTATCCAAATTTCGCCTACGGGGTTTTTACCCTCTTTGACATACTTTTCCAAGTATTTCGACTATCTGAATAGACTACCATATCGGAGTCCTACAACCCCAACAAGCAAGCTTGTTGGTTTGGGCTTTTCCCGTTTCGCTCGCCGCTACTCAGGGAATCGAATTTTCTTTCTCTTCCTGCAGGTACTTAGATGTTTCAGTTCTCTGCGTCTACCTCGACTGCGCTATGTATTCACGCAGACGTAACATCCTATAAAAGATGCTGGGTTCCCCCATTCGGAAATCTCTGGATCATAGCTTACTTACAGCTCCCCAAAGCATATCGGTGTTAGTCCCGTCCTTCATCGGCTCCTAGTGCCAAGGCATCCACCGTGCGCCCTTATTCACTTAACCTTTGACCTTACGGTCGGTTTTGAGTACTTCTTCTAGCGATAGAAGGTTGCTCAAGAAAATAAGCGTTGAACTTATTAAAAAACTCTTTTAACATTTCAACTCGGTGTGTGTTACTTGTTTTGATTATTTCTTCGATATCCAGTTTTCAATGAACAAATTTTGTTTGAGAGTAAACCTCTCAAAACTGAACAAAGGCAAACGATGTGTAGTCTTCCGAAATATTCCTTAGAAAGGAGGTGATCCAGCCGCACCTTCCGATACGGCTACCTTGTTACGACTTCACCCCAATCATCTATCCCACCTTAGGCGGCTGGCTCCAAAAGGTTACCTCACCGACTTCGGGTGTTACAAACTCTCGTGGTGTGACGGGCGGTGTGTACAAGGCCCGGGAACGTATTCACCGCGGCGTGCTGATCCGCGATTACTAGCGATTCCGGCTTCATGTAGGCGAGTTGCAGCCTACAATCCGAACTGAGAGAAGCTTTAAGAGATTAGCTTAGCCTCGCGACTTCGCAACTCGTTGTACTTCCCATTGTAGCACGTGTGTAGCCCAGGTCATAAGGGGCATGATGATTTGACGTCATCCCCACCTTCCTCCGGTTTGTCACCGGCAGTCTCGCTAGAGTGCCCAACTAAATGATGGCAACTAACAATAAGGGTTGCGCTCGTTGCGGGACTTAACCCAACATCTCACGACACGAGCTGACGACAACCATGCACCACCTGTCACTTTGCCCCCGAAGGGGAAGCTCTATCTCTAGAGTGGTCAAAGGATGTCAAGACCTGGTAAGGTTCTTCGCGTTGCTTCGAATTAAACCACATGCTCCACCGCTTGTGCGGGCCCCCGTCAATTCCTTTGAGTTTCAACCTTGCGGTCGTACTCCCCAGGCGGAGTGCTTAATGCGTTTGCTGCAGCACTGAAGGGCGGAAACCCTCCAACACTTAGCACTCATCGTTTACGGCGTGGACTACCAGGGTATCTAATCCTGTTCGCTCCCCACGCTTTCGAGCCTCAGCGTCAGTTACAGACCAGAGAGCCGCCTTCGCCACTGGTGTTCCTCCATATATCTACGCATTTCACCGCTACACATGGAATTCCACTCTCCTCTTCTGCACTCAAGTCTCCCAGTTTCCAATGACCCTCCCCGGTTGAGCCGGGGGCTTTCACATCAGACTTAAGAAACCGCCTGCGCTCGCTTTACGCCCAATAAATCCGGACAACGCTTGCCACCTACGTATTACCGCGGCTGCTGGCACGTAGTTAGCCGTGGCTTTCTGGTTAGATACCGTCAAGGGATGAACATTTTACTCTCATCCTTGTTCTTCTCTAACAACAGAGTTTTACGATCCGAAAACCTTCTTCACTCACGCGGCGTTGCTCGGTCAGACTTTCGTCCATTGCCGAAGATTCCCTACTGCTGCCTCCCGTAGGAGTCTGGGCCGTGTCTCAGTCCCAGTGTGGCCGATCACCCTCTCAGGTCGGCTATGCATCGTTGCCTTGGTGAGCCGTTACCTCACCAACTAGCTAATGCACCGCGGGTCCATCCATCAGTGACGCAAAAGCGCCTTTCAACTTTCTTCCATGCGGAAAATAGTGTTATACGGTATTAGCACCTGTTTCCAAGTGTTATCCCCTTCTGATGGGCAGGTTACCCACGTGTTACTCACCCGTTCGCCACTCTTTTTCTTTCGGTGGAGCAAGCTCCGGTGAAAGAAAAAGCGTTCGACTTGCATGTATTAGGCACGCCGCCAGCGTTCGTCCTGAGCCAGGATCAAACTCTCATAATGATTTGTTTGAATGACCATACGGTCATTAAGCTCATAAAAATTAACTTTGCTAGCTATTGCTTGCATGTATTTGTTTCAATAAATTGAAACGTCCTACACATTGGTTCGTTTGCTTGCTTTGTTCAGTTTTCAAAGGTCTACCGTGCTGTGTTAGCAACTTTTGCATCATATCAGAGTGACATTTGATTGTCAACTCTTTTTAAAAGTTTTTTTCGCTCGTTGTTTTTCAACTTCGTAGCGGCTGTCTCAGCGACTTAATTAGAATAACAAATGATTTGTTATTTGTCAACAACTTTTTTTAATTAATTTTGTTGATTTATCAACATCAATTAACTGTTTTATTATTGCGACTTCGTTATAATATCATCTGTTTTATTTTTGGTCAAGTCTTTTTTTGAAGATTTTTCAACTGTTGTTTTGACCCGCTGGCTCAATTGCCAACGTTGAATACTTTATCATTCTATGAATGAAAGAGCAAGCTTTTTTTCTGAAATTTTTCCAATTAACAAAAATAAAGAAAAAAACTACCAAAAGGTAGTTTAATCAATATCGATCGTACGGAAACGGATTTGATTTTGATCGTCTCGTTTTAAGGTTGTTTCTTCTTTCAAATAAGAGAACTTCTTCTCATCGATCGCTGGATTTTCAAGCATTTCTTCATACCCTGCAAAAATATCATGGATGTATTTTTTATAAGCTTTTTTCTTTTTGATTCTTTTCTTCATTTGGCACCGTCCTTTACGTGCTTATCTTAGCAAGCCGAAAGGATTCTGACAACCATTATCCACATTTTCATACCAAAAATTCACTTTGACACACTTTTTCCATTCTTTCGGCCAAGTGACAAGAATAGAAAAAGAATGTTTAGTTTGTGATCAAACGTTTTTGAAAAGCCAATCGCTCTCCATTCGGAAAAGGAAATGTTACCTCTCCTTTATATTGATAGCCAGCTGCTTGGATATTCTTTTGCATCCCAATATTGGCTTTATACGTATCGATACGCAAATCAACGATTCCTTGCTCTAATGCAACCACTTCAAGAGCTTGCAGCAATTTGGCACTTAACTTTTGCCCTTTAAAATGAGAACTGACAACGACGCGATGAATGGATAGATACGGACCATTTCCATCCCACCCTGCGCCGGTAATTGCGTTGTAGACAGGATCATCACCAGAAACCAGTGCCGCAGACGCTGCGATTTTCCCATCTTTCACTAACACATAGCTTTCGCCTTTTGCAATATCTTCTTTGATTTGAGTTTCTTTTGGGCCATAGCCATTTTGCCATTGTGGTGATCCTTGAGCTTTTAAAAAAGCAATTCCTTCCTCAATCAGCGCCATTAACTCCGTTAAATCGTCCTCAGTTGTTTTACGAAATTTCTCCATTTAACCCCACCTTTCTTCTATCACTTTCTTCTATAAAAAGAAACAGATGATGATAGAAAGTCGTCAATAGTCGCTTTAATCAATCGTTTTTAGTTTGCCTTGAAATTCACTGATTGATTGATATCCTTTTTCTTTCATGATCGTTTCTAATTCTTTCGTCAATCGTTCAAAGATCGCCGGCCCTTCTTTTTGCAACTCTGTGCCGATCTGCAATATAGAGGCACCACACAACAAATGCTCATACGCATCTTGACCATTACGAATCCCACCTGTACCAATAATTTTGATTTCTGGCTTGAGACGTGTATAGAAAGCCCGCACATTGGCTAATGCCGTTGGTTTCACATATTCGCCTCCGAGACCACCAAAACCACCTTTTGGTTTGATGACTACCGAGTCAGTAGCAGGATCGATGAATAAAGCATTCCCAATACTATTGATTGAATTGATGTAGGTTAACGGATACTTGTTTAATATCTTAGCCATCTCATCAAAGTGAGCCAAATCAAAGTATGGCGGCAATTTGACACCTAAAGGTTTTGTGAAAAAACCAAAGACTGTTTCAAGAATTTGATCGGTCAAAGGAAAATCATAGGCAACTTGTGGTTTTCCTGGCACGTTTGGACAAGAAAGATTCAACTCAGTGATTCCTTCAAAATCACTTTCTTGGATCTTCTTCAATAACTCAATGTTTTCAGCCACACTCATACCAGCGACAGAGAAAAAGAAAGGCGCTTGCTGAGTCATTTCCTGCTGTTTTTTGATGGCATAATCTAAGTAGTAGTCCACCCCTAGATTTGGTAATCCCATTGAATTGATGCTTCCTAACGGTAAATCGGTATAACGTGGTTCTGGATTTCCGGCACGTGCTTCTAGCGTTGCACTCTTTGTGACAAATGATCCAGCTGCTGATGCCGCTAATTCATCTAATTCCTCGATCGTCATACAATGGACTCCTGAGGCGTTCATAAACGGATTTTCGTATGTAAATTTCCCGAAATTCGTAGCTAACATTGATTCATTCCTCCAATCTTTTCAACTAGTTTACCGTTTCATTTCTGAAAATGCAACGGTGTCTTTGATTGGGACAGGTTTTAGAAGGAGCAACCTCTTTAATCACTGTAGCAAATCAAAAAACCATATCCATAGCAGATTGTTAAAGCTTGCTGAATAAATATGGTTTTTGAAAACAATCTGTTTGTTCTGTAATCAAATGTTGGTTTTTTAGAGCATGATCATGATTTTATTAAAGCTTTCACTTCTATTTACCGCTAAATCAAATGCTCTTTGAAGATCCTCTAACGGAAAGCGATGGGAAATCATATGACTGACACTTAAGCGTCCGCTTTCTAAAAAGGTGATCGAATCAAACCATTCTTTACCTGGGAAAGGTGCAGAATAGCTATTCCAAAAACCCTTAATGGTTAATTCACTGCGAAAGATTTTTTCAAATGCCCGTTGCTTAATCAAAACATCAGAATAAGCGATCCCTTGAAATCCAATTTTCCCGCCTTTTTTTGTCACTAAGAGACATTGTTCTTCAGTTATTTTAGTACCTGCACATTCCATTGCAATATCCACGCCTAAACCATCCGTTATCCGAGAAATCTCTTTTTCAAGGTCTTGAACACTAGGATCGATCGTATCGGTGACACCTAAATCTAATGCTTGTTCCAGTTTCTCTGATTGAATATCAATGCCAATGATCGTTTTCACACCCGCAATTTTTAACCATTGGATCGTCAGCAACCCAATCGTTCCTAACCCAAAAACGGCAACGACATCGCCCACTCTAGGTTCAATTCCATAAACACCATGCGCTGAGACAGCAAGAGGCTCAATCATGGACGCTTCTTCAAACGTCAACTTAGTTCCTATTTTCACGATATTGCTCGCTGGCACGGAGACGTATTCAGCAAATCCTCCAAACCGTTGCGAGCCCATCATGATATAGTCCGTGCATAATTGATACTTCCCGATAGCACAATATGCACAGTTATGACAAGGAATAAATGGGACAACAGCAACTCGATCGTCTTTTTTTAAATGATGAACAGAACGACCAACTTTTACAATAGTCCCAGCCATCTCGTGCCCCATGATCATAGGTAACTGGTATTTCCAACCTTTACTCATTTTGTGGATATCTGACCCACAGATTCCTGAAGCTTCAACTTTTACAATCACTTCATTCTGATGGCATTGTGGAACATCCATTTCTCGAATCTCAAATTCATTCAGTCCAATTAAGAAACCAGCCCTCATCTACTCTCCTCCAATCTTCATTCATGGGATTCATAGGTAACGTTTGTTTTATCAGTATAATATTCATAGCCCTGCTGGAGAAGCGCTTGCGAATGTAAATGCACATAAGCATTTGTTTCTAGTCTTTCCAGATAATCATTTGCAAAAGCCAAATTAGTGGCTCCAACAATTACCCCATGTTCTCGCAGTAACATTCCATATGGTAGTCTTTCTTTATTTGTCGCCATGTTTTGAGAGTAGTCACCAACAAAGTTTGCTAACTTTTCAGTTGTTGCAGGTGCATAATCCAAACAACGGATCGCATCCGGTCCGAAACGAAGGTTTTCACAGACGATGGGCATATCAGTCCCTATACAACTGTAAACCATCAAATTTAATGGATGAGCATGAATCACTGCTTTGATCCGTGGATCTGAGTGATAAAAACTCATATGCATATTGATTTCCCTGGTCAAGCGACCAGTACCTTCGATGAGGGATAGTTTCTTATCTACCAAAAGAATTTGCGCTGCCTCTAATTCCCAAAGATACTGAACAGATGCCAAAGTAGGTGTCATCAAGAAATGATCTTCTGAAACTTTTATAGAGATATTGCCACCAGCAGCATCCGTTAGCTTCCTGTCAAATAAAGATTTGGCGATCTTACATATGAATTTCCGTTCTTTTAAATAATCCATCGGCTTCCTCCTGTCTAAAACGTAAATATTTTTCAATTAATCCATATTTTCCAAGAAACATTATATCTTCAACAATTTCTAAGTATTCTTCACTTCTTACAAGAGCGACGAAGAAAACATAAGTCACTTGAAAATAATCCTCAGATCCGTAAGAGATTTTTTGTTTATTCGTCAAAAGGCTAATCGTGCTACGGTGGACATTTCCCCGATTGTTCGCATGAGCCAAAGCAACACCTTCACTTATTACGATATAAGGTCCATTTTGTTTCACGTTTTCAACGACTTCTTCTACATAGCTCTGCTCGATACACTCATTTTGTGTCAATACTTCCCCTGCTAAGCGTAAAGAACGCTCCCAAGAACATTTTTGGTCGATTCTGATAACATGAGAATTTAACAAGTAATCATGCAATCTCCTTTGTGGTTGTTTGACAAATTGAACAAATTTTTCTTCAGTCTCTTCTTCATTAATCATAAACAAACGGTCAACCATCTTTACTATTTTTTGGATATCTTCTTGGGTCACAAAAGGTGTTATTCTTAAAACATCCTCTTCCAAAAAAGGCAAAGAATCAGCAGTTAAGATTAAACGATTGGCTTTTTGACGGAAGCACATCTTACGATAAGTACCAAATGTTAGCACATTCATAATTTTGAACTGCTTGTATCGACTAATTTTCATAGCAATCATTTTCGCTATCGATAAATTTTCACACACGATCCAGATATCGATTTTGCTCATCTTATATTCTTGTCGGGTTAAGGCAGTTGCGATATGAATAGCGATCGTAGTAATAAATGATTCATTGAAGGATCGGGACAGGTAGTTTTCAATGACACCACTATTAGCCCTTACTGCTACGATAATATCCATAAACTGATGCCGCAAAAGACCGATATTTTCAATATCCAAAATAATGTTCTCTTCTTCAATAATTTGTAAGTGATTGTATAGATCAGAAATTAAGTCAAATTCGTACTTTAAAGTCGTCCCTAAATCTTCATCAATTTTATTCAGAAAATAGATGACCAAATTATACAATTCAGCATCCTTCGCATTTTTTCGCTTTTTCAAATGACAAAATTCTGCTATTGCCTGTTTGTCTTCGAAAGAGATCGTTCGATCAAATCTTTTTTCAATTTGATCGATGAGTATGCTCAGGTTTTCCGACATAACGACAAATTTGGGAGATTCACCTTGTTCTTTGCGAGGCATATTGATAACGATAAAAATATAGACGAAAAGATCAAACTGCTGATACTTTTCTGCATACTTTAACTCGTTAAAAATGAATCCCAAAAAGTCTAAATACTCCATTGACCCGTCAAATGTCCGAAGGATTTGCATTCCGACATAATTGATGTATCCTTTTGCGTCTATATTTTCTAAAAATAATGTAAACAAATACTCTCTTTTCTCCGATTGATTCATCTTAAGGATAACCCCTTCACCCCTAAGCGTTTCGATATATTTACTCATGATCACTTCTTGTTTTTTCAACGTATTGATATCGCGGATGATTGTTAATCGACTGACGTAAAACAAATCAGCAAAATGATCCATCGTAAGAACATCTTCTGTTATCAATAAATTGATCAGAAGTAATGTGCGTCTTTCATCAGGATTCAAGGAATAGTTGTAAGGGGACAATTCTAAAACAAGCTGATAAGCTTCTGACAAATCTAGTTCATCAGGAACCCGTAAGTATCCGCTTTCAATTTTCACTTGCGGCATATCGTGAGTATTTAGAAACGAGTTCAAGACTTTGATTTCACTCGTGAATTTCTTTGGCGAGAGATTCAAGTTTTTATAAAGTTGCTCCAATCTAATTTTCGTTATTTTGTTATATAGTAGGAGATAGATGATTTCAGCAGTAATTTTCCTCACAGCACTCCTCCTTAATGAATAGACAAATTCTCTCTTAGAAAATCAACAAGGTTTTCAGGTTCACACTTGCTTAATTGAACAATAAAATTTTGAGACTGGATGCTTAAAATCAATTTTTGAAGAAAATCAATATAGGTATGCTCATCTTTTAGTGCCATGCAAAATACATGTTCGACTGCTAAGTCGTCTACTTGAGTATCCATCTGTTTAAAAGTCACAGGCTTTTTTAGTCTTGCATAACAAACAGAAGATTCTTTCACAGAGGGATCAAAGGTATGCGGAATCGCCACTGGCGGGTCAACTGGCAAACCAGTAGGAAAATGATGTTCGCGTTCGATACAAGACTCAATAAAACTATTCCCGACGATCCCTTCGTTAAGCAGTTCAAGTCCGCATTGTTTAATCACTTCTATATTTGAGCGCTCATTCAATTCGATTGCTTTAAATTTCATACACTATTTCTCTCCCACTAAGCCATTTATTTTGTCAATAATTCGTTTATTCATTCGGTCAATTACCCAACGATTCGATGAAATAAGCTGATTATAATATTTGCTAAATTGTAGCCCCAGAAACTATCTGTCACAACACCTTCCACAGGCACACCGGTCGCATTCATCATTTCGGTTGCTTCAGGTGCAAAGGTGTTTGTTCCAATTAGAACGATGATTAAGAAGAAAAAGCCAGTGACGAGTGTTCGAAAAAGATTGCCATTTGATGCTAATGCTAGCAGTGGAATCATATATACGATTACTGTTAAAACACCTACTGGAAAATAATGCATACCAGGGATAATAAATGCTAAGAATATTGCTATCGGAATCAGAATCACTGTTGTTGTGATCGCTGTCGGATCTCCAAGACCAAGAGCAATGTCCATTCCGATATATAATTTTTTCCCTTCGCCAATATGTTTCTTCATAAATTCTTTGGCAGCTTCTCCGATCGCAGTCAAGCCTTCCATCATAACAGAGACCATTTTGGGTATCAGTACTAGCACCGCCGAAACTCCAACCCCCATAGAAATCGCTACCGTAAATTCTTGGCGTGTCAATACGCCTAGAAAAGTTCCCACCAACAAACCGATAACTGCTGGATCTCCAAAAAAACCAATTTTACTTTCCACTTTTTCCAAACTGATATCGATTTTGTTAAGACCAGGAATCAGATCGATCAGTTTATTTACTAATAGTCCAAAAGGATAAGCGAATGTAATAAATGAAAATGTCGTACAAGTCGTGCCTTCCAGTCCGTAATACGCCTCCCATCTAGGAGCAAACCACTGAGCCACGAATAAAGTGACAATTGATAAGCCAACCGTAACAGTCAAACCTAGCCAAAAACTATCAAACAAGGCATACGCTAATGCTCCAGGAATCAAAAAATGAATATAGTTCCAAATGTCGACATTCATGACCGTTGTCCATTTCAAAAGAATAAACAATACATTCAACCCCACGATCATCAAAATAGCAATTGCTGCAAAAGGTACTGACCACGAAGCCGCTCCAACAGCAGCCCAGCCAACATCCATCGTGGTATATCCTGATCCCATTTCCTGATAATAATCGATGGCTGGTTGCAAGGAAGTACCAAGGAGTCCTACAACAAGTCCCAACCCTTGAAAGCCGATGCCGACTAAAAGCCCTGTTTTTAGCGCTTTGCCAATTTTCATCCTAAAGACACAGCTCAAAATAAAAATGACAACGGGTAGCATAACCGATGCCCCCATATCCATGATGTTCTGAATAACTGATAATATAGCTTCCATTTTTATCCCCCTTTAATAATTCGATGGCACTCTTCAACGATTTTCTGCGCGGTCTGCTCTTCGTTGATTCCAGAGATCAAACTGAAAACAGGAAGAATCGGTACTTTTACTGGCTTGACATATCGAGTAGTCACCAAGATTAAATCCACCGTTTCTGCTTTTGAGGGAATTTGACTAATATTCCCTTTGGTGATGGAAGCCTGAATGTTGCTCTGAGCCAAGATTTGTTTGACTTTCTCTTGAACAACTGTGGACGTGGCGATCCCACTACCACAGGCAATATAGATCTCAATTTTTTTATTCATTTTCTTTCTCCTCCTTTCCTTACTCTATTTTTGAGATTTCAAAATAGAATGAATTTTATACTCTTCTTCTGGTAGTAAAACGACTTTTAACGCCTTCCCTTCTCTTGTCAATTCGATGGCCTGATTGATGTCAGTTAAAGGCAACACATGAGAAATAATTTTTTCAGCAGGAAACTGATCTGATAAGGATAAATGGAAAGCTTTTTCGACTTGAATACTATTTGCACCATAATGACCATAAATCCAAAGATTGTTATAATGAACTGCATTCGTATCTATAGGCGTTAGTTGATTCTTTGCTACACCACCAAAAAAGACGACCGTCCCACATTTTCTAGCCATAAAAATACTTTGTTGCTGTGCTTCTATTGATGGATTGGCTGAAATCACTTTATGTGCGCCATGTCCATTCGTATACTCTTTCACCTTTTCAACAGGATCTTCTTTTGAAGAATCGATCCTATGATCTACACCAAACGCTTCCATAAGAGCTAGTCTGTCAGCATTTTTATCAATCACGATCACCTTACTTGCTCCACGAATCCTTGCTAGAATCGCTAAAAAGACCCCAATTGGACCTGCACCAATAATGACGACCGAATCACCTAACGAAACCTGAATATTCTCCATGCATGCATAAGTGGAGGATAAGGGTTCAGCTAATGTTGCCGCGATAGGCTCTCGTCCTTCTGGCACTTCAAAAATCGCTCCTCGTTCTACTCTTGTAGCACTATATGCTATATACTCTGCAAAACCGCCTTGAAGATCGGTGTAACTTTCAGCTTCCGTACAACATTCGTGCTTCCCATTACGACAATTTTCGCAACGTAGGCAATGAGCCATAGGGTATACATAAACCATCTGCCCTCTTTGATACTTCGTCACATTTTCATCAATTTCGACGATCTCACCAACGATTTCGTGTCCATAAATATGAGGGTAGCGCCCCGCTTTTGAATCAGTCAGCAAATTGCGAATATCAGATCCGCACAAACCAACTGCCTTAACCTTCAATAGAAAACCTCCTTCTGGACAGCAGGGTCGCTCTACTTGTTCATAGCGAATATCTCCTGGTCCATACATCAACGCAGCCTTCATTTTTTTCACAAACGTTCAACTCCATTCATTCTTTCTTATTTTACATGTTCATTGTAAGGTGCGTCGGATGTACCTCACAAGTAACACTTTTAGCATTTCAAGTTCCATATTTGTTACTTGAAAGAGAAAATGTTTGTGAAAAACCAAGAACGATTTTTCCTTTTTGCAATTATTTCTGAAGTCACGTAAAAAACAAAAAACCTCGTAACAATGAGTCACGAGGTTTTGGTGAAGAAATCTATTCTATTTATGAGTATTTAAAAACTATCCGTAGCTCATCACTTCCGCCAATAAATCGAATGGGTGAACTAAATTAAGCCATTCCTCGCAGGAAATTTCCTTCGGTTTTGGTTTTATTTATGCGACCTCATAAGTAGAAATTCTCAAGTGTTACTCGATGATACTTGCGTTTTCCATCGAAAGCGTACAATTCAAATCATTTCAAATGATAAGACACTTGAATAGGAGTTTTTTAATTGACTGTTCAACTTTTTTTGAAATTGAAAACGAATAAACACATACTATATACATACAAATTTTTTACCTATCAAGTGAATTAAACCTTTTTCTTTGATACCTCAACACTCCAGTATCTCCGATGACGTATAATTTGTATTTTCCATACCCTACTTTAAATTCTAATCTTTCGCCACTTGCGATTTCAAATAAAAGATAATAGGTAATGGATTGATTCGTAAAGCCGTTTGCAGCAGTATTCGTGCTACTAGTCATTCGTTTGTCTACTAGCGTGGCAAGTACTGCCACTTCTGGCGTAGATTGATCCTTTAAGAATTCGACAATATGATATAAGATAACTGCGACGAAAATAAAAGCAAATAAAGTAAATAGAAAATCCACAAAACACACTCCTTTTTGTTTTTATGATCAAGGGAATCAATCAAATCATTTTTACAACTTAACTATAATTATACATCAATTCAATTAATTAATCTCGAATCTCTAATAAAAATATGTAACTCGCTAAATGATTGACCGAAACTGAAGTTTGGCTATCGTTTTCCTATATGTATGGTTGCATAGAACACATTTGTATATTTGTTAACCAAGAGTCAGTTGATAGGATGAAATCACATGACCTTTGAAAAAGCATTCCTAGAATCATCCTTCTTCATTCTACATTGACTCCTTAAGGAAAATTCATCTTATCCCAAAGCCTCTGACTAAATTCAGAAACTTTTATTTAGACATGTTTTTTGGGATGCACCTTAAGGTTATCAATGTGGATGAATAAGAATTTAATCTGTGCTCTCTTTTTGTCAAAATGATCGAAGGTTTATAGAAAGTATTACTATTTCGGCAAAGTTAAATACTAACTCACTTTGAGTTGTCATATGAATGGAAAATACGTTGAGCTTTCAAGTTTTAAAACATATGATTTTATTTAATGCTTTTAGTAAAAAAGCATAACTTTTTCACCAAGTAACTGTTTATTTAAGAAAGTACTCTATAAAAAAACTCTTCTACCAACTTTTTTCAAAGTTAATAAAAGAGTTCTGTGTTTATATCCTCATTTTGCCAACTGTCCGACACCTAAGAAAACAGCTTGTTCCATCTAGTTAACAAATATGAAACAACTTTCTATGATTGAAAATCCTTAACGAATCCCCAAAGCAATCCGTGCGTAACGACTCATTTTATCGGTCGTCCAAGCGGGATACCAGACTAATTTCACCTCTGGATTTTTGACTTCTGGAATATCGCTTAATGCTTCGTGTATCGATTCAGTCAATACGTCGGCTAAGGGACAGCCCATTGTTGTTAAGGTCATTTTGATTACGGTGTTGCCTGTTTCTGCATCAAATTCGACTTCATAAACTAAGCCTAGATTCACTATATCAATCCCCAACTCAGGGTCAATCACGGTTTCCAAGGCAGCCAAGACACGCTCTTTGATTGCTTCTGCTTCTACTTCAGTATATGCCACGGTTGAAGACCTCCTTTAATTCTTGTTTCAAATAATACCTTCTTTTGCAAGATTTGTAAATGGACGATCCTTGATTATGGACGGCTTTTCTTGTGTATTTTCAGTTCTGGGAAGACCCCTGTCGTTTTAAAGGTCCGTTGTTCATCATCTGTCGCAAAACGGCCTGTAATCGATTGGGTCGGCACAAAATTAATAAACGCATTGCCGTCAGCTTCTAAAACGGCTTGTTCTAAATCGTAGATCTCGTAGCGCGTCACGACCATCATGATCATATTGCCAGGTACGCCTGAATACCCTCCGACTGAGGGGAACAAAGTCATGCCGCGAAACACATGCTTAGAAATATTTTTCCCAACAGCTTCCGCATTGGTCGTAATAATCATTGCCGTTACCTTTTGATGACTTGTGTGCAGCATGTCCACGACGTAGCTCATCGCGAAAATCGAAATGATCGTGTACAAGGCACTTTCCCAAGAAAAGACGAAACCTGAGACCATGACAATGATGCCGTTTAAAATAAACATATATTTACCGACTGTTTTTCCAGTCGTTTTTGATAATATCAACGAAAGGATATCCATTCCGCCGGTGGTAAAACCCATTTTCAGTGAAAACGCAACGCCGACGCCCAACAGTACGCCACCTAGCAAAGCATTAACCAAAATATTGTCGGTGATCGCTCCTTGCGGAAGGACAATTGTTAATACGGAAACGACAACGACATTGATAAAGCTCAACAGTGTCGATGATTTCCCGAGTTTGATGAACCCGAGAACAAAGATAGGCAAGTTTAAGAGGAAAATAAACAGCCCTGTACTAAGGTGAACGCCAAAATGTTCCAAGGCAAGTGCCACGATCAATTGGGCGACCCCGTTCATCCCAGCGGAAAGAACGTTTGCGGGAATCAAAAAGAAATTTAAAGCAATGGCTGCAGTGATACCTGACAGCAAAATAACCCCTATTTTTTTCAATCGTTCTGATTGTTCGTGCTTCGTTAATAACTTACTCACAATGATCTAGCTCCTTCACTAAAAATCTCCTTCCAAAGAATAGCAGTTTGTGTGAAAAAATGAAACAATTATTTGCAAAAATTTACTTTTCATTCCCGCATCGTTCGCCTCCATGTTAAAATCATAGGTAAGAGATGAGAGGAGTGATTGATTTTGGCAAAAGAAGCAAGTTTTGATGTCGTATCTGAGATCAACACAGAAGAAGTGAAAAACGCCATTCAACAGGCGGAAAAAGAATTGAAAAACCGATTTGATTTTAAAGGCTCCACGGTAGAAATCAAGATGACTGAGGGCAAACTGACGATCGTTGGAGATGACGAATTTAAGTTGGAGCAAATCAAAGATGTGCTCTTTGCGAAGCTGATCAAACGGAATGTACCAACGAAAAATATTCAATTTGGCGAAACGGAGCATGCCTTGGGGGCAAAAGCTCGTCAAACGGCAGAATTGATCAATGGCATCGATAAAGAAAACGCCAAAAAAATAACGACAGCGATCAAAAACGCCAAGCTAAAAGTTAAAACCCAAATTCAAGACAATCAAATTCGGGTAACAGGCAAAAGTCGTGACGATCTCCAAGAGGTGATCCAATTGTTGCGTAAACTGCCCTTGACGATCGACTTACAGTTTACAAATTATCGCTAATCAAAAAAACTAGAACAGAGTCTAACGTGATGGTTAGGCAAAATCAGCTTTATCTACTGATTTTGCGCAACCGCTCCTGAAAGCTCTGCTTCTAGTTTTTTTCTTGCCAAAAATGAGTCAATGCCTTTGATAACTCTTGCGGCCGACGAATCTGCAAGGCATGCTGCCAATGCAGTGGGAAAAGTTCTTGGTAACGCGGTGTCCGAAAGCGCTGATCCAGCAATAACACCACGCCGCGATCGCTGACATCCCGAATCACTCGACCGGCTGCTTGCAGGACTTTATTCATCCCTGGCAGCTGATAGGCATACGCAAAGCCAGCTGCCTTTTTCTCATCGTAATATTCCCGAATCAATTCTTGCTCGTGATTGATTTGCGGTAGTCCGACTCCTACCACTGCGGCACCGATCAAGCGATCGCCTTTTAGGTCGATCCCTTCAGAAAAAATTCCTCCAAGGACACAAAATGCCACCAATGTTTTTGATTGACTCTTTGGTTCATCTTGACTTTTATCCAGCAAGGATGATTTTTGCGAGTCAAAAGATTGAAACTGCGCAAGAAATGCCTCGCGCTCTGCTTCGTTCATAGCAGTCCCCTGAATCAAGACCTCCACCTCTGGCGCCTGCTGAGAAAATGCTGCCGCCACATCATCCAAGTAACGATAAGAGGGGAAAAAGACCATATAGTTTCCCGCTTTCGCTGCCGTCATTTGCTGGATCGCATCAACGATCGCAGGAATGCTGGCTTCACGTTGGCGATACGTCGTTTGGATATAGTCCGCAATAAAAATCCCCTGATTTTTCGGATCAAAAGGACTTGGCAAGCGATAACGCAAAGCTTCATCGCCGCCCCCTAATACTTCTTGATAATACGACAAAGGGGTAAAGCTCGCAGAAAACAACAGGCTGGCCTTGCCCTTATCTAACACGGATTCCAAAAACGGCGCTGGTTCGATGCAAAATTGCCTTAGTTTGATATCATAGCGGTCGATCTCCACCGTCGTTTCGTAGTGATCATCATAAAATTCACTGATCTTCAAATAATGGTTAGCTTCAAAATACACTTGCAGCACTTCTTCTTGCAATTCATGCTCAGGATTCGCTGGCAACCATTCCTTCATCAATTCAGCTAATTTGTATAGCTGATTGACCATTGTTTCATGAGGAGCCGCTTGATGATGGTATGACCATCCCTCCTCTTTTGCTAATTGGGCTAAAGCCGCAAATTCTTTATCAACTTTGTTTAGTGCGCGTTTTAATTTCTGTTGATCCTTCGGCAGCTTCTTCTTTAATTCCTTAAATGGCTGTCGCGAGATCGTTGCGGAATACATTTCTTTCGAACGGTTAACTAAGTTATGGGCTTCATCCACTAGAAAGAAATATTCTTCATCCGGCTCCTCAAAAAATCTTCGCAAATAAACGGTGGGATCAAACAAATAATTATAATCACCAATAATGACATCGCAAAAGACACTGACATCCAGTGAAAGCTCGAAGGGACAGACCGTATGTTTCTTTCCGTAGGTCTCGATCACTTCTCGGGTTATTTGGTTCTCGTGATGCAACAGATCCCATAATGCTTCGTTGATTCGATTGTAATAGCCTTGCGCATACGCACAGTGTTCTGGCGTACAGTTTCGTTCATCTAAAAAACAGATTTTGTCTTTGGCGGTAATCGTGACACTCTTGGTTTCACTACCGTTGTCTGCTAACTTGCTCAACGCATCTTCAGCCACTTGTCTGGTGATCGTCTTCGCCGTCAGATAAAAGACCCGATCTGCCCCTTCTTCCCCGAGAACTTTTAATGCGGGAAACAGCGTTGACATGGTTTTTCCAGTTCCCGTTGGCGCTTCCGCAAAAAGTCGCTTGCCATTTTTTAGTGTTTTATACGCCGCTGCTGCTAACTCTCGCTGCCCTTTGCGAAAGGTTTCAAAGGGAAAAGACAGCAGCTGCAAAGACGTATTGCGGACACGGCGCCAATTCTCTTGAAAAACTAACCATTTATGATATTCCTGAAGTAATTCTTCATAAAAAACAGCTAATTCTGAGAACTGAAATGTTCTTCTCGTACGGGTGGTCAGCTTTTCAGTGGTTTGATAATAAGTCAATTGTACGGCGATCCGATCGATGGGTCTCCTCGGATCATTTTCTCCATCAGCATTAGCTTCTGCTTCTGGTTTCTCTTGTTTTTCACTGTCATTAAGCGCTGCTTGTTCATTTTCTTGTAGTAAAAACAAATAAGCATAAACCATTCCCTGGGCAAAAAACAAATCGATTTGATCTTCAGGGATATCTTCGAAAGCTGGTTCTGAAGTTTTGATCTCATCGATCACCCAAGAATTAACAGCTGCATCAAAAAAGAGACCATCGGCACGTCCTTCGACAGTGATCGAATCTTTCTCAATTTGGCTTTCTCGTTTGAAAAAGACTTCTTTTTGATACGCATCCCCAGCCTCTTTTTGTAGTTGGCGATGGATACGGGCGCCTTCTTGCGCGGTATGATTACTGACTTTGCGGCTATCAATATCGCCTCGGCGCAAAATAAATTCTACGATTTTTCTAACCGCAACTTTTCCTTTATACACGTGTTCACCTTCTCGTTTGCCATTATAGCGGATAGATTACTTTTGGAAAAGCGAACAGAAACAGCTTTTCATCCTCTGCGGAGAGTATCCTATCCAAACAGGTTTGATCTCTAAAAAAATCACTTGTGGCAAAATGCCTTCTCATCAGGTAATCAACGCCATTTCCACTTCCAGAAAATGGGTTTGACGAAAGGTTACCAAAAAAACCTACTCTACTCACCTAAGCAAGTAAAGCAGGAATATGTTTTTAAGAAAATTTATTGATCGACCTGAATGTCATAGCTAACACCATTTTGATCATAGGCCTTCTGATTATGGGGATCTAAGGTGAACTCAAAGGTTCGCCCATCTGCCATGATCGTCAAACGTTTTCCTTCGACGGTGTATGAGGCATCTTGATAGGTGATCTCATAAATTTGATAAGGATCGTTGGACAACTGTACCTCTGAATGGGAAAAATGACGCTGAAAATCACTTTCGATTTGTCCTTTATACAAGGCAACATCACTTGAGCTGGCTGAACTATCTTCTAAGTCTGCCATCGGCAAATACTGCTTAACGATCGTCAACTCATTCTCATGGAAATCATAAACCCCTTGGCTTTGCGGAAAGATGACACTCTCATCTTGGATCAACATCAGATCAAGGTCGCCATTTTCAACCGCTTTTGAGGCGGAAGTAACAGTTTCAGAAACTTCTTTCGAATCATCGATGGATAGCTCTTCCTCACCACAGCTCGCTAAAAGAAGCACAGCAAAGCATACAGTGAAAAAGAATTGGAGCGATTTTTTCATAAAAAACACCTTCTTACAAAAAGTTGATGTATACCAATCAAAACGAACACAAGGTCCTGAACAATTACTTTCCCCGAACTTAGTCACGACGAATGTTTCTGCTGCAGGAAAAAATTAGACCAGTTTCAAACGAAACACGCGCTTTCTTATTTTAATTAGTATAACAGCAGTTTTTTGCTAATGCGGTTTCTTAGAAAAATTTTCGAATTCCCACAATAATTCTGAGCTTTTCTCTCATCAAACTATTGGTTAGCCTTATCACCTACCTGCCAAAGGGTGGTCACAGCATCTTCACGAAATAAAGCCTATCCGTGCCAAGTACAGGTGTGTCAGAAAGCACAGCAAATTGTTCGAAGCCGACTGCTTGATAGAACTGTGGCGCTTGGTAGTCTTGGGTGGTAACTGTCACGGAACGACATCCCGCTTTTTTACCGTGATCGAAAAGTGCTTCCATCAATTGTTTCCCCACCCCTTGATTCTGATGGTTTGGATCAACTGCAAACAATTGAATATGAATCGTATTACCTGTCCGTTTCCCAATCAACCCACCAAGTTGATCGTGATTGTCAAAAAATGCAAATGAAAGCTGCTCTTGATCGGAAAAGGCACTCACTGCCTCTGTTTTTTTCGTTGAATGATTCAGCCATTGACAGATCGCCTGACGATTGTCTTCTGTGTTCATTGTTTCTATCATTAATTTTCCACTCCTAAAAACCTTTCTTTGTTTCCTCTTATACTTTAAGCTATACTTATAGTCAGACACAAGTATTTGTGATCCTAGGAGGTTTTAGCATGAAAATCATTGGTTTAGTGACAGGACCCGTTCAAGAAAATTGTTACCTTATTTGGAAAGAAGATTTTTTGTTGATTATTGATCCTGGAGCAGAAGCAGCGAGATTGATCGCTGAGATCGAAAAAACAGGCGCAAAACCAGCAGCGATTTTATTGACCCACACTCATTATGACCATATCGGTGCAGTTGACCATTTGCGGGATTATTATCAGATCCCCGTTTACGTTAGTCCACTTGAGCAAGAATGGCTAAGTGATCCTATGAAAAACCTTTCTGGTCGTCATCCTGAATTAGGAACCATCACCGCACGTCCAGCAGAATTCGAGCTAGAATTGAAAGAGTACGAGATAGCTGGCATGTCCTTTAAGGTTGTTGCAACCCCAGGTCATTCCATCGGCAGCGTCAGTTTTATTTTTGACAAGTTTGTCGTTTCTGGAGACGCCTTATTTAAAGGCAGCATCGGTCGGACCGATCTACCAACTGGCAACCTTGAGCAATTGCTGACCAGCATCCAAACGCAACTTTTTGTTTTACCGAATCAGATGGCCGTTTATCCTGGCCACGGGGAACCAACGACGATCGAGATTGAGAAACGGACCAATCCGTTTTTTAACGCATAAACGAATGACGAACCAAAGGAGGAATTACTACTTATGGCAAAAACGGAATTGTATGTCGTGCGTCACGGGAAAACCATGTTCAACACATTGCAGCGTGTGCAAGGCTGGTGCGACACCCCATTGACTCGTACTGGTGAACAAGGCATCCATTATTTAGGACTCGGGTTACGAGATGTGGATTTTGTGGAAGCAGTATCCAGTGACAGCGGCCGCGCGATCGAAACGATGCGTCTGATACTGGGTGAACATGTCAGAGGACCAGAGATCCCTTATCATATCGACAAACGGATTCGTGAATGGTGCTTTGGCTCACTTGAAGGTGCCTATGATGCAGAAATGTGGGGCGTTCTGCCACGGATTCTTGACTTTCCTGATTACGATGATATGATTGCCAATCATGTCTCGTTTGAGGCGATCGCCAATGCGATCTATCACGCAGATACAGCCAATTGGGCGGAAACCTTTGATGTGTTGACCGAACGTGTCAAAACAGGGTTTGAAGATATCGCCTACCGCGTTGAGAAAAAAGGCGGCGGCAATGCGCTAGTTGTGTCTCACGGCTTAACGATCGCTTTTCTTTTGCATCTGATCAATGATGAGAACAATGTTCGCATGGATATTGAAAATGGCTCGGTCACTCGACTGATCTACGAAGATGGCAGCTTTACGATTGCTGAAGTGGGCAATACCGATTACATCAAAAAAGGCTTAGCACTCTCTCAAGAACTTTTATCCTAAGAGAAACCTTTGGCAGTTGATCAATTTCTTTAAGAAAGGAGCAGTTTTTGTTTTAAAAACTGCCCCCTTTTTTTAGGAAAAAGATTGGTATTCGAATCAGGAAACGGTATACTAAGAGTTGTATTTTGTCATAGAAAGGACTGAACCAATGTTTTTTACAAATTTCATAAAAGCGATTTTATTTGGGATCATTGAAGGGATCACGGAATGGCTGCCAATCAGCAGCACGGGTCACTTGATTCTAGCCGACGAATTTATCGGATTGAATGTAACTCCCGAGTTTATGACGATGTTCAATGTTGTCATACAACTGGGTGCGATTTTAGCAGTCGTCTACTTATATTTCCATAAACTAAACCCTTTTTCACCGCAGAAAAATGAGTTAGAGAAAAAAGATACATGGACGTTATGGTTTAAAGTCGTCGTGGCGGTCTTGCCATCGGTTATTATCGGATTACCGTTAGATGATTGGTTAGATGCGCACTTCTACAACTTTTTCTCCGTTTCGATCGTCTTGATCGTTTATGGGATCGGCTTTATCGTGGTAGAAAAACGCAACAAAAATAAAGCACCAAAATGTACCGATTTGAACAAATTCACCTACAAAGCGGCATTGATCGTAGGGATGTTCCAAGTATTGGCATTGATCCCAGGAACTTCTCGTTCTGGTGCTACTATCTTAGGTGCTATCATGATCGGCGCTTCTCGTTATGTTGCTGCTGAATTTTCATTTTTCTTAGGTATTCCCACCATGTTTGGTGCCAGTGCCTTGAAAATCTTCAAGTTTTTGAAAGATGGCAATGCCTTTGATTTCCAAGGAACCGTCATCTTATTGACAGGAACCATCGTGTCATTCATCGTTTCGATCATCGCGATCCGTTTCTTGATGAACTACATCAAACGGAATGATTTTACCGTATTTGGATGGTATCGCATCGTTTTAGGAATCATTTTGATCGGCTATTGGCTGATCCAATTATAAGCAAAAAGAGCAACTCTTGGGCAGGTAACTGCCGCAATAGTTGCTCTTTTTTTTCGTTTGAATGCTCTCTAGTTCCTCACGTGTTTTTGATCACCATACCATCGATGATATCAACCGCACTTTCGGTGTCGTTGATAATCGATTCAAAGCGATCATAAATATCTTTCCACTTAATAATTTCCAGCACTTCTTTTTCATCCGTAAACAACGCTTTTTTCATTTTTGAATACAAAAGATCTGCTTCTGATTCAATCGTATTTACATCGTTGATCATTTGACGCAATGTTTTTGAATTTTTGAACTTCGGAAACTCTTTTAATGCTGTTTCGACCCCCTGTGTCGCTTGAACGATCATTTCAGCAAATAAGTTCGTCTCAGGGCGGATCTTCGTAATGACCAAATTCTCAAATAAATAAGTCAGTCCCATAATGCCATCCAAAATATCATCTAAGCGCTCAGAGATGACCAGGATGTCTTCGCGATCGATCGGTGTGATAAATGAGTCGTACAACTCATTCGTTAGCTCAGCGATCACCTGATCGCCTTCCTTTTCTAATCCATGAATCTCAGCTGCCGCTTCACTTAACGCTGTTTCAGTGTAATCATTGATCAACAGCGAAAAACGTTTCGCAGCTAGATGGCCATTTGTTGCCAACTGCTCCATTGCCGCAAAATAATCAAATCCTTTTTTTCGTGCCATTACTTTATCTCCTCACAAAATTAGCAATAAAATTTTCACCATTAGAAACGCAATCAACCCACAACCAGGGAACGTTAAAATCCAAGCATAGATCATTTCTTTAACGATGCGCCAATCAACGCTAGAAAAACGTCGAGAAGCCCCTACCCCCATGATGGCAGTCGTTTTTGTATGGGTCGTTGAAACTGGGATACCAAATACGGAAGACAAGAACAAACAGATCGCAGCGGTAACATCTGCAGAAAAGCCCTGGTATTTTTCCAGTTTTACCATATCCATCCCTACTGATTTAATGATTTTCATCCCACCGACAGAAGTACCGATCCCCATGGTCAAGGAACAAAGAACCATCACCCAGAGTGGGATCGAAAAGCCATTGCCGGTCTTTTCAGCAAGATTGTTGTAGAAAAGCCCTAACATGAAGACACCCATAAATTTTTGGCCATCTTGTGCACCATGTAAGAACGCATTGGCACCAGCCGCAATGGCTTGACCAACTGTAAAAATTTTGTTGGCTTTTCGCCGTTGGGTATCGCGAAAGAGCCATACGATCAGTTTCGTGATCAGAAAGCCACCAATGAAGCCCATCAACGTAGAAACGACAAGACCGATCAAAACTTTCAGCCACTCCTCGCCATTGACTGCATGTAACCCACCAAGGGCCATGGCTGCACCAGTCAGTCCTGCGATCAACGCGTGGGATTCACTGGTTGGGATCCCAAAATACCAAGCTGCGACCGTCCAAACAACAATTGAAAACAAGGCAGCGGCTAATGCGATCTGTGAGACCCGAAAACTCCCGCCTGAATCAAAAGTCACAATGTTGCTGATGGTTTCTGCAACTTGTGCATTAAAATACGTCATCACTAGCACACCTAAGAAATTCATGACGACTGCCATGCCAATGGCGATATTCGGGCGTAAGACTCTCGTGGAGACAGCGGTTGCAATAGCATTCGGCGCATCCGTCCAGCCGTTGACGAAAATCACCCCTAATGACAACACAATCGTTAGAAACAAAGCGATATTCACATAGATTCCCCCATTTAAAAATTCCGAAGTAATCATAGCATAGAAAGCTGTTTCTGTGTAAACTTTTTATAACTATTCAGTAAAAAATGTGCAAAGAAGCATTTTTAAAATCCATAAAGCAAAAAATAGCGCGGCCAAAAAACAAATTTTTGTGTTAAGTAAAATTTCTTTACAACTTTTATTGCAATCACTCTTGGCATTAGGTATAATGACTAGTGTTGATTTATACGTTTTCTAAACGTAATTGAACTTTTTTTTCGGAGGTGAAATACATGCCAAACATTGAATCTGCAATCAAACGTGTTCGCACAAGCGAAGCGGCTAATGCTAAGAATTCATCTCAAGTAAGCACAATGCGTACAGCAATCAAAAAATTTGATCAAGCTGTTGAAGCTGGTGCTGATAACGTAGATGCGTTATATAAAGATGCTGTTAAAGCAATCGATATGGCTGAGACTAAAGGATTGATCCACAAGAACAAAGCTAGTCGCGACAAATCTCGTTTAAGTAAAAAAATTGCAAAATAAGCAAATTAAGAAAGGCGCAGCAATCATCGATTGCTGCGCCTTTCTTTTTGTCTTACTGTTTGCCATGTTTTAAAACAAATAGCTGGAACAAATACTCTTTGTCCATCTGACCACTTTTTACTAAGTAATCATTTTCGATCAATTCACTATATAGTGCCGCTAATTGCTTTTCTCCAAACCCCCGAGCTTGCTGCATCGCTAACTTCACTCGGTACGGATGAATCCCCAACGTTTCTGCGATATTGGCTTGCTGGTAGCCAATTTTCATCAAAATCGCCGCCTGTAACAGCAGACGGACTTGGCTGATCAAGATAGCATTGATCTTGATCGTCTCTTCCCCTTGCAATAATAGATCGTCATACAAGCGCAACGCATCCGATACGTTCCCCTTTAAGACATCGCTGGTTAATTCAAAGACATTGTGTTCCAACGTCTTAGGGATCAACTGCAAGACGATCTCTTTCGTAATTTTATTGCCATTTCCTGCATACAGCCGTAGTTTCTGTAACTCCTGCATCGCTTTTGATAGGTGCAGATCCGTTAACCGTAAAAACAAATCAAACGCCTCTCGGCTCATTTCGATGCCATCATTTTCCAACGACTGTTGGAGATACTGACGCACGTCGGCTTCTTTCATAGGTGCGACATCAATCACAACTGCGGCTTTTTTCAATTGCTTAGTAATTTTTTTCCGTTCATCTAATTTATCGACATCTGCAAAAATCACCATTACCGATGATTCCAATGGGTCTTTGATATAATTCAAAAAATCATCTAGGTCATGCTCAGGTGCATTGCTCTTTTTTTCAGCCGTTAAGAAAAATGGCCGCTCAACGAACAGTAATCGCTGATCGCCAAAAAAAGGCAACGATTGGGCTTCTTGGATCACCATATCAAGGGGATCTTTCTCCATGTCAAAGGAAGCAAAATTCAGATCATCTTTCCCAACGGAAAAACGCTCCAAAAAGGCCGTGCGAACTTGCTCTTGTAAAAACATTTCACTGCCGATGACCAGATAAATCGATTGCAACTCCTTGGTTCGAATTGCTTGCAACGCTTTTTGTAATTCCATCGTTCCCCCCGCTTTCATTCTTATCCTACCATTAGTCAAACGGATAGTCTAGCAGCGTTTTTATCAAAAATGATTGTTGTTTTTCAGACCAAATAAATTGGATCATGCCCTGCTGATCGGTTCGCAAAACGGTCTGATTTGCCAATGTTTCAAGCACCTCTTCATGAGGATGCCCGTACCGATTGTTCCGTCCACTTGAAACGATCCCGAATTGGGGATCGATTGCCGCAACAAACTCAGGTGCCGTCGAGGTTCGACTGCCATGATGCCCTAGCTTCAATACATCAACTTTTAAATTCGGATAATCATGAATCAACCTTTTTTCCCCTGCTTGTTCGAGATCGCCAGTAAACAAAAATGTTTTATCCCCTACCTTGGTTTTAATCACCATCGAATCTTCGTTTTGTCCTTCACCTGATTCTGGTGCCAATACTTGCAACTGAAGGAAATCACCCACCACTTGGCCAACCGTCGTCCAAACAACGCTTGTCTGATTAGGCAGTTCGTTTAAAAGCTTGGCGATGCGGTGATCTTGTTCACTTCCTGGTACAAGATATAACGTTTCAACAGGGATCGCCTTCATCAATGCTAGCGCATCTCCCATATGGTCCGTGTCCCCGTGAGTTAGAAACAAACCAGTAATCTTCCTGACTCCCTCCCCTTTCAAAAAAGGAATCAATGTAGATTCCGCGGCAGCTTGTCGTTTGCGCTCTTGCCAGTTTTCTTTCGGAAAAGATAGAGAACCTCCAGTATCGATCACATAAACTTCGCGATTTTTTTCTGCCTGTAAAACGATACTATCGCCTTGACCAACGTCGACATAACTAATGGTGGGTAAAACGCGATTCTGTTGAAAGACGATTGGTACAACAAGCGAAAAACAGATCACCAACAGCCACCGTTTCTTTTGGTAACAGAGCAGGCCAAGCAAACAACAACTAGCTGCCAATCCTGCAGGAACGGCACCCACCGTTATCGATACGCCTCCTACAGCGCCCACGACAACTTCCATAAGTAATAAAAGCCCTTCAAAAAGGGCAATCAGCCCACTGGTGGTTGGGAAAAGCGTCGCAGCAATGAACATTAAGAAACAGGCTGGCAGCAAAACCAATTGAAAAAACGGTAAAAAGACAAACGTCAAAAAGCCCCCAAATAATGGAAATTCATAAAAGAGCGAGACAATGACAGGCGCAGCCAACACCGTGAGGAACTGACTGCGCCAAAACCACGTCAATTTGATCGGTCGCTGCATTACTATCAGGAAGGTCATCAAAAGACTTAGTTGCCCCGATGTTTGAAGCAATACTTTGGGATCAACGAATAAAAGAGCCGTTAAGACGATCCCATAATGATCACTTGCGGATAGCCGTTGTTGATAAAGAGTGGTCACTTGAGTAACCGACAATGCCAAGACAGCACGCCAGACACTAATGCCGCCGCCACAAATCCCAATTACGACCAAGAAAAAGACCCCCATTGGCAACAGCATTTCTTTTTGCGTAAACCCCAATCGGCAGAAGCATCCGCGAAACCACTTGAAAAATAAGACGACATGCATTCCTGAGATCGTAAAGAAATGCAATAAGCCACTAGCACGATACATTTGACGTACTTCTTGAAAGTCATGGTCTTTAAAACCAAAGAGCAACGCATTGATATAGGCTGCTGAGCGTTCAGGAAAGATTCGTTGCACAGAAGAAATAACCTCTGCTCGAATTTTTGCAAGCGAAAAGCCTGAGTCTGCTGCTTCCATTCCTACAACTTGCTCGATATGGACTGTGCCAATAATTGATCGACTGGTTAGATAGGCAGAATAGTCAAACCCGTGGCGGTTTCGTGGTTTTTCAGGAAGAGAAAAAAATCCTTTCACCAGCAGCTTTCTTCCCCAATCGGATCGATCCTGCCATTGCTGTTTTTCAGTCTCTGAAGAAATCGTGTAACGGCCAATCACTTTACCTGCGGAAGATTTTGCTTCAAACGTAAGCAGATCGCCATTGATTTTGATCGTGTCTGGCAACACATTGACTACCCCTTGATACTCACCTTCTTGTATGTTTCCAGTCCGAGAAAGACAGACGCGGACACTTAACAGCAACAGTCCGACAAAACAAATCATGCACAAAAATGCTTGTCGTCTTAAGACAAGCATCACGAAATAATAAAGTGCAATGAGTCCCAGTAAGATGGACTGCACATAGTAAGCAGTCACCGAACAAGCAAAAATAATACTAAGAAATAAAAATGAATCAGTTCTCTTTTGTTGGTTGTGCATCATTCAGCACACCAAATGAAAGTTTTTCAAAATACACCGGATCAAGTTCAACTTGGTGGACGGAAGCACCTACTTGTTGAATCAATTCCATTGCATACTGATTGTTACGATAGTCATTCAAATAATGGATCGTTTTGACCCCTGCTTGCAAAATTGCTTTCGTACAGGGAAGGCAAGGGAAATGCGTCACATAGATTTCCGCATTGTCTGTTGACACCCCTAATTTTGCACATTGCAATAAGGCATTCATTTCTGCATGAATCGTCCGAATACAATGGTCATCGACAACATAACAGCCATCGTCGATGCAGTGTACATCGCCACTGACTGACCCATTGTAGCCTCCAGCGATGATTCGGCGATCTTTGACTAATGTAGCGCCGACTTCAAGTCGGGAACACGTACTGCGTAAAGAAAGTAAAACAGCTTGCGCCATAAAATACTGGTCCCAAGGGATTCTCGTATTGCTCATTCATTTGCTCCTTTGCGATTGATTAGTTCTATTCTAATCGAATTTCTTGAATTTTCAACCGTCATTTCTTAGTATTTCTTACTTTTATTTGGTTCAGTCCGTCACTGTAATCATCTCTTTCAAGGACTCAAAGGTCTTCTCTCCGATGCCTGTGATCTTTTTTAGGTCATCAATCTGTTTAAAAAAGCCATATTCTTCGCGGTAAGCGATGATTGCTTCTGCTTTTTTGGCACCCACGCCTGGCAGTTCTTGCAGTTGCTGCGCATTGGCTTGATTCAGATTGATTTGTGTCACTGCTGTCTGGCTGCCACCTACTCCTGAAGCATTCATCTCCATAAACGCTTGATCCTCTTTATGCGGGACGATCACCATCTGTTGGTCTTGCAGCACCTGTGCTAAGTTTATGGCTGTTTCTAACGCCTCTTCTGTCAGACCACCTGCTTGTTCGATCAATTCATACATCCGCGCACCTGATTTTAAACGATAAATGCCCGGTTGGTGCACTTCTCCTTTGACATCGATAACGATCTCATACTCTTCATCGTGAAGACCATCTTCTTGAAGGGTTCCACCTTCCCCCATTTCAGATGATTGACCTGCTGCATCTGCCATTGATTGCCACTTTGTTTCTTTGTTTTGCGAGAACTGTACAAACCAGATGATCAGCAAAACCAGCAAAACAGCACCACCAACTGCAAATCGCCAATAGTCTTTGAGCAGCTTCCATTGATCCATTTTCACCACCTCATAGATGAAATACGCAAAAAGTAATCAAGGACAGAAAAAAAGTCAACACTTTCCACGTGTCGACTTTTTCACCAGCTAAGAAGTAATCGTATAGTGACAGGTAACTTTCTTTCGGCTCCCCTCATCCTCTATTTTCTCGCTGACTTTTCTAAAACCTTTCATCTGACTGATTTCATAGCCACATGTTCGTGGCAACTCCACCGTTAAGCGAACGGTACGATCAGTCTTTTCCCAGCTTAAAGTTACTAATCCAAACGTACTTTGTAAGGAGCCTTTGACATGGGCTACAGGTACATCGAAGGCTGGTTGTATCAGTATCCCAGCGCTTGTCATCTGAATGCCTAATAAATGACGGACAAACCAATACCCATAAGAAGCAAACATGGCATGATTCAACGAACCCTCGTAAGTGGCTGAATGTTGCGGCGTTGGAAAATGTTCCATCAAAGTGCCGTTTCCGCTTGCCAGCATTGCAGCATAACTAGGCGCAGATTTCCTCGTTAACCAATCAAAAATAATATCATTATAGCCAGCTTCAGCCAGCAACTGATAACTCCATGCCATCCCGAAGATGCCGAATGAGAAAATACCCTCTTGCTGCTTGATCCTTTGTACTAATTTTGGCAAGATTTGTTTTTTTTCACTGAGTCCTGTTTTCATTGCAAAGATCATGCTAGACAAGGTATCCGCACCGTATTGCTCCTTTCCTTTAGAAAACTGCTGTTTGATTTGCTGTGTCGTGTACTGGATCGCTGCTGTCACTCGCTGACAATAGTCCTCGTTACCAATGATCCTCAAGTCGATCAATTCTTGGTAACGCTGTAGTAAAAGCAGATACATGCAGGCAGAGCAAAAGGACTGATCTGGCGAAGTAATGACCCCGTTTTGCTGAGTTTCATCAATTGCTCCCCAATCACCGAGGCAGCACTGGGCGATATAATCAAAATCAAAAGCGAGTAAATAGTTGAGATGCCGTTCCAAGTGTGGACGCAGCTTGGCAACCGCTGCTTGTTTCCCATAGGTCTTCACCAATGCCAAAGCAAGCTCTGGAACTACCAATTGCCACCCTAACGCACCACCACCATTTGATGGACCATTTGTCATGATTCCTACAAATGGCGCAGTTGCAGTCATTGCACCATCCGGTCGTTGGTCGTTGGCAAAATCCCACAACACTTTTTCCAACAACGGCTCAATCGCCAGATCTGCCATCTGTGTTGGCAATAAAGCGACGATGTCTCCGCCATATCCGAACCGCTCACGGGTGCAGTCCTCAAAATACGAGTGGATGTTGTTCAACCGCGTGGCTTGGCCAACCGCCCATAACTGATTCAAGAAGGGATCGGAGGTTTCAAGGGTTACCAACGATTTCACATCCGTATGCAGGCGATAGGCTTTGATTGCGCCCACAATCGCTTGAAGGTTGTCAGTAGGTTTCGTCTCGATCAACGCATAGCGAAAGGAATGATACGTGTAGCGGTTTTCAAAAACGAACGTCTTCGCTGCCGTTTTCTCAATGATGTCTCGTTGAACGATGGGATCATCTGGCTGCTTCCCTTCATAGGGATCGTAGACGCCATAAGTTCCACTGATCGTAGATGTATAATCAGGGTTGCCTTGCTCATCTAATCTTTCTGCATAGCTGATTCTGATCTGACCAATGAAATCTTTCTCAAGTGTACAAGCAAATTGACCGCTGATGATTTGACCGAAGTCAATAAGCAGTCCCGCTGCAGTTTCGGTCATTTTTTGGGGAACGATCGATTGTGTGCGCTTGATTTTAGGAATAAAGCTTGGCTTAAAACGTCCCGCGGGACCAGCAATTTGTACCGTTTTTCCTTCTGGACGAGGATCAGGTACATCGGTAACGATTTCTCCTATATAAAGATTGTTTTGCAAATAAGGCCCAAAACTACTTTGCCACTGATTGTCTGAGTAAATGTAGCGATTCTCTCCTCCGTCATTTAACTGAAGCTCCCCCCAGAAACAGGGTTTACCGATCGCTAGTTGTTTGCGGATGTTATACCGACCTAAAATCTCAATCGGAGCTGGGTTGTACCAGCCATTCGCAAGTTCAACTTCGATCCGATTGTCTCCCTCCTGTAAAAAATCAGTTAATTCATAAGTATCATAGTAGACGACTTGATCATAGTTCGTTACATCACTGTTTAAATAAACATCTGATACCGTTTTACCATTAACAGACAAGCGATAAAAACCAAGCCCGCAGCAATCGATCACTGCATAGGAAGGACACTTTTCCAGTGTGAAGGAGCGGGACAAGCAGCTATTTTTCTCTTCTGAAAAGTAAAACCGTTCTTTTTTAATTGGATCATCTAAGCGAGTAATCCACTTGCCCATGGTTTCTTTAGGTTGCTCACGCTTTTCTATCGTGAAAAACACACTGCTGTAAACGGTGACATCGTTTCCTGCTCCTGCTGTCAATTTGACTTGATATTTTTTTCGCTGCGGATGCTGTGGCAAGTGGACCGCCAGTTTATTCTCAGAAGCGGCTATGTTGGAAACGTCATACACTGCTTGCTGCTGTTCATTGAAAAGTTGCAATCGATAGCCTTGGTGATTGGTCATCGACCACTCAATAAGGACCGGATCATTTAAATCCACTGTTAATGGCTTTGTCTTACCGTTGATGGTTATCGTTTCTTTCATACGCTGCTCCTTTCGTGGGTTATTGTGCTTCTTCAATACAGATCTGCTTATCAGCAACTTTGATAAATGGCAACCAAATCATTGTTGCGATCACGATCAAGACGATTTGTAACAATGCGCCCATGATACTACCAGTGACGAAATAGCCGCTAATGATCGGTGGCGTCGTCCACGGAATTTGCGCAAGCCCTGTTGGGATCGGGACTAGCCCGAAATAAAAGGCAAAGTAAGCGACGGTCGTTGTGACGGCATTCGCAAAAACAAAGGGAATGAGAAAACTGAAATTCAACATCAACGGTATCCCGAACAAAGCTGGTTCACCAATATTGAAAATATAAGGAACACTAGCAATTTTTCCAACCTCTTTGTACTGTTTGCTTTTTGCTACGATCAAAATAGCAATGATTGCACCAACGACGCCAATCGAAGCAAAATGATTCCGAAAACTCATACTGATAATATTCGTTGGAATCTCTCCCGCCACTGATGCCACACGATTTTGGTCTTCAAGGACTTGATGGATTGGGTCCATCACTGCTTGAATGATCGAGGTTCCATGAAGGCCAAAAAACCACAAGAATTGCTCGAAAATTTTCACAACGACCATTCCAACTAGGGAGCCACCTAACATAGTTAATGGAATCCCAAGGGTCCCATTGATCAGCGTCATGGCATCACTGTTAAATAAGGCTTCGATGATGAGTCGGATGACCCAAATCGTCGTGATGACAAGAAAAGATGGAATCACCGATTCGAATGGACCAGAAACAGCTGGTGGTACCGCTGCTGGCATTTTGATTTTGATTCCTTTGCCCTCAATTTTTTTATAAAGAACTGTACTAAAAATACCGACAATAATCGCTAAAAACATCGATTGCGCGCTAACACGGGTGATATCTAAAAAAGTCCCTGCTTCCATTGCATCCAACGGTGTTAATAGTAAAAAGGAAACAAAAGCAGTTAAGACACATTGCAAAATGTTTGTTTCAAGTTTTTCTGCCAGTGATTTTGCGAGGGAAATGACAACTAGCAAACCACCGATTGCGAGTGTGGCATTGTTGACATAGAGCAATTTCTCTTGCCAGACACTAGCATCTTCTGTTCGCAACACCATAGTAATAAAATCGGTCACTTGTTGGATCGGAAAAAAAGCAATAATTAAAAAGATTGACGCAATAAAGGTGAATGGCATGTAAGCTAACATTGCATCCCTAACTGAAGTAATATAAATATTCCCATTGACTTTACTTGCAAATGGACCAAGGGTACTTTGGATCTTATCCCCTAATGATGGTTTGTCGTGGTTCATGGTGATTCCCCATTTCTTTCGAATTTGCTGGTACTATTGACTATTATTATCATCCGGATTATGATAATTGATAACGCTACCATACAAGTATTATATACTATCTCTACCTGTCTTCAATGACGATATTCTACTATTTCATTAACTATTTTTTACCTAAGGAGAAAGCGATGGATAAACAAAACATTCTGCAGCAGTTACAACAATTGACGACTACTGAAGAAATAGCCCTTAAAAAGACGCAAACCCTTCCATACAATTATGAGGATTTCAAGAAAGTCTACACTGAGAAAAATGAGCCAATTTACCAATATACCTTCGAAAAACACCTTTCTCGTCTCATACGAAAACGACCGCAGGATAGCGGATTTCTTAAGACAAGCCAGCTCTTGATTTTAAAACATGCACGCTTTTCTTCTACACCACTACATCAGCATGATTTTATCGAAATGAATTATGTTTTTTCTGGAACAGTCACGATCATGATCAATGAGAAAAAAGTGATCCTAAAGGCAGGTGACTTTTGCTTACTTGATACTGGGGTGATCCACCAAATTATCGAAACAAATCAAGACGACATTGTTATTAACTTTTTGATCAGCAAAGAGTACTTTTCCACGCAGATGCTCAGCCGGTTAGCATCCAATAGCATGATCGCCGATTTTGCCATCAATGCATTATCTGAAAGCCAAAAGCACAATCAATATCTAGTGTTTGAAACGAGTAACAACGACTATTTGATTGATGCGATTTTCGGGGTCTTGGCCCAGTTCTTCAATCCCTCCTTCGGTTCTCATGAAGTCATCCATTCCTATATGATCGTTATTTTTTCCGAACTCGTTCGTAACTTCCAGGAAAAACAACGGATCGAGTCGCAAAAAAGTGACCAACTGTACCTCGGAGAAGTGTTGGACTATCTGGAGAAACATTTCGCTACTTGCACACTAGCTTCGGTTGCGGATGCATTTGGATACAACCCGAGCTATTTGAGTCGCCGTATCAGTCAGCAGCTTGGTCGATCCTTTGTGACGATCCTTCAAGAATTAAAACTCAATCAAGCCAGTTTATTGTTGAGAAACTCTTCCCTACCTGTGGAACAAATCGCACACCAAGTCGGCTATAAAAATGTCTCATTCTTCTATAAGCTGTTTCAAAAGAAGTATCAGTGCTCTCCTCATGCCTACCGTCAAAACTAAATAATACTGATGCACACCATTTTATCGACAAAAAAACACTGCTCACTTGATGCTGCTAACGCAGCAATCTCAAATGAGCAGTGTTTTTTAACTAATCAGTTTCAAGCAATTCAGGAATTTACGACGCCGATCCTCGGTGATACAACGTTGTATAATATGGCTGTTCGCTGGTATCGATCGCAATACCGATCCCGAGAAATTGATACTCATCGTTTAGAATCGTTGCCCGATGTCCCTCTGAATTCATTAAACCTTGATGGGCGTAAATACTGCTGGCCTGGCCAAATGCCAAATTCTCCCCTGCAGCAGTGAAACTGATCCCGTCTTCTTGCATCCGATCAAATGGAGTCGATCCATCTAACCCGATATGGTCAAAGTATCGATGTTCTGCCATGTCTTGGCTATGCTTCACGGCAGTCTCACTGGTTGCTTCGCTGAAACCAAGGGGTGACAAACCAAATTTCACTCGGGTGGCATTCGTTAATTCAAATAACTGTGTTCGTAAGCCGCTTAAAATGGCGGCTTGATTTTGGCGAAAATCATTCGCATGGCGTGTTTCTAGGGAGCGATTGATGATTTGGATCGCAGTCACTGTATCTTCGGCATGAACATCATAGAAAAAAGTAATCAATTGATCGTCTTGCAAGAACAGATCATAGTCGGCATCCGAATCGATGCGATACCGTCGTGATCCTCGTTGTAGACTTTCTTGACGCGTCCCCATCTGATTACGAACGCTTGCTTTTGAAGACCCGATACCTAGCGTGTCATCGATAAGAATCGTGTCTTGATTCGTATAGATCCCTTGCGCAATATCATGTTCATCATACATCACCATCATGAAGTTACGAAAATCATCGTGATAGGAAGTCCAGTTCAGTCCATACCGATTCGCTGATTCATTGATCGCTTCCCCAAAGGTTTCTTCGATCACTTGTCGTGATTCATTATATAAATATGTCTGGGCAGGCGTTTCTGCCGCTGGCCTTGCTGAAGTGTCTTGTGAAAGAGAAAATTGGGACGAGAGAGATTGAGTGATCTCGTTGAGTCGGGCATCACGAAATGCCAAGCGCCCGTCTTGCCATGTGATCATCTGGCTTGCAAAATAAAGAAGCCCGATGAGAAAAATGCTTTTGATCAAGAATTTTATTTTTTTCATATGACACCTCCGTCAATGAATCTTTATGTGTTAGCTTTAGCGCGATCATTTATCCATTCATTCATCCCTAGATTGGATCGCTGATGCACCCTTCCTGTCTTTTCTAAAGACTATCATTCCTGTGGGAAGTTGACCAGCTGCATCATGAAATTTCTTAGATGATCTAGGTCTTTTTAAGCTCCTGTTAAGAAACTTTTTTTACTCACGAAAACTTTGCAGCGCCATCGAACGCTCCATCAAGGGATTGGCGATTTTAGCTAATGTATGTCGATCGTATTCTTCTGGTCGCTTGATAGTGAGGTAAAGAATAAACTGTGGATCATCGGTTGGGTAGATGGAGACCGCCGAATAAATATAATCAAACTCTCCCGTCATGTAGCCTTGACCATTCTCATTGGCGATCTGAGCAGTCCCAGTTTTGACAGAAATCTCATGGTTCGTCAGTTGGTATACATCATAAGCGGTGCCATAACGTTCATCCGTCACTACATCGGTCATGTATTCTAAAACAGCATCAGCTGCTGCTTGTGAAATAGGCTGGGAAACGACTTCTGGAAAAACTTGGGTCTCTTCCCCTACTCGCCGAATCAATTGCGGACGTATCATCTCGCCACCATTGGCAAATGCACTAAATAGCTGCATCATCTGCATCTGATTGACGCCGATCGCATGGCCATAGGAGCTCATGGCATAATCCACCCGATTTCTTGAAGGTAAGATCCCAGGCACTTCCCCAGGAAGCTCACTTCCTGTAACTTTCCCTAGTCCAAAATCAGTTAAATACTGTGCCCAATTATCAAAACCGATCCGTTGCTGAAGTCGAACCATCCCAGTGTTGCTTGACCAAGCTAACGCTTGCCGCATCGTCAACTCACCATTTGCTCCTGAGTCGTGGTCATTGATGACTCGATCTTCAATCTGCATACTCACAGGATTGTAGCGTTCCGTCGGATCAAAAACACCTTCATCAATCGCTGCCGCAACGGTTGCCAGCTTCAAGGTCGAACCAGGTTCATACATCTCTTCCGTAAAAAGATTACGCCAAATAAAGTGCTCATCCGCAATTCCTTCTTGGGTCTCTGGATGAAAACTAGGTCTTTGAGCCATCGTTAAAATCTCCCCAGTTTTCGCATCCATCAATAAAGCCGTTAGATTTTCTGGTCGTGTTTGTTCCATAACTTCATCCATCACTGATTCAGTGAATAACTGCAGATGAGCATCTAATGTCGTCCAAACATCGTTCCCATCTACGCCTTCTTCTACCATTTGATTGGTTGCAGGAACAGGATTCCCTGAAGCATTGACTTGAAAAGACTCTCGCCCATTTTGATTCTTCAAAAAGTCGTTCAGTACATATTCTAATCCAGAAACTCCGACTCGAATCTCTTCATCATCTGACGTTGTCCCTATCAAATGTGAAGAAAAGATACCATTCGGATAACTGCGACTTGAACGAGCATCGAAATAGATACCGTTGATTCCAGCTGCATCAAACGCCGCTTCGATTTGATTTCGAGTAGTCACACTTAGACCACTGCCAACATTGCCAAATTCCACTTGAAAGACAGGCGGATCTGTTTGATTCGCACTATCTGACAAGATTGACAAAACTTGCTCGTTAGAAATAGGTAAATACTCCGAAAGAATCGTTGCGGTCTCCTCAAAGCGCGCTCTGTCTAGATACATGGGTCGGCCATTGTCAATGTAATCTTCAGAAAGAACCGCTCGAACAGTATAGGAAAGAATATCCTGTGCGATCACTGTCCCTTGCCGATCAAAAATCGCCCCTCGGCTTGTTTCGATGGATCGTGAACTATAATACAAATTTTCTATTCTTTCAGACAAAGAGACGCCAGCAATCACGCCGACTTGAACAATGTAAATCAAACGTGCAGAAAACCCCATAAAAAGCGCAAGACTGATTATGTATAACCAATGACCGACTAGCTTACGATTTTTCTTCGCTTTTTTCTTTTTGACTATATGATAGTCATACATCGCCAAAGCGCCCCTTTCGATCGAATATACCTCTATAGTATTGGGTATTTGTGATGATCTTGTGAGGGAAAGAACAATTATTTTTCAAAGAGTCATTTTCCTATTAATTCAGCGATTATGCTGTGATATACTTTAAAAAATATAAATTATTTTTAAGGATGTGAATAAAATTGCAAAAAATATTGATTGTCGATGATGACACCCATATGCGTGCCCTGGTGAAAACTTATGCGGAGATCGAAGGTTATCTATGTTTTGAGGCAGCGGATGGAAAAGAAACATTGGAAAAATTAACCAATCATTCATTCGATTTGATCCTCCTAGATGTCATGATGCCGGGAAAAGATGGCTTTCAGACGCTTTCGGAAATCAGAGGTAGCTGTAACACGCCAGTCATCATGATTACCGCTCGAAAGGAAGAGTATGACAAACTCTTTGGCTTCAATCTTGGTGCCGATGATTATATTGCCAAGCCATTTAGCCCTAAAGAGCTGATGGCTCGCATCAAAGCTGTGTTGAAACGAAGCAATCAGTTTCAGTTCGAAAAGATCGTTTTTGGCGATCTCGAAGTCAATGTTTTTTCTCATACTGTAACGATCAAAGGGAATCCTCTGCCGCTTACGCCAAAAGAATTCGATCTGCTGGTCTATTTGACGAAAAATAATCATATCGCTTTGAGCCGAGAATCAATTTTAGAAGGTGTCTGGGGCTTCGATTATTTCGGTGATACCAGAACAGTGGATACACACATCAAGTCCTTGCGAGAGCGTCTAGGGGATTACCGAGAGTTGATCCAAACGGTTTGGGGCGTTGGGTATAAATTTGATTATGAAGACTAGTCGGTTAGGTTTTACTTACATCAAAAGTAAATTACTCGTGCGGCTTTGGTCCGCCAATATGCTGCTGGTCATCATTGGCATCGCTTTTTTGTGGACTGTTCAAATCTTGCTCTTTGAACCAAATTATATCAATGTAACGAAAGAATCACTTTTAGAAACAGTTCAGGAAACAGCTGCCGCTATTGAAGAAATGGCAGTAGATCCAGATGATTTACCAGAAGAGCCATTACTTTTCCTCAGTAAAACGATCGTTGGGACTCTTTTCTTAGTCGACGCGGATGGCGAAATTCTGGCGGCATTTAACAATGGCCAACAATTAAACATAGATGGGTTGAGCAACGAATACAACTGGTTGTTATCTCACGCACCAACTGTCCTTGATGGTGAGAGCTTGAGTGCTGTAGAAGACTTTGAAAAGTCTTCTGCCATTCTTATTGGCGTTCCTACCACTCTTTTCCAACGCCCAGCTGCCCTTTTGCTCTCCAATACGATCACTCAAATCGAAGCGCTTCAAAGCTTAAATCGACAGCAACTCTTTCTATTCACCATCATATTAACTATTTTTGCGTCAACGATCTCCTTTTTTTTAGCACAGCATTTTATTCGCCCGATCAAAACCATCAAAGAAGCCATCATCCGCTTAACCAACGGCGAGCTTTATTCCGTACCCAAACTTAACCGTAGTGATGAATTAGGTACACTTTCTGAATCAGTTGCGGACTTAAGCACAGAACTTCAGCGAGTAGACGTGTTGCGCAAAGAAGTGATTGCCAATGTTTCTCATGAACTACGCTCCCCCCTCGCGTTGATCACTGGCTATGGGGAGATGGTACGTGATGTATCTGGAAGCGACGAACGCCTTCGAAAAGAACATATGAACCTAATTATCAGCGAAGCCCACCGCATGAGTGCTATGGTCGATGACATCATGGATTTCTCTATCATGCAAGCAGGCTACACACATCTTAAAAATGAAATCTGGAATACATACGAGGTGGTTTCCTCCGTCGTTGCTTACGCAAGAGGGATCGCCAATCAATATGACATCACTGTAGATTTTGAAGCAGATAGTAAGAATGGAAATGCTCTTTTTGATCGCATCAAAATGGAACAGGTTTTGCGTAATTTAATAAACAACGGCATCAACCATACACCTAAAAATGAACGACTCTTAATCAAATTAACGAATACATCTGCAGGAACAAAAGTTGCTGTCATCAATCCTGGAAAAGATATCCCTCCAGAACAACTCGAACTTATTTGGGAAAGATACCAACGCGTCCAACATCAAGCAGGACATAAAGAAGGAACCGGCATCGGCTTAGCGATCGTAAAAACCATTTTGACTTCTCATGCCTTCGAATATGGTGCTGAGTCGAAAAATGGCGTGACTTGTTTTTGGTTTGTTGTGCCGAGACTAGAAGATCATGCAGTTCTTTAATAAATGCAGCTCTTATATTTTCAGGCACATCTAAAAACCTCTTACAACTCATTTCCTGTAAGAGGTTTTTATAATTCGCTGATTTTCACTGAGTTTCAAGGACCTAACCATGAATAAGAGGTCAGAGTTAAGAATTAAAAGACATCCAACGCTTCCCAGAACTCTTGGGATTTTTTAAACAGATTTTTTGATTACTTATTTTTTCTATGTTCTTCCAGACGAAAGACATTCAACAATGACACAGAAACGGGAGAAGAATCAGGATTTGTTTCCATGATATCCTCCATAAATGCCCACCATTTTTGATTGACCTTCGTCCTTGATGCTTGTGCCCAAAGCTCCTCATCTGTTATTTCTAAAATACCAAACAAATCATTTGTCTTAGGATCTAAGTAGATTTCATAGCTTTGAACACCATGCTGGGAAAGCATATCTACCATTTCAGGCCATAACTCGTCATGACGTTTTTTATAAAGTTCTTGATACCCATCAAGCGATTTCATTCGGATCGCTTTTTTGATCATCACATCTTCACTCCTTCACTATTACCTGTCAATTTTATAATATATGATTCTCATATTCTTTTCGACCATACTTCTTTTTGGGGAATTTTAGTCTCTTGACAACCCTTACATTATCCGTTTACTCTTAAAATAGAAAAAATTAGGAGGAAACTTATGTCCTACTGGCAAAATGATCACCGAAATTGGTCACCAGATTCGCTTTATTTAATAGAAACACCTAGCCAGATGTGTAAAGAACTGCTTTTCTACGTTCAAGAAACTGGTCATTTCAAGGTGTCTAAACCTTATTTTACTGAAAGAGAAAATTACCCTTCCTACCTATTGAAATTTACCCATAGTGGGCAAGGAACACTTTTTTATGAAGGAAGTACCTATACTCTTGAAAAAATAGTTTCTTTTTGATCGATTGCAAAAGATACCAGCATTATTTCACCTCCAGTAATGAGCCATGGGAGATGGATTGGATTCATTTTTATGGTCTTGGTACAGAAACTTTTTACAACTATTTTCTTCGATCAGGATCAAATAAATGTCAGTCTGCAAATTCAAAAATTCCAGCCATCATCCAAAAAATACAAAACCAGCTCTTGCAAAAAAGTGGTAAGAGCGAATTCAAAGTATCTTTGTTGATCCACGAACTCTTAAATGAGGTTATCCTCAACAAGTATCATTCCAATGATTTTGAAGATGACATTCCCTACCATATAAAAGAGATTCGTGCATATTTAGAAGCAAATCTCACTAGAACCGTTACCCTTGACGAACTAGCCACAGCTTTCAATCGTGATAAATTTCATCTCAGCAAAGAATTTACGAAATTTCAAGGAGTACCGCCAATCGAATACCATCTCTTAGCTAAAATATCTTATGCAAAAGAACTGCTGCGATTTACCTCACTCAGTATGAAAGAAATCAGTGAGGTAATCGGCATCAAAAACTCATCTTACTTCAGTCGTCTCTTCAAAAAAAGAACTGGTATGACTCCATTAAACTACCGTAAATCAGATTAAGATGCAAAAAGGTGCTTGTTTCCCTCAAGCACTCTTTTTGCCATTTTTTTAATAGACTTCTTTCCATTCGTCGATGTTGCTGCTATCAAATCGGAACGGCTCTCCTAGGAAGGACTCTGTGCCGCCATCAGGTGCTTGGGTGATTTCTTTCGTTCCTAAATCTCCTGCTTCAAATGTTTCCCCTACGGAACCGCTAATGTCTTCTTGTGCCAATGCGGTCAACAAATAACCGGTCATATAGCCAATATCGATAGGATTCCAAAGATACATATATGGGCAGACATCATTGTCAATGTATGCTGCCATTTCAGAAGGCAGCCCCAGTCCTGTGACTTTAATATTGTCCGAAACGCCTTTGTCTTGAACAACTTTAGCGGCAGCTGCGATACCGACGGTAGAAGGTGACATGATCACCCTTAAATCAGGAAAAGATTGCAATAATGCCTCTGTTTCAGAAGTAGATTTATCTCTCAGGTCATCTCCATAAGCAATTTTTACAAGCTCAAGTCCGGCATATTTTTCATCTTCTGCCATCAGTTCTTCCATCCCAGCAATCCAAGTATTTTGATTCGTGGCAGTACTGGTGGCGGAAAGAATTGCAAATTGTCCCTCTCCTTCTGCCAGATCTAAGACAGCATCCATCATTGCAACAGCAATCGCTTTCGGGTCGGCTTGATTTACATGAGCCTGTCTTGATTCTTGGTTGACTGCAGAGTCAAAGCTCGTGACAGCAATGCCTTGATCCATTGCTTGCTTTAATGCAGGCTGCAATGCGTTCTCATCGTTTGCTGCGATGGCGATTCCATCCACGCCTTGTGTGATCAACTCTTGAATTATATTGATCTGCTGCTCTGCCGTGGGCTGATCTGGTGTTTTTTCAATGACTTGATACCCTTGCTCTTCAATCGCCTTCTTGAAGCCCTCAATCTGTTTCTCATTAAACGGGTTGCCAGCACTTTTAGCCACGATTGCGTAAGTTCCTGATGAATTCTCTACATTTCCAGCACTTTCCTGCCCATCGCCGCAAGCAGCTAAAAACATGACAGCTGTGGCGATTGATAAACCGATCCATTTACTTAGTTTCATTGATTGTCCCTCTTTTCATCCATTTAGTTGAGATTTTTGATAGATCAAACCTAGTAATTAAAACGCTGATAATCAGCAATACACCTAAAATCATCGTAATCGTCTGCGCTCGCAGATTGATGATTCCCAAACCATACCTTAAGAAACCAATGATAAAGGTTCCTAAAATCGGACCAAAAACTTTTCCTTTGCCTCCACTAGTACTGATTCCGCCAAGGACACACATGGAAATCACTTCCAACTCGTAACCAGAGGCAATATCTGCCCGAACGCTAGACATTCTTGAAGACAAAAACAAAGCGGTGATTCCAGCCATAGCCCCCATTAGTGTATAGACGATTAAAAGATTCTTTTTCGTTTTGATTCCTGAAAACAAACTTGCTTTTTTGTTGCTTCCCATCGCATATAATTCTCTTCCAAAAGCTGTCTTCGTCATAATCAAACAAAAAACAATTGCTGTAAAACCAAAGGCAAGAGCAATCAGCGGTATCTCCCCTAATTTTCCCCATCCCAATTGTTGGAACCAATCCGGAAAGCCTGAGATCGACTGATTCTCCAATAATATATAAGCAACCCCTCGGTAAATCGTTAGCGTTGCCAAAGTGATGATCATCGTTGGCAACTCAGGAAATAAATTGACGAGGATCCCGTTAAGCAAACCACAGACAGATGCCAGTATAAGACAGACAACGATGGCTATTACCATAGATCCGGTCTGCTGATAAACCAGTCCCATGCCGACTGCTGATAAAGCAACGGTTGAACCGATAGAGATATCGATCTCCCCCAGAAGTAAAATCATCGTCATAGGAAAAATCATAAAAGATTTATCAAGTAAATTCATCATCGCTGTACTTATGGAACCTGCGTTTAAATAATTTGGTGAAATCATACTGTTCATTATTTGGATCCCCACCAGTATCAAAAGCAGAATAAATTCCCAAGAAAAAAGAAATCTCATCCATGGGGATTTTTCATAATCTGGAACGGTCTCTTTTCTTTTAGCCATTACAATTCTCTCCTTTTCAGTGCGGTAGCATCCGACCGGCGTTTCATTAATACATTCATTACAATAGCAGCAACGATGACCACTCCTTGAATCGCATCCTCCCAAAAGGTTGACGCATTTAACAACGGCAAAGCATTATTCAAGATACCGAAAAGTAATGCCCCCGTAATCAAGCCAGAAATTTTCCCTACGCCTCCATTAACACTAACACCCCCTAATACGCAAGCTGCAATCACGTTTAATTCATACCCAGAAGCAGTATCTCCTTGTGCAGAAGCAAACTTACTGACCCATAAAACACCCGCTAAGCCAGCAAGCAAACCATTGAGCATGTATACAAGAATCAACGTTCTTTCTTTACTGATCCCTGTGATCGCCGTAGCCTCTTCATTGGATCCCACAGCATACATGCGACGTCCACTTCTAGTAAAATTCAAAATATAATAGAAGACTGCCAGAACGATGAAAGCTGCCCAAATCAAATGATTTATACCTAAAAATGAACCTGTTGCGATCTCTTTAAAAGCATCAGTCATTTGAAAAGCACTGACCCATTGATTATCACCAACGATGTAGGTTAAACCGCGATAGACATTCATCATCCCCAGTGAGGCAATAATCGGCAGGATCCTTCCTTTAGCAATCAAAAGGCCTAAGACCAGTCCTGAGAAAAGCCCCACGAAAAGCCCCACGAGCACGGCAACTATAACCGGGATGTTCGGAAAATCTCGGATAAAAACCGCTGAGGACATCCCAGATAAAGCAACAACTGCCCCCACAGAAAGATCGATTCCACCTGTGATCAAAACCATCATCATTCCCACAGCCAAAATAGCCAAAATAGAAGTGTTGGTCAACATATCGGTCAAATTGACCATTGTCAGAAAACTGCTGTTTTGAGTTTGGATAAATACTGATGCTACTAAAATAAATAAGATCAATCCAAGTTCCCGTGAATTAGGAAGTTTATCTTTTAATCGCTTGATACCAAATCCGTTTTGCTTTTGCAACTCATTAAGTTCCATTACATAACCTCCTTTATTTTTTCAGAGCTGCTGGATACCTTCTCAACATCCTGGGCGATCATCGCAAGGGACAGAATACGTTCCTGTGTGGCTTCTTCCACTGACATCTCGCCAGTGATTTTCCCTTCCTTCATGACATAGATACGATCAGCCATGCCCAAAACTTCAGGCATCTCCGAAGAGATCATTAGAACTGCATAACCTTTAGAAGCAAGATCGCTGACAATTTCATAGATAGCCGCTTTAGCTCCGACATCTACTCCTTTCGTCGGTTCATCGAGAATGATCAGCTTCAAAGAAGAGGTAAGCATTTTTGCAACAACGATTTTCTGCTGATTCCCTCCTGACAACGTGGAAGCTTTATCTGAGATACTTCGACACTTAATTCCCAGCTTATTCGATAACTCCTGAGCCAACTGATTTTCTTTTTTGGGCGCTAGCCAAATTGAATTGCTAATTTTTCGCATGTTGGAAAGAGTAATATTATCACCGATCGAAAAATCTAAAATCAGCCCTTCTTTTTGACGGTCTTCCGGTAGCAGACCGATTCCATGAGAGAGCGCATGGTTTGGGTTTTTCGGAACGAATTTTTCCCCATCCAGATAAATCGTTCCCTGATCCGCTTGGCTGATTCCAATAATCGATTCCACTACTTCAGTTCTTCCAGCCCCTACTAAACCGGTCAGAGCTACGATTTCTCCTGCTCGAACACTGAGATTAATATTTTTGTAATAGCCAATCTTCGACAGCTGCTCCACACGAAGTACTTCTTCTTTGGGAGTCAGCGTTTGTTTTGGAAAGAGTTGGTTGATTTCTCTGCCAACCATCGCCACGATTAAATCATGGTTGGCGATTCCGTTCACATCCCAACATCCAATATATTGTGAATCCCGAAAAACGGTGACTTTTGAAGCAAGGCGATACATGTCTTCAAAACGATGAGAGATAAAAATGATCGACTTACCTTCATCTCGCAAGCGTTCCGCCAATTGATAAAGCTCTTCACTTTCAGAAGCAGTCAAAGCTGCAGTAGGCTCATCCATAATAATGATATTGGCCTTCTGCGAGAGCGCTTTTGCTATTTCAACAATCTGCTGCTGGGCGATTGAGAGCTCTCCCATCCGATCTTTTGCAGAAAAATTAGCTTTCAGTCTTTTGAGAAGACGATCCGCCTGCTCATTCATTGCCTTCCAGTTAAGTGTTTTTAGTAAACCGTTCGTCACCTCATGCCCCAAGAAAATATTTTCTGCAGCAGTCAAATCAGGATATGCGACGATGTGTTGGTAAATGGCAGCAATTCCCGCTTCTCTTGACTCGGTGGTATTTTTAAAACATACTTTCTTGCCGTTAAGATAGATATCACCTTCATCCGGCTGGTGGACGCCAGTAATTACTTTGATAAAGGTTGATTTTCCTGCACCATTTTCTCCCATCAGTGCATGAATCTCGCCTTTGCCTAATTTGAAATGGACATTATCAAGTGCTTTGACACCAGGGAATGTCTTAGTGATACCTTTAAGCTCTAAAACTGTTTCTGACATCTTCTTTCATGACCTCCTTTGAAATCGTTTTCTATAACGAAAAGTATAGCCTGTATACGGTGAGGAAACGAGGGGGATTCTTTGGTTCAGTGAGTGTTTTTTTTTCGAAAAATCAGCATAAATGACACTTTCTTGGCATCATATGTTCCAATATTGTCAAAGCGCTTTCAACGAAAATTATCCTTTCTAAAATTTGCTATAATTTCACCTGTACTGAGTGGGAGAGATTAGCAAAGGGGTGCATATAATGAACGAGGAGAAAAAAATTCAGCCACAAACCCTTAAAGGCGAACAGTCCTTTAAAATGACTAAATTGAAGGGTTCCCCTACAGTGATTCAAAGAAAATTCTACGAGGAGGCCATTTTTATTTATGTAAGAAGTGGTCAGGGTTCGTTATTTATTGAAAATACTTGTATTAAAATCAATCGGTATGACTTCGTAATGATCTCGCCTTCCGTTCCTTTTCATATCGATCAGTCAGACAATGATGTGATCATGATTATTCAAGCACCACCTAAATTTATTAAAAAAGATCTTTTTCCAGCCTTAAAAAATAACGAAGAAGTAAGTCCTTTTTTCTTTCCATTCGTTTACGAGACACCGATGAAAACACCTTACATATATTTTAAAAGCCGAGACACCTCACCGTTAAACTCTTTCAACAATTTTTACTACGAGTGGCAAAAAAAAGACAAAAACCCTCGAATCATTACTTTGTTTTTGGCAATCATGATTGAAGACATCAGCCAGTCCTACGAGATGATTACCTCCTGCAATCTTTTCAAAAAAGAATCGGTGGATATTCAAGGAATCATTGATTATATTGAGCTACACTTAAATTCGATCACACTAAAAAAATTGGCACGTCATTTTCATTACAATCCCACTTATCTATCCACTTTTTTCAAAAAGAATACATCCATGAAATTTTCTGATTATGTCAAGATGCAAAAAATGGAAAAAGCTAAGGAATACTTGTTGCATACTGATCATTCGATCGATCAAATTGCTATCTTGTTAGGTTACTCTGATCGCAGTCAATTCTTTCAAGTCTTTAAAGCCTATTATGGTATTTCACCCAGCGATTTTAAAAAAAGTCGACGTTCTCATACCTTTTGTGACAAGTAATTTCATGATCGTTATCAATGAACAGGAAAGAACATTTTCACCACAAAAAAAGCCTTGATTTCTCAAGACTTAATGATTTCTTGTATTTCAGCCATTGATTGGACGGTATGGTCGGCAGATACATCTTTTAAGAGACCTTCTATATCATAAAATATCGTCTTGACACCTGCTCCTTGTCCTGCAAAAACATCCATCGTGCGATCACCGATCATGACAGTCTGATCTTTGTCTAGTTGATACTTTTCAACAAGATAAATCAGGGAAGTTGGATCCGGTTTGCGGGGGAAGTTGTTTTCTGGGCCAACGATCTCAACGATCAGGTCTGCCATCTGTTCTTTTTCTAACAGTTCTTTCGTCGAGACGACATCGCGGTGGGTCAAAATGTAGTTCTTTCCGCCAGCCGCAACCACGGCTTCTAATGTTTCTTTGGTTCCTGCAAAGGAAAGCGGCAAACGATCATCCAGCGCTTCATTTGCTTTGAATGCTTTAGTGAACTCTTGAAAATCTAAGTTGTATTTTTCAGCAACTTTTTTGGATGATGAATCTTTCAGTATATAATAAATCTCCGCTGGATCTGGATCAAAGCCATACTCCTTCAATGTCTTGATAAAAGCTTTTAACATGATTGGGTAGCTGTCGTAAAGTGTTCCGTCAAAATCCCATATGTAAGATTGGTACATGATATCCCTCGTTTTCTCCCTTTTTCAAATGAATGAAAGTTCCATTCATTTTCAGTAACTCTAAAAAGTTTACCACACTTTGTTTGGTTTGTCTTATTTATCAAGGGATTTCCTCTACAAGAAAAAACGCCATTGACCATACAATCCTTCCGCTTGCACAAACCTACATGCAAGCGAATGCATTGCAGAACAATGAACGTTCCTCACTACGAAAAATTACCAGCTACCAGAAACACCGCCACCGCTGCTGCTTCCTCCGCTAAAGCCGCCAAAATCATTCGAAGAACTTTGCGTATCGGCAATGACTTGTTCTTGATGGGTCACATGATTATTCATCATCACAAAGAACAACGCCATATTCATACCATGGGGGTCATACTCTTGGCGAGCATTATTCAAAACGGCTGCTCGATCAGAAGCATCAAATGAGGATAATTTGTTCGCTAAATCTGGGTGATTTTGATAAACCTGTTTCAAGTCAACTTGGAACAAGGCATCTGTTTTCACTTCCGCTAGAACATCAGAAACTTCTTTTGGAATGGCTTGTACCATCTCAGGATAGGTCGCTTTTTCCGTCACAAGTTGAGCTAAGTATCGCCCTTGCTCATTGCGTCTTCTGATCTCTTCTTTGGCTTGCTTGGCTATTTCTGCTCGATAAGCATCTGCTAAAGGCAGATTCTCGGGTAACACCGCATCAGTTAAATCATAGTCTGCCATCCGTTCAGACACTTCCCTGCCTAATTGGGCTTCATAGGTTTTTAAGGTGTCATGTTGTGTAAGGATCACCTGACCGAAATGTTTGACCGTGGTTTGTTTCTTCATCAGCAAGTTTGAAAAATAGGCGCCAATTGCTGGATTCGTCAAGCCGTGTTGGATGATTCGTTTATCCGCTGTCGACAATCCAGTGACCGAAGTCAATTTCGCTGGCACATAAGTCCTCGTCACATACTGCGTAAATGCTTGTTGACAATCTTTTGCTGTCTGATACTGATGGTAACGCTGATAGTTCTTTCTATTGCTAGCCCATTTCAAGAAATCTTTCTGTTGGAAGTGACTATCTTCTAACAGATGTTTCGGCAATGGCAGGTGCTCTTCAAAACGCCGTTTGGTTTTAAGATGGCGAAAACTGATGAACCCGACAAGGCCTGCAGCTGCTGCTGCTACGACACCACTGACGATTTTTCCAATAGTGAACCACATCTGCTTAGTGGCTTCTGCTTCTTGTGCCTGTTTTTCTGCTAACATTTGCTTGCCATCTTGATAGATCGTCCCTAAACCAATCGTTTCATCCGCTTCTTTCATTCGCTGATAGACTTCATTAGAAGCTGCCAATATCGCTGTATCATAATCTTCATCTCGTAATGCGTCTTTGGCATCTTCATCCACTAAATCATCTTCCGATAGATCACTGAAGACATAGGATAGTCCATCGCCATAACCCAGACGAAATTCACGATCGTCAATGGCAAAGAGAAACAATAGTCCATTATTGTCCTCTGGATTTCCTAAACCATACTCATTGAACAGTTCCAAATTACGCTCTTCAATCGATTGCCCATCTAAAGAAGGGATCGTGATCACAGCATATTCTGGCGCTCCAGTCAATGATTGGAAGCCCTCTTTATTCAAAGCATCGATCTGTTTGATCGTCTCTTGTGAAAGGACCCCGGCATCATCACGAACAAATGTCTGTCCAAAGGCAATTGATGGTTGAAGGACAAAAAATCCCATCAAACCAACAAAAACCAACATCCCAAGTTGGAAGATTTTCTTCATTTTACCACCCCTTTTCATCGTGTTATCTTTCATTGTATTCGATTTCAAATGATAAAACATCCGCCTTAAGCATGAAAAAAATAGTTACATGACTAAAAAACCTTTAAAAGACAGCATTTTGGTTGGTCTTTTAAAGGTCATTTTATCATATTTTCCTATTAAAGGAGTACAAATTAATTTTTGAATGAATGGATCGGAGCGGGAATACGTCCCCCACGTAAAATGAAATCAGTAGACTGCGCAGGATTGGTTTTCATCACTGGTGCCGTCCCTAATAATCCACCAAATTCAATGCGGTCGCCGATTTTTTTGTCTTTCGCTGGAATGATTCGGACAGCTGTCGTCTTGTGGTTGATGACGCCGATCGCTGCTTCATCCGCAATCATTGCGGCGATCGTCTCAGCAGAAGTATCTCCTGGAATCGCAATCATATCCAAACCGACAGAACAGATCGCCGTCATGGCTTCAAGTTTTTCTAAATTCAATAAACCAGCTTCTACAGCCTTGATCATCCCTGCGTCTTCAGAAACGGGGATAAAGGCACCCGACAGACCCCCAACATGGTTACATGCCATTACGCCGCCTTTTTTTACTGCATCATTTAACAAGGCCAAAGCCGCTGTAGTTCCGTGGGTACCGACAGATTCTAGACCCATTTCTTCTAAAATCAATGCCACACTATCACCGACTGCAGGAGTTGGTGCCAGCGAAAGATCGACGATCCCGAATGGAACGCCCAAGCGCTCGGAAGCCACGCGCCCGACCATTTGCCCCATCCGCGTGATCTTGAAAGCTGTTTTTTTGACTGTTTCCGCCACGACATCAAAGGACTCGCCTTTGACTTTTTCCAAGGCACGTTTGACGACACCAGGTCCGCTGACACCAACGTTGATTTCCACATCAGCTTCACCGACCCCATGAAAAGCCCCCGCCATAAAGGGATTGTCTTCCACTGCATTCGCAAAGACGACGAGCTTCGCACAGCCCATATCTGATGCCTCAGCCGTCTTCTTGACTGTTTCTCCCATCAGACGTACTGCATCCATGTTGATCCCAGCTTTCGTTGATCCAATATTGACCGACGAACAGACAAAATTGGTTTGAGCCAAGGCTTCTGGAATCGATTCGATCAATGCAAGGTCGCCGCCTTGATAGCCTTTTTCTACTAGTGCGCTATAGCCGCCGATGAAATTGACTCCGACTTCTTGCGCCGCTCGATCCAAGGTCTTCGCAACTTTAATACAGTCTGCGGGTGTCGGCTGGCAAGCTGCCACTACGATCGCTACAGGGGTAACCGAAATCCGCTTGTTAATAATCGGAATGCCATATTCACTTTCGATCTCTTCGCCGACTTTGACAAGATCTTTCGCTTTTGTTGTAATTTTTTGAAAAATTTTCTCACAAGTACGATCAATGTCGGCGTCAATACAATCCAATAATGAGATCCCCATTGTGATGGTACGAATATCTAAGTTTTCTTCTTCCACCATGCGAATGGTTTCAAGTATTTGATTTGTCTCCATAGTGCCTCCTATAATTTGTGCATGGTATCAAAAATCTCTTGATTTTGAATGCTGATTTTTACACCTAATGTACGACCAATTTGGTGAAGCTCCTCACGAACACCATCAAAATCCTGATTGGCATCCATGTTTAAAAGCATCATCATCGTGAAGTAATCTTCCATGATCGTTTGGGACACATCTAAAATATTGATTTCTAATTCTGCTAATTTCTGGCTAACACCAGCAATGATCCCAACCTTGTCTTTTCCAATAACGGTTAATACGGCTTTCATATCCTCCCGCCTTTCATAAAATTTTTCTTATTATAGCACAACAAAACCACATTTTCGATGTAACATCAAACGAAAATGTGGTTTATTCTTTAAATGTTCGTTATTACGCCCGTTCAATCATGTTCGCTTGGCTATCAAACTCATAAATGATCGGCTGTGCGTTAGGAATATCGATCGTATCCATGGCATCTTTTGGCACGTCTTCCAAGTATTTGACTAACGCCCGCAAGCTGTTCCCATGACCAGTAATGAGAATATTCTTATGATCTTTAAGTAACGGAACCACCTGGTCTTGCCAAAAAGGGACTACTCGCGCCACCACCATCCCCAGATTTTCTCCCTTAGGTATCAAGCGAGGGTCTAAAGAATCATAGCGTCGGTCTAAATCATTTTCCTCCACATATAAAGGCGGTTCATCATATCCACGTCGCCATTTTTGCACCTGTTCTTTTCCATACTTTGCCACCATCTCATCTTTATTGACCCCTACTAATTGGCCATAATGACGTTCATTTAGGCGCCATGTTTTTTTCACAGGGACCCAAAGCTGATCGCTGGCTTCCAGAACGGCATCGCAGGTGATGATCGTTCGCTGCAGCACAGATGCAAAGGCAAAATCAAAGGAAATCCCCAATGCTTTGATCTGTTCCCCCGCAGCCCAAGCTTGTTGTCGGCCTTTTTCGGTCAGAGAAACATCTAGCCACCCTGTCCAGTAATTTTCAAAATTTGCTTCACTTTCACCATGTCGAATCAATACGACCTTCATTCTATCGCCTCCTCTTCTCTTTTATTATCGCAAGAAATCCAAAAAATGTCTTATGTTTCGTTTTTGCTACTTTGTTTAAAACCACTTTTTATTTTGTCATTGCACATCCTGTTTCTCGTTTAAGCGAAGCTACTTTCTTTCTTCATTATCCGTTATTTTCTAAGCATCCTTTCAAATAGATGTGTTTAGAAAATGGCTGCTGCTCCTTCTCCACTTTGTTCTTCCTTGGATTGCAAGTAATTTGAATAAATGGTTTTACGCTCTACAACAATTTTTGACTTTTTTTCTCTGACTTATTGACTTCAACTGATGTTATGCTATGATAGTTTCTATCACTTATATGTATTTTTATACATTTATTAGATATTATTTGCATTTTTAATAGATGCGCAGAAAAAGTTAAAGGGGCGTTTACATGAAAAGGTTTAGTAAGGGTACTGTTTTATTAGGGATCATCACAGCGTTGCTGCCGTTTTTCTTTGTCGGACAAGCACATGCAGAAGAAACCGATCCAATCTATGAAAAAGTCAAAGAAAATGGTGTATTGGTCGTGGGTTTGTCTGCCGATTATGCACCATATGAATTCCGTGCCAATGTTGATGGAAAAAATGAAATCGTGGGGATCGATATCTCGATTGCCCAAAAAATTGCAGATGACTTAGGGGTCGATCTGAAGATTGAGGAGCTTGGGTTCGACGCGCTGTTAGGGGCTCTAAAAACGGGCAAAATCGATGTCGTCATCTCTGGAATGGCTGCTACGGATGAGCGCCGTAAAGAAGTCAATTTCACTGACACCTATATGGAAGTCCAACAGACCGTCCTGGTTCGAGCAGAAGACGCGGATCGTTTCCAATCGACGGCTGATTTTGATGGTGTAGCTGTCGGTGCACAACGACAAACCACACAAGAAGAGCTGGCAAATACAGAATTGACTGGCTCGACCGTCACCTCTTTGCAAAGGGTGCCTGATTTGATCACCAATCTAAAATCACGCAAGATCGATGCGATCGTGATGGAAGGTCCCGTCGCTGAAGCTTATGTGACGGCGAATGATACCTTGGCATTAGCCGAAAATGTCACGTTTGAAAACGGCGTGAAGGAGACCGCGATCGCCATCTCGAAAGAAGCGCCAGTTTTACTGGAAAAACTCAATTCCTCCATTGAAACTATCATTAGTAATGATCTTTTAAGCCAATACAAAGAAGATGCCTATCGATTGATGTTTACCGAAGAAGGCACGATCGATGAAGAGCAAAGCTTTTGGGAAAAATATCTGCCTTTTTACATCACTGGAACTGGCTATACGATCTTCCTAGCCTTGGTTGGGGTATTATTCGGCTCTATCGGTGGCAGCTTGTTAGCCTTTATGAAGCTTTCTAAGTCAAAAGCATTGAAAGTCATTGCCGCTGTCTATATTGAATATGTTCGGGGAACACCTTTGTTAGTACAAATATTTATTGTATACTTTGGAACAGGCGTGTTAGGCTTAGAGCTTTCGAAGTTAGCTGCTGGCTGTATTGCCTTAGCACTAAACAGTGCCGCCTATGTGGCAGAAATCATTCGTTCTGGGATCAATGCCGTCAATAAAGGACAGCTGGAAGCCGCTCGTTCATTAGGCATGAATCAGATCCAAGCGATGCGCTTCATCATTTTCCCGCAAGCCATCAAAAACATCTTGCCTGCTTTAGGAAATGAATTTGTCACGGTCATCAAAGAGTCTTCGGTCGTATCGGTGATCGGTGTGTCTGAACTGATTTTCCAAACAGGCGTCGTTCAAGGGGCCAGCTTCAAACCATTTTTACCATACGTTATCGTATCATTGATCTACTTTGTATTGACCTTCGCCCTCTCACGTCTCTTGGGTGTTGCTGAAAGGAGAATGAAAACTAGTGATTAAAGTTGAAAAATTAGTGAAAACATTTGGCGAGAATACCGTCTTAAAAGAAATCGATCTTGAAGTGACACCTGGTGAAGTCGTTGTGATCATCGGACCCTCAGGAAGTGGAAAAAGTACTTTCTTACGCTGCTTGAACCTTCTTGAACAGCCGACCGGTGGGAAAATCACCTTCGAAGGCAACGATTTATTGGCAAAAGGGGTGAAAATCGATCAGATCCGTCAAAAAATGGGAATGGTTTTTCAAAGCTTCAATCTATTCCCTCATAAAACGGTCTTAGAGAATCTGACTATCAGCCCGATCAAAGTCAAACAGCAAGAGCAAGCCGCTGCCGAAGAGACAGCGAAAGGATTGCTGGAGCAAGTTGGCTTAGCTGAAAAAGCGGATAGTTACCCCTCTAGCCTTTCTGGCGGGCAGCAGCAACGGGTGGCTATTGCTAGAGCGTTGGCAATGGATCCTGATGTAATGCTCTTTGACGAACCAACCTCAGCATTGGACCCAGAAATGGTCGGAGAAGTGTTGACGGTCATGCAAGCTTTAGCTGAAAAAGGCATGACGATGGTGGTCGTTACCCACGAAATGGGCTTCGCTAAAGAAGTTGCCGATCGTGTCATCTTTATGGCTGACGGTATCATTCAAGAACAAGGAACACCAGAACAAATCTTTGAGCATCCGCAAAATGCGCGGACACAGGATTTTTTAAGCAAAGTTTTATAGAAATTGGAGATGACAAAATGAACCGTCCGTTGATTGCAGAACGTTTTTTACAACCAGAAGAAAATCTTTTAATGGAGATCGCCACTCTTGCGAAGAAAACCCCGAATTTGATTGATTTGTCGATTGGTGATCCTGATTTGATTACAGATGCGACAATCATTGATGCAGCTTTTGCTGACGTCAAAGCGGGTCATACAAAATACACCGCTTCAGACGGCAGTGTTGATTTTATCCAAACTGTCGTTGATTTTTATCAAAAGCAATACCAGCTTACTTTTTCTCCTAGCCAAGTACGAGGAACTGTCGGTGCATTGCATGGCATGTACTTAGCTTTGGCTGCCATCATTGATCCCGGTGATGAAGTGATTATTCACGAACCGTATTTTTCCCCTTACAAACAACAAGTCGAACTAGTCGGTGGTGTGCCAGTCTTTATTCCGACCTTTGAAAAAGATGGCTTTCAAATCGACGTCGAGGTCTTAAAGGCCGCTATCACTGAGAAAACCCGGGCAATCATTATCAATTCACCCAACAATCCTACTGGTGCTGTTTTTTCTCCAGAAACTTTTGAAAAAATCGCAGCAGTTGCCATTGAACATGACTTACTAATCCTCTCAGATGAAGTCTATGAAGCCTTTTGCTTTGATGACACCTTTGTACCGATGGCAGCCTTCGCACCTGAGAACACCATCACATTCAGCAGTTTCTCAAAAGCCTTTGCCATGACTGGCTGGCGGATCGGTTACATGATCGCACCTGAATCGATCAATCTTACGGCAAAACTGATCAATGAGGCGATCGCCTATTCGGCACCAACTCCTTCACAACGGGCAGGTATTTACGCATTGAACCACTATGATACCCTCGTGCCCCAAGTGGTTGCTGTCTTTACGGAACGACTGACTTACATTGAACAACGGGTTGCTGAGATTCCCTTCCTTTCCTTATCCCCAGTCAAAGGAAGCATGTATGCCTTTATCAACATTGAACAAACGGGCTTGGACTCTGTCAGCTTTGTCGAGAAATTATTAAAAGAAACCAGTGTGCTGATGATCCCTGGGAAAGCCTTTGGAGAAACGACCGGCGATGGCTATGTTCGCTTAGCTGCCACCCAATCGTTAGACTTGTTAAAAGAAGCTTTCGACCGGATTGCCGCGTGCTCATTTGACTAAAGAAAATCCCACTCACTTCTAGTGTGTGGGATTTTTTTTAGTGGTAGCCGTTTTTCAAAAGTATCACGTTCCATATAAAAAAGGGACAGAAGAATCCGATTGGATTCTTCCGTCCCCTGACTATCTGCTCGTTTTTACTTTTTTGCTTCTTCCAGCAGTTTTGCCATCGCTTCTTTTTGATAAGCTTCTGTCAATTCAGCGATTTTTGCTTTTTGGGCTGCCTCATCCATAGTTGGATCAGCCATTAATGCAGCTTGCATTTTTTCTTGAACATAGGCTTGTCCTTGTGTTTTCATGGTGTCCGCTTGTTCTTTCGCTAAAGAAGCCAGTTTTTTTGCTTGATCCACACTCAAGACTTCCCATGAATCTGGCAATGAGAACGTATTGGTACGGCTGACATATTGGCCATCGTTATCAGCGATTCCGAACAAGAAGCGTGATAGGTCACTTTTATAGACCCAGCGCGTCGTTTTTGTTTCTAATTGAGCTGAATCAGCCCCTGTTTCCACGACATTGGTCACTTTATCAGTACCGGTTTGTTTTGGTTCCTCTTGATCAGCATCCGTTTTATACAGGTAGATTTTTTCCGTACCATCTCCTAATGGCTGATACAATAGCAAATCAAAATTCTCGTTATCGGCACTAGAAACCAGTGGGGTTGTTTTAGCAGTCGTTTCTTTTTCCATTCCAAAATGATAGGTCAAATTGGCCATCAATGCGACGACACTTGCCACGAAGACTAGACCTAAGACCAATGATAAACCTGTTTGCAGCTTGTTTTTGGCAAAGACATTCAGTACCGCAAACCCTAACACGCTAAGAACGATCAAAAGCAAGATCATTTGTCCGCACCTCCTTCAAGAACCGTCAATCGTGGTTCTTTTTTCTTTAAGGAGAAGGCGATCAAGAATCCTAAGAAGCTAAAGACCGCTGCCACATAAAAGGCGGCATGGTAGCCAGATAAAGTCGCTTCAATTGCTTTTTCTTTGTATGCCAAAGGCGTTGCATCCAGCAAAGAATCACTTGGCAAGTTGCCCTTGGTGACGTTCGTCAAGACACTGATCAAGATAGCCGTACCAATTGAGCTGGCTACTTGACGGAACGTATTGTTTACCGCGGTACCGTGACTGATCAAATGACCAGGTAAGGCATTCATTCCTGAAGTCGTTACTGGCATCATCACCATTGAGATCCCGAACATCCGAATCCCATAAAGAATGATGATATGCAAAATCGGTGTATCTTTTGTTAAGAAAGCAAATGGTAAGGTTGCGGCAGTCAAGATAAACATCCCGGTGATAGCTAAACGTTTTGCACCATACTTATCAAAGATCGCACCAGTGATCGGCATCATGATCCCCATGATCAACGCACCTGGTAATAACATCAATCCTGAATGAAACGCTGATTCACCACGAATGTTTTGGATATACAATGGGAGAACCATTTCAGCACCGATCATCGCCATATTCGTGACCCCTGAAAGGATCGACGCCAAGGTAAAGGTCGTTGATTTGAACACGCGCAACTCTAAGAATGGATGCTCAATGTGCAATTGACGCCATGCAAAGAAAGCAATGAAAAAGACACCGGCTGCTAGAAAACCGATTACTTCCATACTGCCCCACCCTTTGTCGCCGACGCTTGAAAAGCCATAGAGCAATGTACCAAAACCAAGGGTTGATAAAATCGCTGAGAACAGATCGATTTTCGGATGCGACAATTCAATCACACTCTTCATTAGAAAGAGCGCTAAGACTAAGACTAAAACGACGATCGGAATGACCATTCCGAACAAATAGCGCCAGTCATAATGATCAATGATCCAACCAGATAACGTTGGGCCTAGGGCTGGTGCTAACCCAATAACGATTCCTGACATGCCCATGGCTGAACCGCGTTTTTCTGGTGGGAAGATCGACAACATGATATTTTGCAAAAGCGGCATCGAGATCCCTACACCGGCAGCTTGCACTAAGCGGCCAATCAATAATGTAGAAAAGTTCGGTGCAGCAAAACAAGCGATCGTTCCTGCAAGGAAGATGCTCATTGCCGTTAAGTAAAGACTTCTCGAGCTGAACTTGTTGATCAGCCATGCGGTGATCGGGATCATGATCCCATTGACCAGCAAGAAACCAGTGGTCAGCCATTGAACATCAGATGCTGAGATGTCAAAGGCATCCATCAAAGTTGGAAAAGCCGTTGTTAACAATGTTTGGTTCAAAACAGTACAAAACGTACCGATCAGCAAAACCATGACCAGTAAGGAACGGTTGTAAGGTTTGCCGTAGATATCTAAAGGACGACTCGTTGACATATTTCACACTCTTTTCAGTATATTTTTCATAAAACCTTCTTTACTTTAAATCTTTCCCTAACATTTGTCAACCTACTTGACATAAAAGTAAAACAAGTTACAATATTAACAAATACCTTTACAAGAATGGAGTCCGTATGTCTCATCTTTTTCGAAAACTCGTTGATAATGAAAACTTGTTGGTCGGCATCAGCGAACTTAGCCAAATGTGTGATATCTCCCCTCGCCAATTGCGTTATTGGGAACAAAAAGGATTTATTCAATCGGTCCCACAAGAAGAAAATGCCCCACGAAAATACCGACTGCCCACGGTCGTCAAAGTGGAAATGATCAAAACGTTTTTAGATGAAGGCTTTACGTTGGCCAAGGCTGTTGAAAAAGCGGACAAAAAAATCAAGACCGCCCATCATATTCGCAAAGTGTTTTCTGGGGTTCTACAAAATTTAGAAGTCATCAATGAACGCTTTACGATCATCAGTCTGGGACCAGTAGATGACGAAGGAAAAATCCTCCATATCATTCACGATGAAGAAACAGAACGATTGCAATACGAAGTGCTGCCTGCTAATCAAACGATCGATTTTGAAAAGTTCAAGCAATGCACGTCAAAACAAGCAGAATAAAAAATCTGCCTAGCCTATTCGTTACGTGCAGCAAGTATCCTTGACAGTGATGCTTGCTGCACTTTTTTTGAATGTCTTATCTTTGATTCAAAGAGGTGTTGATTCATTTACAAGCAAAAAACCTCATGATATAGTCGAAGGGAGAAACGAACCTTTATCAGAATGGGAAGTGTCATATAAATGGAAAAAGAAGTCTTTACCCAACAAATCAAGGGCGGGTTGGTTGTTTCTTGTCAAGCATTGCCTGGAGAACCCTTATATACCGAAAACGGCGGTGTCATGCCCCTATTGGCAAAAGCAGCTCAAGAAGCTGGAGCTGTTGGCATCCGTGCCAATTCCGTTCGCGATATTCGCGAGATCCAAGCCGCTGTTGATCTGCCGATCATCGGAATCATCAAAAAAGACTATCCACCTGAAGAACCATTTATCACAGCGACCATCAAAGAGGTGCACGAATTAGCAGCTTTACAGATTGCGGTGATCGCTTTGGACTGCACCTTGCGCAAACGTCACGATGGCTTGATGGTCAGTGCCTTTATCAAACAAATCAAAACTCTCTATCCCCATCAACTACTCATGGCAGATATCGCCACCTATGAGGAAGGTATCAATGCCTTTGAAGCGGGTGTCGATTTTGTAGGTACAACTTTGTCCGGCTATACGGCGAATAGTCCCACCATTGACGAACCAGATTATCAATTGATCCAGCAATTGGTTGCGGCAAAGGTTCCAGTGATAGCCGAAGGCAAGATCCACACCCCGAAACAAGCAAAGAAAATCCAAGATATGGGTGTGACGGGTATCGTGGTTGGTGGTGCCATCACCCGACCAAAAGAGATCGCCAGCCGATTCGTGCAAGAGCTGCGCAACTGAGTCGTTCATTTCCTAAAATAAGTCTTTCACTGCGCCTTGTGACAGAAGGCGCATTCTTTGTTGTCTTTTTGAGAAACGTTTATACTTAAAAGAGAACGAATGACAACAGAGAAAGCGAGTGAAGAAAATGACAAAAATCAATGCTGGTACAGCAATGATCAAGGTTTTTGAAGCTTGGGGCATCGACCATATCTATGGAATCCCCGGTGGCTCTTTCAACTCAACGATGGATGCTTTGTACCATGAACGGCAATCGGTCAAGTATATTCAAGTACGTCATGAAGAAGCGGGTGCGCTGGCAGCAGCGGCTGATGCCAAGCTAACGGGAAAAGTCGGTGCGGTTTTTGGTTCTGCTGGTCCGGGTGCCACCCATTTGATCAATGGCTTATATGATGCTCAAATGGATAACGTGCCCGTCGTTGCCTTGTTAGGACAAGTAGCTTCGAGCTCGATGAACTACAATGATTTTCAAGAAATGAATGAAAATCCGATGTTCGCTGATGTCAGTATCTACAATCGCACGGTCATGTCCCCTGAAAGTTTGCCCCACGTGGTGGACGAAGCCATTAAAGCAGCTTACAAATTTAAAGGAGTGGCTGTGGTAACGATCCCAGTCGATTACGGGTTTGCAGAAATCGACAAACAGGAGATTGCAACCGCAAAAAATCATAAGACAGGTGTTCTCCAGCCTGATGAAGAGGATTTACAGGCTGCCCTTCCTTATTTTGAACAAGCAAAAAAACCCGTCCTTTATATCGGACAAGGTCTCTTTGGTCATTTTGATGCCATCGATGCTTTTTCTAAGCATTTCTCGATGCCTATCGCAGCTTCTGTCTTAGCCAAAGGCATCGTGCCTGATCTTTATGAAAACTTTCTTGGATTTGCTGGACGGGTTGCGACAAAACCTGCCAATGAAGCTTTGGCAGAAGCCGATCTCATCGTTTTTGTCGGCAGTGACTTCCCTTTTGGCCGCCGCTTTTTCAATCCTGGTGCCAACTTTGTCCAAGTTGATATCGACGCCTCGAAATTTGGTCGTCGTCATCAGACGGATGTCTCCGTTTTAGGAGATGGTGCGACCGCTCTTAGAAAATGGACAGAGATGGCAGCCCCTCGTCCTGCAGATGCTTGGTTAAAAGCCAATCAAGAAAACTGTCGCAATTGGCATGAATGGCGCCATCGTTTTTACCATGATTCGCAAGTTCCTTTGCGTCCTGAACCTGTCTATCGAGAAATTAACCGGATTGCAGCTCCTGATGCCCTGTTTGTCACGGATGTTGGTAATGTGACGATCCACAGTATCCGTCATTTAGAAATGACGGGTGAACAGCGTTTCACAACGTCTGGCTGGTTTGCGACAATGGGCAATGGTGTACCTGGTGGGATCGCAGCTCAATTGAGCTATCCGAATCGCCAAGTATTTACCTTTAGTGGGGATGGCGGTTTTGCGATGCAAATGCAAGACATCATCACCCAAGTGAAATATGATTTGCCAATCATCAACGTGGTCTTTTCCAATGACTCATTCGGCTTCATTGAAGCGGAGCAAGAAGATACCGAGCAAACCAAGTTCGGTGTCCAACTAGCCGGTGCTGATTTTGGTAAAGTTGGGGAAGCATTGGGTGCGAAAGGCTTCACGGTAACGAAGGAAGAAGAATTAGCATCCGTCTTTACACAAGCTAAAGAAAGCCACGGACCTGTGGTGATCGATGTCAAGATCGCTAACGAACGACCTCTTCCTGTCGAAGAACTGAAACTTGATCCGAACCGCTTCAGCCCTGAAGAAATCGCAGCTTTTAAAGCAAAATACCAAGTCCATGATCTGCCAGCTTTGAGTGAGTTGTACGTGGATTCTCAAGAGTAAATAAAAAAGAGAGAAAGACAGAAATCCTGTCCTTCTCTCTTTTTTTTCATCAACCATTTCATGTTTCTAATGCATCGCCTTACTTATTATAAATTTTCGGGCCTTTACGCATGTTTTTTCGATCGTTTTTTGGGGATTCCATTTTTTTTGAACGGCCACCGCCTTGTTTTTTCTTGATTAGTTCTAACATTTTTTCTTTTTGATCCATCGATTCCACCTCTATTTCTTAGCAATACTGTCGGTTGAAAAGAAGTGTTCCTGACTTCTTTTATGTTTGCGAACAACTACCTTCGATCTATGGTAATAGAAAATAAAAGCTGCCTCTTACGATTCAAATCATCAGCAGCTGATTTTGCCTTTTTCTAGTACCCTGATTTAATCTACTTTGATTTTCCTGGTTTGTCAATGGCTGGTTAAAAAAAGCTGATTTTTGATCGACTCTTTCAAAAAAATAAACCTCCCTTTGTTGTACTATTTGTTCAATTTTACTATTTTATTTAAGTTTTTTTATTATTTATTGGTATAATTATAACAGAACACCTATTCCGTTCTTTTCCTTCCCTCGTTCTTCTTCCGATTGTTTCTTAGCTTTCATTGTTCTTACAAATCACTCTATTTGAAAGGAGGTGGATACGTGCTGCACACTTATGCACCTGATCAGATTTATTTGTATGTATTGATTGGCTGTGCCATTTTAGCCTTTTTGCTGCTTCTGTTTGGCGATATCTTCGATTTTGATGGTCCAATTGATCCGATGTTGATCATCCCCTGGTTTGCCTTTACGAGTCTTTTCGGTTACTTAGGGGAAACTATTTTCCCAGGCTATTCGATGATGCTTTTCATTGGTAGCGCTTGTCTTTCTACAGGGCTCGTTTTTCTCTTGAATTTTTACGTGCTGATTCCCATGAGGAATGCTGAAGCGACGCTTTCGAGTTCCGAGAAAGACTTTGAAGGTCGAATCGCAACGGTGCTGACGCCGATTCCTTGTGAAGGAATGGGTGAAATTCAACTCACAAGTGTCACTGGTTCAAGTAATCGTCCAGCCTCGGCTTTTCAACCTATCGATGAACCATTAGCAGCAGGATCAAAAGTGTTGATTATTGAAGTCAAAGAGCGTATTTGCTACGTCGTTCCCTATACAGAAAAATTTTTGGACAACTAAAATAAATCACTAAAGAGGTGCATCTATGGATATTTTCTTATCACCAATTGTCTTTCCGATCGCAATCGTGGCGTTCATTTTACTGATGCTTTTGATCATCTTTGTCACGAAATATCAAACAGCCAAGCCCGATGAAGCGTTGATTATCAGCGGAAGTTACCTTGGCAACAAAAATGTTCATGCGGATGAGAGCAATAACAAAATCAAAATCGTGCGTGGTGGCGGAGCCTTTGTTTTGCCAGTGTTCCAACGATCAAACCGAATCAGCTTACTTTCCAGCAAGCTGGATGTTTCAACACCAGAAGTATATACGGAACAAGGAGTTCCCGTTATGTGTGATGGAACTTCCATTATCAAGATTGGCTCATCCGTAGAAGAAATCGCAACGGCAGCGGAACAGTTTCTAGGAAAAACCCGTGAAGAATTAGAAAATGAGGCACGAGAAGTCTTGGAAGGTCACCTGCGTTCGATCCTTGGTTCGATGACCGTCGAAGAAATCTATCAAAATCGCGACAAATTCAGCCAAAGCGTGCAAGAAGTGGCCTCTGTCGATCTAGCGAAAATGGGCTTGATCATTGTCTCCTTTACGATCAAAGAAGTACGAGACAAAAATGGCTATTTAGATTCTCTTGGAAAACCTAGAATCGCCCAAGTCAAACGGGATGCTGAAATTGCAGAAGCCGAAGCGCTGAAAGAAACCCGCATCAAAAAAGCCCAATCGGAACAAGAATCGCAAACAGCGGAATCAAAACGCATGACCGAAATCGCTGAAGCATTAAAGGAAAAAGAATTGAAGTTGGCGCTTTATAAGAAAGAACAAGACATCGCCAAAGCCGATGCCGATCAAGCCTATCATCTGCAAAGTGCCATCATGAAACAAAAAGTTCGAGAACAAGAGATTGAAGTTGAAGTCGTTGAACGACAAAAACAAATCGAATTGGAAGAAAAAGAAATCTTGCGTCGTGAACGCCAATTTGATTCTGAGATCAAGAAAAAAGCCGATGCCGATCGTTATGCGCTTGAACAAGAAGCATTAGCGAAAAAAGCGTCTGCGTTAGCAACCACTGAAGCTGAGCAGTTTCGAACAGAGTCGTTGGCAAAAGCTGAAGCCGATAAGATTCGTCTGATTGGTTTGGCAGAAGCCGAGACGACCTTGGCGAAAGGAACGGCGGAAGCTGAAACGAAGGAAAAAATCGCTGAAGCCTTCAAGAAATATGATGAAGCAGCGATCCTTAGCATGATCGTTGAGATCATGCCGCAATTAGTCAAAGAGGCTGCCGCCCCATTAGGCAATATCGATAAAATTTCGGTCGTTGATATAGGATCAAGCGAAGGCGGCGGTGCCAATCGTGTCACCAATTACGCCACCAATCTCTTATCGACCACACAAGAAACTTTGAAAGAAACCCTTGGTCTTGATGTGAAATCGTTGATCGAAAACTTCGCCGGTTCCAATACGAGCGAGCCGCCTCAAGAATAAGAAAACTGCTGTTCGTCTTCATCGCTTCAAAAGCGACAAGGCGAACAGCAGTTTTTTTCTTACTCATTGCTATTGTGCTTACTCAGTGACCTCTTTGACATAGTTTGCAGGTACACCAGCCACGATCGTGCGTTCAGCGACATCTTTGGTCACCACTGCCCCAGCAGCAATGATCGCATGGTCACCGACGGTCACACCGGCAACGATCGTTGCATTTGAGCCAATCCAGACATTCTTCCCAATCGTAATGGGGGCTGGATAAAGCGTGCTACGATCTTCAGGGTGAAGGCCATGATTCAAGGTAGCTAGAACAACGTTATGCCCAATTAGGGTATCATCACCGATCGTGATCCCTCCTTGGTCTTGAAAATGACAACCGGCGTTAAGAAACACCCCTTTACCAATGCGGATGTTTTTGCCGTAATCTGTATAAAAAGGCGGAAAAAGCGAAAATGTCGGTTCAACTGCTTTCCCAGTCAATTGGGCAAAAAGTTCTTGTAATTCATGAGGTTCATGATAAGCCGTATTGATTTTCATGGTCAGTTTTCTCGCCTCAGCACTCAAAGCCACCATTTGTTTTGAAGCTTGCGAACCGGCAAGTAAGGGTTCACCACTTGCCATAAGTTTGTTTAATTGATCGATCGTCATTTGTTTTTCTCCTAATCATTCGTTACTCACGAGTATTTTCTAGCGAAAAGACAACCTCCACGTCCTCTCCCCCCAACGCTTCTCTTAATCCTGCTGGATCTTCAATAACGCCGATACGACTATAGCCACCATAAGAATTGGTAAAGGTCTGATAAAACAGCACCAACGTATGACTATTCCAGCTCATGATTTCTCCTTCGTGAATGATCTCCGGCCGTTCTGTAGTCAATTCTGGCAAATTCTCAGAAAAACGATAATATTTCTCGTTATTGTTCAAGTCACTCATTGTCAACGTGAAGGGCATTTGATTCATTAGGTATTCAGACGCCTCATTTTCATAAAACTTCGCTATAAAATCCTGTTGACCAACCGTAATGACCACAGCTGTTGCTGATTCAATCGTCGGTTGATCATGATCCTGACTTGCCTCAGAGGAAGTTTCGCTGTCAGACAGCGCATGCCTCTCCTCTGTCCCACTTGTCCCACAGGCACTTAGTAGGAGCAGCAAGACAGCAGGGATGAGTTTTATCAGCATGGCTTCGCTCCTTTCTGCTGATGATTCGATGTAGCGGCGGGCAACGGAATGCTTATTTTCTAAAACACGACTGCTCAGCAGAGGAAACGGGACTGAACAGTCGTGCAGCTGGTTGTTGCGGTTTAATTCAAATGCTCTTGGAAGAATTCGGTCATTTGGTCAAAAGAAATCACCTCTGTTTGGTCGTATAGATCAACATGCGAAGCATTAGGAATAATTGTCAGCTCTTTGTTATCACCTTGCAATTGCTCAAAAGCGTCTTGACTGAAGTAAAGTGAGTGGGCTTCTTCTCCATGAAGCAATAAAACGGCGCTTTGGATCTCATCAATGTAAGACAAAAGTGGCATATTTAAGAATGACAGCGAAGACGTGACATTCCAACCATCATTAGAGTTCAAGGAACGTTCGTGGTAGCCTCGTTCTGTTTTGTAATAATCAAAATAATCCTGCATAAAGACCGGCGTATCTTCTGGCAGTGTATCTGGTACCCCACCTGCTCGTTCGTAGCTGCCATTGGCAAAATCAACTGTACGTTGGGCGTTCAGCTGCTGGCGCAATTCATGGCGTCCTTCAGCCCCCATTGCATCAAAATACCCTTGAGCATTGACTCTCGACATGTCATACATGGTGGCAGAAACAGTCGCTTTCACACGGGTATCGATAGCTGCGGCATTCAAAGCTAGACCACCCCAGCCACAAATCCCGATCAAACCGATTCTTTCTTCATCTACGTTTTCTTGGACAGATAGAAAATCGACGGCTGCTTGAAAATCTTCTGTATTAATGTCTGGGGAAGCCACATAGCGTGGTTCGCCACCGCTTTCACCTGTATAGGACGGATCAAAAGCGATCGTAACAAAACCACGCTCTGCCATCGTTTGCGCATATAGACCAGATGTCTGCTCTTTGACTGCTCCAAAAGGTCCGCTAACGGCGATTGCTGGAAGTGGTCCTTGCGCATCAATTGGTTCATAAAGATCAGCAACTAAAGTGATCCCGTAACGATTCTGGAAAGTCACTTTTCGGTGATTCACCGTGTCACTTTCTGGGAAAACTTTATCCCATTCATCTGTCAATGAAACATTTTCTGTCATCGTTTCTCCTCCTGAGCTGGCTTGCGGCTCTTCATTCGTCTCCTCATTATTGCTGCTACAAGCACCTAAAACCAACGGTGCCAGCACAACTAAAGACACAAGGGCCTTCTTTTGCCATTTTTTCATTTCATTCGCCTTCTTTCTCGGTCAACTATCCTGTACCTTAGGGCGATTCTCCAATGTTTCTCAACTGATCAAGGTCTGGATGATCGTTTTTTCTTGATCGCTTGAGCTATTTTTGGATAAACCTATTGTACTTGCAGCATCTTTCTATGTAAAATACTAATATCAAATACCCAACTATTCATATATAGCATAGAAAAAGGAGTATAGACCTATGGAATTAAAAAGTTTAACCACCTTTCTAACAGTTGCAGAAAAAGAAACGATTTCAGCTGCCGCAAAACATCTGCATCTCTCGCAACCATCCCTGTCACGACAGTTAATGGAGTTAGAAAAAGAATTAGGTGTCACGCTGTTCACCAGAGGCAATCGCAAAATTACGCTGACGGAAGATGGCCTCTTGTTTCGTAAGCGGGCGGAAGAAATTGTAGAATTGTTAGAAAAGAACCGTTCTGAATTTTTGTCGCCTCGAGATACGATTACCGGTAACGTGTCGATCGGTGCTGGAGAAACCTGCGTGATCCAGCTGTTGGGAAAAATCATCAAGGAGATTCAAGTTGAATACCCTAACATCAAATTTCATTTATTTAGTGGCAATGCTGACGAGGTCAAAGAACGGTTGGACAAAGGATTGTTGGGTTTTGGCGTCGTGATCAGCCCCGTCGACGTCAAAAAGTACCATTCCTTGCGCTTACCTACCAGAGACACCTGGGGCGTCTTGATGCGAAAAGACAGTCCCCTTGCTAGTAACGAAGTCATCACACCAAAGGATCTCTGGGAGGTTCCCTTGATTACTTCACGACAAAGTCTGGTCAGCAGTGAGCTTTCTAAATGGTTGAAAAAAGACATGAACAAATTGACTGTCGTTGCCACGTATAATCTCGTGTACAATGCGTCAAAGTTGGTTGAAGAAGGCATCGGCTATGCATTGACCCTCGACAAATTAATCAACTTCACCCCTGACAGTCCTTTATGCTTTAGAAAATTGAGTCCCACTCTTGAATCAGATCTTGCAGTCATTTGGAAGAACACCCAAGTTTTTTCAAAAGCCTCTGGACTTTTCTTGGAGCGGATGAAGGAACGCTTTATAGAGGAATGATTTCAAATAAAAAAAGATTTATCTCAAAACAATTATGAGATAAATCTTTCTTTACGTTTTTTTCTGATTCTTTTTGAATGTGAACTCTTTAGACACCGCCATCCTCCAAGCTTAGCAAATTTCCTTCTGGATCGCGGAAATAGGCAATATGAAAAGCTTGGTCCCCTTCCCCCAAAACGGTTTTACTCACTTCAAACACTACACCAGCATTGTTCATTCTCGTATAATCTTCTTCAAAATCCGTGGTGTGAAACGTTGCCGAAAGCGTATCAGATGAAATCCGATTATCCGAAATCGGATAGCCCTCCATTTGATCGATCACGGCATCCACTTGGAACATACCAAAAAAAGGCGCCTCCTCTTTCTTCGATGCAAAGCTTGTATAAGGACCTGACTCATCGCCATAAGTTGGTACCAAACCAACTTTTTCCGTATAAAAATGATAACACTTCTGATAGTCTCCTTTGACTTGAACGCAAGCTGTGATTCGTTGAATAGTCATTTGTCTTTTCTCCTTTTCCAATGTGTCTTCCATCAATTCAAAAGTAATTAAAGCATATTTTACCCATAATAGCATATTTAGCGAGTAAAATTTATTTCATTGTGAATTTTATCCGATAATCTAATCAAAATTAACGTTGGTTTTCCCAAGAGTTACTTATATTAAAACCCAATCAGAGGAAAGGCGATAAACTTAGAGTCTTCTGATTGACTTTTACTTTTCTTAATCTAAAATATGGGTAAACTATAACAAAGATTCCTTTTTGATAGATGTAATAAAATCAGACTATCCAAGTTAAATAAACATACTCTTACTTTATTTACTTTTTTTGAACACGATCAATTCGGTGATATCTTCAAAGAGTGATGGATTAGCGACATCAAAAATCACAGAAAAAAACTTCATTTTCGTGCCATTAGTTGGCGCCTTATGAATGGTTTCCTTTGTCTCTTCACTGATTGGTAAAGACAATAACTGTGTTCGGACTTTCTCGCTAAAGTGAAAGGAGACTTTGAAGAAGTCCTCCCACATCGAGAGCCAAAAAATTGGTTTCACTTTATTCGTTCCACGAGTCGTTGTCCATTTGTATTCGCCTTTGGACAACCACGCTTTTCCATCTTGGTAATAGCGCCAATCCATAAGAGAGATGCCCTCGTTTTCAAGGGTTTCGATAAAACGTTGATAAATGACATATCCTTCACCCAAAGATTCTGCAATCAGCTGCTCTGTTGGTTTCACGTTTTTGTCTCGAAACAATTGCTTTTTGCCTTCCATCCTTCCACTCAACTCCTTTGCGCTTCGTTTTTTAAGGTTTTCGCTACGTTACAATTTGATTTTGTTGATATCATCTGTGATGACCCAATCATCCATATTTTTTTCACGATTGTACTGAAATGGTGTTATTTCTTCTAATTCAGCGATTTCATAGACCGCTAGATACTTTTTCCCTGCCCATCGATCGACTTGTTTTTTCGATAAATTCAACTCTTTTTCATAGCGTTTTACAAAATCTATGGATTCTTCTTTCGTCATCTTTTCAGATTCAATCACGTTGGCAATGATGCCCCGATGAGTGATGGTCAAATCGCCGCCGGTCTCCACAAAATACACAAGATCGTTGATTTTGGCTCTTCCTCCTAAAGGTGATTTTCTGCCGGCTGCCCCCCGAATGATCATTGTTTTGTCACCGTGAATCAGTTTCTCAAGCTCTTTGGCTTCCTTATTTAAATAGACCAAATGTTCTGCCCGACCGGCTTTTCCTTGATACCATTCTGCTGGTTTTGTCATAAGAAGTTCCTCTTTTCATATGAATTGTTTTTTGAGCTGTTCATTCCATAGTGGCTAGTTATTGGAACGTTTTTTCAATGGTGTATAGGTGAGAGGTGCAACTGTTTAGATTGATGAATGAATAAAACTTTTGTGCAAAGGCATTAGGCGTGCCGCATCGGGCAAATGTTTCCGCATCTTCTTTCGTTTCGAACTTGGTGATGTCCGCCCAAGTTTCTCCATCTACTAATAATTCAAAAGAAAGGTATCCTCTTTGTTTGGAAATGTATTCTCGGTTTAATTGTTCAACGACACGAACAAATTCCGCTGTTGAAACGCCTTTTTTTAATTTGTACGAATTATGAAAAGCAACCTGTGCCATCGGGGCTTCCTCCTTTTAGATTCCATCAAGTAATAGAGCGTTTTAAAAAAAACTAACAGTTCTCCATTCAACCGTTCAAATGACTTTTTTAACGTCCGTTGTATTTCTACCCTGTCCTTTCTTAACAGTTGCAACAAAAAGTCCGTTCAGCAGGAGAGCATTTGGTACTAAAGCGAGCACTCAAGAACTTCCCCCAATAGTTTGTCGTGGGGAACGATCAAATATTTCTCCATTGCTTTCCAGTAACTTTCATACAACTTTTTTTGAGCTTTGCCATAATTTTCTTCGCTATCAAACTCCCAATAGTGAGCATATTTCACACATTTTATGACTCTCGTCAATGGATCTGGCAGGCGACCTTCCTTGATGGTCCTCATTTCTTTGATGTAATGGGTTCGTTTCATTAATCGAAAGAACAAAGCCCCCTCCATGGCCTTCATTGCCTCTGTTGCTTCCTGCATGACTGCTTCAAAGGTCTCAACACTACTGGGTTTCACTTGATAGATACTGATTTCTGAAAACACCCTGACCGCTCCTTTCACTTGTGATTTTCTTCTCAATTATAGTATACCAAGTTTACGTCGTTGATAGTTTGGTCATTTTATTCATTTCTCATTTATCTTCCGTTTATTATTGATTTAGCCTGCTACCTGCGGGATCAAATTGCTAAATTATAATTTCATAAAAAGGCTAGCAGCCGAGCTTTATCAGTAGGTCACCTGCCTGCCATAGTCACAAAAGGGATCATTAAGCTTTCGTCTACAAAAAAAGCAATCAACTTTTGACAGCAGACTGCTTTTTCTTAACGCTCATTAGTGCAAAAGGAAAGGTTTTAGCTCTGTCTCGATAAAGTCGATGCGATCAAAGACAGTTGGCTTAAAATACGCCGTAATGGCGATAATAGTCTCTGATTCGGGATCAATATAAAGGACATTTCCACTATTGCCGATGGCGGCATAGGTGCTTTTCTCAGCATCCAAGATCCACCATAAATACCCATAACTCATATTTTGAAATTTCTCTATGTTTGTCTCTAGCGGATTGACCATTTCAGTGAGCCATTGTGAAGAAATCACTTGTTGTCCTTGATGGATGCCTTGGTTCAAGCATAGCTCACCGATTTTGGCTAAATCTTTTGCTGAAAGACAAAGCCCGTAACCTGCAGTGCCAATATTTAAAGGATCGCAAAACCAAACCGGTTTTTTTGGTGCCTTGCTCATCGTAAAGTGCTTATGCTCTTGTGCCGTTTCCGCATAATAATTGGTCAGTTCGGCTACACCAAGAGGTCGAAATAAATAATGGTTCGCATAATCAACGGTCGTCATTCCAGAAGCTTTCGCTAACAAACCAGTGAGTATCTGCAGACAAACGGTTTGATAATTGAATTCATTTGTCACCCCTTTTCTTCCTCCCAATAAATCAAGCGAGGCGCTGGTCCAGTCGTCACTCGAACAAACCTTTGTCCATGGATCACCTTTGCATTTATACGGGGCTCGCATCGTTAATAGGTGTTTGATCGTAATATCCTGAATCGTTTTTTCGCCCCGTTTTACTTGATAGTCTGGAAAATAATCGAGGACTTTGTCATTGACACTCCTGATGAGGCCTTGATCGATCGCTATCCCAACTAGTAGAGAAACGATACTTTTCGTAGCGGACATAAGGTGGCAAGTATCCTCTGGCTTATACTCATGCCATTCATCCGAGTAAACTTCCTTTCCATTTTGGTAGGCAGCAATTTGGCAAATATTAGGCTGGTTTTTACTGATACATGCATGCAGTTCTTGTCTATTCATTTGTGAAGCCTCCCTTCAAAGATAAGCATAATACCATTAAAAATTGTTTTCAATGTTATTTTTAAAATTGTTTTGAAGGGTCTTTTAAAAGTCTATTAGCGATGAATACGCAAAAAAAGGCCCTCAATGATAGAGGCGCCTTACTTAAAACTTTCGAATATCGATTTTTGATTTCTATCCAGATTTTTTGAGAGGATCGTTATCAGCAATTCTTCTAATGCGGACACAGTGGCGATGGTCCCCAAAATCAAGACAACAATTTTTGCATGACTCACCATGAGCAGCAATGGGAAACTACCTAAAAGAAAACCGACTGCTTTGTTGAGCCATGTATGCAGACTACTAAAAGACCGATATTTTACATAGCCAATCAGATAACTGACAAAACGAATCATAGCAATCACTAGTAGCCAGACCCAAAGCGTATGTGCCGCCAACAACTGTGGTAGAAAAGAAAGAAAAACTGCGAGAAAAAAGCTTACATCTGCGAAACTGTCTAGTAAGGCACCCACCTCACTCGTAAGATTCATCCTTCTTGCAAGCAGCCCATCGACGAGGTCGCTTACAAAACAATAGGAATAGAGCAGCCAAAACCAGCCAGACATTGGCTGAAGGAATAGTAAAAGTGGTGCGAGAATCAGTCGAGATGTGGTAAGGATATTGGGTAAATGATTCATTTGTTCTCCTTGCATTTCATTTTCTTCACAAATTTTGAAAGCCTAAGATTATTTCACGTACTTAAAAGTAGTCCAAAGACTTTTAAACGTTCTTTCAGTTGAGCATCCTGCAAGCCCTGATGCGAATGTTTCAAAACTGGTCCTTAGTATTCCTTCAACAATCGTATCCGATCCGTACTTCCTGGTATCCGATTCTGCACCTTTGTCCATCCCCCTGCTTGGTACACTTCATATTCTTCAAAGCGGCAAGGAAGACCTTTTGCATGGCCGATATCACTTGTGTCCATCACTTGAAAATGCAGATGAGGCGAAGTCGAATTTCCCGAATGGCCAACGTTTCCTATCACCATCCCTTTGGTGATATTTTGTCCTACGGAAACAGTGACAGATCCTTTTTGCAGATGAACAAATGCCATATAAACGCCCTCAGAAGCTTTTATCACAATGTAGTTGCCAGCTATTTGTTGATAATCATCTTTTTGTTCATCAAAAAACAAACCATTTTTTACAGCGATCGAAAAATCTCTGATCCAGTGAACGATTTTCCGTTCCCGATAGCCATCTCTTGCAACAATTACTTCGCCATCACAAGGCGCATAGATTTTTTCGCCCCAACAATAACAGCTCTCCAGCGGAACCCCTAAGAAGAAATAGCGCAGAAAGCTTCGATTATGAAAAGCTTTGGTTTTCCCCTCAAAATTAACTTGTAAAAAATCAAAGGCATAACGCAACCCCATTCGATCGGTACCATGGCTAGGAATCTTCTCGGCTGGTGTAGTCGGCGCAAGCCACTCACCTCTTAAGGGGAATCCAATGGTTATCGGCTGCTCTTTCATAGGGCTTTCTCCTTTTTGGATCACATGATCTCTTTTATTTTGAAATGACTATCAATCGCGCGGCACTCTATACCCATGCTTTACTCCTTTTCACTATAGGTCACCTAAGGATTTTTTTCAACTCTAAAAAGTGGGCTAACGGGCGTGCCTATCAAAAAACACCTCAATCATGTAGTGATTCCAAACTGTTAGACCAAAAATTCTAACTTTTGAGCGTCGCTTCATGGATGAGGTGTTCTTACATTTTATTTTTTTGTAGCTCTTGGCGGTGACGGCTAATCCATCTAGCTATCGTCTGACAAAATAGCATTTGTCCCCCCGCTACTGTTTGCGCTCCACCAATCGATAGTAGACTCTTGCGGTGATGAAATACACCAGCAGATAAATCATTGTAAACAACAGGACAGAAATAATCGTTACCGTAATCAATAAGTTACGATCCGTCAGACCAAAAAGAATCAGTAATTTTCGAATCATTGGTAAAGCAAACGCCAAATGGATGATCGCTGCCACCAAAGGAAATGAGAAGATCATCAAAACTTGCTGCTGGATCACTTGCTTGACTTCCTTATGGCTTAACCCAACTTTTTGCAAGATCTCGAAACGTTCTTTGTCCTCCATCCCTTCGGAAACTTGTTTATAATAAATGATCAATGCAGCAGCTAAAATAAAGATCACACCAAAAATCAAGCCTAAGAAGAAGAAGCCGCCGGTAAAGGTTTTTGTCTCAACTTCAAAAAGATCTTTTGACTCAACGCTCGCCTGAGTATCTGCTGCCAGAAGTTCGCTGCGAATCTCTTTTGCGATGGCTTCGCGATCGCTTGTTTCTGCTGCTTGAAAATTAAAGACTGTTGTTGTCACTGGTTGCTGGTAAAGTTGAAACTCTTCGTTTTGATACCAAGCGCTTAGCTTTTCGGCAAGCCACTGATCATCCGCCACGAGAACAAGATGCTGAACGGGGTTTTCTACTTTCGTGAATGTTGGCAGTTCTTTCAATTCCCGCAAGCGAAATTGACGATCATCGATCGTCGTCTTTTCTGGTAATGCTTGATGCGTCCAGGTGGCGGGAAAAACGAATAGTTCGTCGTCAGCGGGGCCTGTTTTCTCGGTGATTTCATGGTATTCAGAACTGGTAAGAAAAATAAGATACACGGCTTTATCTAAACTACCGCTATTTTCTTCAAAATTGGTTGAGGGAACAAAATTTGGTTCCTCAAAGGTAAAAAGCAATGGTCTTGTTGTAGTGACATGCTGGCGCTCTTTGATCGTTAGCTTCTCTTCAAGTCCATTAATTGCTGTGTTTATTTGCTGGGAATCAGCCGCTGACTCAATTTGAACATCGTAAGGAAAACGGGTTTCGATCACATTCTTTTGTCCAAAATAAAGACTGGCGGTCGTAGCAACGGTCACTAACACCATCGTTGATAAAATACAAATACTTGCTAAACCAGCCGCATTTTGCTTCATCCGATACAGCATGGTAGAGACATTGATAAAATGGGTCGTTTGATAATAATAGGTCGTTCGTTTTCTTAAAAACTGCAATGCTTTAATACTGCCCGCAATAAACAACAAATAGGTAGCCAAGATTACGAGGATAACGGCGACAAAGAACAGGCCTAATGCACTGATAGGAGACTTGATCGTCACAGAGATCGTATAGCCTGCCACTAAACAAAGGACACCTAATAGTGCCAAAATGCCTTTTGCTCGTGGTTCTTTTTCATTACGCTTGCTTCCCTGCAGTAGTTGAAGTGGATTGGTTTTGCGTACTTGCAGTATGTCAAATAAAAATAAAGAACCAAAGACGAACATAAAATACAGGATCACCAAGCCAATACTCTCAAATGACAGTTTGAAGACAAAGAACTCGCCTACGGCTAAGATTTTCTTCAGTATCAAAAATCCTAATCGTGCAAACAATAAGCCGCTGATCAATCCTGCGGCAAGACTAATGAGAAAACTGTAAAAGAGTTCCCAAAAGACCACGAAGGCTATCTCGCGTTTTCCTAGTCCTAAAACATTGTAGAGACCAAATTCTTTTTTTCGCTGTTTGATCAAAAAGTTATTGGTGTAAAAGGAAAAGATCGCCGCAAAAATCATGAGGATGATATTTCCTAAACGAAACATGAAGATGGCGCTTTGACTACTAGGAAGTTCCTTCATTCCTGGATTGTTCACGATGATTTGCGTCATCATCAAAACAGCCACCAAGAAACTCATAGATAATAAAAAGGGTGTGTAAGCTTTGGCATTTTTACGCAAATTGGAGAAGGCGATTTTTTGAAAGAACATTGGTTACTCCTCCTTTGCAAAGACAGCAGTCATTGTTTCGGCTATTGCTTCTAGAAAAGCGGTATTGCTGCGATCCCCTCGATACAGCTGGTGAAACACATACCCGTCTTTGATAAACAAGACGCGTTGTGCGCGACTGGCTGCGATCGAACTGTGAGTGACCATCACGATCGTCTGTCCATTTTGATTGATCTGTTGAAATAATGTCAGTAATTGATCAGAGGTTTTCGAATCCAGCGCTCCGGTTGGCTCATCTGCTAATAGCAGTTCCGGTTTTGTGATGATTGCTCGTGCGACAGCAACTCGTTGTTTTTGTCCGCCAGACAATTCATACGGATAGTGCTGCAATAAATCGGCGATCCCTAAAGTTTGTACGATAGGCTGAAGCTGCTTTTCCATTTGTTTGACGGAAACTTTTGATAAAACTAATGGCAATAAAATATTGTCTTTTACCGAAAAGGTGTCCAATAAATTAAAGTCTTGAAAAACAAAGCCTAAGTGATCCCGTCGAAAACTCGCTGCGTCTCTTTCTTTGATCGTGGTCAGATCGATGCCATTCAGCTGCATTTCACCCGCTGTTGGTTGGTCTAACGTCGCCATCAAGTTCAGCAACGTACTCTTTCCCGAACCTGATTCCCCCATGATAGCGACATATTCCCCTTTTTCTACCATAAAGGTAATATTTTTCAACGCTTCAACGGGTTGTCCGTTCAGCTGGCTTTGATAGATTTTTTTTACTTGTTGAATGTTTAAAAGTGTCATCTTGTTCCCTCCTTCCTTTTTAGAATAAGCTGACTGGCAGAAAAAAGCGACTTACAATAAAAACCGCAAACTTACAGTGTTGAAAGTTTGCGGCTATCCGTTATTTGTGGTGGGAAAATGAAGTGTGACGATGGTTCCCTGTCCTACTTCAGAATCAATCGATAAACGGCAGCCGATTTTTTCAGCCGCTTGTTGACTCATATATAAGCCTAGCCCGCTCGCTCGTTGCTGAAAGCGACCATTTTGTCCCGTATATCCTTTCTCAAACACCCTTGGCAAGTCTTCCTTACGAATACCAATGCCGCTATCTTGAATCACCAAGGCATTGTCTTTAGTGAAAACGTTGATGGCACCGATTTCGGTATACTTCAAGCTGTTGAAAAGAACCTGTTCAAAAATAAAAACGAGCCACTTTCGATCGGATGTCACCGTCAAATCCACCGCCATGTCCAGTTGCAGATTCTTTTTCGAGAAAAACAAGGCATACTTTTTGATCGTTTGACGAACGAGGGGCGCTAAAGCAATCGACTCAAAGACAAAATCTTCATTCGCTAAATTTTGTCGTAAATAATTCAACATCATTTGCAAGTAATCATTCACCTTAAATAATTCCGCTTTGACCTCCGTCGGTGACAACGAATCGCTTTGGACCAAAAGATCCAGCGCAGCTAGAGGCGTTTTGATTTGATGAAGCCACAAGCCGAAATCTTCATAAATTTCTTCATTTTTTAACGCTGCCTTGTAATCAGAAGTGGTTTTTTCTCTTGCCAATTGTTTAAGAAGGGCTTGGTATTCGTCTTCTAAACGATTTCGAGTGGCAGGCAAGAACGCCAACGCCGCTTCCGTCATACGTTCTTTTCTTAATAAATGCTGCAGCTGCTTTCTTTTTTGTGCGTAACGAAAATAATGAAAAAGGGAAAGTCCCCCTAAGATCACCCCTGAAAAGACCACATAGTCAATGAAGGGCTCCAACGAAAGGCTGTGGAGAAAGAATAGCCCAAATAGGCCCGCACTAAACAGCAGGTAAACGAGATAAAACTTTCCATAAAGGACGAAATATTCTTTCACGTTAGTCATAGGCGTGTTCCTTTTCTATCAAATACCCTTTATTCTTTACCGTCTGGATCAAATCGGATAGTTCGATCTGGCTTAATTTTTTTCGCAAGCGGGTCATATTGACCGCTAATGTGTTATTATCGATGAATTCTTCACTATTCCAGAGCATTTCAATGATGGTCTCTTTGGCTACGATCTTCCCTCGATGCTGCAAAAGCAAGGAAAGAATCCGAGCTTCATTTGGAGACAGTGGCAACTGTTCCCCCTGTTTTTTTAATACATTTTCTGTGGGATAAAAGGTTACTTGCCCTATCTCAAAGGTCAGCGCTTGTTGGTGGCTATACTGATAGCTCCGCCGCAGCAATGCTTGGATTTTTGCCAAAACGAAGGCTAAATCAAAGGGTTTTGTTAAATAATCATCTGCTCCCATGTTCATCGCCATGATCTGATTCATCTGTTGATCCATCGACGAAAGGAAAATGATCGGCACTTCTGACGTCTTGCGAATTTCTTGGCACCAATGATACCCGTTGTAATAAGGCAGCGAAATATCTAAAAGAACGAGATCCGGTTTGATCTCATGAAACTCTTGCAAGATGCTAGCAAAATTCTTCGCGGAAACACATTCGTACCCCCATTGCTGCAAATATTCTGCTAGAACAGAGACGATCGTTGCATCATCTTCAACAAGATATATTTTTTGCATGTCTTTCTCCTCTCTGTTGATTAATCACTTGCTTCTTTACAGACAGTGTACCAGAAAAGAAAAAGAATCGTCTAGATGGGGGGAACCTTTCAAAGGGCTGTTTTTTTCCTCAATCCTCTGCCAATCGAGCAAGAATTTCTTGGTAACGCTGTGTGGCAAAGGGACTGATATGCCCTTTTTGGCAAAAATTCAGTTTCCCCAGTTTGGGTACGACCCGTTCTACGATGACATTGCCATTTTGAACTTTCGATTCAAACTGCTGCAAAGCCTCCAAAAATCGTGCGTCTTTTCTGGCAGAAGGATAAAAAGACAAGACATACAGATAATAAAAAAGATTGTATCCTCTAAAGGGATATTCTGTCTGCATAAATAATGTACCCATCCCATAATGACAGGGACTGATTGGCTGACGGATCTCCCAATGAGCAAGCAAAAATTCGCTTGCTTGCTTAAGCGTTTCCATTTGTTCACGATCATGAGTATAGCGAAAGGCATCAAGGACCGTTAACGTCGTCATTGGCGTGGAAAAGTGGGTCTCAGGGCCGCGACCAAAACTATACTTATTGCACTTCCAGCCGCCATCTGCTTCCTGAGTAGCAAGAAAATAGTGAAAGGTCTGTTGCAGCCGCTGGTCCCTTGCGTAACCAAGAGCACACAGCGCTCGCAAAGCCAACGCTGTATGACATGGATAGATCCCCCCTGACGGAGAAATTTTAAATCTGCCGTCTTCTCTCCATCCTTGAAAGATTAATGCGGCTGTCTCTTTTAATAAGTTCTCCTCATGTGGCATGCCAAGTTCAAGTAAATAAAGAGGACTTTCTAAGGTCGTAAAGGGTGCTCCTTTTAGTAATTTATGGTCTGGCGTCGACCATAAATCGGCGCCATGATCATATTGATGGGAAATGATTGCTTCGATGTCTTGCTGAACCCTCTGATCCATATTGATCTTCCTCCATCTCTTAAGTGTCGTGCAATCAACCCAATAATCCTCATTGACCCGCGGTGCACTCGCTTCTAGAATGATAAAAATTCGAACACTTTTTAACACACGAGTTAGGTTTTTATTTTTGAATTGTCCAAATGAATTTTAGAAATCAAATAGTTTTTTCCAGACGGACGTACTTTTAAAAAGAATGTTCTAGTTTTCCTGATGACAGGTTCGAAAAAAGTTTGTCACTGAAATCGCATGATCATCCGAACCCCATAATGAAAGATCACCTGAATAAGAACACGCTCGCGCAACAAGTTCATGCCACGCTCTTTTAGTTTAAGGAATCAGGCATAATGAAATAGTTCAAAACGAATGCCTTCTGGGCTTTCAAAGAATAAGGCATAGTAGTTAGGGGCGATGCGCTCTTTGTATTCCATTGGTCGATCGTGAAGAATCTTTACCCCTAAAGCTTTTATTTTGGGAAAGATCGCATCTACGACTTCGCGGCTTTCCGCCTTAAATGCTATGTGCTGAACAGAGCCAGGTTTTCTTGAATCGATTTTCTCGTTCTTCCATTCTTTTCGTGGGGAACAAATGCCGAAATCAAATGAATCGCCTATATATTCTACTACTTCCATATCGGCATGTTCTAAATACCCAGAATATTTCTTCTGGAGGTCAAAACCTAATAGTGCAATAATTGATCATAAAAGCCTTCTGCTTTTTTTACATCATTGACTGTGATTTGGATATGGTGAAACTGAATGTTGATATTCGCTCCTTTCTGGCTAACAAAATAAGTGTTTCAGGAAAAAAGCCGCTTGCGGAAGTTTGATTCAACTAAATTAGCTAGGAAGCTCACTTAATGTAGAAATCACCTTTTCCATTGCCGTTGCTACTTCTTTAGGCAACTTATTATAGCCATCATTTTCTGTCTCTTGAGCCAAAATAAAGTCCAGCCGTCCTTGCATCCGCTCTCTTAAATGAGCAACATAGGAGGCATCTTGAAAATCGACTTTAAAGCCTGTTACTGGCAGGAAACTCATTTCTGTGATCCCGCCGAAATTTTTAAATTCAGCCTCGCCTTCCACAATTTTTTCAATCGATGTCAGCGTAACTTCAGGCGTGACTTTCTTGCCTTTGTAAAATCCTGTATTTAGAATGTAACAAGCCGTTTGGTTTTCTTTAAACAAGTGCGTGAAATGGGCAAAATCTTCCCCTAAAGGATAGACTCTAAATGGATTGGCATAAGGTTCGATGACCAGTTTATCTATATCCGTGGTCTCGACAATATGTTCAGCTGTCGTGCGCTTCGTAGCTAAGGTCAAACCAAAAACAGCGGCTAAAATCGGATCGTCAATTTTTACTACCGGAGGCAGCGTGTCATCTTTCATGATCCAAAATACGGCATCGATCGGCGAATCTAAATGGTCCACCCGATTAGGTGTGACATAACGAGATTTGACGGTTCGGCCATTCCCGTTACGAATATCTTGGGTCACGAGGACCTTTTTTCCTTCCTCGTCTAAAGTAACCCCAACATTTTGACAGGTGATAAAGTAGCGGACATTTGGGTTGGTTAGTGGATAGTCTTGCGTTTTATCAAAATAAGAAGGCTCCAGAGCAGTGGAGGCACCATTTGTTTGATTAATCACAAATGCATCATCGTGCAGAACCTTGATCTCATATTTGCCATCATGTTCTGCCAATGTGATAGTCGATTTTCCTGATCCTGAAAGACCAAAAGCAGCCATCGTAAATGTTCGATTCGGTAACTGATACTGCTTCATTCCCCCATGACACGCCACAAAACCATTGCGATGCGCGGTAGCCCAAGCCAAAGTTAATGTCGCTTTTTTCAATTCACCGAAATAGTTTAAGCCTAAGACTGCCGCAACATTGTGTTCAGGATCAAAGAGAGACAGCCCATAAGGAAAATCAGGATGAGACCAATCTGGATCAGCGTACAAAAAAATGTCCGTCTCTGGATATTCTTTGGAACGTTGATACCTTTCCTCCCATGATTTCGTCATCAATTGAAAATTCAACAAATAAGAGTAAAAATTGGTTTCATAGTGCTCTGGTAACAACAGGTGAGCTTTGACCATAAACGCTTCGTCTAATCCTACAACAACCTCACTGCCATAAAATTTTTTACGTGTCCCTTGAAATAAAGCATCTCTTAAAATCCCTTCATACAATTTTCGATCAATCCCGGGATGTCCGATGATGCGGCGAGCTGCCGCTGTCCGTCCGACTACTTTTCCGTCATTGAACACGATGACTTTTGCATCCTCTGGTAAACCTAGCTCTTCGGTGTGGGTGACCGGCATATCCGTAAGAATAGCGCCAGAAGATTCTTTTGCTAAGTGATAGGCAGTGGCTAGATCATCAATCCAAGTGACATTGTTCCCATAAAAAGCTGACTCTATCAACACTTTAAAACTAGACAAATGCGCATTCTGCGGTGTAATCTCTTTGTGTGAAAATGCACGAATCGTTGCCATGTGCAATCCCTCCTAACAAAATTTTCTGTTTACTACGTTTATTATAATACTTTCTAATCACCACACGCCATATTTTTATACACATTAACTATAAATTGCCGACAAACCATTTTGTTAAAGGATTTGGCTGTCTGCATATTTGTAGCTTCACTGCTTTTTGCATTGATTTTGTCCCCGCTCATCAATAGTGAGAAAGAACAAAAAAACTGGAACAAAAAAGAATGTCTTTCTGTTCCAGTTTCTGGTTTTATATTTCATCCATTCTAAACGTCACAATCGACGTAATTAGATAGACAGATGGGTTATAGTTGCTTATTTCTCAATTGATTCGCCTTCTCTAGTAACTTTGTTATCGTAAGACTTTATGACAATTACCATAAAAAGAACTCACGATCAAAATCACTGAAAAGAACTCGTTTTTCTTAACGACGTTCTAACAACACGACACACTCCACATGGGTCGTTTGTGGGAACAAATCAACAGGTTGGACTTCTTTTGTCACATACCCTTCTTCCGCAAACAACGCGAGGTCACGAGCCAAGGTTGCTGGATTGCAGGAAATGTAAACGATGCGCTCTGGTTTAACTGCAGCGGTCGTTTCAATAAAGCTGGCATCTAAACCTTTGCGAGGTGGATCAACGAAGACGACCGTCGGTTGAATGCCTTCACGTAGCCATTGCGGCATGATTTTTTCGGCTTTACCGATAAAGTAATGCACGTTTTCGACACCATTTCTTTTGGCATTGGCTTTGGCATCGTTCACTGCTTCAGGAATGACTTCCATCCCTAACACTTCTTTCACACGATCAGCCAAACTGATCCCGATCGTTCCGATTCCTGCATAAGCATCCACAACGACATCATTTTCAGACAGTTGCGCCATCTCGAAGGCGGTTTGATACAAGACTTCTGTTTGCGCTGTGTTGACTTGGTAGAAAGATTTCGCTGAGATTTGGAAGGTTTTGCCTAATAATTGATCATCGATCGATGACTTGCCATACAAGACACGCTCGAACTCGCCCATGATCACATTGGTTTTTTCTTCATTGATGTTTTGAATGACAGAAACAACCTCTGGAATCTCTTCGTGGATCACTTCCGCGATTTCTTCTCCTTTGAAGAATTTCGGTTTACGTGTCACTAATACGACCATCATTTCACCTGAGTGATGCCCACGACGAACGACAATGTGGCGTAAGAACCCTTCATGGGCTTCTTCATTGTAGGCTTTGACATTGAAGCGCTGCAAAATATCTCTGACTTTGATGATTGCTTGATCGATGTTTGGATCTTGAATATAAAAGTCTTCGATCGGTACCAGAGTATGACTGTTTTTGCGGTAAAATCCAGTCGTTAATTTCCCATGAATCTTTTGCACAGGGATTTGCGCTTTGTTGCGGTAACCAAATGGTTTTTCCATTCCGATTGGTGCATTGACCTTGATTTCAGGCAGTTTGGCGATTTTAGCCAAAACATTCTCTACTTGCTGCTGTTTGAAGGCTAATTGTTTGTCATAGCTCAAATGACTCAATGGGGCGATCCCAGTGCGCAACAATGCTTCATTCGGTAATTCTTGACGATCAGGACTTGCTTGCAACAGTTTCATCACTTTGGCAAAACCAAATTTGTTGCCGACTTTCAATACTTTGACTAAGGCACGTTCATTTGGCAGGGTGTTTTCAATAAATAATAAGTACCCATCGACTTTGGCGATCCCATTTCCTTCATGGGAAAGGTCCAAAATATCGACTTCAAGTTCCTGATTCTTTTTAACAGGATAATTTTTCATAGATTTCTCCTTTGTGCTTACTTTCTCCATTTTAAAAAGGAATGGTCGAAATTGCAAGCGGTGCTTATTTTAACGGTTCAACAGATCGGGTAGACGTGCAAAAAAGAACCGAAGGAGGGAAATCGGCTGATTGCTTTTCTAGGGGTTGCGGCGAAGAGCCGCTGCACCACAGGAGCAATCCCTTTTCCATCCTTCGGAAAATCGAACAGATCAGAAGTGTTTAAAACTTTCGATCACTGTTTTAGTTATCAGTTGTTTTTCTTTTTCTGTGATTTTTCCCGTTCGCTCTTGTTCAAGATTTGTTTTCTCAAACGAATGCTTTCTGGTGTTACTTCACAGTATTCATCATCATTCAAGAATTCCAGTGATTCTTCCAAAGAAAGAATACGAGGTTTCTTGATAACTGAGGTTTGGTCTTTGTTTGCTGAACGGACGTTGGTCATTTGTTTTGCTTTCGTGATATTGACCGTTAAGTCTTTGTCACGAGAGTTTTCACCAATGATCATTCCTTCGTACACTTCGGTACCTGGTTCAACGAAGACCGTTCCACGTTCTTCAATACTCATGATCGAGTATGTTGTTGCTTTTCCTGTATCGATCGATACAAGTGCGCCTTGATGACGGCCACCAATTTGTCCTTGGATCATTGGCAAATATTGATCGAAGGTGTGGTGCATGATGCCGTAGCCGCGAGTCATTGATAGGAATTCTGTCGTGTAACCGATCAAGCCACGAGCTGGTGCCAAGAAAATGATCCGTACTTGTCCATTCCCTGTATTGATCATATCTTGCATTTCTGCTTTACGCATTCCCAATGATTCGATTACTGATCCCATGTATTCTTCTGGGGTATCGATTTGCACCCGTTCAAATGGTTCACATTTCACGCCATCGATTTCGCGTTCGATAACTTCTGGACGAGAAACTTGCAATTCAAAGCCTTCACGACGCATATTTTCGATCAAAATTGACAAATGAAGTTCACCACGTCCAGAAACGATCCATGAGTCAGGTCCGATTGGATCAACACGCAATGAAACGTCTGTTTGCAGTTGCGCCATTAAGCGTTCTTCAATTTTACGAGCGGTTACGAATTTTCCTTCGCGACCCGCAAATGGTGAATTGTTCACGATAAAGGTCATTTGCAATGTTGGTTCATCAATGTGTAAAACAGGTAATGAATCTTGATGATCGATTGGTGTAACTGTTTCACCAACGAAGATATCTTCCATCCCAGAAACAGCAATCAAATCACCAGCTTTGGCTTCTTGGATTTCTAAACGTTTCAAACCGAAGAATCCGAATAGTTTGGTCACACGGAACTTTTTAACTTCTCCGTTTAATTTCATCAATGCAACTTGGTCGCCAACTTTGATTGATCCGCGGAAAACACGGCCAATACCGATACGTCCAACGTAGTCATTGTAATCAAGCAATGATACTTGGAATTGCAATGGTTCGTCGCTGTTGTCGATTGGCGCTGGAATATGTTCGATGATCGTATCAAACAATGGTGCCATCGTTTTTTGTTGATCAGCAGGATCATCTGATTCACTTGAAGTTCCGTTGATCGCAGAAGCGTAGATCACTGGGAAGTCCAATTGGTCATCGTCTGCACCTAATTCGATAAATAGTTCTAATACTTCATCGACAACATGCTCAGGACGAGCAGATGGTTTGTCGATTTTGTTAACAACAACGATTGGTACTAAATGTTGTTCCAACGCTTTTTTCAATACAAAACGTGTTTGAGGCATTGTTCCTTCATAAGCATCAACAACTAAAACAACACCATCGACCATTTTCATGATCCGCTCTACTTCACCACCGAAGTCCGCGTGTCCTGGGGTATCCATGATATTGATTTTGGTTCCGTTGTATTCAACCGCTGTATTTTTCGCTAAGATCGTGATACCACGTTCTTTTTCGATCGCATTTGAATCCATCGCCCGTTCTTGTAATTGGGTATGGCTATCTAACGTTTGGGATTGTTTCAATAATTCATCAACTAATGTAGTTTTTCCGTGGTCAACGTGGGCAATAATAGCGACGTTGCGGATATCATTTCTAATATTCAATTTATAAACTCCTTTTTTGGTGACATTGCACTCGACAAGCCATTATACCAGAATTTCTTTCTGAAATATAGTGCAAAGTTTTCATTTTTACAGAAAAAACCAGATATTAATAAAATATCTGGTTTTTTCTTATTGATTAACGATCGCCAATAATTCTTCAAAAGCTTTCGGTGTACCGCCTACGAACAATTCCCGTCCATTCAAGGATAGCGGCTCTCCTTTGATGTTTGCCATCTTTAATCCAAGGGTTTCTAACAAAACGCCCCCTGGCGCATAATCCCATGGCGCAAGATGAGAAAGATAGCCTGCTCTTTGTCCTTTAGCGAGGGCGATCAGCTCTACCCCAGCACAGCCAGTCATACGAATGCCTAATGCTTTGTCACTGACCTCGGTTTCGTGGTGGCGGTTATGGATCAACATGGGCGAATTCAAGCCAACGAGACCTTCGGATAAGGCAATATCTTTCGGCGGTTCGATCTTCTCGCCATTGTTATAGACACCAATCTCTGGACCACCCCATAAGAATTCATCTTTCATAACATTATAGACAAAGCCAAAGCGCCCTTTGCCCTCTTCGTAAATCGCGATCATGATACAAAAGTTTTCTTTTTCTAACACGAAATTCATCGTTCCATCGATCGGATCAATGATGAAGACCCGCCCACTCATGTCGGCAAGTGTGTCCAGTCCGTTTTCTTCACCTAAAATTTTGGCATCCGGATCATAGGATTGGATCTTACCAATCAGAAAATCTTGCGTGGCTTTATCCAATTCTGTCACTAAGTCTTTCCGTCCTGATTTTGTCTCGACCACTAAGTCTTCTTTATTTAAATTGTCTTTGATCGTTTCACCTGCAGCGATCATCCACTGGCGAACTTCATTAACGATTTCATGCATTCGTTGATCTACCCTTTCATTTTTAGTTTTCCCTCAGTCTTTTTCGCTGCCTGCACAGCATGGTACAGCGAATAGCCTGATAGTTCTTCAAATTCTCTGCCTAAACGGCGTTCCTCGCCAATGCTAGGAACGACTTTCTTAAAGGCTTGATACGCCTCAAGAAACGTACTACTAGGAAGGCCTTTTTCATAGGCTTGTTCTAATCGTTCCCACATCTTCATGACGACGACCATTTCATCTGTCGACCAATCTAAGTCAAGAGGATATTGATAATCCCGCATATTACCACTCCTATTCATCTTATTCAGTGTACCACAAAATTGAAAATAGGTCAGAGCCTCCGCTGCAAAAAAGGTACATCCTAGCAATGAATGTACCTCTTGTATACAAACTATTGAGATTTTTAAAAGCTGAAATCCGTGAATCTCAAATAAGAAGGAAATTCCTTTTTTCTTCCAACGAGATTGCTTAGTAAAAGATGACCGATTTCAAAAAGGTTCGTCTAGAAAAGCCCGCAAAAACAAAAAATTTTTAATGATAGTAATTGATTTCCACCACTGTTTACTTATGAAAAACTCTGGATAATCCGTTCCCCATTGCCATGGAATGACAAATGATCCATCTTCTTGTTGGTATTTTAAAATTTCTTGGGCTTCTTTTTTACATAATTCTTCACTAAAGATCCCAAGCAGCTGCTCTCTTGTAAAGAAAAAATTTGAAGGTTTACTGACATAAGACGTGAACCACTCTTCTGGCTCGTTTGAGACAGTATGGCGAATTTGCTGGAATAAGATCTCGCGAAAGCGGTCATTTGCTAAAACAGGCTGATACTGGATTTCTTCACAGTCTTGTAATAATTCTAGATAGACGACTAATGTGTGCATTTCACTGGTTGGTTCCTTAAGGAAACTTGCAACTGCTGTTTCAACGATTTCTTGTGCTTTTTGATAGAGGGTAGTTTCCCCTGTTTTTAAGATCATACCAGCTAGACTTACCGTTGGGTTGTCTGCTGGCACGCCTACAGGACTCTCCCACCAAATCGCATGCGGATAGGATACCGTTGACGGCACTTGGTTGAACCATTTCCCTTCAGAAAACTCTTTTCCACTAGCTAAATACCTTAAAATCCCTTGGACTTGTGGATTTGTCGAATGAAGGCATTCAAGCTCTCTTAAAATTCGACATGCCTCCCACACTGCAATCGGTGTACTGTTGGGATTCCAATGATCCGGTTCCAAACCATGCCCATACCCACCATCTTCATTTTGGTAGAATTGTAACGCCTGTAATACAGCCTCGCGAGATCCATTTTCAAAATGATACTGCCAACGAGCAAGGTCTAAAGGGCGCGCGTTTTTGTAAATAAATTTTCGAGCATTTTCGAATGCTTCCACATCTTCGCCTCCTTTGGCTTTCTTTCATTATCTCTTACTTTCCTAATGATTACAACGCTTACATCACTACCATTTCTCTGAATGACCATTCTCAAAATAGCTTCTTGGCATTTTTTAAGAAGCATACTTTTGGTGTTTCTCTTTGCATGATGTTACAGTAAGAATAACAAGAAAAAGGAGGAATTCTCTTGCGTTTAGAAAACAAAAAAATCATTGCCTTAGTCGACAATGATTTCGAAGATTTAGAACTGTGGTACCCGGTTCATCGGTTACGGGAAGAAGGCGCGCAAGTCGATTTAGTCGGTGAAGAAGCGCATAAAACGTATATTGGCAAATACGGTGTACCCGCAGAATCAGCCTATGCTTTTTCTGATATTCATGCCGATGACTACGATGCCATCTTAGTTCCAGGTGGTTGGGCGCCTGATAAATTACGACGTTTCCCAGAGGTCATCTCTTTCGTGCAAACGATGGACAAAGACGAAAAAGTCATTGGTCAAATCTGTCATGCAGGCTGGGTCTTGATTTCTGCGAATATCCTGCAAGGCAAGACGGTCACCAGTACACCAGGCATCAAAGATGATATGACAAATGCTGGAGCCACATGGGTGGATACACCTGTGGTTACGGATGGACATATCGTTTCCAGCCGCCGTCCTCCAGATCTACCAGACTATATGCGGGAATTTATCGCTGTACTAGAAAAGAAATAGTACCCGTTAATCAGATTCAAAAGAGTTGCGACCGAAGCAAATACGGCCGCAACTCTTTTTTCTACCTATCGATCATTCGCTTAGGATCGCTAGTTTCTTGTTACTTTTAGGGATTTTTTTCACACCGATAAAGGTCAATGCAGCACCTAGAACGGCAAACCCAGTCCCAACCAAAAGCATTTCCCAAACACCGAAGCTTTGGATCAGCATCCCGCCCAAAAGATTGCCAATCACGCCACCGATCGTGGTAGCAATGATAATAATCGTTTGTCCAAAAACCCGATCTTCATCTGCCAAACTATGGTTGAACAAATAAGCCGAAGCTGGAATAAACAAAGCAAAACTAACCCCTTGCATCAAATGGCTCAATTCCATCAAGATAATGGAGCTGATCAACAGCATCAGCACCCCACGAATGGCAAAGGCAACACTGGAAAACAACAGCCAAAAACGGCTAGACCGTATCCTCACTAACTGTTCAAAGAAAATCATGCCTGGCAATTCGCATAACGCCGCAACCATCAGGGCGATGCCAACTTCCTTACTGCCACCGCCAATATCGGCAAAAATTTGTGCCAAAAAGCTGTTGATCATCGTGTGGAAGCTGAAAAGAAAGCTAAACCCGACAAAGAGAAAGAGTAAAAAAGGATATTTTTTCAGAAAGGCACCTGAATGACTTTGTTCTGTATGCATCACGGGCATTTCTGGCTTCTTGATCGCTGGCAGCAAAAGCAAAATAATGAGAAACAAAACGGCCTGCCCGATAGCGATCATTGGCAAAAGGGCTGCCGAAAACTCCTCCAAGAGCTGACCCAGTAAAAAGGAGGTCCCCGCAAATCCTAGTGACCCACCCGCACGCGAAAAGCCAAAATTGATTTTGTTGCCGCTATTCGTGTATTCAAACGCCAAGGCGTTGAGAAAGGACTGCATGGAAACGAGCAAAATCCCTCCTAAGACATAGGTCAGTATTGATAATGCAGGGAAAATCACACCTGCTAAGAGCACCGCGACCACGCCGATTGTCATCGTTTTCAAGACAACGATCAGCGGTACTTTACTTTTTTTGATAATGATTTGACTGATGAAGGGCTGCAAAATCGTAGACGCAATATTGACTAAGGCTAAAATACCGCCAATTTTTGCTGGATCGACCTTGAAATAAATCAAAAAAAGGGTCGCAAAGCCATAGATTGAGCAAAACATCATCCAATAAAGAAATTGCAAACTTGTGTAGTAAAACCGAATCCTCTTGTCACTTGCATGATTACGCATACATCCCCCACCTTATCCATATTCCTTAGCAACTAAATATAGCATAGAACCGATGGATTTACTATCCTTCTAACAACAGAAACCGCAGTTTTATTTGAAACACTAACCGACAACAAAAAAGCGCAGCATAGTATCCTGCGCTTTTCCTACTGCTTCAACTATTTAGAGCTGTTGGAAGGCTTGCGTGAGATCTTCCAATAGATCGTTGATGTTTTCCAATCCAATGGATAGGCGAATCGTCTCTGGACGAATTTTGGCTGCTGCAAGTTCTTCTACGCTAAGCTGGGAATGGGTCGTCGAAGCTGGATGGATGATCAAGGACTTTGCATCCCCGACATTTGCCAGCAAAGAGAAGAGCTTGGTTGCGCCACAAAAGGTTTTGCTTGCTTCTGATCCACCCTTTAATCCAAAGGAAAAGACGGAACTGGTCCCTTTGGGGAAATACTCCTGCGCCCGATCAAAATAGGGGCTGTCCGGCAGTGTTGGGAAATGAACCCAAGAGACTTCCGAGTGCTTGGCTAAAAATTCAGCAACTTGTTGCGCATTTTCTACATGACGATCCATCCGCAACGAAAGCGTCTCGATGCCTAACAGCAACACCCATGAATTGAAGGGAGAAATAGCAGCGCCTGTATCTCGTAAAAGAATCGTTCGTGCCCGAGTGATATAGGCAGCGTTACCAGCGGCTTCTACCCATGAGATTCCATGGTAGCTATGATCGGGATCGACCAGCTTGGGAAATTTGCCATTTGTCCAATCAAAGTTGCCGCTGTCGATAATGGCCCCTCCCAAAGCAGCACCGTGACCACCGAGGTATTTTGTCGTGGAATAAACGACGATGTCCGCCCCATGCTCAAATCCTCGAAACAGATAGGGAGTCGCAAAGGTATTGTCAATGATGAGGGGAATCCCTGCTTCATGAGCGATCGCTGCAATCTTTTTAAAGTCGGCAATATCAATATCTGGATTGCCTAAAGACTCTAGAAAAACTGCTTTGGTATTTTCTTGGATGGCTGCTTTTAGTGCTGCCAGATCTTCACTATCAACAAAGCTTGTAGTGATGCCAAAATCTGGCAACGTATGAGCGAATAAATTATAGGCCCCCCCATAAATTGAAGCAGCAGAAACGATATGATCTCCTGCTTGTGCAAGATTTAAAATCGCATAGGTGATCGCTGCTGAGCCAGAAGCCGTTGCTAGCGCACCGACACCGCCTTCTAAGAGGGCTAGTCGTTCTTCTAGAACAGCCGTTGTCGGATTGGTAATACGGGTATAGATATTGCCATTCTCACTAAGACTAAATCTCGCTGCCGCTTGATCTGCGTCCTCAAACACATACGATGTGGTTTGATAAATGGGTACGGCGCGACTCCCTGTGGTAGGATCTGGTGTTTGTCCTCCGTGTAATTGAATCGTCTCAAATCTTTCTGTCATACTATTCCTCCTTAATAATACAAATAAAAAAGCCCTCTGATATCGAGATATCAAAGGACGTGTTTACGTGTTACCACCTTTATTCAAGCAGACTTTCCAACATGCTTCTCAGCAAGTACGCGACAAATAAACGTCGTTATACTCTGACGCGATAGCGGGCGCACCCGGATCTTCTTATCTTTCGTACAAGTTCAGAAGATCACCTCTGAGGCCATTTTCGATTGATTCTACAAGTTCTTCTTGCACCCTACGAAGACTCTCTAGGCTTGCCAAATCAATGTACTTTCCTCATCAACGGTTGAAATATTAAGAGCATCGTATCATTTACAGAAGATTCTGTCAATAGCTTAGGATCGCTTTATTTTTAGTGATAAAAAAACTCGTTCACCAAATGATGAACGAGTTTCAAAAAGCTTAAATGTGGATTGGTAAACCTAGAGCTAACTCAGCAGCATCCATTGTGATCTCACCTAGAGATGGATGTGGATGGATGGTTAATGCGATATCTTCTGCGTTCATGCCAGATTCAATAGCAAGAGCAAGTTCTGAAACCATATCGCTTGCTCCTAAACCAGCAATTTGCGCACCGATGATCACATTGTCTTCAACCGTTGTTACTAAGCGAATGAATCCTTCGGTTTTTCCTAGAGATAACGCACGACCGTTACCTGAGAATGGGAATTTGAATGCTTTTGCTTCAATTCCAGCATCCTTGGCATCTTTGATGGTCATACCGACAGAAGCCAATTCTGGGTCAGTAAAGGCAACTGCAGGCATCGCTTTGTAATCAACAGCAACTTTTTTGCCAGAGATTGCTTCAGCAGCGATTTTTGCTTCGTAGCTGGCTTTATGTGCTAATGCAGCACCAGGAACGATATCACCAATTGCGTAGATGTTTGATACGTTGGTACGGCCTTGTTTGTCAACCGTGATCAATCCGCGTTCGCCTACTTCAACACCTGCTTGTTCCAAGCCCATGTCATCAGTATTTGGACGACGGCCAACAGTAACCATCACGTAATCAGCAGTAACTGATTCTTCTTTACCATCTACGGCATATTTCACAGTTACGCTATCGCCATTGTCAATTGCTTCTTTCGCCATTGCGTTGGTAACGACTGTTACACCTTTTTTCGCAAAGTCTTCTTCAACCAATTTGACCATGTCTTTTTCATAGGTTGGCAAGATTTGAGGAGAACCTTCAAGGATCGTTACTTCTGCACCTAGGTTTGCATACGCTGCACCTAGTTCAGAACCGATGACACCGCCACCGATAACAACGAATTTTTTAGGAACTTCTTTTAATGCCAATCCGCCAGTTGAATCAAGGACACGTCCGCCGAATTTGAAACCAGGGATTTCAATTGGACGAGAACCTGTTGCGATGATTGCATTATTGAAAGAGTAAGTTTGTGCTGAATCTGGGTGGATGACACGCAATGTGTGATCATCAACGAAGAAAGCTTCTCCTTCAATTGTTTCAACTTTATGTTTTTTCAATAGGAAACCAACACCAGAAGTTAACGTTTTAACGACTTTGTTGTCTTTCCATTCTTGTGTTTTGGTAAAATCAAGGGAAACATTTTCACTTGTTACACCAAACATTGTTGAATCCAAAGATTCTTGGTAATGATGACCTGCAGCGATCAAAGCTTTTGAAGGGATACAACCAACGTTTAAACAAACGCCGCCGATGTATTCTCTTTCAATGATTGCTACTTTTTGTCCCATTTCAGCAGCGCGGATGGCAGCTACATAGCCGCCAGGTCCCGCACCGATTACAACTGTATCTAATTCAACAGCAAAATCTCCAACTACCATTTGTTAATCATCCTTCCATCATTAATAGCTCTGGATCAGCTAATAGACGTTTGATATTATTCATTGCTTGTTGCGCTGTTGCGCCATCAACGATACGGTGGTCGAAGCTTAATGAAAGTTTCATCACACGTCCGACAACGATTTCGCCTTCAGCGTTTACGATTGGTTGTTGCGCGATCGTACCTACACCCAAAATAGCTACTTCAGGGTAGTTGATTACTGGTGTGAACCAGCCGCCACCAACTGAACCGATGTTACTGATCGTGATGGTACCGTTACGCATATCATCTGCAGCTAATTTGCCGTCATGAGCAAGTTTTGCTTTTTCGTTGATTTCATCGGCGATAGCAAACATGCCTTTACGATCTGCATCTTTTACGTTTGGTACATACAAACCATGGTCAGTATCTGTTGCGATACCGATGTTGTAATAGTTTTTGTATACGATCTCTTGTTTTGCATCATCGATCGACGCATTCAAGATAGGGAATTTTTTCACTGTTGCAGTCAATGCTTTCACAACATATGGTAAGAAAGTAAGTTTTGTGCCGTTTGCAGCAGCAACTTCTTTGAATTTCTTACGGTTATCCCATAGGTTTGTTACTTCAACTTCATCATGCAAGGTTACATGAGGTGCTGTTTGTTTGCTGTTTACCATCGCTTTAGCGATTGCTTTACGTGTAGGTGTTAAGGCAACACGTTCTTCTAAATCACCTAAGTTTGATTTGAAGGCTTTTGCTGGAGCTGCTGGTTTGCTTTCAGTTGCTGCAGCTTTTGTTTCTTCTTTCGCAGGAGCTTGAGTTTCAGCTTTTGCAGCTTGTCCGCCACCTGATAGGAAGTTTTCGATGTCTTCTTTTGTTACACGTCCGCCTTTACCTGTTGCAGATACTTGGGAAATATCCACATCTTTTTCGCGTGCGAATTGACGGACAGAAGGCATAGCCAAGATACGTTTGTTAGGATCTGCTGCTTCAACAACACTTGCTGAACCAGAAGTTTCCACTTTTTCTTTTGGTGCTTCTGCAGGTGCGCTTGATGAAGCAGGCGCACTGTTGTGACCAGGTGCGTCGATTTCAACTAAAACATCACCAACATTTGCAACTGTTCCTTCAGCAACAACGATGTTTTTCACTGTTCCTGTTACTGGAGATGGGATTTCTTCGACTGATTTGTCGTTTTGAACTTCAAGCAACGTATCGTCTTCATTGATGGTATCTCCTGCTTTAACGAACCATTTTACGATTTCGCCTTCTGCAATTCCTTCACCGATATCTGGTAATTTGAATTGGAAAACGCCTGCGCCTTCAGAAGAACCAGCTGATGCTTCAGCCGTTTCCGTTGTAGGTTCTGCTGCTGGTTTTGCTGGTGTTTGAGACTCTGCTGCTACACCTGCATCGCCTTCGTTGTCTTCATGTCCTGGTGCATCGATCTCAACAAGGACATCTCCAACGTTTGCGACTGTACCTTCAGGGACAACGATGTTTTTCACTGTTCCTGTTACTGGAGATGGAATTTCTTCCACTGATTTATCATTTTGAACTTCTAGTAAGGTATCATCTTCATTGATGGTATCCCCTGCTTTGACGAACCATTTTACGATTTCGCCTTCTGCAATTCCTTCACCGATATCCGGTAATTTAAATTGAAATGCCATTTTCTATTCTTCCCTTCTTCAACTATTAAAAGTTCACGATTTCTTTCACTTTGTCTTCGATGTCTTTTGCATTTGGCAACCAAATGTTTTCAGCTTGACCGAATGGGAAGATCGTATCTGGTGCAGACACGCGTCCGATTGGAGCTTCTAGTGATAGAACCGCACGTTCAGAAATTTCAGAAACGACTTGAGCGCCAACACCTGCTTGTTTTTGTGCTTCTTGAACGACAACCACACGACCAGTTTTTTCAACTGATTTGATGATCGTTTCAACATCAAGAGGAGCAACTGTACGCAAGTCGATAATTTCAGCGTTGATGTTTTCTTTCGCTAAGTTGTCAGCAGCTTTGATTGCTTCACGAACCATTGCACCATAAGTGATGATTGAAACATCAGAACCTTCACGAGTTACTGCTGCTTTGTCTAAAGGAACTTCGTATGCTTCTTCTGGCACTTCTTCACGGAATGAACGGTAAAGTTTCATGTGCTCTAAGAAAACAACTGGGTCATTGCTGCGGATAGAAGCAATCAATAATCCTTTTGCATCATATGGGTTTGATGGAATAACGACACGGATACCAGGTGATTGAGCGATCAATCCTTCCAAGTTATCTGAGTGCAATTCTGGTGTGTGCACACCGCCACCAAATGGTGAACGAATAGTGATTGGTAAATTACGTGTACCACCCATACGGTAACGAGTACGCGCCATTTGACCAACGATTTCGTCAAATGTTTCAAATACGAAACCAAAGAATTGGATTTCTGGAACTGGACGGAAACCTTCTAATGCTAAACCGAAAGCCAAGCCGCCGATACCAGATTCAGCAAGAGGGGTATCGAAGACACGATCTTCGCCGAATTTTTCTTGTAAACCTTCTGTTGCACGGAAAACCCCGCCGTTTTTACCGACATCTTCACCAAAGACTAAAATCTCTTTGTCATTTTCCATTTCAACAGCTAAGGCATCTGTAATTGCTTGAATCATTGTTTTTTGTGCCATGACTATTTCGACTCCTTCGCTTCGTAAGTTGCAATTTGTTCTTTAATGTTTTGTGGTTGTACTTCAAACATGTTTTTCAAGAAATCTGAAACTTTTTGTTTTGGCACGCGGTCCGCTTCAGCGATCGCTGCTTTGATTTCTTCTTTTGTTTGTTCAATGACTTGTTCTTCTTTTTCTTCAGACCAAAGTCCTTTTTCAGTTAGGTAAGTACGGAAACGTACCAATGGATCTTTTTGTTGCCATTCGCTGTCCATGTCTTTTGAACGGTAACGGGTTGGATCATCACCAGACAATGTATGTGGACCGTAACGGTAAGTCAAGGTTTCAATCAATACAGGACCGTTGCCGTTTGCTGCCCATTCACGAGCTGCTTTAGAAACATAGTACACTGCCAATGGATCCATACCGTCAACTTGGATACCAGGGATCCCAGCTGCTGCAGCTTTTTGTGCCAATGTTGGTGCCGCACTTTGTACTTCACGAGGTGTAGAGATCGCAAAACCATTGTTTTGGATATAGAATACAGCGTTTGCATGGTAAGCCCCTGCAAAGTTGATTGCTTCATAGAAGTCCCCTTGTGAAGAACCGCCATCACCTGTATAAGTGAATACAACATTTTTCTTGTTGCGTTTTTTCAATCCTAAAGCAACGCCGGCTGCTTGGACGTATTGTGCACCAATAATGATTTGTGGTGGCAATGCTTTTAAATCTTCTGGATAAAGGTTCCCAGCAACGTGGCCACGTGACCATAAGAAAGCTTCTTTCAATGGCAGACCGTGTTGGATCAATTGTGGTACATCACGGTAACCAGGTAATAAAACGTCTTCTTTTTCAAAAGCAAATTGACTTGCTAATTGGCTTGCTTCTTGTCCAGCAGTTGGCGCGAAGAAACCTAGACGACCTTGACGGTTTAACGCAGTTGAGCGTTGGTCTAATACACGAGACCATACCATACGAGTCATCAATTCAACTAATTCGTCGTCACTTAAATCTGGTACTAACTCTTGATTTACAATTTTCCCGTCTTTGTCCAAAGCTTGGTAAGTTGGAAAATCCGCATTGACTTGCTCCAAAATCGCTTGGAAATCAAGTGCTTTTTGTTTTTTTGCCATCTTGACACACTTTCCTCTCTGATATAAAAATTCACTTTCGTATGTAACAGGGTTTAAATCTGTACTATCGAAATTTCATTTACTCTTATAAATTATCATTTAACTTCGAAAATGACAAGTGAAAAGGGTATTTTTTTTAATAAAAGAATTCCCACTGTAGCAACTCTTAAGAAAACATTAGTGAAATTAATCACATTAAAGCAATCGCTTTCTTCAATTTTTTCTTTTCAGATTCTTTTTTTTATTTAAGAATAGTACAGCATCCACCATTCCGCTAAACAGATTTATCATTAACCTCCTTTTATCACTTGTGAAGGATTCGACTTGAATCAAAGCGAAATTTCTTAATATGAGAAAAAAATAATACAGAGAACGGATAAAAAGAAACAGATCGGCGATTCTCCCCCTGTTAGGAAGAACGCCGACCTGTTTTTTTAAATCCATTCTCTCGTGACATGAATGTAAATGCGTTTCGCAAACTCAACTGTTACTAAATAAGCTAGATTGATACCGACATACCATGGCCAGTAACTTGATGGCAGTGCTGCAAAATCAAAGACGGTATGCAATGGCGTCAAGATGACCAAGAAGCCAACTGCAATCGCTAGAACACTTGAAATCAAAACTGCAGGTGATGCGATACTTTTGATAAATGGTAATTTTCTCGTTCTGATCATGTGAACGACTAAGGTTTGTGTCGTCAAGCCAATCATAAACCATCCTGCTTGGAACAAGGCTTGCTCTTGGATGGTATTTGCACTAAAGACATGCCACATCATAAAGAAAGTCAAAATATCGAAGATGCTGCTGACAGGTCCAATGCCGACGGTAAACTTCAATAGTCCACCCACTTGCCATTTAACTGGTTTTTCTAACTCTGCTTTGTCTACGTTGTCCCATGGGATCGTCAATTGGGCCATATCGTACACCAAGTTTTGAACCAACAGTTGAATGGACAACATTGGTAAGAAAGGTAAAAAGGCACTAGCAACTAAGATCGAGAACACATTCCCGAAATTCGAACTCAACGTCATTTTGATGTACTTCATCATATTGGTAAATACTTTGCGGCCTTCGATGACCCCTTTATCAAGGACATTCAAACTTTTTTCTAATAAAATGATCGAGCTGGCATCTTTGGTGATATCTGCTGCGGTATCAACCGAGATACCAACATCTGCTGTACGTAAAGCAGGCGCGTCGTTGATGCCATCTCCCATAAAGCCGACCGTATGGCCTGCCGCTTGAATGGTTTCAATGATTCGGGATTTTTGCATTGGGTTTAATTTTGCAAACAGATTAGTTTTTGCAGCTTTCTCTGCTAACTCTTCATCTGACAGATGATCTATATCGGTTCCTAACAAGTATTCATCTGCATCAATACCAACATCTCGACAAACTTTTTGCGCAACGATCGCATTATCTCCCGTTAACACTTTGACATTGATGCCATGACCGTGTAAAGAAGCAATCGCTGTTTTTGCTGTTTCTTTTGCTGGATCTAAGAAGCCCATAAAGCCAATCATGATCATATCTTGTTCATCTTCTACAGAATAAACGGCATCTGCGTGGGCATCGCGTTTTACAGCAACAGTCAACACGCGCATTCCTTGTTTATTCAAGCGCAAATTCACTTGACGCAATTGTTTTCTCAATTGAGGAGTCAATTCCATCACTTTGCCATCAACTTCTACGTACTTGCAGACTTGTTCCATTTCCTCGGCGGCACCTTTAGTGACCATCAGTTGATGACCATCTGCATTGACAACAACCGTCAAGCGGCGACGTGAGAAGTCAAACGGAATCTCATCGATTTTTGTCACATCGTTAAATGGCGCTGCCAAGCCTTCTTCTTCATAGTAGTTTAAGACAGCAATATCCATCAGGTTTTTCCACCCTGTTTGATAGTAAGAATTTAAATACGTCATATCAAGGACTTGTTTATCTTCTACGCCAAATGGGTTTAAATGTTGTACCAGCACGACACGATCTTCGGTGATCGTACCCGTTTTATCGGTACATAGCACATCCATTGCACCTAAGTTTTGAATTGAAGGCAATTCTTTGACGATCACTTTTTCTTTTGATAAAGAGATCGCCCCTTTGGCTAAGTTACTGGTAACAATCATTGGTAGCATTTCTGGCGTCAAACCAACTGCTACTGCAATCGCGAAGAACAACGCTTCGCCCCAATCACCCTTGGTTAATCCATTGATCAGTAAAACGATTGGGAAAAGAACCATGACCATTCGCAACAATAGTTTGCTGACTTTCGTTAAGCCATCTTCAAAGGTTGTTTTGCCGCGTTTCGTGGTCGCATTTTTAGCAATATCGCCAAAGAATGTACTTTGACCGGTTTTCAAAATAATGGCTTTTCCTTGACCACTTAAGACATCGGTACCCATGAAAACAAGATCTTGCATATCTAGTGCAGAAATTTGTTCATCGCTTTCTTTGATCCCAGCATCGACAAATTTTTCAACGGGCATTGATTCGCCTGTTAATGAAGATTGATTGATAAATAAATCTTTGGTCCAAATCAAGATCGCATCCGCAGGGATCATGTCGCCAGTTGCTAAGGTGACGATGTCTCCAGGAACGACTTCATCCATTGGAATTTCTCTCGTGATTCCATCTCTGGTTACGGAACAAGTATTTTCAATAAGTTCTTTTAACGCTAAGCTTGCTTTTTGGGAACGGTATTCTTGGACGAAAGTAATCATGACACTGGCTAAAATCATGATTCCCATCACAATCACTGCTTCAATATCGCCTGTTACAAAAGAAATAATCATTAATAGGGCTAAAACTAACACAAAGGGATCTTTAAAAGCGCCTAAGATCATCAACCAAGCGGGTGTTGGTTTTTGTGCGTCGACTTTGTTTGGACCATACTCTGCTAAACGTTCTGCAGCATCTTCTTCCGATAACCCTTGGAAGGAGGTCCGCATCTCCATCAATAATTCTCTTTCGGTCAATTTTGCAAGTAATTTTAGTTCTTGATCTTTCGATAGTTTTTTTAACATCTTTTTTTCCTCCTAGCACTTAGGAGTTGCTTACGCCACCCCTAGCGATTCGATAACTACTCCGCTGTTTCATCTGGGGACTGGGGTATTCCATGTGAATCTTCCTTTCTTTTTATTAGGTAAGTCACTGTGGAACGCGCGCAAAAGACACAAAAAAACGCACGCTCCCAATAAGCATGCGTAAAAAACTCATGATCATTGTAGAGCTTTAGCACTATAGGGCGTAGATAGCAAATTTGCTATCAGCTACTTTGGGTTTAACCTTCACGATTAGACCTGTCCTACCAACTAAGCATCTCTCGATGCTTTTGCGGCAGCAGCTTGTGTCCATATAGGAGCCTCACCTAACAATTATTTGTGTAAAATGTCAGTTCGTCGGAAGTCTTTCTTCCAACTACCCACATAATAACTGCTATCCTAACCAATGTCAACAGCATCTAAGGAAAAAAGTACCCTTTTTTCAAAGTTTTCCATAGGTTTTCAAATGAAAGGTCTTACAATAAAATAACAACTTTAAAGAACTGATGTGATTTTATACTTGATAAACCTTTATATACGAGCAGATGAACAGAAATCCTTTCAAAGCGAAACTCACACTTAATCAAGCTTCTTCGTTTGTCACAATCAACGAAAAAATGGAAACGGCGTTCACGCAGGTTTCATGTATATAAAAAGACAGCCATTTAACAAACAGCTGCCTCTTTCTCTATGTTCACCTATACTGGGAGAATTATTATTCACTCTAGCTCTCACGAAAAATGATCGGCTAAAATTTGCAGGATTCGCTGGCTTGCTTTCCCATCGCCGTATGGATTCTCTGCATGTGCCATGGCATTGTAAGCTTCTGGATCTTCTAGCAGTCGCTTTGTTTCCTGATAAACCGCAGCTTCAGACGTACCGATCAGTTTTAACGTACCTGCAGCAATGCCTTCTGGACGCTCTGTTGTATCTCGCAAGACCAAAACAGGAACGCCTAATGACGGCGCTTCTTCTTGGACACCACCGGAATCCGTCAAAATCAAGGTACTTTGATTCGCAACGTTATGAAAATCAATGACATCTAAAGGCTCAATCAACGTAACATTTGCTAGTTCTCCAAGAATCTCCTGAGCAATCCCTCGCACTTGAGGATTCTTATGCATAGGGAAAACCACTTTGATCGTTGGCTTCTCTTTTGCGATCTGTGCTAAAGCACGAAAGACTTGCTGCATCGGAGCACCTAAGTTTTCTCGACGATGCATTGTTAGTAGGATCATGGTTTGATCTGCTGCGGAAAGTTCTGGATGCTGGTATTCCTCCGAGATCGTATAACGCATCGCATCAATGGCGGTATTACCTGTTACATAAATCGCAGCCTCATTGCGGTTTTCAGCCAGCAGATTTTTTTTGCTTTGGGAAGTTGGCGCAAAGTAAAAATCAGCTAAGACATCGATCAACTGACGATTGGCTTCCTCTGGATAAGGAGATTTTTTGTTCCATGTGCGCAAACCGGCTTCCACATGCCCCACAGGAATTTGCTGATAAAAGGCGGCCGTCGCGGCTGCATAAGCCGTGGTCGTATCCCCATGAACCAGCACGATATCAGGAGTTTCTTTTTGCAGGATCGGTTCTAGATCCAGTAAAACTTTGGTGGTGATCCCTGTCAAGGTTTGCCCTAAAGTCATAATATCCAGATCATAGTCTGGTGCGATCTCAAAAACCGTTAATACTTGATCCAACATTTCTCGATGCTGCGCCGTCACCACAACGATCGATTCAAAACGCGGGTCGTTTTCCAATTCCTTTACTAGTGGCGCCATTTTGATGGCTTCCGGTCTGGTACCGAACACTGACATCACTTTGATTGTCATTTGGTCACCCGCTCCTCTACTCTTCATTGCTTCTATTATAACGAAGAAAACAGAAAAACAAAATGGTTCTTCTTACAAAAAAAGAAACGACCAATAGAAGGTCGCTTCTTTAGTATCCTGTTTAGATCGTATCTCCATTAAAAATCGAATTTTTCACGATGACGTAATCCACTTTACGAATCGATTCTAAGTCTTTTCCGCCTGCATAAGAGATTGATGATTGCAAGTCTTGCTGCATTTCAACTAACGTGTCTTTCAAAGAACCTTTGTATTGAATCCAAATTTTCTTTCCTTCCACGTTTTTCTTTTCACCTTTTTGAAATTCTGATGCAGAACCAAAGTATTCTTTCATCACAACGCCGTTTTCTACCTTAGTTTCCCCTGGTGATTCTTCATGACCTGCAAACAATGAACCGATCATGACCATTGTTGCACCGAAACGGACAGATTTAGCGATATCGCCGTGTGTCCGAATGCCTCCATCTGCAATGATTGGTTTGCGAGCAGCTTTGGCACACCAGCGTAGTGCTGCTAACTGCCAGCCGCCAGTCCCGAAACCAGTTTTGATTTTTGTGATACAAACTTTCCCTGGTCCAATACCGACTTTTGTTGCATCTGCGCCAGCGTTTTCCAATTCACGAACTGCTTCTGGCGTTCCAACATTTCCAGCGATCACAAACGTTGCTGGTAAATGCTTCTTGATGTGTTGAATCATATTGATCACGGCGTTTGAGTGGCCATGGGCAATATCGATCGTGATAAAATCAGGAACAAGCTCTTTCTCAGCTAGTTCTTCTACAAAGGCATATTCATTTTCTTTGACACCCACGCTGATAGAAGCAATCAAGCCACGGCTTTTCATTTTTTTGATAAATGGAATCCGTGCTTCTTCATCAAAGCGGTGCATAATATAAAAATAGCCATTTTCAGCTAAAAATTCTGCGATCGAATCATCAATAATCGTTTGCATATTTGCAGGAACAACAGGCATCTTAAACGAGTGTCCGCCTAATGTCACCGTGGTATCACATTCTGAACGGCTGTTCACGATACACTTGTTAGGAATCAGTTGTATATCTTCGTAATCAAAAACTTTCATGTCAAACATAAAAATATCCTCCAAATCTTACTAAGAGTGAAGCAAGCATCAAATGGCATCAGCCTATTTTTAACGCCCACAACAATTTAAACCACCTAGAAGTGAAATACAAGCTTTTTAGAAATACTTTTTGAAAAAAAAGGATGAATGTTCGTCTTTTACGAACATTCATCCTTATAAGTACTGAAAAAAACGGAATTTACTAATAAATTACGGCAAGATGTTCCCTGCTGCTTTATACACCTCATACCATTCATGGCGGGTCAATACGATCGAAGATGCTTGCGCGATTTCTTCGATCCGATGTGGGGTCATCGTTCCAGCAATCACCTGCATGTTTGCAGGGTGACGTAAGATCCACGCAGAAGCAATACCTGTCGGTGTCGTTTGATACTTGTCCGCTAGTTCGGTCAATTTTTCGTTCAACTCTGGGAATTTCTCGTTACCGATAAAGACACCTTCGAAGAAACCATATTGATACGGAGACCAAGCTTGGATCGTCATCTCATGCAAGCGAGAATATTCAAGAATTTCTCCATCATGATCGACACTACCAGCATCCGTCATATTCACATGAATCCCTTGATCGATCATCCCTGTATGCATGATCCCGAATTGCAGTTGATTCGCTACTAAAGGTTGCGAAACATATTTTTTCAATAGCTCGATTTGACCAGGTTTTTGATTGCTGACACCGAAGTATTTCACTTTGCCGTCTTTTTCTAATTGATCAAAGGCAGCTGCCACTTCTTCTGGTTCAAACAAAGTATCAGGACGGTGCAATAATAACGCATCCAAATGATCAGTTTTTAATCGTTGCAAACTACCTTCCACAGAAGAAATGATATGCTCTTTCGAAAAATCAAACATTTCACCAGGAACGATGCCACATTTTGATTGAATAAACAAATCTTCTCTTTTGGCATCCGTTTTTGCTAATGCTTCCGCAAAAATCGTTTCACATTCACCGCGACCATAAATATCGGCATGGTCAAAAAAGGTAATGTCATTTTCAATCGCTGTCGTCAATACTTTCACTGGGTCTTTGGCATTGTTGATTCGCATCAAGCCTAAAATCACGCTAGATACTTCTAAATCAGTGGGACCGAATTTAATTTTTTTCACGTAAAGTTCCTCCTTATCTAAACTACATTCTTATTTTAGCACAACAAGATGAAAACGCTACACCAACGTCAAAAAAACCTCCCATAAAATGAAAACCACCAGCACAACCGATTGGTTCTACTGGCAGTCATCCTTTACTTTCAATTTGCATTACGCATTGAAACGTTCTTTACTTCATCGCCTTTGATGAGTTGCTATAGTGTAAGGCTTTGTCACCAATGTCATTTCGATAAAACAAACCCGACAAAGGCAATTTATTGATTGCTTCATAGACGTTCTTTTGTGCAGTAGCTAAATCCTCAGCTGAAGCTTCCACAAGAAAAACACGACCACCAGCTGCCGTCAAATCGCCTTGATCAGCAGTCTCCTCCACTCCTGCATAAAAGAATTGTGTTCCTTCTCCTTGAGGAGATGGAACAGGCATTCCTTGCTGATACTTGCCAGGATATCCTTGCGATGCAATCACGACACCGATCGAAGCCGCTTGATTCCAGCGGATCGCGGGCTCTCGATCCTGCAAGAGATCATCAATGATCTGTGCCAGGCTACTATCTAAACGACTTAACACGACTTGCGTTTCTGGATCACCAAAACGAGCATTAAATTCAATGACTTTCGGTCCATCATTAGTAGCAATCAGACCTGCATAAAGAATACCAGTAAATGGTGTCTTATTACGAATCATCCCTTTTGCTGCAGGAAGTAAAACTTCTTTGACCGCTTGATCGACCATTTCTTGCGGAATCTGCGGTACTGGTGTGTATGCCCCCATACCTCCTGTATTCGGCCCTAAATCGCCATCAAACGCACGTTTATGGTCTTGGGCAATGACCATTGGATAGACGGCTTCATCCTTAACAAACGCCAAGAGCGAAAACTCTTCGCCAGCCAAAAACTCTTCGATCACCACTTTTGCACCACTTTCACCAAAAGCATTTTGCTCCAGCATCGCTTCGACAGCTGCATTCGCCTCATCAACGGTTTCAGCAACAACTACGCCTTTGCCTGCCGCTAAGCCATCCGCTTTGATAACGATCGGTGCACCTTTAAGTTGGATATATGCTTTTGCTTGCGCACTATCTGTAAAGCTTTGATAGTCAGCTGTTGGAATGTGATTGGCACGCATCAATTCTTTGGCAAACTCTTTTGATCCTTCGATCATCGCTGCTTGTCGATTGGGACCAAAAATTTCCAAGCCCGCCGCCTGAAAATCATCTACGATGCCATTTAGTAATGGAACTTCTGGACCAACGAAGGTCCAATCAACCTCCTGCTCTTGAGCAAAAGCAATCAAACCTTCATGATCGGACTCTTCAATTGCGACTATCACGATCCCGTCTTTTCGCATTCCAGGATTTCCCTTTGCACAAAAGACTGTTTCAACTTGAGGGTCTTGCAGAAACTTTTTTGCGACGGCATGTTCTCTGCCACCACTACCAATAACAAGTATTTTCATCGTCTTCTCCTATTTCTTAGTGTTTAAAATGACGAACACCAGTAAAGACCATCGCCACACCGTACTTATCTGCCATGTCGATCGATTCTTGATCTTTGATACTACCACCAGGTTGAATAATCGCTTTGATTCCTTGTTGTGCTGCATATTCGACACTGTCATCCATCGGGAAAAAGGCATCGCTTGCCAGCACTGAACCAGCCAATTTATTGTTTTCACGGGCTTGTTCCACAGCGATTTTCACTGAACCAACGCGGTTCATCTGACCAGCACCGATCCCGACGGTTTGCTGTTGATTGGCTAAAACGATCGCATTGGACTTCACGTGTTTCACCGCTTTCCAAGCAAATGCCAAGGCTGCGATTTCTTCTGGTGTCGGCTGTCTTTTGGTCACCACTGTCCAATCTGCTGGTGACTCCATTTGATCATCTGGTTCTTGCACCAATAAGCCCCCAAGGACAGAGACAACTTCTGGCTGTTTGGCTGCTTTTTCGAAATCAACAACCAGCAAGCGCAGATTTTTTTTCTTCGTTAAAATTTCTAGTGCTCCTTCTTCAAATGCAGGTGCAATAATGATCTCAAGAAAAATCCGCTGCAGTTGCTCCGCAGTTGCCACATCAACTGGACGATTTAAGACGATAATCCCGCCAAAAATCGACACTGGGTCTGCTTCGTAAGCTTCTTGGAAAGCTTCAGCAATCGTTTCTCCACTTCCGATTCCACAGGGATTCATGTGCTTGAGGGCTACTGCAGTTGGCTCTGTAAATTCTTCTGCGATCCGCAAGGCAGCGTCAGCATCTTTAATGTTGTTGTAAGACAATTCTTTGCCGTGGATTTGTTTTGCGCTGGCAATCGAATAGGGCACGGATAATGCGTCTTGATAGAAGGAAGCTTTCTGATGACTATTTTCACCATAACGCAATGTTTGTTTCAAAACATAGGTTTTCGTCAGGTTCTCCGTTTCTGTTTCAGCCACCGCTTTGGTCAAGTATTCACCAATCAAGGCATCGTAGGCTGCGGTATGGCGGAAGACTTTGGCAGCTAATTTCTTTCTTGATGCCAGCGTCGTATTGCCTTCCTTCAGCTCAGTTAAGACCCAGTCGTAATCCTTGGGATCAACGACAACAGTTACTGAGGCATGGTTTTTCGCCGCAGAACGCAGCATGCTTGGTCCGCCGATGTCGATATTTTCGATTGCGTCGGCTTCTGTGACATCAGGCTTGCTGATCGTTTCTTTAAATGGATAAAGATTGACGACAACGAGGTCGATCGGTAAAATACCGTGCTCAGCCATTGCCTCCATATGAGAAGGCAGATCACGTCGCCCTAACAGACCACCATGCACCCGCGGATGTAGCGTTTTTACCCTACCGTCCATCATTTCAGGAAATTCTGTGATCGCTTCGATGCCGATCGGTTGAAGCCCTGCTTCCTCCAAGACGGTTTTGGTCCCGCCAGTTGAAATGATCTCAAATCCTAAATTGGTCAATTCTTGGACAAATGGTACCAGTCCTTCTTTGTCAGACACACTGATTAATGCACGTTTATTCACGATTTGATAGCCCCTTTTCCACAATTTCAGCTAAAACAGCTGGATAGATTTGGTGTTCCACTTGATGAATTTTCTCTGTCACACTTGTTAACGTATCGTCGGTGTCAATCCGAACGATTTCTTGGGCAATGATTGGCCCTGTATCAATGCCAGCATCGACATAATGAACCGTAACCCCCGTCACTTTCACGCCATAAGCGAAGGCATCGGCAATCCCAGATTTGCCTGGGAAGCTCGGCAACAACGAGGGATGGATATTGATGACTCTGCCTTCATAAGCGGATAATAAGGTGTTCCCGATGATCCGCATATACCCAGCTAAAACAATAAAATCGATGGCATGATCCTGCAATTCTTCGATCAATTTCCTTTCAAAGGCTGCTTTTGACGCAAAAGCCGCTGGCTCCAAGACAAGCGTTTCATAGTCTCTTGCGCGGGCTTTTTCTATCACTAGCGCTGCAGGTTTATCGGAAAAGACCAATCCGATCTGCGCCCCTTTGATTTCATTAGCTTGGATCGCGTCGGCGATCGCTGTAAAATTGCTGCCCGTTCCAGAAGCAAAGACGGCGATCCTCATCGGACTGCCTCTTTAAAGCAGACAGCTTCGTTGTCACGTTTCGTCACTTTACCGATCCGATACGCTGGTTCTTCATTGGCGGATAGAAGCGCCATTACTGCCACAACATTTTCTGGCGCAACGGCTAAGACCATACCGATCCCCATGTTGAAAATCTCGAACATTTCTTGGTGAGGAATCGCGCCATGAGCAGCGATTAGATCAAATATCGGCAACTGCGGCCAAGTGTCTAAGGAGATTTCTGCCGCCAGACCTTCAGGCAGCATCCGCGGGATATTTTCAACAAAGCCGCCACCAGTGATATGAGAAATTCCAGCTAGCAATCCTTCTGTCAATAAAGGCTTCAATGCATCCACGTAAATTCTCGTTGGCGTCAATAAACATTCTACAAGTGTTTGGTTGTCAAGTTCTGCAAATGTTTCTGCTCCTGTATAGCCATGCTGTTCAAAAAAGACTTTTCTGACTAAAGAGTACCCATTCGAGTGAATGCCTGATGAAGGCAAACCAATCAGCTCATCGCCTTCTTTGATGGTTTCTCCAGTGATCAAGCGACTTTTTTCGACGATTCCTACGGCAAAGCCAGCAAGATCATATTCTTCTGGTTGGTACATTCCCGGCATTTCAGCGGTTTCCCCACCAATCAGGGCAGCACCCGCTTGCACACAGCCCTCTGCGACACCAGCAATGATTTGTTCGATCTTTGCAGGATCGTTTTTACCGACTGCAACATAGTCAAGGAAGTAGATAGGTTCTGCCCCTTGAGCGACGATATCATTCACGCACATTGCGACGCAATCAATGCCGATCGTTGTATGCTGTTCTTGCTGGATCGCCAATAAAAGCTTAGTTCCTACACCATCTGTCCCAGAAACGAGTACTGGTTCTTTCAATTGGTACGATGATAAGTCAAAACAGCCACCAAAACCCCCGATTGCCCCCATCACGCCTAGACGTTCTGTTCGTTTCACATGCTTTTTGATCCGTTCGACTACTTCATAACCGGCTTCGACATCGACACCGGCTTTTGCATATGCATTTGCCACGTTCGTTCCTCCTCAATCATTCATCCGCTTTTCTTCATTCAGCTCATTCGTCGTTAACGCAAGTAAACCAGCGGTCCTTCACTGCTTCGTTTGAAAAACCATTTTTGCCTACAATTTATTCAGCTAAAGACGCGAGATAGTTTTCTTCATAATCATACAAAGGGGTTGGATAATCGCCATTGAAATAGGCCATACACAATCCTGAGTAAGGTGCGTCAAAATCTAAACCGATCGCTTCGATCAACCCGTCTTCACTTAAAAAGGCCAAAGAATCTGCTTCGATTTTTTCACAAATCTCAGCTTCCGTATATTTGGCTGCGATCAATTCTTTTCTCGTTTGAATGTCGATCCCGTAAAAACACGGATAGCGCAAAGGCGGCGAACCGATACGTACATGAACTTCTTTGGCACCGGCTTCTTTTAGCAGTTGCACGATACGGCGGCTGGTGGTTCCTCGGACGATCGAATCGTCGACTAGAATCACTCGTTTGCCTTCGACTACGCCACGAACAGCTGAGAGCTTCATCCGTACGCCTTGTTCCCTTAACTCCTGCGTCGGTTGAATAAACGTTCGTGCGATGTATTGATTTTTTACTAAGCCTAATTCATAGGGAATACCTGAAGCTTCTGCATACCCGCTGGCAGCAGATAAGGATGAATTCGGTACACCAATGACCATATCCGCTTCGATCGGCGCCTCTTGTGCTAAGCGACGGCCCATATTTTTACGGGCACGATGGACATTGACGCCAGCGATGTTGGAATCAGGACGGGCAAAATAGATAAACTCCATCGAACATATCGCAGGTTGTACTTCTTGGGTATACTGTTCAATTTGAATGCCTGCATCATCAATGATCACGACTTCGCCTGGTCGGACATCACGAATAAATTCCGCACCGATGACTTCCAACGCACAGGTTTCTGAAGCCACCACATAAGCACCATTGACCATTTTCCCGATTGACAATGGCCGAAAGCCATTGGGGTCTAGTGCTGCGATCATGGCATTTTCGGTCAGTAAAAGGTACGCAAATCCACCTTTAACTTGATTTAATGCCTCCTTGACCCGATCCATAAAAAGCGGTTCTTCGCTGCGACGGATCAAGTGCATGAGAATCTCTGTATCGGAATTCGAGTGGAAAATCGCACCAGCCTTTTCTAAGGATTTCCGTAGACTTTTCGCATTCGTCAAGTTGCCGTTATGAGCTAAGCCAATCTGCTGATCAAAAAATTTGAATAAAAATGGTTGAATATTATCAACGCTACCATTACCAGCAGTTGCGTAACGAACGTGACCAATGGCAGCATCTCCTGTCAGACGCTGGAGGACACGTTCATCCGAAAAGACTTCCGCTAGCAACCCTAAATCACGGTGGCCATTGAGTTTCCCCGCATCATTCGTGACAATCCCTGCACCTTCTTGGCCGCGATGTTGCAAACTGTGTAGTCCGAAGTAGGTGACACGAGCGGCATCTGGATGACCCCAAACACCAAAAACCCCACATTCCTCGTTGAGGCTCTTTACTTCATTAAACATGGAATGGCTTCCTCCCATTTCAATTTCGCCTCAGTAAGGGGCATCTCGATCGTATCATCTTGTGCTTGCATGCGAATCTGGCCATCAGCAGCCACTTCCCCGATCGCTGTTGCAGCAGCGCCTACCAGCGCTTCAAAAGCTGCTTGCTTATCAGGTGCGACTGAAAGCACAAATCGGGATTGGGTTTCTGAAAACAATTGTGCTGCTGGCAATGACACGGTCACATTTAGACCAAAGCCCTTGTCAAAAGCGGATTCGGCTAAAGCGATCGCTAAACCACCTTCGGCACAATCGTGGGCACTTTGAACAAGACCTGCTTGGATCGCTGCGGTAACCAATTGTTGGTTCATTTTTTCTGTTTCAAGGTCAAAGGACATTAAACGCCCAGCGATCTTTCCTGTCTGCAGTTTTTGCAATTCAGACCCATTGAAGTCAGCATGGGTTTCCCCTAGGACATAGATCAGATCCCCCGCTGCTTGGAAATGCTGCGTCGTGATATGCGCCAGCTCTTCGATCAATCCGACCATCCCAATTACCGGCGTTGGATAGACCGATTGTCCGTCCGTTTCGTTGTATAACGAGACGTTCCCAGAAATGACTGGTGTCTCTAGCACACGACAAGCTTCTGAGATCCCGTCAGCAGCCGTGGATAACTCCCAGAATCCTTCTGGTTTATCTGGCGAGCCGAAGTTAAGGCAGTCAGTGATCGCCAATGGACGCCCACCGGAAGCGACGATATTTCGAGCAGCTTCTGCAACTGCGATCTGTCCGCCGACTTCTGGATCTAAGTACAGGTAACGAGCATTACAGTCAGTCGTCATCGCCAAGGCTTTATTGGTTCCCTTGATTCGTAAAACAGCGGCATCACTGCCGGGTCCTACCACGGTATTAGTACGAACTTGCGAGTCGTAGGTTTCAAAAATCGAGCGTTTTGAAGCGATCGTCGGCTGCTGCAGTAGATCGGCAAATACAGACGTTGCTGAATGAATCACTGGAACAAAGTCTGGTGTTTCCTTAAACACTTTGATCCGTTTCGGTTCTGCCATCTCTTTGTAGTAAGTCGGCGCATCTTCAGCTAAAGCATCTACTGGCAAATTAGCGACTTCCTGTCCGTGATGGAACAAACGATAGTTGCCATCATCTGTTACTTCACCGATCACGACGGCTTCTAGATCGTATTTCTTAAAGAGTGCTTCCACTTCAGCTTCATGTCCTTTTTTGACACAGATCAGCATCCGCTCTTGAGATTCTGACAACATCATTTCATAAGGCGTCATATTGGTTTCTCGTTGTGGAACATCATCTAACGTTAAGCGCAACCCTGATCCGGCTTTTGATGCCATCTCGGCACTAGAAGAAACCAATCCAGCAGCACCCATATCTTGAATTCCGACTAAAATGTCCGAATGATCCACGATCAATTCCAAACAAGCTTCCAACAAAAGTTTTTCCATAAAAGGATCACCGACTTGTACGGCGGAACGTTGTTGTTCTTCTCCTTCGACAAATTCTTCCGATGCAAAAGTCGCCCCGTGTATCCCGTCGCGTCCTGTTTTTGCGCCGACATACATGATGGTGTTTCCAACACCTTTAGCCTGCCCTTTTTGAATATCCTTGTGAGCAATAATCCCTACACACATCGCATTGACTAATGGATTGCCTTCATAACAAGGATCAAATGCCACTTCACCACCGACGGTCGGAATCCCAATACAGTTGCCATAGCCACTGATCCCAGCAACGACTTCTTCCAAAAGATATTTCGTTCTTGGATTATCTAACTCACCAAATCGTAAGGAGTCTAAAACAGCAATCGGTCTTGCACCCATACTGAAGATGTCGCGGATGATCCCACCAACACCAGTTGCTGCTCCTTCATAAGGTTCCACCGCAGAAGGATGATTATGGCTTTCCGCTTTAAAAACGACGGCTAGATCATCGCCGATATCCACGATACCCGCACCTTCGCCAGGTCCTTGCAGTACTTGCGGCCCTTCTGTCGGGAATTTCCGCAAAACAGGTTTGGAATTTTTGTAAGAACAATGTTCACTCCACATCACTGAAAAGAGTCCAGTTTCGGTATAGTTCGGTAAACGTCCCAAAATATCTTCTGAGATCATCCGATACTCTTCTTGGGTCAATCCCCATTGCTCGTATAATTTCGTGTCTTTGATTTCTTGTGGTGTAGGTTCTTTTACGATCATTTTATCCATTTACCGGCACCTTCCCAAAATTTTTCAATAATGAAGCAAAAAACTTCTTGCCATCTTCTGAGCCTAATAAGCTTTCCATCGCTCGTTCTGGATGAGGCATCATGCCTAGAACATTGCCAGCTTTATTACAGATACCAGCGATGTTGTGTAGGCTACCGTTGACGTTATCTTCATAACGGAAAACGATTTGATTGTTGGCAACCAATTCCTGATAAGTCGTTTCATCACAATAATAATTGCCCTCACCATGAGCGACAGGAAGCGTAATGACTTGATCCGTTTCATATTCAGAAGTAAAAGCTGTTTGATTATTCACTTGCATACGGACCGGTTTGCAAATAAAATGGAGTGATTCATTTCTTTGTAAAACCCCTGGTAACAAGCCCGCTTCCGTTAAAATTTGAAACCCATTGCAGGTACCAAAGACAGGTTTGCCTTCATTTGCCAGACGAATGACCTCTGACATGATCGTTGAAAAACGGGCGATCGCTCCACATCTTAAGTAATCACCATAAGAAAATCCTCCTGGAAGCAAAACACCGTCAAAACCAGCTAAGCTGTCTGCATCATGGCGCACATATTCTGCTTCTGCCCCCATGATATCTTTGATTGCCCACATCAAATCAACATCACAATTTGATCCAGGAAAAACGATCACTGCAAGTTTCATAGGGCCGCTTCCTCCATTTGAACCATTTCATAACGGTAGGTTTCCATATTGACGTTTGCCAAAAGCTTGTCGCAGATCGCTTCGATTTCTTCTGCTACAGCTGCTTGTGTTTGATTGTTTGAAGGTGTCACTTTGATTTCAAAGTATTTCCCGATCCGAATATCACTGACATCTTGATACCCCAAGCGATGAACCGCTCCTTTCACAGCTTCCCCTTGAGGGTCTAAAACAGATTCCTTATAGGTTACATAAACTTTGACTAAATACATGCTGAATTCTCCTTTTCTAAACGATTTAAGACTTCTTCATAAACAGGAACGATGTCCCCTAAATCACGTCGATAAACATCTTTATCAAGATGCTCATTTGTCCCCATATCCCATAAACGACAAGTATCTGGTGAAATCTCATCAGCCAGAAGCAACTCGCCCTTTTTGGTTTTGCCGATCTCGATTTTAAAATCGATCAAGCGAATGTTGATGTTCGCAAAGATTTCCAGTAACGCAGCGTTGACTTGCAGCGCCAATGTTTTGATCTGGTCCAGCTCCTCTTCTGAGGCAAGCCCTAGATAAAACACATGATCATCATTGATAAACGGATCATCCAAGCGATCTTCTTTGTAGTAAAACTCCACGATCGGCTTTGGCAGTTTGGTTCCTTCTTCGATGCCCAAGCGCTTTGAAAAACTACCAGCTGCCGTGTTGCGAACAACGACTTCTAAAGGAATCATAGCAACAGCTCGAATTAATTGTTCGTGTTTAGACACTAATTGAAGAAAGTGACTTGGGACGTTTTTGTCGGCTAAGCGCTGAAAAAGATGCGCAGTGATCTGATTGTTCAAGGCACCCTTTCCTACAACGGCATCTTTCTTTTGACCATTCAATGCAGTAGCTTGATCCAAATAAACGACTCTCAATACATCCTCTTCGTTGGTTTTAAACAATTTCTTGGCTTTTCCTTCATAAAGAAGCACTTCTGATTCCATAATCCACCTCAGTTAAGTAATATTTTTCACATAGCGATGACACACATCTTTATTTGCTTATTATTCTAACAACGCAGAAAAAGCGGGTCAACGATTATCTGTACATTTACATATTAATAAACACGAATGTTCGCTTTTTACCCAGCTGGTTGAAAGCAAATTCCTCTTTAGAAGCAGCGAAGGATTTATAAAGCGTTTACAATATTCTTTTTTCATGCTATATTTAGGTCGTATTGTAGCTACATTCAAGGAGGAGTACTATATGTGGTCGCTAAAGAATCGTGCTGAACTTTTTTTAGCTCATTTATCAGACAAAGAAAAACAACAGCTCCATAACGAATTATTGGCCGTGCAGCAAATCCTTTCCATCAACCAACAAACAAGTTTCTATTTATTCAGTCCCTTCAAAAAAGGGGCGCGCCCTCATTATGCCGAAGAACAAAAGCGTGTTCTACAATTTCAAAATGAGCGCAATGACGAATTGATCATTCATCAAATCCATCGCCAAAGCTTATTTAAACATACGTATTCTTTTCGGATTTATTTTAATTTAGAAGAAATGGACTTTTCTTTCTTGGATGATCTTTTGCATCTTTTGAAGGAACAAAGCCAGACACCAACGTTTAAATTGAGTCCAGCGGCAAATTGACTGAGTATCCTTCGATAAAAAAAGGTAAAATAAACAAAAGCCCGTAATTTATCGGGCTTTTTTTGTTATACTATTTTCAGACAACAGAAAGGATACGATTATGCTATTTACGAAACAATCATTTGATGCTTTTTCTTTAGAAACGTTAGACGAACGAATGGAAAAAATCCGTGCCGAGATTCAGCCGATTTTTCAAACGATCGGTGAGACAGCGATCCCATTAATTGAAGAAAGCTGCCAAGAGCCTTTTTATTTGCATATTGCTCAGCACCGGCGCAGAACCGTCTACCCTCCTGCCGAAACCTGGGCAGGGATCGGTCCGAACAAACGAGGCTATAAAATGGATGCCCACTTTCAAATTGGGATCAATCAAGCGTATGTCTTTGTTTGGCTCAGCGTGATCGACCAACCGAAAAATCAGGCAACGATCGCTGAATCCTGGTTGGCCCAAAAAGAATTATTCGATCAATTACCAGCTGACTTTACACTTTCTCCCGATCACACAAAATACGACCACCACCCTATCGCCATGTGGCCAACCTATCTGGAACGATTGAAGAAAGTCAAAAAAAGCGAGCTTCAAATTGGAAAGATTTTTCCGAAAGAAATGATCGAAGACGTTGAGATGGCGGATATTTTAGCAGTTTATCAAACACTGTTGCCGCTTTATCATGCCCGTATGACGGCTTTGAAGGAGGAACAATAATATGTCAGAAAATCGGCGCTCTCGCAACGAAAAGCCAGCGAAAAAGCCCAAGCGCTTCGTCTGGTTGGCACTTCCTGCCGCCTTATTGGTACTAGGCGGCGGCTATTATGGTTATACCGTCTATCAGGATCGGCAAGAAGAAGCCGCTGCTAAAAAAGCCCTCACTTCCTTTATCGACGCTTTGGCCGATCAGAAGTACAGTGACTTGCCTGCCTTCGTGTCTGAAGACAGTTTAGCATCAACCGGCTTTACCGCAGACGAAGTCTCTGCAAAATACGAAGCGATCTTCACTGGTATCGGTGCCGAATCATTTAAAGCATCTGGGATTGAGGTAACTCCTAATGACAAGGATTCCGATCAATTCAATTTCCAATACAACGGTTCCTTGACCACCTCGTTAGGTGAATTAACCGAGCTTTCTTATAGTGGCACGATCACTGTAGCTGATAACGAAGCCAAGATCGATTGGTCCCCTCAGTTGATCTTTCCAGGAATGGAGGGACAAGACAAAGTCAGCATTTCCGTAGATAATGCCACTCGCGGTGAGATTCTCGACCGAAACAACGAACCACTAGCAGAAAATGGCACGCTTTATCAGTTAGGCGTCGTTCCGGGGCAACTGGGCACGGGAGACGAAAAAAACGCCAATATCAAAGCGATCGCGGAACGTTTCGACCTGACAGAAGAAGCCATCAATCAAGCGTTGGGGCAATCTTGGGTTCAAGATGAGTTGTTCGTCCCCTTGAAGATCATCGAACCAACGGATGAGATGCCAACTGGAACAAGTTTAAAAGAAACGACTGGACGCACTTACCCACTTGGGGAAGCTGCCGCCCAACTGATTGGTTACTTAGGAAATGTAACAGCGGAAGATATCGAAAAAGATGAAACACTAGCAAGCAACGGACAAATTGGTCGTAGTGGTCTGGAAGCTGCCTTCGATAAAGAGTTGCGAGGAGAAAACGGCGGAAAAATCGCCATCACAGATGAAGATGGTGCTGAGAAAGCCGTCCTGTTAGAAAAAGAACGCGCAGATGGCAAGGATATCCAATTGACTATTGATGCCCAAGCCCAAAAGACGGCGTTTGACTCCTTACAAAACCAAGCAGGAGCAACGGTCGTTACCGAACCCAAAACTGGCGATCTGTTGGTACTTGCCAGCTCGCCAAGTTATGATCCCAATAAAATGACCCAAGGGATCTCACAAGAAGATTATGATGCGTATGAACAAAATGAAGACCTGCCTTTCATCAGCCGCTTTGCTACGGCCTATGCACCTGGTTCGACCTTTAAGGCCATCACTGGTGCGATCGGCTTGGAAAATGGCACGATCGATCCTACGCAGAGTATCGCAATCGATGGATTGAAATGGCAAAAAGATAGCTCGTGGGGCGACTACTTTGTGACGAGAGTTACTGATGTAGCTTCTGTGAATCTCAAGGATGCACTGGTATACTCTGATAACATTTATATGGCGCAGCAAACCTTATCTATGAGCGAAGATGCCTTTCGTGACGGCTTGTCGAAGTTGATTTTTGGTGAAACACTGGATTTACCTATTGCGATGAATCCTGCTCAAATTTCAAATGAAGACTCCTTCAATTCGGACATTTTACTGGCAGATACCGGCTATGGCCAAGGAGAATTGCTATTGAATCCAATCCAGCAAGCGGCTATTTACTCCGTCTTTGCCAATCAAGGGAAGCTGGTCTATCCCCGTTTAGTGAAAGAGGCAGAGCAAAAAGACAAAGAAGTCTTTAAAGCAGAAACGATCGATCAAATCAATCAAGATTTGACCGCCGTTGTTTCCGATCCAAACGGAACTGCACATTCCTTGGCAGCATTAAACATGCCATTAGCTGCTAAGACAGGAACAGCTGAAATCAAAGAAAAGCAAGATGAAAAAGGCCAAGAAAACAGCTTCTTATTTGCCTTTGATTCGCAAGACCAAGGGTTTCTGATGGTCTCCATGCTAGAAGATCGTCAAGAAAACCAATCAGCAACTGGTTTAGCACCTGAGCTATTGACCTACTTAGCTGAACATTATTAAAAAAAGCTGCAACCTTCAGACAAGGATCTGAAGGTTGCAGCTTTTTTCTTATTCGGCTAAACCGACACGTTCAAAGATCGTGTCGACTTGTTTTAAATGATGGTTGTAATCAAACGCATCGTCTAAGTCTGCTTTGGACAACACATCCGTAATGGCTGGATCAGCTTCTAATAGTGGACGGAAATCCGTTTGTTCATCCCAAGCTTGCGCTGTTTTTGGCTGAACCAAGTCATAGGCTTGCTCTCTTGTCATACCGTGATCGATCAATTTCAACATCACTCGTTGGCTGTAGATCAATCCAAAGGTCGCATTCATATTGCGCTTCATATTCTCTGGGAAAACGGTCAGATTTTTGACGATATTGCCAAAGCGATTCAGCATGTAATCGATCAAAATCGTCGTATCCGGAATAATGATCCGTTCTGCCGATGAATGTGAGATATCCCGTTCATGCCAAAGAGAGACATTTTCATAAGCCGTCACCATATGACCGCGAACGACTCGTGCAAGTCCCGCCATATTTTCAGAACCGATTGGGTTACGCTTATGGGGCATGGCAGAAGAACCTTTTTGTCCTTTGGCGAAGAATTCTTCGACTTCCCGCGTTTCTGATTTTTGTAGTCCACGGATCTCGGTGGCAAATTTTTCAATGCTCGTTGCGATCAACGCCATTGCTGAGAAATACTCTGCATGCAAGTCACGAGGCAATACTTGCGTGGAAATATCTTGCGCACGAATCCCTAATTTTTCACAGACATACTCTTCGACAAACGGTGGAATATTTGCAAAGGTTCCAACTGCTCCGCTGATCTTGCCCGCTTCAACCCCTTTTGCTGCCCGCTCAAAACGTTCAACATTGCGTTTCATTTCCGCATACCACAAGGCTAATTTCAAGCCAAAGGTCGTTGGTTCCGCATGAACACCATGGGTACGTCCCATCATCACAGTATGTTTGTATTCTTTGGCTTTTTCACCAATGATCGTCACAAAACGATTCAAATCTTCCCGAATCAAATCGTTGGCTTGCTTCATCAAGTAGCCATACGCCGTATCAACAACATCCGTCGACGTCAAGCCGTAGTGGATCCATTTACTTTCATCACCCAAAGATTCAGAGACTGCTCGGGTAAAAGCAACCACATCATGTCGCGTTTGCGCTTCGATCTCTAAGATACGGTCGATATCGAAGGTTGCTTTTTCACGAATCAAAGCAACATCCTCTTTTGGTATCTCACCTAATTCCGCCCAAGCTTCATCAGCTAAAATCTCTACTTCTAGCCACGCTTGGTAGCGATTTTGATCGGTCCAAATAGCACCCATTTCTGGTCTTGTATAACGCTCTAACATGTTTTTATCTCCTTTAATCCCAAATATTGGTTTGATAGATTTCTTCAGTGGTTTCTGCAATATCTTCCGTCAAAACAGTGATATGCCCCATTTTGCGACCGGTTTTTGCTTCTTCTTTGCCATAGTAATGAAATTGCCAAGCAGGTTTTGTGGCAATCAACTCATAGGTTTCTGTCAATTCATCGCCTAAGACATTGACCATGACTGCTGGTGAAAGCAATGACACTTCTGGTAATGGCCAGCCACAGATCCCCCGGATATGGGCATCAAACTGACTCATGGAACAAGCTTCGATCGAATAGTGACCAGAATTATGCGGTCGCGGTGCCAACTCATTGACATACAAGCCGCCGCTTTTAGTCAAGAACATTTCGATGGCTAAAACGCCTTGCAGATCCAAGGCCTTCGCAATAATATGAGCGATCCGTTTGGCTTCTTCGGCAACTTCTGGATCAATGCGCGCAGGAGCGATCGTTTGATGCAAAATATTGTTGCGGTGGATGTTTTCTACCACTGGGAAAGTGGTAAAGGTTTCTCCATTACCAGCAACTAAAATCGACAATTCTTTCTCAAAAGGAATCCACGCTTCTAATTCGCACGTCCCTTCACGCAGCAAGTTCATCGAAGGCGCTAAATCTGCGGTACTGTATAAGACGTGCTGCCCTTTTCCGTCATAACCGCCTCTAGTCGTTTTTAACACACAGGGATAACCGATACTGTCGATGGCATCTTGGATGTCTGTCGGGCTGATGATCGTGGCATAAGGTGCAATCACGATATTGTTTGCCTCTAAAAATGACTTCTCTAATAAACGATCTTGAGTGATTGCTAACAAATCGGTGCCTTGAGGGATATGGGAGTAAGGCAAAATAGAGTTCAATGCTTCAACACTGACATTTTCGAATTCATAGGTGATTACATCGGCACGTCGAGCCATTTCTTCTAAAGCAAACACATCATCATAGGCAGCAACAATATGCCAATCAGCGACTTGGGCTGTTGGACAATTGGCAGTAGGGTCTAAGACGCCAACCCGAAAGCCCATTTCTTTGGCACTCATTGCCATCATACGACCTAGCTGTCCTCCGCCAACGATTCCGATCGTTGCGTTGGGCATTAAAGGTTTAATCAAGTTGATCACTACTTTCCAATACAATTTCTTTTAATGTATTTCTTCGCGCGTTTAATTTCTCCGCTATCTCTAAATCATACATGGAAAGCATCTGCGCTGCAAGTAGTCCTGCGTTAGTTGCGCCAGCTTTTCCGATCGCCGTTGTTGCTACTGGTACACCACCCGGCATTTGCACGATCGATAAAAGGGAATCCAACCCGTTTAATGCGCGAGATTGTACAGGTACACCAATGACGGGCAACGTTGTTTTCGCTGCGACCATTCCTGGCAAATGAGCTGCTCCTCCTGCTCCTGCGACAATGACTTTGATTCCTTCTGCACGAGCAGTTTCGGCAAATTCGAACATCAAATCTGGTGTACGATGTGCCGAAACGACTTTTTTCTGATAAGGTATCGCTAACTCATCTAAAATCAAGCAGCACTCCTTCATTGTTTCCCAATCTGACTTGCTCCCCATAATCACTGCAACTGCTGGTTTCATTTGATTTTCCCTCCAACGATTTTTTACTAGTTTCTTCTGAAACAAGATCAGAAGTATTTTTCACGAAATTAGTTTGTTAGCAGCAGTTCGTTGCGGCGTCTGAGATATCCCGAAGTCACACGGCTCTGCTAACATTCACTTTCACCTCTAAATAGTAACGAGTTGCCCGAGCAATGTCAAAATATTTTCGAACTATTAACAAAATTTACTTACCATTGTTCGTTTTTCTCTCAAAGTTATGTATTCAACACGTGAGATAGCCGATAAAAAGACAAATAAAAGAACAATACAAAAAATCCAGACGAATCCTCGTCTGGATCAAATCGACTTACTGTTGCAAGCTCAATTCCGTCACTTCGTCTGTTTCTTTCGGCAATCCATTGAAGAACAGGTTCAAAACAATGGCTGTCAAACTACTCATGACGATCCCATTGCCTGTAAACATTTGGACGGTTTCAGGCATCTGACTGAATAAGGTTGGCATCATATTGAACCCTAAACCAAAACCGATCGAGACCGCAATCACTAACAAGTTCTTGTCATTCATAAAATCAACTTTGCTCAGCATTCGCATCCCTTGAACAGCGACCATGCCAAACATCACTAACATGCCGCCTCCCAGTACTGCTTCTGGAATGATCTGCGCAATGGCACCAACTTTTGGAAACAGCCCTAATACGATCAAAAAGATAGCTGAAAAGAAAATCGGGCGTCGCGTCTTAATACCTGAAAGTTGAACCAAACCTACATTTTGTGAAAATCCAGTATAAGGGAATGTATTGAAGATCCCCCCAAGGATCACCGCCAAGCCTTCCGCACGATAGCCGCGCTTTAAGTCATTGCCTGTAATCGGTTTTTCAGTAATATCTCCCAGCGCAAAATAAACGCCAGTGGACTCTACCAGACTCACGATGGAAATAATGATCATCAAAACGATCGACCACAGATCAAAGGTTGGTAAGCCAAAATAAAAAGGCTGAGGCAAATGAAACACAGGCGCATGAGCGATGGCAGAAAGATCCACCAATCCTAAGAGTGCTGCTAAAATGGTCCCACCGATCAAACCGATCAAAACGGCAATCGAGCGAATAAAGCCTTTGCCAAAGACCTGCACCCCAATGATCAAGGCAATCGTTACAAAGCCTAACAATAAATTCGTTGGATCACCAAAGTTAGCAGCTGCAGCATCGCCCCCACCGATTTTAGTGATGGCGACTGGAATCAAGGTCAAGCCGATGACGGTAATCACGGTTCCCGTCACCAATGGGGGAAACAAGACTTTGATTTTCGAAAAAATGCCAGCGATCAGAACAATGAAAATCCCAGCGGCAATGATCGCTCCGTAAATCGCACTGATCCCTGATTTGGTGCCAATCAAAATCAATGGGGAGACAGCTTGGATGGCACAACCTAAAACGACTGGTAGGCCGATCCCAAAAAAGCGGGTGACGACTAATTGCAAAAGCGTAGCGATTCCGCACATGAAAATATCGATCGAGATCAAATACGTCATCTGCGCTTCATTAAAGCCCAGGCCTGTTCCAATCAACAAAGGGACGGCAACAGCTCCTGCATACATCGCTAGCAAATGCTGCAAGCCTAAAACTGCTGAACGGCTATTCGTTTCTTTCATTAGGCATCTCCTTCTAAAAAGCTGACTTGTCCCTCAGACAATGAGGCGATCCGTGCTAGTGAAACAACAGGTATCCCCATTTCTTCAAGTAATTGTCGACCACTTTGGAATGATTTTTCAATCACGATACCGATACCGACGACGTTGGCTCCTGCTTGTTGGCACAGTTCGATCAAGCCTTTTGCTGCTTGTCCGTTTGCTAAAAAATCATCAATAATCAAGACCGTATCATCTGAAGACAAAAATTTCTTGGAAATCGATACTTGGCTGGTCACTTGCTTAGTAAAGGAATAGACAGATGCAGTCAGAAGCTCTTCATCCATCGTCAAACTCTTTGCTTTACGGGCAAAGATCATTGGTACTTGTAACTGTTCTGCAGTATAAAGCGCTGGTGCGATCCCTGAAGCTTCGATGGTCACTACTTTTGTGATGCCGCTTCCTTGAAACCGTTCCGCGAAGACTGTACCGATTTCTTTCATCAACTCATAATCCACTTGGTGGGTCAAAAATTGGTCCACTTTAAGAACCCCTTCGCCCAGCACATTTCCATGTGTTTTGATACGCTCAACTAATTTTTCCATCCTAGCTCTCCTCGTTCCTTTCTATTCCATCCTGAAAAAAAAAGACACTCTTTTTGCCAAAGCAAAAAAAGTGTCTAACAGGCACGATTTTTACTTATAGTCCGATATTTACGGTATCGGGTAGAGACTGTCGACCATATTTCGACGATATACAAGTAATTTTTAAATGATAGATTCGATTATGCCTGTCTTTGATTAAAAACACAAGCATGGAATGCACTTTATAAATAAAAATATTCTCATTTGCGGATCATTTCCTACTCTGGCTTCTCCATATCGCGATAGTGTTCCATCTTTTTACTGAAAAGCTCCCCATTGGACGGCGGTGTGTAGGTGATGGCATTCGCGCCTGCTTCAATCGTTTCTAAGATGCTTTCATCGGTTGGTCCACCGGTTGCGATGATCGGCAGCTTCGGATATTTTTTACGGAAGAAAGCCACGGTATCTGCTGTGTCCTTGCCAGCACTGATATTGATGACTTTCACACCAGCTTCAAGTTTGGCATCAATTTCAGTATACTTACTCGTTACGGTACTGATAACGGGAATATCTACAACTTTACAGACTTGCTCCACAGTTTTCAGTGGCGTTGGTCCGTTTAAGACGACCCCGATCGATCCTTGGGCTTCAGCAAACATGCTCATATAAGACGAGCGAAATCCTTGGGTCAAGCCACCGCCGACACCAGAAAACACTGGAATATCTGCTGCTTCGATGATTGCTTTCGTAATTGCTGGGTGCGGTGTAAAAGGATAGACCGCAATCACAGCATCCGCATTTGTATTACGGATGATCGCAATATCCGTTGTGAAAATAATGGAGCGGATTTGTTTTCCAAATATTTGAATACCGCTAGCCTCTCGAATAACTTTAGGCACTTTCACGATATCTTTACGCAAATCGGTGGTGATTTTTGGCATATATTTTTCTTCCATAAGCAGCCAACTCTCTTTTCTTATTGATCAAATCGATTCAATTGGTAGGTTTCAATTACTTGAATGATTTTGCTGGCATAATCTGGATCCGTTGCATACCCTGCATCTTGTAATGCTTGTGCGGCACTGCGGTAGTCGTTTGCTGTCAAGACATTTACATAAAGCGCAGGATTCCAATCCACACCATTTACAAACAACATCGTATGATCATCCATTGATTCTTCCCAAGTATCATAGACACGAAAATCTCCTTGAATCGTGACCCATTCTCCATTATAAAACTCTTGGGTATCTAATGTCACCTTTTTTGAATGGCCAAACGACTTAATCCCAAATAAATTATTGTATTCACTGGCTAGAGAACTTTGACCCCAATCTGATTCAAGAATCGCCTGTCCAATAATGATACTAGGTAAAATCCCGTAGCCCTTTTGCAGTTCTTGTGCGTAAGGAGCGATGCGATCAATAAATTCTTCATGAGAGATGGCTTCCGTGTTTGTTTCTTCCTCTTTTGGAAGGGGGTCTGCCAAACTATTCAAGGAAAAAATAAAGGCAATCCCAATCAAGAATAACCCTAGAAAGACTAATGGGAAACGAGTCTTCTGTTTTTTTCGTCTTGCGCTCATTTTTTCACTTCCTTTGTCTGACTAAACACATTTTCAGAAAACAAATTGCCTCCATTCAGCAACAACTCATCTTGTGTAAGCTCACTGCTTTCTTGACTTTTAGCAAGAGAACCCTCATAGATCCAGTCCTCTGCCAGAGGATCTTCCCATTCGTGAGAGGACAGTTCTGCTTCTTTTCGAGCTATGTGTTCTTTTGCTTCTTCCAGAAACTCTTCAAAGGTCAACTCCTGCTCCTCAATGTAGGTTGCCACTTCGACCCCTACATATCGTAGATGCCAAGGCTCATAATCGATTTGCGTAATAGCATGTTTTCCTTTCGGGTAACGGATGATAAACCCATACTCCCTTGCATGAGCTTGTAGCCATTTTCCACCCTCAGTATCACCGAACCCCTCATTGAGCAGTTCTCCTGTATGATTTTGATACCAATCCTGATCCACAACATCAACAGCAAGCCCAGTATGGTGTTCGCTATAGCCAGGCTCAGTAAAGGTCAGTTTCGTGATCCGAATTGCTTCTTCTTTTGTATGACCTTGACTCATCAGGGTGTTGACATTGGCATTGAATATCTCCTCTTGATACGCGACTGAACGGTAGGCAGAGACCATCACCAAAGGATGTCCTGCAGCTTTTGCGGCATCTGCCAGCTTTTCATAAGCTGAAACGATGCGTTGATCGACGAGATAGCCATTCGACAATTTCCCTAAATCTTTTTGGGCAATTTCGCTTTTGATTTTATTGTTTGGGCCTACCAAAACTAATGACCAATCATCCAATGAGACAGTTGGTAAATCCTCTTCGTTCACTTCATCACTAGCACTTGCTTGTTCTTGTGACTCTTGCGTGTTCCCATTTGGCTCTTTTTCATTTGTTTCTGTTGTTTCACTCGTTGTTGCTTGATCTGTTGAACGAGCGATACTTGCACTCTTTGTTGGGGTGACTGCGGTCACTCGGTTCACTTGAATGGTTAAAAGAACCAGAAACAAGAAGCCCGCCGCCGCAGCCATTCCATAATACTTTTTCAAAAAATATCCTACCTTTAGTTGTAAGTTTCTTCCAGATTTTCTTTGACCCACTCCAACAGTTCGATTTTTTCATTGCGAATTTGCTGCTGAACAAAAGCGGGCAATCGGAAGTTTAGTATATCATCATAACCCCACTCATCATACGTAATACTGACTCTCAAATCAAGGTATTGGGCTGTTTCTTCAGATTCTGTTAACAATTCGACTTTCGCTAAATCGCTTGCTAACCACGTTCTGGCGATTTGAGTCTTCATTTTTTTGAACTCGACGACCGCTTGATTGCGTTTTTCTGGATAAATGACGGTTTGCCGAATGATTTTTTGGATCAACATCCATTCATAATCTGAAAACAGCAGCTTCACTTTCTGATTTTCAGCAGGTGACAGACTCATTGTGCCATTTTTCCATGCCTCCCATTGCTCCTCGGTGATGCCTAATTGTGTTTCATAAAACTGTTTTTCTGATGCGTATTGCTCGATGATGGTATTTAAAATAATTGCAATTGATACATTATGCATATGTTATCCCTCCTCTTCTATATTTTACTGAAAGTCAGCCGTAATGGAAACTTTTTGCGATTGTTTTTGATTATTTTAAAGAATTGATTTCTTTTGTTATACTAAATACGAAGGAGATGATCAATGATGAAAAAATACCGTTGGGGAATGATTGGCCTCGGAGATATCGCAACGCAATTTGCTGCTGGCTTTTCTAATGAAGCAAGTGAACTATATGGGGTCAGTGCCCGGAGTTTCCCTAAAGTCCAAGCATTTGCTGAGAAACACTCTATTCCCCATGCCTATGAAAGCACAGATGCCATGTTAGAAGATCCGCAAATCGATATTGTTTATATTGCAGTACCTAATGATCTTCATCATGAATTTATTATGAAAGCTCTGATGGCAGGAAAACATGTCCTCTGCGAAAAAGCCATCACCACCAGTGCCGATGAGCTAGCGGAAGAACTAGCCTTAGCCAAAGAAAAAAACCTAATCTTAGAAGAAGCAATGACGATTTTCAATATGCCGGTTTATGCTCGGTTGAAAGAAGAGATTGATGCCGGACGCTTAGGAAAATTAAAAATGATCCAAGCACCATTTGGCAGCTACAAAGATCCAGACCCAAGCAATCGTTTCTTCAATCCAGATTTAGGTGGCGGTGCTTTATTGGATATCGGTACGTATGCTGTTTCATTTGCCCGCTTTTTCATGACGGATACACCAGAAGTGACGTTTAGCAGCATGAAGCCCTTCTCTACAGGTGTGGATGAACAATCAGTCACGATCTTACAAAATCCAGCCGATGAAATGGCTAGTGTCACGCTGACTTTCCAAGCGAAAATGCCTAAAACCGGTATCGTCGCTTTCGAAGAAGGATACATTACCGTAGATGAATACCCTCGTGCGGACAAAGCCGTGATCCATTTCCGAGATGGAACAAATGAAGTGATTGAAGCTGGCGACAGCAGTCAAGCCCTTAATTATGAAATTGCCAATATGATCAAAGCCATCGATGGCGAGATCGAAGGATCGATCCATTTGACCACCGATGTCATTGACGTTCTTGATCAAATGCAAGCTTTTTGGGAACAGCAGTAAAATGAAAAAGACTCCTTTACACTGATGCCAGATATAACAGGAATCAAAACACATAATACCTAATCATTCACCAATAGGATTGTCAAAAGAAAAGGTAGCAACGGAAGCGAAATTCCGTTGCTACCTTTTTTCTGTTCCAAACCACCACAGTTTTGGCGAAAATACACGCAGAAGAAAATACGGTCAGAAGAAGATTTAACACTACCTATAGGCTGTAAAAAAGCTGATAATAGCACCAATTCTTTAAATCGTAACTGCCCATTACTTTACACCGTAACTGTGGAAGATTACCGTGTGTACGATCTTAAAGTGACTTCGGCAATTTTCCTGTCCATTTTAAGTAAGATTTGAGAAGGTTAACTATTCCGATGGTGTTCAGTTAGCTGGCTTTGCGTGTCAGCTAGTTCTTTATTTTGCACGCCAATTTTGAAATCAAAGACAGTAAAGATTTTTAGCAGGTGTATGCTGATGTGGACCTTTGTGCCTACGTCATCTGATCTAGGCAGTTGGGAAAAAGGTATTTCTTTTCCAAAGTCGGAGCCGTTCACTGTAGGCAGCTAACGCGGTAAAATGTAGCGTTCGAATTGCATATATATAGCTATTTTACAGTGCGTTCGCGGCTATTGTTTGAATTTAGCATAAAGACAATTCCTGCTTTTACTAATCTGCATATGTGAGGCTTCGAACTAACTTAAAAGAAAATCTTTAACATGTTTATTGAAATCTTTGCCTTCTTCATAGCTCGCGTGTCCCAGCCCTTTATAGAGAAGCAAACGACCGTTTGGGATTTTATCAGCCATCTCCGCTGAAGAATTTGATCCAACTATTTTATCGCTATCACCGCCAATTATGAAGGTAGGACAAATTATGTTTTCAAGTTTACTGAAAGTATCGTGTGCCAATACAGCTTTTGCCTGAAGTATGAACCTCTCAAAGCTTTTCGGCTTTCCAACTCTACATAGAAGTGGATACATCAGCCGATATGTTTTCAGTTTTTGGGATGAGTATGTTTTCTCCATTGTATCAATCATCAGTGATTTATAATCATTATTTTCCGCGTAATTCACCCATCCGTTGATAGCTCGATGAAGAGTTTCGTTTGCACGGGAAGTGGTAACAGCAAGAATAAGCTTTTTTACCATCATAGGATAGTCGATAGCAAAGTGCTGGGCTATCATACCACCCTGTGATATACCCATTAGGCAAGCACTTTTTATTCCAAGTTGGTCAAGTGCTGCTTTAAGGTCTTTTGCCATCTCCCTGGTGGTGTACCCATTTTCAATATTTGTTTTTCTACTAAACACATACACCTTAAAATCGTTCAAAAAAGCCCTAAAGTAATACGCCAATTTGATTGCTTGCCCCTCTACAGTTTTTAATCCATCTGATAACCCAGGCAAAATTATCAATGGAGATTTCCCCAGTCCAAATTCCACATAATCCATTTTTGATCCATTGATAGTTACTGAACTTCCTTTGGCACCATAAAACAAGATCTTCAACTCCTTCTAGTCTATAATCCCCTTTTTAAGTATATCTATATAGTCGGTAAGGTGGGTTACATACTCATTCCTAATTTGGTTAATTTCGGATTTATTTCCGTTTTGCACTTCTATTCTTTCGATAAAGTCGGCATTAAAACCTTGTAAAAACCATTTAAGCACATCAAGAACTTTTCTTTTATCCCAATTCAACGATTTCGTATCAACGTTTTCTAATACGCTATAATAAACATTCTGACCAGCATAATTAAATCTTGCTTCAACCTTTCGATAAATTTCTGTATCATTTTTGCTAAATGCTTTGATAATAAGCTTATATTTTTCTGGGTTTTGGATATGCCATAAAAATTCCAATTCCGAGTATTGAATTATACGCTCAAACAAGTTGGTTGAAAGGGTGCCTAATTTTTGATATAGGTTTGCGTTTAGCTCGCCTGTGACAAAATCAAGCAAATAAAAATACAAATCTTCTTTGTTTTCAAAGTATTTAAACAAACTTCCTTTACTAATTTCAGAGGCCTTTACAATACGGTTGGTGGAACTATCTGCATACCCGTATTTTGCAAATTCTGAAATACTAACAGAAATGATTCTTTTCTTTTTATCTTCATGCAGTTCATGAAACAACTTTTTAGGCATAAGGTTCTCCGTTCAGTGACCACATGGTCATTTGTTTTCGAAATTTTAGTGACCACGTGGTCACTAAAAAAATTATACCATACGAAACTCCCGCCATCAATATGTTTATCTGTAAGAGGAACCGATCTTCGGGAGTTATCCTATCTAATTTCATGGAATTGGAAGAAGAACATGCAATGGAAGTGGCTATCCAACAGCATCAAGTCAACAGTAAAAAATAAAATTTGGCTAGGGGACATTACCTAAATCCCTCTGAAGGAAGAAACGCTTTATGTATCTGTTTTTATTGATGTCTATAAGAAAAAAGAGAGCTGATCAATGACGCTCAATTTAGAGGATTTGATCAGGCTCAAATGGAGATATCTAAATAGTTTGAAACTTACTAAACACAAAATTCAACCACTCTGCTCCGAGCTATCAATTTCCTAATGTCTTTGAAAAAAATTCCACTTACTCTCTTAACTAAGTGTCCAGTTTTTATTGACAACTCCAAATTTCTTCAATCCATAAAAGTCAAACTTTTGGGGTGACCACACGATAAAGCTGAACGAAAAATTGTAGCTACTTTTCCAATGGGTGTATGAAAACCATGTGACTGGCTCGCTGACTGAGAAACTTTTCCTACAGCTATCGAATGGATATGATACTCAACAAAAAGAATGTCTAAAACTGATTACAAGGCTGGAAAAAGAAATAGATCAACAGGAATAACAGACTATACAGGTGAAGGAATTTATCTCTAAGTATAAGCAGTTTTCTGAACGGGTCGAATTGATGCCTGCTCTTCTCAACCATGTTGTTAGCAAGATGGTTGTAGAAGCACCGAAAAGAGCAGGTAGATTCTTCACATTGCTATGCTCTTGTTGGGATATTACCGCCAATGAAGCGCTCAAGTTCTGCTTCCTATATTGGTATATTACGGCTGCCTTTTTGGGAGTCTTTTTTAGCGTGCCATTGTTTGCATTTGATCAGAAAAGTCGGCTTTGATTTCAATAAAACTTTTAAAGGTTTGCAGAAACTGAAACAGCTGAGCGCGATTTTCAAACTCTGCTCTTGTTTGGGGCAATGGCTTTTGTCGATAGTCTTCATAAAGCGCAGCAATTTTTGCCAAGATCTCTTTCCCATCGTTATTTTCGTGAAAGGACTCGGCAGTAAAGGATAGCAACTCTTGAAACGCATTTGTATAGGCTTCTTCTACCCAAAACAACTGCAATAAGTCAACCATTTCTAAGAGTAAGCGTGCCTGACTTTGGCGCATGGTAAAGTACTCTTCATAATAGGAGGCTTCTCCTCGCCATTGATTTTCACTATGCACCATTGCTTGTTGTTTGCCTTGCTTGATATCCCCCAAAAGCGTTTGGCAGACCTGGGGAAGCGTCGCCTTTTCTTTTTCAGTTAAGGCAATCGACATGTCTTTTAAAAGACTTTTAAACGATTCTTCCACTAATTGCTGTCTTTCTTTCAATGCTCGTTCGCCATCTGGCATATATAAATTGAACAAAAGTGCAAAGCCAATGCCAATACTCATCAATAAAAAAGCATTCCCAATCAGTGGCCAAGCAAACGAACGTTCCATCATATAATGGGTCACCAAGACAGAATTGACGACGATCCCATCGGTCAAATTGAAATAGACAGCGGTTGGGATAAAGAGAAAGAGAAAAAGAACAAATCCTATCGGCCCAAAGCCTAATAAATGGAAGCTGACAAAAGCTAAGAGCGTTGCGATCGCCAAAGAGATCAAACGCCCGATTCCCGTAAAAAGTGACGTTTTCTTTGTATTACCGACGCTTAAAATGGCGATGATCCCTGCGGCTGGCGCATACAAAAGACCGATCTGTTGTGCCAGAAACATTGATAAACCAGCAGCAATCGCCGTTTTCACGGTCCTCATTCCGATTTTCATTTTTGTCACCTCCTGTGAAAAGTATACTAAATTGTGAGGAATAAGACTAGAATTTCTCAACTGCTTTGGGTATGATTAAGTAAAGGGGGCATTTGACCATGAAACTGGGGCGTTTTCGCTTAGGTATGCGAACGATAAAAACAGCCATCGCTGTCATGCTTTGTATTCTGCTCTTTCATTTTCTTGATCGTGGCCAACCATTGATTGCTGCCTTGTCGGCTGTGTTTTCTTTGCGACAAGACCTGACCACAACGATCTCTTTTGGTAAGTCACGGGTATTAGGAAATACGATCGGCGGCGGTACAGCCATTTTTTACTTTTTGACGAAGCAATATTTTCAAAATGACTTTCTGATCGAATTGTTTGTCTTGCCAGCGCTAGTCATTTTTGTCATCGTTTTTTCAGATGGCATCAATAACAATTCTGGCATTATCTCTGCTATTGCGACGATGCTTTTGATCACTTCCAGTGTCCCTCAAGGGGAATCGATCATCTTCGCCTTAGACCGTGTATTGGACACCTTTATCGGCACGTTAGTTGCCCTATCGATCAATTTCGTCATTCGACCACCTGAGGAAGAGAAAAAGGATGAGATCCAAGAAGATCTGGTGGTGCTGAGGCAAAAAGAGCTTGAACTAAAAGCCATGCTAGAAGAAGTCCAAGGCGAGATTTCCGAACAAGAAAAACAAGAAAAATAAAAACAGCCTTTTTCCAGAATCATTCTGAGAAAAGGCTGTTTTGTTACTCATTGGCTTTCAGTGCATCGATCATATTGACATGTTTCAGTTTGAAATACATTGCGATCCCTACCACGCTTGAAAATAAACAGGTCAATCCAGCGGCATACACATAGCTCATTGGTTCGACTGTCGGTGAAAACATGGCGATATCGACTTCGATGGTCTGTAAGACAAATTGATGCTGAAGCACCCCTAATAATAAACCCAATGCAATGCCGAAGATCGTCAGAAAGATATTTTCACGAAAGACGTACATGGTCACTTCTCGATCATAAAAGCCCAATACTTTGATGGTCGACAACTCGCGAATGCGTTCCGCTATATTGATGTTGTTCAAGTTGTACAACACGATAAAGGCTAATGCCCCCGCAGACGAGATCAAGATCCAGATGACGATGTTCAAGGTTGCTGTCGTGTCATCTAAGGCATCCGCTGAAGCTGAGAGGAAGGAAACATTGATGACATTGTCTTGTGCCATCAGATCAGCTGCGATCGCTTCTTCATCCGATTTCGTCAAACGCTGACTGAATTTCAATAACTCACTGTTGTAAGAAGGAGCTGCTTGAAAGATCTTCTGATAAGCATCCGGGGTCAAATAAGCAAAATGCCCTGTGTAGTTTTCTGCGATGGCAGCCACATTCAGTTTAAATGATTCGCCGCTTTCATTCGTCAACGCTATCGTATCACCCACGGATAATCCAAACAACTTAGCAAGCTTTTCATTGATGATGGCGCCCTCTCCTTCTAGCTCGTAAGCTTCTCCTGAAACCCGATCATTCAAGTGGACAAATCTCGATAAAGCCGCAGGATCTTCTGGCACAGTGACGGTTACTTCTTGCTGCGTGACCCCCGATTGAGCCAACGTCAGACTTTCCGTATGCAAGAATAACCCTGCTTCAAAGCCTTCAATATCTTCTGCGGCGGCTTTTGTTTCACTCATTGCTTCAGAATCCTCATCATCAAAGGTGATCACCGCCTGATACTGCCAGATTTTCTCAAACTGTAAAGGAATGATATTACTGATGGAATCTCTTAGGCCAAATCCAGTCAAGATCATTGACGTACATCCGGCGATCCCTAAGATGGTCATGAGCATTCTTGACTTGTAGCGAAACAGGTTTCGCATTGTAACTTTTTGAATAAAACTTAAGTGCCGCCATATAACGGTGATTCTTTCTAAGAGAATTCGTTTTCCTGTTTTGGGTGCCTTTGGTCGTAACAATGAAGCGGATGACTGTCTTAAATCAAATCGTAAAACCAGCAACGCGATACCGATGGTGCAAAGCAAGCTGACTCCCACAGCAATCAATGAAAGCCGCAAATACCATGGGGTGTCATACTCCGTGAGATTGTAAAGCGGTCCATAAGCTTGAATGATGATTGCTGGAAAAAAGGAAAAGCCGACTGCTAGACCCAATACAGCACCTGTGATTCCTGCTGCAGAGGAATAAAGCAAAAATTTCTGTCCAATCTCCCAGTTACGATAGCCCAATGCTTTCAATGTACCGATCTCACTGCGTTTTTCATCGATCATCCGCGTCATGGTGGTTAGACTGACTAACGCTGCAATCAAAAAGAAGATAACTGGGAAAATCGTCGCTAACGAAGAAACCCGTTCCGCATTGTCTTGGTACTCTGAATAACCAGGGTTCGCATCGCGGTTTGCGACACGATAAACTGCCGGTTTTAGATCCAACAATTCCTGCTCTTTTTCAGCAACTTCTTTTTTGGCATCTTCAAGTTTTTCGCGTTCTTTTGGTGCTCTTTCTTTAAATTCGTCAACCTTTTCTTGAAGGGTTGCTTCGTTTTCTCGATATTCTTGCCAACCAGCAGCTAATAAAGACTGACCCTTGGCTTTTTCAGAAGCTAAGGTCTCACGAGCGTCGCTTAGCTGCGTCTCTCCTTGGGTGATCTGGGTCTGCGCTTGTGCCAATTCTTGGCGCCCAGCTCTGATTTGGCTCCAGCCAGCATTGACTTGCTGTTGTGCCTGCTGAAGTTGCGCTTCTTGGTCATTGATCGTAGACAATTGCCCAAGTAATTGAGCACGTTGTTGCTCACCTTCGGCAATAAGTGGACGCAATGTATCTTCAGCTGCCGTCAGCATAGTAGCAATCATCGTTTCATCGATTTCCTCCAGATCAGGAACCGGACCAAGGACATCTGTCGGCAGGTTCAACTGTGCCAGAGCGGCTGTTATTTGTGCATAGACGGTAGGCAGCTGGGACATTTGCTCCTCTGCAGAAAGTTGACTCACACTTCTGATTTGATCCATGCCTTGGTATGCCAGCGCCAGTTGCTCCTCTACCTGCTGGATACCCCTTTGTAGTTCAGGTCTTTGTGCCAAAACGGGTGCCAACTGAGCTTGGGCTGACTGTACTTGGGCTTCTTGCTGAATCAATGCTTGTTCATTTTGATCTAGCAGGCGTTGATTTTCGATCAATGCCTGTTTCCCCTCAGCTAATTTTTGCGCTTCTACATTCAATTGCTCTTGGGCAGTTTGAATCTCTGTCTGAAAAGCTACTTCTTGTTCCGTCAACTCCTGATGCGCCTGCGCCAATTTCTCTGTTGCGTCGTCAAGTTCCGCTTGCGCTTGCTGCAATGCCTCTTCGCCATCACGGATCTGTTCTTTGGCTTCATCAATCGCTGGTTGCGCTTCATCGATCAACTCTTGCCGACGTCCTTGTGCCCGCGGAGCAAACCGTTCTTCTACTTCATCACTTACTTGATCCCTTTTTGTCTGATATGCTTCTGAATAGCTAGTCACTTGCGATAGCTCATCAAAACGAACTAACAATCTAGCATACGCAGTTTCTTTAAAATCTTCTTCTGGAATTACTGCAAAGTAATCGACTGTCCCATTCCCAACGGTACTATTGCCTCGATGAAAATTCTCAATAAATTCGGGACTATTGACAAAGCCAACGATCGTGTAAGTGTGCGTTGCTAGCTGGTTTTCACCGCTTTCTGGCAGTTCAAAAGTTTCATCTAGTGCAAACCCACCGCTGCTTTGTGCCGCTTGATCCAAAGCAATTTCCCCTGACTTTTGCGGCAATCGACCAGAAGTCACCTGATATTGATTGACTTGTCGCTCCTTCGAAAGGGAAAAGACACGGATCACGGCACGGTGATTTTCGGCATTGATATCGGCGATCTGCTCTGCTTCAACAGACATGACACCAGGCATTTCTTCAATGATTTCCCGATCGGCAGTCGACAACCCTAAAGTTGACGCAATCGTAAAGTCCGCTAATTTCTGGCGAGCAAAGTAATCTTCAGCAGCTTGTTCCATATTCGGACCTGTTGCACTGATCCCCACAAAAAAAGCGACCCCTAAGAAGATAATGCCTAATATGGACAAAAACCGCCCGGGTGCTTGCCTAATTTCACGTAAACTGGAACGTAATAATGTTTTTTTCATAGGCATTTACCAAGAAATAGAGGCAATTGGAATCGGATGAGTATTTTTTTCCATCTTGCGGACCTTTGCATCATTGATATGGATCACACGATCAGCCATGGGAGCCAATGCGCTGTTATGTGTAATGATCAAAACGGTCGTCCCAGTCTCACGAGCCGTTTTTTCTAGAATTGCTAGAATCTGTTTCCCCGTTTCATAGTCAAGTGCCCCAGTTGGTTCATCACAAAGCAGCAATTTGGGCTTCTTCGCTATAGCACGAGCGATCGTGACTCGCTGCTGCTCGCCACCAGACAATTGCGCTGGAAAGTGATCCAAGCGATCACCAAGCCCAACTTGGGTCAAGATCTCAGCAGCATCAAGTGCCTCTGGCACGATTTGTGCTGAGAGTTCAACGTTTTCTCTGGCTGTCAAATTAGGGACCAAATTATAAAACTGAAAGACAAAACCGACATCTTTGCGGCGATAGGTCGTCAATTGTTTGGCATCAAAGCCAGCAATATCTGTTCCATCAACGATCACTTTGCCACTGTCACATTGATCCATTCCGCCAAGTATGTTCAAAACGGTGGACTTACCAGCGCCACTAGGACCAAGGATCAGTGCGATCTCTCCTTTTTCTACAGAAAACGAAACACCATCATTAGCAGCAATGACCGTGTCGCCCATTGTGTATTTCTTCACTTCTTTCACTACTTCAATATAACTCATTTTATTCCTCCAAGAATTCCAGCGCCGCATGCGCTTTCTCGCTTAACAGTGTATCACACTTTTTCCCTTGAAAGAAACCGCAAAAAAGCAGCACAAGGTCGTGCTGCTAAAAAACAAGTCATTTATTCAAAGTGATCCAGATTGGCAAAAGCAAAACAAATCATTTTGTGTGTTCCGCAATTCTTTGTTGCGTTTCTTGCCATAGTTTCTGTGCTTGTTGCTGCTCCTTCGGGATCTCGGTTAGGACTGCTTGACGATCAACAAAGTAGCGGCCACTGATACCCGCAACGTCTGGACTTAGCGCTAAGTAAATCGCTGTATCGGCCCCTTCTTCGGCTGTTTTAAAAAAAGGCGTCAACATTTTATAAATAGATTGACCAAATCCTGTTTGTCGACTGACCCCTAAGCTGGTCGCCACAGCTCCCGGATGCAAGGAATTAGCAGTAACGGTCGTATTGCGTAGCTGGAACGCAAGCGCATCCGTAAATAAAATCAGGGCTTTTTTTGAGCGGCCATATTCCCGCCAAGGGAAAAAATCCGGTACATCGAAAAAGCGCTGATCCTTTTTCTTTACAAATTTGTAGGCGCCGGATGACACATTGACGATCCTGCCGGCATCGGCACGTTTTATTAGCGGCAATAACTGACGGGTCAGTTCAAAATGCCCCACGTAGTTTACGCCCAGCATTTGTTCAAATCCATCGGCTGTTCGCTCATTTTTTAAATTGACGATGCCCGCATTATTGATCAGTACATCCAATTTCTCAAAGCGGGCGTTGATTTCAGCGGCTGACTTGCGTACGCTAGCCAACGACCCCAAATCACCGATCACTAGATCGATGCTTGGATTGCCTGTCTCTTCCTTCAAACGTTGCTGTGCTGCCTGCCCTCGTTCGGCAGAACGGCAATACAAAATCACATGCATCCCCAATTCTGCCAATTGTTTGGCTGTTGCAAAGCCCATACCGGCATTGGCGCCGGTAACTAAAATCGTCTTCAAATCCCCATCATCTCCTTCATAGGATGTCGTTTTCTTTCATCATAACTGAAAACAAAAAAATCTGCTCAAAAAACAGATCAAGAGAAGCTCTCTTCTTGTTTCTTTAAGCAGATTGTTTTATTTTACGCCTGGTAGCGGCAGACGCCATCTAAATAGGTGGCTGTTACATTCATTTCTTGATCCAAAACAATAAAGTCAGCTGGGTGACCTTGTTTGATCATGCCGCAAGCATGGTCAATTTTACAGCTGATTGCTGGAATCAAGCTGGCCATCATGACCGCTTCTTGAGGGGTAGCGATTCCCCAGTCTACTACATTTTTCACAGCTTCTTTTAGTTTCAAAATACTACCAGCAAGATTGCCAGTTTCCATTCGAGCCGTTCCGTCTTTCACCACTACTGGAAATTCACCTAAAATATAATCACCATCTGGCATGCCGCCAGCCATCATACAGTCAGTGATCAAGGCAACATGGTCGTGACCAGCTTTTTCCATCAAAATCTCAGCTGCTTGAGGATGCACATGGTGGCCATCACAAATCAACTCTGAAAAAACTTCTTTTAATGAAAGTAGGGCACCAACCATTCCAGGCTCGCGATGGTTTAATCCGCGCATACCGTTGAATGCATGAACAAAAACGCTAGCACCAGCTTCAACTGCTGTTTGCGCTTCTTGTAATGTACCGTTACTATGGCCTAGAGCAACCACTACGCCTTCTTCCGTCACTTGCGAAACAAACTCACTCACACCTTCTCGTTCAGGAGCCAAGGCGATTTTTTTGATAATTCCACCAGAAGCTTCTTGCCATTCATGGAAGGTATCGATATCAGGATCACCAAAATAAATTGGATTTTGTGCACCTTTATGTTCTTCAGTAAAGAATGGGCCTTCAAAATAGATCCCTTGGATTTTTGCTCCTGTAACTTCGTCTTTGACTTTCCCAACGGTTTCAGCAACATCCCGCAACCGTTCTTTGCTGGATGTTAAGGTTGTTGGCAAGAAGGAAGTCACACCACATGATAAAAGGCCTTCCGACATGGCTTTAATGCCTTCTGCATCGTTGTCCATCACATCATGGTTCATAAATCCGTGGATATGAGTATCCACAAGACCCGGTGCTACCCATTTGCCTGAATAATCTTCTACGTCTGCACCAGAAGGGACTTCATCGACGATCGCTCCGAATTTCCCCTCTTTGACCTCCAGGTAACCAGGGCCATGAACCGCTGATTTTAGAAAGAATTTGTCTGCGTAAATATATTTATTCATCTTGATCGCTCCTCTATTTCTTTTCTTTCTTAAAAGTACTCTTATTTAGGGAAGAAGTCAAGAAAGGTCTACACCACTTTGTCAGATTGGCGAATATCCATGACAGCACGATACAGCTGAAAACTTTTTTCGGCTGCATTTTCTTCTTTCAGTCTATAAAGTAAGTGTCCCTTCAGTTCAAACAATTCTTCTAGAAAATACAAACTGTTTTTTTCTCTGGCTAAGGAAATGCCTTCGTTCGTTACCTTTAGCGCGAGGCAATCTTCTTGTTGCTCCTTTAAAAAGACCGCATAATTGTAGTAAATTTTGGTCAATGATGTGGAGAGACGTTCCGGCGGCAGTGCGTGCATGGCATCGTAAGCTTTTTCTAAGTAAAAACGAGCCTCACCCAGTTGCAGCAAATCACTATAGACGCGGCCCATGCAGCTCAGGATACGAATTTCCATCACCGAAACATTGGTCTTATCCTGTTGATAGGAGTAGGCTAGTCCTTTTTTCAGCGCCTCAAGGGCGGCATCATAGTTTTGATCGAGGAAATAATCACAGCTGCCTAGATAGTAGTAATACATTTGCATATCTGAATCCAGATACAAATAATCCTTGATCGCCTTATCTTCCATTTTTTCCCGCATTTCTTGAAACTGCTTATGGACAAAATGTGATTCGATTTCGGCAAAGATTTGATTGGTTTTGTTGATCTCTTCCGAATGAAGCATCATTACTTGATCTAAGGTGACTCCTAAGCGTTGGCAGATTTGGTACATCACCCAGACATTCGGCAACTCTTCGTTGTTTTCAATACGGCTTAAAACACTTTGCGAACAAATATCTTCCGCTAACATTTTCTGTGTCATCTTTCGTTTCAACCGAATCGAACGGATATTTTGACCAAAAGATTCTTCTTTTTTCTTCATAATCGTCCTCCAGGGGGAATTCTTATAAAAACCGAACGTTTCTTGTCAAAAATGCGAATTCGCATTTTTAATTTTCTTTATTTTAGCACATAATGACAAAAAGGAAAGCAATTTCAAGAATGTCTTGTTATTTTTCCACAATTTCAAATGAGGTGTTAAGATGACGATCGACAGTACGATCTTTTTTACATGGGATGGCAAGAAGTATCAAGGGATCATCGAACGAGAATATGAGAACTCTGTTCTGGTTCAAGTCACCGATCCTAGTGCTGAAATGCTGGATAAATTTACCAATCGAATGATTGTGAGCAAAAAAATTTGTCAACCAGTTGCCGAATAAAAACATAAGCACCACTCCCTCACGGTTGTTGAAGGAGCGGTGCTTTTTTATATTCTTATTTCTGACGATAGGACGCCAAAAATTCTTTCATTTTTTCAGCAGTCGTTTTTAAGTCTTCCATATTAGGAAGATAAACGATTCGGAAATGATCTGGCTGTTGCCAGTTGAACCCACCGCCGTGAACCAGCAAGATGTGGTGCTCGTGTAAAAAGTCTAAAACAAATTGTTCATCATTGGTGATATTAAAGCGTTGAATATCAATTTTAGGGAAAATATAAAAGGCGGCTTTCGGTTTCACCGCTGACAATCCCGGAATGTCATTGATTGCCTTGTGGATAAACGCTCTTTGTTCATAAATACGACCACCTGGTAATAGTAACTCATCAGAACTTTGATAGCCTCCTAATGCGGTCTGAACGATTTGTTGCGATAAGACATTCGAACACAGTCGCATCGAAGATAGCATATTCAAGCCTTCGATATAGTCTTTCACATGGGACTTGTCGCCACTGAGGACCATCCAGCCCACACGGAAACCTGCCACTCGATGAGACTTAGACAAGCCACCTAGCGTCACAACGAATCGATCTGGCGCTAATGTAGCAATCGGCACATGGACATAATCATCCATGACTAATCGGTCATAGATCTCATCAGAGAAAATGATCAAGTCATGCTCACGAGCAACGTCGACGATTTGCTCCAAAATTTCTTTTGGATAAACGGCGCCGGTGGGATTGTTCGGATTAATAATGACGATCGCTTTGGTTTTGCTGGTGACCTTAGCTTTGATGTCCTCGATATCAGGATTCCAATCTGCTTGTTCATCACAAATATAATGGACGGGCTTTCCGCCAGCTAATGAGATCGAAGCAGTCCACAAAGGATAGTCAGGCATCGGCACGAGCACTTCGTCCCCATTGTTACATAGGCCCTGCATACACATCGTGATCAGCTCGGAAACACCATTACCTGTGTAAATATCATTGATGGTCACATCAGGAAATTTCTGTAATTGATAATATTGTTCGATCGCTTTACGGGCAGAAAAAATCCCTTTCGAATCAGAATATCCTTCCGATTCTCGCACGTTCATAATCAGGTCTCTAACGATCTCATTTGGGGCTTCGAACCCAAAAGGCGCGGGATTCCCCGTATTTAATTTCAAGATACTGATGCCTTCTTCTTGCATCCGATCGGCTTCTTCTAAAACTGGGCCGCGCACATCATAACTGACCCCTTCAAGTTTTGACGACTTCGAAAATTTCTTCATATTCCATTTCTCCTTTAACCATAGGTCAACGTCAGGTTATTGGTTCTCGTCGTTGATCTCTTTTCAGATTGAACCTATTATAGCAAAAAAATTTTAACTGTGGCGAAAATTTTTCACCTCTCGGTCGAGAGGGCTTGCCCTGCGTTCATCCACTGAATTTGGTTCATTCAGGAATTTTCAGGAAAATACTTCAAGTACAATTCATTTAACGCCAAATGCCCCACCGAAAAATCAGTGATTCCTGCTGCGATAAAACGTTGCGGCAACTGCGGATCGCTGATTTCTACTAGATAGATCCGCCCTTGCAGATCGATAGTCACTGTCGTTAACTCTGGAAAAGCCACCAAGAAATCCGCCGAGTCCGTCTTTACATACAAGGGTTCATTGACCAACGACTTGCGGCCAAGGTATTCGTGAATGATCTTACCGTCTTTTAAAAACAAGACTCGATCCGCGTAAGAATCTAAATTCGTCAAAATATGCGAAGCGATCACGATTGCTTTCTTTTGCTCCCGCAAGGCTTTCAAGACGTTAGAGATCAATTCGACATTTGTCGGATCTAAGCCATTCATCACCTCATCCATCAGCATGTATGGCGTATCTGTCACGATCTGCATCGCAAAACACAGACGTTGCCGCATCCCCAGCGAATAGGTTCCCACTGGGCGTTTGATATAATCGCTCATTCGCAAACGAGCAATCGTTTCTTCCACCAAGCGTTCCTCTGAACGCCACATTCGCTGATACAGTTTCAAATGCTCGAGTCCGCTTAAATCATTGTACAAATCATTTTGGTCAGGAAAAAATGAAATTTGTTGATGCGCTGCCACTTCTGATTTTTTGGTCACATATACTTGACTGCCGTTTAAAAATACTGCGCCTTCATTCGGCTGGATGAAATTCATCGCCACATTCAATAGCGTGGATTTCCCAGTGCCGTTAGGGGCGACTAACCCGACGATCTCCCCGGGAGAAAAAGCAACGGAAAGTTGATCCAATACTTTTCTCGTATACGTGACAGTCACATTTTTCAGTTCTAACATATCGTTCCTCCTATGCCAAATGAAATTTTTTGCGTTGGATCGTCAAAAAGAAACACAATTCGATCAGAAGCCAAACGCCGCCTAATAAAAGTAAGCCTTTTTCCATCGTAAATCCTGCAGAACCAAAGTAAAAGCGTGTCCAGCCTGAAAGGACTTGTCCCACATTTTGATACAGATAGACATACAGCGTTTTATCAAGGTAGGCACTAAACCAGCGTCGTTGGAAAAGAAAGGGCGAAAGCAAACAAAAACCAGCCACAAGCAGATTAATCAGCTCTGAGCGAAACAGGGCACTGAACAGCAAGATGCCGCGACAATAAAGAAACTGCAAGAAAAGCGTTGCTAGAAAACATTGACTTAAAAAAAGACCGATGGCTTGTGTTTCAAAAGCATTGAAATCGGTGATCGGGTAGCGGGCATCAAAGGTCGATGATAAAATCGTGACTGGCAGTTCCAAGGAACCAAAGCCGAATTGAATACCAGAGCCAAACCAGATAAAGAACATGGTTCCTAGCGTTACGATTGCAGAACCAACCATCAACGCTGCCGTTTTGCTCCAAAGGATCTCTTCTGCCGATAATGGCAGTGAAAGAAACAGGGATTTATGTCTTCGTTCTTTTGGTAAACAATCGATCGCCAAAAATAAAGAAACAGCAATTAATAGAATCGGTAAGTATTCAGTAAAGCTTCGCTGTAATGCTTGCACCCCCGTTTTTTGCTCCATGACTGCTTGAGAGAGTTTGCTATTGGGCAGCTGGCTAAAAGCCTCCATCAGTTTTGCGGTTGATGCATAGCCGAAGCGCCCGTCATACCCAGCATAGTAATTTCGAAACGTGTAATAATCAGGGGTATAAAATATATTTCGTTCATCGGTAAATTGCAAAGCGAGATGGTACCAAGTACTTGTGCTTTGTGCGTATGCTTGCCAGTCTTTCTCGGCTAGCGCGTCGAGCCGTTGTTTTTCTGCTTCATTCCATGGGGTAAACATTTCGACTGCCATGAATGCCGACCAATGGTCAGAGGGATTGGCTGCTTGTTGATCAAGAAAATCTTGTCGCACGGTATAGCGTTGTTGCATTTCTGTTTTATCTACTCGTTCAATCGGGCGAAAGTCTCTTTGCCAAAAACTGTAAACGCCGCTGTAGATCAGCAGCAAGCAAAAAAGGCCGATGGTTTTCTTGCTTTTTAACAGCTGGCGTAATTCAAAGAAAAAATAGTCTTTCATCCTTTACCTCCTCTCAACAAGCGATTCTGTTTATCCGCAACAAGCATGATGCTTAAACAAAGGAAGATCCACACTAGCGTCAGCAGCCAACTGGCATAGACGCCCCAAGAAGTGCCAGAGCCCAAAGCAAAGGCACCCGAATAAAATTTATCCATAGCAGCTAGATGAACTGGTAATATAGGGATCTTTTGCAGCATCGGAATCAAGCCGAATCCATAAAAAAGCACCAGTAAAAAGAAAGAGACGTATCGATTGGCTGCGACCATGTTCATGACAAAACCTAAGCATTCGATCAAACCAATCAGCAAGGCAAAAGAAACCATACTATATAAAACGCTCTGCCAAAAAGGTAAGGCTACCCAATCCCCACTGAGATAAACGGCTACTGGATACTGCCAATCCCCGAACTCCCCCAGAAGGCTCATTGAAAGAAAGACGCCTAAGAAAAACACGAGCAAGATTCCTAAATTGGTGATCGTTTTGACAAAAACCTTACTGACCATCCGAATCGGGAAAATCTGTGGGTATGAGCGGATCAAGGAGAAGTGTTCTCTTTCTTCTAATAAATTGTCACTAGCAAAAAAAGCCCAGAAGAAGAACCCAAAATTCAGTAAAAACGTTATTGCCAAAGCGACAGCCGTCTGGGTATTGGCAGCCGTGAGAACCGGATCTTTTTCTTGCTCGGCTAAGGCTTGATAGACCGTTTGCTCTTGTTCGATCGACCACATCGGCGGTAAAAAGGCTTTGTCATCAACTGAAGACGCCCAAATCTGTTTTTTTAGTTCTGCAATTTGAATACTCGTTTGATTAAATCGTTCATATTCCTCCATAATCAAGTTGGACAGCTGCCGTGAGGTCAGAGTATTGTTATCAAGTAATAGCTGATATACCTCTTGCTCATCCGGTGAACCAGATTGATTGGCTTGGTAGCGATCAACAATCCGTAAGGCCTCCGCTTTTTCGGCGGTAATGGTAGCGGGCAAGCTGACGGGTTCCATCAGTTTCAAATAAACGGAAAAACTGCAGCCTAAACTAAAGGCACCAATGAGTAGGAAGATGAATACTTTCTGCTTAACAGCTTTTGCCAGTTGGTTTTTAAAATAGTTCATTTGCTCTCCTCTCAAAAAAATAATTATTCATTCTTTTAGCATACCTTTTATGGAAAAAAATGCAATCTAAAGTCTGAAAATTCTTTCAAATAGCATTTGGAAAAGTTATTGACAAACCTGCTGAAAATCAGGTAAGATATTTTCTAGACGCGGCGTGACAGAACTACCTTAGCCTGCGTTTCCTTCTATAGTATTTGCGGAAATGACGGAATGGCAGACGTGCAAGATTGAGGGTCTTGTGAGCAATCGCTCGTGTGGGTTCAAATCCCATTTTCCGCATCCTTACAGCTTCCCAATTGCGGAAGCTGTTTTTTGTTTGCACAAAAGATCCCCCCTGGCGATCCTTCAATGAATTCCCTCGATCGCTTTGATCTTGAGTACCTACTCCTCAAAAGTTGATAGTAACCTTCCTTTCCCCAAATATAAAAAATCCAATAAAAATCCTTTTATCGTTGCATTTAGAGATATTTTTCATATAAAATGAATAATATAACAACTATTCATAAAATTTAGTTCGATTTTCCGTTTTTTCTTATTAGCATATCAGAAACAATTGCTTGAATGAACTTGTGATGGAAATCTTTTCAACATTTTTTCCATTCACCTGCCCTCCTCCTTCCCCCAGATGAACCAACCTCTGCCGACCGTTTTCTCAGTTACTTTCGATAGAAAGAAGGAGTCTAATGAAAAAAAGAATACTGATCACCCTATTGTCATTCGTTATTTTGCTTATCGGCTGCACGAAGGCAGATGAAGAACTGTCAGAGACCGTTGCGCTTGGCATCGACGCACGACTGGAATATACAAACCAGTCTGGAACGGGTTGGGCCTATTATCAACCAGCGACCTTAGAATTGCTGATTGCAGGCAGCCAAGCCGAACTGGCTATTTTGGAAGAACTTGATTCTTCCGACGAAGACCTTCAGCAATTGATCAGCCACACGATTGATTTGATGGCAACCGCTGAACGAGCGTTAGTGGAGCGTCGGATCGATGTCCCTGCTTGGTTTGCTGCCCGCATTGGTTATAGCCAAGCTCTGGCTGCGATTCATGAACGGAGCCCTATCATTCTCAGTAATCAAGACAACCTCAACAGTCTACTAGAGGTAGCAAACGAAACGATTCCTGAAGCCGACCCGCGGGAAAAGCTGGGGCTTTTGGCAGACGATATCGAGCAGCTTCAGCAGCTCACAGAAGATGCGCTTACTCTTCATCGCACAATCGAACTTGACGATGGACTCACTGCCACCGTTTACCACACAAGCGAAACGAATGTTGACGTCTTCGTTTTTGCGATGCCCGATGAGGAGTACGCATCTGGGTTTACTGTTCTGAATCGGGAAACTGCCGACGAGCAAAAAGCTGCTTTCTATGAAACGATTTTACGAGCGCTCGCCGTAAATATTCCTCGTGAATCAATGATGTTTATGAATCGATTCGATCAATCTTCTGATGAACATCAGCTGGCGGTGATGACCTATGGCTTTGATCATGACATTGATCAAGACATGGTCACTACCGTGTATCAACAGCTTCAAGAAGCAAACGCCAAACAAGAAGCAGCTACGGCTTTGCAGCAAGAGCAAAACAAGGACGAACAAACTCAGACCGAGAATGAAGGATCTTCAGAACAAAGACGAGCGATCGCTCGTGCCGAATCCTATACGAACCTCATGGCTTTCTCACGTGCACGATTGATACAACAATTAGAATTTGAAGGGTTTACCCATAATGATGCACAATGGGCAGTTGATCAGCTCACGATTGATTGGAACGAGCAGGCGTTGAAGAAAGCAAATAGTTACCATTCCTTGATGAGTCTTCCTCCTGACAACATTCGCCGGTTATTGACTTTTGAAGACTTTTCAGAAGAACAAATCGACTACGCGATGACAAACATAGGTAACTAAAAGCTAGCGAAGAAAAGGGCATCGCGATGCCCATATGCTGTTGTAGTGACCCCAAAAAGTTAGGTTTTTGGGTCTAACTTTGGGGGTCAGTTGATGTCCCTTATATTGTGACTATGTTTATACCCAAGAAAGTGCTCGATCTGATGCGTTCATTCGTACAAATTGGCGAGGTTTACTAGAGTCTTACGAGGAGGAGAAAAATGAAAAAACAAGTTTTGTTGCAGTTATTACTGATACTATCCCTGATTTCAGGATGTGGGACGATAAATTCAGCAAGTCCTGAGGAACTTTCTGAGCGTATCGGTGCCGCTTTAGATGCCGGTTGGGAACATACCTATCATGCAGAAAATCTTACTTATGAATTGAGTATTGAAAATCTCGAACTGATGATTCGAGGCAAAGAAGCAGAATTGGCCTTTCTAGACCAGGTCAATAGCAGCTCAAAACACAAAGCGGCATTCATTGAAAACACGGAAAAAATGATCGCACTCGCTCAAGAAGCGATCGAAGCTCGCTATCTGGATATGCCCAGTTGGGTTGCCGCTCGCAATGGCCGTATCGAAGCCTTACTTGCCATCCATGAAGAGAGCCCGATCATCGTCAGTAGACGAGCAAAATTGCAAGAATTATTCAACGAATACGAAGAGGATTTAGCACTAGTGACCGCTGGAGCAAACAGTCCTCTTGCCGATGAAGAAGGAATTAATGAAGATACACGAGAAAAGCTTGGTTTGACACCTGATACACTTGAACACTTACACCAACAAAGCGATGACAAAGAAATCGAGTGGCAGAGTGCGATTGATTTGGCGAACGGTGTGACCATGAATGTCTTTTCAACAAAACATGAGCCAGTGGGGATTCTCACATTTACGAATGCTGGTGAGACCTACCCTTCCGCAATCACTTTGTTTAATGGACAAACGACGGAAATCGTTCCCGAGATAATGACTCCTTACGAAGCCGTTTCCGCTTATTTTTACGAAATTGCCGATGCTGTTTATGAAACGATTCCATACGGTTATCGATTTCTGGTTGAATCACTATGGCTTGAACTGGAAAACGACAATCGTTTTCAGTTCAGAACCTACGTGTTTGATAACGAAGTGACCGAGGAAACGATTTTATCAGGGTTTCATCTCGCCCCGACTGTAGCAGCACGCTATGAGCGCGAAAACAATGCGACAGAACGAGAACGTGAAGCCTTTTTCCTCGTTAGAGCGCAAGGAAATCGTCGCTTTTATTCAAAACAAGAGATGGCAGAACTGTTAGAAACAGAAGGTTTTACTGCGGAGGAAACACAATGGGCACTAGAAACCCTAGATGTAGATTGGTATCGCCATGCTTTAGGACGCGCCAATCAATCCCGTCGGGTGTTAGGGATCCGTCAAAGAAATATGGCTGCTCATCTTGAAGGGAACGGCTTCTTACCTGATGAGATCGAATTTGCGATTGAAAACATGGAAAATTAGTATGTAGGGGACGAGACCCCAATTCCCCATTTTGTCTTAGCTTAAACAAAAAACCGACCAATCTTCCTGTTTAAGATTGGCCGGTTTCTTTATTTTTTGGTTTTGATTGGTACCATGGCTTTGCGCCGATGCTGCTTCATTATTGCTTGAAGACCATAGACACCAACTCCGATAATTCCTGCAAAAGCCGAAAAAGCAATAAAAATCACAGGAGACGCCCCACTTTCTATTAATTGTTTCCCTTGGACAAAGAAAAATAAGCCCATGCTGATCAATAATGCTAGAAATAGTGATTGTCCCGCCCCGTTTTTTTTCATGCTTGCTCTCCTTTTACTTGATTATAGGTTATTCTCTCATTTCATGAATGAAAAAACCTCCATCTTAAGGCTGATTCTTTCTTTCGATGATCAGATTGATCCCATTCGGATCAGTCAAATGCAAGCGGCTGTCTGTTTCTAACTCATACGAAACGCCACTTGCCTTTAGATGACTTCGTAACGTAGAAAAAGCCAAAGCTGGCAAAACGATCGTAAAGTACGCTAAGCCTAGATCCTGTTCTTCCATAGCTGGAACATTTCTTCCCATCCAAATATTCGATCCGATATGGTGATGATACGCACCAGCAGCAAAAAACTTTGCTTGGCTACCAAAATCTGAGGTCAAACGCATGCCTAAAACTTCTGTGTAGAATTCTTCTGTTTTTGCCAAGTCCGCCACTTTCAAATGGACATGCCCCACCGTGGTGCCAACTGGAAAGGTCGTTTGAGATCGGTCAGCGGCTCCCAGCACGCCTTGCGCGTCCATTTCGATAGTAACGCCTACGATCTCACCATCTGCTCGAATATCCCATTCACTCATCGGTTTGTCACGATACACTTCGATCCCGTTTCCTTCTGGGTCGGTCAGGTATAACGCTTCACTATATCCATGATCGCTGGCACCATCGAGGGGAGCTTTGGCTTCCAAATAATGAATCAGCATATTTCCTAGGTCTTTACGGCTAGGCAAAAGAAACGCCGTATGGAAAAGGCCTGTTTTCCGTGTCAAAGGCAACGGATCACTCACCTTCTCTAGAACTAAAAGCTCTTGCGCTCCCACGCCTAATCGCGCGTGATCTACACTTTGCTCCAATAAAGTCAGGCCGATCACGTCCGAATAAAACTGGCTCATTTTTTCTATGTTTGCTACTTTTAAAACGACTTTGCCAATTGCGGCTGCTGCATCGATTTGATAGGTTGATTGAATCATTTTCATCGTTATTTCCTCTTTTCTAAACAGTTAAATTCACTTGTACCTTTAAGTATAACACTAACTTTTAGTAAGTAAATAAATCTGCTTGTTGAGGAAAGGACTCCGTGATCTTCCGTGATTCCTTGAAACAAAGCATTTCCTCATCAGTCACAATCAAAGACAACTCGCTCACTTTTTCAGTGCTTCAATCAGTGAAATGGCTGGCTGCATCGCTTCTTCGGTCGTCCCTTCTAACACAACATAACAATATGGCTTGTATTCAGCGGTGATGGCCAATAGTTGTTGATAATCAATCATTCCTTCTCCCAATGGGACTACCTTGATTTTACCATCGATTACTTGATAATCTTTCAAGTGCAAGCAAACGATGGCATCGCCAAAGCGGGAAAAAGCTTCCCTTGTCAAAGCGACTTGCTCTTGATAGTTCTTCGCAGTAATCAGATTGGTTGGATCAAAGATGATCCCTAAATAGTCAGAGGGTACCCGTTCCAGCAATTCTTCGATTCGGTCGATCGATGATAGTGGATGATTCAAGCCTGCTTCAATTCCTAGCATCACTTGATGTCTCTTAGCCACTTGGACCAAACGCTTGATCACCTGAACCAAATCATCGAAAACGACGTCACTAAAATTTTCCTCGGTATACCCCATATTTGGCAAAACCGAACCAGTTTCACTTGCGACCATAGCTGCATCAAAATATTTGGCATGTGCCAGATAGGTCTCGAATCTGGATAAAATCGTTTCCCGTTTTTCCAGATCAGGATGGATCAGATTACAATAACAACTTAATAAAGCGACCTGAACGTGAGATTGACCAAAAACTCGTTTGAAAAAGCGGCCTAAACCAGGGCTTAATTGCTCTGGCTCTGCCCATTGCGGGAAGGATTTATTTAATGCAAATTGAATGTTATGAATGTTTTGGGCGGCAATTTTTTGCGCTAATTCTTCTGGGGACCCATAATTCTTTAAATCATGCCCCCGAACAGTTAGTTGAAACATAGCTTCTCCTTTCTTCACTGCTTTTGAAGCAAAAAGAAGACCAAGCAGCGAATCACTTCAACTGGTCTTGGTCTTCAAATCTTTCAGCAGTAGCGGCTCCTCACTTCATCCATTTCTTCTCAATAGATGATCAGAACCTTTTGTGACCTTTATTGTTGTGAACGATAGTCTTCCGTGAACTCGTCAATGATTTGCTGTCCACCATTTCTTAAGAAGGTTTCGATCGCTGTATCAAACTCATCGATCTCGATTTCCCCAGTCATATATTGGTAGTAAGCGTCTGAGATTCCTTCAATCAAGCTTGACCATGAACGATCATAGGTTTCAGAGGTCAGCGATTGTGCAGGATTGATCACCGCAAACTCTTCATTTTCGCGAATCTTTTCATTGGCTAAGTTGACATATGGGTTGCTTGAAGGGAAAACTGTTACTAATTCTGATGGACGAGACGAAGAAAATGGTTGTACTTCTTGTTGCCACTTCGTATCATCCAAACGGACATAGACACCCTCATCATCAATTTCATAATGGACCCCTTCGATCCCTTGCGTCATCAACGTAAACGGCTCTTCGTCCATCAAATCATTGATAAATTTCAAAACAACACGTAAGTCTTCTTCGGTTTCAACATTGTTTTTCGGAATGGCTAACCAGCCGCCCATTCCACCATTGGTATCAGAAAGGATACGACGTTCCACATTTTCATGGACGATATCATTGATCAAGACCCATTCCATATGCTCTTCATCAGTACCAGCTGCATCATCAATGTAGTTACGTACTTCTTGCAAACCACTCAATACGATCCCACCACGACCTTGAACGATATAGTTCTTCTGATCATTTTTCGCCATTACCGCAAAATCAGAATTCATCCAGCCGTTATCATAGATATTACGGAACCATTCCATTGCTTCTTTGTATTCTGGTTGCATAAAGGATGGCATCACTTCATCATCATCCGTGATCGTAAACCAATTGTCTGCACCAAAGTAACCTGAAAGCGAACGGAACCCAACGTTAAAGGACTCATCACGCTCTACGAAACCAACCGTATCATCCGCACCGTTTCCATCTGGATCATCTTCCGTAAAGGCTTGGGCGACAGCAGCTAATTCTTCTAATGTCGACGGCACGTCCAAGCCTAAATTATCCAACCAATCTTTTCTGACAAGGACGCCATAACGCGCGATCGGTTTTAAAAACGGAACACCGTAGATTCGACCATCAATTCGAGATGACTCTAACCGATCTTCGGAGATTTCTGCCAAATTCGGGAACTCTTCTAAATAGGGTTCCACATCCCAGAACATTCCAGATGCGAGTGAGCTGCGGACGGTTGTGTTATTGATTTCTGTCAGACTAACGATATCTGCTAAAGAATTCGACGCCAATGCTGCATTCAAGCGTTCTGTTTTTGAAGCATCTGGCACCCACGTAAAGTCGATCTCGACCCCTGTGTATTCTTCTAACTTTTGCGTGACATCTCCAGATGGTGGGGAAGCAGTATGTAGCATCGCCATCCACGAAATACTTGATTTCCCTTCGCTTTCTGATCCTTCAGGTGAACCTCCACCATCGCCGCAGCCTGCTAAAAACAGTCCAGCACATAATAATAAACTTGCAACTTTCAACTTTTTCATTTGTTAACCTTCTTTCTCTATTTTTAGGGAGCCATCATCGAGCGGATCTTTCCCTTGATACGTAAAATATTCAAAATCGGCATAGCTTTTGGCAAAGTGATCTAGATCATGGGCACTGATTCCAATGAAATTCCCCGTAAAACCACCAGACAAAAACTGGATGTTTTGCTTTTTAAAGGGATGCCACGTTTGTGCTTGCCGATAGAACCATTGGGCTTCTAGATAAGAACTGACTACTTTCAATCCGATCGGCTCACTTGCAGCAGCGAGGGGCAATTTTTCTGGGAACAAGTGAAATTCTCCTTCACAACACCGCAGCAACCGAAGGACCTTGCCTTCTTCTTCATCATAGGTTACGTAGAAAAACGAATAGTTTTCTTCGTTTAAGAAAAGCGACAATCCAGCCATCTGATTGAACGATTGGGGGTGGTATTCCATCACTGTTTCAGCTTCAAAACAAACGTCTTGTTGACGAATCGCCAATAAGTGCTTATGAAAGTTCGATTGCATCGATTCTCCGCCGATCAATCGCAAATACCCTGGTCGCTCACTCAGATTGCACCACTCTTCATTGGGCAGCAATCGTCTACCGTTCCATGCTTTTTGCAACGATCCTTTAAAGTCATCAATAAAAACAGCAGGTGATGCCCTTTGCTTCTGAGCGTCGCTAGCGAGCCTGATGGTTTGATCTGGGATCGTATCGTTATTGCTAAGACGCAGCCATCCTTCGTGATCCCAATAGACAGTTTGGAGTGCTGTCTCTCGTCCAAGGATCGCTGCCCCTTCTACTGGCCGAGTCATCAAATAGCTCATGACCCATTCTCCTGATGGCGCAATCGTCAAACTGCCATGACCTGTACATTGAAAAGGGGAATCTTCGCGCTGATAGGCACGCATCATGGGAAAATGCGGATCTACTTCATAAGGTCCAGTGATGGTTTTACTACGACAAACCGTTACCGCATGACCTGCACCCGTTCCTCCTTCTGCCGTCAGTAAGTAATAACACTCATTGTGGTAATAAAGATGCGGTGCTTCAGTCTTCGCCAGCTGGGTTCCAGAAAAAATTGGCACTCTGTCACCGATCAAGCACCCTTGTGCTTCAGAGTATTCTTGGAGCACGATCCCCACCGATTTATTTGGTGTATCCTTACGATAATCCCAAAGCGCATTCAATAACCAGATACGCCCCTCTTGATCATGAAACAAGGACGGATCAAAGCCACTACCATTTAAGTAAATGGGCTCACTCCATGGCCCATGAATGGTAGGAGCCGTGATGAGATAGTTTCGACAGTCTTTGAAGGGGCGTGTCGTGTTGCGAACATTTGTATAGACACAATAGTATTGTCCGTTTGCGTAGCTGATTTGCGGTGCCCAAATGCTGCAATTTGCTGCGTTGCCTAATAAATCCACTTGATTGGTCAGAATATCTGTTTCATGGGACCAATTGACTAGATCTTGAGAACAGTAGACCCGAATTCCTGGCAACCACTCAAAGGAAGAAACCGCTAAATAATAAGTATCCTCGACTTTTAAAATACTCGGATCAGGATGAAACCCTCTTAAAATCGGATTATTGATTATTGCCTTCATGCAACCCCTCCTTGTTTGCTGACTGCGTCCGTTGTTTTTTTCTTGTGTCCGTCATCGCGATGGAGAAAACAAAAACCCGCCGCTAAAAAGAAACAAAAGGCAATCGGAAAAGCGATCATTTGACTACCAATCAATGTCACGACACCAGTCAAAAAATAAATAGCACAAGATTGCTTTCGATAATTACGATAGCGAACAAGCATCGTCGCCACTGAAACCAATATCAGGAGTGCCAACAGCGTGAAGCCAAACCAAGCACCGAGTGTTTGAAATTGCGCCAATGCTGCTTCTGCCGTCATTTGGTTCAGTATAGTGGGAAACGCACGTTGAAAGATCTCTTCGAACTGCTGGACAGTCATTTGATTGATCGCCAAGGAAAAGCCGCCCATAAACACCAGAGCGAGAACCATCCCGATCCAGCCAGACCATTTTGCCTTGCTCATTTTTCTATCACTCCTTCAAGAGTCACCCATTCAGGACGTTGGGGACTTCTTTGGTAACAACACATTCGCTCCGTGAATGTGACCGTTTGGTGGCTTGCTGTTTTTCCCCAATCAGACCATCCGCAAGGGGCGAGCTGTTGATCAAAGCAGCAGGATAAAAAGGTGACTTTGGCGTCATTACGCCAAGGACGGCCTAAATAATAGGCTTTGTCCCCTGTCACTCGGCACCGATCGAAGGTTAACCCGCTTGCTTGTTTGCTGGTTGAGGCAGCAGTAACGTAGTTCGTTTGTGGTGTATTTTTACAATGCAAGCGACACTCTTCAAAGGTGGCGGAACCACCGCCAAAAATAAAATCGACTGTTCCACTGATCCTGCAATGCAAAAACAAACTTTGTTGTTGGTCAAAGATTGTCTTTCGCCAAGGACTGATCATTGGTTCGCCTTCTTTGGTATATTTTGGCAATGGACCCAGGCACAAGGTATCTTGAAAAGCATCGAGATGACAGCGTTCGAAGCGAATGTCATCCCCTTCGATATAGACGGCAACTGCTTGCCCGACTGCTTGCCCATACCCTGCGTCATTGATGATGGTCAGGTTTTTTACAAAGACTTCTCGGCTATTGATAAAGAGCGTCGCTGTTTGAAACGTTCCTCTTTTTTGCCCATTTTCATCGGTTTGCTCGGCAGCCAAGTGGTAGCATAAGAACGTGTTAGGTTCCGCGATCAACGTAAGCTGGTTTTTATAGATTTTCACCTGTTCTTGATACACGCCAGAGGCGATCGTGATTTCACAAGGTGCTTTTAAGGCTTCAGCAGCCAGCACGGCTGCTTGGATACTCGTAAAATCACCCTTTTGCGGCTCTTTACTAACCTTTAGCTTGATAGGAGGTGCTGTTTTAGAAATTCGATCCACTGCGCTCTCATCTCCTTGGTTTCTTCATGACCGCCTGGCAAGCAACACGCCTGCCAATGCTCCTTATAGCCTATTGCTTCATAATGCTGTCCGAGCTGCTGATCCAAACGAGCGACGCCGCTTGAGGGGCAGCCACGATCCTCTTTGCCAACCAAACTCAAACGCGGGCGTGGTGCGATCTGTTTTTGGATGGCCGCAGTCGTAAAGTCTTTCAACACATTAGGAACATAATAGTAAAACCCATGTTTGCTTAGACAGTCCTCTTCGATCAATGCTTGATAGTCCACTTGTGCTGCCATGTCCACCACCACTGATATCCGTTCATCAAGCGCTGCCAACCACCAGCTCATCAAACCGCCCATAGAAAGTCCCAATGTGGCGATAGCGGACTGTTTCACTTCTTTGCGGGAAGCAAGATAGGTCAAAAACTGTTGATTGTCATAGATTCGTTGTCCCCATAATGTTTTGCCATGCAACAGAAACCGCTTGTAGCTATCATTCTCACCGTTTTTTCGTTCGCCAAAGCCCCACATGTCGATCACCCCAACGGCGACGCCCAACTTCATAAATGTCGCGAATAGGCTTTCTTTTTGCATATAACACGGACTTTGTCGTAGTTCTTCTTTCCCCATCGTGAAGTCGCCGCCATGAGAATGATTGAACAAAACGAGTGGAACAGGTTGCTGAGAGCTAGGATAAGCAAAGTATGCAGGGACATCCTCTTCTTGATTTAATCGTAGAAGTAAATGTTCCAAGGTATAATTTTGCACTTGCTCTTTTGTTTGCTGAACCACTTGTGGTGCAACTTTCATATCAGGACCTAGCAGCTGTAGTAACTGAGGATCCCTCACAAAAAATCTCCTTGAAATGCCAGAGGCTGACGATTCTCAAATGATTGTGTGACGGTGATTTCCCGACTATTCTCGATATGGAACGCTTCAGTTACGCCTTCCAAATTGATACGATCAAACTGAATATTCCGTCCACAGCCAATATAAAAGCCTTGTTTTGTCATCTCTTCGATACCTGTCATCATTGCAGGCTTTCCTGGAATTGGGTGTTCAGCCATAGAGACAGCAATATCTTGGAAAGTGATATCTGAAATAAATTGTTCAGCCAAGCCATAAACAAACCCAGCGGCCGCATGAACATTCCGAGCCGAGATATTTGCAAAATGTATTCTCCGAAAATGAGGGGTTTCCTCGGTGATCGGGTACGGATTTTTATCCCAAACATACTTTTCTTTGCCTTTCGGTCCACAGAAATAGTAAAGATTTAAAGTGAATGGACAGATAACATTATCCATCACTATGTTATTCACTCGAATATCTTCGATCGTTCCGCCACGTCCCCGACGGGATTTCAACCGAATCCCACGATCGGTATCTTGAAAAATACAGTTACTGATGGTGACATTACGAATATCGCCGCTCATCTCACTACCTAGAACGACTGCCCCATGCCCATGAAGCATATGGCAATTTACGATCGTGATATTCTCACAAGCGACCCGTTCTTTGGTGTCCTCCGTTCCTGATTTGATGGCGATACAATCATCACCAACATCGATATGACAGTTACTGATGCGGACATTTTTACAAGATTCAGGATCGATCCCATCCGTATTTGGCGAATCCGCTGGATTTTTGATGCGAAGATTATCGATCGTTAGATCTTGGCAAAGAATCGGATTGACGGTCCAACTTGGTGAATCGACAAGACGGATATCTTTCAACGTAATTTGCTGGCAAGAGTCAAAACTGATTAATTTTGGTCGTGGATAAGCAAGCTGTTCACGGTTTTCCCGAAAGGTCTTCCACCATCTTTGCCCTTGTCCATCAAGCATTCCTAGTCCTGTGACAGCGATATTTTCCGCATTCTCGGCATATAAACAAGAGGCATAAACTTCCCGTTTGACCCCTTCCCAGCGAGACACAACGACGGGATAGTCTTTGGGATCATCAGAAAATACTAGGGTCGCCCCCAATAGTAAGTGCAGTTCAATGTTACTTTTTAAAAAGAGCGCACCTGTCGGATAGCGTCCTGCGGAAAAAGTGATTCTGCCTCCTCCTTGTTGATGCAATTCATCAATTTTTTCTTGAATCGCTTCTGTCAACAGACCTTCTTTTTCTTGTAAATCAGCTGTAGTCAATTGGATATTCATTTCTTGCTTCCTTCCTCCGTTAGTGGTTGCAGCAGTAAACTCGCTTGTAAAAAGGCACCGTATCCTTTGAAATCATTCGTGATAACGGGTTCACTGATATAGTAAACAAACGTACCATCCCGATCATCTGGGCCACCAAGACCAGCAACTTCACAGTTTCTGATCAGATTCAACCAGCCTTCTTTTGTTAAAAAGACAAACTCATCAAGCAATCCTTGATAGGTCTCTTGGGCAAACACTTGCCATTTTTGATCGATGATCCCTGCTTTGACTGCTTTCGCTGTTGCGTAACAAATCATTGAAGAAGCGGATGCTTCTAAATAATTCCCACGCTCACTGCCTTTATCTAAGACTTGATACCACACTTTTTTCTGGGGATCTCTTACTTTAGCAAGAGCTTCTAGACAGGAGACAAACATTTTTTCTAATGGATTCTTCTGCTCTGATTCCCCTAATAGCACCATCGTATCTGCGAGTGCCATCATGAACCATCCCATTGACCGTCCCCAGAAATTTTTTGAACAACCGGTCTCAGGATCTGCCCACGGCTGGACTTTTTGTTCATCCCACGCGTGATACAAAAGACCCGTTTTTGGATCTAGGGTATGAGTAAAGCATAAGGTGAATTGCTTGATTACATCTTCCAATGCTTCTTCTTTCTCAAATGTCAGTGCGTATTCTGTTAGAAATGGGGCCCCCATATATAAGCCATCTAACCACATTTGATAAGGATAGATTTTTTTATGCCAGAACCCGCCTTCGCTTGTTCTTGGCATCTGCTGTAATTGTTGATACAGCGTGTCCAAGGCGATCTTGTATTTTGAAGCACCTGTTTCTTTGTATAGTAAGAATAAACATTTGCCATTATTGATGTAATCGATATTCATCGCATCCATCTGATAGTTTTTGATACAACCGTCTTCGTCAATATAAAAATCCATCGTGTTTTGGATATAATCAAAATAGCGTTTGTCACCAGTTTGCTCATAGGCTTCTTTCACGCCTTGTAAAACGACCCCGATGTCATAGGACCATTTTCCGTGATAAATTTTTTCTTTGCATAAGTAGTCATAGCGCTCAAATAATGTGTTCAAAGCAATTTCCGAATAGTTCTTCATGTACGATACTTCCTTTTATTGTAGTCTCCTCAATTCATAGAGCTATTTGAATGAATCCGTTTTACCGGCTGTATTTCATGAGGGTTCAGCTTGTCTTGCTATTTTCAGGTGTTCTCTAGTAACCGTTTTGTTTGCGGACCAGTAAAAGTCTTTGAGCCGTTTTCTTTAGATAATGACCTCATCTCCTTTGCTGGAAACGGTTTGCTCCGTAGTCGATGCCGTTTTTGAAACCACCTGATCTGTTTCAATTGGGTGGATATCTTGAAGAATTTTTTTACCAGCAAGGGCAAAAACACCACCAACTAAGCTGCTACCCATCAAAAAGAGGCCGATCAAGAAATAACTGCCCAGGACTAAATAGCCAACGATCAAAATCGTCCAACTTATGATCGAATAATGCAGATAGCCTAAACCTAACAACGCACTCCCCCGCAGGATCTCAAACACGGTCACAAAGTTGGTGGCTGCCATGACGGTATACACGTGCATGAATAAAAAGAGAAACGCAATCAAAAAGAGGACATTCGCTACTTGGATAAACCATGGAAATGGCGCAAATATGTTGGTGATCACGATCGCTGCAATGATCAGAAACAACCAACTGATCAGCACCGATTGTCGGAACCTTTCTTTACTATAGTAGAAAAAACTTTTGATCAAAGGTGGTCGTTCATGAAGACGAAGCCAGCGATCATAATATTTCATCATGGCATACGACGCAGGGCCAATGCCAAAGAGGACCCCTCCCAGGAGAGTCACACTGAGCCAAAGAAAGTGAAGTGCGATCAGCGTCAAAAATGCGAGTAATCCTTCGTTGATTTTCGTGATCTTTTCGATCGTCATGTGATCCCTTCTTTCTTAATAAATCCCGTCTTCGCCAATTTTTTTCGCCAAACGATTCGCAAAGATAACGAGGATCAAGCCAACAAGTCCTTTAAACAGCCCAACAGCTGTCGAGTAACTCAATTGACCATTTTGAATCCCGGCGGTATAGACAAAGGTATCAAAGATTTGGGCAACTTCACGGTTCATTGAGTTCATCAACAAGAACATATGCTCAAAGCCCATATCTAAGATCGAACCGATCTTTAAAATCAATAAGGTTACGATCGTTGGACGAATACAAGGCAATGTGATATGCCACATTTTTCGTAGCTTGCCAGCCCCATCCATATCCGCAGCTTCATAAAGCTGTTCATCAACATTGGTAATAGCGGCTAGATAGACGATCGTCCCCCAACCGGCACCTTTCCAAAGATCTTGGAAAATGTACATTGGACGCAACCACGTGCGGCTTGTTAGAAACGGGATACGTTCGCCACCAAGACTTTCGATCATGTTATTGATTACACCACCTTCTGTCGTTAATAAAACATAGAAGATGGAAACAACGATGACCCACGACATAAAATGAGGCAAATAAATGATGGTTTGAATCCCTTTTTTCAAACGGCGATTGTTTACTTCATTTAGCATAAGTGCCAATAATATAGGAAAAGGGAAAGAAATCGTGATATTTAAGAAAAACATGATCAGTGTATTGCGCATCAACATCACGAAGGTATCTTCAGTAAAGAGCCGAATAAAATGAGTGACGCCAACAAAGGGGCTTCCTAGGATCCCCAAGAATGGTTGGTAGTCTTGAAAAGCGATGACCAAACCGCCCATCGGTATGTAACGGAAAATAAGAAAATATAAAATCCCCGGCAATACCATAATATAGAGGGCACGATTTTTTCTGATTTGCGCCCATTTTTTCTTTTTCAGCCGCAGCCGCTGTTCTTCTTCATTAAGTGGTGAGAAGTAATTATCAACTTTTGTTTCCATACTTGTTCCTCCGAATTTTTTTGATTTGATAGTCCCATGGTAGCGTGAAAAAAAGATAACGTATATAATCATTTTCTCAGCTTTGAAAAGGCATACATTTTTTAGGATTATTTCTCAATCGAATTGGAAAACCCTTGATTTATCAACGTTTATCACTATTGTGAATTTTTCAACATGTAAAAGTGATTATATACGTTGTCCCCGCCTCATGATACGTTGGAAGTACCTATTTAAGTAAAAAAAGATGGAGGTTTTTTCTATGCAACAAACCCTGAAAAAAACGAACCGCCCGAAAAGTGAACGGGTCGTTCAAGGATTTATTATTGGCTTTCTACTACTCTTCACCTTAACGTGTCTCTTACCTTTTCTAAACATTCTCGGAAGCTCCTTTGCTTCTTCTTCTGAGATCGCGACACGAACATTTATCATTATCCCACGTGAATTTAGCTTAAATGCTTACCGGTATATTCTTTCGACACCCACGATTTTTACCAGTATTGGTGTTTCCCTTTTCGTGACCATCGTCGGAACGGTTCTTTCAATGATCTTGACCTCTTTTATGGCCTATGCTCTTTCGAGAAAATATTTGCATGGACGCGGCATTCTCAATTTTATTGTCGTATTTACCATGTTGTTTAGCGGTGGGATGATCCCAAGTTTTATTTTGGTACAAAGCCTCGGCTTGATCGATTCTCTCTGGGCATTGATCTTACCGAGCGCCATCAGTGCATATAATATGATCATTATGAGAAACTTTTTCCAAGGGATTCCTGATAGTTTAGAGGAATCCGCAAAAATGGATGGTTGCTCTGATTGGGGCGTCTTTTTCCGTATCATCTTACCCCTTTCCTTACCATCGATTGCGACGATCTCTTTGTTCTACGCTGTTAGTTATTGGAATACTTATCAATCAGCAATCTTGTACATCAATGATTCAGCGAAATGGCCGATCCAAGTGCTCCTTCGACAAATCGTGATCGTCTCCAGCGGGATGAACGCCGATGCCGCTAGTGTCGATGTTGTCCCCCCAGCACAATCCGTAAAAATGGCCGTGATCGTCGTTGCAACTCTGCCAATGTTGATCGCCTATCCATTTGTCCAGAAGTATTTCGTGAAAGGTGCAATGGTTGGTTCCGTCAAAGGGTAACCAACAGGTAGCAAAGAAAAAAAGCGCTTTTGATCAACGATCAAAAAGCGCTTTTTTCTTTTAGTCTTTGGATCGTTTGCGATACTCTCCAGGTGTCATCTGTTCTTTCTTTTTGAAAAAGCGGATGAAGTTTTGAGAGTTGGTATATTGAAGGTTGGCTGCGATTTCCTTGATCGTCATATCCGTTTCCCGCAACCATTTTTTGGCGATTTGCAACCGATAGTTTTGTAAGTAATCGGCAAAATTGATGGATAATTCCTTTTTAAACACATTACTTAAGTAATTGGCATTATAATGCAGCTGTTCAGCAATGCTATCTAAGGAGAGGTCTTGATCGTATTGTTGGTGTACGATCAAGACCATCTTTTCAGACAAGGAGCGAATTTCTCGATCTGTTTTGGCTTGTGTCGTTTCAACGATAGGTAAAACTAACTCATGATAGATGATTTGCTCAACTTTGAACAAACTGGTTTGGTTGAGCACGGATTGATAAACTTTACGACTATTCTGCAAGCTGGTATGATCCGCTCCTAAGAGTTGCCCTAGCTGAACGATACTGTTGATCAACTTAAACAAGGCACTTTCAATCGTCAACGGATTTTTGTTTTCATGAATGATTTCCCGTACGACTTCCGTGTAACTCGCTTTGATGGTCGCTAGTTCCCCACTACGCATCGCATCCAAAAAGGTGCTTTCTGCTTCTCTAGGGTATTGAACGATCGCATTATTGTCTAATTGTGCCGCAATGTCGTCAAAAAAGATAATGACTTCTTCCCCTAAATTCATTCGATAGTGCAGGGCTTCTTTGGCGTTATCAACCGCTAGTTTGGTTTCTACGAGGCGGTCGTAGGATTGTGAGACCCCACAACTTATTTTGATTTTCAAGTAATCTTTTGCCGCTTGATGGATCTTTTGACAATAGGTCAATACTTGTTTTTGGTCAACTGATTCAGGAAGCTTTAAAATCGTTCCTTGGGTTTCTTGACTGGAGATGATTGGTTGAAAACGGAAATTTGCTGGAATGATCTCAGAAACGAGATTCTCGATGGCAAGCAAGAAAATATCAATAGTCGCTGTTTCTCGTCCACACAAATCATCGATTTGAATCAGTAATACGGCAAAGTGTTCTGTTTTGGATACTTCATACCCAAATTGTGACAGTTTTAAGTGAATATCTTCTTCTGAGATACAGCCGCGAAACAAGTTTAATAGAAACAAGGATTCTAATTCGGGCTTTTGATGCTCGACTTTGACGGCGAGATCGTGGTTTTGATGTAAGACCTGGTCGATATCGGAAATCAACTGATTGACTTCTAATTTCTGACCTTGTTTTTTGGGCTTTAAAAGCTCACCGATCCGATTGATGGGTGAGGTAGCCACGATCGCAATGCGATAGGATACTAATAAAAAGAGGATGATCAAAAGACTGCCAATCACGATCAAACCGCTTCTTAATTCACGGATTGCTTGTGAAACGCTAGCAGGCGCCAGGCGGATCACATGATACCACTGATTGTAATCCGATTGTGTGACCACATACTTATTGTTTTCTTTGTCAGTGAAGATGCCATCGCCGTGGGCAGCTGCAATCATTGTTTCTTGTAAGGCAGAATCGATCACTTCACCATTATCGAAAAGCAGTTGTCCGTCTGCATGAAAAATATTCAAAAAGGAATCGTCATGATCTGCCACCAACTGCGCAATGGTATGGTCTTGGATTTCAGCGATCCCCAAAGCAGTGGTTTCCTGTCGAAACACAGGCAGCGTCATCACCATTTTTAAATAGCCATCTTCTGGTAACCAATACAAGTAGCGTTGGTTGTCGATCAACGCTTGAAAAGCAGCAAGTTCAGTATCATCGATCTGTTTTAAGGAGCCTTCTTCGATTTTCCAATGCTGGTTCAAATTCACCAATTGGTAACTGGCGTTTTCGATCCCCATCACACCAATGTAAGCCAGTTGTGAATTGATCTCTCGTACTTGTCGATAATTCGTCACAGAAAACGGCTGTTCCATCGTATCGGAAAAGCTTTGTGTGCTACTGTATGTAGAAAAGGCATACTCCACCATCTGAATTTTTTGATCCAGATTTTCTTTGACTTGGTTGACCAAATTATGTTGACTTTGCAAAAATGTTTCTTGAATGTTTTGATACGTTCGATGATAAATGACCCCACTAAACCCAATGATTAAAGCGCTACCAATTAGAAAAATCAAAATAAATATTTTATAAAACAAGTTGGACGTTTGATGATAGCTTAAAAAGAATTTCATAGACTCCCTCCCATTACCTAACTATCTTCTTTTATACTAGCACATCCCAGAAAAAGTTCCTATGTTATTTTGAAAAATGTTTCACGTGTGCATCCTTGGTGTATTGACATTCTCGTGGGAACAAGCTATGCTTGAATCAAGCAAAAAGGAAGAAGGTTTTCTATGGTCACGATCAAAGATATCGCCAAAGTCGCTGGTGTTTCACATACAACTGTTTCTCGTGCGTTAAACGATAGCCCACTAATTAAGCCAGAAACAAAAAAGAAGATCGCAGCCATCGCTGAATCTTTACACTATGTGCCCAATGTCAATGCCAAAAGTCTGGTGAATCAAAAATCTTATATCATTGGTCTTTATTTTTCTCATCTATCCATTGGTACTTCCGATAGCTTTTTAGTCGAAGTGATCAAAGGAATCAGTGATACCCTACCATCCGAATATACTTTGGCGGTTCATGAATTATTGCAATCCGATACATTTGATGAAGAGCCGAATCGCCTCGATGGAGCGATCGTGATGAGTCAAAGCGATCGTGATGACGGTTTTATCGCTGCTCTTTCAAAGAAAAACATTCCCATCGTCGTTTTGAATCGTCAATTGCAGGATGCAACTTTGATGAATGTCACTAGTAATGATGCCCAAGGGGTCTATCAAATGATCACCTATGTGCTTGAACAAGGCTTTCGAAAGATCGCCATGATCGAAGGGATCGCTTCCTTTGGTTCCGCTAGAGAGCGCCGCAAAGGATTTATGAAAGCGATTCAAGAAAAGCAGCTTGTCTGCCCGAAAGAATACTTCGTAGCTGGCGACTACTCGTTGGAAAGCGGTCAGCTGGGTGCCCAGCAACTACTCGCTTTACCTGAACCACCTGAAGTGATTTTTTGCGCCAATGATGACATGGCGATCGGTGCGATCAATGCCTGTCATCAAGCAGGACGAAAGATCCCTGAGGAGATAGGTATCATCGGTTTTGATGATAGTTCTTTTTCTCCTTATACGTATCCCCCATTAACAACGATCCGCAAACCAGTCTATGAAATGAGTCAATTGGCAGCAACCCTGCTGTTGCAAGCATTTGCCAATCAAGTAGTTGAGAAACAACATTTCTTTGATACCTCGTTAATCATTCGTCAATCGTTGTAAGCCTCTTGTTTTCAAGAGCGCTTACGCAAAAATGTTAACGTGTGCATAACTATTTTTTAAGGAGGATTCTATGAAAAAAATTACCGAACAACCCCATCAAACCTATCCAGCCCGAGTGATTCAATTCGGGGAAGGCAATTTTATGCGGGGCTTTTTTAACTGGCAGCTGCAGCAAATGAACAAGAACGGTCTTTTTAACGGCAGTGCCGTTGTGGTACAGCCGATTGATCACGGCTTGAAAGAGCTGTTGGCACAACAAGAAAATCTCTACACCGTTATCTTAGAAGGACTTGTCGATGGCGCTTTATCTCAAACATTTGAAGTCGTCTCCACCATTGATCAAGTGCTGAATCCTTATCAGCAATGGGAAGACTATCTTGCTTTAGCCGAAGACGAGCAACTTGAGATTATCGTTTCTAATACGACGGAAGCAGGTATTGCGTTTCACCCAGAGGATACCTTACACGATACCCCTCCCCAAAGTTTTCCCGCAAAACTGACCGCTCTTTTGTATCGTCGTTTTCAACGACAAAAACCGGGATTTTTGATCATTCCTTGCGAATTGATCGATCGGAATGGGGAAAAATTAAAAGAGATCGTCTTACAATATGCCGCATTATGGTCTTTGGAGTCAGACTTCGTCAACTGGTTAGAAAAAGAAAACACCTTCTGCTGCAGCTTAGTCGATCGGATCGTTCCAGGATATCCTCGCGACAAAGTGGCACAATACCAAGAGGTTCTTGGCTATGAAGATGCCGTAATGGTCACTGCGGAACCCTTTATGTTATGGGTGATCGAAGGAAGCGGCGTAGCTGAAAAGCTCCCCTTGCAAGAAGCTGGGTTGAATGTGATCGTGACAGAAGATATGACCCCTTACCGTGAACAAAAAGTACATTTATTAAATGGCCCTCATACGGCGATGGTTCCACTCGGTCTTTTAGCGGGTTTAGAAACCGTTGAAGAAGTAATGAACGACCGTGAATTTGCAGCCTTTCTGGATGGTCTTTTTCAGGAGGAGTTGATTCCAATGCTTGATTTGCCTAAAGCGCAGCTTACAGCTTATGCGGAACAAATCAAAGAGCGCTTCAGAAATCCTTATGTGAAGCATCAGCTGCAATCGATCGCTTTAAACAGTGTTTCAAAATTCCGTGCGCGTCTTCAACCAGTCTTAACTCGTTATGTCCAACAAAACCAGCAGGTACCAAAACGAATCACTGCCGCATTGGCAGGGTTACTGACTTTCTATCTCACAAGACCCTTTCAAGATGATGAGCTAGTGACAACCATATTTCAGCAAGTGAAACAATTACCAGCAGAAGAACAGATCGCAGCTCTATTAAAAAATGAGCAACTTTGGCATGCAGACCTGAGCTTTATGACAGAGACAATCAATGAAATGTGCGCATGCCTAAAACAAGACGGACCCCGCCAGTTACTTGCGTCAATTGACACCCCTGAGCCAAGTTTGAAATAAAGGAGAATCTTTATGTCCAGCACATTAACAGAAACACCCGCGCAACTATTGAAATTGCACCCTAAAGACAATGTCGCAGTCGCATTAAAACCACTAGCTGCTAAAACGACCCTTGAATTTGAAGGCAAAACGATCACCCTTTTTGAGGATATTCCACAAGGACACAAAATCGCCCTCAAAGACCTAGCACAATCACAAGACGTGATCAAATATGGCTATCCCATTGGACATCTCTTAGCTGACGTGAAAACTGGCCAATGGTTGCATACCCACAATGTCAAAACCAACCTTTCTGGTACCTTAACATACACCTATGCTCCCGATTTGCATCCCGTCCGTTATCCAAAAAGGGCTGCGACGTTCCAAGGGTACCGTCGGGCAAACGGCAAAGTTGGAATTCGTAATGATTTACTGATCGTGCCAACAGTTGGTTGTATCAATGGCATCGCAGAGATCATTGTTGAAAACTTCAAGAAGAATCATCCGGATCTTGGCACTTTTGATCATATTACGATCCTTAAACATCCCTACGGCTGCTCTCAGTTAGGCCAAGATCATCAAAACACCCGTCAAATTTTAATTGATGCGGTGCATCATCCAAATGCCGGTGGCGTCTTGGTCTTTGGCTTAGGTTGTGAGAACAACACCGTTCCCGAGTTTAAGAAAAACCTGGGTGACTACGATCCAAAGCGCGTCAAATTTATGGTGGCACAGGAAAGCGACGATGAAATTGCGGTCGGCGAAAGCTTATTAGAAGAATTACTGGAAGCAGCAAAAGAGGATCAACGAGAAGCCGTTCCCTTGAGTGAGCTAAAGATCGGGTTAAAATGTGGGGGTTCCGACGGGTTTTCTGGGATCACCGCCAACCCTTTGTTGGGGGCATTTTCTGACTTTTTAGTTTCTCAAGGTGGCAGTACAGTCTTGACGGAAGTACCCGAAATGTTTGGCGCTGAACAAGTCTTGATGGCGCGTGCACAAGATGAAGCCACCTTTGAAAAAATCCTCCATCTAATCAACGACTTTAAAGATTATTTCCTTGCTTACGGTGAACCGGTCTATGAAAATCCTTCTCCTGGCAATAAGGCAGGCGGCATCACTACGCTAGAAGATAAGTCATTAGGCTGTAGCCAAAAATCTGGGACTTCCGCTGTCGTCGATGTCTTAAAATATGGGGAAAAACTCCGTAAGCCAGGCTTGAGCCTGCTGGAGGGTCCCGGAAACGACCTTGTTGCCGCTTCTGCACTGGCTTCTGCCGATTGCCAACTCGTCTTATTTACCACTGGTCGCGGTACGCCATTTGGTGCCTATGTGCCGACCATGAAAGTTGCCACGAATCAAGAGATTTATCAGAAGAAACCCCACTGGATGGATTTCAACGCCGGTCGCTTGTTGGAAGAGCCGATGGAGGTCGTGCTGGAAGATTTTATTCAAGCGATCATCGATACTGCCAGTGGAAAACCGACTCGTAATGAAGCCAACAACGTTCGTGAGATCGCCATCTTTAAAAATGGTGTGACACTATAATCAAAGAAAAGAGGTCCGACATGTTTTTAAATGTAAACTATTTATTGCCAAATGAAATTGCTCAAACACTATACCATGACTATGCCAAAGAGCTACCGATTATTGATTACCACTGCCACCTAGACCCGAAAGAAATCTATGAGGATCGGCCGTTTAAAACTATCACCGAGGCATGGCTAAGTGGTGATCATTACAAATGGCGATTGATGCGCGCTTGTGGCGTACCCGAAGAAGCGATTACGGGCAATGCCAGTGATTATGAAAAATTTTTGGCATGGTGTCAAACAGTTCCAAAATTGGTGGGAAATCCCCTTTACAGTTGGACCCATTTAGAATTAAAGCGATTTTTTGCGATCGATCTTCCCGTTACTGAAGAAAATGCCGAAACTTTGTGGAGGCTATGCAACGAAAAATTGCAGCAAAAAGACTTTACCCGAAGAGCTTTGATTGCTCGCAGTAACGTCGAGATCGTTTGCACCACAGATGATCCAGTCGATGATCTTCACTATCATCACCAATTAAGCCAAACAGAGCAACGTTTTCGGGTCTTGCCGACCTTTCGACCTGACAAAGCGTTACAAATCGACCATCCGAATTTTCTTACCTATGTTACCAAACTCGAAATGAGTGTCGAAAACGCGATCACTACCTACGATGCTTTCTTGAGAGCCTTGCGGGACCGTGTAAGCTATTTTCACCAGCATCACTGCCGCTTGTCTGACCATGCGCTGGATACTTTAGTGTATGCTACAGACGAACAGTTATCCCTTGAAGCAATTTTTGCCAAAGCATTAGCTGGAGAATCTTTGGAGGAAAACGAAGTCTCGTTCTTCAAAACCAATGTTCTAGTTGAACTGATGAAGCTGTATCACGAACATGGTTGGACGATGCAACTGCATGTCCATGCGTACCGTAACTGCAATCAACGAATGTTTGAGCGCTTAGGACCAGATACGGGCTACGATGGCATCAATGATCAACCACTGACTCAAAGCTTGCAGAAATTATTGAACGCCGCTGATGCGCAGGACCATTTGCCTCAAACGATTCTCTACTCCTTAAATCCCAATGACTATGATGCACTCGTCGCTTTGATGGGGTGCTTCCAGCAAGAAGGCAATAATAAATTGCAGTTAGGATCTGGCTGGTGGTATAACGACACCCGCGCAGGCATGCGTCACCAATTGACGAAATTCGCTGATGGCAGTGTGATCTTTAACTTTGTCGGCATGCTGACGGATTCAAGAAGCTTTCTGTCTTACACCCGTCATGAATATTTCCGACGCGTCTTTTGTGAATGGCTTGCTGAGATCGTTGTACGTGGTGAAGCACCTGCTGATCTTCGTCAGCTAAAACCATTAGTAGAAAATGTTTGTTATCAAAACGCCAACAACTACTTCAAATTTTAGGAGAAAAACAATGGAAAAAATCGTCATCGTCGGTGATTCCACCGCATCGATCAAAGAGCCTAGCGCTCGTCCAGAAACGGGCTGGGGTGAAAAGATCTCACGCTATCTCCCCCAGCATCAAATCGTCAACTTGGCAAAAAATGGGCGTTCCTCCAAAAGCTTCATTGAAGAAGGACGCTTGTTGCAGGCAAAAAAAGAACTACATGCTGGTGATTATCTCTTGATTCAATTTGGACACAACGATCAAAAAACAGATAGTCGTGGTACGACACCTGTAGAATATCAGCATAATTTAGCAACCTTCGTGCAAACGGCACGCCAGCAGCAAGCGACACCGATCCTATTGACCTCGATCACTCGTTTGCATTACGTGGACCCTCAGCAACTTGATCCTTTGGCAGTCGGTCCTTACCCAGAAGCAATGCGTGCTTTGGCTACCTCCTTGGATGTGGTCTGTCTGGATCTTTTTGCCGCAACACAACGGTTCTTTTCAGCACTGGAACCACAACAGGCGAAAAACTATTTTCTTCATTTAGAAAAAAATCAGCACCCCAATTATCCAGCCGGCATTACGGATAACACGCATTTGAATGACCAAGGTGCTACAGACGTCGCCAAATTAGTTGCCAAATGTTTGAAAAATGCTCCATTACCGCTTGCACAACAAGTTTTGTTAGATTGAAACTCATTGCTCGTGTTGAATCTTCCCCTAACATAAATACGCTACCTGATTTGAAAAAGAGCTACTCAAGCAAAACGCTGCGAAGAACATTTTCCTTCACAGCGTTTTGCTTTTGATTCTTTTTAAAAGATTTGTTTGCAGTTCCTTTGCTTCAACCCATTTATTTTTAAAGCCCTGCATTTCTTGGGTGTTGGACCATAAAAATGGGAACGATTGCAATCGTCCCCATCCTTACTACTGATTGTTTTATTCAGGTTGTTTCCCGATATACGCCAAGATACCGCCGTCTACATATAAGACATGGCCATTGACAAAGTTGGATGCCTCAGAAGCTAAGAAAACAGTTGGTCCTGCTAAATCTTCTGGCTCACCCCAACGGGCAGCAGGTGTTTTCGCTACGATAAATTGATCAAATGGGTGACGAGAACCGTCTGGTTGGATCTCTCGTAATGGTGCGGTTTGCGGTGTTGCAATATAACCAGGTCCGATCCCATTACATTGGATGTTAGCTGAACCAAATTCAGCACAAATGTTTTTCGTCAACATTTTCAAGCCGCCTTTAGCCGCTGCGTAACCAGCCACCGTTTCTCTTCCCAATTCACTCATCATTGAGCAAATGTTGATGATTTTTCCATGTCCTTTTTTGATCATTGACGGTAAGACTGCTTTTGAAACGATAAATGGAGCGTTCAAGTCCACGTCAACGACTTGGCGGAAGTCTTCAGCAGACATCTCCAACATCGGGATTCGTTTGATGATCCCAGCATTATTGACTAAGATATCGATCACGCCAACTTCTTCTTCGATCTGCTTGACCATTTCGTTGACTGCTTTTTCATCCGTTACATCACAGACATAGCCGTGGGCTTCGATCCCTGCTTCACGATAGTTTGCTAATCCTTTATCCACTGATTCTTGATCCAAGTTGTTAAAAACGATCGTTGCTCCTGCTGCTGCTAATGAACGAGCGATCGTAAAACCGATCCCATAGACAGCTCCAGTCACTAATGCGATCTTACCATCTAAACGAAATTGATCCATTGAAAAATCCATAATTGATAAACCCTCTTTCTTTTTATTTTAAGTCGTCCATTGCCACCATATCCATGTCGGTATAGGTGATATTTTCGCCACACATTGCCCAGATAAAGGAGTAGTTACTGGTTCCAACACCCGAATGGATCGACCAGCTTGGAGAAATAACTGCTTGTTCTTCACTAACGACTAAATGCTTCGTTTCATCTGGTTTGCCCATCATATGGAACACTTTTGTGTCTTCGTTGGCAAAATCAAAATACACATATGCTTCCATCCGACGTTCATGGGTATGACTTGGCATCGTATTCCAAGCACTGCCTGGTTCTAAGATCGTGTACCCCATTTGTAATTGACAGCTTTCACAAACATTTGGGTGAATGTATTGATAAATTTTCCGTTCATTTAATGTCAAGCCCTCGCCTGTCTCCATTGGTGTGACTTGATCGATACTGATTTTTACATTTGGGTATTTCTTATGTGCTGGCACGCAAGATAGATAGAATTTCGCCGGATTTGCTGGATCATCAGAGTGGAACAAGACTTGTTTGGTTTCCTTGCCGATATAGTAGCCGTCTTGTTTTTTCATTGGTTCTTTTTGGCCATCGATCGTGATCGCACCAGGTCCTCCAATATTGATGACGCCTAATTCGCGACGTTCTAAGAAGTATTCCACCCCTAATTCGCTGCTTAATTGCACTTCTAACGCTTCTTCCGTCGGTGTCACTCCGCCAAAGATCATCCGATCATTGTGGGTATAAGTCAGCATGATTTGTCCTGGTGTGAAAATTTTCTCTACCAAAAATTCTCTGCGTAATTCCTCGGTACTATAGTGACGAATATCAAGTGGACTATGGGTATAGCGTGTTTCCATGTGTTGCATGTTTTATTCCTCCTATCGGATAATTTTTCCTGAACCTGTTGCAATAAATTCTTGTATCTCATTGGCGCTAAACTGATTACAGTCGCCATGGATCGTATGTTTCAAAGCAGATGCTGCAGTTGCAAAATCAATGATTTCTTGGTCTTGTTTCTTCGTGACAAGACCATGTAGGATACCAGCTGAAAAGGCATCTCCGCCTCCGACGCGATCAACGATTGGATTGATCTCATGGGTAGCAGAAACGACATAATTGCCGTTGTGCCATAGGCTTCCTGTCAATTGATTGTGACTTGCTGAGAGCACCTGACGACTAGTTGAATAAAAGAGCTGGATATTTGGATATTTCCGATGCATTTCTTGATAATAGTAGTCATCTTCGACTTCCTCTGTTGGAGCTGATACATCCATAAAGACTTGGGCATCTAACTGTCCTGCCGAGCAATAATCGACATAAGGGAGCACTTCTTGCAAAAAGACGCGTGCTTCAGCGGTCGTCCACAGCTTCCCACGATAATTGATATCGAAACTGATTTTACAACCAGCTGCTTTCGCTTCTTTGATCAACGTCAGTAAAAGTGTCTGCCAAGTCGTTGAAAGAGCTGGCGTGATCCCTGAAAGGTGAACAATGTCAACCCCATCAAAAAGGTCAGATTGCCACTCATTTTCCTTCATTTGAGCAAAGCTAGAGCCTGCGCGATCATAAACCACTCGCGCTGCTCGTTCCCCGATACCGGTTTCAATATAGTAAGTACCTAGTCGGGAACCGCCACGAAGCAAGTGACGACAATCGACGCCATAGCTTCGTAAATGATGAAAAACGGCATCTCCTAAAGCATTTTCCGGCACTTTACTAGCAAAAGAAACGTGATGACCAAAATTTGCCAAGGAAATCGCAACATTGGCTTCCCCGCCACCATAATGGGCAGCAAACATCGAACTATGGGCGATTCGGTCGCCTAAAGTTGTCGATAGACGCAACATGATTTCTCCTAGTGTCAGAATGTTTGCCATCTTACTTTCCTCGAATCTCTTTTAATTTTGCCGCATATTGTTTCGCTACTTCTGTTACTTTGTCAAAATCCCCACTTGCTGCTGGCGCTAACAAATTCCCCCCTACACCAACGGCTACGACACCCGCCGCAAACCATTCTTGCATGTTGTCTAAGCTGACACCACCGGTCGGCATAATGTTTAATTGTGGCAATGGTGCTTTGAAGGCCGAGATGATACTTGGTCCATACGCACTACCCGGGAATAGTTTAATGATATCTGCGCCTGCTTTTAAGGCGTCCTTCATTTCTGAAATGGTCATGCAACCAGGCAGATACGGGATTTGATATAAATTACATAATTCAGCCGTTTCTTGATCAAAGGTTGGGCTTACCACATATTGTGCTCCTGCCATGATCGCTAAGCGAGCGGTCACTGCATCAAGAACGGTCCCCGCACCAACGACTACCTCTGGATTATCTTTGAAGGTTGCTACTAATTCAGCGATTACATCCGCCGCTTGAGGCACTGTAAAAGTCAACTCAATGCCAGTGATCCCCCCTGCAACGATCGCTTTACTTGCTTGTAGTGCTTCTTCTTTTGAAGCGCCACGCACAACAGCGATCACGCCGCTTTCCTTTAGTTTCATTAAATTCGCTACTTTTTTCATTGAGACCTCCATTTATTTCCTATTTGGAAAATGGTATTTATTATAAAGAAACTTACACGTTTATTATACCGTTCTCGTTTTTATTTGCAAGGGCTTTCCACTAAAAAGTTTATAATGCTTGTTCAATTTGTTGTTTTGTCGCAATAATCGCATCGATCAATGTCGATTTGTATTCTGGGGTCAAGCGGTATTTCGGTAGGCTGATAGAAAACGCCCCAACGATCTCCTGATCCTTTATCAGTGAGGCGCCGATGCAATAGATTTCTTGTTCCATTTCTTCATCATCAAACGCTACTTGGTTTTCTTTTGCCTGTTCCAATTCTTTCTTCAACTTCAACTGATTCGTAATGGTGTTTTCCGTATAAGCGGTTAAAGGCGTTGCTGCCAAATATTCTTCCACTTGAGGGGCATCAAACTCCGCTAAAACGGCTTTCCCCATGGCAGAGCTATACAACGGTCTTGTGATCCCTACTTTGGAAGACATGCGGATCGTTTGATTGTGGGGCTCCAATTTATTGACATAAAGAATCTCATTGGCAGTCAAGACCCCTAAGTGGATCGTTTCATCCGCCGTTTTCTGCAATGCTTCCAAGTAAGGCAAGCTGATTTCCACTAAATCAAGCTCTTGAATGTTTTGATTGGCATACTTGATCAGCTTAGACCCTAAGCGATAATTCTTCTCTTTGTCGCGTTTGACATAGCCGATCATTTGCAGCGTTTCTAATATTTTCAAAGCTGTGGATGGGGTCAGTTTCGTTGCTTCTGAAATTTCTTGCAATGGTTTACTTGGCGCTTCTGCGAGATAATCTAAAATGGTTGCTGCTTTTAGTAGTACAGTTCCATATGGTTTTTGCGTCATCATTTCTCCACCTTTATTTTCTATATAAGAAATTATAATATCTTTTTAGGAAATGCACAATCTTTTTTCCTATATATCAGCATGACGCGATTCCCATTTTACTTTCTGTCGTTATTCATTGTATGATGAAGACAAGACAAAGGAGTGCCGAACAATGGACTTAAATGTATTGATCAAAGGAAAAAAATTGACTGACAATGAGCTGCAAATTCTTGATTATTTGCTTGCAAATACCGCTGCGATCGATGGACTGCCCTTAAGAGAAATCGCTAAAACGATCTACACTTCTCCAGCAACCATCGTGCGGCTTGCGCAAAAACTAGGTTTTTCTGGCTATCTAGAGCTGCTTTACTTCTTAAAGAATCGCTTGAAAAATCAGACGATCACTGAAGCCGCCATCGATTACCAAATTGACGCTGCCAGTATTGCAGATACGATCGAAGCGATCAAAGAAATCTATGGACAAAACAAGAACAAGTTTATTACGATTTATGCCACAGGTTTTTCGGGGATCGTGGCAGAATACCTCCACAAAAAAATGCTTGTCAACGGCATCAAAACCTTATTAGTTAGTGCTTCTGACTCAGGTGGGATCATTAGTAACAACATCGAGAACATCAGTATGTTGATTACTATCTCTAAATCTGGCGAAACACAAAAAGTGCTGGAGAAGATGGCGTTAGCCAATGAGCATCACATACCAACTGTTTTGTTTTGCGGGAACGGTGATCATCGCGCCAATCAACTAGCGACCTTTTCCTTTGAAGTGACAGATGAACGTCCCTACGACACCCAAAACATCCAGTACACTAGCTTCTTTGGTAAACTGCTCTTATTGATGGAATATATCGTCGACGCTTTTACCCATGTTGAAAAAGAAAACCAGCAACCCTAGTGGATTGCTGGTTTTTGCTTATGCTTGAAAATAGGTTTTTGCCAATTCTTGATAGAGCGCTTGGTTCTGCGGATCAGGAACAAATTTTTCATCTGGCTGATCTTGCCGCACAACAGAGCTTTTGTATAAATCATACAAGCCGAATATCGGTTCGTTTTCATCGGAAAGATAACAGGTCAGCCCCAACACATCCGCGGTCATTTGACCTAAAAGTTTTGTTTGAAAGAAACCACCACTTACAGTGACTGCCCCTTCCAACTGCGCCATTTGCTTTAATAAATCGATGTTCATCAGCATGCCTTCGATGACTGCCCGCAACATGTCTGAGCGATTGTGTTTCAGGGTCAAGCCAGAAAAGCCGCCTGTGATCTCATTTGTCCAAAAAGGTGCCCGCTCCCCGTTTAAATAGGGAAAAAAACGTAAGCCGTTACTGCCGATCGGCGACTCCTCCATGACTTGAGGCAGATAATGATAAAACGCATCAGGATCTTCTGATAAGGTCTCTTTTGCCCAAGCAAGGACACAGCCACCATTATTCGAAGGTGCCCCTACGACATAGAGGTCATCTTGCAGATAGTAGCAAAAATTTTGTTTTTGGCGATCAAAGACCGTGGTCTCACTTACTTTACGAACCGCCGCACTGGTTCCGATCGTCAAGCTGTTGCGGATCCCTGTAGAAATATAGCCAGCATATGCTGCTAAACACCCATCGCTAGCCCCACACATCACTTCTACCTCAGGCTTCAAGCCACACCGCTGCGCCATCTCCTCGGTAATCAAAAAACGATCAGTCGGTGCACATAAAGGCGCTAACTGGGCTTTTGAAAGGGATAAATAATTGAGAATCTTTTGACTCCATTGCTTTTCTTTCAAAGAAAAAAGACCGGTCGCTGATGCGGTACTATAATCGATCCGTGCTTGTCCGGTAAACAACGCCATTGCTAGTTCTTTTAAGCCAAACCATTTCGTCTCTTTGGAATATGAACCATTCGTTTGAAAATAAGCCAGTTTCGCAAAGGGAGACATCGCATGGATCGGTGTCCCTGTCTCTTCATAAAACGTTGCCGCCAGATCCGTTTGACGAAAGGCCGTCATCGTTTGACTCGCTTGATTGTCTGACCAAATGTAAATCTCTTCTGCTGTCTCACCAGCCACTGGCATCAAGCTGTGCATGGCGGTACTGAACCCGATCACTGTGATTGCCGCTTTTAATTGAGCGGGAATCGTTGTGACACCACTGATCAATTGGCTACTGATCTGGGTCGCTGATTGGGTCTGGTTTAACCCGTGGCTATGGGTTTTGATTGGTAATGACTGTGAGTAAATGATTTTCCGATCTTCAATGACCCCAAATTTTATGGCTGTCGTGCCGATATCAATCCCTAAAAACATCGCATTGCTCCCTCTCATCTGATTCAATTAGCTTTATTCTACCATAGTTAGTGGCATATTCTAGTATACCTGTCTGATCGTTTTGTTGATAAGACGTTTCGTGGTGATTTTCTTCAGAGAATTATCCTTCCACACCAAAAATCAAAAAAGAGAAAGATTCTTGGAGAATCTTCCTCTTTCAGTTATCCAACCAGCGAATGTTTCGCAAATGTGAAACAAATCAAGACAATCCTGGCCAGTAATCACCATTTTCCGAGACCAAATCATCGAGCAACTCTTTGGCTACTTTTGCGCTAGGAATCGTTTTGGAAAGGCTTAACGCTTGCCACATTTTTTGATAGCTCTTTTCCACATATGCTTCGACCACTAATTTTTCCACAGTCACCTGTTGGAACATGAGCGCTTGTTGGAAGGCAGGAATTTTTCCTTGAGCGAGAGCTTCTGGTCCATCAGAACCGACGATACATGGCACTTCCACCATGGCATCATCTGGGAAGTTCGCAATCGCGCCGTTGTTTTCCACAATCATAACCATTCGCTCATGCGTGTTAAAAGCGATGGCGCGTGCCAAATCAACGATAAAGGTTGCATGGGCATCAATCTCAAAGGCGATCCCTTCAGCAGAGCCTTGGGCAGTGATCTTTTTGGCATGATCGAACACTCGTTTTTCCCGTCCTTCCATCACTTCATTGGAACGCGTATACTCTGGATGTTCTTTCATGTGTTCGTAGACGTAATCTGGGTATAAATAATACTTCAAGTACGTATTTGGCAGATATTCTGGTGTGAGCGCCAAGAGGTCTTTGGCTTTTTTGTGGGTGTCTTGCCAACTTGGGTCAGTATGTTGGGTATCCACTTCGACCTGCGTCAAATAGCCGTGTTCTGCAACGTAGTCACGAATGGTTTGAATGTACTCCGTGCCTTCTTTGTCTTTGACGCTGGTCCACCAGCCAAAATGATTCAAGCCAAAGTAGCGAACTTCTAGTTCCTCTGGCTGTTTGCCAATGATTTGCGACATGCGACGCAACGTGCCCACGGGCATGTCACAGATATTCAGAACCTTTGATTTCGGACGCAAGACCCGACATGCTTCAGCTACGATTGCAGCTGGATTGGAATAATTCAGCATCCAACAATCGGGGGAATATTTTTCCATGTAATTAATGATCTCCAGCATACCAGTGATGCTGCGCATCCCGTAAGCGATCCCTCCTGGTCCACAGGTTTCTTGGCCAAAGACGCCATGACGCAAGGGAACTTTTTCATCTTTTTCCCGCATGTCATACTTTCCTACTCGGATATGCGCCATACAGAAATCGACATCGCTGAAGGCTTCTTCAGGATCCGTCGTAAACGAAAATTCGATTTGCGGTGCTTGTTCTTTTAATAAAATCGCTAGGGCTTCACCAAGGATCGCTTGGCGTGCTTCATCATTGTCGTATAGTTTCAGCTTTCTTAAAGGAAAGCGTTCTTGATTGTCAAGTAGCATCATAACGATTCCCGGGGTAAAGGTACTGCCGCCCCCTGCGATCACTACTGAAAAATTTTTCATCATTCAATCTCTCCTTCTCTTCCAAGATAATTTTCTAATTCTTCCCGCACTTTCGGCACAGTCAACCCGTAAACGACATGGACATTTTCACCATTTTTGATCACGCCTTTGGCTTGTGTTTCGTCTTTTAGTAGCGCTTCATCCACGAGTTCAGGATCCTTTAGTTTTAAACGTAAGCGGGTATAGCAGTTGTCGATGGTTTTGATATTGTCATCGCCACCTAGCGCTTTGGTGATGATTGCTGAGATACTTGTTTCACCAGTCGGACTAATGGCGGCTTGGTCACTCGCCATGACCCCGACACCTGCTCCAGCAAGTTGTTTTTCTTTGTACTCTTTCTTCGAATACAGTTTGGTCTCTGTCCCATCTTCTTCACGCCCGACCGTTTTCAAATTCAGTTTCGTGATCAAAAAGCGGAACAAGAAGTAATAAAGAAAGAAGAAGACGACTCCGACGATCAAGTACACTGGCCAGCGAGTTTTCTCGATCCCTAAGGGCAAGTTGTACAAAAGAAAGTCGATGAAGCCATTCGGTCCGATGGCGCGAGAACCAAAGAGATTTAACGCCACCATGCTCAAGCCGCTAAGTGCAGAATGAATGACGAACAAAACAGGTGCCACGAACATAAAAGAAAATTCGATTGGTTCAGTCACACCTGCAATAAAGGAAGTGACGACAGCTGGAATCAAAATGGCTTTGACTTTGACTTTATTTTCTGGTTTTGCCGTTTGATACATCGCCAAACAGGCACCGATCAGTCCAAACATTTTTGAGATCCCACGAGCGTCCCAAATGACACTTTGCGATAATACGCGGACTGCTGGGTCAGCAATTTCCGCAAAATAAATGTTTCGTGCCCCTTCAAAGACTTGACCGCCAACTTCTGCGACACCGCCTAATGAAGTATACAAAAACGGCGTGTAGATCAAGTGATGCAAGCCAGTTGGAATCAATAAGCGTTCCAACATACCGTACAAGAAGATGCCAAAGTTGCCCGTTTGTTGAATGATGCCGCCTAAACCGTCGATGCCAGTTTGAATTACTGGCCATATAAACGTGAAAACGATGGCTAATAACACGACGACCGGAATCAAGACAATAAAGACGAAGCGCGCGCCGCCATAAACTTGAAAGGCGTTGTTAAAGGTCGTATCGATAAAACGATTATGGATCAATGCTACGACGATCCCTAAAATGATACCCAGAAAGACCCCCATATCCAACACTTGGATTCCTAAAACGATCGCTTGTCCTGAACCTTGAAGGGCATCGGCTGGAACCAACATCCCCCGAAGTTCCATGAATTTATTCATGGCATTCAAGAAGACGAAATAACCTAACAACGCGGTAAATCCCGCTTCAGCTTTTTTCTTATTAGCTAACCCTAGAGCAATCCCGACACAAAAAATAATGCCCAAATTGGTTAAAATCGGTAATAAGGAAGCGGACAAGATACTACCAAAACCGGTGGTTATCGGATTATCCAAAAAGGGAAACTGCTCAAGCAAGCGGACATTTGTAAACACATTCCCAACGGCAATCAATATCCCTGCGATCGGCAAAATCAAGACGGGCACAAACATTGCCTTGGAGAATTTCTGCATCGCATCCATCACTTTTTCTTTCATTGAGGAAACTCCTTTGTAATTGATTTGTAGGTTAATTATAGGAAACATTTGTTACTAATAGAATAGCAAACGTTTTCAATTCAATGCGTTTCAAAGATTGGAATGTGTTTCATCCTGTTTACTTCCTTGCTAGTGGTGAATACAAGCAACAAAAAAAGAGTGAATCAAGATTGATCCACTCTTTTTAGATGCAACACTTTTTGATAGAAATACAAGGGCCCAGACAGACAAAACAGATAGAAGATACCTGGTGCTGATTGCCATGTGAAGAAATAACCGATCGCTGCTAGGACTAAGATTCCGATCCCTTTATGGTAGTGCATCATCGTAAAGAAAAAACTACTTCGAAAAAGGATAAACAGGTTTTGCCGATCTTTTATTTTTGATTGCATCACATAAAGGTTAATGTTGTAGGACAACAAAAAGGTAAGAAAAATGATGGTCAAAAAAGAGAAAAACAATGAATTCGTCAAAGCAGCTGAACGCCACAAGCTGAGTCCGCATAAAAATGAGAAGAGATTGAAGACCCCTAATGGTAGGGTCTTCAACAAGGCGTTTTTGCTGTTTTTCAAAAAGGGGCGTAGCAGTTTTGCTTCAGGATGTTCATAAGCATCTACGACCGCTCGCATAGCTGCAGGAAAAGTGACGATCGGAAACGACACCACCAAAAATAGAAGATTCAAAACCAGCATACGAAAAATAACTTCGCAAATACGATAAAAACGACTCTCTAAAGCAAACATCACACACACACCTTTAGTTTAGTTTTTCAATATTTTCAGCGATTTTCTCATTTCGGTAATCCACGATTGCTGACCATCCATTGTTTTCTCGTTCTTGTAGGTAGTCTTCCCAAATCTGACGGCCCGCTTCTTCCGAGTCTGCTTGAATAAAGTTGACCAACGCTTGCACTCTTGCTGTGTTGATGGAAGTGAGGTTTCTTGCTTCAGAACCGGTGCGAGGATCAATATCTTCGATCTCAAAACGTGGTGCTAACTTATCTTGGGACCATTCCACCATCTGACGAATCGATGTAGCTGGTTTTTGTCCCATTTGGATAGCATAATTGTCATTCCCAACAAACCAATAAGACCCTAGCCCAACTTCCTTGTCAAAACGAGCTATGTCCGAATTTCGTAAGGCCTCTGTTTCCTCTGAGTATTCAACCACGCCATCTACGAGATTGTATGTTTCCCCTTCAATCCCAAAGGTCGTGACCATCGTACCATATTCACTTGCCAAATAGGTCAAAAGCTCCATAGCTTTTTGGGGTTCTTTTGTCGACGTCGTGATAAAGGTTTGTGTCCATCCACCAATATTTCCGCCAGTAAAAGTGGAATCATCGCCATTCGAATTCTTCGGCCCATCGACGGCAATATAGGTTTGTTCAGGGTTACGAGCATTATTGTCTGACATGAACTCATTGAGTCCTTTCGTGTTTGTATGCAAGTAAGCAAAGTAACGGCCCTGCCCTAGTTTTTCTTTCATCGTGTTGTCATTGTCTGAAAATTGGTCGTTGGTGATGTATCCTTCATTGTAAGCTTTTCTAAAAGTCTCGATCCACGTGATATACTCCTCATCAGCATCTCGATCATTAAATTGCCCATCAACACTTGGTGCAATGCTTAGAAAATCTTGCAAAGTACCACCATATGCGCCATCCCCGCCATTGGAAATATCTAGTGCAGTCGAAGCAAATGGGACTAGAGCTGCACCATCATCTGCAGTCGGAAATGCTTCTTTTGCCCGTTTTAACGCATCTAAAAATCCTTCTGGCGTCGACATATCGGGTTCACCTAACGCTTCGTAAATATCTTTGCGGACAATGAAAACTTGGTCTCCCACTACATTGCCGTCCTCATAATCTTGTGCAGTCGTGGAAAAGCTCGGGTATCCATAAATGTTGCCATCTTCTAAAGTAAACCATTGAACAGATTCCGGTTTCGCTGCATGTTCTAGAAAATATGGATCGTATTTTTCTGCTAAAAGATTCAGTGGTAAAGCAAATTTCGTCGCTTCGTTGGCAGCAGATAGATTTTTATCGAAGGTCATGATATCTGGCAGATCGCCTCCAGCTAACATCGTGTTAAGGTTCTCATCATTCCCTGAAATAAATTCGACATTGATATTCATATCTTCTTTGATTTTTCGCGTCACAGTATCTTTTCCCCAACCTGGCTGAGCATACCAATCAAAGTTGACATACCACTTCAAGGTCGCTTCATGATCAGTGTCTTTTTGCCAGCTTGGGGTATCTTTGTCTGCTTCAAAGCGAGCTTCTGGCAGATCTTCTACTACAGCAGCCCCTTTTGACTCGCTGTTGGAATTACCACAGGCGCCTAATACCACGACTGATGTACATACGAGACCGATTCCTAAGAATAATTTGCTTGCTTTCATTTTTTTCTCTCCTTTTGTCTATTCTTTTACTGATCCAAGAGTCATCCCTTGAATAAAGTACTTTTGTAAAAATGGATAGATCACGACGACAGGAACCGTCGTTACCACCATAGTTGCTAATTGCAGTGACTGAGAAGTCGTATTTCTGACCACGTTGGTGCCTGTTGCTACTGCAGGCGATAGATTTTCCGAAACGATCCGAAATAGTAGCATTTGTAAAGGATATAAACTACGATCATCAACATAGATATTGGCGGTCATGTAGTCGTTCCACTGAAAGACGCCGTGGAATAATGCGATGGTTGCCAAAACTGGAAGGGACAATGGCAAAATGATTTTTACGAAAATAATAAAAGGATTGGCGCCATCCATCATGGCAGATTCTTCCAGCGAAAATGGAATGCTCCGGAAAAAATTCATCAAAATCACCATATCGTAAAAAGAAAATAAGACAGGTATGATGTAGACCCAAAAATTATTTAACAAGCCGAGTTCTTTAAATAAGAGAAAGGTAGGAATCATCCCTCCAGAAACGAACATCGTTAAAATCCCCATGTTCATATAGATTTTCCGCCCCATTAAGTTTCTACGACTCATCCCGTAAGCAACCATCGCCGTCAATGCCGTATGCAAAACAACACCAATCACTGTTTTTGCAACTGAGATGACAAAGGCTTTATAGATCGCAGAATCTTCAAAAACGGTGTAGTAACTTTCTAGTGAAAATTCCCGTGGCCAGAAATAGATCCCCCCTCTTGCGGCATCGGTTGCATCATTGAAAGATAAGGCGACGATATTCCATAGTGGCAACGCAATGATGGCTAAGAAGAACACCATGAAAATCACATTGGCAGTATTGAAGATCTTCTCATCTTTTGAAAATGTTTGTTTCATACTTTCCCTCCTCTAAAAGACTGATTCATCACTGATTTTTTTTGTCAAAAGATGACTACCGACCACAAGGATCAATGAGACAACCGACACAAATAGACCAACGGCGGTCGCATAGGAGAAGTCTCCTTGTTGAATCCCCATTTTATAGACGAATGAATTAATGACTTCACTGGACTGATAATTGACAGGGTTTTGTAAGACGAGTGTTTGATCGAGGTTTGAACCCAATAACCCACCGACTGACAAAACAAATGTCAAGGCGATAATATGACGGATCGAAGGGATCGTGATCCGAGTGATCTGCTGAAACTTCGTGGCGCCATCCATTCTCGCTGCTTCATAAAGAGCTGGATTGATCCCTGTCATAGCAGCAATGTATAAAATCGTATTCCATCCAACTTCTTTCCAAATATCGGAAATGACTGCAATCGCCCAATATTTTTCGGGATCAGTCAAGAAGCGAATCGGTTCATCGATCAACCCAACACCTAACAGTAAATTATTGACCAAACCGGTATCAGACAACCACGTAATAAACATGCCTCCTAAGATGACCCAAGAAAGAAAATGCGGCAAATAAGACACCGTTTGAACGACCTTCTTCAAGCGCACATGAACGATTTCATTGATCAATACCGCTAAGCCAATCGCTGCTGGAAAACCAATCAGTAGTTTAAAAAAGCTGATGCCTAACGTATTACTCATCACCGTCCAAAACATTGAATCACTAAAAAATTCTTGGAAGTATTGGGTACCGACCCACTCTGCATTCGCGATCGAATCAAGCACTGAGTAATCTTTAAATGCGATGACGATCCCGTATAGTGGGATAAAATTAAAAATAATCATCAGGATAATCCCTGGCCAAACCATTGCTTGATAAAAACTTTGGCCTTTTAGTTTCTGCAAAAAGGTTCTTTTCTTTGGGGTTGCTTTAAGTACGACTCCTTTAGATTCCATTGTTCCACCCTTTCTAAAACGCTTACTTTTCCATCTGAAGGAAATGAGTTACTTCCTTCGTTGGTTCATCAACTGATAGACCGCACCAATCATACCTGCATCGTTTTTTAATTTTGCACGTCGAATCGGTGCAATCGTGCGTCCTTCTAAGTAACCAATACTTTCATGGCGAACTTTTAGCTGACAGAGGGTCTCTTCAAGCCTTGCCATAAACCCATCATTTTCACTGATCCCACCACCAATCAAAATCAGCTCGGGATCAAATGTACTGATCAAATTGAGCAAGCCCACCGATAAATCTTGAAAAAACTGTGCAAGCACTTGGTTCGCTACCACTTCTCCTTGCGCTCCTCGCTGAAAGATCTCCACCGCATCTTGAGGGAAATCACTCCGACCAAGCTGTTGAAGTGCCAACTGGTACTGATGGAAAAGACCACCCACGACAGCAGCTCTTTGGTTCAAGGAAACAGTTTCTAAATTTCCTTGGTCAGGTAAGCTATCGATCAGCATCCATCCGAATTCACCTGCCATGCCATGGCTGCCGCGATAGAGCTGATCATTAACAATGATCCCACCGCCAATGCCTGTACCGACGACAAGGCATAGATAGTTCTCACAGTTCTGTGCGTGCCCAAGCCATTTTTCAGCGATCGCCGCTGCATTGGCATCATTTTCAACCATGACCGGTAGCTTGACACGTTCTTCTATTTCTTGCTTTAAATTGATTCCATAAAGGGATTTGATTGATCCTGCTGTAATCATCGTGCCATCTTTTTGGATGATGCCCGGTGCGCTAATCCCGACACCATCGACTATTGCTTCTTGCTGCAATGATTTGATCAATGCTGTGATGGATTGCAAAAATCCCTCCTTTTCATGGATCGTCGGCATCTGTCCTTTTTTGACAATTTCACCGTTTTTCAAGATCACACCATATTTGATGGTGGTTCCTCCAACATCGATTCCAATAAACATTGCTTCACCCTCATTATTCATTTACTTGTTTTGTCGATTGATTGATGCACAATTCCCCTGATAAAACGTAGGAGATCCCAATGGCACTTTCCTCAATCATTTCGATCAAGTGTTTGACTGCCGTGACCCCTTGCAATTGGATTGGATTTTTCACAGTCGTCAACCGAGGCATGAAATAGTCCAAAAGATCGATGCCATCAAAACCAATTACGCTGAAATCATCTGGCACCCGCCACTTGGTCTCATGGATCGCCTTGACCGTTCCGATCGCACTAAGATCATTTCCCGCCAGAAACGCTGTGGGTAAATCTTTCTGCTCTAGCAAAAACTGTTGCACACGGACTCTCGTTCGTTCTTCTTCAAAGAACCCTTGCAATTGATAGTCCGACCGTTTAGAAACCCCTGCCTCGTTTAATGCTTCTAAATACCCTCTTAAGCGCTCATCACTATCATAAACACCAGTAATACCACTGATAAAGGCAATTTTTTTGTGACCAAGTGATAAAAGATACTCGGTGGCTGCTTTTCCTTTTTCGAAAGAATCAAAGACTACACTGCCGAAGTTCTTTTCTTGAATGTTTCGATCGATAAAGACGGCTTTGATTTGTTCTCGTTCCATCGCAGCCAAATCCTGCTTCGTTAAAAAATCTTCAAAGCCAATAATGCCATCAACAACACCGCCTAATATACTATTGAGAACCACTCGTTTATCCGTGGATAAGAAGACATTGACCGCATAACCATGTTTTTCTGCCTCTCTGGCAATCGCTTCAACTAATACGCTAAAGTAAGGCCCTTTCATGCTGGTAGTGTAGAAACCGAGCATTTTCGTTTTCGTGTTTTTCAATTGTTTGCCCATTAAATTGGGAACATAATGCAAACGTTGTGCTGCCGCCATCACGCGTTCTTTCGTAGCTGGACGAACAACATCGACACCGTTGAGTGCTTTAGAAACCGTCGCAATCGACACATTTGCTTCTTTCGCCACTTCTCGGATCGTGATTCGATTTGCCAAATGACCCTCACCTCCTAAACTGATCCCACAAAAATAAAAACGTTTTTATTTTATCGGAAAAATGAACGACCGCTTCCTCACTGGTCATCTGATAATCCAACTATATATAAAAACGTTTTCATCCACAATGATTCTAGGGCTGATTGGCGTTTGTACCAGCAACTTGAAACCTGTGCCATCATGGTACAAGTTGTACCTACAAAAAAAAAGCCTCGAAAGGCTTTTAAATCGTGAGCGTACCAATCAACTTCGCTGAGGCAGCAGCAAAGCCAAGGTATAAGGAAATCGTACCAGGATCACTTTTTGTCGAGAAATCGGAATGAACATAAGCAAAATCCTCTGGTGTAACATAGAATGAATGCTGCCTTTCTTCGGCTGCAGCAAGATGGATTTTTTGCCATTGTTTTAATTCCCGCATCGGTCGCGCTACTTCTGTAACATCGTCTCTGCTATAGAGTTGCAGTGTCGTGGTATGCGGTACATCTCCCTCATTTTTCAGCGTGCAGCTGACCTCAAATGGTGCATCCTTTTCCTGAGGATTAATGATTTGGGTGTGGGTGATCGTGCATCGACCATAGCCCATCCCCGAGCCAAAAGAAAACAATGGCTCATTTTTTTCATCCATATAACGCGAAATATATTTTTGATCACTATTCTCTTCAGTCAGTGGACGCCCTGTAGAGAGTTGAGCATAGGTCATCGGTAATTGACCTTCTGCTCGAGGAAAACTCATAGCTAAACGTCCTTGCGGTTCAGATTCGCCCATCAACAAATCTGCCAACGCATTGCCTCCTTCTGATCCAGGGAACCAAGCAATCATGATGGCTTGGCAAAGAGGCTCGATGGCGGTCAAAACCAGTGGTCTGCCACAGAAAAGAATCGTTGCGATCCTAGGATTGACCTGACTTACTGCTTCAATCAATGCTTCTTGCTTTCTTGATAAAGAAAGTTTGGTCAAACTTGCCGCTTCTCCCGCTTCCTCGCTAGTTTCCCCCAGAGCCAATAAAACAACCTCAGCTTCTTTAGCAACTTTACACGCCTCATCAATAAAGGCGCTCGTCAACATTTCCCCGTCAGGATACGATAAGACAGTTAAGTCAATTTCTTTTTGAGAAAGCCCCTCCGCTAAGGAGACCGCAGCCTCCGGTTTGCCGATCCACGACCAAGCCCCCAAAAGATCCTTCGAAGCTGCTTTGGGGCCGATCAATGCGACCTTTTGCTTTTTCTGCAACGGTAACAGTGCTTGGTTTTTCAGAAGAACTGTTGTTTTCTTTGCTGCTTCTCGTGAAAGAAGACGGGTTTCCTTTAGGAGTCTAGGCGTTAATTTTTCCGGTGCTAACCCTCTATAAGGGTCTTCAAAAAGGCCTAGCTTGTTCTTTAAATGTAGCACATGAAAAACCGCCTTATTCAACTGCTCTTTCATAGCAGGATCTGCCTGAATGATTTGCTCCAGTGCGTTCAAATAGCAATCACTCATCATATCCATTTCGACACCTGCAGTAAAAGCTTTCTGTGCGGCTTCCTTTCGATCAGCAGCTACACGATGCGCCATCAATTCCGCCACCGCTGCCCAATCTGAGATGATCAAGCCGTCAAACCCAAGCTTTTCTCGCAATACTTCCTGCAACAATGGTTGATTGGCTGTGGCCGGCACACCATGGATCGTATTAAAAGAAGTCATGACCAATTCTGCACCAGCTTCAATCGCCGCCTGAAACGCGGGCAGATAATTTTGGTAGAGCTCCAGATCAGACAAATCGACAGTATGGTAATCCCGGCCGCCTTCTGCAGCGCCATAGCCGATAAAGTGTTTGACACAAGCAGCAATTCGCTGTTTATTTTCTGCAAGGGAAGCAGTTCCTTGATACCCTCGTACATAAGCAGCCGTCAATACAGAAGATAAGGTAGGATCTTCCCCATTACTTTCCAAGACCCTTCCCCAGCGCGCGTCTTTGACATGATCCGCCATCGGTGAAAACGTGACATGGACACCAGCTTCTGCCGCTTCTTTCGCTGAAGCTTTAGCAACCACTTCCACTAACTGCGCATCAAAGGAAGAGGCTAAGGCAAGCGGAATTGGGAAAATCGTTTCATACCCATGGATAACATCTGCCATAAAAACAAGGGGAATCTTTAAACGACTTTTCTCAAGATAAGACGTTTGGATGGCATACACTTGTTCCGCAGTATGAGTGCCCAACACAGAACCAATCGTAAACAATTGGTCTTCACTCATGTGCCATTGCTGCATCGGACCCGTGATTTCTCCTCCTTGTACAAAAAAATCTGGCGTCAGTTGGACTAACTGGCCCACTTTTTCAGCTACGGTCATTTGGTCAATCAGTTCTTTTAGTTTTACGGTCTCCACTATCATTCTCTCCAATCATTAGGTTCTCTTCTTTTGCTTAAAAAATCCTTATTTGCGCCTTCTTAGCAGAAGCAAAAGAGTATCTATTCCTTTCATCCAGTATAATTAAAAACGTTTTCAAAAAAAGATAGTGTTCCTACTTTGGTGCAACTCATGGGAAAAAGGAAAAATCTTCATCATGGTACAAGGTGTACCATAAATAATGGATAACACCAAATCCCCTGATACATCCGACATTGTGTCTTCTCCGATGCTAACAAAAAGAAGCTGCAATTTGCTGCAGCTTCTTTTTGTTTATTGTTAAGGAACAAATGATAGTTCCCAAAGAATGGTTGCTGAATATCTCGTGGCTTGAGGAGTCGCACTAATTGGCACCTCAAGTTTGACACTTTGATCCATTGTGTCTCGATCGCCAAAGCGCTGGACCCAAGTGCCTCTGCCTTGATTGGCACCTGCTTGTGCGATTATCTCCGCATTTCCAACAGTCAGTGCTGCTTGCTTTTTATGAGTAGGTGGATCAGACACGTTTTCTCGACTCGTTACTACATCGATATTGTCTAATAAAATTCTAGCACCAGTCAGTTGATGCCCTTCATCACTTTCAAAAGGCTCTCGTAAGGTTGCACGGAGAGTCCAACCGGAATTTTCCCTCCTCCGATCTGAAACCTGCACATAATTAGGGCGTAGATTATCATTTGGATCAGCCGGCTGAAGGAGTTTTTGCGGCAGGGCATCGTAGGTCGTCGTTTCTGACCGAATGCCAACTGTCCCAAACTGGAATTGGGAAACAAAATCCAAGCTGACAAACCCTTGTTCTTCATCAATCTCAGGCGGATTCTCAGGATTTACTTGCGTATCCGGATCAAGAGGGTCTACTGGTTGCGGAGTACTTTCCAAACCATAAACTAGCCAGTATTCTTGTTCAGCTCGGGTGACGCTTGTTTCCAGCGGCTGACCGTCCCGCTCGTAAAGATATTGATAATAAGGAATTGTCAAAGGCAAGATATCAACCGATTCATTTACGAATTCTCCTTGATAGGTTGGTTCCCTCAGTGTTATCCCTTCTTCATCTATATGATTGATCTTGATGTTCGATGGCACGCGATCAAATAAAAAAGTCACCTCCTGATGGAAAGGCTGCGGCATAATATCAAATGTACCTGGGTCAAAGTGTTCTGTGTCAAACTCAACCCCGTAATAGTCATACCCTAACTGATAGGGTTCATCGCTCTCTCGGTTCTTGGGGTCAAGGGTATGAAGGAAACGTAATGGTAGTTCTAATGTTTCAGTTGGTAGAATATCCTCCCCTGTCTCTCGATCTCGATAATTCACATGGACGGTTCCGGTACCAATGTAATAATTCATCTCTTCAAAATAAAAGGTATGGCGATCACTTCTCGCACCAGTACTACCGGATATAATAAATGCCATTGCAGAAATATCTGATGGCTGCCAATCACTGATGTCACGTTCCCAAATCATATCTCTATAAGTAACTTGAAACCAGCGACCTTCATTATTTGGCTGATATTCAATTAGGATCGGGTCATCTGCTCCATTTCTAGCACCCGTAGTTGCTGCTGGAGCATCACCTTCCATATATGTTTCCAGTAATAATGGTGTCCTATGATAGATAAAGCCAGCAAAGGGCGCTCCATTGACAGCTATAGGGTCTCTTTCAACGATAAACCTATTCTGGTCAAAAAAACCTCGAGTAGCATTATAGTTATTGTCTAGTTTAAAAGCAAAAGCATCCCTCAAACCTCCGATTCCAAACGCATTGCCCTCATAACCTATTCTATTGGTCTCAGAATTGTGAAAGCCAAATGCCATACCGTCAGCACCAAGTGGTTTAGACCCAATATTGGCTTTACCTTTAAGCGTAAATGGCTGATCCAGACTAATTCTGTCTTTTAAGGTAACATAACCGACTGACCCAGATATATCTTCTGTTAGTACTAATAGCCCCGTTTCATCATTGTAAGTAGCAGTGCCTTGGACATCAAAGTGTTCTCTAAAATTGCTTTTGTTAATTGTCACTTCGACCATCTGTCCACTTCTATCATCTACTTCTGGCTCTCTCGCTTCCGCATCCGCAGCCTGATCTGCTTCCGCAGAGTCATTCTCTTCTTCCGTCGAATCAGTGTCTTCGGCATCCGTATGATCTAAGATCAGCAGGCGCTGCGTAGCAGTCTCGGCAACGATGATCTCATATTCTCCGATCGTATCCACAAGAATCGGTAAGACAAAAGTCGTTTGTGGGGTCTCGCTGTTCAGTTGCCACACACCTTCGTGGTCTGTTGCTACCACCGTTAGTTCATCGTTCAAAGCTTCCTGATCAATGCTTACTTCCTGAGGCAACGCGATGTCCACCGTTTCGAGGGCAACTTCTGAGTAGAAAATAAAATCTATTATGTGCTCGACCTCGCCTTGGATCAGTTCCTCCGCAAAGGAGATTTTTCCACTCACTTCATCGTCGGCCTTCTCCTCGTGTTCTTCCTCTGGTGTCCACGAAAAAATCGTCTCGGCATTCATGATGGTTAATGTTGTAATCAGTGGGAGTAAGGCAAGTAGAACCAGCAACCACTTATTTTTTTTGCGAAAAAATGAGTTCATCGCATTCACTCCTAAATGTCATTTCTCTTATTTTTCCCATGGGATCTAGCCCCACTTAGGGAATGTTGATTTCCCTTTTTTGATAAGTTGTTTTACTACGTATATGTTAAGTGCGGTGATCAGCAAGAGACTTCCAAGAATCACCCAATCCAACCGTTGAATGAAGTTTGTCTGGGGCAGCTGCCCGCCGGGTTTACCCGTGTCTTGCGGTGGACGCGGAACAGGACCGGTTGGCGGAGATGGTTCTGGTTGATCCACAGGCTCATAAATCCCGGTAAACATCACTGTCCCTTCCGTTTCCGTTGAACGTCTCTCATCGCCAAAACTCGTTCTTGTATACCCGAAAGCGAACAATAAGACCAAACATACTTTCAAAGCCCTTCCTCTAATTGACGCACCGTTAATATCCATTCTCCCTCCTCCTTGTGAGTTGTTCATTTCGAAAACCATCGTTTTTGATATCTCAAAAACGATGGTTTTCAAACATGTCATACTAATTATATCGATGTTCTACTTAGATTAAAATTCACGATATTCCTCGATCGATGAATATCCTGCATGAAGTTTAAAAAACATACGTTTCATTCATATGTTATTGTTGAAACTATTTTAGAAACTTGCCATCTCTCTTTTATACAACAAAAAGCTCAATGATCTTGGATTACGTTGTTCTCGTAATCCTCGACACCTTGAATCGACGCTTCATGTCAGGCGTCCCTCTCATTTTCTATAAACAAGACTGAACCGTAATTAGCTTGCTAAAATGCAAAAAAACAAACAGGTCCAAAAGTCATCAAAAGAAAAGTCTCTTGATCCATTAAACCTGTTTGTTTTTTTCATTTATTAAAGGAAAAATGTAGCTTATTCCCCTGCGGATAAAGAAAACTGACGAACCGTCTCCGACAACGCTTCGACTAAGAAAAGGCAAGGAATTTGCGTCGTCAAATCTTCATACTTGTTGATGCGTTTCACATCAACTGAATAGTCTAAGACATAATCGGACATTCGCCCCAGTGTGCTGTTGGCGTCACTGGTGATTGCTACAGTGGTGAAGTCAGGATTATTACGAAAGCCATTGACCACTTCAATGATCTCAGTGGTCGTTCCGATGATTGAAAGGACCACGATCATATTGTCTGAAGTATGTTTCAGCTTCGCAAAGATTGGATAGGTATTATCCACCAAAGCATAACTGTTAAATCCGATCGTGGCAAAACGGCGGGCAGCATATTCACACATTGAACCAGAGGCACCGATGCCATAAAAAATGATGTTGTCGCATTCCAACATTCTTTCTGCGATCCGACGAATCTTTCCTTCAATATCTCGCGGAAAATGTTCAGCATTCAGGACATTCATGCTGCTATAAAAACTAACGGCATCTAATTCAGGGACTTTAAACTGGGTACGAAACTCCGTAAAGCTTTCGTACCCTAATTTACGGATAAAGCGCATGACCGAAGAAGCTGAAGTGTGGGATTCAAGCGCGATCTCCCGGACACGCATGTAAGGAATTTTATCACTTTGGCTGGACATGTAATGATAGATTGCACGATCGGTCTCTGATAACTCATTGAAATCGATTTTTCCAAAAAAAGACATGTTAAACGCTCCTATTTTTTTGTTCTCCTATCAATGTACCATAAGCTGGCAGAAACATCACAACTGTTTGACAAGGAACAATTCCATCGGCTGTTCAAATCCAGGACTTGTCAAAAGTAACCCACCGGCATCTTGGTAACCGAGTTTGCGATAGAAATGCTGTGCCTGCTCGTCGACTTGTGTGGAAGTCAAGCAAAGAGCGTGGCCAGCTGCTTTTTGCTGTTGTTCCCAATAAGTAACCAACCGTTTCCCGAGTCCCTTGCCTTGATGCGCTTTTGCGATCACTAACATGGTACAAAAAGGAATCGTGTCCCAGAAAAAATTGTAGCGCAGCAACCCTACTGGCTGGTCGTCTGCAACTACAACATAAGCAGTTTTTTCCATTATCTTTTTGGCGAAGACTTCCGTTGGTAAGTGAGTATCCAAAGAAAACCAAAATGCTTGATCTGCAGCTACTGCCGGTCGAATCGTAATCACTGATGTTTCGTCCCTTCCTGCTGTCTTTTTTGTATTATCTTAGAAAAATGTCTATTTTAGTCACTTTCCGTCTTTTCGTATTCAGAAAGCAATGCTAAAAAGGCGTAGCCATACTTATCCAACTTGTTTTGGCCAACTCCTTTGATCTGTAAAAACTCGATCGGCGTTTTTGGCTGAACTTCCGCCAATTCTCGTAGTGTTTTATCAGAAAAAACCACATATGGCGGCAAATTTTGTTCTTGTGCGAGATTCAATCGTAAGGTGCGCAGTTGATCGAATAGCTCATCATCCACCACTAACTGTTTGACTTTGGTTTGTTTTCTATAAACTTTTGCTTTTCCAAGCAACACATCAATCCCCGCATTGGTCACACTTAACAAAGGGTATTGCCCTTCAGACGGCAAAAGATACCCTGATGCTGTTAAATAATCGATCAGCTGATTGACTTCCTTTTGGGACCAATCTTTCATTAATCCATAAGTTGGTAACTTTTCAAAGCCCCACTGTTTGACTTTTTGATCGCCAGAGCCAGTTAGCACTTTCCCCACCAAGGCTTTCCCAAAGCGTTCGCCCATTCGTTTCACACATGACAACACTTTTTGTGTATCCACTGTGATATCCACTTGTTCTCTTTCATCAAGGCAATTGCTGCAACGACCGCAATCGGGTCCATCTTCTCCGAAATAACGCAAAATATAGCGCTGCAAACACAGTTGGGTATGTCCGTATTGGCTCATCTCCCGCAACTTCAAGTATTCGTTTTGGCGATAAAGAATGTCTGATTCGGATTGATCGATAAAGAATTGCTGGATCTGCATGTCTTGCGGCGCATAAAGCAAGATCGCATCACTAGGTTCCCCATCTCGTCCAGCACGCCCTGCTTCTTGATAATAAGACTCCAAATTACCTGGTATCTGGGCATGGATCACGAAGCGGACGTTGCTTTTGTTGATTCCCATTCCGAATGCATTGGTGGCTACCATCACTTGTAGGCGGTCATAGAGAAATTCTTCTTGAAAAAAGGAGCGCTCTTCTTCTGAAAGCCCGCCATGGTAATACCCGACTGACACGTGTTCATGCTTCAACAGGTGATAGATTCGTTCCACTTCTTTACGGGTGCTGGCGTAAATAATACCTGATTGTCCTTGGTTCATTTTCAAATACGTTGTGATGTAGGTATCTTTTTGATCCTTGACGACTTGAAAAGCCAAATTTTCCCGCGCAAAGCCGGTCTTGACTTGATTTTCAGCTGGAATCGAAAGTAAGTTTTCGATGTCTTCGGCAACTTTGGGCGTAGCTGTCGCGGTAAGGGCTACGATCGTTGGCTTTTGTTCCCAATTGTCGATCGTTTCGGCGAGCCGCAGATAGCTGGGGCGAAAATCGTGCCCCCATTGGGAAATGCAGTGGGCCTCATCAACAGCTAACAAAGCGATCGGCATCTGCCGCAGCGAATAGCGAAAAGCTTCTGAGTCTAGACGTTCTGGAGAAACGTACAGCAGCTTGATTCGTCCTTGACGAGCTTCTTGCAAGCGTTGATTGATCTGTGCCCCTGTCAAGGAAGAATTGATGTAGGCAGCTGGAATCCCCATATCAACGAGGCTGTCTACTTGATCTTTCATTAAAGAAATCAAGGGTGAAATGACCAAGGTCACTCCATCCAGCAAGAGCGCAGGCAATTGATAACAAATCGATTTCCCGCCACCAGTAGGCATGATTCCCAAAACATTTTGTTGTGTTAAAATAGATTGAATAATCGTCTCTTGACCTTCACGAAACTGTGAATAGCCAAAATGTTCTTTTAAGACTGTTTGAATAGTTTGCATAATACCCTCTTTTCCATTTCCTTATTATACGCAATTAAGTACGCAAAGAAAACGGCATTAAGAGAACTTTCGCTTTTTATTCGCTTTTCATTGAAATCAACCAAAGGAGTCTTCTACTATGAAAAAAGTTGTGATTATCGGCGGTGGGATCATCGGTTTGACCCTCGCCAATTATCTTGATAAAACCAAATTTGACGTGACTGTCATTGATTCCCTTATCGGGCAAGCAACGTCTGCTAGCGCTGGCATCATCTCCCCTTGGCTCTCCAAACGCCGCAATAAAAAATGGTACCAGCTAGCACAAGACGGTGCCGCGTTTTTTCCACAATTGGTGCGGGATTTTGCTTTAGATGAATCCATCTATGCCCCATGTGGCACTTTGGTAGTGCGACCAGAAAAGGCGCTTCAAGAACTGTCAGAATTAGCTGAAAATCGACGTAAGTCGGCACCAGGAATCGGCGAAATCGACTTACTGACGGGCTCACAAACCAAAGAGGTATTGCCGTTACTAAAAGAAATGCCCTCTTTACGAATCACAGGCGGTGGCCGCTTAGATGGTCAGGCTTATCTTGCCCACTTAAAAGCAAACGCTCAGCAGCAGCAAGTGACTTTTATTGAAGAAAAAGCTGAGATCGTCAGAACCGACAACCATTGGCAAATCAGAACCAAGGATCACTTTCTTGAAACCGAGATTCTTTGCCTGACAGCTGGACCGGGATTACTAGACTTGTTATCACCTTTAGGGTATCAAGTCGATATCCGTCCGCAAAAAGGCCAATTGCTCTCTTTTGCCGTTAACCTGCCGACAGACAATTGGCCGGTCGCCATGCTAGAAGGCGAAGGCGACTTGATTCCCTTCTCTAATGGTCAAATTTTATTAGGCGCTACTCATGAAAATGATGCTGGTTGGGATTTGACACCTACTGAAGCAGCCCAACAGCAATTGATGACAGGAATCGGTGCTTTTCTTGAAGACCCCGAAGCACTCTTTGCTGCCCCAATGACTATGCGAGTCGGCACACGCGCTTACACCTCTGATTTTGCGCCTTTCTTTGGGGAAGTGCCTGATGAAACGAATTTGTTCGCCGCCAGCGGGCTAGGTTCTTCCGGTTTAACGACGGGACCTTACATCGGTTATCTGCTAGCAAATCGGATCAATGAGGTACATGCGCAACCAACAGACTTCTCGTGCTACACCAAACCGATGACAGAGTATATCAAGAAGCGCCTTTGATAGGAAACCACTAAAAAACCACCAGAACCGTTACGATCTGGTGGTTGTGCTGTTTGATTCTTGTAAAATTACGGACAATTTCCTAACTACTAGTTAAACATATTCTCCTGTTTCCCAATAATCGAGTAACACTTCATTGATGATCTCACGATCCAGTGGTTCTCGGAAATCATCATCAAAGGCATCTTCGATCGGAACATCGCCAACAGCTTTGATACAAACTGGAACGACGGGATCTGGGTGATCTTCTGCGGTCAACACTTTTTCAATTTTGATCTTATGCGTCCAATCTGCCCCCATATCATAAATGTAGGTCATGGACTTGCAATACTGAAAATCTTGGTCAATACCGGAAGCATCCGTTGGTACGGAATTGCCTAAGCCGATCGATTTCGAACCGGCAATAAACAAGTACAAATGTTGATTCATCCACTCAAAGGCAATCTGGATCAACATATGCAGCTGCTCATAGGTCAGCCCTGCAGGAATGATCAAACGACGCCAAATTGGCGGACGGTATCCTTCTAAATCAATACGGATCTGATAGGCGACTGGTGTATTCGCCGTTTCATCAAAGGCCGTGTGTTTCGTTGGAAATGGGACGATTTTTGGCGAGATTGCAGCAATACGCGGGTCATCAACAGGCAATAGTTCATGTTCTTCAGGATCGGTGTCTTGAATCATCGCTAACATCGCTTCTTTCTTTTCAGCTGACCAAAACTGGGGTTTGGACATCCGTGCGAAAAAGATAGGTTGTTTTTCAGCCAATACAAAGGCGATTTCTTGGTATTGTGATTTGGTGATATGCTTTTCTTTATACATGCAGTAATAAAAGTCTTCAATGGCTGTTTTGGCAAACGGAAGAAAATTTAAACTGTACGGTACTTCTTGAGGCAGCATTTCGGTGTACACCGATTCGACAAAGACTTTGTCTTTTAATTTAGTCATGCCACCATCTGTTTCCGCGCAAAAGATCAAGTAAAAAACAGGATCTAAGTAGTGTTCAAGATCGTCGTCACTAACCACACTTGGTCCGCCATACAAATCAACGTGATCCATCATGCGGTCAATCACTTTCGCTAATTTCTTCAATGTTTTTTCCAAAAAAATTCTCGCCCCTTCCTATCAAGTTTACTTTGACGAAAAGAGCGAGGATTGTCAATCTTTTTTTTAATGGGAAAGCATTTCCTGTGCAATTTCTAATCCACTCATCCCAGTTGGGTAATAGGTTGGCCAATGATCCATTTCTTCTAATAAGGCTTCATGACTATCATTGCCGAAGTAGATATGGAAATGATGGGACGCACTTGGTGCGATCATATGGTCGCTGAATTGAATGTATTTGAATGCCGCATCTTCGTCAGTGCTTTCAAACAAGAAACGTACGCCCCGATTACCAGCGGAATAGTTCAAAATCTCTTTGCCAGTATACACATAATTGGCTTCTTTCTCTGTGCCATCATCGAAGATAAACGTCATTGTATTGTCTGTGATCTTGATCTGAGCAACATCTGTTTGATAACCGGTCGTATAATACTCTTTGTATTCGTCAGCCGTCATTTTCTTGTCCATTTTTGCTTTATAATCAAACACTTGGTCTAATGTTCCGTCTTGTAAAAATGGATACACGGATTGCCATTCTCCTGCCCAATCAGATAATGGACGATCTTGTACATCTGCATCCTCGAAATAGCCATTATAAACCGTTTTTTCTTTTTCGGCTTCCGCTATTTCTTTGTCATTTGCTACATCGGTCGTTTTTCTCAAGGCATCACGGTTTTGTTCCATGATCGAAATATAGTCTTCCCCGTTATCCATTTGTTCTTGGGTCAACCCTTCTAATGGATTCAAGACAGCCAGTTCGACACCTGCTTCTGAAGCTAACGTTCGTGCAATGCTGTCTTTGGCATTTTCTTCAAAGTAAATCGTTTGGATACCTGTTTCTTGAACGAACTCTTTTAGTTCTGCGATTCGTGAAGCGGAAGGTTCCTCGCTTGGTGAAAGACCAGAGATCGGTACTTGGGTCAACCCGTATTCCAATGCCAAATAACCAAAAGCTGCGTGCTGGGTCACGAAGTGATTTTGCGCTGGATTGCTAAACGCTTCTTCATAAGACGCATGAAGCTCTTGTAACTTCGCTAAATAATTCGCAGCATTTTCAGCAAAGGCTGTCGCTTTCGCTGGATACGCCTCACTTAGTTGGTCACGGATCGCCTCTACTTGTTTCATGGCTAAGCTTGGTGCTAACCAAACATGGGGATCCAATTCATGGGAATGACCATCATCGCCATGATCGTGGTCATGATCATGATCCTCGTCTCCTGGAAGTAAGACCATTCCTTCTGTGGCTTTGACCACTGTCACATCTCCATCATTTAATGTAGCTTCAATCGAAGGAACCCACATTTCCATGTTTTCATTGTTGTAGACAAAGACATCCGCATCTTGGATCTTTGCCATGTCCTTTGCAGACGGTTCGTAGTCGTGGGAATCAGTGCCTGCGGGCATCAATAATTCGACCTGCCCTTCCTCCCCTACAACTTGGCGTGTAAAATCATACATCGGATAAAACGTGGCCATGACCTGAATTTGTTCATTCTCAGAAGAGGCGTTTCCTGACTGCTCCGTAGCGTCAGATCCACCTTGACCACAGGCAGCCAAAGCGAGGGCTACTGCTGATAACATCGTTATTTTAAAAAACTTCTTCATTTTCTAACTACACTCCTTTTATTTTTCCTCTTTTTCTTTCCCTTGGTAAAATACTGATAAATCAATTACGATTTATAAAAACAAAACGTAACGTTTACGTTTTACCATCGGTTTTATACTTTACACAACTATTTGCAACCTGTCAACCGCTTTTTCACTTGTTTTTTTATATGTAAAAACCTTCATATGTACCACCACAGATATCAGCGAAGAAATTTCCTTGAAAGACTTGCTCTGCTGATTTCTTTCAATCGTCGAACATCTCTTTTTATTGTCCTTTGCTGGGTCCTGTGCTACACTCGAGGGGTAATTGAATAGAAGATTATCCACTAGGGGCGCTTTATGCTGAGATAGACGTAAGTCTGGTCCCTTAGAACCTGATTTGGTTAGTACCAACGTAGGGAAGTGGCAGCGCATGATTTTTCGCGTTCCCATTTTTTCTGTCTACGTGTGGATAGAAAAAGGAGGAACGCTTTTTTTGTAGACAGAAAAACCATCGAGAGGAGAAGAGAAAATGACAAATGAACCAATCGCCTGTACCGCAGGCGGGATCGATATCACTGGGTGCCGAGTAAGTTTGTACCCCATGAAAGACCACTTTGCGCAACAAATCGTAACGAGCATTGAGCGGACGGATACAACAGCTGTTTGGCAGCAAACCGATCTGTTCAGCACCCTTTTCCGAGGGGAAGCCCCAAGTGTTGTCGATGCGGCAGCTGGGCTATTTATCAACGCTTACGAATCCAAGACACACCTCGTGGGTGAGTTTACTTTTTCCAAGGGCTGTCCTGGCGATTCTGCAGGTGACGCGTTTTTGAATGGAGAACAGGCACAACCCAATAAAGCAAGCAATCTTGTAAATGGTACGTTTGACGTGGATTGCAAATATTCGTTTTATGTATTTGGGGAAAACAATTATATGGAAGAAATCGCCACCATCGTCCAACTGGCAGAAACCTATGGTCTGGCGCCTCGCTCCGCCCATTATGTCACGATGCTGACGGGAACGGCCAACCAACTCTTTGGGTATTTTGAAGCGGCATTAGCGTATGCCCATGACCATCTCCCCCATTATGTGTTAGAAGCAACGGTCTCAGTCAACAGTCCTTCCAAAGACAAGGCGGTGTCGCATGACTAAATGGGTCTTAAAAGATGTCATTATGGTGGGGATCGCTTCGTTGATTTTTGGCGTGATCTATTTGGGCGCTGTTCATTTTGGGCTGTTGTTAGGTACGCTTTTAACCCCCTTTGGTTTGTCTGTTTTAGCGAATGAGTTTATTTTCGGGGTTTGGTTCATGGCAGCGGCTTTTGCTGGCTATGTGCTGCGTAAACCGGGCGCAGCGACGATCACTGAGATGATCGCCGCACTTTTAGAAGTGTTTATGGGGAATTTTTATGGACCGATTATTTTTATCAGCGGGTTTGTACAAGGGATTGGAACAGAAGCTGGCTTTGCATTGGGTGGCTACCGTCGCTATGGCTGGTTCCCTTTGATCACTGGTGCCATTGGCGCCACGATCACGAGTTTTCTTTGGGGGATCATTCGGTCAAATTTCGTTGACTTGCAATGGCAGTTGTTGGCGCTGATTTTTATCATTCGCTTGCTTTCTTCTTTATTCTTTTCCGCCTTTTTGGTGAAGATCGTCTGTGACCATCTGACACGCATGGGCGTTCTCAACAGTTACCCGATTGCTGAAGACCAAACCATTAGCGCCAAACGAGAAGCGGCATGAGTCTGCTCGTGAAAAACGGCTGCTTTTTTGTGGATCAAAAACGGCTTGATCTGACACTGTCTTTAGCCCCCGGAGAAACAAAAGGAATCTATGGTGCTTCAGGAACAGGCAAAAGCACTCTTTTCCACCTCTTAGCGGGGCTTAACGATAAAGGGTTTGAAGAAGGAACCTATACGATCGATGACCGAACGCTAAACCAGCTTTCCATTCGAGAAAGAAGCACGTCGATCAGCTTACTGTTTCAAAATCCTGATATGCAATTTTGTATGGCTACTCCTCGAGAAGAACTACTGTTTTGTCTTGAAAATCAATGTACTCCCCAAGCCGACATGCCAATAAAAGTAGCGGAAGCCTTGACGTTTTGCGAGATCAGCCATCTTGCCGATCAGCCCTTTACGACTCTGTCTGGCGGTGAAAAACAGTTAGTAGCATTGGCTTGTTGTCTGATTTTAAAGAGTCGCTACTTGCTTTTGGATGAACCATTTGCCAATTTGGACGCCGACACAAGTCAAAAAGTCATTCGAAAACTGCGACAGCTCCAAAAGCAACATGCCATTGGCATCTTACTGATCGACCATCAAATCAAAGAAACTGCTGACTGGGTGGCTGAGTGGCTGCTGATTGAAGAAGGGTTCAGATCCGTCGATCAAGAAAAGATGCGCACACTCGATCAGGAGCTGCGCAGGTCACTACCGCCTGTTGAGATTAAGAAACTTTCTGCAAAAGAGCGGCTATCTTTTCAAGATTTTCGCCTGCCGATCCGTAACCAAGCGATTGTTTTTCCGAATCTTACCTTTGATAGTGGGGCAATGATTGGGCTTACCGGACGTAGCGGCAGCGGCAAATCTTCTTTTTTAAAAGCGATCTTGCAGCAGCAGGCGTACTCAGGAACCATTCGCCTGTGCGGGGATCCGATCAAGAAGCATCCCTCCCCTTTTCGGTCCATCAGCTGGATCATGCAAAATCCGCAGGATCAGTTTTTGGCTGCGACAGTGGCACAGGAGCTTAGCCAAGGACGTGCAGCGACCGAGAGTGACAAATTGCTGGAAAAATTGCGACTGCAAAACAAGAGCACTCAGTCCCCTTTTCTACTCAGCCAAGGCCAGCAAAGACGCTTGGCAGTAGCAGCTTTATTGCAGCGACCAGTCAAATTACTGTTGGTGGATGAACCGACCTATGGCCAAGATGTCAAGCAAGCTTGGCAGGTCATGCAGCTGTTAGCCGAAAAAGCCGCAAGCGGCACCTTAGTGTTGATCGTTAGTCACGATGTCTTATTATTGGAAGCATTTTGTTCACAAATCATTGATTTTAATCATTATGAAAAGGAGGACATAGATGCGCACCCTCAACCCGACAGTCAAGTTATTCGCCATTTTAGGACTCGCCTTACTGGTTTCTTTTCAAAATAATTTCAGATTGAATCTGCTACTCTGTGTCCTGTTCTTTGCTGTTTCTGTAAACGAACGCTCTTTGAAAAAAAGCCTTTTGCTTGTTTCTGCATTGACCTTGGCAGCTGTGGGGGTCTTTTTCACCGGACTCCTTTACTACCAGGACAACCAAGGTGGCTCCTCCTCAGCAGCAGCTATGCGCTATGGACTTGACATGGCGAGCCGTATCTATTGCTTTGGTATGTTGGGTAGTTCTTTCAGTGTATCGACCACGATCAATGAGCTGATCTATTCGCTGCAGCAACAGCTGCGACTCCCCGCCGTTTTTGCCTATGGTCTGCTCGCTGCGTTTCAAATTGCGCCCATCATTCCAGCCGAGTATCAGAATATCCGTAATAGCATGCGTTCTAGAGGAATCCCCGTCAATCCATTTTCATTCAAGATGCTGATCCCTTTACTGGTCAAATCGATTCGTTGGTCTGAGCTCTTGGCGACTGCGATGCTTTCAAGAGGATTTGACAGCGAGGCAAAGCGAACCTACGCCAAGTCATTTCGCATCACTTTCGCCGATATGCTCTTTCTATCTTTTTGTCTGATAATCGGCCTCGCTGGAACCCTGATCTTATGAAGGGGAAAAAGAGAAAAAGCCAAAGAAACACTGCCGTTTCTTTGGCTTTTTCCTTCTTATGGCTAAGAGATGATTGATTTTTTTATGGATCCAGATTTGATTTGATAGAGCGTTACAAACAAGGTGGTCACTAAAATATACATTGCGAAAAGGAAATACATGTTTTTAAAAAGCTGGATCGTCGTTTGATTGAACCAAGCCCCTACTTTAGGGATATAAAAAATGGGTTGCCCAATCAATTGGCTTTTTTGGATTTCTTTTGGTTCCATCTGGCTTTGGTTATCACCGATCGCATAAAGCACCGATTGGTTTTCTCCCACTGCAACGATTCGCCGTGTGCGCATCTGTCTGCCGTGATCGACATAATAGGTCACTTCATTGCCAACGACCAAATTGTCTTCTGAAGCCTTTTTAACAAAAAGTAATGTCCCTTCGGAATAGGTAGGTTCCATTGCATCGCTGTTAACGATGGCCATTGTGAAACCAAACGCATGAGGAATCACGACCGCTAAAACAGAAATCAGCATAAACAGCAGTACAAAAAGCGAGAGCATGATACTTTGTTTTGGCAAAAGTTTCATTTTCTTTTCTCCTTCTAAGCCTCAGTTTCTTTTTCGATTCTATAACATAATTAATTTTTTTTCAAATATTTAAAAACGATTCATTGAATTTTTATGCGTATTTTTTCTGATTATTATTTGACATTATTTTACTATTTATATTATGCTAAAGGCGATTAAAAAACATAGGAGAAAAAGTATGCTTTTTTTAAATAACAAGTTCTTTTTAAAACGTTGGATTCCTTTTATCCTACTCGTTCTATTTTTGCTAGGAAGCATCGGTTTTTTTCTTATACTCTTCTTATCTCCTACTTCTGATAACCATACCGTGGAGAAGAAGGAAGATTGGATTTTTTATGCGGAAGACAATCCTGATTCTACTTTTATTAGCCGTTATGTGAAATATTTACCTAGCGTAAAAGCCAATGATCGATTTGTCATGCAGCGAAAAATGACCAATGAATACAAATATCCAACGATGCTACTGATTGGCGATCATCAACACATGACCGTCTATTTGGATGATCAAGAAATTTATACCAATGAAGCTGCCGAACATTCATTGACCTTCAACCATCCCGGAAAAACCTTATCTTTTATCACATTGCCAGAGGATTACGTTGGAAAAACGTTGAAGATCTACGTGACTAGTCCTTTCGACACCTATTCTGGCTTTCCAGCCGAAGTCTTTTTCGGTCCTGCCAATGCATTGATCGGTTATGTTTTTAGTCTTTCAATTTTGAATATCTATATCCTCTTATTTACCGGATTTATTTGTATCCTTAATTTATTTTATCTCTTCGTTTCTTTTATCAACCAAAGAAAGCTGAAAGTATCTTCCATTTTATTCAGTGGCTTTGCCTTAAGTGCAGGTTTAGAAGCCGGCTTCGGGGATCTGCTAGGCGGACTGCTTTTTTCTCCCATCGTGAATTCATTTATGTTAAATTTTCTTTCGATTATTACGCCCATGTTTTTGATTGGGTTTTACTACACAAACATGCACTTCGTACGTAAGTATTATCAGAAATGGTTGTTTGTTCACTACTCCTTCGGGATCTTTGCCATGTTTCTGGCACTTTTTCAAAAACAAAGTTTGCCTGTCGTCATGAACTATCTGTTTTTATTAAATATCACCAGCACCTTTGTGACTTCGTTTGCGGCGATTTATGAGGCGTTAAAAAAGAATCAATTTTATGTCCTTTGTGCACCTTGGATCGTTGTCGCGGCAATCGGTCATGGGTTCTTGTATATCCAGGATATTTTAGTCCTCCCGCAATCTGACATCAATTGGCGCTCGATCATCTTTTTCTTACTGATACTTATTTTTACTTGTTATGGGTTCCTCGAACTCTTTTTTGCCAGTGAAGGCAAAAATAAGCAGATCGACACGGCAGACATCAAAGTGCGATTGTATGAAAATCAGCAAGCGATCGGTCCAGATCAAACGGCACAATGGCAGCAAGTTTTACAAACCATCAAAAAGAGAACCCATACCGTTAAGGACATGTTAGAAGATGAACAACTAGCGGCTGCGTATGAAGGTCTTTGCGAGATTGAAGAAGAAATCAAGCAGCAGCTAACGATCCCTGCGGTTGAAAAAGAATCGATCACGACGATGCTGCTTGCTGATTATCAACACACCGCCGCTCAAAAAAGGATCACGCTTACCTGCGATGACCTCACGGAACCACTGGAACGATTGGAAGAAAATGATCGTCTGTCCTTGATCGCCCATTGCTTAGAGTACGCCATCCGCTACACCTGTTCGGTCACAGATCCTCAAAATCGCAGGCTTTCGTTGAAAGTGACTGACACAAAAGAACAGCTGCATATCGACTGTCAAATGCCGCTTTTAACAGAGGATGAGGCAGAAAAACTGCAAACTGACGAAGCAAAACGACAGGCGATCCATACCGATGTGCAAATGCTGGAACAAATTTGTCTTGTCTATCAAGGAAGTCTGCGTATCGAGGATTCAGATGGTTTTCATTTTTTGCGTTTGACACTTGCCGCTAAAGCGGATCTGCTGTCTTTTGACTGACTGCCTTTTCTCCGATACGTTAAACGGTCTATTTTAAGAAAAAGCGAAAAAACTCTTGCTTTTTTCGCTTTTTCGCTTTAGCATGATAAAGAACAGCAACAAGCATTGGAATAGTAATTTTATGATGGTCTTAGAGAGTCGATGGTAGCTGAAAAATCGACACCCGCTGATAAAATGAACCTACCCAATGGCAATGACCGCAAAACGGTCGGTGGAAAGGCCTTATCCTTTACGAGTTGGATTATCCCTATTGATAATCAACAAAGGTGGTACCGCGAAATCCAAGCATTTCGTCCTTTTTTAGGACGAGATGCTTTTTTATTTTTTTAAGGAGGAAAAACAATGACACAAAAAAATGATTTTACAGAATGGTATATCCAAACGATCCAAAAAGCCGAATTAATGGCTTACTCCCCAGTGAAAGGTTCCATTATTTTCCGTCCTGACGGTTTCGAACTTTGGGAACATATTCAAGAGGAGTTCAATCGTTTCTTGAAAAAAGAAGGCATTCGCAATGCATACTTCCCAATGCTGATTCCGCAAAATTTCTTTATGAAGGAAGCGGATCATATCGAAGGCTTTGCCCCTGAATTACCTTGGGTCACAGAAGTCGGCAACGAAAAACTGGAAGAACCTTTGGCCTTGCGTCCAACCTCAGAAACCATGATCGGCTCTGCCTTTTCTGATTGGATCAACTCCTACCGTGACCTGCCTTATGAAATCAATCAATGGGCAAACGTCTTTCGTTGGGAAAAGAAAACACTGCCTTTCTTGCGTACCTCAGAGTTTTTATGGCAAGAAGGTCATACCGCTCACGAAAATGAAGAAGATGCTCGTCAACGCACCATGAAAGTCTTAGATGAATATGCCCGCCTTTGCGAAGAATTTCTAGCGATCCCTGTTTATCGTGGACAAAAAACCCCATCTGAGCGCTTTGCGGGGGCAGTAGATACGTATTCGATCGAAGCGATGATGAAAGACGGCAAAGCAGTCCAAGCAGGAACCAGCCACTACATGGGGACAAAATTTGCTGAAGCATTTGATATTACGTATTTAACGAAAGAAAACAAGCATACCCATGCCCACACAACCTCTTGGGGTGTCTCTACCCGCTTGTTAGGTGCCTTGATCATGACCCATGGCGATGAAAATGGTTTAGTTTTCCCACCAACCATTGCACCAACCCAAGTTGTGTTGTTACCAGTCGGTCCTTGGAAAAAGAATCCAGCCATCTTAGAAAAATTAGAAGAACTGTATGCCAACTTTAAAGCCAAGGGCATTCGTGTTCGTTTGGATGATTCTGATAACTCACCTGGCTATAAATTCAATGAATGGGAACTAAAAGGCGCTTGCTTGCGAATCGAATGTGGCCCAAGAGATTTAGAAGCTGGCAAAGTCATGGTCAAAGTCCGTGACCTACCTGACAAGCAAACGGTGGCGCTTGAGGAATTAGAAGCGTTTGTTGACCAAGAATTACAAGCAATGACTCCACGTTTATTAGCAGCTGCGAAGGAACGAAACAAAGAAAATGAGTATACCAACATCGATACATTGGATGAACTAAAAGCCCATATCGAAACGTGCAAACAAGAAGACAAAGTGACTGGTTTTGTTTTGATCGGTTGGGACGGCTCGGAAGAAACCGAAGCCAAAATCAAAGAAGAAACTGGCTTTACTACCCGAAACATTCCGTTTGAAGCGCCAATGGAAAAAACGGTCGATATCGTCAGCGGGAAACCTGCCAAACACACCGTTTGGATCGCCCGCGCATACTAATAAAAAACGAAACAGCCAGATGGAAAAGGCTGCTTCGTTTTTTTTTTAATAAATCAATGAAAGAAAATCTTCAGTCGTGATGTTGCCAAAATATTTTTTGACATCAATGTTGGCAATGACTTGTGCCAAATCTTCTTTGGCATAACGAGTACCGATCAGTGCTTGTTCTACATCTGCAATGTCCCCTAGGCCGAAAAAGTCGCCAAAGATTTTGGCATCTGTGATTTTTCCTTCTGCCACATTTAAACGAACTTCGATGGAGCCGATCGGGAATCGATGACGACGTTCTATATCAAAGGCTGGTGATTTGCCGTAATTCCAATCCCAGTTACGATAATACTTATCGGAAATCTCATTGATCTTGACCCAATCCTCTTCTGTTAGTTCATAGGTTTTGACGTCTTCCACGGAATCGACACCAAAAATCTTCAATAAGATTTCTTGACGGAACTCTTCAGTCGTCATGTCTTGCTTCTCTTTTGGCAAGAATGGTTTGATGTTGGTCACTCTTGAACGGATCGATTTGATGCCTTTTGATTCGATTTTGTCTTTACGGACTTTCAAGGCGTTGACTACTTCATTGATGTCACTGTCAAACATGATCGTGCCATGAGCAAACATCCGACCATTTGTTGCGTACATCGCATTCCCAGAAAACTTCATGTCATTGATCACAAGGTCGTTGCGGCCTTTTAGTTGCGCCCCTTCAACCCCCATCTCATGTAAAGCTTGGACGATTGGTTTGGTCAGTTTTTCAAAATCTCTGAAAGAATTCCCATCGTCAGGCATAATAAAGCTGAAATTCAAGTTTCCGAAATCATGATAGACTGCACCGCCGCCGCTGAAACGACGAACGACATGGATCCCATGTTCATCCACATATTCCTTATTGATCTCTTCGATCGTATTTTGATTGCGTCCAATGATAATCGATGGTTCATTAATGTAAAAAAGTAAGATTGGTTCATCCACTTTCATTTCTTGAAGAAGAAAAATCTCGATGGCTAAATTGATGCGTGGGTCATTCAGTTCGTTCGGTACAAAAAGCATACTATTCGTTCCTCCTAATTAGATGATTTCAATTATTTTTTGAACAGCCGCCAATTCAACGGGGATCCCATTGGCAGCTAGTGCAGCCTCTTCTCGTAACTGTTCTAAATCACCGTGTTGCGGCAAATGCGTCAACATTAATTTTTTTACCTGCGCCGCATGGGCAATCTCCCCTGCTTCTTTTGACGTAAAATGAGCCTTGTGCCGCTCATTGCCTGCAAAAAGATAGGTATCTGCCAAAAACAGGTCAGCTCCTTGTGCAAACGGAACAAAAGATTCTAAGTAGCCAGAATCGCCTGTAAAAACAAAAACCTTGCCTGTGCTTTTCTCAACAAATCGCATGGCATAGCAAGTGACTGGATGGATCGTTTTCATAAAGGTAATGGTAAACGGGCCCAATTCCAATGACTCCGTTTGGAGGTAATCAATTCCTTGTGTCACTCCAGGCATCGTCAGGCTTTCAAAATGAACAGTGTCCTCCCCATGTCCGTAGATCGGCAAAACCTGGCGTTCTTCGTTTCCTGGATATAATTGCCAATAGTATTGCAATACGCCTAGATCCGCAATATGATCGTGATGGTAATGCGTCAGAATCACTGCATCTAAGTCTAAGGGATCAAGGATTTTTTCTAGTTGGACCAAGGTGGTGCTTCCCGCATCAAGCAGCAAATGAAAGCCTTCCGACTCAACTAAATAGCCAGTAGTCCCTTCACCATTATACGGATAGGCACCTAAACAACCTAAGACAGTTATTTTCACTTGTGTTTCCTCCTCTTTGGCTCAAGCTGGTTTTCTACTTCTTTTATGCTATCACATCTCAGCTGATTTGACTAAAATCCGACCATTTTTTTGCAAAAAAAGAGCGAGAAAACGAGAAAAAAACGACGTCTATTGGTAGAACCCTATGAATGAGTTTTTTACTCTATCTGCAGGGAGCCAGACCAATGGGCCATCGTCTTTTTTGTTTATCTGATCAGCGCTCGTTGTTCATTGATCAATTCCTCATAAAATACTGCATTAACTGCATAAGCGTAGGCGTTTGCCCATAGCATACCGATCATCAGTGCCAAAAAGCCGAGAATAAACCAACCAATCAATGATAACTGTAGCCAAATGTATTGACCCAGATGTGGACGCAAGAGCGCAAAGGCCACTTTAATTGACTGAAGAACCCCTAATTCCGGTTGATCATAGCGCAGATAGATCGCTAATTGGATCACACCAGTAACGACTTGTGACAAAAAGAAGAACAAAATGATGGCGAGAAAAGTCCCGAGTACAAAAGCTAGGGAGCCATTAAACATCGCCAAATCAATAGAGATTCCCCGATTAAAATTGAATACCAAGTCCAAATATTGATTAAGGCCTGATAAGACAAATTGCGGCAAGAAAATCGCAAAGCTTAAAAGATAGTTTAAGAAGGTACTCACCAAATTTAATAGCAAAAACGGCACATAGAATCGTTTATCAAATACGAGAAAAATATCCGCCACCTTGATTCCTCTGCCACGAACCAGATAGAGTGCCATGATACTCAATGCTACTGAAAACGCAAAGAAGACAAAATTGTCCAAAATAAAATCAAGCCAATTTCCTGCGTTGGTTGTCCCTACGGAAGAGCCTAAACTACTGAACAGTGAATTGACGACCGCTTGTACAGCAACCGTCGCTAAAATACTTAAGACGAACGTTCCCCAGAATCCGCGCAAGGAGTTTTTAGCTGTCTCTCGAATCATTGTATTTGATCTCATAGACTCACCTTAATAGCTACGCAATGCTTTAACGGTCTTATCGTCTAAGCGGCGAACCACTTCCGTTACAAGCTTGACTGTATTGAAGTAATCATCCTCATGAATGACAGAAGTATGAGAATGCAGGTAACGAACTGGCACGGTAATAGCGATCGAAGGGACCCCATCACGAGTCAAATGCATTTGTCCAGCATCGGTTCCTCCACCAGTGATTACGGTATATTGGAAAGGAATTTCCATCTCTTCTGCGACATCGATCACAAAATTCAATAATTTCTTGTGAGGAATCATGGAAGCATCGAAAATCAGGACTTGTGGGCCTTTGCCTAACACAGAATCCGCTTCTTTTGGTGTCATTCCAGGTGTGTCCCCAGCGGTACCAGTATCTAGTGCGATCGCGATATCGGGATTCACTAAGTGAGTGCTTGTTCGCGCCCCTCTTAGGCCAACTTCTTCCATCACGTCACTGCCAGCAAACAAGCAGTTGGGATGTCCTTCTGCTGCCAAGGTTTCTAATACCCGCAGTGATACCGCCGTACCGATGCGATTGTCCCATGCTTTGGCTAATAAAAATTTGCTGTCGTTCATCCGTTTGTATTGGATATAAGGGGTGATCATATCTCCCGGACGGATCCCCCAGCCTTTGGCTTCTTCTTCACTTGAAGCGCCGATATCAATGAACATATCTTTGATATCATACGGTTTATTTCGAGTCTCTGGACTCAAAACATGGGGTGGTTTTGAACCGACGACACCGTGGATCAATTTGCCTTCATTGGTTTTGATCTCGACTTGCTGTGCCAGCATCACTTGCCCCCACCAACCACCAAGGGTCTGGAATTCAATAAAGCCTTTTTCTGTGATTTTAGTTACCATAAAGCCGACTTCATCCATATGTCCCGATATAAAAATTTTCGGTCCACCGCCATCACCAACATGTTTGGCAATGACACTTCCTAAACCATCAAAAAAGATATCTTCAGCAAAGTCTTTGGCATATTCTTTAAAGACTTCACGCACTTCCTCCTCATTCCCAGGAACCCCACGTGCAGTCGTTAGGTCTATTAAAAGCTGTTCTTCTTTTTTCTCCATCTTGCTTCCTCCTTTGTCTCATTGATTATGATTATACCATTCTCTTAATCTGGTGCCAGAGGGAAATACAAAAAGATTGGTTAAATGAAAAAACGATCCTCGTTTTGTAGTGATCCTCAAGATTAGATTTTTTGGTCTAACTTGTAAGGTTCGCTTCAATTCTAAGGATCGTTTTATCAAGAATTCAATCAAGTTTCAATTATTCGCAGACACAGCTTGACGGTAATCAAATAGGCAAATAGATAGACGACTGCTGCAACTGCCGCAAACAAATGAGCGACCCAATACCCAGGACTGTCGATGATTTGGGTGAAGGTATTGATGGCAAAGACGGCATGCAAGATCGCCAGTAGCGTACCTGGCATAAAAATCCAGATGTTTTGCCAGTAAACGAGTTTGCGTACTTCTTTTCGGGTGTAACCTAGTTTGGTCAATAATCGGTAATTGTGTTTCTCCCGCTCGGTATTTGAAAATTGCCGAACGATCAAACTGCTGGATGTCGTGATCAAAACGATCACACCTACAAATAATGACACAAACAAAACGATTCCTGCTTGCCGCCGCACGCCGCGCATCGTTGTAAAACGATTCGCTAAGGTCAGTCGATATGCGGTCATCTGGTTATTCTCACTGGTGGAATCTCGGGCAGTCTCTGGATAAAAAAGCACGCTTTTTTGGTCATCGCTAAACTCATAGGTCAAAGGATGCGTCCACTCAATCGGTAGGTCTTCATCTAGCAGCTGAGTCAAGCTCTCCGTTTGCACCTTGTCTGTTTGTAAATAAGCAACGCTATAGGTGAAGCCCTCAACTTGCTGGTACGCATCATCTTGGATGACAAGGACATTCGGCAAGGAATAGCGCAAGGCAGAATCCCCAAAATAATCCTGTTCTGCTTGAATGAGTTTGAACGTATGTTGACTGCCGATTTTGACCTCATCGCGATAGGTGATGAACGAACGAGTCACATCGTATTGACTGTCAAAAAGCACCGCTTGTTTATCGGTACTCAGTTGAATCTCCGGGGCATCGGGAACCAGTTTTCGCAGACGCTGATAATCAGAAAAAGCGACCAGATTCACCATGATATTTTCAATATTTTCGTCTTGCAACTCTCCAAGGTAACGGGTTTGAACCGTCATATTGGTCATTTTATAGGGAATCGATTGTTCGGCAATAATCGGTGTATCGGCTTTTTCTAAAAGGTCCCGCAAGGTATCTGCCTGCTCTTCTGACACTTGAAAGGACGTTGGATAAATGCGGTTCGTTGCTTGATAGTTTAATGAGATGACCCCCATCGTTCCCCCGATCAGGGAGATTGCGATCGCTGTGATGATCGTCAAAAGCGCATAGCTTTTCCACGTTCTTTGCAAGTAAGCCCGCACGTTATTGTAAGCAATCAGTTTCGCCCCTTTGATAAGACGTTTTTTCGGCTTACTCAAAAAATATAACAATGCTGGCAAGGAGCAATCAAAAAAAAGATAGGTTGCCGTCACACAACAAAACAGAATCAATAAAGGAATCCATAAAATTGCTGAAAAATCTTGTGTGTACGTGATATAGTTGGTCCAAGTTTCCCGCAGGGTCAAAGACAAATAGTAGCCTACCCCCAGTAGAATCAGACCTAGAACCCCCATTAATGAACGAAACGGGGTCATTTTCATTTTCTTGATCGGTAAGCGGTATTCAGTCTTGATCAGCTCACTCATTGGGGTACGCCATACAAAAAGGATCACTTGAATACTCAAAATAATCATCGCCGCGATAAAGACAAAAACCGTTGAAAAAATCGATTGGGGCGAATTAAAGAAATGACTCGTTAAATTCAAGCCCATCGCTCGAATCAAAATCATAGAAAAAAATTTCGAAAAAATAATCCCCATAAAGATGCCGGTCACTAAAGAGAAAAAATTCAATAGAAACGTTTCTCGCAGCAACAGCCAAGCCAGACGACCTTGCCGCAGCCCCAAAAGCTGGTAAACACTGATTTCTTTTTGTCGCTGACTAAGAAAAAAATGATTGGCACTCAGCATAAAAAACAAGACGACAAAGGCAACCACACTGCTGCCGAATCCTAAAACCCCTTCAATGCGGATATCTTGCTGGACCCGTTGATTCAGCAGACGATCATTCATCAAGGCGTTAAAGGAATAGAAAATCATCACGGCGGTCATCATACAAATAAAGTACACCATATAGTTGCGAAACTGCCGTAAAAAACTCCGCCAGCCGATTTTAAACAACATGGCGCGGACCGCCTCCAATCGTTGCCTGCATATCGATGATTTTTTCAAAAAATTCCTGACGCCCGCCTTTTTTGACGACTTCTGCAAAGAAGACACCGTCTCGGATGAATAAAATTCGGTTGCAGTAGCTGGCGGTGAAAGGATCATGGGTGACCATCAAGATCGTTGTTTTCTCTTGTTGATTGATTTGTGCTAAATACCGTAACAATTCTGTCGCCGCTTTTGAATCAAGGGCGCCAGTGGGTTCATCAGCAAAAAGGACCGCCGGACGACTAATGATTGCTCGAGCAGCAGCGACCCGCTGTTTTTGCCCTACAGACAATTCTTCTGGGTAGCGATCTAACAAGTGCTCGATTCCTAACAAATTGGCCGTTTGTTCAATGCGCTCTTGGGTTTCACTCACGGGCAAACGATCAATGGCAAGGGGAAGCAAGATATTGTCTCTGGCAGTCAACGTCTCTAAAAGATTAAAGTCTTGAAAGATAAAACCGATCTGCTGACGACGAAAATCACTGAGGGCTTTTTCCGACATTCGGGTAATGTCTTTGCCATCGATATAGATCGAGCCTAAGCTAGGTCGCATGATTGAAGACAACAGATTCATCAAGGTCGTTTTCCCAGCGCCGCTGGGCCCCATGACCCCGACAAATTCTCCTTGATCCACTGCAAAAGAAAGGTTATCTAATACTTTGGTTTGATTGAAACGAGTGCCGTAACTTTTGGTCAGATGCTTCACATCAATCATATTTTTCACATAGAACCCTCCTTTAATAAAATTCTCTCCTTATGGTAGCATACTTTTTCATTGAATACTTCTGCTTCAAAACAGAGAAAAAATAAATTTAAAAAAGTTTTTTATTCATTATGTGAAACATGGAACAACCAAATCCTTAATCTTATCAGTTTTCTCAGAAAACACCCCAATGAATATACACCATATATTGTGTATATCCAATTTACCAACCCTCATTCACCACTATATATAGTTGCTCATTTCTGCAATTTGTTTTATTATATTGAGGAAGATAAGGAGTGGTAGAAATGATGAACATTAAGAGAAATCCTGAGCAAGGGTTGGAAAGACAGTCCGCTTTGCGTCAGTTAAAAATCGTAAAACGTGATGGACGGCTTGTCGATTTTGATGATCAAAAAATTTACGATGCGTTAGTGAAAGCCCTAAGAAAAATCAACGGCGAGCTTTCTCCCATCGACCACGAAAAAATCACCGAGATCGTTGACAGTGTCGATCACGAGATCGCGGAACGTTTTCGTACAAATGTAAAAATCTATGAGATCCAAAATATCGTCGAGCATATCTTGTTAGCAAAAAACGAGTATGCCTTGGCTGAAGAATATATCAACTATCGGACCCATCGTGATTTCGAGCGCAGCAAAGCCACAGACATCAACTTTACGATCAACAAATTGATGAATAAAGATCAATCGGTCGTCAATGAAAATGCCAATAAAGATAGCAATGTGTTCAATACACAACGTGATTTGACCGCTGGGATCGTAGGAAAATCGATCGGTTTGAAAATGCTCCCTCCTCACGTGGCAAATGCTCACCAAAAAGGCGACATTCATTACCATGACTTGGATTATCATCCTTACACCCCAATGACCAACTGTTGCTTGATCGATTTTAAAGGCATGCTGAATAATGGGTTTAAAATTGGGAACGCCGAAGTGGAATCGCCAAAATCGATCCAAACGGCAACCGCTCAAATCTCACAAATCATTGCAAACGTAGCATCGAGTCAATATGGCGGCTGTTCTGCTGATCGAACAGATGAATTATTGGCTCCTTTTGCTGAGTTGAATTATCAAAAGCATCTAAAAGATGCCGAAGAATGGATCGAGTCGCCTGAACGTCGGGAAGCTTATGCGAAGAGCAAAACGCGCAAAGATATCTACGATGCAATGCAAAGTCTAGAATACGAAATCAATACGTTATTCACCTCAAACGGACAAACGCCGTTTACTTCCCTTGGGTTTGGTTTAGGAACCAACTGGTTCGAACGGGAGATCCAACGAGCGATTCTCCAAATTCGCATCAACGGGTTAGGCAGTGAGAAGCGTACCGCTATTTTTCCAAAATTGATCTTTAGTATTCGCCGTGGCGTCAACTTGGCCCCTACCGATCCGAACTATGATATTAAAGAACTGGCTTTAGAGTGTGCCACCAAACGGATGTATCCTGATATTTTGAATTATGATAAATTGGTTGAATTGACCGGCAGCTTTAAAGTGCCGATGGGCTGTCGTTCTTTCTTGCAAGGCTGGAAAAACGAACGTGGCGAAGAAGTCAATGTCGGTCGGATGAATCTAGGCGTCGTAACATTGAATATTCCTCGGATCGCCTTAGAAGCAAATGGTGATCAAGAAAAATTCTGGACGCTGCTGGAAGATCGTCTGCAAATCGTCAAGGATGCTCTTGTCTATCGGGTGGAGCGCTGTAAAGAAGCCAGCCCTGCGAATGCGCCGATCCTTTATATGTATGGGGCTTTCGGTGAACGCTTGGATCGCAAAGACAATGTGAATGAACTATTCAAAAACAAACGTGCTACTGTTTCTCTTGGATATATCGGTTTGTATGAAGCTGCTTCGGCTTTTTATGGTGGAACATGGGAACAAGATCCAGAAGCAAAAGCCTTTACCCTAGCGATCGTGAAAGAATTGAAAGCTCATGCAGATGCTTGGGGCGATGAATACGGCTATCATTTCAGCGTATACTCGACGCCTAGTGAAAGCCTGACTGATCGTTTCTGCCGCTTAGATACCGAAAAATTCGGTGAAGTTGAAAACATTACCGACAAAGAATACTACACCAACAGCTTCCACTATGATGTGCGGAAAAATCCGACACCATTTGAAAAACTTGATTTTGAAAAAGAATATCCAAAATACTGTTCTGGCGGGTTTATTCATTACTGTGAATACCCAGTCTTGCAGCAAAATCCAAAAGCGTTAGAAGCGGTTTGGGATTACGCTTATGATCGGGTCGCCTATCTTGGAACAAATACCCCTATCGATCACTGTTATGAGTGTGGGTATGAAGGAGATTTCAATCCAACCGAACGGGGCTTCGAATGCCCGCAATGCGGCAATCATGACCCAAAAAGTTGTGACGTCGTCAAAAGAACCTGTGGGTATCTTGGAAATCCTCAAGCTCGTCCAATGGTCAATGGACGGCACAAAGAAATTTCTGCCCGGGTCAAACATTTGCAAGAATAAACGAAAAAGGAGTGCTAGAATTCTTCTACACTCCTTTTCTTGAAGACCAATCCCTGTAATTCATGATAGAAAGAAGTTTTCTTATGAGAAATCCGAAACCTAAAGAATGGCAAGCCAAAGAATATAGCCAAAATTATATTGCTGATTACAAAGCCTTCAACTTTGTTGATGGTGAAGGCATTCGAAATAGTTTATACGTGAGCGGCTGTCTCTTTGCTTGTGAAGGATGTTTTAACAAAGCGGTCCAAAACTTTCGCTATGGTACACCTTTTACGCAAGAACTAGAGGATCGAATCATCGAAGATCTGCGGCATGATTATGTCCAAGGGCTGACCCTCCTAGGCGGCGAACCTTTCTTGAACACAACAGTCTGTCTGAAAGTCGTTGATCGGGTTCGTGCTGAATTTGGGCACAGCAAAGATATTTGGAGCTGGTCAGGCTACACCTATGAAGAATTGCTTTTGGAAACACCCGATAAATTGGAACTTTTATCCAAAATCGATATTTTAGTCGACGGTCGTTTTGAACTGAGCAAACGAAATTTAAACTTGCAGTTTCGCGGCAGCAGCAATCAACGAATCATTGATCTTGCTGCATCTCGGGAACAAGGAAAAGCGGTTATCTGGGCAAAGTGCAAAGATGCTGAAGCAAGCTACGAACAAATCAAAAAACAAATTTAAAAACTAAAAACACCGTGCATCTTGAGGTGACCCCAAAAGTTAGACCAAAAAATCGAACTTTTGGCGGTCACCTCCTCTTCCTTCAAAGATGATGCACGGTGTTTTTTTATGTTATATCAACTCAGTGACCAAGCTTTTTACAGGTACTTACTTGCTTCACGAATCGTCAAAGGCGCCAGACTTGTTTGATAGCGAAGCAGAAAGTCTTGGACCCACTGAGGATTCGTCTTGCCATAATCTCGTAAGCTCCAGCCAATGGCTTTGTTGATAAAGAATTCAGAACTCCCCAAATTATTGACGAGGACCTCTTCAAGCAGTGGTCGATCCATCTGTTCTTTTTGCAGCAGTTGATGGAGTATTGCCACTCGCCGCAGCCAAAGATTTTCCTCAAGACTCCAGCGAAGCATTTCAGCTTTTAACGCTGGCAGTCGGCGAACTAGTTTTCTGACAACCTCACTTAGGGCGTCCACGCTATCCCACCAAGCTTTTGTTATGACTAGCTGTTCAATTTTTGCCAGATCGATGGCTGCTAGAAACGGCTCCATCACCACTAAATAATCAATCGCAAGGTATTGGTGTTCCCGATAGCTGCTTTGCCAACAATGATCGATAAAGTCCCAATCAACCGTTTTCGTTTGTTTTGCTGCTTTGAAGGTCGCTTTCTCCTGCTGGCGGCGCAACGGCGTAGGAATGCCTAAAAAATCAAACTGATGCCGCATGTAGGCGGCCATTTTTTCACTTCGCTCCTGATTAGCCAATCCTGTCATCGTGTCATATACTTGATAGAGTGTCATTTTGCTCCTCCTCTTCAGCCTACTGCTCGTCAGATAGTTGCCATAAGGGCAGTACGATATTTTCATAGGTCAGTGGATCAAGATTTGTGACGGTGATCCCCAAAAGACGGATGCCTTTTTCCAGACCTAAAATTTCTTCCCAAATCAGACTTGCTTCGGAAAATAGCTGTTCTTTTTTATGAACATAGGTTGGCAAGGTCACTCGCTTGGTGATCGTAGAGTAATCACTGTAACGAACTTTCAACACGACCGTCTTGCCATGTTTTTGTGTGCGCTTCAGTGATCTTTCGACTTCTTCTGCGATAGCCCGTAACTGGCTCAATACTTGTTCTTCACTGGTTAATGGATTGCCGTATGTATGCTCTTTTCCAACTGATTTCCGTTCTCTCGTCACACTAACTGGGGAATCATGGATCCCTCTAACTTTCCGATACAAGGAATACCCCATTTTGCCAAATTCACGAATCAGCGCCATCTCACTCCAGCCATACAGATCAGCTCCTGTAAAAATACCTAACTCATGCATCCGCGGAACAGTTTTCTTCCCGATCCCGTGAAATTTATCAATGGGTAATTGTTGCAAAAATGCCACTGCCTCATCTGGCATCACCACCGTCAATCCTCGTGGTTTATGATAATCCGAAGACAGTTTTGCCAAGAATTTGTTGTAACTGACTCCTGCCGAACAGGTCAGATGAGTCTCTTGCCAGATGTCTCGTTGAATCAAACGAGCGATCTTAATTGCTGAAGGACAATTGATCTTGTTGACTGTGACATCTAGATACGCTTCATCAATAGAAACTGGTTCGATGATGTCGGTGTACCGATGAAAAATTTCTCTGACTTGCTGGGACACTTCACGATACTTTTGATGATTTCCCGGTTTAAAAATCGCTTGCGGACAAAGCTCATAGGCTTTTTGCGCACTCATTGCCGAGTGGATGCCATATTGTCGTGCCAGATAATTGGCGGTCGTGACCACTCCTCGTCCGCCAGTATCACTTGGGTGACGGGCAATGACGAGGGGATGCTTAGCAAGCTCTGGATCATCCCGTTCTTCCACCGAAGCAAAAAAAGCATCCATATCAATATGAATAATTTTGCGGCTCGTATCATTTTTTAAGGGAAATTGCAGTTCCGACATCGTTGTTCACCTCACTTCTTATTATAAACGAACAGAGGTTCCCTATCAAGCAAGGAATCGAGGGAAGCACGCAAAAGGGGGCGTGACATAAGTTAATTAGTTACGCTCTCCAAAATATAAGGAGCACTCGAAAATCATGTGATTTTTCGAGTGCTCCTTGTTTTTTTTATTCATTTTGGGTAGTTCAAGTACCTATTTTTGTCAATTTCATCATATTGATTGCCGTAATGAGTAAACCCGTCTGTTTTCTGACTTTTTCTAAGCCCCGAACCGTGTATCGAGTGAAACCCAAACAAGCCTTCATAAATCCGAAGACTGTTTCCACGTCGATCTTTCTCCGACCATATATTTTTTGAATTTCAGGCGTTGATAAGCGCTCTTTTTGTTTTTCTTTATGGTATTCCCAAGACGGATTTACAGTGATCTTTCTGCGATTCCCCTTTGGGGTTAAGGCTTCAGGAATGAGCGCTTGGTTCGCATCCGTTTTTTCTGCTTGGTATTCTTTAAAATCTCGGACAAAGCCATCCGCATCTGTTCGTTGACGGTAAGCATGAAAATTGAATCGTACCCCTTTGGGGTCGATGTAAAAGTCCTCCTTAGGCTCATAATCCCAATTCATTACTTTCCGATCATCTGTCTGCCATTTCTTGCTTTGTTCTTTAAACATCGTTCCATAAGGAATCAGTGCAGTATGCTGGGGAAGTTCATCTTCTATATAGCGGTAATTGCTTTCTGAACCATAGCCTGCATCGGCGACCAAATAATGAGGGGACTTTTGTGCAATCTTCATCTTTTCCAGTAATGGTTTCAGCGTCTTAGTGTCTGTTGGGTTTTGAAAGACATCGTAGCCGAGTACAAATTGATTACAAGTAGCGATCTGCAGGTTATACGCAGGCTTAAGTTGGCCATTTTTCATAGGGTCTTCTTTTACGCGCATGAATGTCGCATCATGATCAGTTTTTGAATAACTGTTTCTTGTCCCATAAGTAGAAAACTGCGTTTGATGTTCCAGAAGTTTTTCTCGTTTTGTATTTAATTTGCGTACTTGGCTTTTCAACGTTCGCCGTTGTTGTTTCGCTGGATTTGGCGAAAGACGTTTCGTTGCCTCAACTTCTTTTTCTAATTCTTCCAGACGTAGTTCCATCCGTGTTAACAGTTCATCTATCATGTCTACTGTCAAGGTCGTCCCTTCGGGAATCTGTTTCAGGGCATACGCTTCTCTTAGTTCCGTCATCATAGTAAGCAGTTTTTCGCGATTCATTTGATCGAATCGGATCGTGTTTTTCTTCCAGACAAAGCTGTACTTATTCGCATCTGCCAAGATTTTTGTACCGTCAATAAACAACGCATCATCAATCAGATTCCGTGCACGCAGATACTCTGTCAACTGATCTAAGCCTTTATTGGTCAACTCCTGCACATCATTAGATACACAAAAACGGGCGATCGTTCGATAAGTTGGAACCCGTTCTTGCGTCAACCAGCGAGCATATAGGTTTTCTTCAGCTAAGCGTTCAATCTTGCGACTTGTAAAGGTTTCTCGCGTATACGCAAAAAGAACCAACTTCAACATGGCACCTAAATCATATTCTCTTGGTCGACCAAAAAGATAGGGGTCATTAATCTGAAGCGCTTCGACCAGTTCATGGATAAAAACGGCGACATGATTTTCTTTTGGAGAAAATGAAGTAGATAGATCCAAAGTGAGTTGATTCATGTTATAATTAGTATACATTTTGTTTAGTCCTTTCAGGATTAAATGATGGGGCATTGGCGGCAACCGGTGCTCCTTTTTATTTTACCCAAAAAACCGCAAGAAATGAACGATTTCTCGTCATTTCTTGCGGTTTTCTTCTATGGACTTATGTCACAGTTCCTTCCTTCTACATTCACTGCTTTTGCGGCCCTCTTCGTGGTCCAAGAAGTTCTACTATAAGGCAGCTTCCCCTCGTTCATTAGTGCGAATCCGAATCGCTTCTTCCAACGGGTAGACGAATATTTTGCCGTCACCGACTTCATCTGTCCGACAGATCGATACAATCAGCTCAATCACCGCATCGACTTTTTCATCTGCTAAAACAAAACGGACATTTACTTTTGGTAAAAGAGTTGTGATCACTTCTTGGCCACGAATAAACTCTTTGAGGCCTTTTTGATTGCCACAGCCCAGCACTTGACTGACTGTCATGCCGCTGATCAAATCAGACTGATCCAAAGCGGCCTTTAGTTTTTCTAATTTTTCTTGGCGAATAATCGCTTCAACTTTTTTCATGACTGCTCCTCCACTCTTAAGAGTCTAACCCCATAAAGGTAGGATAGGCCGTTTCGTCATGTTCGATCCGATCCATCCCCACTGCTTCTTCTTGTTGCGATACGCGAATCGGCATTACCCATTTGATCAAAGTGATAATGACGAAGGATAAGATACCTGCGAATAGAATCGTAAATACGATACTTTCGGCTTGTGCGAGAAAAAGATCAACGCCGCCATAGAGCAACCCTGACCGTCCACCCACTGCTGGATCCGCAAAGATCCCCGTCATCAAACCGCCAAAGATCCCGCCTACGCCATGGCAGCCAAAGGCATCCAGCGCATCATCTAATCCTAGACGATGTTTGATGACAGAAATAAAGAAGTAGCAAAACGGACTGACTAAAGCGCCAATGATAAAGGAAGACCAAAGCGAGACAAATCCCGCACCTGGTGTGATGGCAACTAAGCCCACGACGGCTCCAGTACACGCACCAACGATCGTCGGTTTGCCCAACACGATTTTTTCGATCAGCATCCAAGAAAGCATCGCACTGGCTGCTGCCGTATTCGTGGTCATTAGGGCGTGGATCGCTAGACCATCAGCTGCTAACGCAGAGCCAGCATTAAAGCCAAACCAGCCAAACCATAAAAGGCCAGCACCTAGTACAACAAAGGGAATATTATGAGGACGATATTCGGTTTGATGAAATTCTCGCCGCTTACCGACAACGATCGCTAAGACTAACCCACTGATACCCGAACTGATATGAACGACATTGCCTCCTGCAAAATCGATCGAGCCGATCGCATCTAAGAAACCGCCGCCCCATACCATATGTGCCATTGGAAAATACACGAGAACTAGCCAGAAGCCGATAAATAGGAAAATAGCTGAGAAACGCATTCTGCCCACGACAGATCCAGTAATGATCGCCGTTGTGATCAAGGCAAACATCATTTGAAAGGCCGCAAATAACCCTTCAGGAATCCCTTCTCCTTCTGTCATCGAGACATGATTGAAAAAGACTTTATCTAAATTCCCAATAAATGAGCCTGTGCCGCTAAAAGATAAGGTATACCCTAAAGCGACCCATAGCACAGACGCCAAGCCCATCGTACAAATCACCATCATCATGGTATTGAGGATGTTTTTGCGACGTTCCAATCCTCCGTAAAAAAATGCCAATGCTGGAGTCATAAGAAAAACCATGCCGCTACAAATTAAAATAAATGCAATATTCCCTGTGTTCATTTTTGACGCCCCCTTTTCTTTATGTTAGCTATCCTAACATCATATTTTCAAATAATCTAGATTTTTCTGAGAAAATCTTGAATTTTCTGAAAATAGCTAACTGTCGATGTGAGATAATTTAACACAAGTCCGAAAAAAGACAAAAAAATACCGAGAGAATTCTCGGTATGATTACGTTTCTAATTGATGGTAGGCTTGATAAACAAGCTGTTTCTTCACTTGATTGCGTTTAGCCACTTCTTTGATGGCTTCTTTTGAGGACAAGTCTACCTCTTTCATCAAGGCTGCCACCTGTTCAGCATAGCTTCCTTCATAAACGACTTCAGGAATTTCAGAAGCGCCTTCCACTAATAGACAGCATTCCCCTTTGATTGGTTGTTGGTCGAGGTATTCAATCAATTCTGAAAAGGTCCCTCGCAAGTATTCTTCGTGGATTTTCGTCAATTCACGGCAGATAACTGCTTGACGTTCTCCCAATACCTCTTTCATCGTTTCGATCGTCGCTGCGATTCGATACGGTGACTCATAAAAAATCATCGTAGCTTCTTGGCTTGCCAATTCACTTAACGCTTGCTTTTGTTCTTTTTTCTTACGAGGTAAAAAGCCATAAAAAAGATTCGGCTGCGGTGATAAGCCAGAAGCGATCAGCGCGGTCAAACCAGCCGTAGGTCCTGGGAGCGCAATCACTGCGATTCCTTCGACCAAGCACGCCTTGACTAATTCATGACCTGGATCACTAATGGAGGGCATACCAGCATCACTGCATTGGGCAATAGTCTTGCCCATTTGCAGCTGTTCTATCAGCTGTGGCACCCGTTCTTTATAATTGTGTTCATGTAAGCTTTTTTGCGGTGTCGCAATCTCAAAATGATTTAACAATTTCTGGGTATTTCGAGTATCTTCACTTGCGATCAGGTCCGCTTCTTTTAAAATTTTGACACATCGGAACGTCATATCTTCCAAGTTACCGATCGGTGTTGGAACAAGATACAGTTTTCCAGTGTCATGTTTATAACTTTGCTGCTTTTGCATGTACTGCTCCTTTCGAAAAAAAGACCAGCAGAAACTGATCTTTTTTCTAACGAACCGCTTCGTCTGTCAGCTATTTGCCGCTTTCACGATAGATCACTTCTAGACAAAACGCACAAGGTTCGTCATGTTCTCTGCGAGAACCGTATAAGTCATAACAAACATGAAATCCTTCTTCGTAAATCTTTTCTAAATTCATCCGTGATTTAGAAAGCTCTTGTTTGACCGATTCAGCGGGTGCATCTGCCACTTGGTTCAACTCACGAATGTGTTCACGTAAGCGTTGATTTTCCAATTCTAATGTCGTATTTTTTTCGACGATTTCTTGCAAAGACTGCTTCATTTCCGCTAGATTATTCAAGGAATTTTGCAACTCCACTTCTAACTGATTCAATCCGTCATATATTGATCGTTTGTCCATGCTCATTATGGTCACCTACTTATTTTGTCACTAGTTCTTCATAATCATACTCGATTGGTGTTTGCCGATCATGCAAACGGACTTTGATCACTCGGCTCAACAGATCCAGCCCAACCACACGTCCTTTGCCATCTGGCGTTTCAACTTCCTTGCCGCGATCCGGCAATTCTTTTTTTGCACGCTCATACTCTTCACTTTCGTACTTAAGACAACACATCAAACGACCACATAACCCTGAAATTTTTGCAGGATTTAAGGAGAGTCCTTGATCCTTAGCCATCTTGATGGACACTGGGATAAAATCGCCTAAAAACGTCGCACAGCATAGTTTGCGACCGCAGGGTCCAACTCCGCCTAGCGCCTTTGCTTCATCCCTGACACCAATTTGGCGCAGTTCGATCCGTGTATGAAATTCACTTGCCAAGTCTTTGACCAACTCACGAAAATCAACGCGGCTTTCTGCCGTGAACGAAAAAATCAGTTTTGTGCGCTCAAAGGTATATGCCACCCGAATCAGCTTCATTGGCAGCTGGTGTGCTCGGATTTTTTCTTTCCCAATTTTCAACGCTTCGTCTGCTGCTTTTTGATTGGCGGCAGCTTGCTCCAAATCTTTTTTCGTCGCTCGACGCAGGATCGGTTTGACTGCTTGAGGCAAATCGCTCTCATTCATTTTTCTGCTTTTGGTAACCACCGTGGCAAGACATTTGGCATCTTGTGATTCCACGATGACTTGTTCATTTATGGTATAGGTCTGTTTTTTTGGTGTGTAAAAATAAATCTGGCCTACGTCATGATAACGCACTCCGACAACTTCGATCATCTCTGGTCTCCTTTTCCGGCTGCTGCGTTTTATCCATAGATGATTTTCACGGAAAATTGTTCTGCCACTCCTTGGAAAGACACATTGGCTTGCAATTTTTTTTGTGCTTGCAATGCGGCTTCAATGGCACGATTGATCTCTTTTCCCCATAAACCTTGTGCCAACAATCGATCTCGTTCCTCTTGAAAGTAAAATAACAAGAGCAAAAAGATTTCTGATTGCTGATTTTTTTCTTTTGCTAGACCCAATAATTTTTTCTGAACAAAAATAAATGCTTGCGGGTCTTTCTTCAAAAGGTAATTCACCCAACGCTTAACAGCATCCTTAGTTTCATTAAACCATTCATCCTGCGAGATTTCAACTGCTTTATGATAACTATTAGTCAAGTGGCTCAGAAGTCGACTCGTCTCTTTGGAAAGTCCTTCTTCTTGCAGCTTCTCCTGTAGTTTTTCTTTTGACAGCGGCGAAAAATGAATGATCTGACAGCGAGACTGAATCGTCGGCAAAATACGTCCTAAACTCTCGGTTTCTAAAATCGCCAAAAAGTTTCCCACCGGTTCTTCTAAAAACTTTAATAGGCTGTTGGCAGCGCTGTTGTTCATTTTGTCTGCTTGAGACAAAATAAAGATTTTCAGACGACTTTCAAAGCCGCTCTTTGAGAACTCCTCTTGCAGCTGCCGAATCTGATCGACTTTGATCATCTGCCCATCCGGCTCGATTTGGATGACGTCAGGATGCTCTCCTTGGGCGATCCGCAGACAATTGCTGCATATGCCGCAAGGGGCTTCTTCTTGCACATTGGTACAAAAAAGGCGTTTTGCGAGCCACAGACTTAATTCGTGCTTGCCAGTCCCCTTGTCCCCTTCAAAAAGATAAGCATGAGCAATGCGCCCATGCTTGATACTTTTTTTTAGTTGGGCAAAAACAAGAGGCTGATATTCTTGTAGAAATAACTCCTCCATGAAAAGCTCCTTTTTTAATATTGATGGAATCCGTCAACCGGTAGCACGAACACAGTTGCTCCGCCGACTTCGACTTCGACTGGATAAGGAACTTGACCGTCTAAGGAAATGTCTAAAGACATCGGTGTCGAGACATATTGTTTTCTTGATTGACAGGTTTTTTTGATCAATTCTAATGCATCTTGTACCCGATCGTCTTCAATACCAATGATAAACGTACTGTTGCCAGCCTTTAAAAACCCACCCGTTGAGGACAATTTTGTAGCACGGATATTGGCATCAATAAACTCATTTGCCAAACGATTACTGTCTTTGTCTTGTACGATTGCCATAATTAATTTCATGGGACCATCTCCTTTGTGTTATCCAACCTACCCTAGATTGACTTGAAGTAAGCAGGATACGATTCAACGATTGCTGAATAGCTGGATTCAACAACTTCTTGTAACCCCATTCTAGCATCAATCTTATGAATGCGTACAGGATTTTCTTCCGCCAGCTTAAGATACGCATGACGAACCCGTTGGTGAAACTCCAATCCTTCCGAATCTAAGCGGTCATATTGATGTGCGCGGTTTTCTTGGATGCGACGCAAGCCAGTATCAGAGTCAACATCTAGATACAAGGTAAAATCAGGCGTCGTTCCTTCCGTCGCAAACTCGTTGATCCGTGCGATCTCAGGAATCCCGATGCGGCGTCCAGCTCCTTGATAGGCAAGCGAACTGTCAACAAAGCGGTCACAGATCACGATGTGACCAGCATTCAATGCCGGCAGGACAACCTCAATCAAGTGTTGGCGGCGGGCCGCTGCATAAAGTAAGGCTTCCGTCCGCTCATCCATTTCTTCATTTCGCGGATCTAAAATAATTTTACGAATCTTTTCAGCGATTTTAACTCCGCCAGGTTCTCTTGTTTTCACGATTTTTCTTGTTGCTTCAAGCTGTAACCGAGGATACAACTCTTCGATCACACTGGTTTTTCCAGCACCATCCGGTCCTTCGATGGTTATAAACAATCCATTCACCCTAATTGCCTCCAATATCTTTATAATTCTCGGCGACCTTCTACTGCTTTTAGCAAGGTCACTTCATCCGCGTATTCAATATCGCTGCCCACAGATAAGCCATGAGCCAAACGCGTGACTTTAATACCAGCAGGCTTGATCAAACGTGACATATACATCGCCGTTGCTTCACCTTCCGTGGTCGCATTGGTCGCAATAATCACTTCTTTGACCTGATCATCATGCAGCCGCTGTATCAGCGATGCAATGTTGATATCTTCTGGACCTGTCCCTTCCATCGGGGATAACACGCCATGCAGCACATGATAAAGTCCATGATACTCCCGGACTTTTTCTAGTGCCATGACATCTTTAGGCTCTTCAACCACTAAAATCGTTTCTTTGTCTCTTGTTGGATCACTACAGATCTCACAAGGATCTTCTTCAGTTATATTTCCGCAAATACTGCAAAAGTGCAAATCTCGTTTGACACTAAGCAACGATTTGGCAAACTCATTGACGACTTCTTCTTTCATATCGATCGTATAAAATGCCAAACGTGTCGCGGTTTTTTGTCCGATTCCCGGCAGTTTCATGTAACTGTCGATCAATCGGGCGATCGGTTCAGGATATTGCACCGTCATTTCTCCTTTTATAGACCCGGAATGTTTCTTGTATATTTGCCCATCGTTTGTTCCGATTCTTTTTCAATTTTCTTCAATCCGTCATTGACAGCTAAAATGATCATATCTTGCAGCATTTCCACATCGTCAGCATCAACGATCGCTTCATTGATAGTAATGTCTTGTAACGTCTTATCGCCAGTAAAGGTCGCTTTGACATAGCCATTTGTCGATTCGCCGATAAATTGTTTGCTGTTCAGCGCTTCTTGTTCTTTCATCATTTCTTTTTGCATTTTTTGCATTTGTTTCATCATGCCTTGCATATTTCCCATGCCTCGCATCATTATCAATCACTCCATTTTCATTAATTTTCTTCAATGCTGGTTAATTCACCAAATAACTCTTGCGCTTTTGTCACTAAGTCGTCATTTTCTGGTTCGACAGGAGCGGCTTCGGTCTCTTCTTGGTCTACTTCAATTTCCGAATCTGCCGCTGCTTGACCGCCGGCCAAAAACTCTTGCCGTAGTGCCGGCCAACTTTCTTTTGTGATAAAGACAGCCTGTGGGGCGTAGTCTTTGATCATCCGAGACAATTGATTATGGATCATCAATTGGAACTCTTGGTCGTTACTTGCTCGCTGGCATAAAATCTCATAATCAAAAGCGATCACGACGCCCGATTCGCTGGCAGCTTTTGCTTCACTGGAATGCAGCATAGCTCTTTGCGTCACGGAAAGAGACATCAAAAGATCGTCCCAAACATTGCGAACGTTTGCCAAGTCTTTCTTCGTTGCACTTTTCAGTACTTGGAACACGCGTTCCTTTGGTAAACGGAACGTAGTGGTCGCCTTGGCTTTCTTCACTGGCGCAGTGGTTTCCGCAACGGCACCTGCCGGTCGATTCTCCTGCAGTCGTTGCACCTCTCCCTGAAGTTTTTGCAATGCTTGCCGTAACTGCGCCACTTCTTGACTATTATCAGCTGAATTGCTAGCAACAGCAGCACTTTCTGGATCATTGGCTAATTTGACCACAGCCACTTCCAGATAGATCGTAGGATTGTTCGTAAATCGTACTTCATTTTGCGTATCGTTTAAGACCGTGATCCAGTGATAGATTTTTGCTGGCGGGGTATTTTTTGCCAGTGTTTGAAACGCTTCAGTCAACTGCAGCGACTTTTCAGATAGCAGCTGCGGCGCTTGTTGATACATCAGCAAGTCTCGACAATAAACCAACAAGTTTTCCAATAAACGTCGGGCTTCTTTACCAGAGGCTAATAACTCCCGCAAGGTCGCTAACGCATCGGCAACTTCTTTTTCCCCGCAAGCCTGCATCAGACGGTCCATCATTTCATAGGACAAGCTGCCCGTCACTTCAAGAGCATCTTGGGTCGTTACGGTTCCATCACTAAAAGCGATCGCCTGGTCGGTGATACTCAAGGCATCCCGCATACCGCCTTCTGCGGCTCGCGCAATGATCTGTAAAGCTTCTGCTTCGTAATTGATCTCACTAGTAGTAAGGACCGTTTCTAAATGACCCACGATATCTTGCGTATTGATCCGTTTGAAATCAAAGCGTTGGGTTCGGGAAATGATCGTTGCTGGAATCTTATGGGGCTCTGTTGTTGCCAAAATAAAGACAACATTTTTCCGTGGTTCTTCCAATGTTTTTAGTAAAGCGTTGAATGCGCCTGTTGACAGCATGTGCACTTCATCGATGATATAAACTTTGTATTCAGCTTGGGTCGGTGCATAGTTCGCACGATCACGAATAAAGCGAATTTCTTCTACACCGTTGTTGCTTGCCGCATCGATTTCGATCACGTCTTCTTGCGTCCCTGCTGTGATTGAGCGACACATATCGCACTCATTGCAAGGCTCACCGTTGACCTGGTTCGGACAATTGATGGCTTTGGCAAAAATTTTCGCTGCACTTGTTTTCCCGGTTCCTCGAGGACCCGTAAATAAATAGGCATGCGAGATCTGGTTTTGATCGATTGCATTTTTTAAGGTTTGGGTAATTGCTTTTTGTCCGACAACATCATCAAAACGCTGAGAACGCCAAACACGATATAATGCTTGATAAGCCATAGTTTTCCACACTCATTTCAAAATTCGCTACCTTCTATTATACGTAATATCAGCCAAAAAAACCACCGTTTGCGTGGGGGAATCTCAAAAGAAATGGAAATTTAATCCGCAACCTACCATTTGTCTCTTTTATTCAAATCCACCTGCGAACGAACCGTTTATTGATGGATTTTGCGAAAAACTCCTCTCCAACTTTAGACTGATAACGTAAATCTCACCTCCTATGGTATAATGAATCTATGTTCATCTATTGTGATGAAAACAATTTAAAGGAGGACTGAAAATGGGTATTATCAAAGCGGCAACAAGCGCAATTGGCGGCGGATTAGCAGATCAATGGCTAGAGGTGATCGAGCCTGACAATATGAGCGATTCGACAGTAATGACAAAAGGTGTCAAAGTGCGGCGTAATGACAAACGCGGTGCCAACAGAAAAGGCACGGAAGATGTCATCACTGATGGCTCAGTGATCCATGTCTATCCGAATATGATGATGTTATTGGTTGATGGCGGGCGAATCATCGATTATACCGCCGAAGAAGGCTACTATACAGTGAAAAACGAATTAGCGCCTTCAATGTTAAACGGTTCATTGAAAGATGCGATTTCTGAAACGTTTGACCGCTTTAAGTTTGGTGGCGTTACACCGCAAAAACAACAAGTTTTTTATATCAATCTACAAGAAATCAAAGGGATTCGCTTCGGTACTTCCTCGCCTTTGAATTATTTTGACAACTTTTACAACGCAGAACTTTTCTTGCGGGCGCACGGAAACTATTCCTTACGAATTACCGATCCAATTTTGTTCTATACGAATGCGATCCCAAAAAACAAAAGTCAAGTCGATATCAACGACATCAACGAGCAGTACTTAGCTGAATTTTTGACCGCCCTACAAACAGCGATCAACAAAATGTCCGCTGATGGCGAACGAATTTCTTACGTTCCATCTAAGAGCATGGAATTAAGCAAATATATGGGAACGGTTCTTGATGACAGCTGGCGAGAACTCCGAGGAATGGAAATCGTTTCGGTTGCCGTCGCAAGCATCTCTTATACGGATGATTCCGTAAAATTGATCAACATGCGGAACCAAGGGGCAATGTTAGGCGACCCTTCGATTCGTGAAGGCTATGTTCAAGGTTCGGTTGCTCGTGGTATGGAATCTGCCGGTAGCAATGCCGCTGGCGCTACGACTGGGTTTGTTGGCATGGGCATGGGGATGAACGCTGGTGGCGGTTATTTGAACCAAGCGTCACAAAATAACCAACAGCAGATGCAGCAGCAACAAGCACCTGCACAAAACAACGCAGATCATTGGGACTGCCCACAATGCGGCACCTCCAATACTGGTAAATTCTGCAGCAATTGCGGCACGCCAAAACCAACGAGCGATGGACCAAGCCTGAAAATGAAATGCAGCGATTGTGGTGAAGTGATCGATTTAGCCAACGGCATTCCAAAATTCTGTCCGAATTGCGGCAAACCTTTCAAAGGTGTCCCAGTAGACTAATTGAGGAGGATTGCTGATGGATGTTATCACACATAAGTGCCCCAATTGCGGGGGCGCTTTAACTTTTGATCCTGGTGATCAAAAATTTCATTGTCCATTTTGTCTGAGTATTTTTACTGAAGACGAAGTCACTGCCTTTGAAGAAAAGCAAAAAGAAGCGCAAATGGCCACTGATTCTTCTGTAGATGTCACGGCTGCCTCAGTGACGGAGCCGAGCCTGGAAGAAGAAGTGCAGCAACAAGCCAATGCACAAGCGGGACAGATGGACCTTTTCACCTGCCCCAGCTGCGGTGCTGAAATCGTGACGGATGCAACGACGGCCGCAACCTATTGCTACTTTTGCCATAACCCGGTCGTTTTATCTGGACGGCTTTCGGGAGAATTTTTGCCAAACAAAGTCCTTCCCTTTGCGATTGAAAAAGAAGAAGCAACACAAAAGTTCTTAGAATGGGCACAAAAGAAAAAATTTGTCCCACGGGATTTCTTCGATCAAGCACAAGTAGAGAAATTGACTGGCGTATACTTCCCTTATTGGGTCGTCGATGCCGAGATGAACGGCTCCCTTTCAGGAATGGGTACCTCCTTGCGAATTTGGCGAGTGGGTGACATTGAATATACCGAGCATAAACAATACGACGTCTTGCGACGAGGCAAAATCAAGGTGAACGAATTACTCAAGCATGCGTTGTCAAAAAACGTTCAGCAAAAAATGGTAACTGGTGTTCAGCCGTTTCCCCTGGAAAAAGCCGTTGCGTTTCGCAGTCAGTATTTAGCCGGCTTCCAAGCAGAAAAAAGAGACATTGAATACATTGATCTTTCCGACGAAGTCAAAAACGAATTATCGGGTTATGCTGAAAATCTGCTAGCAGGTACGGTCAATGGCTATACTAGTTTTAAACGCAACAATCGATCCATCAATCTAACAAAAGAAGAAAACAACTACGTTTTGCTTCCTGTATGGCTAGTGACCTATCGAGCCGATGATGAAAACAAGAGTGCCTTTTATTATGCGATGAATGGGCAAACAGGAAAAGTCAGCGGTGTTTTACCGATCAGTTACAAACGCTTGGGAATCGTCAGTGGCGCAATTTTCGCGGCAACGACCATCCTCGCATTGATTGGAGCGTATTTCCTATGAAAAAACTATCTTATTTGTTGCTTCTGCTGGTTGGCTTTTTCTTAACCACCCTGCCCGCCTTTGCAGCCGAAGAGACAGTCGCAGACCACGCTGGACTTTTTACCGAACAAGAAATCCAGAAGTTGAATGAAGAAGCAGAAGCGCTGAATGCGAAAATCAAAGGCGAAGTGTTTATTCAAACAACGAACAGCAACACGGGAGATATCGAGTTGTATACTAATCGATATCTTTCAAGACGGATCGGCAACGACAACAACGGATCCGCTTTGGTGATCGATATGTCGCAACGTAAATTTCACGTTTCGACTTCTGGAAATATGATCGATTACCTCACCGATTCACGTCTAGACAACCTTCTTGATGCGGTATTTGACCAGATGGCAGAGGGAAATTATTACCAAGCGGCATTGGTCTATCTGCAAAAAGCAGCTGGTTTTGTGGAAGCAGGTGTTCCTGCCGATCACTATCGTATCGATCGTGATACTGGAAAAATTACTTATTACAAAGTGATGACGCCACTAGAAATTGCTATTTGCTTAGCGATCGCAGCAGTGATCAGTATCGCCTTTTTCATCATTGTTAAATCCCGTTACCAATTAAAAATGGGCGGCTACAAATTTAACTATCTAGAAAAATCAAGTATTGATCTGACCCAAAAAGAAGATCGCTTAGTCAACTCCTTTGTCACAACCAGACGCATCCCCCGTCCTTCGAATAATGGCGGAGGCGGCGGTGGTGGCGGTTTTTCTGGCGGTGGCGGTGGCAGTACGACCCACTCTTCTGGCGGCGGTACTTTCGGCGGCGGCGGACGTAGTTTCTAATCGTTAAATAGTTGTTTTGAATGTAAAAAAGAGTTCCTTCAAACGGGAACTCTTTTTTTTTTGCTGCTTTTCATACCATGAATCGACAAGATCCTTTAGCTATCGTCACAATGATTTTGACCCTATCGCAGGTAAAGATATAGAGATCCTTTTGATAATTTCAAATGAACCTCATCGATTTTACTTGAGTATGCTTTTTATTCAAATCATTTCCTTAAACACAGAGAAATCAATATTGCCGCCGGAGACTAATGCCACAGTTTTCTTTCCTCGAAGTAAATGATCGATCTGTCCGCTTAAAATCGCCGCTGTACTTAATGCACCAGCACCTTCTGCAATGACTTTTTCCTTCAAAGCCAAGTAATGGATCGCTTGTTCGATGTCGGATTCTTCAACTAAGACCGTTTCATCGATACGGGTCTTTAAAACATCATAGGTCAGCTCCCCTGCTAAAGCAACATCACAGCCATCGGCGATCGTTCTACTGCGGCGATTGGCTACCAGCTTTTGCTGCCAGATCGATGCGATCATACCATAAACGCCATAGGATTGAACGCCGATGATTTTGACTTCTGGACGAAGTTCTTTTAAGGCTAAAGCCATCCCAGCGATCAACCCACCACCGCCGATGGGAATAATGACATTATCAACATCTGGAAGATCCTCCAACAGTTCGATCGCAATCGTTCCTTGCCCCTCCATTACTGCACGATCATCAAAGGGAGAGACAAAAACTTCGCCACTGTCTTTCATGGCGTCTACTGTCAGTTGTTTGGTTTCATCAAACGTCTCTCCTGCTAAAACGACTTGTGCGCCATAGCTTCTTGTCGCCTCTATTTTTGTTTTAGCAGCCGTTAATGGCATAAAGATTCGGACATTGATCCCCAGTAACGATCCGGCGAGAGCAACACCTTGCGCATGATTTCCTGCAGAACAGGCGATGACACCGCGAAGTTTTTCTGCATCAGTCAATGAAGCGAGCTTGTTATACGCCCCCCGCGCTTTAAAGGAGCCTGTACGCTGTAGATTTTCTAATTTCAAAAATATCGTGCCCTCTTTTTCTTTGCCTAAAATATTACTTGGTGCAAGTGGTGTATGGATCATGATTGGTTTCAATCGTCGATACGCAGCAGCGATCCCCTGACTGTCCGTCAACACTTCCTCAATCACAAACGTTCCCCCTTTTTTGTTTTTTTATACTCTCATTGAAGCACAGAACTTGTAGAAAAACAAACTGGGGAACTCGTACAAGCAAATAGCACTTCCCTATCCTTTACACGTCAATGTCACCAACTCTTCTTACAGAAGAATTTTCAGAAAATAATGACATTTCTTTTCTGAAGTGCTATACTTAGAAAAATTAAAAAAGGGTGTGAACGAATGACAATCGATTGGTCAAATTTAGGGTTTTCTTATATCAAGACGCCATGGCGTTTTTTGGCAACATGGAAAGACGGTTCTTGGAATGAAGGCGAACTTACCGAGGATAATTATCTGCATATCCACGAGGGATCAACCGCTCTTCATTATGGACAGCAATGTTTTGAAGGACTAAAAGCCTACCGAAGAAAAGATGGCGGCATCAATTTGTTCCGTCCAGACGAAAATAGCAAACGGATGAATCGCAGTGCCTATCGCCTGCGCATGCCAGAGGTTCCTGAGGACTTTTTCTTAGATGCGGTAAAACAAGTAGTAAAAGCAAATCAGGAATATGTTCCACCTTATGGTAGCGGCGCCACCTTGTATATTCGTCCTCTATTGATTGGGGTGGGAGAAAACATCGGTGTCAGTCCAGCACCAGAGTATATTTTTACGGTTTTTTGTATGCCTGTCGGTCCTTACTTTAAGGGCGGATTGACACCGACCAATTTCATTGTTTCTGACTATGATCGCGCGGCTCCAAATGGTACTGGCGCAGCCAAAGTTGGTGGAAATTATGCGGCGAGTTTGTTGCCTGGATACGAAGCCCATCAGCGGAAATTTTCCGACTGCATCTATCTGGATCCAGAAACGCATACCAAAATCGAAGAAGTCGGTTCTGCTAACTTTTTCGGAATCACGGCTGACAATGAATTTGTGACACCAAAATCTCCTTCTATTTTGCCAAGTATCACAAAATATTCATTGCTGCATCTAGCGCAACACTCATTAGGATTGACCCCTGTCGAAGGCGATGTTTATCTCAATGAGCTGGATCGGTTTGTCGAAGCGGGTGCCTGCGGAACAGCTGCTGTTATCTCCCCAATCGGCGGGATCCAAAACGGTGAGGATTTTCATGTGTTCTATAGTGAAACGGAAGTTGGACCACAAACCAAAGCATTGTATGATCAATTGACTGGCATTCAATTTGGGGATATTGCGGCTCCAACGGGTTGGATCTTTGATGTCCCATTGAAATAGTCACACCCATGGACCATCTTAAAACGAACGGTCCACTGTGATCGTTCGTTTTATTCTCTTTCCGCCTAACAATTCCTTTCCATCAGGAGAGAATTGATTGCCACAACTCTTTCGACTTGTTACAATCATAGCAAAAGGAGGCGTAATGATGGGTAAACGACTCGGCTATTCTTTGCTTGCAACAGCATTGTATTTGGTGGTTTCCAATATCGGTAATCTCGTTTTTGGTATCAACCGCAGCTTTAGCTGGACCACAACATTGTGGGAAGCATTTTTCTTTTTTATTTTTGTGTTCCTATTCCAACAATTCCGAAAAAAATAAGCAGTGATCCTCGCTAGTAAGAAACGGGGATCGCTGCTTATTCCTTTTGCAGGAATTTCATTTACTAAAAAAAAAGCGCCAAACCCCTTCATACGAAAGGATTTGACACTAAGAAAAATTATTTAACTGTTACTGAAGCGCCAACTTCTTCTAAAGCTGCTTTCAATGCTTCAGCTTCGTCTTTAGAGATGCCTTCTTTAACTGCTGAAGGAGCTCCGTCAACGACTGCTTTCGCTTCTTTCAAGCCTAAGCCAGTTGCTTCACGAACTGCTTTGATAACTTTAACTTTTTGATCGCCAGCTGCAGTCAATTCTACAGTGAATTCAGTTTGTTCTTCAGCAGCACCAGCATCGCCAGCTCCACCAGCTACAGCTACAGGAGCTGCAGCAGATACGCCAAATTCTTCTTCGATAGCTTTAATTAAATCGTTTAATTCTAAGATTGTCGCGCCTTTTAGCTCTTCGACAATGTTTTCAATGTTCAATGCCATTTTGTTTTCCTCCATTTAAGTAAGTAGTTTAGTTTTTTAATACTGAAAAATCATGCGGCAATTATGCTGCATCTTCTTCTTTTTCTGCCACTGCTTTGACAGCGTAAGCCACGTTGCGGATAGGTGCTTGTAGCACAGATAGCAACATAGAAAGAAGTCCTTCGCGGTTTGGCAATTTCGCCAATGCAGTAATTTCTTCCAATGAAGAAACTTTGCCTTCGATGATACCGCCTTTGATTTCTAAAGCTTTTGCGTCTTTTGCGAAATCGTTAATGATTTTTGCAGGTGCAACAACGTCTTCGTTACTGAATGCTACGGCAGTAGGACCAGTGAATACTTCACCTAAACCTTCTAGACCAGCTTTTTCAGCAGCACGAGAAAGAATTGAGTTTTTGATAACTTTCATCTCAACGTTTGCATCACGCAATTGTTTACGTAAGCGAGTTACTTCATCAACAGTTAGTCCACGGTAGTCAACAACGACTACAGATGCGGCTGCAGAGAATTTTGCACTCACTTCATCAACGATCGCGGATTTTTTAGCGATAGCTGCTTCACTCATTTATATTTCACCTCCTGATTTTGATGGAAGAGTTTCTTCGAAACGAACGGTTCCTATGTCTTAAAAAAAGACAATAAAAAACTCTATGCCACCGTAGACATAGAGGGACTATTGAAGGTTCTCAATAAACGTCCTCGGTAGGAAATTAAGGCAAATGCCACCTACTGTCTTCGGTACAGTTAAACTTTTAACCTTGACTACCTTACCATAGATAAGGCAGTCAAGTCAATAAAAGTTTTAAATTTTTGTATTAAATTAGAAAGAAGCTTGTTCTACATGGATCCCAGGTCCAAATGTTGTTGTAACTGAGATATTTTTCATGTATTGACCTTTTGCTGCTGAAGGTTTAGCTTTCAACAATGTTTCATGGATTGTTTTGAAGTTTTCGATTAATTTGTCATCTTCAAATGAAACTTTTCCGATTGGTACGTGGATGTTTCCAGCTTTGTCAACACGGTAAGTTACTTTACCAGCTTTAACTTCGTTAACTGCTTTTGTTACGTCCATTGTTACTGTACCAGTTTTAGGGTTAGGCATCAAACCTTTAGGGCCTAACACACGACCTAATTTACCAACAGTAGCCATCATGTCAGGCGTTGCAACAACAACGTCAAAATCGAACCAGCCACCTTGGATTTTTTGAACCATATCGTCGTCACCAACGAAATCAGCACCAGCTGCTTCTGCTTCTTTGGCTTTATCGCCTTTAGCAAAAACTAAAACTGTTTGTGTTTTACCAGTACCGTTTGGTAATACAACCGCGCCACGGATTTGTTGATCCGCTTTTTTAGGGTCTACGTTTAATTTGTAAGCAACTTCAACCGTTGCGTCGAATTTTGCAATATTTGTTTCTTTTGCCAAAGCTACTGCTTCTTCAACTGAATAAGCTTTTGTAGCATCAACTTTTTTCAATGCTTCTTGCATTTTTTTGCTTTTTTTAGCCATTTTGTTTCCTCCTTGATGTGGTTATAACGGTAGAACCTCCCACGTGTCCCATATTTTTCAATATGAAGCCGACTGAGAAGCTACTTCCTTAGGGCTGTAATTATTCTACAGTGATCCCCATGCTTCGTGCAGTTCCTTCAACCATGCGCATTGCTGCTTCAACGTCAGCTGCGTTTAGGTCTTCCATTTTCAATTCAGCGATTTCTTTTACTTGATCGCGTGAAACTTTTGCAACTTTTGTTTTGTTTGGTTCGCCTGAACCTTTTTCAACGTTTGCTGCTTTTTTCAACAATACTGCTGCTGGTGGTGTTTTTGTAACGAAAGTAAATGAGCGGTCTTCGTATACAGAGATCACTACTGGAATGATCAAACCTGCTTGATCAGCTGTACGAGCATTGAATTCTTTAGTGAATCCCATGATGTTGATACCCGCTTGACCTAGCGCAGGACCTACCGGTGGAGCTGGTGTTGCTTTACCTGCAGGAATTTGCAATTTAACGATTTTTTCTACTTTTTTTGCCACGAGACATACCTCCTTGAGTCCGTGATGTGGTTAATTGGAGATCCAAATTTCTCCTCCCACTTTGGTGATTCATGTGCACACACAAAAAACGTGTGACGAAAGCACACTGGAATATTATAGCATCTTTAAGGAATAATTCAAGGTTTTTCAGCTGATTTTTTTGAAAAAATACTCACCATCGCTTTTCGTCATTCCTTTGATAAAAAAATAAATAAAAATCCCTTGCTTTTGGTCTGCTTTTTTCATTCTCTCATTTTTTTATGCTACACTACTACTGGAATTCTTCCCTATTCGTTTACTACTATCGAGGTGAAAAAAAATGGAACAATTAAAATACCGCAGTGTATTTGATATAATCGGTCCCATCATGGTGGGTCCCAGCAGTTCTCATACAGCCGGTGCGGCTCGGATCGGAAAAATCGTTCGCAGTATTTTTGGCGAACAGCCAGACAGTGTTGATATCCTTTTGTATGAATCGTTTGCCAAAACCTATCGCGGTCATGGAACCGATATTGCGTTAGTTGGCGGTCTTTTAGGCATGGAGCCAGATGATGCTCGCCTAGCAGACTCTTTAAAAATCGCTTATGAGAAAGGGATCGAAGTCCTATTCGTTCCTAAAAAAGAAAAAGCGGAACATCCAAATATGGTCAAGATGATTTTGACAAAAGGTAGCCACAAACTTTCTGTCACTGGTATCTCGATCGGTGGTGGTAATATTCAAATTTCAGAGCTTAACGGCTTCAAAATTTCTCTGACGCTGGGTACGCCAACTTATGTGATCGTTCATCAAGATGTTCCAGGAATGATTGCAAAAGTAACCAATTTACTATCAGAGGCTCAAATCAATATCGGTACGATGACCGTAACAAGAGAAGCTGTCGGTGATAAAGCAATCATGATCATCGAAGTCGATCAGCGCAATGATCAGCTGGCGCAACAAATCAAAGTTTTGCCACACGTTTACAGCGCTGCGTATTTTGATTAAAGGAGAAAAGGCACATGTTCTATACAATAGAAGAATTAGTAACAGAGAGTAAAAATTATCCTTCCGTTGCAGAGATGATGATTGCGATCGAAGCTGAAAATACTGGCCGTAGTCGCGAACAGATCCTTGCAATCATGGAAAAGAATTTAGTTGTTATGGAACAATCAGTCGCTGAAGGTGTCGCTGGTGTAAAATCGGTGACGGGATTGACCGGCGGCGATGCGACACGCATGAACGACTACCTTGCTGCCGGTGATTTTTTAAGCGGAGAAACCATTCTACAAGCGGTCCAAAATGCCATTGCAGTCAACGAAGTCAATGCGAAAATGGGCTTGATCTGTGCAACACCGACCGCCGGTAGTGCGGGTGTTGTTTCTGGTGTCTTGATGGCCGTACGTGAACGTTTGGCACTGACTCGAGCGCAACAAGTCGACTTTTTGTTTACAGCCGGCGCCTTTGGTCTAGTGATTGCCAACAATGCCTCGATTTCTGGAGCCGAAGGCGGTTGTCAAGCGGAGATCGGTTCTGCTAGCGCAATGGCAGCGGCAGCTTTGGTTTGTGCAAAAGGTGGCACCCCTCACCAAGCGGCTCAAGCGGTGGCGATCACCCTCAAAAATATGATGGGCTTGATTTGTGACCCTGTCGCGGGCTTAGTCGAAGTCCCATGCGTGAAGCGCAATGCCCTGGGATCTTCCCAAGCCTTTATCTCTGCCGACATGGCACTGGCAGGAATCGAAAGTGTTATCCCACCTGATGAAGTGGTCTTAGCGATGTATCAAGTCGGTCGCCAAATGCCTAGCATTTTCAAGGAAACGGCTGAAGGCGGTCTAGCCATGACACCGACTGCCCAACGCTTGCAGGCAGAAATCTTAGAAGCCAATCGTTGATTTTTTTAGAAACGAACACGAATAACAACCAACCAAGAACAACCAATCGTTGCTTGTTCTTGGTTGGTTTTCATTTTCCCATGATTTCCAGCGACGAAAAGACAAGTAATCCACACTTGTTAAACAAGTAACAAACGACATTGGCGGTTTTTCTACTCCCACTCGCCTAACCTATAGTGTTTCTTTTGGGCAACGGGTTTTAATACCTTCACAGGCTCGGAAAATTTAGGTTTCCCTTCTGTTTGATCCAACGTGACCAATGGCTGCTCGCTTTCTTGTGCTTTCAAGTCCATTTGTGGTTTTTCTTCCTGGGTAGCTTGTGCCTGATCGGCTGATTTTTGCCAGAGCTGTTTGCTGAGATCCAATAAGGGAATGATCATCATGGCGACGAGCCCGCCAGAAAAACCATTGTTATACAGATTCAAACCTCCATGTAAGAAATCAATATTCAGTACCATTGAGGCGTGGACAAAACCGACCACCAAGCCGCCTTTCCAGCCATAGGCATTCGTTACTGCACAGAGCATCATCGCAAAAATCGCTGACGTGACTGTAACCGTCTCGTTGATGGTGTATACGCTCAATAGATTGGCGATCGTCACCCCTGCCAATAAAGGCAGCGAGTTAAACACATGAGAGCCACAAGCAGAAAAGCCGATGACACAAAAGATCGCACCGATAACTGGTCCATTTAAAACCGCTCCAATACTGACAACGTAAGCCACTAACAAGAATGTCATTAACCCCATATTGATCATCGTATTATAAACGCCAGTATCCCTTAAAATATCTCGCTCGATTTTGCCACTATGCGACCAAATCGCTCGCATATTCAATCGTTTTTTCTTGATCGCCATCAACAAGCCATAGCCGACGAATACCCCTCCTAAAACCAGCATCATAAAAATCAATCGAGGTTGCTGCTCTTGAGATACTAATGTTCTTAGCTCGATCGTCAAGCCAAACATTCGGCAGATGGCAGCGACCAGTGTACATAGCATCCCTGAAGTAAATCCCGCACTGTATAGACTGACGCTTTGAAACAGCGCTTGAAAGTATAAGGCCATAGGAACCATCAAAAAACCGGTGAAGATCCCAATGCCATACCCCATCACTAGACTAAAGTATGGTGGTAAGGAATCATTGAAAGCAAAATAGCTGACGATTGGGGAAACCGATGACCCATAGAGGGCGATCAACAGAAATTTTTTCAATGGTTCGTTCATAAAATACGAATACAGTCGAACGCCTAAAAATATTGGGATAAAATTAAGGAGATTTTTTCCAAAAAAACCATAGCCAGTCACCATGAAGATCGCAGAGACTGCACCGCCCGTGATCGGTACCCGATAGTGATAGCAAATCGAGATCGCTACAAAGGTCATCAGACTGCTATTTAACAAAGCCGTCCCTACCGAGGTCATGGCAATATAATCGGTGACTAAATGACTTTCCGAAAACAAAATCAACTTGAGCTCTTCGATTGCCACCATTGGATCAAAAAACAACATAGCAAAGAAAAATAGCAGCAAATTGAAAAGAAATAACAAGCTATATCCATTATGTACAGAGATCATCCCTTTACCATGGGGATGAAAATCATTGTGAAACTTTACTCTAAAAAAAGTGACTAGTTTTGACATAGGACCCCTTCCTCTTATAAAGCGCTTACTTATTTTGAGAAAAAAAGTGGGCCAACGAATTGGTCCACTTTATTCTCATTACTGTTATTTTACCGTAAAAGAGTCATTCTTGCTAGTGAATCCAGTAGTTAAATCTTATCTACTTGCTCAAAATCAAGTTCTGTACTCGTTTCACGACCGAACATATCGATGTTCACTTTTAGTTTTTGTTTTTCTTCATCGATTTCTGCTACTTGTCCTTCTAGACCAGAAAACGCACCTTCGATGATTTTGACGGTTTCGCCAATTTCTACTTCCAGTTCAACTGTCCGAGTGCTCATACCGATCGAACGTAAAATTGAATTGATTTCTTCTTGTAATAAAGGCGCTGGCTTGCTTCCTGCACCATGGGAACCAACGAAACCTGTTACCCCAGGAGTATTACGTACAACGTACCAAGATTCATCCGTCATGACCATTTCAACTAATACATAGCCAGGAAATGTTTTATGAACGATTTCTTTGGTTTTGCCGTTTTTTTCTTCTGTTTCTACTTCTTCGGGAACGACGACACGGAAAATATAATCACCCATACCCATGCTTTGTGCACGTGACTCTAGGTTCGCTTTTACTTTGTTTTCATAGCCAGAATACGTATGCAGTACATACCAATTTTTTTCAAAAGATTCCATTTTTTTCGGACTCCCCATCTTTTTGTAAAATAAAAAAACCTCAGCTGCACCGAAGTTTTTCCTCAAAGCGATTATAGCATGATTTGCGATAAATGACTAGCGCTATCAGTAAGAAGTCTTACTTTAGGATCCAATTGAAGACTGTTTGAATCAGTGTGTCCATCACAAAGAACATCAATGCAAAAATAATGGTTGTTTGAATCACCACAAAGGTATCTTTACGTAATTGCTTTTTCGATGGCCAAGAAACGTTTTTCATTTCTTCAACAACATTTTTCAAAAATTTCATTTGATTCCCTCCTTACTTCGTTTCACGATGCAACGTATATTGATTACAATACTTGCAAAATTTGTTGATTTCAAGGCGTTCGCCTTTTTTACCTTCACTGACTGATTTTGAATAGTTGCGGGATCCGCAGACAGAACAAGCCAAAGCAGCTTTTTTTGTTGCCATCTTAGTGTCCTCCCCCTTTTTATAAAGTTTTCCAACACTAAAAATACCATTTATTTAAGAATGTGTCAATTTTTGATTTTCTGTCGTAAAAATATAGTTTCTTCTAATTTTGTGGTATGATAATGGTGTTAAATGGGTATTTGGGAGGGAAAATTATGTTATTAAAAACAATGGTTTACAAAAAACGCGATTTAACAACGGTAAAAGAAACAGCTACTTTAGAAGAAGCGCTGGCAATTTTGGAAGAATCTGGTTATCGTTGTGTGCCTATCCTAGATGAATCAGGCAAGATTTTCAGAGGAAATATTTATAAAATGCACATTTATCGCCACAAAGCAAACGGCGGCGACATGACTTTGCCAGTCACTTATCTACTAAAAAATGCGACCAAATTTATTTATGTCAATTCTTCTTTCTTTAACGTTTTCTTCACGATCAAAGAATTGCCTTATATTGCTGTATTAGATGAAAACAATCAATTTTATGGCATCTTGACACACAGTTCTTTGTTGAACATGTTGTCACAGTCATGGAGTGTTGAGCAAGGAAGCTATGTGTTGACGATCGCATCAACTGGTCAACAAGGCGACTTAGCAGTCATCGCAAAAATAATCGCAAAATACAGCAGTATTGCCAGCTGTATCACACTGGATATCGGTAAAGATGAATTTATCCGTCGTACGATGATCACTTTACCAGCGAACACATCAAAAGAATTATGCGACAAGATCGTTTCTCAACTGGAAGCAAAAAATTTCAAAGTTGTGGAGATCGAAGACCTAAAAGCAGAATAAAATAAAAGATCATTCCTAAGAAAGAAAGGAATGATCTTTTTTCTTGTTTTTTGAGAACCATCAAAGCAAAAAACAAGATTTTTTTTAAACGCGCTTATCGAAACGAACGGCACGATTGATGATATACATCACAGGTGCAGTGATCGTCATCACGATAAATTCACTCAATGCCGTTGTTGCAAAGGTTGGCCAGAAAGGTAATGCTAAGGTGATGTTTAGCATAATCGCAATCAGGAACATGCTTAATGAAAAAACAATTGTATTAAATGCGAGTCTTAAGAAAACATTTGGAATCTTCTTATGTACCAAGGCAGTTGCTCCTAAGGCTAAAAAGCTTCCGAAACCGCCGAATACGACATCCAAGATCCCCATTCCAAAGAACAAGTTATACACAACGACCCCACCGACGACACCCCACATCAATTTTCTGTTGAAAACGACTAAGTGATTCAACCCTTCAGATATTCTGAATTGAATCGCTCCTGAGGCGACTGGTGCGACCAGAACCGTTACAGCAACATAAAGTGCCATAATGATCCCATTGGCTGCGACGACACGCAAACGTTGATTGGTTAGATTTGTTGATTTTTCCATTTGATCCCTACTTTCTCCGAGTTTTGATTACGCGGGATGGTTGATGAACCGCGGTGCGCTTCGCACAAGTACTTATTATACACATTAATAGCCATATATCAATGTTAAACCAGCCAAATCCTTTTCTAAATCACCTTAAAAGCTTTTTCTAAGTCAAGTTTCTCACCGATTGCCATTCATTCAGTGCTTCTTTATTCTACTTAAACAAGCTAGTCACGGCTCATGGGGTAGCTTTTCTTTTCGGCTTCCAATAAAAGCATACTTTTGGAAAGCAAACTCAATGAGAAATACTCTTGCAAAGCCTACGCTTACTAATAAAAAAGTACCGCTAGTCATGCTGATCTTTCAGATAGCAAAACTAAAAAAAAGAAGGGAGAGAAGCACTTGTAATCGATGTCGCAAATCACGTGATGGATAATCATATTTTTTTACTTTAACGAGGTACGCAATAAATATGTTACAATATACTCAAATAAACAAAAATAAAAAGGTGAAAAGTTGTAATAATGAAAAAAATAGCGATCAGCTTAATAACTCTCCTTCTGATGGTCATAGCTGTTGGTTGTGGAAATGGTAATGGTAATGAAAATATCACAAAAGAAGACTTACAAAAAAATGACTGGCTTATTGAGATAGATGATGATGATGGTGAGTATGCAGTGATGACAGCCACATTTAGTGAAACGAATCTTACTATTGGTACCGATAATAGCTCGCTACAATCAGAAGAAGATGATGAACTGGAAGAGCTTGGAGTAGCTTTTGATGGGGTAGTCTGGGAAGAATTCGAGTATACCTACAACTATACCCTTGAAGACAATCAGCTAGTGATGCAAGATCCAGAATATGAAACTGAGATGTCCTACTTCTTCCTTGAAAGAGATGGTAAAAATATTATTTTTACATTTATTGAAGGAATGAACGATGAAGATGGTAGCTTTGTGCTGAAACCTCGCTAAAAAAAGGATCAGCCTATAAAGCGGGCAGCCAGTAAACTTACTTTGTGAATCCTCATATCTAGCAAAAAATACTATGGAATAAAAAACTCCTTTCCCGCTGAGGTGAAGGAATTGTTTATAGTGATCGAACCAGTTTCAAGTGCCCGATTGTGTACACATTGACTGAGTCTTTCTCTATTTAGCTGGTCGAAAGCCCGCTTTGTAAGCTTCCACCTCTGTCTTGAACATACGAATCGGACTGGTCGTTTTCTTATAGTATTGACTGCCCGGCAGGTGATAAATCTTTTGTTTTGACCCTTTGATCAACCCTTTGCCCCGTTTATCTACATATTTTTTTCGTCCATCTCGAAAGCCATTATTCGTCGTTCCAGGTGCTTTCCCACCTTTTTTTACCAGCTTAATCTGAATTGCTTCCAATTGAAAGCCAAAGCCAGAAGTTCCTGAGGACTGCCCGTTTTTTGCCCAGCCCATCCAGCCAAATTGTTGTGCATTGACTCGATAATAGACATCATAATATTTAGCGATCTCACCGGTAAGTTTGATTTGGATCGCTTCCAAACGTTGCCCCTTACCGCTTGTACCAGATAGCGCACCATTTTTTCTAAAAGATTTTTCTCATCCTTGTTTCTGAATGGATGTTTTATATTCAATACTTCCTTTATATTTTTCGTTTGTAATTTTTATTTTGATTGCTTCAAGTCGCTTCCCTTTTCCTGTAGTCCCTGACGTCTGAGCGTTTGTTTTCCATGATTGCCACCCTTGAGACTGGACATTCGTTTGATAGCTCACGCTCGGTGAAGAAGCAGCGAAAACTGTCACTGGAAAAACAACAAAACCAAGTAAGAAAACAAGTAATACAGAAACTTTTTTCATTTTATCCCATCCTTATTTTTGATTATCTCAATATAATATCTAAAAAACAAACTTTTTATAAACAATAAGTAGTTTTTTATCAAAACAACTTATATAAATGATAACAGGACTGAAAAATCAAAAGAAGGATCACTCATGGAAATGGAAAGGAGCTTTAAACGAGGAATGCGAAAATCAATTCATTTTAAGTTAGGTTTACTTATTGTATTCCTTTCAATACTCAAAGTTGATAAGTGCATAGGATAAAACTAGCTTTTCGACTACTGGTAGAATTTACCTCTCAACGCACGATGAAAGAATCGTTGTTCATTTTTCTGAAAATCTAAAATATGAGTGCTTGCGATATGGTATAATCTATTTCGTTGAAATTGTTTTGAGAGGATGGCATGATTGAAATTATTTGGATTGACCTTTGGCTTAAGAAATGTAAAAACTGGCATTAGCGTATTTCTATGTATTTTGATTAGTTTTCTTTTGAATCGTGAAACGTATGTTGTATCGACGATCACAGCTGTTTTCACATTACGAGAAGACCATGAAAACACTGTCAAATACGGGAAACATCGGATTGCCGGCAACAGCTTTGGCGCAATCGCTTCCGTGTTTTGTATTGCGATATTTAACTTTTTCGGACATTCGTCCGTTATACAAATCATTGCGATCCCTTTAGTGATCATGTTGATGATCGCTTTATTGGTCAAATTTGATTACTCCGAGGGAACAGTTGGCGCCTGTGCCACACTATTGACGATTTTATTTATGATTCCTCAAACTGAATCATACTTGTATGCCTTTAATCGGATTATTGACAGCTTCATAGGCATGACGATCGCCATACTGGTGAATCGCTTTTTCCCATTTCCCAATAAACGCACTGCACAAACGAAGGCAACACCGAGTCAGAGCGATTCGGTTTGAAACAAAGCAGAAAAAGAACCCCATCTCAAAACGGCATTGAGATGGGGTTTTAAAAATGGATCAGTTACTGAAAAATACTTGTTGGTCTTCAACTAATGGATAAGCGATCGGTACATTGCCTTCCAAATCTTCTTTATTCATATCGACTGCAACGATTTGACTATTTTCATACGTACGATAGTAATAGATCCCTTTATCTGTATTGCAGCAAGAAGTATAAATCGTGTATTCATAGTTTTCATTTCCAATATCACATAGTCCTTTTTGCTGTTCGACAGAACCTAGAATATGGAAAAACTGACTAATGCTTTCGGATTCAGATTCTCCAGAAACGGAATTCAATCGGGTAAATGCCGCTTTGACAAAACGAGACATCGAAGAAAGATCTCCTGGAAGACCTAAGCCCCCCATTCCACGACTGTACTCATCAAAATCCAGCTTGTCAGAAAAATGCGTTTCTGGTGTTTTCGATGATAACACACGGTAGTTATTCAAATTGAATAACTGGTAGTTAAATGGCGGATTATTCGTTAAGACCCCGACCGGATTTTCATGAATATGAAGACCATCACTCATACTCTCAACAACGATGGCGCTCTTTTTATCAGCAATCATCCAATGCAATGGCGATAATGGTAGTTCTTCACTAAAATTGATCTTTACCAGATTAACCTTCGCCAACAGGGCTTTTGCCTCTTCCACGGTAGCGCATTGTCCTAGTATCCATGGGATGAATTCAAAAGGCGTGACATTTTCTTTCCCCTCTTGAAACTCATTGTATACAGCATTTTCTGGAAAATTCAAACCAGCGATACCTAAGCCTTTTTCGTTGACCGCATCATAATAGAGTGGGTATTCAGCGACTCCAGCAGCAATCCCGATCATCGCATAATGGTGATCTATTTCACTTACTTTGCGAAATTTCAATTGATAATTTCTCGGAGTAATGGTCACCACTTCTTTATAAGAAATATCGTAATCAAAATTTCTGCCAAAATAATGATCCTTCGTTACATACGTTAGCGCAGTACACATCCTAATTCCTCCTAAAATAAGTTTTTTACACCTTTAATTTACTCCTATCGCATTTTTTTAACAAGTGAAACGGAAGCAGTATTAATAAAAAGATAATTAGACACTCTATAATTATTTTAATATGAACTAAAATTCAAATAAATTTTCAACCTAAATGCCTGCCTTCTCACAGTTTGCACACTTCGGGAACACTTGGACGACAGCTTCCGAATTTGGTGCGAAAAGAGGAAGTTTATTTTTTTCTTTACCTTTCATTTAGAAAGTTTAAAATTCTCTAAAAAGCACAAAACAAACGTTGTAAGCGATTGCCAAAACAGGAAAACCTGCTATACTGTAAGTGTAAGGAGCAAGGATTCCCAGTAAAGCAGACGAAGCAGGTTCTGCAAGAAAAGAATTGTTGTCAACTTAGAATAAAAGACAAAGGATGTGGGAATTTGAGTTACTCCTTACTAATTGAATAGGATTCGGCGATGGGCATCGTTACCTGAGGATCAAAGTGGACATAAGAACCTTTGAGAACCTAGAAAGCACAATCGTCGAATCTATTTTTTTGCTCTTTTTTTCAGGCATCGTCCCCCCTCCTTCTGTCGAAACATGCTATAATTAATCGCATTGAACGAAAAAACGATATGGAGCTATTCATAAAATGAACTATTATTATCACTTCCTCGTGAACCCTGTCTCAGGCAGTGGACGAGGAAAAAAAGCGGTGGAACGTGTGCAAAAAATCGTAAAAAAACATCGTTTCCCCCATCAAGTCTATTTAACAAAGTCTCCAGGTGATGAACGAACGATTACACGAAAACTCTTAAAAGAGCGCCTCATTCCTTGGGATGAGGTCTATTTAGAAAACGGCGAGATGCTTTATCCATTATTGGTGGTTATCGGCGGTGATGGAACGTTGCACCAAGTAGTATCAGAGTTACAACTTGAACAACAACAAATCCCCGTTGCCTATATCCCTGCTGGTTCAGGAAATGATTTTGCTCGGAGTATCGAGTTGCCGCGGGAACCAGAAAAAGCATTTTGGAAAATTGCTGGTACTACTAAGCCTCAAGAATTGACCATTATCCGTTATGAGGAGCAGATCCAAGAAGAAAATGGCATTGCTCTTAATAATGTCGGAATTGGTCTTGATGCGGCAATCGTCTATACCACCAATCACTCTGTGGCAAAAAGCAATCTAAATAAGTTTAATCTTGGCTCCTTTTCCTATATCGCTGCGATTATTCGGGTTTTGTTTCGCCAAAAAGGCTTCCCGATCTTAGTTGAGTGCAATGGGCAGCAGTTCAGTTACAAAAAAGCTTTTTTATGTACCACGACCAATCATCCTTACTTTGGCGGCGGTGTGGCGATTGCCCCAACTGCTTCAGTCAAAGAGAAAAAGTTTGATTTCGTTCTTGTCGAACGTGTGTCGCTTTTTAAGATTTTTTGGCTGATCGGCTTACTGATGCGAAAGAAACACATGAATTCACGTTACTTTCACCATCTTTCCACTTCGAAGCTGAGAATCATCTCCACCGTTCCTCAACATGGACAAGAAGATGGCGAGGAAATGGGGCAACGCCCCTTTGATATTACCTTTACCACGGCTTCACAATTATTCTGGTGCCCATAAAAAAACGATACAAATCGCTGCTGATTTGTATCGTTTTTCTATCCGTTCGATCATTAATTTTTCGCCGAGTGGTATTGCCAACGACGGCTTCCTTCTCTTCCCAAAATAAATTGGAGCATTGAAAACACGGCAGCAAAAGCGACTAGTACGAAGCCATTGAACCAAAAGGATTCTGTGAACGCTTGATTATAAGTGAGGGTTTCACTGATCAATGTATTGTTTTGTACAAACCAATAGGTTGGCGTAAACGCTGCAATTTTATTGACGATATCTGGCAGGAAATTCGCGGATACAAAGACACCACCGACAAAACAACTTCCTGTTATGAAGATATTGCTGATCCCACCGATTGCTTCTGAGTTTTTCACCAGGGAAGTGACACAAGCTGAAAAGCTGATAACTGGCAATAAAAACAAGAACGTATTCAAAATGTGGTACCAGGCTGCTGTATCCCAAGACGTGCGAATCACTAATAGCACCATCAGTAGTAGAAAGCCGAAGGTCAAGAGTAGCGAGTAGCTGATCAAACTTAGAAGGATTTTCCGCTGCAATACACGCTTCGGAAGTGGTGCACTCTGGTTTCGCTTGCTGATTTCTTTGCGATTGAATGCCAAGTTGATCACACCAAACCCGCTAAATACCGAGAGAAAGAGCCCATAAGACAATAAGTTAAAGGTCATGCCAGTCAACAGTTTTTTCATTCGCTGCCCATACTCTGCACTCAGCTTCACATCCCCTGTGACCGCCAGTGCAGATTGCGCTTGTTCTATTGCCGCTGCGACGGTTTTGCCTTCCTCCTGAAACAAAAGGACTGTTTGTAAAAAAGTGTTCACTTGCTGAGTGACGACTGTTTTAGAAAAGGCATCGGGTCGACTTTGAATCTCGATCGTCGGCATCTTGCCTGCCTCAACTTGATGAGTGAAATCTGCTGGCACATGCAAGACGATGTTTACACGATTAAAATAAAGCGCATCATCAATTTGTTTTTGCGAGGTGCCATCCAACGTGACCAAGGTTTGCTTTTCTTTTAAATAGGCTCGGAGACCATCCACGACAGGCGACTCCTCCTCACTGATCAAAGCAATTTTTGCCTCTTGCAAAGAGGTGTTTTCGACATCGATGCTTTGTGCATAAAAGAATGTGACAACAACAGTGATCAATACCCCAATCAGTAAGTTCGACTTATTTGCTTTAAGCAAAGTCCAAATCGTTTTATAAAGCGTCATAGCGCACCCCTCTTTCGATCCAAGCATTCCCGATGGCAAATAGGACGATAAAGCCAGTCAGCCATAGAAGATTGGTATAAAAGCTAGTCAAATCTGTATAGTAGTACAATTGATACAGGCTTTCACTGATCAAATTGACGAGATTCACTTGCCCCAACAGTGGCACATGCAGATCAAGCCAATACTTGATTTGTTCCGAGCCCATCATCCCGGCAAAAAAGCTCATTGCCATCGTCACGGAGACCAAAATTCCGTCCTTTTGCACCAAATTCATTTTTGGTGTCAGATTCCCAATCAATGTCCCTAGCAAAATCGCACACAATGATCCTAATGCGGCAACCAGCAGTAACCACTGCCAACGTTCGCCGAAGTCTACTTGATAGACAAAACGAAAGACGGCTAAGATAAGATAGATTTCGACTAACACAATCGTAAAACTTGCCGCTAAATTCGCACTTGAAACCAATGTCCGTTTCCTTGGTATCAAGGAAAGCCGAATACCATTCGCGGATTGATTGGCTTGCTGATCCTGGACATTGCGGACACCCCACATCGTCCCGTAGAGGATCGCCATCCCGATCAACGTAAAGAAATAGAAACTTTTGAAACTCATGTCACGATCAGCATTCACTTCTTGAAAAGTCGCTTCCTGCTCAAAAGCCGATAGAATTGGTGCCAGATCAAGGCTCTCAAGTTCTGCCGCTTTACTAGCAATGATTGCTGTGCGTTGTAAAAATTGATCCATTACATTTTTCATCAACGACTGGCTCATGCCCGCTTGGCCCACATGCAGAGAAATGGTTTCATCATCAATCAGATAATACCCAGCTAAATCACCGGCAGTCAGCTTCTCAGCTGCCTCTGCCTCTTGTAATTCCTCGAGTTCAAATAATGGTTTTTCATTGATTTTTACTTGTTCAAGGACGGTGGAAAAATTTTCCGAAAGCGCTGATTGATCTCCAGTCTTTACGATCCCCGTTGTGATCGTTTCTAGATTGCCCGCTTGATCGATCTCCCCGAAGGCAGCCATAAACATTAGACCTAAGAGGATAGGAAACGCCAACGTCCAAAATAGCATGGATTTATTTCGCAGCAACACTTTTGTGCGGTATTTATAAAAATGCCAAAACATTGTGATTCCCTCCTTTAGTCTCTCAATTCCTTGCCCGTGATCTCTAAAAAGACATCATTCAAGGTGGCTTCTTTGGTTGCAATTTTTCCATAAGTGATATGCTCTGCTTGTAAGAGCGTCAGAATCGGTAATAAAACTGTATTCAGCTCCGTCGTTGTTACTTCAAGCTGACCGTTTTTATAGGCGATCCCATCAGAAGCAATGGTTTGCTGAATCGTTGTCAATACAGGCTCAGGCAGTAAGGGGATATCGATGGTCAAACGATCCGCTGTCCGTACCATATCTTTTAGAGATTCTTTGGTTCCTTTAGCAATCACCTGTCCTTGATCCATAATCACGATCTGGTCACAAAGAATCTCCACCTCTTCCATGTAATGGGTCGTATAAACAATCGTCGCTCCTTGACGATTCAGTTCTTTGATACTTTCTAAAATTTTGTTCCGACTTTGAGGATCGACCGCTACCGTGGGTTCATCTAAAAAGATCAAGCGCGGCTTATGAGCGATCCCGCAGGCGATATTCAATCGTCGCTTCAACCCACCGCTGAGCTCGCCTGGGTGAAACGTCACAAAATTTTCCAATCCCACTAATTGAATCACTTCTTCGATCAAGGCTTGGCGTTTCTGTTTGTCAGCAACATATAAACCGCAAAAGTAATCGATATTTTCTTGCACACTAAGTTCTTCAAAGACGGCAACATCTTGAGGAACGACGCCAATCATTGCCTTGACGGCATAATTTTCCGGCGTCATGATTGATCCAAACAGTTTAATGGTCCCTTTGTCATAATTTAACAAAGAGAGCATACAGTTGATGGCGGTGGATTTTCCGCTCCCGTTTGGTCCCAATAATCCTAAAACTTCTCCTTCTTGAACTTGCAGATCAAAATGGTTCAATGCCACAAAATCACCATAGCGTTTTACTAATTTATCAATTTCGATAATCATGATGAAAAACTCCTTCCAAATTTCTTGTTAATCTGACTATAATAAAGTTCAAGGAAAGAAACTAGTGACGATTGGCTAAACCAACCATGACATTTGTCACAATGAAGGAGTCTCCTATGACGAACTATCGACCACTCACCGAAGCGGGCTTTTTCCTCGCTATCTCATTGTTCTTATTGGTAAACCAAGGATTTGTTGCTGTGCAAGTCATCTATCTGCTGATCGCTGTTTTATTTACTGGCGTCAGTTATTTGCTGCCTAAGAAACCAAGCTGGTTTTTTCAAGTTATTCTGTTGCTGCTATGTGCCTTTTGGCCAGCGCTTGCCCTCTTTTTGCCCGCAATGATGCGGGTGATCGCTCCAAAAGAAAGACAAGATGATGGTTTATTCCTATTAGGTTTTTTGTTGATTTCGACGGTTGGCAACCATTCACCCACTGAGCTCGCCTTTATCATCCTGCTACTGCTTTTCGCTTTTTATTTACGAAAAAAAGAGCAGCGAATGATCGATCTTGAGAAAAAATATATTGCTTCAAAAGATACCCATTGGGAAAAGCAGCAGCAGTTATCGGAACAAAACAAAGCATTAGCCCTGTCACAAGAGACAAAATTAGCCTTACAAATCGCGGAAGAACGAAATCGAATCGCGCGAGATATCCATGACAATGTCGGCCATCTACTTTCGAGTGCCATTTTACAAATTGGTGCGCTTGAAATGATCAATCAAGAGCCGAAATTAAATGTGCCGTTAGCAAATTTGAGTGCAACGGTTCACACTGGGATGGATCGCATTCGGCAAAGTGTTCATGATCTCCATGAAACCTCGATTTCTTTTCCGCAGGCCATAGAGTTTATGATTGCTGATTTCCCCTCTTCCGTAACGATTGAAGGAAACTTGTTTGAAGGATTGAGCGAAGCACAGCAAAACTGTTTCTTAATGGTCATCAAAGAAGCCTTGACCAACAGCATCAAACACAGTCATGCCAAAACCGTTGTCGTGCATTTTCGCACGTTGCCCGCCTTTTACCGTTTGCAGATCACCAACGAGGACGTCAATTCACCCCAAACTGCAAACAGCGGAATCGGTCTAAAAACGATGCGTCAACGGGTCCAGGAGCTACAAGGTCAAGTTCATATTTTGCAAGAAAACCAACGCTTTCAGTTGACGATCATTTTACCAAAGGAGGAACACCAATGATTACTGTAGTCATTATTGATGATGACCCGTTCGTGACGACCTCGTTACAAACCATTCTTGAAAGCACAGAAGAGATTCAGGTGTTGGATATCGGTCATTGTGCCAAAGACGCCATTGCTCTTTACGAAGCCCATCGTCCTGACGTTTTGTTGACCGACATCCGTATGCCGGAACAAACTGGGATCGCTGCTGCCAAAGAAATACTGGCTAAATTTCCCCAAGCGATCCTCTTGCTTTTGACCACCTTCAAAGATCAAGAATACATTCGTGAAGCCTTTTCTATCGGTGTCAAAGGATATTTGATCAAACAGAACCTGCAAGCGATCATCCCTTCTGTCAAAGCCGCATACAATGGGCAAGTCGTGTTTGGGAATGAGATCGTCGGGACCTTCACGCAAATGATGAAGAACCAACCAGCGATAGATAATCAAGCATCTTTTAGCGAACGTGAACTTGCGATCATCAAAGAAGTAGCAGCGGGTAAAAATAATAAAGAAATCGCTGATGCCTTGTATTTGAGTGATGGAACCATTCGTAATTACATCAGTCAATTACTAGAAAAGCTGGAGTTGCGGGATCGCACGCAATTAGCGATCTATTATTATCAGCATTTACAGTAAACCTCATCGATTGCAAAAAAGCCTGAAGAATGCGAAGCTGCATTCTTCAGGCTTTTTGTTTTCTACTCGATTATCCGACTGTCATAGTATTTTTGTGGACAAGCTATGGATTTCCAGGACTGCCAGGATTCGTTGGGTTATTCGGTGTGTTAGGCGGAAAAATCGGCGCCTTATCTAACGTTTTTTCTAACCCTGATTCTTCCCGATCGCCTCGTTCTGACTCAGGACTTTCATCCAATTTGAATTCTTTTTCCATCTCATCTAATTTTTTAAAGTCGTTGCCAGATTCTTTTGCTAATTTTGCTAATTTATCTTCGGTTTCTTTCGCCATAACGTAACGCCTCCTTTTGATTTTAGCTTAGCATAAGAAGCTAAAAAACCAAAAGAAAGCGCTCACTAACGACCCTTTTTTAGTATTTTCTCATCTTTGAATCAACCATTTTTTGCGGGCATAAAGTCGTATGGAGAACAATCCTTCATGCCAATCATTGGATCCACTAAATGCTTTTTGACCATCGTTAAGGTCAATACACCATCGTTTGGCGTTTCTTCGATGAGTGCTTCTTCCCCCGTAGTCCCTTCACTTAGAACCTTATCCCCTGAAAGAGGCTTTGCCATTTCTGTCTGATTTGATGCTGACGGTTCCGTCTCGGCAAAAGCAAACAAATCAAGCCCACTATCTGAGGTCTTTTCTACCGCTTGCTTGTTAGCACTAACTTCAGTGCTGGATTGCTCCTTTATCTTCGTCGAAGACGTTTTTACTTTCGTGTCAACAGAGGAATCCTCATAAAATGGATCATCCGCTTCTTCAAATTGGGCCAATTTTGCTCGTTGTAACGGCGTCATTTTTTCTGTGCCATTGATGCGTTCTTTCAGCGTCGTTAAACGAGTCGCAGATTCGTGGTTGACACAAGTTTGGTACGCTTGTGGTTCACCAAGTAAAATCAGCATCTCTTTGCTACGGGTCACAGCAGTATATAGCAAATTGCGCTGCAGCATGCGTTGGTATTGATGAACCATCGGCAAAATAACCATTTGAAATTCACTGCCTTGAGATTTATGGATCGAACAACAGTAGGATAACGTGATCTTGTTCCATTCATTCCGCTTATAGGTCACTTCGTTGGCATCAAATTGAATGACCAGCTCGTCGACCTTGTCTTCCGACTGTTTGGCTAGAGTGATCCCAACGATTTGGCCCATATCGCCATTAAACACGTTATCTTCAGGAGAGTTTACCAACTGCAAGACCTTATCTCCGATACGATACACCGTATCATTGAAGGTCACCTCTTTTTTGGTCCCATCATTGGGGTTAAAGATCTCTTGCATCATTTTATTAAGGGCATCGATACCCGCTGCCCCACGATACATCGGTGCCAACACTTGAATATCTTGCGGCGTGTAGCCTTTGTCTTTTGCCCGTTTCACGATCTGAGCGATCAACGGTTCGATTTTGTAAGCATCACACGCAAAGAAAGAACGATCTTTTTGGTTTTGTGTAAAATCTGCAGGCAGCTGCCCGTTTTTTATGGCATGGGCGAGTGGAATAATACTTGACCCATCGCCTTGGCGGTAGATCTCCGTCAATTCTTGTTTCGGGATCGCATTGATCGCTAGCAAGTCATGAAGAACTTGTCCTGGCCCCACAGAAGGAAGCTGATCTTTATCCCCCACAAAAATCACTTGCATGTTCGTAGGAATCGACTTAAAGAGGGTATTCGCCAGCCATGTATCCACCATAGACATCTCATCGACGATCAGTAAGCCGCCTTCTAATTCTTTTGGACTGATCGATGGCGCTTTTTCACGTCCGTTCAAGCCTAACAAACGATGGATCGTACCACTTGGCAAGCCAGTCGTTTCGTTCATTCGTTTGGCGGCTCGACCAGTCGGTGCTGCCAAGAGAATCGGAAAGGTTTCGTCGCTGTATTTTGATGGCTCTAAGTCCAAATCGTTCAACTCAGCAAACAATTGTACGATCCCATTGATCACCGTCGTTTTCCCAGTACCAGGTCCTCCTGTCAAAATAAACAATGGCGAACGAATGGCTTCTTTGATTGCTTCTTCTTGCGAAGACCCATAGGTGATTCCTAAATGCTTCTCAATTTTTCGCAGCGTTTTGCTGATTGTTTTCTCAGGATACACGATCTCTTTTTTGCGAGAAAGCAAGCGTTCGATGGAACTAGCGATTCCCCACTCAGAAAAGTACAAACTGTTTTCATATAAACGAGTTTCTTCTTGCTGGATTTTTCCTTCTTCCACTAATTGAATGATCGTTGATGCCAGGTCGTCTGGCGCGATCTCAATAGGTCGACTCGTCTCTAATAAACGCAGTGTCTGCTCTAACAAGTCCTGGGCGTGGATAAAGGTATTACCCGTCTGCAAGGACTGGGCAAAGATCTGATGCAAGACCGCCGCTCGAAACCGTTGCGGTGACGATGCTTCGATCCCTAGTTGCTCAGCGATGCCATCTGCACGTTTAAAGCCAATGCCTTCAATGTCTTCCACCAGCTGATAAGGATTTTCTTCGATAATTTCTAATGCTTCATTTTTGTAGGCTTGGTAGATTGCAAAAGAAAGCTGACTACCAAAACCATAACGGCTCAAGCCAACGATCACTTGATCCATCCCATGATTTTGCCGAACGGTATCTAAAATCATTTTTTGCTTACTTTCATTCAATCCTGGAATCTGCTCCAACAATGTTGGTTCTTCCAGCATCCGGTCGATCGCTTCTTCTCCTAAAAGATCAACGATTTTTTCAGCGGTCTTCTTGCCGATCCCAGGAAATTTTTCTCCAGAAAGATAGGCGATCAACCCTTGTTCAGAGGTTGGTTGTTCTTGTTGGTAGCTTTCGGCCTTCAACTGGACGCCATACTTGGGATGATTGACCAGCTCACCAAAAAACCGATACTTTTCCTCTTCTTGGATTTCGCCGAAACTACCAGTAACGACGATCTCCGAGTCTTTGTAGTCGGCATTATTCTCAGTGACTTTAACTAATAGTACTTTATAAAAATTGCTGGGATTCTGGAAAAAGATGGCGGCAACATGGCCGACAAAAAACGTTCTTTCTGGAATCATGGTGCCGCTCCTTTCATGGTTTACAATAAAGCGTCTAATCCTGCCTGATTGCTTAAAAAGCTTGCTTCATTCCAAAGTTTTAGTTTAAAAGGCAATACTTTTTGTTCATTCGTCTCTAATAAGCTAACGCTGTTATTGACTAATCCACCTTGCTCTCTTAATTCGGCTAATGGTTTGCCTGCAAGCCACTGGATAGCAGCCGTAAAGGATGCTCCATGACCGACGAACAATAATGGGCCTTCATGCTGCATCACCGCATCCATGACGACGGTCTCGATTCGGCTCAATGTTTCTTGGATCGGCTCACCTTTAAAGGCACTGGGATCGTATCTATCCAAGTGATTACGCAAATCAGTCAGTTGTTGGGGATACTTCTCATGCATTTCATCGATGGACCGACCTTCCAATTCACCGAGTCCGATTTCTCGCAGGTTCTCATTATAAATGATTTCAACAGGGTGTTGGAGTCTTGCTTGGATCTCTTGGGCAGTCACTTTTGCTCGCAAAGATGTACTTGAGTAAATCTTCTCAAAAGGAATAGCTGCCAGATAATCACCGAGTAATTTGATCTCGTCATAACTTTCTGGCAATAACGGCGAATCCCCCAGCATTCCTTGAAAGCGGCGTGCTTGGTTCCACTCTGTTTTTCCGTGACGGGTAAAGTATAATTGCATCGAAAAAGCCTCGCTTCTTAGTCTAATTTGTCGTTCTCGTAATGATGCGTCAATTCCAACTCTGGGAAGCCTTGCTGCCGCAAAACTTCATAAATGATCAACGCAGCCGTATTTGAAAGATTAAGGGAACGAACGTGCTCATCATTCATCGGAATCCGCAAGCATTTTTCGGCATGCTCTCGCATAAAGCTTTCTGGAAGCCCCGTCGTTTCTTTCCCAAAAATGAAGAACTGATCGTCATCTGCGGTGTAATCGACATCAGAATACACTCGATTAGCAAATTTCGAGATCAGGTACAACGGACGCGCTCCTAAAAAGTCCATAAAAGCAGCTAAATCTTTATGATAGGTAATATTGACATCATGCCAATAATCAAGCCCAGCACGCTTCAATTGCTTGTCATCCGTTGAAAAGCCTAAAGGCTCGATTAAGTGTAAATGAGTATTTGTTGCTGCACACGTCCGTGCAATATTCCCCGTATTGGCTGGGATCTGAGGTTCAAAAAGAACGATGTGATTCATAGATAAAAACTCCTTTCGATCGGTTACTGCCGATCGGTTCTCGCATTGATTTGTGTCGTTAAACGTTACGTTTTCCATTGCATGCTCAGTAACTACTTCAATAACTTCTATAGTACCATATTTTGGCACGCTTGTTTTTCTAGAAACAACATTTTTTGGGCGCTTTTTTGGGCATAAAAAAAACGTACCAACTCGGTGTCGATCACTGCGAGTCGTTACGTTAGTGAAGCTCTTTTCACTAACTTTTATCAGAACAGGAACCTGATAAAAACCAATGAAAAATGACTTGAGAACAATATATCACTCCCATGGCATGATTGCAAGAGTAAATAACAAAAAAGTTCAAAATATTTTCAGGAAATTTTCGCAATCAACACCTCAACATCAACCGTAATCTGTGTCAAAGGGGTTTGTCGCAGCTTTTCTTTGCGTTCCTCCGAAGCCCCCCACTCTAACGGGGACATGGCAAGTAAATCTTGACGATTTTCTTCAGGGATCGCAAAAACATGCGTCACTCTTTGACGGGATGCGTTGGGATAGTGTTCAAAAAATTTGCTAACGACCCGTTCATTCGAATACTGCTGTTTTGTTTCGTTATCAGGATAAAAAGCGGCTCGTAGCTCTTTTAAATAGTCCGCCGCAGGAACCACTTTGATCAGCTGTCCGCCTTTTCTTAGAATGCGGTTAAACTCCCCATAATTTGACGGCGAAAATAGATTGAAAATCGTATCAAAGCTCGCTTCAGCAAACGGCAGGTTGGTCAGATCCGCCACACACCAAAAAGCTGGTACGTTTTGATTGGTTGCTAGATAGACTCCGTCCTTGGCAATATCAAAGCCGACAGCCGCCTGAGTCTTTTCATTGACCAGCTGAGCCAGAAAACTGCCTTCACCGCAGCCAACATCTAAAAGATGCTTAGCATCTCCCAAAGCTGCTTTGATGGTCTCAAGGACTGGTGCATACATGCCGCTAGCGATCATTCGTTGACGCGGCAAAAACAGTGCTTGATCATAATCTGCTTTGACTTGATGATCCAAAAAGAAAAGTGTGCCTTTCTTTGATAAGTCAAATCGATGACGATTTGGACAAACCAAGCCATTTTCGGTCGGGAAAAATGCTTGGCGGCACAATGGACATTCAAACAAGTGATAATGGGCGTTTAAAAATAGGCGCCCGCGATCGATTTTTTTTAACATTCAACTTCCCTCATCTCTGCTCTACTTTAGCATATTCTTGTGGTAGAATGCTAGTGGATAGAATAACAAATCAATTGAACACCCATCAAATGGAGGTAAATCATGTTAAAAGAATTTTGTGCAGAAAACTATACCAATATTCCCTTAGCAATCGCCCGAGGTGCAAAGCGCATCGAACTCTGTGATAATTTAGCAGTCGGCGGAACAACACCAAGTACCGGCGTGCAAGAAGAAGTTCTGCAATATGCTGGCGAAAAAGGAATACCCGTTATGACGATCATTCGACCTCGGGGCGGTGATTTTGTTTACAATGATACAGAATTGAAAATCATGCATACCGACTTGATCGAAGCAAAAAAATTAGGAACAGACGGCGTTGTTCTAGGTTGCTTAACACCTAGCGGCTGGTTGGACGAAGAAGCATTGGAGCTACTGTTAGAAACCGCAGAAGGCTTGCAGGTTACTTTTCACATGGCGTTCGACGCGATTCCTGCAGCGCGCCAATTCAAGGCGATCGATTGGTTAGCTGAGCATGGGGTACAGCGGATTTTGACCCATGGTGGTGCTGCAGGCACTCCAATCGAAGCAAATTTCGATCGTCTGAAAGAATTGATCGCCTATGCTGGTGAGCGTTTAACGATTTTACCTGGCGGTGGCATTTCCTTTGAAAATGCCCAAGAAGTTGCCGATACACTAGGTGTAAAAGAAGTTCATGGAACCAGAATTGTTGACCTTAACGATTGAGCTTGAAGGACACAAAGAAATCCCCACAAACGATGCGTTTCTATCGTTTGTGGGGATTCTTTTAGATGGCTTGCAATAAGTCGTATTGTGATTGATACAAATGGTGATACAAGCCTTTTTGTGCCATTAGCTGATCATGGTTACCCGATTCAGCGATTGTCCCCCCTGCCACGTAAAAGATTCGATCAGAATTTTTGATCGTGGACAGTCGGTGAGCGATGATAAATGAGGTTCTGCCTTCTAACAGCTTCAACAATCCTTCTTGCAGCAATTCTTCTGTCTTCGTATCGATACTTGAGGTCGCTTCATCTAAGATCAAAATTTTTGGATCAGCCAACAACGCTCGGGCAAAGGAAATCAGTTGCCGTTGCCCTGCAGATAAAGTACTTCCTCGTTCTTCGACGACGGTTTGATAGCCGTCTTTCAACTCCGTGATAAAGTCGTGGGCACGGACGATCTTCGCTGCTTCGATGATCTCTTCTTCTGTCGCATCTAATTTTCCATAGCGAATATTCTCTATGATCGTTCCTGAGAAAATAAAGGTATCTTGCAGCATGACACCCATTTGTGAGCGCAGCGATTCCAGCGTCACGTCACGAACGTCCATCCCATCCACTTTAACACTGCCTTCATTGACATCATAAAAGCGGCTCAGCAAGTTGATGATCGTGGTCTTCCCTGCACCAGTAGGACCAACCAAAGCAATACTTTCCCCAGGTTCAATGTGGAAGTTAACATCAGAAAGAATGTTTTTGCCTTCTTCGTATCGGAAGGTCACGTGTTCAAAATCAACGGTCCCTTTCATCGTCGGCAATACTTTTGCATCTGGTTTGTCTTCGATATCTGGGACTTCATCCATCGTTTCAAAAATTCGTTCAAGATAGGCTGTTGCTGTAATCAAAGAATTATAAAAATTCCCGATATTGATGACTGGATTCCAGAAATTATTGATATAACTGATAAAAGCGATCAGAGTACCTGTGCTGACATCGACACCGATCTGACGAATGCCGACAAAATAAATCAAACAAGTCGTAATGACTGAAATGTTTTGCACCCCTGGCCACATCAGAAACTGAATTTTGACAGCTTTCATCCATGAAGTCCGGTAATCATTGCTGACTTCTTGGAAGATCTCAGCATTTTCTTCTTCTCGCGCAAAGGATTGAGTAATCTTGATACCAGCAATACTTTCATGAATGTAAGCATTTAGATTGGATTGTTTATTACTCAACACCTGATAGGCTTTGCGCTGGTTATTCTTGATCACCATCACCATGATGAACAAAATTGGCAGCAACGCAAGGGAATACAAGGTCAATTTGAAGTCGATCGCAAACATAAAGATCAAGGTGATGATGACGTTGAAAACATCCGAGATCAAATTGATCAGGCCGTTGCTCAATAGGTCACTCAGTGTATTGATATAGTTTACGATGCGAATCAAGATCTTGCCGTGGGGCCTTGTATCAAAATAAGAAAAAGGCAGTCGCTGCAGATGTTCAAAAATATCAAAGCGCATATCCTTCAATACGTCTTGACCAATATTCGTGATATGGTAGATACGGTAACGCATGCAGACGCCGATAACGATCAAGGTCACTAGAAAGGCAGCTCCAAGAAGCAGCAATTGGTTGACATTTTTCTCAGGAATCGATGAATCGATCGCGATCTTTGTAAACACGGGCGCCAACATTCCTGCTAAGTTTGCCAGAATGATCGTAAATAGTACTTTCGCAATACTTCTTTTATAAGGAACGACATATTGTGACAAGCGTTTGAAATCCTTCCAGCTAAACTCCTGGTCTAATTCCTCATCCACATCAAATTTATTTCTCGCCATCGTCTTCACCTCCTGACAAGCCTAATTGTTTTTGATACACTTCGTAGTATTTGCCCCGCAGACTGACAAGTTCTTCATGGGTCCCTTGTTCAACGACTCGTCCTTTTTCCATCATCAGAATCTGATCGGCTTCTCGAACAGAGGAGATCCGATGCGCAATGATAAACGTCGTTTTCTCTCCTGTTAATTTTGTCAGCTCCTGTTGGATCTTCGATTCTGTCTCCATATCGACGGCAGACGTCGTATCATCCAAAATCAAGATCGATGGATCTTTGGCTAAGGCCCGTGCTAGGGAGATCCGTTGTTTTTGTCCGCCAGAAAGCCCCACACCTCGCTCGCCCACGATCGTTTCATAGCCTTGAGGCATCCGAGAAATAAAGGTATCTGCATCAGCGACTACCGCCATTTGCCGAATAAAGCCTTCATCAGCTAAAGGATTTCCAAAAGCAATGTTGTCGGAGATGGTATTGGAAAACAAGAAAACATCTTGCATCACCATTGAAATGTTTTCCCGCATTTGGCGCACGGGATACTCTTTGGCGTTTTTTCCATCAATCAATACTTCCCCTTCAGTGGGATCATAAAAGCGTCCAACCAAATTCACTAACGTCGTTTTCCCTGACCCAGTTTCCCCTAAGATCCCTAACGTTTGGCCAGGGCCAATTTTGAAGTTGATGTTTTCCAACACATTTTGATTCGGATCATCCGAAAAGTGGAAGGAAACATCTTTAAACTCTACAAATCCTTTGATTGGCTCTAATTTTTCTTGTTGATGAACAGGAATTTTCGATTCTTGCGCCAACATTTGCCGAATTTTGATACAGGCTGCAGAAAATCGCTGCACATCGTTGATCAACCAACCACTCATGCGCATAGGATTATTCAACATCCAAAGATAGCCATTAAACGCAACAAGATCCCCTAATGTCATCTCGCCGTTGATAACGAAGATCCCACCCAAAATCAAGGCAATGACTGACAAACTTCCTGCTAAGCCATCAAGCCATGGCAGATAGGTACGGGATACTTTGGCAGATGCCATATTGCGGGTCTTAAAATCTTCGTTGTAAGAGCGAAATTTTTCAATCTCAAAATTTTCACGAGCAAAAGCTTTCACCACTCGATTGCCGCCGATATTTTCTTCCACCATTGAATTCAAGCGCGAAAAGCTCTCACGAATGTCAAAAAACAACGGGTGTGCTTTCTTAGACATGCGATTGGTCAACAGAAATATGATCGGTGTGACAGCCACCAGCGCCAACATCAATTTCCAATCAATAAAGCTCATAACCACCACCGCTGAAAAGAACCACAAGATACATTCAGCGATATTGTAGGTCACCCAAGAAACAAAGTGGCGAATGGCATCGGTATCACCAGTCATCCGTGCCATAATATCTCCCACACGAGTGTGATTGAAAAAGTCGAAATCCAATTCTTGCAGCTTCTGATACAAATCTTCCCGTAAATCGTATAGCGTATTTTGCCCGACCCGTTCAAATAAAATTTGATAACTGTAGCGGACAATGGTACGAATGACGGTCGTTGCGATCATGATCAACAATAATGGAATCAATAAGTGCGTTTTTTGCTGATTGATGACATCATCGATCACCATTCCTCCCAAGTACGGATTAACAATGATCAGCGCTGCATTGATCACTAAAAACAGGACTGCCAATATGATTTTTCCCCGGTTCTTTTTGGCATAGCGCCAGATCCATTGTGTATTACTCATCTAATTCCCCCTCTCGTTGTTAAGCTTAGCGTTTTGAAAAGCGATTTGAATGGTTTTTCTTACTCATTTTGATGTAAAATATTAGTAAGAAGCACCATTCCCTTTTTTTACAGGAAATAAGCACCCAATTGGAGTGAATCAGCCATGAATTTAGTTAACCCTCGCACGTTTAATCCAGAAATCATCTATCTCTTTGACCCATGGACGCAATCAGAAAGTCATGGCGAAATGCACCATCATGACTTTTTAGAAATCAGCGTCTTATTAGAAGGAGAAAGTACTTATTATTTTGAAAAAGAACCAGCGAAAAAAATCCGTGCTGGCAGCGTCATGCTTTTCAATCCTGGCGTCGATCACTGCGAATTGCAGCCTAAGGGCACTCGCTCCCATCAGCTGCATATTGGTTTAAAAAATATTTCTTTGGAAGGGTTTAAACGGAATTTTTTCCCTAACAAACACCCCTTGTTGGAGCTAGGCAAATACCATCATCAAGTTTTGGAAAAAGCCTGGCAGTTGGTGAGAGAAAGCAGTGAAGAGCGGGATGAGTTTCAATTGATGCAAAAGGCTGTTTTGATGGAGATGCTCGTCTACATTTTACGTGGACTAAATGAAGACCATATCAATGTTGTGCCTTACCTTTCCAAAAGCCAACGACGACAACAACAGATCGTCAACTATACGGTCTATTACTTGGAAAATCATTACAAAGAAGAAATCACGTTAGAGAAGCTCGCACAGGATCAATTTCTCAGCCCGACGTACCTTTCAAAGATTTTTAAAGAGGCGACGGGTGTCAGTCCCATCAACTACTTGATTGAGATTCGCTTAAAGCGTGCCAAAGACATGTTAAAAAATGAAAACCTCACGATCAAAGAAGTCGCCTCTGCTGTGGGCTATCAGGATGCTTATCACTTTAGCAAGTCTTTTAAAAAACTTTATGGTGTCTCTCCTTCTGGGGTATTGCCAAAACCAAAAAATTAAAGAGCAAGCCGATGACCTTCCTTCGAATGAAGAATCATCGGCTTGCTCTTTTTTATTCATTGAATAAAATAGTTCATAAAAAGACTGGCAATGTTGAAGTAGATCAAAACACTGGTCAAATCGCTAAGGGTCGTGATAAACGGACCACTTGCCACTGCTGGGTCAAAACCTAGTTTGTCCATCAGCATCGGAATCAAACTTCCCGCTAAGTTGGCTACTGTGATGGCACACATCATCGCCATTCCAATCACAAACCCTAGAATCGGATTTTGTTTCCAGACAGCTACGATAGCAAAAATCGTCAACCCCGTGATGGCACCTGTGAACAGTCCCGTCAGCACTTCACCTACCACCGTCTTCATAAAGCTGTTTTCTTTGTCATCATTGATCGCCAGACGACGAACGGCTACGGCTAAAGATTGGGTACCAGCATTACCGGCGGTCCCAGTGATCAGTGAGATAAAGACAGCGAGAATACTTGCTTCGCTGACCAACTCTTCATAATGACTGATCAGACTGGCGGTGGCCATTCCGAGAAAGAGTAAGGTGATAAGCCAAGGCAAGCGTCTCGAAGACGCTTTGATCGGGTTCTCACTGACTTCTTCCACATTGACCCCTGCCAAACCAGAGTAGTCACTGGCTGCTTCATCATCGATAACGTCGATGATATCATCGACGGTTACGATCCCTAATAGGTGATCGTCATAATCGGTGACTGGCAATGCGAGAAAGTCATAATCTCGGAAGGTCTGAGCGACATCCTCTTGGTCATCTCCAACATGGACCGACATCACCCGCTCGTTCAAAATATCCGCGATCATGGTATCTTCATCATTGATGATCAAGTCTCTTAAAGAAATAACGCCCACAAGCTTATTATCAGTATCCACGACGTAAATATAATAAATCGTCTCGGCAACATCTGCGGCATTTTTTAAGACATACATCGCTGAACGAACCGTTTGGTTGGCAACAATGGAAACAAACTCGGTAGTCATCAGCGATCCAGCAGTTTCATCTTCATAGTGCAACAGCTCTTTGATTTCGCTAGCAGCTTCAGCGGTCATCAAACTCAAATATTTTGCTGTTTGTTTTTTATCCAGAGTATTCAGCAGGTCAACCGCATTATCGGTATACATTTGCGCCAACATATCAGCCGCATAGGCTGGGCGCATCTCTGAAAGATAGTCCACCATGTGTTCATCATCTTCTTCAATGACGTCAAACATGTCTGCCAATTCTTTCGGTGAAAGATACGTATAGACGATTTGTCGATCGGCTGCTTCTAGAGATTGGTAGAACTGACCCTGCTCGTAGATATGCAGATCCAAGAACGCCTCACGAAATCCCTGGATATCATTGTCTTTTAATGCTTGATTCAGTTGATCAAACCGTTCAGTTAATTCTTGATTTTCATCCAATCTCTTCACCTCATTTGTTATTGCCTATCCATGGCTGAGCAAACAGCGGCCATGTCTGCTGGTAAGGGCAGCTTAAAAGCCAACGGTTCATTCGTAAAGGGATGCTGAAATTGCAGCTGACAGCAGTGTAATGCTTGTCGTTTGATCCCAAGAGCCATTGTACCGCCATACATCTCGTCTCCTAATAAGGGACAACCGATTGCAGAAAAATGGACCCTTATTTGATGTGTCCTGCCTGTGTGTAACTGAATATCAACTAAAGCGCAATCTGAATTGCGTTGTTTTAGCCAATACTCCGTCCGTGCTTCTTTTCCTTCGTCACTGACCTTGCGTTTCAATAGTGACGTCAGGTCCCTAGCAATCGGCAGCTCAATCTCACCATGGGCAGAAAGTGCGGGCAGTTCACCAGCAACGAGGGCTTGATATTTTTTTACGACCTGCTTCTTTCGCAACTGGCTATCCAGCTTCGCATGGGCAAACCCATGTTTTGCAAAAAGCATCAGTCCTGATGTGTCACGGTCTAACCGCGTGACTACATGAATCACTTGATCTTCATAGTGCTGCGCTTGATAGTAGGCCTTGACGCGATTGGCCATCGTGCCAGTCGGATGATATTGCGCAGGGATCGATGAGATGCCTGCTGGCTTATTCACGACTAACAGATGGGCATCTTCATACACGATCTCAATCGGTGTCGGGTCAGCCAGCATCGTCTCATGTTCCCCTTCAGGAGGAATTACAATAGTTACCCTATCATTTTGCGCCAAAGAAAACAAGACGTTTTGCTCGTGATCGTTGACAAATATCTTTCCGCCTTGAAATTTGATTTTTGCTAACAGTCCTTTGGACACCCCTTGTTCCTTCAAAAAGTATTTGACTTGCTGTCCTTGTCCAGTATAGTGATACGTAAATTCCATGGGTTTATTCTTCTCCAATAAAGGAATCTTTGACCCGATTCCAAAAATGCATATGCCGATAAGACGCAAAATGAATCCGTTCATCGGCAATACGGTAATAGATAGCATCGATTTCTTCTTGTTCGATGGTAAACTGATCGATCGTCACTAAATAGTCGGTGCTTTGCTGCAGTTGTACTTTGACCCATTCATGGTGACCCACGACGATCGGCGAACCAAGGGTCCGAAAGACACGATTGTTCAACGAAGCAATCTCTGCCAATTGAAAGGCATTGATACTTGGGTGCAAGACTGCCCCACCAACACTCTTGTTATAAGCAGTGGAGCCGGTGGGCGTTGAGATCGATAAGCCATCGCCGCGAAACTTTTCAAAGAGGTCTTCTTTAATAGAAATATCGGCAACCATCGTGCGATTGCCGCGCTTGATCGTTGATTCATTCAATGCTAGGAAATGCTTGTCTGATTTCCCATTCGCATACGTGATACGGACATCTAATAACGGATAGCTGACGCTTTTTTGATGGTCATTGCATAATGACTCGACTAGTTCTTCCAATTCATAATCTCGCCAGTCCGTGTAAAAGCCGAGATGACCCGTATGGACGCCTAAAAACTGTACTTGATCCAACTTATGATTGTACAAGTGAAAAGCAGAAAGGAGCGTGCCATCTCCCCCAACAGAAATCACTAATTCAGGATTGTCTTGATCGATCTTATTTTCTGACTGTTCTAAAAGCGTAGTTAAACGCTTTGTCACTTCTACCGACTTGCTTTCTTGATTATGGACGATTGCCACGCGGATACCTTTCATTCCGTTTCCCCCTTTGGCAACGGGTTCTGATCATGTCCGCCTCGCTTGCCTTTCCCATGTGAAAATAACCGTTGTGCCTCTTGGATCTCTTCACGGATATTGGACATTTCTTCATCTAGCTGATAGGCGGCTTCTGCCGACCGACGCAGCCGTTCACTGATTTCAGCGGGAAATTCCCCTTGGTATTTGTAGTTTAGTGAATGTTCGATCGTTGCCCAAAAATTCATCGCTAGTGTCCGAATTTGAATCTCAGCTAAAATAATTTTTTCCCCGTCGATCAGTTGAACGGGATATTCGATCACTAGATGATACGAACGGTAGCCACTGGCTTTTTTATTGGTGATATAGTCCCGTTCAATGATCACTTTCATGTCTTTGCGTGTTCGTAAGAGTTCAACGACTTGGTGAATGTCTTCCACAAATTGACACATGATTCGCAAGCCAGCGATATCAGACATCTCTTCTTCAAGCCGATCCAAAGCAATCCCACGTAATTTACTTTTCGTTAAAATGCTATCCACTGGCTTGACCCGCCCAGTGACAAATTCAATGGGAACATGCTTGTTTTGTTCCCGATATTGTTTTCGTATGCCTCTTAATTTTACTTTTAATTCTGAAACCGCCTGTTCATAAGGCGCTAAGAATTCTTCCCAATCTCGAATCATTCTTCTCCCTCGATTCTGTTCATAACATACCTCTTATTCTACCATACTCTTGGAATAAAACTGAATGAACAGAAGAGCAGAAACAAAAGATTTTTTGTCTCTCCCCCAACATCTCTGCTTTTCTTTGTTTGGTTTCTTTGACGGAATAGCTGAAACAGCGTACACTATGGTTGCAATAGAAAGAGAGTGAGAAACGATGGGCGAACAAGTAGAGATCGAATACAAGACGATGTTGACGGAAAAAGAATACCACCAGCTGCTTGCTTATTACAATTTGTCAGAAGAAGCATTTAAGATACAAACCAATTACTATTTTGATACGGTAGATCATAAGCTGCGGGAAAAGCACTTTGGCTTGCGTATTCGCACGACTGCTACCAATGCGGAATTAACGCTAAAAACCCCCATTGAGCACGGGTTATTAGAGACGACTGATCCTTTGACGAAAACGTCCGCAGCTTCATTGATTGCTTCAGAAAAAATTCTACCTACGGGTATCGTTGCTCAGCGCCTAAAAGCGGCAGGTATCGAGCCTGACACGTTACGTATGATCGCAGCATTAAAAACGAAACGGGCGGAATTTCCGATTGAAGAAGGATTGCTCGCGTTAGATGAAAGCTGGTATGGTCAACAGCATGATTATGAGTTGGAGTTAGAAGTCAACGAACCGATTAAAGGGAAAGATGCCTTTCACTCCTTGTTACGTCTCTTTGGCGTTCCTTACCGACCAGCGAAAAACAAGATCATCCGAGCCGTTGAAGAAAAATCATAGTAAGCTGTCCTTTTGCTTACTTTTTTCGCGTTTTTTTGCTATATTTAATAAAACATACTTATTTTGTTTTTCAAGGTATAAAAGAATCTTAATTGGGGAGAGATTCAAATGATCGAACTGTTTTTATTTATTAATCCGATTGGGCCTATTTGTTATGATATCGAAAAAGAGATTCTCAATAAATTAAACACCAGCCGCAAAAAAATCCATTTGCAGATCCTACCTTTCGTTAACTTGTTTTCCGTAGGTGTCTCAATGGACTATTTGTCCATGAATAAGACGGATTTGGTCTTGCGAAATGAACAGACCAACCAAATCTATGCTGCATCACTGGACTATAAGGCCGCTCAGTTGCAAGGGAAAAAAATTGCGCGGGATTTCTTGTTGAAACTGCAACAACGGATAGGGATCGAAAGACAAGAATATAGCGATGCCTTAGTGAAAGAATTATTTTCTGAAACGAATGGTGATTTAGAGATGTTCCTAGAAGATCGATCCTCTGAGCTAGTGAAAAAGAACTTTGCCACCGATCAGCGTGTAGCCAAAGATATGGGCATCACGATCACACCCTCTGCTGTGGTGTATGATTTTTCAAGTGAAGAAGAATATGGGGTCCTTTTAGAAGGATCAGAGGAACTGAGAAGTCTTCCGCTCGTCTGTGGTACAGCAACAGAACTCGATACATTTTTGCAAAAAGCTCAGTCTTTGAAAGCACCAAAACTTTCCACTATTCATGAAATTGATCGCGGGTTGATTCTTTTATGAAACCCTATTCAATAGCGACGCTGCGCAGCGAGCCAAACGATGATCTTGTGTTTGGCTCGCTGCGCAGCGTTTTTTATTGTGGACAAACAAAAAAACAAACCAATCCTTTACGGATTGGTTCGCTTTTCAATTATGCTTCAATTTCTTTGACGAGTTCTTCCAATTCATTCAAGCGTTGCTCAAATACTTTCATCGCGTCTTCAATATAATCTGCTTTTGTCATATCGACGCCCGCTTTTTTCATGACTTCGATTGGATAATCACTGCGTCCAGCTTTCAAATAGTTCAAATAGTTGGTTAAGGCATCTGGTTCACCTGCTAAGATTTTCTTCGCTAAAGCAGAAGCTGCCGAAAATCCGGTTGAATACTGGTAAACATAGTAATTGTAATAGAAATGCGGAATGCGTGACCACTCAAGACGAATCTCAGGATCTTTTTCAACAGAAGGTCCGTAGTATTTTGCATTTAACTCGGCATAGTTCTCGCTTAAGAACTCACTGGTCAATGGCGTTCCTTTCGCATCTTCCACGTGCATGAAGTGTTCAAACTCGGCAAATTGTGTTTGACGGAAAATCGTTCCTTTGAAGCCATCGAGAAAATGATTCAAGACATAAGCTTTGACCCGTGGATCTGTTTCAGTCTGCAGCATATACTCTGTCAAAATATTTTCATTGGTGGTTGAAGCGATTTCCGCTAAAAAGATCGAATAATCCCCATAGGCATAAGGCTGGTTGTTACGTGTAAAGTAACTATGCACACTGTGTCCCATTTCATGAACAAGAGTAAAGAGTTGATCCAATCGATCATTCCAGTTCATCAGGATATATGGCAGCGTATCATAGGCACCAGAAGAATACGCGCCACTGCGTTTGCCTTTGTTTTCAACGACATCGATCCACCGATTGCTGAAGGCTTCTTCAACCACCGCAAGGTATTCTTCACCTAATGGTTTTAACGCTTCTTTCGCTTTTTCGACCGCTTCTTCATAGGTATATCGAATGGGTGCTTCCCCTAAAATCGGCGTATAAACATCATACATATGCAACGTATCGACAGCCAACAGGCGTTTTCTTAATGCCATATAACGATGCAACAATGGCAGGTGCTGATTGACGACATCCACTAATGTATCGTAGACACTTTCAGGAATGTGGTTGGCACTCAAAGCGGCTTGCCGTGCCGAATCAAATTTGCGGGCTTTTGCTTTAAAGTTATGGGCTTTGATATTGGTGCTTAATGTTTGGGCAAAGGTATTGCGGAATTGCTCATAGACACCATAAAGACCTTTAAAGGCTGCTTCACGGACAGACCGATCCGTGCTTTCCATCAACTCACCGTATACACCATGAGATAACTGCACTTTTTCCCCGTTTTCATCTTCAACTACTGGAAAATCCAAATCAGCATTGTTTAAAACAGAAAAAATGTTGCCAGGTGCCCCAAAAATTTCGCCAGCACCAGCTAATAACGCTTCTTGCTCCGCTGGCAAGACATGTGGACGTTCGTTGATGGTTTTTTCGATCATATGACGATAAACAGCTAGTTTCGGCTCTTGATCGAAATAGTCCCAAATCGTTTCATCAGACATTGTCAATAGCTCAGGATCAAACCAAGCAACGGCTTCACTTACTTGCGCAACTAAGTTACTTGCTTTTGCATACAAGCCTTGATACGTCGTATTGGCAGTATCTTGATCGTTTTTCAAATGACTGTATACATAGAGTTTCTCTAAACGACGAGAAAGCGCTAAAACAAATTCTAATGCGGATAAGAAGGCTTGCGGCCCATCGGCTAAAGTACCTTGGTAACGACTTGCTTCTTTGACTTGTGCTTGGATCTCTTGAAATTCTATGTCAAAAGCCGCATCATCGGCATAGATTTTCGTTAAGTCCCACGTTTTTTCGACTGGAATCGATTCACGTGCTGGTAATTGTTTTGTTTCTGACATTCCCTTCACTCCTTGTTCATTGGTTAAAAATATCTTATCATACTTTTCAGTGAAACCAAATCATTGGCTTAAAAAGAAACCGAATTTTCTAAATATTGGCATTCTTGAAAGAGTCCGCGCAAAATTTCCCGTTGATCCAGTAACGGGAATTGCCATTGCCAATCCAGCTGCCGCAGTCGTGCCACCCATTGATCAAAACGAAGTGGACAGTCACTTAAATAAAGAAAGCGAAAAACCAATATTCGATGCTCAAATAAAATGCCAAAGCTGCTTGCACAATAGCACCACATAGGCAGCTGGGAGACATTGCCTTTTAACGGATACAATATTTCTTGGATCACACGGATTTTTGGCAGGTTCTTTCGCAGTTTTTGTATCAACCACACCTGATAGTCTGCAGCAAGCCACTCAGGAGGACGGTGATGGTTTGATCTTTGTCCTTTGCACAAAGGGCGAAGTGTTTCTTTATGGTAAGGCGCCCCTTTTCGAGCATCGCTTTGTTGACTGCTGACTCCTTCTTGATAGTGCCAGTTGATTTGTTCTAACTTCATTAAGGATTGATTTTGCGTATCAATCAGCCACAAACAAAAACCAGTTGCCTGATAACTACAGCAGGCTTTTGCCAAAAGTGACCATTGGCGTTTCGGATGCAATTTCTCCCCTAAGATCCACCATGGTCGATAGCCGTTTGCTAAATACGTGCTGGTTCTTTCAAGAAAACGTGAAAACTTGAGGGAAGAACACTGTACTTCAATGGCGATATTCTTATAACAAAGGTCAGGACGCTGTTGGAGTTTAGGCAAAAAGGCTTCGATCTCAATCCCTGTATCTTGAAACCATTCAAACAATAGTTGTTTGGCTTCCAAGTGTTCCTTCGTCTCCCCTTCGCTGTAAGTCTGACAATCAGCAGTTGCTTGATGGGCAAAGTGGGGCTGTCGTTTGGTTCCTTGCCGCAAAGTCACTTCTTGGTGACACCCTGGGCAATAAAAAGGACCTGATGCTTTCTTTCTCCCTTTCGCTGCAATGACTTCTTTTCTTTGGTTCAATGCTTTCAGCATCTAACTCACCTCAATAAAAGATACGCCATTTTCATCAAACACAATTGAAAAAGCCAAGAACATTAGCAACATGTTCTTGGCTGGAAATGAATTTCATTCATTAATCATTCTTGAAGTAGAAACGAGTCAATTCAAGTGCATCGTTTTCCATGATCAACTGACCATATTCAGATAAAACCTCTGGCGTCACTGATGTCCGTTGGGCAAATTCCATCAAATAAGAAAGTGCATTTTCCACTTCAATATCAGTAACCTCTGCATCCATGAATCGAATTTCAATATAATAATGGTTACCCATTTGGTAAAGATTGGTTGCAACGGAATCCAAATATACTTCGGATGCCAATTGAATCATATCTTCGAATCGCAACAACTCGAATACAAAGCGATTGCCGATGTCTTCTGCTTGCTCCGACTCTTGTAATTGAGCCGCCACATGCTTTTTCAACATGTCGGTAATGTCTTCATTCGCTTCATCGTTCATCTCATCAAAATTTTCCATTCCTTCTGGTGGAAGATTTTTGCTAATAAACAATTCTAACCCATCGCCTTTAGGCAAGACTTGGAAAGTTACAGCTTCACTGCCCTTAAATTCTTCGTCAATATCAACTTCTTCAAGAATACTGTAAAAGAAGTTTTCAATTTCATTGTGATTTCCTAGAAGGTCAAGAAAAGTGATGCCTCTCGCAGCTAAGTCTTCACTTTTGATCAATACACGAATGGTGTTCTCATTGATATGTTCCATTTCCATATTAGCTACACCTCACTTTTGCTACTCACTATAGGTTCATTGTATCGAAACCTGATAAAAAGTAAAGAGAAAACGAATATCCTCTTAAGAAAAACGTAAAAACTCAAAAAAAGACTCACTTTCAAAGAGAAAGCGAGTCGATGAAGTCAAATTTATAATCCTGCCATTAATTGCGCTTGTCTTAGTTCCAGTTGGCGAACATCCCTAGGTAAGAACCGACGAATTTCATCTTCGTTGAACCCAACTTGCAATCGTTTTTCATCAATCATGATCGGACGACGCAATAATCCTGGGTTTTCTTGAACAAGTGTCAATAAATCTTTTAGGGGCAGGTCATCTAGATCCATATTCAACTTTTGGAATACTTTGGATCTGGTGGAAATAATTTCTTCTGTGCCATCTTCTGTCATCTGTAGAATTGCCTTAAGCTCAGAAATATTTAACGGTTCTGAAAAAATATTTCTTTCAACAAAAGGGATTTCGTGCTCTTGTAACCACGCACGAGCTTTGCGACAAGATGTGCAACTTGGGGAAGTGTATAGTGTCAACAACGTGCATCTCTCCTTTTTAATTTTCAATCAAGCAAGTCCTGTTCCCTCGCTTGATTTCAATTATACAGGTTTAACTAAAAAAAATCTAGTCTAAATCTCATATTTTTTAATAAAACTCGAAAGTTATATTAAAAGCGAAACCTTTAAGGCAAAAGGTTTCTTTCAAAAAGTTTATTTTTAAATGAGAAAACTCAAATTTTTTTTTAATATTACTCCTTTTATACAACAGTGTGTCAAAGGTGTATCAAAAAGATGTCAGAATATTAAAATATTCTTTTAACAGAAGGCAACGTTTTTTAATTTTACTACAACAATTACAGATGTAATCAAAAACTGAGAGAAAAACCAAGGCAGTCGCTCAATCGTTTTCAAAAGAACTTTTTCACGATCCTTCCTTTGCCGAGAAACGATCGCGCTACAATGAAAATGAATGTTATTTTTTTGTGCTAGTAATCGCAACCACTCTCTTTCTTCTTGGTTTTATTGTATCACATTCCTTTTTAATCAGAAAACCATAGAAGCATTTCTGTCATAATCTGCTATAAAACAGCAGCAGAAATGAACATCTGCTTATAAATGAAAAGGGTCTCTCACAAAAAACTCAGTAAAAACGATCAATCCAAGAAGCCAGCCAATTTGTTGCTTGGTCACTGACAAAGCATAATAGACTGTACTATTCTTGAACTGATCGTTTACCATGTCTTTCTTCTAAGCGAGTGTTGGTTCTCGGTCACGAGCGAATTGAGCATCATGCAATGCACGATAATGCCCTTTTCTCGCCATCAACTCTTCATGGGTTCCTTCTTCTAAGATCCCCTTCTCACTAACGACAATGATTCGTGTCGCATGTTTGATCGTTGCGAGGCGATGGGCAATGATCAAGGTTGTACGCCCATCTGCCAAAGAATTCAATGATTCTTGGATCACTTGTTCCGTTTCGGTATCTAACGCTGAAGTTGCTTCATCTAGAATCAAAATCGGCGGGTTTTTCAAGAACATCCGAGCAATCGCTACCCGCTGCTTTTGGCCACCCGATAATTTGACGCCTCGTTCACCGATGACCGTATCCAAGCCATCCGTCATTTGATCAATGACTTTTTCTAAGTGTGCCAATTTGACTGCCTTTAAAATCTCCTCTTCTGTTGCATCAAGTTTGCCATAAGCAATATTTTCTCGAATCGTTCCTGGGAAAAGAAAAACATCTTGCTGCACCGTACCAATCTGCTGACGTAAAGATGCCAAGGTCATCTCCTGAATATTGATGCCATCAATCGTAATGGCGCCTTCCGTGACTTCATAAAACCGCGGCAACAAGTTGCATAACGTTGTTTTCCCTGAACCACTTTGCCCAACGAAGGCGATCGTCTCACCCGCTTTGATCGACAAGTCGATGTGATTCAAGACTTTCGTCGCATCCGCATAGGAAAAAGAAACATCATGGTAGACGATGTCTCCCTTTAAGGAAGTTACTGCCCGTGCCCCTGGCTTGTCTTTGATCGTCGGTTCTTTATCCAACTCTTCGGTCAAGCGTTTGAAGCCAGCGATTCCTTTCGGATAGCTTTCGATCATCGTATTAACCTTCTCAATTGGTCTAACAAAGACATTTGACAATAAAATAAACCCTACGAACTGACCGTTCGTCAGTTCACCACGAATCACGTAGTAGGCACCAAAGATCAGAGCAAACAAGTTGATCAACCGAATCAAGAAATAATTGTACGCTGAACTGATTGCCATTACCTTATAAAAAAGGATCTTAGACTGCCGATAAATCTCACTTAACCCGTCAAAGCGTTTATGTTCAAACGTTTCATTGGCAAATGATTGTGTCACTCGAATGCCACTGACAGATGCTTCCACTCCGGCGTTGAACTCACCGAGATTATCATAGATCTGTGTGTTGACTTTGGTCATTTTCTTATTGAAAAAAACCAAGGCGATCGTGATCAAGGGAATCAACGCAAATGTTGCCACAGCTAATTGAACATGCATATTTAACATCAATAGGAATGAACCGACCAAAGTCATGATGGTAATAAAAACATCTTCTGGCCCATGGTGAGCGACTTCAGAAATCTCAAAGAGATCCGTAGTCAAACGACTGATCAGCTTGCCAGTCTTTTGATTATCATAATATTCAAAAGATTGCGTTTGCAGATGTCGAAATAACTCTTGACGCATATCAGTTTCAATATTGACCCCAAGTTTATGACCATAAAAAACCACGACATATTGCAACACAGTATTGATCACATAAAACAAGAACAAGCCTAAGCAAGCCAACAGTATTAGGCGAAAGTTGTTCTGGGGCATGATCTTATCGATTACTTGGTTGACGGCAACTGGAAAGGCTAGTTCCAATAAACCAGCAAATACCGCACAAGTAAAGTCGAGTATAAATAGTGACCGATACGGTCGATAATAACGAAAAAACCTTTTTAACACATTTCCCCCTCCTCAATAGCTATCATTATAAGCAACTCTCAGTAGAAATGCAAAATGAGAAACATGTGAAAATGGGTAAAATTCACTATAATTTTGAAAACCTATAAAGACGCGGATTTCTAAAAACAGTAAATAAAACCTTTATTTTACAGGGATTTCCCTCTTTTTTTTACAGGAATAATGGCTTATGATTGATTCGAAAACAAACTGAAAATTTTCACTAACTCTGAAAGGCGTGTCTTTTTTGATCACTAGTATTCTTTTTGATGTCGATGATACCTTATATGACCAGCAACAACCATTTCGCAATGCCGTAACCTCCTGTTTCCCACAAATAGCCCACAAAGATTTAACTGCTCTTTACTTACGGTTTCGGGTGCACAGTGACGAGCAGTTTGGACGGGTATTGGCAAATGAATGGACGCTAGATCATTTTCGTTATTTTCGACTGACCCATTCATTAACGGATTTAGGGTACTTACCTATTACAATGGAAGAAAGCTGTATGTTTCAGCTGTGTTATGAACAAGAACTAGATGCCATCACACTGCATCCTGAAGTTGAGTCAACTTTGAACTATTTGTCCACATTGCCAGTCAAACTAGGAATTATTACCAATGGTCCCACTGACCACCAGCAAAAAAAATTGGATCAGTTGCAACTGACTCGATGGATCAAACCAGAGCATATGATCATTTCACAAGCAACTGGTTATCAAAAGCCGCAACTAGAAATTTTCCAATTGGCAGAAACCGCCTTTGCTCTTGATCCGGAAACCACACTGTACGTTGGTGATAATTTTGATAATGACGTGGTTGGCTGTAAGAAAGCCGGTTGGCAAGCTTTGTGGTTCAATCATCGTCTCCGTCAAGCGCCTAGTGGATTGGAAGACTTACCAGATGCATCGATCACTGCTTTTTCACAGCTGCAAGACAGTATTGACACACTGATGCAAGTGCCTGCATACATGTATAACTAAAAAAAGATGGACCTTTGCTCCTGCGGCAGGTCCATCTTTTTGATTGGCTAACTTTCTTCGCCGATACTCAATATCAAGCGAATATCTTCTTCTGTCATTTGTTGAAGCTGTGTTTCATTGCCTTGGATCACTTTTTGGAAAAGCTCACGTTTTTCTTGTTGCAACGCATCCATTCGTTCTTCAATGGTTCCTTCAGCAATCATTCGCCAGACTTCGACAACATTTTTTTGACCGATCCGATGGGCTCGTCCAGCGGCTTGTTCTTCTACCGCCGGGTTCCACCACAAATCGTATAAGATCACGGTGTCTGCGCCGGTCAGATTCAGTCCTGTTCCTCCTGCTTTTAACGAGATCAAGAAGACGTCCTTTTCTCCACTATTGAAGGCATCGACCATCGTCAAACGATCTTGCGGCGGTGTGCTGCCTCGCAAGTAAAAGGACTCAAACCCTTCTTGTGCTAGCTCTTCTTCAATGATCGAAAGCATGCTAGTAAACTGAGAAAATAACAGCACACGACGCCCATTTTCTTTGGCTGCTAAGAGTAAATCTTTGACCTGTTCAAGTTTCCCAGAAGACCCTTCATAATCCTCCACGAATAATCGTGGGTCACAACAGATTTGCCGCAGTCGAGTCAAACCAGCTAAGATACTGATTCGATTTTTACGAAAAGACGTAGAATCCATTTGCGCGATTTCTTCCCGCATTTGCCGCAAGTACGCCAAATAGATTTTCTTTTGTTCTTCTGTTAAAACACTGTAATAATTTGTTTCCAATTTTTGCGGCAAATCATGCAGCACGGATTTTTTGTCTCTTCGCAAAATAAAGGGTTTGATCATTTTCGCAATTTCTTGCGTAGACAGCTCTTTAAATTTCTGCTTGTTCGGGAAAAAGCCCGGCATGATCATTTGGAACAAGGACCACAATTCTTCTAAGTTATTCTCGATCGGTGTGCCGCTGAGGGCGAACCGCTGTGGAACTTCCAAGGAGCGCAAGGCCTGTGCCGTTTTGGTCGCACTGTTTTTGACCATTTGCGCTTCATCTAAAATCAAACAAGTCAGATCTAGTGCTTGATAGGCATCAATGTCTTGCCGCAAGCTTGCATAAGAAGTGATGCGGACGTCCGCTGGCTGCGCCATCTGCCCTTCGCGCTCTTCTTTCGTTCCGCTGATGACAGACGCGGAAATCGTTGGCGCAAACCGTTTGATTTCTTGTTGCCAGTTGAATGTTAGACTCGCCGGTGCCACGATCAATGCATTCAATTTTTGTTTCTCTTGTTTTTCTGAAAGTAAGTAGCTGATCGTCTGAACGGTCTTCCCTAACCCCATTTCGTCAGCAAGGATACCGCCAAATTGATAGTGGCTCAACATTTTTAACCAACGGAAGCCAACTTCTTGGTATTGTCGCAACTCAGCATGCAAGTTTTCTGGCAGCTGCGCCTCAAAGTTTTCTGGATGGATCAAGTCTTCCGTCATTTGCTGAAAACCGGCACTAAAGCTGGCTTGATCAGCAAACTGCTCTTGCAGGAGCAGCCCTTGATTCAAAGGAACTTGGATCGCCCCATCCTTCGCTTCTAGTGAAAGACGCAATTTTTTCAGGGCAGCACTTGCTTCTTGAAACTCTTCCGATTCCAATGAAAGGACTTGCCCATTTTCAGTGGTATAAAATTGTGCAGACTGTAACAGGCTGCGCAAGACCTCATTGATCTCTGACTCTTGAATGCCGCTGACATCAAACTTGATATCCAACCAAGAACCATTTTCTTCGATAACGATTTCTGGTCGATGGTGTTGGGCGTCAAGGTAAAGTTCCCGCAGCTTCTTGCCGATACGGACTTCACCTAATTGCCTTAAAACAGGGATCTCCCTTGTAAAAAAGGTATAAAGTTGTTCCCCCGCAGGTAAGCTTTTTTGCCAATTTTTAGTGCTCGCTTGATAGCCAAAGGTTTCAACAATCGCTTCAATTCGTGCTTCTTGTTGAAAATCACGTAAAATCTCGGGATGATTTTCTGGCATATAGTGATGTTTTTCATCACTTGAAAAAACGACTTCTCCATAAGTGAAGTCTACTTGTAAATCGACTTGTCCTTTGATTTTCCGTAACGAAAAGACAGCTTTCAATTCAGACTCTTCGATTTCATTTTGAACTTCAGGTGCTACTTGGACACGCCCGATTTTTCGCAAATAAGGCAATACTTTCATAAAAAGATTCGCTAGTTCTTCTTTCGGATAGTCGATGACTGGCTGTTCAAATCGTTTAAACAACTGTTGCATCGTGACATAGATTTCCTTTTGTTCGACAGTCAGTTCATAAAAGGTTCCATCCAGCAGACCCCAATTATAATAGCTAAGTAAATGGTCAAAATCTTTCACGAATTCCAGCGGAAAATGATCCTCCTGTTTTGTGACTGAAAACGACAAAGGTTCACCGATTTGAAAATCGGCTTCATTGACTTTTGTTTCACCAATGGTTATTTGCGTATAGACTTCGTTTAACTGTAACAACAATTCTTTGCCGAACTCAACTGGTAGCAGCAAATACTTTTTGTCAAGTTTACCACTGATCTGAATGCCTGCTTGCCCGATTAACTGTTGCGTTTGCGCGATTCCTGCCAATCGATTCAACAAGGCTCGATTTTTCTCATCAAAGGCATCCGCAGATAGAAAGAAGGTCTGCTGCTTATTCGCTGCGTACTGCTTGTTTTCTTGGTACATCTGCAAAAATTTATAAATGTTTTTAACGACATAGGTCCGTGCGGTGCCACGATGGCCGACTTTGAGGGAAATCCCTAAGATATCCATTTCTTGATGGTAAGGATTGGTGGCGATGGTATCTATCCGAAATTCAACCTGTAAGGGTTGGCTCGTTTCTTTTTCGCTCCCTAAGCGGGCAAAGCCGTTGGAAAACATCTCTGAAGCAGAAAAGGCTTTTTTGATGGGGGTTTGCTCATTGATTTTTCGTGTTTTCCCTTGTTTGCGTAGATAAAGTTCGACTGCCACCGTGTGTTTGCAATAATGATGCTCTTCCCAGTACGGACATTGGCAATAATCTACCTCTTTGGCTGTAGCATCTAAGGTCACTAAGTACAATTCTGTCCCCAATACTTCTGCGTGCCACACATTTTTTTCTTTGTCTGGTGTGACAGATAAGACGCGATCTTCGTTGACATACGTTCTGCCACGCTCAATTACTTTTTCTGGAATACTCCACTTCATAAGAGCCCTCCTCTCCTTATTCTTTTATTCGGATCCGGCTTTGCCCGCTGCCGTTAGTTTCTACGAAAACTTGCTGCAGGATTCTTGCCCGCAGTTCTCGAACATGACTGATGATCCCAATCATGCGCCCTTCATTTTCGATCATTTCTAATGCTTCCATCGCCATTTCCAATGATTCTTCATCAAGCGATCCAAAGCCCTCATCAATAAAGAGGGCTTCGATCTCGATCCCACCAGCTCGTTGCTGGATCACATCCGCCAAAGAGATCGCCAACGCTAAGGCAGCAATAAAGCTTTCGCCGCCTGAAAGTGTATGAGCTCTTCTGACTTGTCCCGCATTATCGTCATATATGTCAATTTCTAAGCCTGTTGAGCTTCGATAGCTCCCGACTTTATCCGCTAATTCAAATTGATAGCGGCCACGAGTCAACCGAGCCAAGCGTTCATTGGCGACTTCTAAGATCTCTGTCAGAAATTGCTGCAGTACATACCGTTCCAAGCTGGTTTTTTTGACGTTTTCGCCGTTGATGGTTTCTGCCAACTGCTGAAGTTGGCCTAATTGGGCCAGTTCTTCGACATTTTGCTGATAAATGACCTGCAGCTCGTCAAACAACCGTTGATTGCCGTTGACTTTCTCCTGTTTGCGAACTGTTTCTTGCTGTAGTTCCTCCATCACGGTCTGCAACTGAAGGTAGTCAGCTTCCAATTGGTTTAAATCTATCGCAGCTTGCTCTTTTAACTGTGCATCTAACAATGCTAGCCGTTGCTGAACAAACACCATTTCTTGCTCATAGGTTTTGATTTCTTCTGAGAGAACGGTTGTTTGAGCGGCTTGGGCAATCAATTCCCGCATCGTTTCTTCCGTCATACCAGCTTCTTGGAGTCGCTGCGTCAGTCGTTGTTCTGCTTTTGTCTTAGCCGCTTGCTTTTCTTCAAAAAATTGCTGCAGATTTTTCAGTTTCTCTGAAAGAATCGCTTGCTGTTCGTTTATCTGCGCTTCTTGTCGGGCATCAGCCTCAATTTGTTGCGTATATTCCATCAGTAAACCATTGGTTTTTGCTAAATCGGCTTGTAATTGTTCATACGTTGCGCCTGCAAGTTGTTCCTGTAAAGAAGCCAATTTCCCCTCCGCAAGCTGGCGCGCTTCTTGGGCTTTTTCCGCTTGCTCACTGACTTGCTGATAGGACTCATTTAACGTTGCTAATTTCTCATTTACTGCCTGATGTTTCTTCTGTGCGTCTTCATAAGATGCGGCTTTTTGTTGATTGAAAGATTGCCGTTTCTTTAATTCCGCTACCGTCGTTTCCTCGGTAATCGCCTCTTGGTGTTCTAACGGCTTCAAGGCAGCAAATGCCTGTTGAACTGTAGTCCAAGCGAATGCCACTTGCTTCTGCGCAGCAGCACTGGTGGCTTGCCATTCGCTGATTCGCAATGTGGCTTGCTCCTGCAGCGTTTGATTTGCCGATACTTGCTGCTGGATCTTCGTCAATTTTTCTTGTGTTTGCTCAAGTCTTTGTTCACTGGCAATGATGTCTTCGATGCGATAGGTCGTGTGCTCTTGTGTATTCGAATGATCCAATGATCCGCAAACCGGACAGGGTTCATTTTCTTCCAGTAATAGACGAAGCCGAGCAATTTGCATTCGAGCATTTTGACTGGTTTCTTGTTTTAACGTTTTTTGCAGCTCCAGCAAGGATGCTGCTAATTGCTGTTGTTCAAGAACCAACTCCGAATGAATTTGTTGCTGTTCCCCTGCTTTTTGCTCGGCTTCACGAAACTGCGCTTTTGCTTGCTGCCATTTTTCTACCAGAGCCTGCGTTTCTACTAATTTCACCGCTTCTGCTTGAAACCCTCGCAATGCTTCGATTTCTTCTGCCAGATGCTGCGCTTGCGCTTTGGCACTTGCTTGCGCTTGGTTTATCTTCGTTAATTCGGTGGTCTGTTGCTGTGCGGCTTTTTCAAGTTGCACCACTTCTTCTTGCTGCGCTTGTGTGCGCTGTGCTAGCGGGATCTGCTGCTGGATTCGTTGAACTTTTTGACTAGCAGCTTCCTGTTTTTTCTTGATGCCGTCAATCAACGCTCGTTGGTCTTGCCATCTTACTTGTTGCTGCTGAATTTCTTGCAGCTGCTGTTTTGTTTCGTTGATTTGCTGAGTAGCTTGCTGTGCTTCTTTCACTCGTTCTTCTTTTTGCTGCATAATTTCTTGATGTTCAAGCGCCCACACCAACTGGTTCAACTGTGCTTTTTTCTGAGCGATCTCGTTTTTTTTAGCATGCAGCTCTCGGGCTTTTTCTTGTAGACCTTGCCATTCGATCCGTGCATTTTCAATTTCTTTTGCACGGTAAAAAGCGTCTTGCGCAGCTTTCATTTCTTGGATCGCTTGGTCTTTTTTGTGTAATAACTGCTGAAGCTGCGCCTGCTGTTTTTCTAAATCCTGCGCCCACAAAGTCAGACCTTCCGCAACCGTTAAAACCTCCTGCGCTTCTTCCCATTCAAAGCGCTCCATGATTTGCGAGGCGAGCAGCTGCTGATGCTCAAGCTTTTTACTTTGTGCTTTGACTTGCTCTTTCAACCATTCATTAAATTGTTGATACATTTCCGTGCCAAATAAATTCCGTAAAACGCGTTCTTTCTCATTGCTGCTGGCAATCAAAAAATTACGAAATTCTCCTTGCGGCAACATCATGATTTGAAAAAACTGTTTGGCATCCAGCTGCAGCAGATCCTTGATAAATGCATCAACTTCTGTGCGTTTACTGATCTGCTTTTTCTCTTTGCCTTCGGCGTCAAAAATCGTTAGCTGGACTTTTGCCGTTTGGTTGGTGACCCCGTCACCACGTTTTTTTGCTAAGGTCTGTTCCGGTTTCCGTTGGATCTGGTAGGTAAAACGCTGATGTTCAAAAGTAAAGGTGACGCTGGTCTCTTCGGTTGGTGAAGCAAACATCGAGCGCATTTCTTTGCCTGAGCGCAGATTCCCCGATGTTTCACCGAACAAGGCAAACGTCATGCCATCGAAAATCGTCGTTTTTCCTGCACCCGTTTTGCCGCTGATCAAAAACAAACCGCCAGCTTGCAGCTGACTAAAATCCAATTTTTCATCAATGAATGGACCAAAATTTTTCATTTGTAAAGACTTCGGTTGCATGACTATTCCCTCTTTTCCACGACAAATGCTTCATTTAATCCTTGTTCGATCCACTTGGTTTGTGCATCGAGCAAGGAATCTCCCGTCATCTCTTGAAAAAAATGACTGATCAAGGCCTGCGGGTCGGTTTCTCGTGTCGTTATCTGTCTTTTTTTCGTCTGTTCTCGACCATTCAACCGTTCGACAGACAAAATAAATGGATAGATCTTTCGCAACTGATTCATCATATTTGGAATCACAGCACGATCCGTCAGCAGAAAATGCCAAAACGCCTCACGATCCAGCTCACGGTAAAAAACCGGATCGATCAACTCCTCAAAGGAGGCTGTCAGTTGCTGGATATCCCTTTTTGGTGTCAGGGGAATAAATTCATTTGTGTCTTTTACAGTATCAACAAGATAGACCCCTTTTTGGTTCGTCCGTTCAGAAAGGGAAAATTTCAGCGGAGAGCCACTGTACCCGATTTTCGGATGTTTCAGGGCGGTATTGGCATGTAAATGCCCCAAAACGACTCGATCAAAAGGTGCAAAAGCTGTGGTCGGCACGCTGTCCAATCCGCCAACTTGAATTTTCGTTTCAGAATCCGTTTGGCTAGCGCCCGCCACAAAAAAATGGGTCACTAACACTTGTTTTTTTGACGAATCAAAGTACTTGGTCATCTCCTCGATCACTCTTTGGACACTATCTGAAATTTTCGTTAACGGTTCGTCAAAAAATAAGCGCGCCTCGATCGGTTCAAAATAAGGCAGCAAAAAGAATTGTGTATCGTCAAACTCGACCGGTTGTAAACTTTGTTCGATGCTGGTGGACAGATAAAAACGTGTTTGCTGAAACCACTGACTACCAGTTTCTAGCCGCGTTGGGCTATCATGGTTTCCTGAGATAGCCAATAAAGGCAGTTCATTCGTTAGATTGATTTCTGCGATTTTTTCATTCAATAATTTGACCGCATCGACAGCGGGAACGGAACGATCATACAGATCACCTGCAATGACGATGGCAGCGGCTTTTTCTTCTAAAGCGATCGCAATGATTTGATCGATAATTGCTCGCTGGTCCTCCAGCAGATCATAGCCATGTAGTTTTTTTCCGATGTGCCAATCAGCTGTATGTATAAAGCGCATTTCTTCACCTTCTTAAAAAATATCCTTCCAACCATTATACCACTTTCCCTGATCGTTAGACATCTCTCTGCCAGCGAAATTTCACTTACCACCCATTTTTGATAAAAAGAGCGAACACCTGACATCATTATGTTGAAATGTTTTTTCAATTATAAATTTATATCTTGAAATATAATTACACTTCATTTACAATGAGTGTGAAATCGAATTCAACAATCGCTTTCATCACTATTCTAAAAGAAAGGAGAAACGCTATGCTTGCAATAGGACTAATGTCAGGAACCAGTTTGGATGGGATCGACGCTGCTTTAGTAAAAATCAATGGCTACGGCACCGAAACTGCTGTACAGCTGTTGGAAATGATCACACTACCCATTGGTGAAGAATTGAAGGAACAAATAAAAACCGCTTGTGATCCGGTGGAATCAAATGTTCCCCTCATCTGCCAATTAAATACTGAACTAGGGTATCAATTTTTGAAAGCGTGTCAAATCCTCTGCCAAAAGGCTGGTATTGAAGAAAAAAGCATTGACTTTGTTGCCAGCCACGGACAAACGATCTGGCACTCCCCCGATTCTGATCCAGCGAAAAACAGCACCTTGCAAATTGGCGAACCTTCGATTATCGCTTATGGCTTACAAACGAAAGTCGTCGCCGATTTTCGAGTGATGGATATGGCTGCTGGCGGTCAAGGCGCCCCTCTTGTTCCTTATACAGATTATCTGCTCTATCAATCAGACAGCAAAAATCGTTTGCTGCAAAATATTGGCGGCATCGGCAATGTTACTGTACTACCAAAAAGTGGCAGCTTAAACGAGCTGTATGCCTTTGATACAGGTCCAGGAAACATGGTCATCGATGAATTAATGGTTCAGTTATTCGGCCAGCCTTATGATGCGTTTGGTGAAACAGCCCGTGCGGGAGCAATTATACCCACCTTGCAAAAGGAATTAAGAACTCATTTTTATTTGTCCCAGCAACCGCCGAAAAGCACCGGGCGTGAGCTTTTTGGAAAACATTTCGTGCAGCAGTTATTGACCAAGTATCCCGAAGCAGCACCTGAAGACTTGGTGAGGACTTTAACCGATTTCACCGCTTTTTCCATCGCTGACAGTTACCAACGGTTCATTTTTCCTCAGTTGGGAACAAACGATCTGGAGGTGATTCTCTCGGGCGGCGGTGCCCACAATCCTCTGCTGATTGAACTGATCCAAGGCTATTTACCAGAATCAGTAGCCGTTGGAACACAAGATGACATTGGCGGTTCCAACGATGCCAAAGAAGCGGTGGCTTTTGCCATCTTAGGAAATGAAACCCTTCACAGCCGTGTCAATAATGCCCCAGCAGCAACCGGGGCAGCCCAAGGCGTGATTTTAGGGAAAATCATTCCGAATCCATGGGAAGCAAAAATGTAAAACACCTTAGGAGGATAAACCATGTTAGATAAATTCACTCAATTCATCGAGCGCCATTTGGCAGGACCGATGGAAAAACTTGGCAGCCAGCGTCACTTGCGGGCGGTTCGTGACGGGATCGTTTCAACCTTGCCATTGATCATCGTCAGTTCGTTCTTTATGATTTTAGCCTTTCCACCGCTGCCTCAAAGTTGGGGCATCTATCAATTCTTGTCTAGCAATGCCACAACGATCTTATTGCCTTATCGAATGACGATGTACATTATGAGCTTGTATGCGGCATTCGGGATCGGATACAGTCTTTCTCGCTCTTATAAGCTTGATGGTCTTTCTGGCGGGATCCTAGCTACGACCGCCTTCTTACTGACCTTCACCCCTGTCAATATCCCAGCAGAAGCCTTGGATGCTGCTGGAACGGTCGGCTTTGTCTTGCCAATGGCCAATTTAGGGAGTGCTGGTATGTTCGTGGCGATCATCACCTCGATTCTTGCCGTTGAAATCTATCGGTTAACGGACAAATCGAAATTTAAAATCACGATGCCAGAACAAGTCCCCCCTGCAGTCGCTCGTTCTTTCGAAGCCTTGACCCCTACCTTAGTCATTATTTTAGGAATGGGTGCGATCACTTACTATATCGGCTTTGACTGGCACACGATCGTGGCAAAAGTCGTTGATCCTTTAGTCAGTGCCGCAGACACCTTGCCAAGTGTGCTTTTGATCACCTTCTTGACGACCTTCTTCTGGTCATTCGGGATCCATGGTGCTTCTATCGTTGGTTCACTGGCTCGTCCATTATGGTTGCAGTTATTGGAAGGAAATACGACTGCGCTTGCTTCAGGAGATATGATTCCCAATATCGCAGCCGAACCATTTTATCAATGGTTCATCTGGATCGGTGGGGCTGGTTCAACGATTGGTTTGGCTATCTTGTTAGCGTTTCGCACCAAATCGGAATTCGGTTCAAAACTAGGAAAAACAGCCTTGATTCCAGCTATTTTCAACATCAACGAACCACTGATTTTCGGTACACCGATCGTTTTGAACCCAATCTTGATCCCACCTTTCATCATTGCACCACTGATCAATGGCGTCATTGCGTGGGTCGCTACCTCAGCTGGTTTAGTCAATGCAGTTACGGTCAATGCCCCTTGGACATTGCCTGGACCAATTGGCGCTTTCTTAGCGACTGGCGGCGATTGGCGTGCGATCGTGCTGAATGTTCTTTTGATTCTTTTATCGATCCTGATCTATTACCCATTCGTAAAAATCTATGACAAAAACGAATTGGAAAAAGAAAATCAACCAGTCGTACAATAATGTGTAAATAAAGGTCGTACGAAGCACCCACCAAGACAAACAGAAGAAGCCTTCCTCACCAGCTTTTTCCAATGCCAAGAGGTGCTTCGTGCGGTTTTTTAGAAAGAAGGAAAACCATTGAAACGAGAAATTGGCCTTTCGATTTACCCCGACCATAGCGATCCTTTACTGGATCAAGACTATTTAAAAAAAGCTGCTGCCCTTGGTTACTCTCGCTTATTTATGAGTATGCTAGAAGTCAGTGAAGGCAAAGAGACCGTCAGAAAAAAATTCTCTTCGATTATCGGCTTTGCCAAGAACCTTGGCTTTGAAACGATATTAGATATTTCGCCTGCTGTTTTTAGTGATCTGGCGATCTCTTATAACGATCTTAGCTTCTTTGCAGAATTAGGTGCGGACGGTATCCGCTTGGATCAAGGGTTTGATGGCAGTAAAGAAGCCCAGCTGACCTTTAATCCATTTGGCTTGGCGATTGAATTGAATATGAGTAATGATGTGAACTATTTAGAAAATATCCTTTCTTATCAAGCCAATGAACCTTTTTTATATGGCTGCCACAATTTTTACCCCCAACGAGGCACAGGCTTAACGGATGCTTTTTTCCGCAGCTGCAGCCAACGTTTTAAAAAATACGGGTTGAAAACAGCCGCCTTCATCACTAGTCAATCAGCCAAAATCGGCCCTTGGGAAGTCAATGATGGCTTACCGACCTTAGAATCTTGTCGAGATTTACCATTGGCACTGCAAGGGAAGCTGCTTTTTGCTTCTGGGTTGATCGATACCGTGATTATCGGCAATGCTTATGCGTCGGATGCAGAGCTGAAAGCTCTGGCGGCGATCGATCGTTACAAGCTGACCTTTGGCGTTTCCGTAGACGCAGAGGCCAGCGAAATCGAACGGAGAATATTAGCCGAAACCAATCATTTTCGTCGTGGTGACAGTAATGCGTTAGTCGCTCGTTCCACACAGTCACGGGTGAAGTACCGTCCCATCGAAAACTTCCCTCATACAAACCAAGAACCTTTTGGCTATGGGGACATCGTTATCGGCAATGATACCTTTGGCCAATACAAAAACGAATTGCAGATCGTTTTGACCCCTCACCAAGACACGCGAAAAAACAAAGTCGGCGCCATTTCAAGTGACGAGCTGCCTTTGTTGGAATATTTAAAACCGTGGACCAAATTTGCTTTCGAATTATTGGATTAACTCATTAGAAAAAAGCCGCTGATCACAAAAGGGTCAGCGGCTTTTCTTAGGTATTAATCTTCTCTTTTGGACTCATCGATTTGATAAACAAATGACGGATCAATCGCTTGATCCAGTGTGTCAAATGCACCCTGGATGCGCCGTTCGACTTCCGCCAAGCCCTCTTTGTCCATCTTTTTGATGTCACTGATGTCAATGGGCTCCCCAAAGCGGACGGTTACTCGCTTGCGTTTAAAAAGATCTTTTAACGTCAGCGGTCCTTGATAAACAGAGGGAACGATCTTGACCTTAGCCATTTTTGCGATCAACGCCATGCCGCCTTTTAAAGCCGTTGCGTGTCTCGTACCACTTGGAAACATGATCAAGCTAAGATCCGTTTCCTTCAAAATTTTGACTGGCGTCTTTACCGCGCTCGGTCCCGGTTTGTCTCGTTTAACTGGAAAAGCATTGGCATGGATCAAAATGAACCGTAAAATCGGGTTTTTGAACAGCTCTTCTTTCGCCATAAAACTAAATTTCTTTGGTCGAGCAGCCACTGCTAGGTACAATGGATCCCACCAGGTTCGGTGAGGAGCCACTAAAATGTAGTTTTCATTTTTAGGTAAAACCTCTTTGTTTTGATAACGAGCATTGCCGTTGATCAAAAATAATACTACGCGAACCACACCGCGCATAAAGCGAAAAAACATACTCATTTTCCTTTCTATTTCTCTCCTATTCAAGTATGCAAAAAAACGGTTTAAATGACAAGCATTTTTTAGCGTTTCCCATTATTCTTAATCGTAGTATAATACATTGAAATGAATTTAGAACAGGAGTATGCTTCATGTTGCAACCGAACGAACGCATCGACCAATTGTATGCCGATGACATCAAGATCATTCAAAGTTCCGAAGTTTTTTCTTTTTCATTAGATGCTGTCTTATTAGCAAATTACGCTAGAGTGCCAAAAAGAGGCGTAATCGTTGACCTTTGTGCAGGGAATGGCGCAGTCGGTTTATTTATCAGCAAAAAAACGACCGCTCATATTTATCAAATCGAATTGCAAGAACGCTTAGCGGATATGGCGCAGCGCAGTATCGAATTAAACGACTTGCAAGACCAGCTGACGGTCTATCCTTTGGACTTGAAGAACCTCTTTCAAAAAATCAAGCCTGATTCCGTCGATCTATTGGTCTGCAATCCCCCTTATTTTAAAAATGTACCGACGGCGATCAAAAACCCGAATCCCTATTTAGCGATCGCTCGGCACGAGATCACCACAACTTTAGATGAAGTGATCCAAACCGCTAGCAAAGCGTTAAAAATGAACGGACGGTTTGCGATGGTTCATCGCCCGGATCGCTTTCTCGATATTTTGGACCATATGCGCGCCCATCGAATCGCACCAAAGCGCGTCCGCTTCGTCTATCCGAAAGTAGGCAAAGAGGCCAATATTTTATTGATTGAAGGAATCAAGGATGGCAAGGCGGATGGCTTTAAAATTGATTCCCCTCTCATTACCTATGATGAAACGGGTGCCTATAGTCCCGAAGTGAAGGCGATGCTCTATGGCTGCTGAGAATCATTATTTTTATGTCTTGCGTTGCAACGATCAATCCTTCTACGGTGGTTATACCACTGATTTGAGCCGCCGCTTATTAGAGCACAACAAAGGGATCGGAGCAAAATATACCCGTCCTGCTAGTCGCAGACCATTACAAATGATCCATGCGGAAAGCTTTTCCACTCGCAGTGAAGCCACTCAAGCAGAAGCCGCCTTCAAAAAATTGTCTCGCAAAAAGAAAGAGGACTACCTGAGCAGCCATAGCGAGAGTAATGTTATCTGACCAAGCATACAAAAAACTACCTGCGCACGGAAGATTCCTGCTTGAAGGAGCTTTCTTTCGTGACTTAGGTAGTTTTCTTTTATGGTTATTCATTCCTATTTGGTAACGCCCATTGGGTTTGACTTTTCCCAAATTCTTTCGGGATCACAGAATCGACGGATTGATATTCGAGGGTTTCTTGAGACTTTGGAATCGTAATTGCCGTCAAATAGTTGTTGGTTTCGGAATAGAAGCCGATCGTTTCAAAGGAAGGATCAATCAAATGGTATTGAACCCCCTGCAGCTTAGCCGTTGTTTCCTCTTCCACAAATGTCGGTTGATAGCGAGCATAGTAAACCTGGGCGCCCATTTTAAAATATACGGAGTTATGAGCAGATCCAAGAAATTCAATCGCCCGTTCCACTGGTACTGCTTGATAGATCCCTAAAGTTTCAATCGCTTCATTGCTTTGGATGCGCTGATAAACTGCTGTAGTATCAGATTCGTAATATTTATAGCCTAAAAACATTTTTTCGCGGTCTCGGATATTTGGTGTGATCAGCGCATTGTACGTTTTGAATTCACCATACACTTGATCTCCAATAAAAAAGCCTAGCAGACACGCAACGACTATGCCGCCAAGCAATAGCGTCACTTTTGGGTTACGGTTTTCTCGATAAAGCAGAACCATCAGGAACCCTAATAATGCGATCAGACCAACCACCATGAGAATTGGTAGGATCACATAGTAAAAACGCTCACTTTGCAGCCATTTTTCGATCGTCATAAATGCAATCATTCTTTCTTCCCCTCCGATTCCTCACTACCTACTGTTTTTCCCTTGGTCAACCAGTAGAAGGATCGTCCTTTCATCCCTTTTCTTGCCAGCGACTCTTCCGACGCTCAATTCACATGTAAATTCTTATGAAATTAATTTTACCATAAGTATGTATAAAAGATAAGTATTCGTTGGATTGCTTTTCACGACCAGCATCCATTGACAAAACGAGGGTTTTATCAGATAATATTGATGCTAATAGGGAATGAATGTCTCCCTCAGTTCTTACTGAAACCGCAATTTTGCTAATGACTTCTACCACTTTTTTTTAGTGTGTAGTAGTCATTTTTTATTTTCACTCGTTCGTCATAGTTGCAAGAGCATTATTCCTATCTTTTTTAAAGGATCGTGATAGAAATGAAGAAACAAGAAACAACGTATTTTGAACTGACTGCATTAGGTTTGCTCAGTCTGGTGATTGGGGTGCTTGCTGGAGCTGTTGACACTTTCTTTGGCAAAATTTTGCTGTTCTTAAGTGCCTTCCGTGAAAGTCATTTTTTGCCATTGATTCTCTTCTTACCAATTATCGGTATTTGCTTTACTTACCTTTTCCAAAAGTATGGCGATCGGAGTCCTCAAGGAATGAACTTAGTGTTTTTAGTCGGGCAGGAAGAAGAAAAAGATATTCCGCTGCGTTTGATTCCTTTTGTAATGGTGGGAACCTGGCTGACGCATTTATTTGGAGGAAGTGCAGGCAGAGAAGGAGTTGCGGTTCAGTTAGGTGCCACCATCGCCAATCGTTTAGGAAATTGGCTGCGACTAGAAAAGTACGCCAGCACCCTTATCATGATTGGGATGGCTGCGGGATTTGCTGGTTTATTTGAAACCCCCATCGCTGCGACGTTCTTTGCATTGGAAGTGCTTGTCATCGGTAAATTCAGTCATCATGCCCTCTTACCTGCTTTGCTGGCTGCTTTCACTGCTAGTAAGACTTCTCAATGGTTAGGCTTAGAAAAATTTAGTCTTATGTTGCCTCAATCCGTCGATTTGACGATACCTGTTTTTCTGAAATTACTTGTGATTGGGTTGATTTTTGGTATGGTTGGCGGCAGCTTTGCGGGCTGTTTAGAAACGATGAAACGCATCATGAAGCGGCGCTTCCCGAATCCACTGTGGCGTATTGGGATTGGCGCATTGGCGTTAGTCTTGCTTTTTGTTTTGTTGTATCAAGGGCGTTATTCAGGCTTAGGAACAAATTTGATCAGCGCGAGTTTCACGAAGCAACCGATCTATTCTTATGATTGGCTGCTTAAGTTGGTGTTGACCGTATTAACTATCAGCATTGGTTTTTTGGGTGGAGAAGTCACCCCTTTGTTTGCGATTGGCTCTTCTTTGGGGGTCGTGTTGGCACCACTGTTCGGACTGCCTATCGAACTGGTAGCAGCACTAGGCTATGCCAGTGTTTTTGGCAGCGCCACTAGCACCTTATTTGCACCGATCTTTATTGGTGGAGAAGTCTTTGGCTTTCAAAATCTACCCTTCTTTGTGATCGTCTGCTCCGTCGCCTACTTTATCAGTAAACCTTATAGTATCTATCCGTTACAAAAAAGATCGGCAAAGGGACAATGAGCCACTTCTGAACACGACAAGAGCAAAGAAAAAACCGCGAACAAGTCGCGGTTTTTTTGCTATTTTGCACGTTTTAAATAAGTACCTTCAGCTGTATTGATTTCTAGCATTTCGCCTTCTTCAACAAAGTCAGGAACATTGACAACTAAGCCCGTTTCCATCGTTGCTGGCTTACCAGAACCAGTCACAGTTGCCCCTTTGATCGATGGCTGTGTTTCAACAACTTTCAAGATTACACTTGAAGGTAATTGCACGCCAATCACTTCGCTGCCGAAGAATTGAATTTTTACTTCCATGTTTTCTAGAATGAACTTCATTTCTTCTTCAACCACTTCAACTGGAATTTCATATTGTTCATAGGTTTCCAGATCCATAAAGAATGCGGTATCGTCCATTGTATATAGGTATTGTACAGCTTTCGTATCGATATGCGCTTTTTCAAATTTTTCTTCTGGACGGAAGGTTGTATCGTAAGTCGAACCAGTCCGAACGTCACGTAATTTCATACGCATAACCGTATTTCCTTTACCTGGTTTGTGGTGGCTGGCATCTAATACTTTGATAAGTTTGCCGTCTTGAACAAACGTCATTCCAGCTCTTAAGTCACTTGCATTGATCATAATTTTGAAATCTCCTTCACTATGTGATAATCCTTGTCTATTGTATCAAAAAAAACAGCTTTATTCTAGCTAAATCAGTGGGAAGGTCGCACAAGTTTGCGCCGCTTCTCCATGTAGTGAGGATCGTACTCATCCGTTTCAATATAAATATAGACTTTTTTATCTGCCATTTGATGTCGAATCTCGGCTTCGATCTCATTAATGATCTCATAGCCGACCTCTTCTTGTTTTGCAGCAATATCGACTTTCGCTGCAATCAAAATTTCTGCTGGCCCTAAATGGACTGTTTTCACATCGATCAAGCGATCAACATCGGGACGTTCAAACGCTTGTTTGATCACCGCTAAATCACGTTTAGTAACACTTTCCCCAATCAGTAGACTGTAAAATTCGCGGGCTAAGAAGATCGCTGCTACCATCAATAAAAGACCAATCAATAAGCCGCTGAAGGCATCAAAAAATGCGTTCCCGGTAATCATTGTTAAAACCGTTCCGATCAGTGCGATCATCAGACCGATCACCGCACAAAAGTCTTCTGTGAAAATGATCAAAATCTCACTATGCCGACTTTCTTTCAAAAAACGATAGATTGGTTGACGTTCGACGTTTAGCTCGCGGATCTCCTTGATTGCGATCCACAACGAACTTCCTTCAACGATCATCCCGAAGATCAAGATAGCGATCACTAACCAAGTATTGCCGACTTCATGGGCGGGATGCAGCAGCTTTTCCACTGCTTCCATCACGCCTAGTGCGCCCCCACCAAAGAAGAGCATCATCGCAACGATCGTGCTGAAAAAATATTTCGCCCGACCTTCACCAAACTGATGCAGCTCACTTTGTCCCTTTGTTGCCCGTTTATCACCGATCAATAAAAAGATCTGATTGCTGCAATCCACGACACTATGAATGCTTTCATTCAGCATGGCCGCACTACCGCTCAAGGCATAACCGACAAACTTACTGATCGCCACCAAAATGTTTGAGATCAGTGCAGCGATGACCGCCATCATGCCATTTGCTTTCTTTTCCACACCTAACGCTTCCTCTCATCAATAAACTCCCTGCTTATTATGCAACTATTCTTCAAGAATGGATCAAGCTGCCTCTAGTTCCTCAATCAACAGGTGCTTGCTTTTTCAACTTCGCCTCTCTACGGCTGATTTTTTTGGTCCAAAAACCGCCCGAGATATACTTGGGTTCATAGCTGATGATAAACGCTCGCTCTTCCACCGCTTTGATCGTTTGATAGAGCTTTTTCTCACTTTTTCTTTGGGAAAGAATCTCTAAAATCAGTCGCGGGCCTTCCAATCCTTCACCAAAGCTTTGTGTCACACCATAACCCTCTTGTCGCAAAATCTTCGGCAAACTCTTTTCTTCATCCGTATTACTAGGTAGGATCACTGTGACCATTGTATAGCCCAGAGCCAGCTTATCTTCGATTTTGATCCCGATACTGACTCCTGCAGCATAGCCTAGTGCATAGAACAAGAGATTCAGCGGGTTATCCAAACGATCCAATACCATAGATAAGCCTAAAATATAGATCGTGATTTCGATCATACTCACTAATGGGGCAATCACGCGATACCCTTTCATTGTCAATAAAAATCGCAGTGTGTTCAATGTGACATAGGCGAGATTGATAAAGAAAATCATCGCCAGCATTTGTAGATCAACTTCCATCTTTGATTCCCCCTTGTTCTTAGCATATCAAAAGGCAAGCGAAAATTAAAATATTTGAGCAGGATTTAATTACTAAAATAGCTAAATAAAATTTATGCTGGAGAAGACACAGTGCTTAGGTGATTTTGTTGATGACTACCATGTTATGATTTTGCTCATCGATACACTACCTGTGGTTTCACTCACTTCTATTGATTGAAAAGCATATCCACCAAAGTGGGAAAAGTAGTGTAAACCACTACTCGTTTGTTTCAGACAAAAAAGAAGTCCAATGGCAAATGGACTTCTTTTTGTCTGATCAACTTTTACAGTGTTCGATCATATTCACGATTGCAGAACATGCTTACTTGTTTTCCAAGGGGTTATTCGTCAGCACCAGGTACGAAACTCAGCTCCCAATGGATGGTTCCTTGATAACTTGTTGCTTGTGGCCTTGCGCCAATAGGGATTTCCAACTCGACACTTTTTTGCATGGTATCCTCGTTTCCATAGCGTTGAATCCAAGTTCCCGCCCCTTGCTTTTCATTGGCACGTGCAATCACTTGGTTCTGCGGTCCCAGCTCGATTGCATCAAAGTAGTCTGGTGCTTCAGAGGGATTTTCTCTAGAGGTAACCATTTCAATATTCGTCAAATGCACACTCGCTCCTTTTAAGTGGTGCTTAAACGCATCCGTGCTAACGAACCCTTCCTCTGATAATCGGGCACTCAAGATCCAGCCCTTTTGAAGAAATCGACGATCGGAAACCTGAATGTAGTTTGGTCGTTCGGTTGATTCATGATCATCCACTAAAGAAATTCGTTGCGGACGCGCCGGATAGCGGCTTGTCGACGAGCGAATCGGTACTGTACCAAAATCGAATTGTGAAACAAAGTCTATACTGATAAACCCGCGATTTTCTGGTATCAAGGGTGGATTCTCAGGTAGAATCGGTTGATCAGGATCAAGGGGATCTTTTGGGTCTACGTCACCAATGGGTTCCACAGTGGTTGATGCTTCTGCCCATTTGCCATCAAGAAATGCCTGAGCGGTGACCACCTCACCTTGAGTAAAATACTGGAAAGGTTCTAAATCAGATAGATCAAGTAAATAATGCCCGTTTTCATCCGCTTGGGTGTGAAAATACGTGCTATTGCCAGCACTATCGACTGTCGTTTCAAGCGTCGGTTCTGGCATCCGTCCCTCTCTTTGGAATCGAAGGTAGCTACCAGGATTGGCGGTTCCCGAAATCGTATAGGCATTAGGTAAGGTTCTATCTTCTGTCAAAGGATCGATGGTCACCGTGACGTCTGGTATGTTCTCAAACAATAGCCGTTGCGAACGAGAAGCAAACTGCGCGGCAAACCCTCGACTTGTTTCCTCATTTAGCGAAGATACATTGGTCACATTGGTATTGGTTCCTGAAATCGCCGCAGTCATGGACAGAATCGGTTGCCACTGAAAATCAACTGTCTCTCCTGTATTTCCATGCCGCCACTGGCGAATCGCCTGGTTCTTTGCAGTGATTCCTCCCCCTTCAATTAGACCATTTGTTGTGGTCGTTATGGCGCGGGTTCTTTGCAAATTGACACGCTTGGCATCGTCGATCGTCAATCTTGCGGGATTGTTGGCACCGGTAAAGAAAAGTAGCCGTTGGACAGCCTGTGGGCTGTCCGAACGAATATCTAAGGTAGCATCTTTGCCTACGTTGAGATTGCCAGTCGTGCCAGAGAAGTGGAAAATATTTGCGGTTGTATTTTGATTTGTTGCTTCAACCTCTAAGGTGCTACTGTCTTCTAAGGTGACATGCGTATTGGCACTTAACCAGAAAATATGACTGTACAACGTTCGGTTTGCAGCAGTAACCGACAAGCGACTTTTTTCCATTAAGCGAATATCATGGGGCGTGCCTAATGTGATGACTGCCGGGCTGTTGTTTTGTGTATTTAATGCCAATTCCGCGCCTTTTCCTAACTCAATGCGTCCATTGCCAGCGACAAAGCGAATATTAGCACCGCCTGCTTCACCAGCTGAACCGTTGGCATTTAATGATAGTCGGGCATTATCCCCTAATACGAGACGCGCATTTGTATTATAAAAATCAAGATTTCCTGAGCTGATCGTCGACATTTCGACGTTTGCTCCCTCACGAAGCTCTATTTGGTTGATTTCAAAATTCGCTTGGGTGTTCGAGTGAATCATCCAAGAAGCATTGAAGTCTGATGTATATCTAGGCGTTTGGTGTGAAACCGAATGTCCAGAAAAGCTTGCTCGAGAGTGCAAACCGTAAAACAACTGATTGCCAGTATGGTTGAGATTGTGGTACCGAATGATTGAACGCTGCTGATTTGTCATGTTCAAATCATGGTATTCAATTGCCCCCCAAAAGTTTCCATGGTAGAGTTCCAAATTTTGCAAGGTAATGTCCCATGGGGAATCAGGATTGACACTCGAATCGCGGAAACAGATCGCAACGGCTCTAAGATCCATCTGATAGGTGTCGAGACCATCAATGATTAACGTTCTTGAAACTCTCGAGGCATTGATATAAACATAGGCTAATCCGCCATTAGGATTGGCGCTGCTGCTCCAGCCGTCAATTCCCGTAATACCTAAACGAGGATTATCGTTCGTTTGAAAACTGGCTGTCAAATAAATATAATTGACCGTCGGATCGACCATTGCAGCCATAAATTCGACCCAGTTAGCAACCCCTCTCTTTTTTACGTCGTCGCCTAAAAGATACAGATTGCCAGGATCAGAATCTGATGCCTCAGGAAGCTGACTTTCTATTTCCTTCTCTTCTGCTACTTGATCCTCTTGATCCAATTGATCCAAATGATCCAATTGATCAGTGGAGTCACTCGAATCAGTTTGGTCATCCTCTTGTGTATCCGTAGGGTTTGTCTCCCGTGCTTCTTTTATCTCAAGTATTATCATTGATTCTGCTACCTCAAATGGAAACGACCCTGCTGTATCAACTACCACTGGAACCGAGAAATCACTTCTAGGGGTATCGGTCGTTAGTTTCCACCCATTCTCTTCAGTGGTTGGTGTAATTTTGACTCCCTTTGGCAACTCCTCTTCAGCAATAACCGCAGATTGCGGCAATCGGATCGCTATTTCACTAATGGGACGGTCCGTATGAAATGCGACTAGCAACATGTCTCCTACAGTCCCAGCTTTCGTTGATTCATCAAAATAAATGGCAACTCTTTCCTCGGCCTCTTGCTCTCGTATCGGTTCAAATGCTTCACTCGCAACCGTTTTTTCCTCCAGCTGAGCAGCAAAGAAAATGTTTGAAGAAAACACACTCATGGTTGAAAAAAAGTAGAGTCCTCCAAGTAAGCCAATAATGATAGTGAAATATACCTTTCTCTTTTTCTTGTTCATTTGTTGATGCCCCACCTTTCAGCGTATCTTTCCCTTGAAATCGATCATGGATCAGTCCTTCCCAAAGAGCAGCTTTAGCCATCAGGACGCTTGCTTCCCTTTTTCAATTGCAGCTGATCAGAAAACCACAATCCTGTTACCGTTTGACCTGCCATCGATTTTAAATGACAAAAGAAATCGCCAATTAAAATAACAAACATTATAAATAACGATGGTTTTGATCGTTTCACTTTATTCTATAGCCCACGCTATTGCTTAGTAAAATCAGAATATTCCTCAGGCGGTGAAAAATGTATTTCAACTAATCACTTTGTGAAATCGATAGTTTCGGCACACAAAAAAAACAGCTAGATGTTAGCCATCTAGCTGAAATCATTCATCGTTATGCTCAAAGGACCACTTCTATTAAGAGTAACTGTCACTGCTATTTAGAACGAAAATAGCCATTTGAAGATTCTTCTTGTTGATCGTCTTCAATCATTCCTTTTAATGATCGATCTAAAACGGAACGTCTTTTTTCACCATTTTTTTTATTGCTGGCTCGAAACTCACTGCGTGTCATCCCAACAGAGGGGTGGCGATTGAATTTTTTGACGGTCGGATCATTTTCTTCTTTGACTTGATAAGCTGCTGGTTCAGTATCAAACAACAAATAACTTTCTTGTTTTTTTGCCATTGCATCCATCAAATCGTTCGGTGTAATTTCAGGTTTTTGCTCATCTGGAATAATCGATGCAGGAATATATTTAGGCACGAAATAAGAGCGCCCCGAATATTCTTTTTTCGAAGAAACAGGAACCTCAGCTTTTTCCTTCTTACTAGTCACTTGATAAGAAGAATGGTTCGCCTCTTTGCCAAAAAAGTTGGTTTTTCCTGTTGGCATTTGCTCTTTCACTGGACGTTTTCCGTACTGAGGCAAGTTGGCACGGTGATTGGCAAGCTCTTCTTTTTGACGAACATTGTGCCCCCGATCCCGTTGGCTGGACTGCACTTTGCGCTGTAAAGATTGATTTTCATCCTTGTGAGAATGACTCACGGGATCTTTGATTTCGGTTAAAATCCAATCATCTGCTTTACTGAATGCGGGGCGATGCTCGGATTGCAGCTTCACACCATCTGTATCATCATAAGCAGGAAAACGGAAGTGTTTTCGTTTCACATCTAAATAATTTGCCACTGTACTCATCCTCTTACATGCATTTTTTTCATCATACCATAAATTAAGGAGAATTTCACGAAAGACTACACCATTTCAGATGAGGACACTTCAGCTAAATTCGGCTGGAGGCACCGTCTCAGTCAAGCTTGCTGCATTTGGTTCTTTGACATGGGCAAATAATGGATCGATCTGCCAAATATCTGCAGCATAATTTCGCACCGTTTCATCAGCCGAAAATTTGCCTGCATTCGCAATATTCATTAGGCTGACTTTACGCCAACGTTGCGTATCCTGATAGGCACTATCTACCCGATGCTGCGCGTCACAATAGGCATGAAAATCCTTTAATAAAAAGTATTCATCATTGTATTTCAAAAGGGAATCAAAGATTTCCCGACCTTCAACTTGAATATTCGGGATCGTCCCATCAATAAAGGCATTGACCACCCGTTGCAAGACTGGATCTGACTCATAGTAGGTGTAAGCAGAATAATTATGCTGGGCGTAATACTGATACACTTCTTCTTCCGTCAACCCAAAGATCGCAATGTTTTCATCACCGATCGCATCTCGAATCTCAATATTGGCACCATCTAAAGTCGCGATCGTTACTGCCCCATTTAGCATCAACTTCATATTGCTTGTCCCTGACGCTTCTTTAGAGGCCAATGAGATTTGTTCACTGACATCCGCTGCTGGAATGATTTTTTCTGCTAATGAAACGTTGTAATTTTCTAAAAATATAACTTTGATTTTATCATTGATGGTTTCATCATGATTGATCAGATTCGCCACTTCATTGATGACTTTAATGATCGATTTTGCGTAGTGATAGCTTGGTGCTGCTTTGGCACCAAAAATAAAGACTCTTGGATGAAACGCTGCAGTCGGATCGTCTTTGACCTCAAAGTAGAGCTTCAAGATATGCATTAGATTCAGCAGTTGTCGTTTGTACGCATGCAGGCGTTTGATCTGCACATCAAAAATTGCCGTTGGATCTACTGTAATGCCCGTTGCTTTTTGAATGTACTGTGCCAGTGCACGCTTGTTACTCATTTTTGCGTCGGCAATTTGTTGCAGAACGGTTTCGTCATCATAATAATTTTTGAGCAGCTGCAGATCCAAGGGGTCATTGCGCCAACTCGTACCGATCGACTGATCCAGCACTTTGGCTAATGGTTGATTGGCTAGCTGAAGCCAACGCCGTTGTGCGATGCCGTTGGTTTTATTGTTGAAACGGGCAGGATAAATGAGATAGAAGTCATGGAGTACCACTGATTTTAGTAAATCAGAATGGAGCTTGGCTACCCCATTGACACTATGGCTGCCGATGATGGCTAGATGTGCCATATGGACTTGATCATCAATAATGATTCGCGTCCGATCCAGTAAGGCTTGCGGATGGACCCCTTGCATTCCTTCGACAAAGCGCCGATCAATTTCTTTGATGATCTGATCCATTCTCGGCAACACTTCTTCAATCATGCGAACTGGCCATTTTTCTAAGGCTTCCGCCATGATCGTATGGTTCGTATAACTCATGACTTTCACGGTGATCGCCCACGCTTGTTCCCAAGCAAGGCCTTCTTCATCAACTAAAATACGCATCAGTTCTGGGACACAAAGCGCTGGGTGCGTGTCGTTGATATGGATTGCTACTCGTTCACTGAGCATCGCTAAAGGCAGATTCGATTTTTTATAATAGCGAATGATACTTTGAATGCCTGCAGAAACAAAAAAGTATTCTTGCATCAATCGTGTGCGTTTGCCGATCTCGTTTGAGTCATCTGGATATAAAACAGCAGTCAAATTTTCTAAGGCTTGCCGTGATTCCAATGTCGCATAATGCGCCTCATCTTCAGCAGGCACTTCGACACTCCACAAGCGCAGTGTGTTGATGTGTTGATTCTGATAGCCAACCATCGCGGTGTCATACGGAACTGCCCGCCAGGTAAAGCCGCCTTCATAGACCGGCGCTAGTTTTCCGTCCTCTCCCGTAACGAGATAGACCTGCCCACCAAATCGAATAGGCACCGCTTTGCTTTCTTTGCGGACTTCCCAGACATTCCCAGAGCGTAACCAATCATCTGGTAATTCTACTTGATGGCCGTCAATAAATTTTTGTTTAAATAATCCATAGCGATAGCGAATCCCGTTCCCATTTCCCGGCAAGCTTAATGAAGCCAGCGAGTCCATAAAACAAGAGGCCAAACGACCGAGGCCCCCGTTTCCTAAAGCCATGTCTTTTTCTGTATCCGCAACCTCATCAAGGGAAACGCCTAACTCTTCAAAAACGGCTTCCGCTTGCTCCAACAGCTGCATATTCAACAAATTGCTTTTTAGCATTTTGCCAGGCAAAAATTCGATTGAAAAATAGTACGCTTGTTTTTGATCCTCCAGCAAGAGATTTTTTCTGGTTTGACGCCAGTCTTCTGAATACATTTGCTTCACCACATTGGCTAGTGCTTGAAACAATTCCTGCGGTGAAGCTTCATCCACTTCAATCGCAAAGAGTTCATGAACACTGATTTCTAGCAGTTCACGCAATCGTTCTTTTGTCATAGGGTTACACTCCTTTTTGCATTCAATTTATAAAAAAGAAGAATCCTTGCCGCCAAAATTGCTAGTCTTACAACTAGCAGTTCTGTTGCAGACAAGGATTCTTCTGTCTTAAAACAATCAAACTTTGATAGTATTATACAACTGGATATAAAGATCGGAACTTTGATTCCAGCTGAAATCTTTTGCCATTGCTTGCTTGACCAATACGTTCCACGTTGCCTGATCAGATTGATACAATTCGATCCCTTGCTTCAAGGCATTCATCAAGTAAAATGGTGAAAACTCTTGAAAGCCAAAGCCGGTACCTTGTTTCGTGATCGGATTATAGGAATCTACCGTATCTTTCAAGCCACCGATTTCGTGAACGACCGGTAATGTACCATAACGCATCGCGATCATCTGTGACAGTCCGCATGGTTCGAAGGCGGAAGGCATCAAGAAAAGATCCGCTGCTGCGTATAACTTTTGCGCCAATGCAATATTAAAAGAAATCGCGGCAGCACATTTGTCAGGATATTTTTGAGCAAAATAGCGAAAGCCTTCTTCAAAATCATGTTCGCCAGTCCCTAGTAAGATGAACTGAACATCAAATTGCAAGAGATTTTCCATTTCTTCAAGGACCAAATGGAACCCTTTTTGAGTGGTCAAACGGCTAACAACAGAAATCAACGGGACATCTTTACGGGTAGGCAAACCAAATTGTTCTTGTAGCGCTCGCTTGTTTTTAGCTTTTCCTGATAAATCCTCGACACTGAAAGGATAGTCCAAATGAGGATCGGTTTCTGGATCATTCATTTCATAATCAATTCCATTCAAGATACCGCTTAGCTTGCCACTTTCCATGCGTAAAATGACTTCAAGACCACAACCAAACTCAGCTGTTTTGATTTCTTCACTATAGGAAGGACTGACGGTCGTGATGCGGTCCGCATACAAGATTCCTGCTTTCATAAAGTTCAAGCAATCGTTTAAACGCAAGGTTCCATCATCATATCTTTCCGTACCCATCCCAAAAAGATCCGGTAAAATATCGCGACTATACCACCCTTGAAACCCAATGTTATGGATCGTCAAAACGGTGCGTATGTTTTGATACGCTTGGATCCAATGATATTTTTCTTTGATCAAGAACGGAATCATCGCCGTATGGTAATCATTGACATGTACGATGTCTGGAATAAATTCAATGCGTTCCATCATTTCGATCACGGCTAATTGGAAGAAAGCAAAGCGTTCCCCATCATCATAAAAATCATAGAGCCGTTCGCGACCAAAATAGTAGAGATTGTCTATGAAATAATAAGTCACAGCGCCTAGAACTAATTTTTTGATTCCACAATATTGCTTGCGCCAGCCGACCGCCACTTCAAAGGAAAAACAATCTTCCATTTGGTCTTGGTATTCGGCAGGCATTTTCGTGAAATAAGGTAAGACGACAACTGTCTCGACGCCTTTTTTGACCAACTCTTTTGGCAATGCACCTGCAACATCCCCTAATCCGCCTGTTTTAAAAAACGGAGCGCATTCTGCTGCTGTAAACAAAACCTTCATGCGCTTGCTCCTCCGATTACATCTTCTGTCACATGAGAATTCTTCTTAATGACAATCGGCGTTTCTTTGGTTCCCTGCACTTTTACACCTTCTGCGATGGTTACATTTTTATCTAAGATCGCATAAGAGACTTCGGCACCTGCTTTGATTTCGTTATTCCCGAAAATGATCGCACCTTTGACTTTTGCCTCAGGATGGATTTTCGTACGGCGAGCAACCAGTGACTGTTCGACCATACCTTCCACGATGCAACCAGAAGCAAAGTGGCTGTTTTTCACCTCAGACGTTTCCGAGTAATAGGTTGGTACTTCATTCTTCAATTTGGTATAGATTTTTTGATTCGAATAAAGCAATGAGGTGAATTTATGCACATCTAGCATGTCCATATTTGTTTGATAATAAGAAGAGATATCATAAATGTTACTTAAGTAACCAGTGTACTCATATAGACCTGTATTTTCAACAGCGATCATTTCTCGTAAAAATTGACCGAGGTCTGCCGTTGCGCCAACTTTTTGCCCCTCTTTTAGCGCAGCGATCAGACGATCTGTTTGAATGATAAAAATATCCGTACATAAGTTGACAAGGTCACTGACCTCACCTTTTTTCGCTTGGATCGCTTCTTCTAAGTGACCTTCACTGTCTACATTGAACAACAGATCACTTTCGCAAACATTGTCACTGCTGATGCGTTTGTATACGACGGTCATTTCATTGCCTTGTAGCTGATGGATTTTCAGCAAGGCACGCAAATCAATGTTGCATAAAACTTTGCTGCCCATAAATACGGTATGATCCGATTTGGATTTTTCCAAATAGTCGATGACATTATAATAATACTCTTGTCCTTCTGCTTGCTTTTTCAATGAGTCTTGGAACAGGTGAATAAAGAAACGATTTTGTACGCCGTCCAAGTTCCACTCTTTTCCGCCACCGATATGATCGAAGACCGACTGCGTTTCTCCTTCATTGAAAATCATATAGACTTGTTTGATATTGGCATTTTCGATACTTGAAAGATTAAAATCTAACAAGCGATATTTGCAGTCAAACAATAAAGTCGACAGCGGACGGTTTTCTGTTAATGGCATCAAGTCTTGGTATCGTTGCAGATTCCCTAAAATCGCACACATTTTATTAGTTCTCATCAATCGTCACCCCTAAAATTTCAGAATAGCCGACTACGGCAATTTCGTCTGTTCCATCGATCTCTGCATCGTCACCAATCACTGCATTTTCCCCAACGATCACTCGGTTTAATTTAACATTTCTACCGATCACCGCTCCAGGCATGATCACGCTGTCCTTGATCGTCGATCCTTCTTTCACCTGCACATTTTCTGATAAAATACTGTGCTCGATTTCCCCTGCAACATAACAGCCATCCATCACGAGAGAGTTTCTCGCAGCCCCGGTCTCAGTCACAAAATGTGGTGGTGCGATTGGGTTTTTAGAAAATACTTGCCAACTTTTATCCCGAATATTCAACTCCATTGCTGGATCAATAAATTCCATATTGGCTTCCCACAATGAATCGATCGTTCCTACGTCTTTCCAATAGCCAGAGAAGCGATAGGCAAAAACGTTGTCGCCGCTTTCGAGATAAGAAGGAATGACATGTTTCCCAAAATCGACCATTTCGCCGTCTTTTGTATAGTTACTCAACAGCATACTGCGCAGACGACTCCAATCGAAAATATAGATCCCCATTGAAGCGAGATTGCTTTTTGGTTCGGCTGGTTTTTCATCAAATTCGATGATACGGTCATTTTTATCGGTGTTCATGATTCCGAAACGCGAGGCATCTTTCATCGGTACTTCGAGAACTGCAACCGTCAATGAAGCATCATTTTCTTTGTGTTTTTCCAGCATTTCTTCATAATCCATTTTGTAGATATGGTCCCCTGATAAAATCAAGACATATTGCGGGTCCATCTCATCGATATAAGCGATGTTTTGATAGATCGCATGGGCGGTTCCTTCAAACCATTTTTCGCCTTCTGAATTTGAATATGGCTGTAAGATCGTCACACCGGTACTAATTCCATCCAATCCCCAGCTTGCACCATTTCCGATATGGTTGTTTAGTGCTAATGGCTGGTACTGAGTGACAACACCCACATTTTTGATTCCTGAATTGACACAATTACTCAACGTGAAATCGATGATCCGATATCTGCCACCAAATGGAACCGCTGGTTTAGCAATATTCTTTGTTAATTTCCCTAACCGAGTCCCTTGTCCCCCTGCGAGGATCATTGCTAACATCTCTGTTTTCATTTTGTTTGGTGATCTACTCACCGTTCCCCCTCTACTCTTTTTTTTGTGCTATCTTTACTGCTTTTTTTCGAGTCATTTTGATTTTTTCTGGTTTGATGATTAAAGCCCCAAGTGCAGGCAAAATTGTTTTGATTTGATAGTCGTATTGCTTAAAAGGGGTATTACTGGTCTGGCAGTCTGGGTTATTCGCCACCCAAGTTCCACCAAATACATCCCGTTCCGTGTTTAAAATCTCGCGATACGTTCCTTCGTATGGCACGCCGATCGCAAAATCGTGACGCTCCACTGGTGTCAGATTGACAACCACGATCAAGAAATCTTTTTTCGTTTTTCCTTGTCGTAAGAAAGTCAATGTCGTTTCATCTAAGTTGTCTGCATCGATCACCATCAATGAATCTTCTTGATCATCCAATTCCCAAAGGGCTCGTTCTTCTTTGTATAATTCATTCAAGGTCTGGGTGAAGAACTGCATTTTTGCATTGAATGCGTCGTTTAAATCGACCCATTCAAGCCCATGATCATATTTCCATTCTAAAAACTGCCCCCATTCACTACCCATGAATAACAGTTTTTTCCCTGGATGCATCATCATGTACGTATAGAGATTTCGTAGTTGTGAAAACTGTTTGTAGCGGTCTCCCCACATTTTGTGCATCAAACTTTTTTTGCCATGAACCACTTCGTCATGGGAGAGTGGCAAGATATAATTTTCTTGCATCCGATACATGAAAGAAAAAGATAAAAGACTTAGATGATCTTTACGGAAAATCGGGTCCATTTCGTAAAAACGCAGGACATCATTCATCCAGCCCATATTCCATTTGTAGTCAAACCCGAGAGCGCCTCCTTCGACCATTCCTGTTATTTTGGTCTCGGAAGTACTTTCCTCTGCAATCATGACAACTGCAGGATGGGCTAACTTGATGACTGAATTGAGCTTTTGTAAGAAATAGTACCCTTCAAAATTCCGATTGCCCCCTTCGTGATTCGGTTCCCATGGACCTTCATCATAATCGCGATAGATCATGTTGGAAACGGCATCTACCCGAATACCATCAATGTGGTAAAATTCGATCCAGAACAATGCACTTGAGATCAGAAAGCTTTGGACTTGCGGTTTGCCTAGATCAAAGTTGATCGCACCCCAGCGAACATTTTTCGCACGGTTTTCATCCATGTATTCAAAGGTCGGCGTGCCATCATAATAGGCAAGACTGTCATCATTGACACAAAAATGTCCTGGCACCCAATCAACGAAGACACCTATATTTTCCAAATGACAAGCCTCTACAAAGTCTTGAAATTCTTCTGGTGTCCCATAATAGGAGCTAAGTGCAAAGTAACCAGTCAATTGATAGCCCCAGGAGGTTCCTAAGGGATGTTCCATCAAAGGCATAAATTCGATATGGGTGTAGCCCATTTTTTTCACGTAAGGAATAAGTTCATCTTTTAATTCGGAGAAGCGATAAGGGGTGCCATCTTCGTGGTGCTTCCAGGAGCTGGCATGAACTTCATAAATATTAAGAGGTCGATTAAATGTTTTTTGTCTTTTTTTCCGTCCTTGCCATAACCCATCCCGCCATTTTTTTTGTGGGATCGAATGCAACACGGCAGCAGTTCCTGGTCGAGCTTCAAAATGGACAGCAAAAGGATCGATCTTCAATACTTCTCGTCCATTTGATTGTTTTACTTTGTATTTGTAAAGCTGTCCTTCTTTTACTTGGTTGGTCTCAATTTCCCAAACACCGGATTCCGTCCTTTTGTTCATCGGCAAGGTATCCGTCCATTGGTTGAAGTCGCCAACAAGCCAAACTTGCTGAGCATTTGGTGCCCAAACGCGAAACACGTAGCCATCATCTACTTGATGGGCGCCTAAGAAATGCTGTACATAAAAATTTTCACCACTCAGAAAGTCTTTTTCCGCAGTCAGTACCTGTTGTTTGGTAACCATTCTCTCATCAGTCCTCCTCAAATTCATTTTGATCGTTGACTGAAATGCCAACGAACTTGTTACGCTCTTTCATCTTTTAGAAATCGTTTCAAAATCAACTACATCTCTCTATCTAGCATAGCATAAAACACTGCGCTAGTAACGCAATAACCTTAGTTGCCAGCAAATAATCTTTGACAGAAAAAAACAGCTTGAACGTATCTGTTCAACCTGTTTCAGCTCTACTTTTTAGCTTTTGGAAAATGAAGTATGTGACTACCCATAACTGAAACAAACTTGCTAAAACAAGAATGAAAACTACCATCACTGGAAGTGTTTCAGTTAATTCAAAATATGCCAACAGTGTCCCAAATGCAGAAGAGGCGGAGCAAAAACACCAAAATCGAAACCCATAAAAACTGGTCACCACGGTATAAAGACTGATGATCCCCAACAAGAAGAGCTGAGTAAATCGGTCAAATACCGTATCGGTATAATAAATTTCACCTAACAAGGCTTGGATCGCACCAAAACTTGTCGGTACTTTATAAAGCGTCAGCAGAGCGCCGAGCAAGCTGAATGCACCAATCAGAAGATGACTGCCAGCTAAGCCGATTCGAATGTTTAGTTTCACGCGTCTTTCACAACCTTCAATCTAAAAAAATCCTTTTTCCGCTAACTACTGCTTACACAGCCGTTTTCCTTATTCACTAGAGCCGAAATCATCTGTACTTATTTTGCCTGCCAAAGCTCTTTTACTTGTCCATCCGTGTAAACTTTATAGACTTTATTTGCCGATGAGGATGTGTTTGTTCGAGCAATCAAGTAATAGTTCCCGTCACAATCAAACTCACCCTCACTTAATAATTTGTAACTCGTCACTGGCCCATTTGCCATTTTCTTTGCTAAGTAACGCATGGCATGAGCTGGATTCACCAGATAGTTTTGATTGATGAGCCAATCAATGATCACGGAAACGATCGTATTTGCCCCAAACCGTTCCTGTTGTTTTAACGCAAGAATGAGATCGCCATCAGAAAAACGCGTTTCATCGATCCCCGCTTTTGTAATTGCTTGCCGAGCAGCTTCTATTTCTGACATTGATACGAACGTGATCATTTCTGCTTTCGTTTTGTTTTGTTCCAACTGTTCAAAATCAACCGTTTTATATCCTTCCATTTTTATATCCCCTTTCAAAGTTCTAGAATCATCATATCATCAAGAAATCAAAACTCCAAACAAAACGATTGTTGTTTTTTAATTTTTATTCATCAAATTATCATTTGAAGAAATAAGAAAAAAAGCTGCTAGAATCGAATCTAGCAACTTTTTAAAAGTCAGAAAATTTAAAACAAATAACATAATTATTAGAAATTTTAATTATTATTGAAATAAAGTGTATTGTATGAACCTGATTTGTTTGCCAAGTGAGCGATCACAAGGCGTTGGACGAACAGATCCTTTTCAGAAGATGGATAACGCTCGTTTTTTAGATTATCACAATTTATTTCTTCCAGCAACAAATGTAGCTCAGGGCTTATGATCTCGACCCGTTGAAGTGATTCCAGAAAAATACTCGGACGGACTTTTTTATTTTTACGAATGCGTTCAAGGATCACACTCACTTGGTCTAAGTAATAGACTGGATCGACATCACCGATCAAATCCATTAATTCATCATAGATCGCAAGGGTGCGCAACTGTTCATTCGCTTCAAAAAAAGCAGGCAGTGTTGGTGGCCACTGTGTTTCTGAGTAAGAGATCAACTGAAATTGTTCATGACTCAATGCATAGACCGCTCCTTGTTCAACTCCTTGCTGACAACCGTAAAAGTATTTATTTTCAACACTTGACTCAGCAAAACTTTTGATAAAACCAGCGACTTCTTGTGTTGACCAATTGCGCGCTGCTTGATAGAAATCATCACTTACTTGTATCTGCTGTTGATCATGTTCAGTATAGATGGGGAAGCCTAAAAAATAGCGTCGTTCTTGACGAATGATCAACTTTTCTGCGATCAAGCGGTCAAGAATTTTATCAAAAGAACCATCTGTAAACTTCGCTTTTAATGCTCGTAGTGTCGGCGGCTCTTGGCTATTTAATAGCTCCTCTACCAATTCATGGAATTTCGAAGATTCCAGTATCGGTTGCAATGAGCGAAAGTGGGGACTATAAAAAAATTTCACTGTGTGTACTCCTTATCCAAACAATCATGAAAAATGCTGGCTTGATCTACCAAAACAGATCTCACCAGCATTCAGACAGTTAGCTTAATTATCCTTCAAAAACCTCTGTTAATTGAGGTACGATTTGTTTTTTACGAGAAACGACACCAGGTAAAAACGCACGATTGTTGGTTAATGTCGTTTTAAAGGCTGCTTCTACTGGGGCAGTTGGTTCACCAACGACTAGCAGCTCAGAATTACTATCTAAGATATCAGTGGCAACCAGCAAGAACAGATCATAGCCATTTGCTGCCATTGAATCCTTCATAGCCGCTTCCAACTCTGCTTGACGGTCAAAGACTTCTTTTAGATCAACCGTGTTGACTTGTCCGATACGGATGTTTTTAGCACCCATTGGGAAGCTTTTGGCATCTAGGTCCAGCAATTCTGCTGCTGATTTCGTTCCAAGATTCGTACCAGCTTTTAACATATCTAATCCATAGACTTCCAGTTCTACATCTGCTATAACGGCTAGTTCTTTGGCTGCTGTTACGTCTTCGTCGGTACATGTTGGTGATTTAAACAACAATGTATCAGAGATGATCGCTGAGAGCATGATTCCTGCGATCGCTTTTGGAATTTCCACTTGATTTTCTTTGTATAATTTCAACACGATCGTACTTGTACAACCGACCGGCTCTGCACGATAATACAGTGGATTTGCCGTTTCAAAGTTAGCGATACGATGATGATCAACAACTGCCAACACAGTGACATCCGCAATATCCGCTACACTTTGCTGAAATTCATTATGATCCACTAACATTACTTCTTGGGTTTCCTTTGCCACTGAATCGATCACCCGAGGGGCAGTTAGGCCAAAGGTATCTAACGCAAATTGTGTCTCTTCATTCGGTGTACCAAGCGCTACTGCTTCACAATCTTTTCCAAGTTGATTTTGTAAATTTGCAAAGGCAATTGCTGCACCAATGGCGTCGGTATCAGGATTTTGATGACCGAATACTAATATTTTCGACATTTCTTCATCGCTCCTATTTCAATTGATATTCACTTTCTAATCATAGTAAAAAAACAGGAAAGAAGCAATAGCAATCTCTTCTTTCCTGTTTTGATCAACGGGTTAAGTAACCTTTATAGTCGTCTACATGAAGCAAACGCTTGGCATTTTTCACCCGATCTTCTGTTGGTGGTTCGATCCCTTCAAGGGGATATTTCAAACCAAGCTCATCCCACTTGTATTTCCCCATCGTGTGATAAGGCAAGATCTCTACTTTATCGACATTCTTCAGTGTTTTGATAAACTCATCCAAACGGATCAAAAATTCATCATAGTCGCTTCTAAAAGGAACCAGCACGTGACGAATCCAGACAGGCTGATTGATCTCTGAAAGATAATTCGCCATATCCAAAATATTATCGTTCGATTGGGTAGTCAACTCTTTATGGGCTTTGTTATCGATGTGCTTGATATCAAACAATAACAAGTCAGTAACGGTCATCAGCTCTTGAAACTTGCTAAAAAATGGTTCTTCCCGTGTAAATGGTTTTCCACAAGTATCTAATGTCGTGCTGACACCTTCTGCTTTGGCTTTACGAAACAGATCGATCAGAAAGTCCATCTGAAGCAATGGTTCCCCACCACTGACGGTGATCCCACCTTTTTGTCCCCAGAATTCGCGATATTTCAATGCCTCTTCTAAGACATCATCAGTCGTTCGTTCGACACCGGTGCCAATCTTCCATGTATCTGGATTATGACAAAACTGGCAACGCATGCGGCATCCTTGCATGAATACAATAAAACGGATACCTGGTCCATCTACTGATCCAAAACTTTCTGTTGAATGTACTTGTCCTGTTACTGCCATAATGCTCTTCCTTTCTTCGAAACGACGGATGACCACGCTCCGTCTGATACTTTCAAAACAAGAGGCGGCGGATTTTCCCGTCCGCCGCCTGAAGTTGTTGCTTATTACATTGCTTCGTGCATTGTACGAGCAATCACGTCATCTTGTTGTTCTTTTGTTAATTTAATGAAGTTTACTGCATAGCCAGATACCCGAATCGTTAATTGTGGGTATTTTTCTGGGTGAGCTTGCGCATCAAGCAATGTGTCACGGTTAAATACGTTGATATTTAAGTGGTGACCACCTTTTGCTGCATAGCCATCTAGCATTGTTGCTAGGTTTTCTTGTTGTGTTTCGTCGTCACGTCCTAATGCTTTAGGTACGATTGAGAAGGTGTTTGAAATACCATCTAAAGAGTAATCATATGGTAATTTCGCAACTGATGAAAGACTTGCCAAAGCACCATGCGTATCGCGACCATGCATTGGGTTTGCACCTGGAGCAAATGGTGCACCTGCACGACGGCCATCAGGCGTGTTTCCTGTTTTCTTACCATAAACCACGTTAGAAGTGATAGTAAGGATCGACGTTGTGTGTTTTGAATCACGGTATGTTTTCGTGCGTTTTACTTTTTTCATGAAGGCTTTCAACAAGTTGACTGCGATATCATCTACGCGGTCATCATTGTTTCCGTATTTAGGATAATCGCCTTCGATTTCGTAATCTTCAACAATGCCGTTTTCATCACGGATCGTACGAACTTTCGCATATTTGATTGCTGATAATGAATCAACTGCAACAGAGAAACCAGCGATACCAGTAGCCATCGTACGTAGAATGTCTGTATCTTGTAGCGCCATTTCAATGCGTTCATAAGAATATTTGTCGTGCATGTAATGAATGATGTTCAATGTGTTCACATACAGATCACAAATCCAGTCCATCATTGTGTCATATTTTTCCATTACTTCATTGTAATCCAAGTATTCAGAAGTAATTGGTTGGAATTTTGGTCCAACTTGTGCTTTTGATTTTTCATCGACCCCACCGTTGATTGCATACAACAATGTTTTCGCTAAGTTGGCACGAGCACCAAAGAATTGCATTTGTTTCCCGATGCGCATTGCGGATACACAACAAGCGATTCCGTAGTCATCGCCCCAATGTCCACGCATCACATCATCGTTTTCATATTGGATCGCTGATGTTTGGATCGACATTTTCGCACAGAATGTTTTGAAGTTATGAGGCAAACGTGTTGACCATAAAACAGTCAAGTTTGGTTCTGGTGCTGGACCTAAGTTTGCTAGAGTGTGTAAGAAACGGAAGCTGTTTTTCGTTACCATGTGACGTCCGTCTTCACCCATACCAGCGATTGATTCAGTTACCCAAGTTGGGTCCCCAGAGAACAATGCGTTGTAATCAGGCGTCCGAGCAAACTTCACAAGACGTAGTTTCATGACGAAATGGTCAACGATTTCTTGTGCTTCTTCTTCAGTGATCACGCCATTTTTCAAATCGCGTTCAACATAAATATCAAGGAAAGTTGAAGTACGTCCCAATGACATTGCCGCACCATTTTGCTCTTTGATAGCTGCTAAGTAACCAAGATATAACCATTGGAATGCTTCTTTCGCCGTTTGAGCTGGTTTAGAAATATCAAATCCGTAAATGTTTCCTAATTCTTTCAATTCGCTTAACGCACGAATTTGTTCACTTAATTCTTCACGTTGGCGGATAATGTCTTCGGACATCGTTCCGTTTCCGCAATACAATAGGTCTTGTTGTTTTTCTTTGATCAAGAAGTCCACACCGTATAATGCCACACGACGGTAGTCACCAATGATTCGGCCACGGCCGTAAGCATCAGGAAGACCTGTGATTACACCAGAACGGCGCGCTGCTCTGATTTCAGGTGTATAAGCATCAAAAACTCCTTGGTTATGTGTTTTACGGTAGTCACGGAAAATGTGAGAAACTTCCGCATCAATTTCATAGCCATAAGATTCTGCTGCTTGTTCTGACATGCGGATGCCACCAAATGGTTGCAAGCTGCGTTTAAATGGTTTTTCCGTTTGGAAACCAACAACTGTTTCTAAGTCTTTGTCTAAGTAGCCAGGTCCATGAGAAGTGATCGTTGAAACGACTTTTGTATCCATATCCAATACGCCGCCAGCTTCACGCTCTTGCTTGTTCAGTTCCATGACTTGATCCCATAGCTTCGTCGTTGCTTCAGTAGCATCTGCTAGGAATTCATCTGTTCCGTCATAAGGTGTGTAGTTTTCTTGGATGAAGTCGCGTACGTTTACTTCTTCTTTCCAAGTTTTTCCTTTAAATCCATTCCATTGTTCCATTTGATGGACCTCCTTAAATTTTCTGTTCACTAATGTAACAGCTTTACGTGAACAGTATAACACACACCCTAATGATTGCAAGCATTTTCAAGAATTATTTTTAACAATTTATTCTTTTTCAAGATATTATTTACTAAAAACGTTGATTTATAGGTATTTATCAAATGTGAACCTTTTATTAAAGTACCTTTTTTGCGAATGTGAAAGATTAATTATGAGACAAAAAACAACCATTCTGTACTGGTACAGAACGGTTGCTTTGTTATAATTTATAATACAGAATCCTCTGCGATTGCAGGACTGATTTGAGTTTTCACTTCGTAGATTTGTCCCCCTGTTTTCTCATCCATGATAAATGAGCCGTTGGAGGTCCGATCATTGATCGGGATTTGATTGGTGATCACTTCAAAGGATTGTCCTTTTTGATTAGTCACTAGCAGTTGCTGATTTTCCCCACTGCCCATATAGACGACGCGATGAGGATTTTTCTTCAATTCCCGCAAGACCATCAATCCGCGCTTCGCCCGACCTAATTGGTTGATTTCTTGAGCCAACATTCGTTTTGCTGCGCCACGTTGGGTGATTAAAACGATTGGTGTATCGCCTTCTGAATAAACGAGCAACCCATTGATAAGATAATCATCCGCTTTAAGATTCATCGCTTTGACCCCAGCTGCTTTTGGTCCCACAACAGGCACTTCATTAAGCGGGTAGCGCAAGCCAAAGGCAAGATGACTGACTAAGAATACATCCATTTCTTCCGTTTGATCCGTCAAAAAGACGTTGATCAATTCATCGGATTCGTCTTTCAGTTTCATGATCGTCATTGGCCGTGTTTTATAAGTGCGCCAAGGTTCAAATTCCGTCATTCGTGTCTGTTTGATCATGCCGTTTTTACTGATCAGCACGAAATTTTTCAATGGATCGATCTCTTTGTAGGCAAAGACCCCAATAATCATTTCATCTTGCGTCAGTGTCATGACTGTTTGCGAAATATGTTCCCCTAAATCTTTCCATTTTAAATCAGGTAATTCATGGACCGGTCGATAGATCGTGTTCCCTTTATTGGTAACCAACAACAGATGATCCAACGTGTTCATTTGGCTACTGTAAAGTAAAGAGTCGCCTTCTTTCATCCCGATTTCTTCTGGTTTTGAAGCACCGTAAGAACGCAAGCTGCTGCGTTTGACATAGCCGTCTCTTGTGACCGTCACGACGACTTCTTCTTGGGCGACCAAGACTTGTGTTTCGATCTTGATTTCTTGAATTTCTGCTTCGATCTCAGTCAACCGCGGCGTCGTATATTTTTTCTTGATTTCCCGCAGTTCTTTCTTGATCACTTTCAGCAACTCATTTTCTTCATTCAAAATCGTTGTCAACTCAGCAATCGTTTCTGAAAGTTCTTTTGCTTCTGCTTGCAATTGTGTGATGTCCGTATTGGTCAAGCGGTACAACTGTAAGTTCACAATGGCTTCTGCTTGCTCTTCGGTAAAGCCATGTTGAACCACCAGATTATTTTTGGCATCTTTTTTGTCTTTACTACCGCGAATGGTAGCGATCACCTCATCAAGGATCGACAAAGCTTTTATCAGCCCATCAACGATATGCTGTCTTTTTTGCGCTTTTTGCAGCTCAAAACGACTGCGTTTTTCGATCACTTCACGGCGATGTTTGATGTAGCTTTCTAAAATCCGCTTTAATCCGACTTGCTGAGGACGCATATTGTCGATTGCCACCATGTTGAAGTTGTAGTTGATCTGCAATTCGGTATTCTTAAATAAATAATTTAAAATCCCTTGCGCATTCGCTTCTTTTTTCAGCTCGACAACGATCTGTAGTCCAGTACGGTCTGTTTCATCCCGTACTTCAGCAATCCCATCAATGCGTTTATTCAAACGGATCTCATCCATTTTTTTAACTAAGTTGGCTTTATTGACCTCATATGGGATCTCATTGATGACGATTTGCTGTTTGCCGCCTTTGATGTCTTCGATCTTGGTTTTCGAACGCAGGATCACTTTGCCTTTGCCTGTTTCATAAGCTTTTTTGATTTCTTCTTTCCCTTGTAAAATGCCCCCTGTTGGAAAATCAGGGCCAGGAATGTACTTCATCAGCTGATCCAAAGAAGCTTGCGGATGGTCGATCAAATAGATCGTTCCATCGATGATTTCCCCTAAATTGTGGGTAGGTATCTCTGTTGCATAGCCAGCTGAGATCCCCGTTGACCCATTGACTAACAGATTCGGGTATTTTGCTGGTAAGACAGTTGGTTCTTTTTCGGTATCATCAAAGTTCCAAACCAATTCGACGGTGTTTTTTTCAATATCTTTTAATAGCTCACCGCTTAATTCTGAAAGTCGTGCTTCGGTATAACGCATGGCAGCCGGCGGATCACCATCCATACTCCCGTTGTTCCCGTGCATTTCAATCAAAATCTGACGTAGCTTCCAGTCTTGACTCATGCGGACCATTGCTTCATAGATACTCGAGTCACCATGGGGATGAAAGTTCCCCATGATATTCCCGACTGATTTCGCTGATTTGCGGAAGCCTTTGTCATACGTATTGCCGTCTTGGTTCATGGCAAACAAGATGCGCCGCTGAACCGGTTTTAACCCATCACGAATATCTGGCAATGCCCGTTCTTGAATAATGTATTTGGAATATCGACCGAAGCGATCTCCCATCACTTCTTCCAATGTCAATTCTTGTATATTGCTTCTGTGTTCCAAGAGACCACCTCCTATTCCTTAACTAACTGTTTGCTTTCTGCTTGTTCGGTATCCATTAACTTTTCATCAACTAATTCCGGTACCGTATCTTCTTTTTTATCCAAAATACTGCCATCTTCTTCTAAACTGAATTGAACATGGTTTTCGATCCACTTCCGACGAGGTTCTACCTTGTCCCCCATCAAAGTGGTGACGCGACGTTCTGCTTGAGCCGCATCATCGATCCGTACCCGAATCAGCGTCCGCGTTTCTGGGTCCATCGTCGTTTCCCACAATTGATCGGCATTCATTTCCCCCAACCCTTTGTAGCGCTGAAGCATATAGCCTTTACCGATTTTTTGGGTCAGTTTGCTTAGTTCATCATCCGTCCAAGCATATTCGACTACTGCCTTTTTCCCTAACCCTTTAGACACTTTATACAAAGGTGGCAAAGCAATGTATACTTTTCCCGCTTCGATCAAAGGTTTCATATACCGGTAGAAAAACGTTAAAAGCAGCACTTGGATGTGCGCCCCATCGGTATCCGCATCGGTCATGATAATGACTTTGTCATAATTGCAGTCTTCAATCGAAAACTCTGGGCCAACACCGGCACCGATAGTATAGATCATGGTATTGATCTCTTCATTTTTCAAAATATCCTGCATCTTGGCTTTTTCTGTATTGATAACTTTGCCTCGTAACGGTAAAATCGCTTGGAACTTGCGGTCACGGCCTTGCTTCGCTGACCCGCCGGCTGAGTCCCCCTCCACCAAATACAATTCATTTTTCTTAGGATTACGAGACTGAGCAGGCGTTAATTTTCCAGAAAGCAGTGACTCACCTTTTTTGCGTTTCTTTCCTGTGCGGCTTTCTTCTCTCGCCTTTCTGGCAGCTTCACGGGCCTCTCTTGCTTTGATCGCTTTACGAACCAGCATTTGACTCATTTCACTGTTTTCTTGCAGGTAATAGCCTAGTTGCTCGCCAATCACATTGTCTACAGCATTTCTTGCTAAGGGTGTTCCTAATTTCCCTTTGGTCTGTCCTTCAAATTGCAAAAGATTTTCTGGAACACGGATCGACAGCACGGCCGCTAAGCCTTCACGAAAATCACTACCTTCAAGGTTCTTATCTTTTTCCTTCAACAAATTGACCTTGCGGGCATATTCATTGAAAGCTTTCGTCATTGATGTTTTCATCCCAACTTCATGGGTACCACCATCTTTGGTACGTACATTGTTGACAAAGGACAAGACATTTTCTGAATACCCATCATTGTATTGAAAGGCAAGCTCTACTTCGATGGCTTCTTTCGTGCCAGAAAAATAAACCACCTGGGTCAAGGTATCTTTTTCTTCATTTAAATAATCAACGAATTCTTTGATGCCTTCTTCATATAAAAAAACTTCATGAATTGGTTCTTCCCCACGTTCATCCGTCAGGGAGATTTTGACCCCTTTTAGCAAGAAAGCCGATTCTCTTAAACGTTCTGCGAGAATTTCATAGGAGAATTTGGTTGTTGAAAAGATCGTGTCGTCAGGTTTAAAGGTGACTGTGGTTCCAGTTGGTTTACGAGTTTTGCCGATTTTTTTCAAAGTACCAGCTGGTTTCCCACCGTCTTTGAAGCTCTGTTTGTATTCGATGCCATCACGAACGATGACTACTTCCAGCCAGCTGGATAGAGCATTTACAACACTGGCACCAACCCCATGAAGGCCGCCAGAAGTTTTGTAGCCTCCTTGGCCAAACTTCCCGCCGGCATGTAGCACTGTGAAGATCACTTCAACAGTAGGGATTCCCGATGCATGTGTCCCGACCGGCATTCCTCGCCCATTGTCTCGAACACTGATACTATTGTCTTTGTGGATCGTAACATCGAATTCATTGCCGTATCCAGAGAGTGCCTCATCAACCGCATTATCGACGATTTCATACACTAAGTGATGTAAGCCGCGGCTATCGGTCGAGCCGATATACATTCCTGGCCGTTTTCTTACTGCTTCTAGGCCCTCTAAGACCTGAATGGAAGCATCATTATATTCTGTGGTTTTCTTTGCCAAACCCACCGCTCCTTTAATCTTGATCAGTCCTTTTTTACTGCTGAAAGGACTGCAAAAAAAATCTTAACACAAAATACGCTTTTTTCAAGCGAACATTTTTCTAAACTATCTTATCCTTTTTCCTTTGTTTGCACAAGCTAGAGTCACAAAATGGCTTGTTTGTGTTTCACAGCTCCGAGGAAAGCTGTTTTTCTTCTTTCCCTGACTAGCGAAAGATTTTCTTATTGTTGGAAAGGCGTTTTCATGCTAAAATTGCCCTAGCCTTGCAAAGAAAGTTGGTTATTATGAATACGATTCTTTTATTTATTGTTGCTTACCTTTTAGGTTCGATCCCCTCGGGTGTTTGGATTGGCCAATTGTTTTTCAAAAAAGATATTCGCCAATTCGGCAGCGGCAATACGGGAACGACCAATACATTTCGCGTTTTAGGAAAGAAAGCCGGGATCGTTGTTTTATTGATGGATATCTTAAAAGGAACTTTGGCAACCAGTTTGCCTGTCCTCTTTGGTCTCCATACCGTCAATCCGCTCTGGTTTGGGGTCTGCGCGATCTTAGGTCATACCTTTCCGATCTTTGCCAAGTTTAAAGGCGGCAAAGCGGTGGCGACAAGTGCTGGGATGCTCTTAGGATACAATCCGCTCTTTTTCATTTATTCTTCATTGATTTTTGTTATCTGTCTTTATGTGACAAGTATGGTAAGCCTGACCAGTATGATCGCGGCGTGTTTGATCACCTTATCGACGGTCGTTTTGCCTTTTATCGCCCCTGCGATATTGCCTGAGCAAAACTGGTTGCTGACCTTCATCGCGATCGGCGTAACGATTTTTATCTTTATTCGCCATCGCGAAAATATTTCACGTATTAAAGACGGGACTGAAAGTCGGGTACCGTTTGGTCTGAATAAGCGTCAAGCGAACAAATAAGCAGAAGCTGAGAAAAGTGCAATGACTTTTCTCAGCTTCTTTTTGCCTGCTTTTATTTGACTGTGATCGAGTACTTTGTTTCAAATAACTCCTCAGGCGAAAGTGCTTGAATACCCAATTTTTCTGAAAGCTCACCGGAAGCTTCCAGTGTATCTGCGATACCGCACCATGGTTCTATACATAGAAACGGCGATTTTACGGGATACGTGGACCAAAAACCGACATACGGCATATTATTGTAGCTTAACGTAACACTATGAGGCGATTTCTCACTGCGAATCGAGTAGGAATGTAATCCTTTCGTTTCATAAACCAGTGCATCATTTGCAAACATATCGTGGGTCAAGCGCAAATCCGTATTCGTTTGACCGAGTGTGCGTTGTTCATAATCAATATAATTGCCTTTTAATGGCAATTTCACTCGTGATTTCTTTGGAGAAAAAGAAAGATAATAGTCTTCAAAAGTCAGCCCTTTTTCAAGTGGGACGTTGAATGCAGGGTGTCCACCAATGGAGAAGAATAGTTCTTTTTGACCGCTATTCTTCACTTGGTATTTGACGACTAAACCATCACCGCCTAATTCATAACTGACATACAGCTGAAAATCAAACGGATACTTTGCTTTGGTTTCAGTCGAACTTTCTAGTAAAAACAAAGCGTAATCTGTGCGTTGTTCAACGACAGTAAATAACATGTCTCTGGCAAATCCATGACGAGGCAAATGATAACTCTTGCCCTCATGTTGATAGGTGTCCTCTTTTAACGCACCCACGATCGGAAATAAGATCGGTGCATGCTTTCCCCAGTGGTTTGGATCAGCTTGCCAAATATATTCAAGGTCATTGCTCGTATCGACTAAGCTTTGCAGCTCAGCCCCTTTTTCTGCAATCTTTGCTTGCAGATGACCGGCCGTGATGGTAACTGTCATGGTCTCATCTCCTAATATTGATGTTTCGTCAATTCCTCTTTAAAGCGGCTGTTAAGCACTTTTAAGTAGGTGCCTTTCATCCCCAAAGAGCGGGATTCAATAATACCGGCAGACTCTAATTTACGCAAAGCGTTCACGATCACCGAACGGGTGATACCGATACGGTCAGCGATACTTGATGCGGTCAAACGACCTTCGTCTCCTTCTAATGCCTCAAAAATTGCTTGAACAGCTTTTAGCTCACTATAAGAAAGCGTGTTGATCGCCATTTGAACAGCTGTGGTACTGCGAACATCTTCTTCGATACTTCGGGATTTTTGGTACAAGAATTGCATACCAACAACTGTCGCACTGTATTCTGCTAATACCAAATCATCATCATCAAAGGACTTATCAATTCTGGAAAGAATGATCGTCCCTAAGCGTTCTCCTGCACCGTAAATCGGTACGATGGTTGTTAGTCCGTTAGGATACAACTCACGGCCTTCCACAGGAAAAGCGGTCATATCGTCACTGATCGGCACATTGGCTTCTGTGGAAGTCAGATGATCGACTAAATCTGTATAATTTTTAGGAAACTGTTTTTCGACAAACATTTTTTTGATGCGCTCATTATTGACATCATGGTTCTCAACAAAACCTAACACGCTACCATCGACGCTAATAATATACGCATTGCTGTCTAGGATGTTTCCTAAAATGACAGCCATTTTGTCGTAAGGCAAATCAGAAGCTAAATTAAAGGTGTTTTTTTGTTGCAATAATTCGTTGATTTGTCTTGTCTTTTCTAATAATGTTTTCATTGGTCCGCTCCCTTTATAAAATATACCGGCTTAAGTCTTCATCTTTTGCGATTGACGCAAGTTTTTCTTCCACATACGCTTCTGTGATCGTGATTTCCCCCATTTGCATCTCAGATGCTTCAAACAATAGATCTTCAAGTAGTTTCTCTAGAATCGTATGCAAACGACGGGCACCGATATTGTCGGTATCGCGATTCACTTGATATGCGATTTCGGCAATTTTTTCGATGGCTTCCATCGTAAAGACTACTTTGACATTCTCGGTTCCTAACAAGGCAACGTATTGCTTGACTAAGGCATTGTTTGGTTCCGTTAAAATCTTAACAAAGTCTTCCTTCGTCAAGTCATCCAGTTCCACGCGGATCGGGAAACGTCCTTGCAACTCAGGGATCAAATCGCTTGGTTTTGATAGATGGAATGCGCCTGAAGCGATAAAGAGAATATGGTCGGTTTGTAACGTGCCATATTTCGTATTGACTTGTGAGCCTTCAACGATCGGCAAGATATCTCTTTGCACCCCTTCACGAGAAACTTCTCCTGATTGCTGCGATTTCGAAGATACTTTGTCGATTTCATCAAGAAAAATGATGCCGCTAGATTCCGCTAAGCGTAATGCTTCGCTATGAATATCCGCGTCGTTGACCAGTTTGGAGGATTCTTCTTGAATCAACAATTCCCGCGCTTCTTTCACGGTTACTGTGCGTTCAATTTTCTTTTGCGGTTTCAATGCACCCAATGTTTCATTTAAATCAATACCCATTTGTTCTAAGCCATTGTTCATCATTGGTGCTTGATTTTTCGGCTCATCGACTTGGATCGTCACTTCTCGGTTGTCTAAAAGGCCCTTTTCTAATTGCTCAAAAATGGCTTGACGGTTGCTGCGAATCTCATCCGTCAATTCTTCTTTTGGCTCTTCTGGTTGTTGTGCGGCGTTGAACATATTCATCATTTGTTCATAAGGATTGGTATTCTTTTTCTGTTCCTTTTTAATACCAGGGACTAAGACTTTTACTAAACGACGGTTGGCTTTTTTCTCTGCTTGGATCCGCACGTTTTTATATTGTTCTTTTTTCACGATTTGGATCGCATTCTCAACGAGGTCACGTACCATCGATTCTACGTCTCGACCGACATAGCCGACTTCCGTGAATTTCGTTGCTTCTAGCTTAACAAAAGGTGCATCAACGATCTTTGCTAAGCGTCGCGCAATTTCCGTTTTCCCAACGCCCGTTGGTCCAATCATCAAAATATTTTTTGGTGTGACATCTTGCTGCATTTTTTCATCTAATTGCAGACGGCGGTAACGATTTCTTAAAGCAACCGCCACTGATTTTTTGGCATTGGTTTGTCCAACGATGTATTCATCTAATTCTTTCACGATCTCTCGTGGTGATTTGTTTTGGTTTGTCATATCGTCATCCCTCTTTAAAACTCTTCTACAATGATATTGTGATTCGTAAAGACACAAATGTCTGCTGCGATATTCAAGGCACCTTCAGCGATTTCTTTGGCAGATAGTTCACCGCCATAACGTTTCATCGCACGGGCTGCCGCCAAGGCATAGTTTCCACCTGAACCGATAGCTAAAATCCCTTCATCTGGCGAAATGACCTCACCTGTCCCAGAGACTAAGAGCATCTCCTTGTCATTCATGACGATCAGCATCGCCTCTAATTTTTGCATCGATTGCTGCGTCCGCCATTCTTGTGCCAACTCTACTGCAGCTCGTTGCAAGTTTCCGTTGTATTCATTTAGTTTACCTTCAAATTTTTCTTCCAAGGTAAAGGCATCTGCCACACTACCGGCAAAGCCAACGATCACTTCACCGTTGTATATTCGACGGACTTTCCGAGCGGTTCCTTTCATAACGACCTGTTCTCCCATCGTTACTTGTCCGTCACCGGCCATGGCAAACTTGCCATCTTTTTCAACCGCACAGATGGTGGTTGAATGAAATTCTGACTTCATTTACGTTCCTCCTGTACCAATTTTACGCACGTGGATGAAATTGGCGATAATTTTTTTGTAAACTGTCTTTGGTGACATGCGCATAAATCTGTGTCGTCGATAGATTGGCATGCCCCAACAATTCTTGAACGGTCCGCATATCGGCGCCGTTGTTTAATAGATGGGTCGCAAACGTATGCCGCAGCATATGAGGATGGATTTTACTGTCTAAACTGCTTTTTCGGATGATTTGATTCAATACATACTCGATCCCAGTTGCAGTGATCCCATCACCAAGATGATTCACGAAGAGAACCTCGTGTTCCTTGTTCTGCTTTGCCATCAGCTGCTTGCGTCCTGAGGTAAGATAGCGCTTGACTGCCGCTTGTGCGTAACTGCCGAAAGGAACATAGCGATCTTTGTTGCCTTTTCCGTGGATCAGCAAAACGCCGCTTTCCCAATCGATCGCGCCCAGCGTCAGACTGCTACACTCGCTGACCCGCAGACCTGAACCGTAAAGGACTTCTAACAATGCTTGATTGCGCTGTTGTAATGGCTCATCACCAGCGACACTTTGAAAAAGAGCATCCATTTCCTTTTCATAAAAAAAACGCGGCAATTTAGCGTTTTTCTTTTTTAAATGAATGTAGGCGAAGGGATTCTCTTTGACGATCTCATGCTTGGTTAGAAATTGGTAGAATGAACGCAAGCTAGCCATTTTCCGACTGATGGAATTACGGCTATACCCTCGTTCCGTCAAATAGCTCAAATAGACACGAACATCACGATACTCCACCGCTAACGGGTCTTCATTGCCAGACTCTTTCAAGAAGTGAAAAAAATCGCTCATATCTTCTTGATACGCTTTTTTTGTCTTTTCCGAATACCCTCTTTCAACAATAAGATAACGAAAAAACTCTTCTTGTAATTGATCCGTTTGCAAAGTAACCCCCCTTTTCATGATTCGAAATAACTTTAGCATAGACCACAAAAAAAAACAAATGAATTGTCAGAATTTAATCAATATTTCAAAGTTTAGACATAATTGTGAAAACTTTCTAAGAATCTTCGTAAGATTCTTATCATTCTTCAGAAAGATCACTCAAAAGAGCCATAAAAACGTACCAATCCCTTTCTCAAAATAGAGAGGGACTGATACGTTTCCACTTATTTGCTTTTATTCGATTGGACCAGTTGTTGGCTGAGGCGAACCATTGCTTTTTGAAACAGCTTGAACTAGCTCTTTGTTTCCTTGTTTTGTGGACATCGTGTCATTGATCAACGCCACTAAGTCTAATCCGGTGGTTTCTTTGATCGTATCAAAGGTTCGCGCTAAACCAGCTTCCCCCATTGATTGAAGCCCATCGTTGCCGCCAAAGCTGACCACTTTATCGATATTGCTAAGGGGCGCATTGACTTCTTTCGCAATTTCAGGCAGCACTTTGATGAACTCCATCAAAATACCAGCTTCGTTCAGTTTGGTCAAAGCAATCGCCATTTTTTCTCGGCTTTCCGCTTCGGCTTGACCAACTTTTGCGATTCGTTCCGCATCGGCACTACCTAATTTTTCAATTCGTTCCGCTTCCGCTTGTGCAGCCAATTTGACTTTTTCCGCTTCGGCTTGTGCTCGGGCGATTTCACGGGCTTTGTCTGCTAATGCGTTTTGTTCAACGACATATTTATCTGCTTCGGCTTTTTTACGGACAGTTGCATTCAATTCTTTTTCTGTCAATTCCGCTTGTTTCTCTTGAATCTCAATATTTTTTTCTTGCTCGATCAATTGTACTTTCATTTGCTCACCGACCGCGATTTGCTCTGCTTTCGCATCCGCAACTTCACGTTCTTGTTTGTACTGCGCTTGTTTCAATGCCATATCTTTTGTCGCTTCTGCGATTTCTGTTTGGCGACGGATCTCTTCATGCTGTGCCAACTGTTCATTCTCGGCTTGCTTGATCCGCGTTTCTCTTAAGGCATTGGATTCTGCTACTTCAGCATTCTTCTTCACTTCAGCAATCTGGGGACGCCCTAAAGCATCGAGGTACCCATTGCTGTCGCTAACGTCTTTGATCGTGAATGAAACGATCTCCAGCCCCATTTTTTTCAAATCCGTAGAGGCAACTTCTTGTACTTGTTCCGCAAAATCATCGCGGTTTTTGTAGATGGCTTCCACCGTCATCGTACCTAGAATCGCCCGTAAGTGACCTTCTAAGACTTCTTGCGCTTCATCTTCCAGTTCACCAGTGGATTTACCCAAATATTGTTCAGCGGCTGTCTTGATCGACTCGGTACTGTTGCCGACTTTCACTAACACCGTGGCACTGGCTTTGATCGGTACGCCTTGTTCTGTATAAACTTCTGGTGTCCCAATCTCTAACTTGTGGGTCAGTAAACTTAATTTATGTGCCTTTTGAACAATAGGAATCACAAACGTCCCACTGTTTTTTAAAATCTTGATGCCTTCTTTTCCTAAAAACGACCCCGTGACGATCAACGCTTCATCGGGTTTTCCGATTCGGTAGCGTATCATCAAAAAGGCGATCAATAAAACTACGAGGACAACGCCCCATAAAATCGGATTACTTAAAAAATCAACTGCTGATCCTGTATCCACCATAACCTAACACTTCCTATTCTATAAAATTTTTACTTTCAACCACCAACGCGATCCCTTTTTTATCAAAATCGACAATGATGACTTTGGTGCCGACTGGCAATCGAACATTGTTCTTACGATCTTCTTCTCGAAAAAAACGAGCAGGATAAACAGAACGTGCACCTTGACTCCCTATTTCCATGACTTCGCCGATTGTATCTCCGACAATCTTTTCCGTCAGTTCGCCGATCACAAACTCATTGCGGCTAATGACATTGCTGCGGTTTTTGTCTGTGATGCGATTGTAGAGCCACATAAAGGGCCCCAACAGCAAACTAAATGCAACAAAGACAACGAAAATGACCCCGACTAAGAGGATCAGCCAACCTAAAAATTGGATCACTGTAGGAAAACGCTGTAAATAGTTTTGAATCAAATGAATCCATTCTCCGATCACCATCTTCACCACCTTCTGTCATTGTTACTGTCTATCATAAGTCACCTTGATTAAAGTTTCAAGACAAATTAAAAAAAAACTTTCTTACCATTTATTAGTAAGAAGGTGATGACTCATCGCTCTTATAGTTGTTCTTTGGCTTCTTCTAAGGCAGCTAATGCCCGGTTTGCCAATGCTTCATAACGAGATTTTTTATCTCTGATTCGTTCTGGAAGTTCTGGCAGCAAACCAAAGTTGGCATTCATCGGTTGGAAGTGTTTGCCTTCTGCATGAGTGATATAATACGCCATACTGCCAATTGTCGTCTCTTGTGGCATAATGATCGGCGCTTCCCCTTTTGCAAGTTTGGCAGCGTTGATCCCGGCCATCAATCCACTGGCTGCACTTTCAACATACCCTTCAACGCCTGTCATCTGACCAGCAAAAAAGAGGTCTTCACGTTTTTTCGATTGGTACGTTTGTTGTAACAACTCTGGTGAATTCATAAAACTATTCCGATGCATCACGCCGTAGCGCACAAATTCTGCCTCTTCCAAACCAGGGATCATCCGGAATACCCGCTTTTGCTCGCCCCATTTCAAATGTGTTTGAAAACCAACGATGTTGTACAGAGAAGCAGCTGCATTGTCTTGCCGCAGCTGAATCACTGCATAAGGACGCTTGCCGGTTTTCGGATCTTCCAAACCAACGGGTTTCATCGGACCAAACAACATAGTTTTCGGTCCACGGCCAGCCATAACTTCGATTGGCATACATCCTTCAAAGAATTTTTCTTTTTCGAATTCTTTCAAAGGGGCCACTTCCGCATTGACTAAAGCTTCACGAAACGCATAAAACTCCTCTTCGTTCATTGGACAGTTCAGATAGGCTGCTTCGCCTTTGTCGTAGCGTGATTTCAAATAAACTTTATCCATATTGATGGTGGATTTATCGACGATCGGTGCTGCTGCGTCATAGAAATAAAATCCTTCTGATCCGTTAAAAGCTTGGATCGCTTTTGATAAAGGTTCAGAAGTCAAAGGTCCAGTTGCAATCACGGTAATCCCTTCTGGAATTTCAGTGATCTCCTCTTCGATGACAGTGACTAAAGGATGTTCTTTTACACGTTTGGTTACTAACTCTGAGAAATCATCACGATCCACAGCTAAAGCACCCCCTGCTGGAACAGCTGTTTTGTCTGCAGAGGTAATAATGACTGAATCTAAGCGGCGCATTTCTTCTTTCAAAACACCGACCGCATTCGTTAAATTGTTGCCCCGAAGTGAATTCGTACAAACAAGTTCAGCAAAATTATTTGTGTGATGGGCTTCTGTCGATTTCTTAGGACGCATTTCATAAAGCTTTACTGCGACACCTGCTTGCGCTGCTTGCCAAGCAGCTTCGCTTCCGGCTAAACCGGCACCAATAACATTGATTTCTTTCATAGTGCTCTCCTTTTATTTCAAAAGCTCGTCTCTTTTCATAAGAAACAGCTTGTATTAATCAAAAGGACCGGCGCTTTCTTTTGTCAGCCAACGATGAGGCTGACCGTTCAAGAGAATACGCCGATTCTTTTTTAACAGGATATCCTGCTAGTTATTTTTGCACATTTTCTTCATAGTCGCCTTTGATACAAACGACTTGTTTCCCGCCTTTGACTTTCTTTTCGACTAAATAATTATCACACTTCGGACAATTACGACCCACTGGTTTGTCCCAAGAAGTAAAGTCACATTCAGGGTAGCGGGTACAACCATAAAACAACCGGTTTTTCTTCGATTTGCGTTCAACGACTTGCCCTTGATGACAGACAGGGCACTCAACGCCGATTTCTTTCACGATTGGTTTTGTGTTGCGGCAATCTGGGAAATTACTGCAAGCATAAAACTTTCCGTAGCGGCCTAATTTGATCACCATCGGATGACCACAAAGATCGCAATCAAAGCCTGCAGGTTCATCTTTGATTTGAATTTTTTCGATACTTTCTTCTGCAGTTGTCAATTCTTTTTCAAATGGGCGATAAAACTGATCGACAACTTTGACCCATTCTTCTTTCCCAGCTTCAATGCTATCCAAGCTATTTTCCATTTCAGCAGTAAAATGCATATCAACAATTTGCGGGAAGAATTCCTCGATCAACGAATTGACGATCTCACCAAGTTCAGTTGGCTCAAAACGTTTTTGCGTCAATTTCACATAATAACGCCGCTGAATGGTTTCTAACGTCGGTGCATAGGTTGAAGGACGACCCACACCGTTTTCCTCAAGGGTTTTGATCAACGTTGCTTCGCTGTAACGAGCAGGTGGTTGGGTGAAATGCTGTTTCGGTTCGATCGATACGGATTGAACGACATCTCCTTCGACTAACTCTGGCAAGATGTTCTCTTTGTCTTCTTTGCCATCATCGCGACCTTCCACATAGACCTGCATAAATCCTTTGAATTTGATCTTTGAACCATTGGCAATAAAGATGACACCATTTTGATCCAAAGTAACTTTCATCGTATCCAAAATAGCAGGCGTCATTTGACTAGCCACAAAGCGAGACCAGATCAAGCGATACAATTTTAGTTGGTCTTTGTCTAAGAATTTCTCCATGTCTTCTGGCGTACGCATCACACTGGTTGGTCTTACCGCTTCATGGGCATCTTGTGCCCCTTGTGCATTGGCGCGTTTTTTGCCACCGTGAGCGGAGAACTCTGAACCATAGGTGTTTTCGATAAATTCTGCTGCTTCGCCTTTGGCTGTGTCCGCGATTCGCGTCGAGTCGGTACGCATATAGGTGATCAAACCGACGGTGCCTTGTTTGCCAAGGGCGATCCCTTCATAGAGCTGCTGTGCAACCATCATGGTTTTCCGCGTTCGAAAGTTCAGTTTACGGGCTGCTTCTTGTTGCAAACTACTGGTGGTAAATGGTGCAGCTGGATTCCGTTTGCGTTCTTTCTTTTCAACCTTTGTCACTTGAAAGTCTTTACCAGAAAGGCGATCGGTGACTTCTTTAATACTTTCAGCATTCGGTAATTTTTTCTTTTTGCCATCTAAGCCCCAAAAATTGGCTTTGAATTTCTTCGTGGCTTTTTTAAAGTTTCCATCAATGCTCCAATATTCTTCAGGAACAAAATCACGGATCTCTTTTTCACGATCAATAATGATCTTAAGCGCCACCGATTGAACACGGCCAGCACTTAATCCTTTTTTGACTTTGCGCCAAAGGATCGGACTCAATGAATACCCGACTAATCGGTCTAAGATCCGCCGTGCTTGTTGGGCATCGACGAGATCCACATCGATCGTTCTTGGCTCTTTGAAGGCTGCTTTGACCGCATCTTTGGTGATTTCATTAAAGACGACCCGATTCTTATCTTTTAAATCTAGTCCAAGTAGAAAAGCTAAATGCCAAGCAATGGCTTCTCCTTCTCTATCCGGGTCACTTGCGAGGTAAACTTTTTCAGCTTTTTTCGCAGCGGAACGGAGACTTTTGATCACGTCACCTTTTCCGCGGATCGAAATGTAATGCGGTTCATAGTCATTTTCGACATCGATCCCCATTTTACTTTTAGGGAGATCACGAATATGACCGACACTTGCGACGACTTTGTAATTTCGTCCAAGGTATTTTTCAATGGTCTTCGCCTTTGCTGGCGATTCCACGATTACTAAATATTTATATGCCATATAAAGAATGGCTCCTTCCTGAATTTTTCCTACTATTATATTCTATCAATCAGTGAACCTATCGTATGCAGATGAAACATACAAATCGTAGCTTATCATAGCTTTCAAGAAAAGGTTTGTCAAGGAAGGTTGATTGGAAAAATTAAAAAAAGGCTAACTCTTGTAAAATATCCGACACACTAATCGTACATTTTGCACCATCTTGAATCAAGCGGTGACAACCTTTTGACTGATCCGAAATCATTTCACCAGGTACTGCAAAAACTTCTCGTCCGTTTTCCATCGCTAACTGTGCCGTAATCAAAGAACCGCTTCTTTCCTTGGCTTCAATTACGCAGACCCCTTTTGAGATCCCCGCAATAATGCGATTGCGCAGCGGAAAGTGGTATCTTTGCGGTTTGGTATCGTGCGGATATTCGCTTAGCACCAGATGTTCTTGACGGATCTGCTGGAACAAACGGTAGGAAGATGACGGATAACAATGGTCCATCCCAGAAGCAATCACAGCAATGGTTTGTCCACGATTTCTGATGGCTGATTCATGGGCAAAGCTGTCGACACCATTGGCCAATCCGCTAACGATGGTATAATTTTCCGTCACTAGAGGTGGAATCAGCTTTTCGCAAACTTTTCGTGCGTATAAGGACGCCGTTCTTGCACCAACAAAGCCAATCATGGTCGTTTGTAGCAATTGCAGATTCCCTTCATAAAAAAGCATCAATGGCGGGTCCGCGATTTGTCGTAAAAGCATCGGATACTCCGCCGAGAAGAAAGTGAGGTAGTTTTGTGCGCCCATCTTTTGTGCGATGTGTTCGTCCGTCAATCGCTCCCATGATCGCCGAAAAATCGCACGGTGCTGTGGAAGGACCCCGATGGCAATCATCTCTTCCAGCGAACAATTCATCTCTTTTGTTTCCAACCAATGCCAAATGATCTTCCAACAACCTTGCAGACCAATTCCCTGACAGTAGTACAGTTTTATCAACTGTTTTTCAAAATCTGTTGCTTGTTGATACTTCATAAACAAAGCCCTCTTTTCTTAGTAATCTTACTTATAAGATTCGCTAAAAAAAGAGGGATGGATGAAATTTATAGATATTGTTTTACTGGCGCAAATGTTTTTCGATGAATGGGACAAATTCCATGGGCAGCTAGCCCTTCTAAATGGACTTTGGTTCCATACCCAGCATTTTGATCAAACCCATAAAAAGGATAGACATCATGAAAATCTTTCATTAAATTGTCTCGATATACCTTGGCGATGATACTTGCTGCGGCAATGGAAATGGAACGGGCATCTCCTTTGATCAAGCTTTGTTGAGGGATTTCCGTATCGATCGTCATCGCATCGATCAGTAAATATTCGGGCTTGACTGCTAAGTCGATCAAGGCTTCTTTCATTGCTAGACGACTGGCTTGATAGATATTGATCCGATCGATCTCTTCTGGACTGACCACACCGATACCGACAGCAACGGCTTTGTTTTGAATTTCGATAAACAGCTCTTCTCTTTTCTTCGCAGAAAGCTGTTTGGAATCATTTAGACCTAAGATCTGACATTCCTTAGGCAAGATGACCGCAGCTGACACAACGGGTCCTGCTAATGGTCCGCGCCCCACTTCATCTAAACCAGCAATAAAACGGGCGCCTTGCTGAAATGCTTCGTTTTCAAAACGCATCATTTCTTCGTATTTTTCCTGCAATAGTTGGTGTTTCACTCGCTGTTTCTCGTATTGTTGCAGCAGCTTTTGGACCCCCGCTCGTTCATCTGCTTGCAGCGCCTGCAAATACGCTTGGTCATTGAAAGCTGGATCAAATAATCGCTCTTTGATTGTCTTAATCGGTTGTTTCATCTTGGCTTTCCATTTCCTCCACTCGATCTAGTGTATATCGGCCCAATTTCCCTTGCCGAATGTCGAAAACAACGAGTTCGCTTCCTCGATCGTAATTGTCTTTATAGCCACGTTTTTCCGTGATTTTCATCAACAGATTGGGCGCTAACAACGCCTCTTCTTCCGCTTTTAGTTGGTAACGATTCGCGATTCTTTCAGGATAGTAGCGGGCAAAAAAATCAAGTCCATACAATGCGATATCATCCAAATGGATCAGCTGGTCTTTGATCGCTCCGGTCAATGCCAGCTTCTTGCCGATCTCAGGATCTTCAAATTTTGGCCATAAGATCCCGGGCGTATCTAGAAGCTCTAGATCAGTCCCAAAACGCAGCCATTGCTGCCCTTTCGTCACGCCGGGTTTATTGCCCGTCTGAGCGATTTTCTTCCCTACTAAGCGGTTCATCAAGGTCGATTTTCCGACATTCGGGATGCCGATCACCATTGCTCGAATCGCACGAGGCTTCAAGCCTCTCGCTTTGTCGCGAGCAATTTTTTCCTTCAAGACTTGTTTTGCTGTAGGAACAATGGCTTTAACCCCTTGATTGTCTTGGGCGTTGATTGCCAGTGCTAGATAGCCTTGTGCTTGGAAATAATGCTCCCATTTTTTGGTTTGAACGGGATCTGCGAGATCCGCTTTATTGATCAAGATCAATCGTGGTTTTTGTTGTAATAATTGATCTAACATGGGATTGCGGGATGAAATCGGCAAGCGTGCGTCCACGAGTTCAAAAACGATATCCACGAACTTTAATTTTTCACTTACTTCACGTCTGGCTTTCGCCATATGGCCTGGAAACCATTGAATGGTCATTTGAACGTTTTCCTCCTTGGTACTTCTTCGAATTGATAAAAAAGACAGTCGTTTTTATATTCGTGTAGTCTATAGGTGACAAGAACGAAGGCTACTTGCTTTTTTGAGTCAGCGAATCCCATCAGTGCAGCAAACTAGCTGAACTGTTTGCGGATCAAGGTTCTTTTTCCAACCTGATGCATAGGAAAAGCTTCGAGCGCGTTTGTTTCAACGCTCCTTGACTTTTAATTTTGGGGAAGTGGTTGAATGAAGCATCCTTACCGCTTTATTTTGGTTTTCCTAACACACTCACAATAGTCTGACTGCTTTTTTGCTATCTTTTATCTTAGTTATTGTACCATATTTCACACGACATGTTTCATTCTGACTTAGGTTAAAAAGTCATTTTCTTCTACTTATTGAGAAAAACGAACGATCCTTACTTTTCATCAATGGAAGCATTCGAATGAAGACGTTTTTTCCGCTGAATCCTGTTACTAATCACCAAGAGGAGGATAAGAACAGTGATCACGCCTAGCATCAATCCTACTTTTTGCTGCTGTGCTTTTTTGGCGGCGGCTGTTTCTTTTTCTTCAACATAAGGAATTCTTTTGCCCCGTACCAATAAACGATGGCTATTGACCATATAGGGGGTACAGGTCAACAGCGTGACGTAATCGCTGCCTTTCACAATTTTTAATGCCTGAGTATCATCAGGGTCGACCGTTTTTATCTGATCTACTTGATACGCCAATGTATCATCAAACGTTTCGATATAAAACTCATCACCGATCTGCAGCTTAGGCAGATCAGTAAAGAGCGTTGCACTCGTTAACCCACGGTGCCCACAAAGAACCGCATGGGTATCTTCACCACCTATTGGATACGAAGCGCCCTCCAATAATGTTGCGCCTCTTTTTAACAACGTATCGGTGGTTTGATCAAAAATCGGGAGAGCGACACCAATTACGGGGATATTTAAAACGCCGATCGTATGTCGTTCATAGTAATCAGGTGTATCAACTGATTCTGAGTCCCTTGTTTCTGATAAATCTTGCGTTTCTTTGATTCCAGGATTGCTGGGCTGCTGTGCCAGCTCTTGATTTGCTCGTTCCAACTGGTTCCTTTTTTGTTGTTTTTCTATTTCACTCATTTTTTTGGCTTGGCTTTGGTAGTAACTGATCAACTGTTGATCCAAAAACGTGTTGAGCTGATTACTTACAAAAGGATAACTGATGATCAAAACCCCTAGCAGCAGCAGAATACCCATCAAAAAATCCAACAAAGTTACTTTTCTAGTTGGTGCTTTTGCGCCATTTCTTCGTCTGATACTCATCGTGCTTTTTCATCTCATTTACTTACCCTTTCCGTTTTACAAAATAACCCCCTGCTAAACCAACGATCACCACTCCGATTGCGCCCATTAAATACGTGCCGGCACCACCAGTTGCTGGTAAGGTTCCTTTGCGGCGGTTAGGGACTTTTTCTGGATCTCCCATTTGCTCTTTCGTTCCATAAGACGTTTCATGTACTTCAAAAGCGATGCGATTTGTTAGCAGTACATAATTTTTTGGTGCTTTTACTTCTTCCAAATAGTAGGTGCCAAATTTTAACCCGATGATATCAACTAATCCATCTGTTCCTGTGGTAAATTTCGTCGCTTGATCCGCTGTTTGCACCCAAGATACCTGTTTGGTTCCCTCTTCGATTTTCAAGTAGTTGGCATCATCACGGTCTTGATCTCGTACAACAAAAACTGCATCTGCCAGCGCTTCGGTAGTGGTCACAGCCCCATCGACTTTTAAGAAGCGTTTGCCCCCTGTCAAAACTTCCACGCTTGGCGGCGTTTGATCCGTCATGAAATCTGTTTCTACATTTGCTTCATTCTTAAAGCCATTGATAGGCATAGCCTGTTCATTTAAATACATATAATACACAAAGCGCAATTGATTTCCTGGCGTTAATTGCGGCACAAATTCTGGATTGATGGTTACCGTAAAGCCATGCTCTTTTTCCGCTACTTGATAGTTCGTTGAATCGATTTTCTTTTCTCCATCATACAACGCATAGCCAGTTTCTCCCTCTGCTGTATTTTCAAAAGTCAACGCTGGATCGTGCGCATCAATCAATTGGAACTGTTTGTATTTGTTTTCTGCTCCTACTTTGTCTTGGATACCTAATGGGATATTGACCGTTAGGTGATATTGAATTCTTTCGCCGATTCCCACGTCTTTGCCGTCTAATTGTGGTGTTGTTTTGGTAACATTTGTCGTGTCATTCTTGACTGTTAGCTCAACCGTGACGTCATTGCCTGCTGCGATCGAAAAATCCTTGATGGTTTCTTGTTCGATCAAAGCGGCTTGACTTGGGGCTTTCGTTTCCTCTAATTGATAGGTGCCTGTTTCTAACTGCTCAACTTTTAACTGTCCTTTTTGGTTTTCTTCAACATCGATGGTCGTTGCTCCAGCAGCATATTGTTTACCTGTTAAAAAGCGGTACGCTGCTTGTTTGTCAGTCGTCCACGTATAAAGTCCATCGGCTGCACTTAAAATATATTTCTTGGTCTGTGCGTTTCCTTCTTGCTTTGAGATGACAAATTCCGCATCATTCAGTGGTTCGTTTTCCCCCGTTCCTCGTTTATTCACAAGGAGCGTTCCTTCATTTGTGACAGTATTTTTAGGATAAAGATGAATCGTGTCTAATTCTTCTTCCCCGTAAGCATACGACCCGTCTGCTTGTTGGATCATTTCGTAAACAGGAAAGGCGATCACCATGTTCTCAGCAGTGGTAACACCGTCTTTAGGGTCTTCTACAATGGTGTAAACTGCATCCCGATCGGCTTGTTTTTTCGGCAATTCAAAAACCAAATCACCGGCTGCATCTGTTTTCCCGCTAGCTACAGGGGAACCAGGCGTCAAGGTTTGGACTTGACGCTTAGCTTCTTCAACGGATGCCCCTGCAGATCGTTTTTCATAAAATGCTGTGGTCACATCATAGACAGAAAAAGTGACATCGGCTAAGCCTTGGTATTGATCAAACTCTGCCATCTCAGTCCCACTATTTTGAATCAATGAACCTGGCAGATTGACCATTTTCTTTTTATGCAGATGGACCTGTGCCAAATTGCTCTCTGCGGATACTTGCTGATTTTTCGTTCCAAAAAAGACAAATGGCAGAAGTAAAAATAGGAGACAAACCATTTTCGTATGATTAAAAATCTTTTTCATTGTTCTTTCCTCTCTTCTATGTTTGATATTTTCGTTTATTTCACGAACGGTCAAATTGCTTTAATGAAGGCTTATCTTTGCGCGTAACGTACAGATAGCTACCTGCTAAAAGGACTAGCAGACCTGCTGAAAGAATCGCCAGCCACCCATGCCAATTCCCTCCTGTTTCAGGAAGAGACACTTTCACTTGATTGGTGACGATCAATTCTATTTGATTGTTCTTTTCTCCAGAAACAAGAAGATTCGGCTGCAATTTTTCGTCAATCAAGACACTGCCATCCTCTTCGATCCTAATTTTCACAGGTGCTGTTAAACCAGCATAGCCTGTAGGCGTAACAATTTCTTCTAAGGTATAGCTGCCTGGTGTTAGATCATGGAAATGAAATACCGCTAGCGATTCTTGGGATTCTGGTAATTCTATCGTCTGACCGTTTCCGCTTAAGCGGAATTTTGCTCCCTCAAGCGCTTGTCCCAGTTCATCCTGTTTATTGACCACCAAATCAAAAGGTTTTAACTGATTGCCATGGGTAAGAGTCCAACAGTTGGCATCTGCAGCGACGTTTTCCCCTTGATACTGGATCTTTCCGTCTGAACCAACGACAAACTCATAATCACCAGCAATCGTATCGTATCCAAGCGGACCAGCTGTTTCTGAGATGCGATAAGCGCCCGGCTCAAGAATCGTAAATTCAGCCATCCCCACATCATTCGATGTTTCTGAGGCAATTTCTTGATAATCTCCCGCTGCTGTTTTTTGTTGCAGAGAAAAGACAGCCCCAGCTAACAGTACTTGCTGCTCTTTTTGTACCGTATATTTTCGAATAGCAACTGGAATTTCTGTAAACGGATTGGTGATCTCCAGCGTAATCGTATGATCGTCCACTGTGACGGGTTGCCCATTGATCGTCGTATTCCCTTGCGCATCGATATGAATTAGCCACTCTGTCTGCTTAGACAAATGATGTCCCGCCGGTGCAGTGACTTCCTCCAAACGATAGGTCTGATCTTTTTGCAACACAGTATCTGCTGGCAGCCCATACGTTCCATCCCCTTGATCCACAAGGGTCACTGTCTCTCCTGCCCCCGTTAATTCAAAAACGGCACCTGTCAGCTTCACCTCTCCTACAGCGGATTTTTTGATCAGGTTTAATGCCAAGGGCACAAACGCCTTTGTGTTTTTCCATGTATAAGCGTCCACTTTTGTCGCTTCATAACCTGCCACTGCTCGTTCATTTGTGACTTGATAATCAAAAGTTTCTCCTTGATTGTTATACAGCGGTAGTAAACGGGTTTCTTCGTACTCCGCCCCATCCTTTTCAGAAAGCGCGTAAACCTTGCTTCGTTCCCAAGTTGTCTGGTCTTGGGCATCGGTCTCAGTAAGTTTGAGATACCCTGTTTGCCAGCTTTTCTCATTGCTGACAGGACTCCTGCTTATTTCAAAATAGATCGTTTCAGGACGACTGGAGGTATCGCCATCGTATTCTTCCCAGTGCTTTTTGATCGTCACCTCCTTCCCAGGTGCTTTGGCAGATGGCACACCAAACAATGCCTTTTGATCGGATTGATGATTCGGATAAAACACCGTTTCACCATTCATTTGATACCAAGTATCTGGTTTAAAATCCGCTGCTTCTGTTTGAATCCGCACTTGATAATGAATTTGCAGTTCCTGTCCTTCGCCTAAATAAAGACCAGAAGCGTTGAGTGTATTGTCAGATATCGAAATGTCAGGCTGCACCGTTAGATCAGCAGAACCGACACTTTTGATGGATAAGCTATTTTCTTCGTAGACAAATGGCTGCGAAATGGGGTCAGTAATCTCGCCATCGGTGACGGTTGCCGAAATATGAAGGGCTTTTTTCTCGAGATAGTTGGCAATATCCGCTGCTTCATTCGCTGACTCATAATAAAGATGGCCGTCTTCATCAGCAGAAACCATCTGTCTCATTTTTTTCTCGACATCGGCCTTTGTATACCCAGCCGTTTGATCTCCTTGCAGTTGAATCCCCAACCCATGAATCTCGATACCACGTTCTTTTAACGCCATCGCTTCACCAATCGTGGCGATAAAGGTATTGTTGATCCATTTATAATTGTTCTGTTGATCAAACGCAAAATAGCCATTGTAGAGAAACGATGTATTCATCGGTTGGTCTTGAGTAAGAGAAAAGGCGGTTCCATAATAACTGCCGTCTGCCTGGGTATGCACTTTAGACACATGATAACTGTAAGTAGGAACGCCATCCGTTAGCAAAACGATGACTTTCTTATGTCCATTTTGCGTCGATAGCATATCCCCTGCTTGGCGCAGCCCTCTTTGGGTAAAGGTCCCCCCCGCTGCTGTTTCTGGCGTCATCGTTCGGATCGTCTCTTTGACTTCAGAAAATTTTCCTAATTGGCAGGTTTTGTTTTGATAATTGCTGCCATCACTGGAATAACCGACATAGCCCATGTAGACACTATCCTGAATGCCGCTTCCTTCAATTTGATTCAAAAAGCGATCCACGCCTTTTTTCACTTCTGCGATCCGTCCCATCTCATTCATACTGCCTGACCAATCCACTACCAACACGACATCGATGGGATCAATTTGACGTTGAACATTCCCTCGTACATTTAGGTAGACATCAAATAGTCCTGGGGTATTCGTCTCTTTGGCAAATTTTCGTAGCGCGAAATCTGCTTCGTCTCCTACACCACCATATTCAATATATGAATGGGTCAAATTTGCTGGATCGCCATTCCATGTAGTTATGCCGTCCCACGTTTCGCCTGCATCCTTGTTCCCCTGATGATTTAAGACGTTACTGTTCTCATCAGTTTTCCAGTTCGCCGCAGGATACGTCCCGCTTTGGTCTGTCGTATAATCTGGTTCAATCGAAGCAAAAGTTTGTGAAACAGTCGTTTTTTGATAAAGACGTTCTTGTTTAAATGGTTCAATGAGCGTTTCCTCTTCAGAAGCACTTGTCGCCGTTCCTGTCTCGTTTGTCTCTTCCTTCGTTTCTTCGTTCGAAACTTCTTTTGAACTTTCAGTCGACGCTTGCTCCGAGGTCGACTCACTCACGGCTTCTGAAGAGGATCCAGTGCCAGAATTGACTTCTGACGTTTCTGAAGAAGCAGAATTTGTGGCAAGTGGGATTTCAAAAACTGATTCATTCAAAGACAGTAGGTTGTACGATTCTTCACGTTCCTTGTCATATTCTTCGATCTGAATCATCAATTTTAGCTTTTTCGTTTCTTCAGGCAGCTGAAAGATTAGTTCTTGTTCCGTTGGTGTTTGCAAGAAAGCTTGGGTTGTAAGCCAAGACTGTGCGGAATCATCCTTGACTTGAGTCATCTCTTCATTGCTTGTTTTTAATAACGACTGTTCCTTCGTTTCATCGATCGCGTATAGTTGTACCCAGAGACGCTGCTGTTTGTTTTTTTGCGGTAGTTGATAGCATAAAGAAAATTGATGGTCCTCTTGGTGACCAGTCAGTTTGATCTGCTTCGTTTCAGCAATAGTGATCGTATGTTCTTCTTGTGCACTTGCAGTCCCGTTTGTTTGCAAACTCGAATAAATGAAAAATAATATCCCCCCTAACATACAGAAAATGAAAGAGAACCAGTGGTGTCTCTTTGTCAAAAACATAAAAAGACCTCCTTTCAAAGAATCAAAAATTACAAGCTGATCATACAAGAAAGAAGCAAAAGGCACCTCTTTTTTTTATTTTCTGAAAAATTGAAACAATTGGCACACCTGTAGTTATTCATAAGAAAAAAAAGTTGGTTATTTTAAAGTTAATTCATTATCGATACGTTATTTAATAATGTAAAAAAACTATCGTTTTTCACCTGCGATTTCTATTTTTGTTCTTTATGAGACAGTTCTATGAAAAATTTGTCTCAATTTTTCTAAAAAAAAGCAAAAGTTTTGAGACGTGTCTTTACACCGTTATATAAATACGTTATTAATAAAACAAGAAGGTGATCATTTGATTGAAAAAATACTCTTAGATACCCGAGCGTTAGACAAAATCGGACTCTACGGAAAACTATTATCAATTGCTCCGGGTGAATACAACCTAGAGTTCGTGAAAAATCTGACCCACTTAAGTACAACACGATTGAAAAGTTTACTTTCCTCGATCCAACTCGACTTGCAAAACCTCTCCCCAGTAAATCTTTCATTACATAAAAACACCCTGAATCTTCCTAAAAATTTGATTGAATACAACCAATATCAGCAATTTTTAGCGCAAGAAAGCATTTCTTACAAATTATTGTTAAGCATCTTGACCAATCAAGATGAAAATTTACTGGCATTTTGCCAAAGAAACTATATCAGTCGTTCGACTTGCTTTCGGCAAACAAAGAAGCTGCAAGACCATTTGAAAGAATTCAACGTGACGTTAAATCAGTCCGCTATGGCACTTACAGGTTCGGAGATGGTAATTCGCATCTTATTATTTAATTTTATCTGGCACATTTCTTTAGGAGATAGTTTGGCGAGGGCATTTGATCAAGAGATCGAAGAGCTTTTTGTGACTTACGAAGGAACGAAGTACAAAAGCAAGTATGAGATTGGCAAAAAAGAAGCCTTGCTTCATTGCAAAATCTGTCTATTTCGTATCAAGAATGGCCACGTGACAAATCTTTATCAGTTAACGAACCAGTCCTTTATTCCCAGTGGTGAAAATCTTGATTTCTTTTCAGCTTTTTTTGAAATCATTGATTCAGCGATAGATATTCTTGAGATCAATGCTTTGTTTTTCCTTTTTTATTACTGGCCGATGCTAACTTCAGCAGCAGACGTGCGCCTTCCGATCATTCAAGACTGTTACAAGCATGAAAAATCGGAGTTAAAGGAACTGATGGCTGAATTTGAAGCACACTGCCAAAAATTTCTCTGTGATTTTGATTTCGACCATCAATCGTTTCTTTATATGAATACATATCTTACATTGCTGAAGTTCTGCATATTCAAGCAAAAAGTCCCTATTTTAAATTTTTTTGAAGCTACTATAATCAAAGATAAGTACCCATTACATACGATTTTGACAAATACGATTCAGAGTTTTTGGCGTAAAATAGCAAACCGCAAAGGCTACGAGTGGTTAAAAGCCTGTTATACGGATCTTGCTTTTTATCAAGCGTGTTTGCTTTACCCCATTTACATCAAAAAGGAACAGAAATATAAGCTTAAAGTTGCTTTTGTCTATGTATCCAATTACTTGGTCTCAATGGAAGTGTTTAATATATGTGAACGATTGCCCTATGTTGAAATTGAACGGATCACGCTGCCCACAGAGGAACCTTTTGATTTTTATATTCTGAGTTCCCCACAGCTTTTACCTCCTTTTACAACCGAGGAAAACACGGCGATCATTGATTTTTGCCGCTACCGTGATTTTGAAACGAATCTATGTCAGAAACTCTTGGCTGCTTTTAATGAAAAAATACAAAGAATAACTGCCAATAGCGCCTAAGTCCACCCTTTTCTCGATACAAACCAAATCCTTTTGAAAAAGGATCATTGCTATACAAAATCCCCCCTTGGAATCAACAGATGATTCCAAGGGGGGATGTTTATTAAGAATATTCTATTTTTCTCAGTCTAAATCAGCCGAATATGAGTCAATGGATAATAAACAAAGCGGGCATTGCCTAAAATCGCATCGCCTGATATAGGACCAAAGGATCGGCTATCTTTAGAGGCACGTCGATTATCACCAATGACAAAATAACTGTCTTTGCCTAATTTCTCCACGCCCAATAAAGATTCCAAATCAAAATCATTGGTATAAGAGGCAGACTCATGATCGTTGCTGCGGTTTTTCACTAGAAAATCTTCATCTACCAGTTCATCATCAATGTAAAGCTGATCATTGACATATTTTACCGACTCACCCGGCAAGCCAATCACCCGCTTGATATAGGTCGAACCATCTGGCAGCTGGAAAACAACGACATCAAAACGCTGGATCGGGGAAATCTTTTCGATGACTACCATATCTCCTTGTTGCAACGTTCCTTCCATGGAGTTCCCTTCAACAGGAACCGGAATCAGTAAAAATGCCCGAATCAAGAAGGCTGTTGCAAAGGCGATCAAGGCATATTTCACAACTAGCCAAAAACGATCAATCCACTGTTTCTTGGCGTTCACAAATCTACCTCCTCTCCGATTTATTCCTTACTTATTTTTCTGAAAGCAAGGACAGTGCTTTTAAGTACGCTGGGTCCTCTGCTTTGAGTTTTTCTGCTACTTCTTTTTCAATTGCTTGGGCAGTGTCGGCATCGACTTCACCAGTTGCCTTTAGGTCATGGTCTTCTTGGAAGGCTTTCACAGCTGCAGTCGTCTCGTCATTGAAGGTATCTCCGCTCGTGGCATACCCTAACGCTTTAAGAAATTGATTCAGATTGTTGACAGCCGTTGACGATTGTCCAGCTTTTAAGGCATTATCACGAGGTAATGGCGGGAAATACGCATATTCTGGATTATCCTCTTCATAGTCCGGCATCACACCTTGATCGTTGACCCAATTTTCATTCGGTGTCAGCCATTTCATGACCGTCATTTTTAATTCACTATTATCCCCCAGATCTTTCACATTTTGAACGGTCCCCTTACCAAAGGTTTCCGTACCAACGACTGGGATATCCGCTGATTCTTGCAAGGCTGCGGCAAAAATCTCAGCTGCGGAGGCACTGCCGCCGTCGACTAAAACAACGACTGGCTCTGTGACTTTGAATCCTTCATCCAATGCTTCGCTCGCTTTGGTCTCACTGACAACCCCTTGATTGTTGGCAAACTTCACGATCGTTTGGCCGTTTTCTAAAAACATACTTGCCATGATCTGGACTTGATCCAGCAATCCACCAGGATTTTGTCTTAGATCAAGAACAAACGACTTCGCACCGTCTTCCCGCAACTCGGTGATCGTTTCTTTCAACTCAGCTGCTGTGTTTTCGGCAAAGGAGGTAATATCAATTCGACCAATCGTATCATCATTTTCAACCAGTTCACCATGGACTGTTTCGATTGGGATCACGTCCCGAGTGATTTCCACATCAAAGGTATCTGCTCCACGCTGAATCGTTAAGGTCACCTGCGTGCCTTTTTCCCCTCGAATCTTACTCACGACTTCAGACAATTCCTGTCCTTGCGTATCTTCCCCATCAACTTTGACGATTCGATCATTCATGCGCAGACCACTTTTTTCTGCAGGGGTGTTTTTGATTGGCGCTTGTGCGACCTCTGGATAGTCTTCCACGATCGACAAAGTAGCACCGATCCCTTCAAAACTTCCTGAGAGGGACTGATCCAAGTTATCCGCATCTGATTGGTTTAGATACGTCGTGTAAGGATCGTCAAGCGCATCGGTCATCCCTTGAAGAGCACCCTCAATCAATGCATCCTCATCGACTTCTTGGTAATAATTCGCAAGGATCTTGTCATACAACGACTGGATTTTCTCCATCCCGCTGGCTTCTGTCGTCGTTTCTGTCGCAGGTTGTGTCGTCTGCTGATTTTGCTGGGCTGTTTGCCATAAATAGACACCGCCTCCCGACAAAATCGCGACACAGACAAGAGAAACGATATATCGGCTTGTCGTTACATTTTTCATTCACAACACCTCTCTGAGAAAAAACAACTTCGTTCTGAGCATTTGTGCAGGCAAAACGAAGGACGTTTTTATTTGTTATTTTCGAGATACTCTGCCCAGATACGATCAAAAATATCCATGGATGGCAAATAATCAACGTTTAGTTCCAGATAAGAAGAGACTTCATCATAATCATCACTGTGCTTTGGAAACTGAATATCATGACTCGCATGAGTGGCAAAGATCTGAGCCTCATCTGTATGACTCGGACCTTTGACTGCCATTAAATAGCTATAAAAACTTTTACGCATGTTCTTGCTCCCAATGATCTTCTAAAAAGGCTGCTCGACGGGCATGATTGCGAGCAAAATTTTCAGGATTCTTTTTGTAGTACTCTTGATGTTCTTCTTCCGCTAAATAAAAGGGTTGCGCTGGTTCGATCGTAGTCACGATCGGATCGGTAAAGCGACCGGAAGCCTGAAGTGCTGCTTTGCTGGCTTCGGCTTTTTTTCGCTGCTCTTCGTTAAAATAGAAGATAACCGGACGATAATTGTCGCCGCGATCTTCAAATTGGCCAAAAGCATCCGTTGGATCTGTTTGCTGCCAATAAATCGTCAAGAGCTCTTCAAAACTGATTTTTTCTGGGTCGAAAATGATTTCTACTGCTTCAGTATGCCCTGTTTGATGGCTTTTGACTTCTTCATAGGTTGGATTTTCGGTATGTCCTGCGGTATAGCCAGAAAAAATCGAATGCACCCCTTCGAGTTCATCAAAGGGCTGGATCATACACCAGAAACACCCACCTGCAAAAATTGCTCGTTCCATTATTCATCCTCCGTTTCAGCTGGTAAATATAAGCTCATTTGAATTTCATCATCTACAAGATTGATTTTGTTTGCCTTGATGAACAATCCGTTTTGCATGCGGAATTGATCCAATCGTATCAGTATAATTTGTTCATCGGCATTGACATCGATCCATTCGGGAAATTTAAAACTACGTTTGATCATTTTCATTACTTCACTGGTGGGCAAATCCAAGGTGCCAATCGATAAACTTTTGGCTTTTAATTGGACATTGCCTTCTTCTGTCACATAAGGATCAAAATAGAGATAAAACGTGATAGGAAACCCTAATACTTGAAACTCGCCTGTTAAGAGTGCTTCGTTTCTCAGCTCAAAATTATATTTTACCTCTTGATCCTTTTGAAAATCAGATAGATAAAAATCAATCAATTGATTGACTTGGCTTTTGTTGCTGTTAACGGTCAGAACAGGACTGCCCTCCCGTTGAACAAGTTCAGCACTTTCATTTAAGCCAGTTTCTCGCTGCTGAAAAATTCTTGAAGCAAAGAAAACCGTTGTCCCCAAAAGGATGCCGACCAGAACTAGAAAAGCAATTTTCCAGTAGTTGATCGATTTTTTAGTGCTTGCAGCTGTTTTTTCCAGCTGCTTCTTTGATTCGCTTGGTTTCATTTTGCTTCCTCCTCTAGCAACCAATAGTTTTGTGTTTTGATCACTTCATCGCGAACGGCATTCGCCATCAGTTGATACCCAAGATTATTGGGATGGAAGCGGTCGCCTTCATACAAAACATTGTTGGTGATATTATTCCCGACAGCTTGCGATGAGTCGGTAGTCGCCGACGTGCTGCTTTGTGTCTCATCAGCATTTGGCGCCGATGACTCAGGTAAACTTCCAGTGTCGGTTGTTTGTGTTGTTTCCTCAGTTGCGTCTTCTTCTGTATCCGCAATACCGACCTCATCACTTAACCCTTTATAGAGCAAATCGTTGATAGGAATAAAAAAGGCATTTTCTTGCTGATTGACGAACGTTTCCGTCTGTTTATTCCAGTTATCAATGATCGTCTGCATGTCGGTGATCTCTGGAAAGTTCAGATAAAATGGATTGTAAATACCCAAAACATAGATTGGGGCATCGTTATTTAGTTCACGGATTTGAGCGAATAAATCTTTTAAGCGTTCATTATATTCTGCCATCGGTTCCGTAAACGTCTCGATACTCAGACCGAAGAAATTGCTTTGGATCACTTTTAAGACGTCATTTCCGCCGACGGTCAAAGTAATCAGGTCCGCTTGACTAAGGTCTTGGCGCAAGTCTTCATCATTTTTGACTCGTTTTAAAATCTGGTCGCTTCGTTCACCAGCGACCCCATAATTTTTGGTTACTAAATTGCTCAGATCATAGCGGTCCTCTAGATCTCCTGCCAAAATAGGCACAAAGCCGCCCCGAGCTGTTTCATCCCCAACACCCTCTGTCAATGAATCCCCAAGTGCGAGGTATTCAATGGCGGATTTTTTCGAATCATTGGCTGCTAGCTTATCCACAGGGGTCAGCAGTGGTTGCGCTTTGGGAACAGCTAAATGAAACAGTACACCCGTTCCAACGGCTATCAGTCCCACAACGATCAAATAAGTTACTAATTTCTTCCATTTCACAGGTATTCAAACTCCTTTGTAATCTTTGCTATTTTAACAAAATTCTCATAAAATTCCTAGTCGCAATCCTTCAAACTTAAGAAAGAAAACAGCTCCCTACTCTCTGAATAGACAAAGAATCGCAGCTTCATTCTGCTTTTTCTTCCTTTCAGCTTTTCATACACCAAAAAGCGATTCGTCGTCAAACGAATCGCTGAAAGGAAGCACCTTTTTTATTCCGTACTGTAAGTGATCGCAAACGCACCTCTACCTGTATGAGTGGCGATGATCGGTGTTGTGTGAAGCAATGGGATCTCCAAGTCAGGAAACAATTCTGCTAGTTCTTTTTGGAAACGTTCCGTGATTTCTAACCCTTCTGCATGAGAAATACCAATTTTCGTCACTTTTGGCATATTCTTCAATTCTGCTTTTAATTCCTCAAACCATTTATTGAACGTCTTGACGCCGCGTCCTTTGACGACTGGAATCAGTTCTGAATGATCAAAATCCATGATCACTTTCATGTTCAGTAAGCTCGATAAAAGACCTTTGGCGCGACTGATGCGCCCACCTTTTACTAAGTTTTCTAACGTTGAAACGCCGATAAATAATTTCGTATGCTCACGCACCAGATCCACTTCTGGTAAAACTTCTTCTAGTGTCTTACCGGCTTTAGCCAATTCTGCTGCCCGAATCACTTGAAAAGCCAACGCTTGGTCTGTCGTGTCGCTATCGATCACGGTGACTTTGGCTTTTGATAAATGACTGGCTTGACGAGCCGCTTCCACAGTTCCACTAAGACCTTTGGTCATATGGATCGATAGTATTTCACTGCCATCTTTGCCTAATTCGTCATACAGTTCTACAAAATGACCAATCGGCGGCTGACTAGTTTTAGGTAATTCTTTGGCTTGCGCCATCATTTGCATAAATTTTTCTCCCGGCAGCGTTTCATCATCTGGATAAACGACACCATCGATCATTACAGATAAAGGCACGACATGGATAGCCAAAGCATCACGGACACTTGGTTCCATCGTACTGGAAGAATCTGTCACAATTTTAAGATTTGCCATCATATATTCACTCTCTCTTTAAATCAAGTCTTTTTTCGTGGTAAAATAACCACAGACCATTTATACTAAGTATAACAGAGAGAAAATTTTTTTTCATCTAATTTCGATTCGAAAGGACGGTGCCGAATGCAGCACATGAAGTTTAGTCGCAGATATTTGATCGTCAATGAAGTATTAAATGCAGTAACCCACGGGATCGGATTAGGACTGAGTATCGCAGGACTGGTCATCCTCTTAATCAAGGGGGCAAATCTAGGGTCACCTATCCACATCGTTTCCTATGCCATTTATGGGTCGATGATGATTTTGCTCTTCCTCTTTTCTACCTTATTTCACAGTTTGATTTTTACCAAAGCAAAAAAGGTCTTCCAAGTCTTTGATCATGCCTCCATTTTCTTGCTGATCGCTGGAAGTTATACACCTTTTTGCTTGCTTAGTATCCAAGGCTGGCTTGGCTGGTCACTCTTTGTCTTGATTTGGCTACTAGCAATTAGCGGCATCGTTTATAAGTCACTGACTCTTCATAAAAGAGAGACCGTCTCAAAAATCTCCACCCTGATCTACATCATCATGGGCTGGTTATGTGTTATTGCCTTTAAACCTCTGATCGAACATTTAGGCTACTGGGGAACATTTTTACTAGCAAGCGGTGGTGTTTCTTATACTGTAGGTGCGCTATTCTATAGTTTAAAATCCGTTCGGTTCATGCATGTGGTTTGGCACTTATTCGTTATGTTAGGTGCTGGACTGATGTACTTTTCCGTCTTGTTGTATACCTAAAAATGAAGCACTGCTTACAAAAAAAGAACAGGAAACTTTCGCTGCAGAAAGCTTCCTGTTCTTTTATTTTCTATGATAAAATTCAAATTGATGGGGATAATGGTTCTTTTCATCGACGATCCCATCGATCACATGATCAAGTTTCCATTGCGTCCAATCAATCTCTGGGAAATACACATCTCCGTTAAATTCCGCAGCGATCACTGTACGGTACAATTGTTCGCAATCGTCAATCATCGCTTCAAAAACACCTGCTCCACCAGTTAAAAAAACGGGATGCTCTTGCTGCTTCACATACGCCAAAATTTCCTCACGGTCATGCATCACTAAGGCGCCGTTGGCTTGATAATCCCGATCACTCGTCAAAACGATCGTCGTACGCTGTGGCAGTAATCTTTTTCCCATGCCTTCAAAGGTTTTGCGCCCCATTATAATCGTATTATTGATGGTTTGCTCTTTAAAAAATTTCAAATCATTCGGCAAATGCCACGGCAGTGTGCCATCCGCTCCGATCAACCCTTTTTGATCTTGTGCCCAAAGTGCGATCAACATAAAAATTACATCCCTTCTGTATAAAATGATTCCGAAATAATAGCAGCAACCTGCAGCCGCTGCATCAGCTGAAAAGCTGATTCATGCTCAAATGGATCTTTGTTGCGCTCCTCAAAGCGCAAGCCATCACAGGCTTGGTAAACAATTGTGCCGCCGCTTCTTTGGACATTTCGCGGCCATTCCCCATCGTTTAAATGCGCGTTGTTGTTTTTCAGCAAGGTCGGTAACAGGGAGATTGGAAAGAGAGCACTGCCAGCTGCGATATCAACTTCTTCTATTTGAAAGAAGTCAGCAGCGATCTCGTTGATCAAGCGCTCCGTTCTTTGCCACGTTTGCGGATGACTCGCAAATGCCCTTGCAGTTCGTCCTAGGATACAATACGTATTCGCAGGTAAAGGCTTTTTGCTTATAGCCACTAGTTCTTCTGGATAGGTCTTCATCCACGTCACCACGCGATCAAAATCACAAATATGCAGCGAATCCAAAGCTGGCAGGTGGTGCTGGGCAGCAAAAACAAGCCTTCTGCGGGCATCCGCTGCTCCTTTTGCTGGTATAAAAATGGCAGTACACTGCTGATTTGATCGAATGGCTTCCTTTAGCTCTGGCACTGTTTCTTCGGATACGGATAGCCAAACTGCATCATAGTGCTGATGCAAGAAATCGATGACTTGCTCAATGAGCGATGCATTAATCGATCCAGCATGTCTCTGATGAAAGGTCGCCGCAAAGCCTCGCTTGTGGGTATTTACCATTACGCCTCATTCCTTTCTTTATGAAATGAAACCCAAACAACCACTTAAACTGCGATCGGTGCTTTGATCGTTGGATGCGGATCATACCCTGCCAAGGTAATATCTTCCATTTCAAAATCAAAAATCGACTGTTTTTCAGGATTTAACTGTAAGGTTGGCGCCGGACGTACCGAACGAGTCAACTGTTCCTTCATCTGTTCCATATGATTGCTGTACAGATGAGCATCGCCTAATGTATGGACAAAATCCCCGACTTCTAGTCCAGTTTCATGAGCAATCAGGTGCGTTAATAGCGCATAACTAGCAATATTGAAGGGAACGCCTAAAAAGACATCGGCACTGCGTTGATACAGCTGACAGCTTAAGCGACCCTCATGAACATAAAATTGAAACATTGTGTGACAAGGTGGCAACGCCATCGTCGGTACATCTTCAGGATTCCATGCGGAGACGATCAGACGGCGAGAATCCGGCGTCGTTTTGATCATGTCGATCACTTCTTTGATTTGATCGATAAACCCGCCCGTACTTTTTTCCCAATGCCGCCATTGATACCCATATACATGGCCCAAATCGCCGAAAGTTTCAGCGAAAGCATCATCGGCTAAGATTTTTTCACAAAATAGTTTCAACTCATGTTGATACTGTTCATTGAAAGCTTCATCCACTAATGAACGGCGACCAAAGTCTGTCATATCAGGACCTGTATAAGCCTCACTTTTAATATAGCGTTCAAACGCCCATTCATCCCAAATGTGGTTATTATGTTCCAACAGGTAGCGGATATTGGTATCTCCCTTTAGAAACCACAGTAATTCGCTTTTGATCAAGCCAAAAGGAACTCTTTTTGTTGTCAGCAAAGGAAAGCCTTGGGACAGATCAAAACGCATTTGATGACCAAAGACACTGCGTGTTCCCGTTCCTGTACGATCACTTTTATCATTGCCTTCTGCTAATATTTTTCTTCCTAGATCTAAATATGCTTGTTCCATCGTTCTCTCCTTTACTCTATACAAATTCGCTCAAATATTCCCAGCGATCCATTTTTTCTGCCAGTTGCGTTTCAACTTCGCTGATTTCTTGCTGTAATTTTTGCAGCTTAGTAAAGTCCGCGCCTTGATGATTCATTTCTTCGGTCAAAGCGGCTGCTTTTTCTTCTAATGCCGCGATATCATCTTCAATCGTCGCCCACTCTTTTTGTTCCATATAACTCAGTTTCTTTTTGACAGGCGCTGCAGCAGACGCCTCACTTTCAGCAGAAAGTGAATCGGTTTTTGTTTCTTTTGCCTCTAGTACACTCGAACTAGCTTTATTGGTGTTGGCTGCTAGATATTCATTGATGGAACCAAAGTAGGACGTAATCCTGCCATTTCCTTCGAAGATCAGCAATTTTTGGGCAACTTTATCTAAAAAGTAGCGGTCATGGGAAACAGTGATGACTGCACCTGGAAATGTTTCCAAATAACTTTCCAAAATCGTCAAGGTATCAATATCCAAATCGTTAGTCGGTTCATCTAACAAGAGAACATTTGGCTGTCCAATCAATAGCTTGAGTAAAAATAGTCGTCGTTTTTCCCCGCCAGACAGCTTGCCGATCTTGGTGCCATGCATGGATCGCGGAAACAAAAACTGTTCCAGCATTTCTGCGACACTGACTTGGGAGCCATCCACTTTTTGCACTTCCTCGGCTGCTTCTTGCAAATAAGCAATCATTCGCTGATCAGGGTTCATCGCTTCAATCGTTTGCGTATAATAAGCTATTTTCACAGTCACGCCCATCGTACGCTCCCCTTCTTCTAAAGGCAGGCGACCAGCTAAAATATTGAGCAACGTCGATTTGCCCGCACCGTTTTCTCCTGTGATCCCTAAGCGTTCTCTTGATTGAATCAACAAATCAAAGTGAGACAAAATCGTTTTGTTTTCAATCTTGAAACTTGCATCTTTTAGCTCTAAGACTTGTTTGCCTAAGCGTGTCGTAGCAACATCAATGGCCACTTCGCCGTTTCGTTTTACTTGATGTAGGTTTTCTTTTAAATCATCGAAACGATCGATCCGTGCCTGTTGTTTCGTTGTACGGGCCTTCGCTCCAGTGCGAATCCAAGCCAACTCATGTTTGTACAACTGCTTGCGCTTGTCTTCTTGCGTCTCCTCCACACGTTCTCTTTCTGCTCGAGCATGAAGATACGTCTCGTAATTGCCCTGATATTCATGCAGCTTGCCAAAAGACAATTCAAAGATCCGATTAACGACTCGATCCAAAAAGTAGCGATCGTGGGTCACCATCAATAATGCACCCCGATAATTTTTTAGATAGCCTTCCAACCATTGGATCGCATCATAATCTAAGTGGTTAGTCGGTTCATCCAATAACAACAAGTCTGGTTCATCGATCAATACTTGAGCCATAGCCACTCGTTTCTTTTGACCTCCAGATAATTCACTGACTTTTTTTTCTAACTCATTGATCCCAAGTTTTTGTAAAATGATCTTGGCAGTTGTATCTGTATTCCAAGCATCGGCTTTATTCATCGCTTCTTCTGCCAACTGATAATTCCGTTGCGTTTGTTGATCCAAGCCATTATTCTCTAAGGCAATCAGCGCTTTTTCATAGTCACGAACAACGCGAATCAGCGGACTGGTGCCTTGAAAAACAGCATCTACAACAGATAATTCTTCTCGTAACTGATTATCTTGAGTCAAGAAACCGATGCGATAATCTTGGGCGGCAAATACCATTTGGCGATCGCCATCTCCGCGATCCAAACCGGCCAAGATCCGTAACAAACTCGATTTACCCGTGCCATTGACACCGATCAAACCGATTCGATCTTTTTCATGTATCAGAAAAGAAAGCTGATCAAACAGTGTTTTTTCACCATATGTTTTGGTTAATTCACTTACTTTTAATTCTTTCACAGAATCCCTCCTGAGTTTTTTCTTCGCTCATTGTACCACATTTCATCAGCGGAAACGATGAGAGAAAAAAATCAATTTTTGTAAAAAAGAATGCCTTCGTCAGTCTACTCCTTCTGATCATCGATGTTGATCATCGTTTAGGAATAACCTGACGAAGACACTCCATAAAACGTGCCTTAAGTTGTGCGCCTCTTGAGACGTATTATCGGCGAAACATTCGCTGTTTCGGCTGTTCTTCTGCTCGAGACATCGCATACGATTCTAACAGATTGACATTGCGTCGGTATTCATTTGCCGAAATCGTTGAGATTTTCTCAGCCACTTCATATTCATCGATCGTTTTGCGCTCAAGGTAATAGCCCCAAAGGACTTTCTTAACAAAAATCGGGTCTTGCTCGATCATGATCGTTTCAATGAAATTGCTGTGTTCAAATCGTTTGATGCTCATTTCTCGTTGACGAATAAAAAAATTGATCAGCGAGGAATCATAGACATCTTCTAAATTGCTCAAACTATGAAAAATATATTCACTGTTCTTTAAGTAAATTTTTTGTACTTCAGAAATGTCTCGTTGCTTCAAGGCAGCTTTTAGCTGCTGCTGTCGCTGTAAAAACAAGCGAGGATGAATCAAAATACGGATAAATCGCTGAATAAAGAAGAGCCAAAAACTAAAGAATGAGAGAATTTGTTTTGCGAGGGAATGCTGTTGCTGAGAAATAAACCGTGAATAAAAACGGTAGCCATTTAAGCTGACTTTCCCATTTCGATACGCTTCATCCAAGCCGTCTTGTTCGATCGATAGGATCAATCCTTGAATTTCTTGGATTTCTTGTTTTTCTGAATCAGTCAAACTATTGCGATACAACTCCCAGCGCCGATTTTCATAGGAATTGATGACAGCATCGATCGCTAAACGGCCTTTATCCGAGAGTTCTTGCTTTTCTTCTGCTTCCAATTGTTCGATGACGTCTTCTAAGATCAGCAAGTGATTGAAGTCGACGCTTTCGGCAGCTTCCCCATCTGCCAAGTATGGCAAGACCATCACGCTGATGATCAATGTCAGTAAGATCACACAAGCGGTCAAAAACAGAAGCAAGCCTCTTTCATGAAAGGGTGCATCATGCACCATCACAGGCAAAATAAAGATGGCTGCCAAACTGACTGTTCCCTTGACTCCGCCAAAAGTCAACAAGGCGACTTGATTCATTGATACTTGTTTTTTTGACTGTAAAAACCAATAGTAAAACAACAAAAAGAGAAAACGAACAAGGAAGATCACCGCCGTGATCACCAAAATCGTAATCACTAGATGCCAGTTTGCATAATTATTGCTCTCCCAGATTGGTGAAAATACTTGTGACAACTCGATTCCTAGAAAAAGAAACACCAATGCATTCAATGTAAAGACAATGGTCGACCAAGTACTTTCTGAAATGTTCGCTAGCTCTGCATCAAACAACGAGATCCGTCGTTTTCTTTGGGCTTGGGCTACACCTGCCACAACGGCTGCGATGATCCCTGAGACCCCGATCATTTCGGCCAGCAAATAGGCAGCAAATGGCAAGAGCAGTTCGATCAATAAGTATACTGTGACGTCTTGTGCCGAGATTTTTTCAATAAAGCGCAAGATTCGACGTTTCAGCCACACGATCAAGTAACCGACAAGCCCGCCGCCGATACTAGAGAATAGGAGCTGGAACCCTGCGTTGGCTGCTGAAAAGCTCCCGGTGGTCAAAGCTACGATAGCAAACTGCAATGCGGTAACCCCTGAAGCATCGTTCAGTAAGCCCTCGCCTTCCAGAATGTGCATAATGTTTTTGGAAATTTTCAAACGTTTTGCTAATGAGGAGACTGCCACTGCATCAGTTGGTCCTAACGCAGCACCAAAAGCGAAACAAGCAGCCAGAGGAATCGTGGGCATCAACCAATGGAGCGTTCCGCCGACAGCAAACAGTGTCATTAAAACGCCGCCAAAAGCCAAAAACAACACGATCTTGCTGTTTTTGAGGATTTCAGGTACATCTGCTCGTTCTCCTTCACGAAACAGCAATGGTCCAATGATCATTACTAAAAACATTTCCGGTTCAAAAGCGATTTCCTGTCCCATTTCTGTTAAACCTAGTAAAATCCCTAAGATGATTTGAATAAAAAAGATCGGTACCGAGGGTAATATTTTGCTCGCCACATTTGATAACGTGACGAGAATTGCAATGATAATGACGAGTTCAATAAATTCCATCCATTACCCTCTTTTCTTTCGAATAGCTAATAACAGCTCAAGAAAATCTTCTTTTTTCAAAAGGATCTTATCGTTTAGAAGACCTAACTCCTTTTCGTTATTTTCAATTTCGCATTGGACACGCCGTGATTCCAATCGGTAAAGATCGTGTTTCATTCGCTCAAATTTACGAAAAAGCAATGGATTTTTCCGTTGCAAGTACTCACGAATCTCTTTTTTTTCAGCTGGTGTAAATTGTCCCAACTGTTTCATCAGTTCTTGTTTACTTAAACATTCCTTGTTCATGATTGTGCTTTGGGCCCCTTTTATTATCAGTTTATCTTTTTATTTATCGTATAAATCAAAATTATCTCTTGACCGCTAGTATTCTAAGCCAATCATTCAAAAATAGCAAGTCTTTCTCACTAAAAGATGGTTTTCTATCCGCATTCTTATAAACTAAAAAAACCGCAGCTTTCACTGCGATTTTTTGTTTATTTCATATACAAGTCGTAATAAGCATCCATGATCTCTTTCGCGATTTGAATATTGGGATGCGTATCGGTGTCTCCTTTTAATTGAGGCATCACGATCGCAATCGCAATATCCGCATCACTGCTTGGCCCGTAGGCAACGATGTTTAAGTTAACTAAGCTGATGGTATTGCCATTACTATCCACGATGGGTGTTTCGGCAGTACCTGTTTTGGCAGAGACTTCCATTTTCGCAGAAGCCAAGCCTTTGGCAGTTGCCCAAGCATCCGTTCCATGAACCGCATCGTAAAAGCCATTTTGGATAATTTGCATTTGCGCATCTGATAAACCAACCTCGTTCAATACCGTTGGTTCGATGTCCTCAATCAGCGAACCTAGTCCGCCTGTTTCATCATTGTCGTAGATTCCGTCAACGATGTGAGGCTGCAATCTTTTGCCACCATTAGCAACAGTTGCTGCATATTGTGCCAGTTGCAGTGTCGTATAAGTATCAAACTGGCCGAATGCTAAGTCGAGGATCTTTCCGCCATCACTGACAGGGTCCATGTTCTCAATGGATGTGCTGATACCAGTTGCTTCTCCTGGTAAATCGATCCCTGTTTCAGTTCCCATACCAAAAGAGGCAAAAGAGGAACGGAGTTTTTCGTAGACATCCCCTTGACGATCCACTGTTGGAATCGAGATGCCTGACTGATAATTGATGCCCATCAAACGTAAAGCGACTTGCATCATATAGGAGTTAGAAGAAACTTCCAATGACTGCTCCGCAGAAAGATTGCGATTATTTGCCCCAGTTGGGTTGAAAATAGAAGCTTTTACATCGGAGCCGATTCTGATTGGTTGATCCAGCAGCACTTCGTTGCCGTTTAAGACGCCGTTTTCCCAACCGGCAGCCAAGGTTCCTGCTTTGACGACGGACCCTGGTACAAAGGAATTAATAAAGGTACCAATGGCATTTTCCTGCATTTCATTTGATCCCGTGTCATGATGATACCCGGACATGGAAAGGACACCGCCGGTTTTCGGATTTAACGCCACTGCGTATACCCCTGGGGAATACTCTGCAGCACCAGAATCAATCAGTTTTTGAAAATTGTCTTGCAAAATCTTGTCAACTTTCGCTTGAAATTCAGCATCGAGTGTTAAAACCAGATTATCCCCCTTTGCACCTGCAAAGGTTTCTTTTTGACTTTCAATATTGTTGTTGTTGTCAAGCGATATTTCAGAGATGGATTTTGTTCCTTGTAAAACTTCTTCATATTGTTGTTCCAAATAACTACGGCCAACGCGATCATTACGTGCGTAACCTTTTTCTAAGAATTCGTCTAGAACTTCTTCAGGTATTCCTTGTTCTTCACTAGTCACCGTTCCGATCAAACTAGCCAGAGAACTTCCTTCAACGATCTTTCGTGTCCAATCGGTCCCGGTGGAGATTCCTGGTAAATCGACCATGTTTTCAGCAACAACTGCCAATTCTTGGTCAGACACATCCGACGTCTTTATAAAGACCGTACTCAAGGATTGTGCGCTGTTCATCCTCTTGAAAATCGTGGCTGCTTCTAACTCGGCATCGGAGAAATTGATTTCTTCCTCGGTCACTTTCTCAACGGTTGCCGTATATTGTTCAGAAGTACCTAAAGAACGCTCTTCATCACTCAATCGTTCAGTTGCTTTTTCAAGATTGTCTTCATCTGCCAACCAAAAGTCCTTAAGATCTCGATCAGACAAGTTTTTGTCGACTGGCATTTCGATCAACTCGCTCAATTTTTTGGCCGTTTCTAAAAGATCTTGAGCGGTCATTTTGTTTCCCCGGGTAAAAGTGATTGCTGCATTGGCTTGATTTTCCACTAAAGCTTTCCCAGAAGCATCGTAAATCATCCCCCGAGGGGCACTTCCTTTTACTTCCACTACAGATGAAGCTTTCAATTGCTGCTCAATATTGTCGCCATTGACGATCTGTAGATAGCCTAATTGGACAATCAATGATACAAACAAAGCAAAAATAATAAAAAACAAAAAGTTCAATCGAAATGGAACATGAGATTTGCGATACGATTTGGCCTTTGGTTCTTCTGGCCCCTTACGTATCCCTTGGACAACTTTATCTTTCAAATTCTTCATCTCATCTATCCTTCCAATCTATAATGACTACTGTCCTATTTTACCAAAAAATTCGATCTGAAACAGAAAAAACAAAAAATATCCATTAATCCTTAGAAAAAACTATAAAAACTCAACGATATCTGCCTGAATGTTTCACAGATAGATTGTTTCATTTTCACTCTTTCATGAAAAAATTGTTTTTTTAAGCTTTCTTCTGTTTTTTCATTTGTTGATTTCGTGAAACAAGATATACATTTCAGTTTTTGTGGAAAACTAGATCGATTGAAGCGATGGGATCTTTCATATAAACGAAAAATCGACACACAAGCAGTTGCCCATGTATCGATTCCGCTATCCTATCAAACAGTTGAAGGAAATGTGTAAAGCGACACACCCTCAAATGATCGAAAGACAGCTATATGGTTTTATTCACTCGCATCCTCACCATCGGAAAACACTGCACTGTCATCATAGAACTGATAGTTCACATAGCCTTGCGTATGTTCATCTCCTTGTGAAAGCTGATTGTTTGGAGGGAGGGCCAGTTGTTCTCTGAGTGTATTTTGCATGTGTAAGAGCTGATTGACCCCTAAAAGCTGATAGTAGACATCATTCAACATTTGCCCTTCCCCTTGCAGCTGCTCTTGATGAATCGTCGTAAAAGCCGGTAAATAGTTTTTTCCGATATCCAGCATATCGTCCCATGTCAGATCCGTCTTTGAATTTTTCTCAACTGCTTTTAATATTTTCTGATAATTATTGACTCCGTCCAAACTCATTATTTTTTTTAGAATTTTTGTTACGACCTCACGTTGTCTTTTCTGCCGACCAATATCTCCTTCTGGGTCTTCTTTACGCATGCGTGCATAAGCTAGACCAGTTTTCCCATTTAAAGTGATTTTTCCTTTTGGAACATGAACCCCCTCTAGCGTAAAGTCGATATCATTCGTTACTTTGATCCCACCAACTGCATCAATCAAATCTCTCAGGCCTTGCATGTTGATTGTCACATAATGATCAATCGGTATATCCAAAAGATTTTCCACAGAATCCATTGCCATGGCTTCTCCGCCAAAAGCATATGCGTGATTTAACTTATCTAGCGTTCCATACCCGACGATTTGAGTAAATATATCCCTATCCAAGCTAACAATCGTAGATTGCTTTTTTTCTGGATTTACTGTAACAACCATCATGCTGTCTGAACGGCCTTGTTCGGTCCTTCCTAAAGCTCCGGTATCAATTCCTAGTAACAAGATGGAAAAAGGTTCTCTTTTTTCAATGTTGACAGTTTCTGAACGCCTTTTTGTTTTTCGATCTACTGGTTTAGAAATATGTTCAAAAGTTGAACTTGTATCTTTATAAACTTGCAAGCCGTACACAGTTAATCCGATAATTCCCAGGACTAAAATCCCTAATGTTCCTATTACTATTCTTTGATATTTTCGCATCTTGCACCTCGTCCGATAAAAATAACAATCGACTAAATTTTCGCATAATTTATATCATACAGCAATCTCATTTGTTATAAAACTTTTGTTTTAATAAAAATGTAATGTAAATGAAACAAAACGAAAGTATCCCTCACTTGAAGGAAAGAAATAATTTTCTCATTCTTTTCCTTCATGGTTTTGCCAGAAACTAGCTAGGACGAAAAAAACCTTGCTTAGCTGCAAGGTTTTCAGTCGATTCTGTAATTAAGTAATTAGACTTTGGTTACTTCCGCTGCCTGCGGTCCGCGGGCACCTTCAACGATCGTAAATTCAACTTCTTGTCCTTCTTCAAGCGATTTAAAACCATCTCCTTGAATGGCAGAGAAGTGAACAAATACATCATCGCCACCATCAACTGTAATAAAACCAAACCCTTTTTCGTTGTTGAACCATTTTACTTTCCCATGTTCCATAGTGTGTAAAGCCTCCAATAATTATAATCCGACGATTCCGTCGATTTCATTATAGCGGAATATGTAAGCGTTAGCAATAACGAAATTTCTTTCCATCAACAAAAAAGAAGCCCTTAGACAGGCTTCTTCCTAATAGTTTGATTAAGCTTTTGCGAAATATTCGTTCACTTTATCCCAGTTAACAACACTCCAGAAAGCATTGATGTACTCTGGACGAACATTTTTATATTTTAAGTAATACGCATGTTCCCAAACATCTAAACCTAAAACAGGTGTTTGACCATCCATCAATGGTGAATCTTGATTCGCTGTTGAAGTGATTGCTAGTTTACCGTCTTTAACGACTAACCATGCCCAACCTGAACCAAAACGTCCAGTTGCAGCAGTTTTAAATTCTTCTTTAAAGTCTTCAAAGCTGCCGAATGTTTCTTCAATTGCCTCTTTGATTGCCCCAGTAGGTTCGCCACCAGCATTTGGGCCTAAGATTTCCCAGAAGAACGTGTGGTTAGCATGGCCGCCGCCATTGTTGCGAACCGCTGTTTGAATATCTTCAGGTACAGAAGAAAAGTCTGCTAATAATTCTTCAACTGTTTTTTCACCTAATTCAGGATGTTTTTCAATCGCTGCATTTAAGTTTGTTACATAAGTGTTGTGGTGTTTATCATGATGCAAATGCATCGTTTCTTCATCAATATATGGTTCCAATGCATCGTATGCGTAAGGTAAATCTGGTAATGTGTAAGTCATAAAAAAAATCCTCCTCAATGATAATGTTTACATAAGTAACATTATCAGACTATCAGACTTTGTTCAAAAAATATGCTTACTTTTTCTCACTTTTTTTCGTATTGAAAATCAAAAATTTACTAAATACATAATTTGCCAAAACAACAACGACTTGGGTGACCAGCTTGGCAACAAGATCGCCGGTTGCCAAAATTGAAATAAATAGATACATACAAAGCATATCTAAGCCTAATGATAAGACACGAAAGAAAATGAACTTCCCAAATGCCGCCCATGACTCTTGCTTTGTCTCGGTTTTTGCTTCAAAAACCCATAACTTATTTGTAAAGTAGGCGAACAAAACAGAAGCAATCCATGAAATCACATTCGCTGTCTGGTAATAAAGACCAAATCCTTCACGAAAAATGAGATAGACGACAATGTTGACTACAGTCGTTAATCCACCAAAAAATAAATACGTAATCGGCTCCCACAACTTTTTTTGCTGCAAGAACTGCTTGTATTCGTTGTACTTTTGCATTCTTTTGCCTACTTTCATTTCTTTATTTATTCATTCATTCGATTATTGGTTCTTTTTTTGTGAATTCCTTGTAATTCAAAGAACCCTTCGTTACAATTACTCTAGTTATACCACAAAGGAGTTCATCAGCAAATGACTATCGTCCAACTATTTAAAATTGCTTTTTTCCGAATACCTGATTTAAAATTTGTCAAAAAAGCAGAATTTTCCAAAGTAATCGTTTTTCTATTAAGCGCCTCCGTGCTTATCGCGGTACCGATGACCATCAATGTATTAGGTGTCTTTCGCGATGTGCAAGCAGACGGACAAAAAATTGGAGAATCGATTCCAGATTTTACGATCGAAAATGGGCAGCTTGCTACAGCGCCGGATACGCAAGGTTTCATTTATCAAACCGATTCGATCATCTTTACTTTCGATCCAGATGGCAACCGTACGCCAGCAGATATTGCATCTGATGTTACTGGCTCTGTCATCGCTGTTGGCTTGTTAAAAGATCAGCTGGTCATCCGTATCCCCTCTTCTGGCTTATCGACGTCAATGTTAGATTCTAATCAATTAGAATTTGATTACAGTGAGCCTGCGCTGCGCAATCTTAACGGTCAGGCGATTCGAGAAGCGCTATCAAACCAAGCAATTCCATGGCTAATCAAACTCATTGTCTTTTTTGTTGCATTGTATCCATCATTTGTCAGCTTGCTGATCACCTTAGTGATGGGGACCTTTATTGCAACGATCTATACAAGATTAAAACGATTCTCCTATACTTTCTTTGAAAATTTAAAGATTCTGATCGTAAGTGCTGCATTGCCTACGCTTATTAGTGTAATCGTACAACTACTATTGCCTTCCTTCGATGCAACCACCTTTATTTTGTTTGGTTCTTTATTCTTATTCACACAAGGGGTCAAACATTCTCCAAAAATTCAGTTTAAAACCTAATCTAGGCCATGTTCAATTCCTTGAACATGGTTTTTTTCTCATTCTTTGCTACACTTAAGTTAAAAGGAGGCTTGGCAATGAAAAAAATAATCTTAGCCACTCGAGAGTTTCGCGACACATATGTGAAACAAATCGAAAAAGACTATCAATTTCTTGTGTACACAAAGGACCAAGCAATTGATTGGTCACAAGTAGAAATCACCATTGGTTGGAAGTCGGAATGGAAGGACTACCTGCTAACGGAGAAAACAAATTTGAAATGGGTCCAAGCGATTTCAGCTGGCGTAGACACCTTACCATTAAAAGAGTTTGCGAAATACAATATTCGCTTATCTAATGGCAGCGGCATCCATGCCGAATCGATCACAGACCATTTGTTGGCTCTACTATTTATGGAAAACCGCGGGATTTTCCAAGCAATTCAGCAACAGAGAAAACAGCAATGGTCACCGGATACGATTCCTTATGCAAAGCTATCTGATCAAGAGATTTTGATCGTTGGTACGGGACAAATCGGCCAAAGATTAGCCAAAGCATTAACCTTTTTTGGTGTACATCCGATTGGCATTAATACAAGCGGCCATGAGGTGGCGGGTTTTGAAAAAACGTTTGCGTTATCTGACTTACGCGCTTGCGCAAAAACCGCCGATTGCATCATCAATATTCTTCCACTGACAGAAGAAACCACACATTTGTATGAGGAAGCCTTCTTTGCACAAATGAAGCCTTCCGCTTCATTTTATAATGTCGGTCGCGGTCCTAGCGTGGATACTGCCGCATTAACAGAGGCTTTAGAGAAAAAGCAGCTGGCATTTGCCGCACTAGATGTTTTTGAAGAGGAACCTCTACCAGAAAATGATCCGCTATGGCATACCGAAAACCTGTTGATTACTCCTCATATCTCAGGACACACGCCCCATTTTCAAAAGGCATTTATGGATATTTTCTTAGCGAATTTCCAACAATTTTTAACAAAACAAGAACTTGTTAAAAATGAGATAAACTTGGATAAGGGATACTAACAAATTCTTTCCGAAAAAAAAGTGTACAGTTGAAGGCAACCCCTTCAAATTGTACACTTTTATTTTATCATTGTTTTTCTTGGTCTTTTTCGGTTTCTTTCAAGAAGTACAAGGGTCTATTTTTAGTCTCTAAGAAAATTTTTCCGATATACTTGCCGATGATCCCTAAACAAAGCAATTGCAATCCACCAACAAATAAGAAGATACTGACCATTGAAGGCCACCCTGATGTCGGATCTCCAAAAATAAAGGTTCTTATCACAATAAAGATCAAAGCAATCAGAGAACCAAAACAGGAAAGCGCACCAATAAACGAGGCGATATTCAAAGGTGTATCTGAAAAATTGACGATGCCATCGATCGAATATTGGAATAACTTCCAAAATGACCAGGACGTCTCACCCGCTACTCTTTCTCGATTCTCATAGGCGATGTATTCTGTATCAAACCCAACCCAGCTGAAGATCCCTTTTGAAAAGCGATTGTACTCTGACAGCTGTAAAACTGCATCAACCATATTGCGGCGCATCAAGCGAAAATCTCGCGCACCGTTTACCATTTCAGTATCGGCAATTTTGTTGATGATGTTATAGAACGAGTTCGAAAAAAAACTGCGAATCTTTGGCTCACCTTTTCTATCGGCACGTCTCGTACCCACACAGTCAAGCTCTGGTTTACTTCTTAGCAAAGAAAACATTTCAGGTAGTAATGACGGCGGATCTTGTAAATCTGCATCCATTACAGTGACAAAATCGCCTCTAGCAGCTTGTAGCCCCGCATAAAGAGCAGCTTCTTTGCCAAAGTTTCTCGAAAAAGATAGATAGCGAACACTTTCAGGGTGGGCGTGATACAAGTCTCTTAAAACAGACAGAGTTTGATCTGAAGACCCGTCATTAACAAAAATATATTCAAAAGGCATATTTAAGTGTTTCTTCACTTTTTCTGTTTCTTCAAAAAAAATCGGCAAGCTTGCCTCTTCATTAAAACAAGGTACAACAATTGATAACATCGGTTTCATCTCCTAGAGCCAATCGTGGGAAATCGGTCAGCTGGGACCGAATCCACATTATTTTTTATCTTCGCTAAAATCATATTTCGGTTCATCTAACGTTTCATCATAGTCCACAGTTAGATCATAGCCTTTGAAAAACCATTCGTCTGCTTCATCAATAAAAAAAAGCAAGCCATCAATGGTTTGTTCGACGATCGGACGTTCTGGTTTATCGACTGACATTCCCACGGAAAATCCGTCATGCACTTGTGTTTTGCCATAAATTTTTCCGAAAAAACGAATCCCGCTTCCTTGGTCTACCACCAATTCTTTTTTAAACCATTGCATTGCTTCAGGACTTATTGTTAAGTTCATTTTCTTCACTCCTAATCATTCATATGTTCATCAAGTATATCTACATCATCTGTATTGCCGATCACGAGTAAATTGTCATTTTCACGCACGATCGCCTCTGCATCAGGCGAAACGATCACTTGTCCTGGTCCCCGACGAATCGCAACGACTGTCAGACCATATTTTTGTCGAAAATTCAGCTCAATCAGGGATTTATTGAAAAAGCGTGGATTGGACACGCGAATCTCTGCTAGAGAAAATTCGTCAGATAGTTCAATATAATCTAAAATATTTTTGGAAACTAGATTATGGGCGATGCGAATCCCCATGTCACGTTCGGGATGAACGACACGGTCTGCGCCGAGTTTTTCCAGTACACGGGCATGGTATTCGTTTTGGGCTTTCGCTAAGATATTAGGTACACCCATTTCTTTGACCATCAAGGTCACCAAAATACTAGCTTGAATATCCTCACCAATCGCAACAATGACATGGTCAAAGTTACGGATACCCAATGAGCGTAACGTCATCTCATCTTGTGCGTTGCCGACCACCGCATGGGTGGCGATATTCATATACTCATTGACACGATCTTCGTTGCTATCGATCGCCAGTACTTCTTGCCCCGATTCAATCAACGTACGACAAATACTGCCACCAAAACGGCCCAGACCGATTATTGCATAATTTTGCTTCACCACAAACGCTCCTTTTTTACCAGATCATAATTTAGTATAACAAAAACCTCCTCTGCTTGCCATGAGGAGGTATGATTATTAAGACTTTATTTTATCAAACCATGTTTAAAAGCATATATCGTAGCTTGTGTACGATCTTCTACTTCTAATTTTGATAAGATATTTGACACATGTGTCTTCACTGTTTTCAGCGTAATGAAGAGTGCATCCGCAATCTCTTGATTGCTCTTTCCTTCGGCGATCAACAGTAACACTTCTTGTTCCCGATTGGTCAAATCTTCATGTAGGATCGGTGTCCGATTCGTCAAACGATCCATCATTTTCGTGGTGACTTCGGGTTCTAAGACCCGCTCTCCTCGCTGGGTTGCACGAATGGCTTCCGCAATCTCATGAGCAGTAGACGTCTTTAACAGGTAACCTGCCGCACCCGCTTCAATAGCAGGATAGACTTTCTCGTCATCAATAAAACTAGTGACAATAATGATTTTTGCTTCGGGCCAATCATTTAAAATCAATTTCGTAGATTCGATCCCATCCATTTCATCCATCACCAAATCCATCAAAATCACATCTGGACGTAATTCCAATGCCTTTTCATACCCGACTCGACCATTTTCCGCTTCCCCAATTACTTCTATATCGTCTTGAATCGATAGATAAGAAGAAACCCCCAGACGAACCATTTCATGGTCATCAACTAACAACACTTTAATCATACCTTATACCTCCTTCAACAGTGGAACTTTAATTTCAATACTGGTTCCTTGATTTTTAAAACTAATAATTTTCAACGTTCCGCCAACGGCACTTACCCGTTCTCGGATATTCATCAAGCCATAGCTGCCGGCCTTTTGATCTTGTGGATCAAAGCCAACACCGTCATCGATCACCCGCAACAACACGTTATTATCAATGCGATGCAAGTAAACTTCCAACTCATTAGCCTTGGCGTGACGCAGTGTATTAGATAAGAGTTCTTGGATCACACGAAAGAGTTGATCTTCAATCGAACTAGGCATCGTAAAGTCTTCAATATCCCAAGTCAATAGAATTTTGATTTTGGTCTCTAATTCTTTTAACAATTGCTCGATTCCTTGCTTTAGACTCTTCCCTTCCAAAGTAACAGGTCGTAGATGAAGCAAGAGCGCCCGCATTTCAGATTGCGAAGCATTGATAATGTCTGTGACCATAGCTAACTGTTTCTTTTGGCTTTCTGGAGCATCTGTTCGAATCGCTTGCTCATTTAGTGCAGACATCATCATCATGGCGGCAAACAGCTGTTGAGAAACAGAGTCGTGCAATTCACGAGCCAGACGCTGCCTTTCTGCTTCTAAAATCTCTTCTTTTGTCTGACCATCAACAAACTGCGGTTTCGCATTCAATTGCTGTAATTCCATCGACATCTGTTTCATCTTCGATTGGATACTGGCAATATCACGATCCACATTCGCAATCAAATGGTTTTCAGACGCATGGGGGATTTTTGTTTCCAATAAAGGGCTATCGATATAGCCGCTGGCTAACAGTCTTAACTTTTCTTCCACCGGACCGTATTGACGGTTGCGAAAAAAAGAAATCAGTAAAAAGACAGCTAAAGCAATCAATGCAGATATTACAAGTAAGTGAAAGACGATTGGGATAAAGAAGAGCTTGATTTGAAAGACTTCTATCAGCCAATTATTTTTCCCACTGGCATATAAATAGGAAAACAGCATCAAAATCATGGTGAAAAAACTTGCTAATCCTGCATAAAAAGCAATCATGCCTCTTGAAAATTTCCCGATCATACCCGAATCACCTCAACATCACCAACAAGGGTATTCGTCAAGATTTTCAAACGCCGACTATTTTCGCCATAATCCGGGCTGTAGATCGTCACTTTTTCATTTTTCAAGCTCGTTTCTTCGCCTTCAAAAATAACGGAGCCAATAAAAGTACTGTGCTCTAATTTGATCGCTATACCAGCAGGCACTAAAATACGAGTTCTGCCAAAGCCTTTTCGTACGATCACGACGTTTTCTTTCTTAGGCAATAAAGTGTTGCCTAAATCGATAAAAGTGTCCCCCGTCAAGATATCTAAATTGATATCGTCCCATTCATAGACTTGACTGCCGATCCGTTCATTACCTAACCATTGCTGCTTTTGTTTCAGTGGATGATCAGCTTTGGGTTCTTCAGTTTCAACGATAATCATTTGTTTTTTGCGCCAGAATGAATTTTTAGTTAAGTCGATTCCGGTAATCTCGACTCCTTTTAAACCAATAAATAAAATCGCAAAAATCAGCATCAGCCACAGTGCTGGACTATTTAACAAACTGATCAAAATAGCAATGGAACTTGAGACCATCAAGAAATTTTTAAAATTGCTCTTGCGCTCACTTCGGTTCACAAGGACCAAGCACGTCACACCAAGTATTAATAAAAATAATAATGGCGGATTAGATAAAATTTGCCATACCGCAAAAAGCAGTAAGAGCGCTTCAACAATAAAGAAAAAACGCCAAGGACTTTTCATTCAAGCTCCTCCTCCTAGTAATTCTACTCTATCATACCTGAAAAAAATGGTTTGTCCATCCGTCGCTGGTCCGAAAAAAGACCCTGTTTGATCAAATTCCCTAAAGGAGAATGAACAACAGGGTCAACTAGATTGATCGAGTGATCAAGCAATTAGCTTTTCTTTACTTCTGTGATTCTTACTTGCATATCTCCGCCTGGCGTTGAGATCGTCACTTCATCATTGACTTTTTTCCCAATCAAGGCACGAGCGATTGGTGAATCATTGGAAATTTTACCAGAAAATGGATCTGCTTCAGCACTACCGACGATCATGTACTCTTCTTCGTCACCATCAGGCAACTCAACAAAAATAACTGTTTTTCCGATGGAAACTTCATCAGAGTCTACACCCTCATTATCAATGATCTCTGCAAAACGAATCATATTTTCTAAAGTAGTGATTCGGCCTTCGACAAACGCTTGTTCATCTTTAGCAGACTCATACTCTGAGTTTTCGGATAAATCGCCAAAACTGCGGGCTACCTTGATACGTTCAATGATTTCGCCGCGTTTTACCGTTTTCAATTCTTCTAATTCTTGTTCTAGCTTTTCTTTTCCTTCAAGTGTCATTGGGTAAACTTTTTCTACCATAGTTCTTTTCTCCTTTTAGTAACTTCTAATAAATCGCAAAAGGTAATCTTTTGCGATGAGTCCACAAAAGATTACCATGCTTTTTTTTAAATGTAAACTATAAACCTATGAAAATTTAATTTGAGGTATTGTTTACATATTGTTCCACTAATTGCATATGCTGTTCATAGGTTTCCGCAAAGTAAACTTCTTGGGTTTGAATGTCAGCAACGAAATAATAGTAGTTGTTCGGTGTTGGATCTAAGACCGCTTGGATCGCTGCTTCACTTGGATTGTTGAATGGTCCAGGTCCGTAGCCAGTATGCACATAGAGATTATAAGGAGAGTCAACTTGAGTGTCCTCATAAGTAACTAGCTCTTTGTGCTCACCTAACGCGTATAGAATCGAAATATCCGATTGCAGCGGCATATCAATCGCTAAGCGATTGAAGAATACCTGTGCGATATTTTTACGATCTTCTAGCTTACTACCCTCTTTTTCAACAAGTGAAGCCAAAGTAAGGACTTCTTGAACCGTCATTTCTTTTTGAGCAATTTGATCGAAATATTTCGACAAGACTGAATTTGATTTATCCACCATTTGGGTAACGACTTCTTCTAGGGTATTCCCTGTATAGTAGTCATACGTCGCTGGGAACAAGTATCCTTCTAGTCGGTAACGCACACCTTGCGCATCGCCGGCACTTGCTAAAAGCTCAGGATAGGTTTCTTTCATTTTTTCAAAGAACTCATCGCTTTCCATCAAAGCTAAGAAATCGTCTTTCGAGATATTCGTTGCTTCCGCTAGAGCATCACCGATTTGATCAACATCAAATCCTTCTGGAATCGTCACTTTTGCATCAGAGGTGACCGAGCCTTCGCCATTTTGCAACTGCTCACTTATCGCTTCCAGTGTCATATTTGGTGAAAAATGATATGTTCCTGCTTGAAAGCCCGTCAGATTATTAAATTTTGTGTAATAATTAAAAATCATTCCACTTTTAATAATGTTCTCATCCTCTAAGATTTCACCAATTGCTTTATTCGAAGAACCACTTGGAATAACAATCGTCACCTTCTCAGTATCATCGGGATCTAATGGCTGCAAACTTGAAGTAACATATCGATAAGCTGAGAAACCTAATATTCCGCCGATTACTAAGAAAACAAGAACAACAATCAACACGATCTTATTAACTATTTTGTCTTCCTTGCTGCGCTGCAATCTGCGTTGGTTTTTTTCAGAAACAGTTTCTTGCAAACTTTCTGAAGAAGCAGAATGATTTTGTTTCTCTTCTATATGTTTACTTTTATTTAGATGATTACTACGAGATCCCACAGAATCGTCATCCAAGAAGCTGTGTTCAGATATCGATTCTTTTTTTGAACTTGATTCTTTTAAAGACTCCATAACTTTCTCTTTAAAAGAATCTTCTGGATGTTGTTTAGACAAAACAACTCCTCCTTAATTTCTTCTTTTTGACTTGTATCATTATACATGAAAACTCATCAGAAAGAAATGACATTCTTTTTTTTACTTAAGCATTCTGCTCATTTAAAACTTTTATAATTTTTCACCGGTCACGTTTTGCACAATGTTTTTTGCGATATTGTCCAAATTGTTTCTTATTCTCGCAACATCTGAAGGATTGGAGATAAAGCCAAGTTCCATTAAGCGATACCCAATCCCTCTAGATCTGAAAATATTTAAATTCAATAAGTCTTGTCTAAAACTCAACCCATTCGAATTAACAAATGAAGGATGCCAGCCGACATAGGTCCGAATGGTATTCGCTAGCCCGATATTAACTGAATTGGATCCCCCTGGTCTCACTATGACGTGCCCCCCAGAAGCTCCGATACCTCCGCTATCTAGATGGAATTCTGTAACTGAAGTGATTGCATTACTTACAAGGTGTGCTCCTTGTCCGTTTCGAGTGTCAGTAAACATATCGCGTGACACATCATAAAAATTAATTCTGCTTTCTTTCAATTGATTGGCATACTTCCGCAAATATGGAAGCAATTCATTTCTTGTAAAGTCTCGCTCATTTGTCCCGCTTCCCACTGCTCCCGGGTCAATCCCTCCGTGTCCCATTACAAATAGAAACTCTTGCATTTCGATATACGGTTTGGTTGTCGATCCTGGTGCCGGTTGATTTTTAGGCACAAGTTTTATTTCGAGAGACTCAACACGTTTTGCTAACGAACTCGTTCCAGCCCGCTGATCATTTCGAGCCCAATCAAGCCAACCATAAGTCTGGGAATGCACTCGATAATAAATATCATAAAGCAATGAGATATTGCCGGTCAGTCGAATTTGGAGTGCTTCGATCCGTTTCGCCTCACCTGTTGCACCGGCTGTACTCCCATTAGATTGATACCCTTGCCAACCATAGGTTTGGACATGCGTACGATATTCTATTCCACCTGTAACTGGTGAGTTTTCTAAACTTAGCTGGATTGCTTCCAGTCGTTTTGCCTGACCAACTGTTCCAATACTCGCTTGGCCCGGATTAATCGTCGTCGACCATCCAAAAGTCTGAACATGTGCACTCAAATGAATACTTGGTGTTTCAATTGTTTCGTAGGAGATAAACGGCATCGTACTATCTCCTGGCGGCGCCGTTCCTTTTTGCACAAGTTGAACTTCAATTGCTTCTACTCTTCGTGAGAGCGCGACACTTCCCGACATTTGATCGTTTTTCGCCCACCCTAACCAGCCAAACGATTGAATGTGAACCCGATAATAGACATCAAATAATTGAGACAAGGTTCCTGTCAAGCGGATCTGAATTGCTTCTATCCGTTTAGCTTCATTTGTTGTACCTGCAATTGCACCATTCGTTTGGTAGGATTGCCAACCATAACTCTGAACATGTGCACGGTATTCGATATCTCCATCATAAATATTATTATCTAAACGAAGCTGAATCGCTTCTAGTCTCTTTGCTTCTCCAGTAACACCTCCAGAAACAAGACCGCTCGATTGGGACTCTTGCCATCCGTAAGTTTGAACATGCGAAGATAAATGAAGCGAAGGTTGGGTTACATTGTCAGTTGAAATATAAGGTTTATCAGTGTTCCCGGGTGCTGGACTACCTTTTTCCACTAGCTGAATTTGGATAGATTCTAGTCTTTTAGCAAATCCAGAAGTACCCGCTTCATTCCCGTTTTTCGCCCATCCAAGCCAACCAAACGTTTGTGAATGGACGCGGTAATAAATATCATAGTCCTCCTCTAACTCATCGGTCAAATTAATTTTGACTGCCTCAAGGCGCTTAGCTTCACCAATCGTTCCAGAAAATTCGCCATCTCTTTTTTCGCCTAAATCCCAGCCATAAGTTTGAACATGCGTGGAATAAACGATACTACCTTTCAGTTCTGTGCTGTCTGGATCAATAGCGAGCGACATTCCCTCCAAACGCTTCGCCTGTCCAACTGTACCACCAGTAACATTACTAGCTGGTGGTACTTGTGTTTCCCCATCTGTTTGTATATGTACCATTAGTTTCAAGTTGGGTAAACCTTTTGCGGATTTTAATTCAATATCATCCTCTTCACTGGAAGAAGACGTCGTCTGCTCTGTCGTAGAATCAAACGTACTTGAAGATGATTCTGTTATATCTTGCGTACTTGAGTCACTTACTGAAGTTGAACTTGTACTTTCACTATTTGTTGTAGAAGTACTATCCGACATTTCCGTCGTTTCTGTAGATTCGCTTTGATAATTTGAATCAGTACTGCTGGTTTGCTCATTTGTCAAACTCTCTGAAACGTTACTTGTCATTTCTTGTCCTACAACGTTCGTTTCAGCAAGTCCAATGATTGGACTGAAACTGCTCGCAAGGATTACTAGAACCAGAAAGAAATTAGCCAACCTTTTTTTCATATGAATTACTCACTCCTTTTTAATTAGATGCGATTTTTTATTTGAATACCACAAGATTTTCTTGAGTATAGCAAATCTAAAAGACAGATTTTATTTTTTTAATTTCCCCTGTAATCAACAAACATGAAACCAATAGAATTAACCATAAAATACCTTTGATTACCAGTAAGACGAAATAGTTCGTGTCGATCGTGATGAAATGATCGAACAAAAAGAGAGCAGATGCTAAAACGACACTGATACATACTGGGCTGATCAGCTGCTTCAAAACATCTGAAAGTTTTCCTTCTAAGACTTTTGTCATTAAAATCCAGTAGGAGGTGAAAAAATTTAAGATATACGCTGCACAAACAAAGGCAGCCACATAAGTTATCTTCGAGAAATTGATTCCAACCAATGTTAAACTAAGAATCAAAAAAGTTGAAATCATTCCCGTTTTCAATAATGTTTTTGAATGGTTTCTTGCCATAAATATGCTTCCAGTTGCAGAAGTAAGCATCTGCGCCCATATACTAAATGCCAATATTGAAAAAGGAACGACAGCGGCATACCAGCGAGAACCAAAGAGAAATAGGATAATTTCCTCAGCATTCATTACCATAAAAATAGTTAATGGAAATGCGATTAATCCTAGGACATGGACAATTTTTAAAAACGTTTCTCGTATCAACTTCACATCATCTTGATGATGTGACAAAACAGGTTGCAGAACTGGGGAAATAATACCTAAAAATACCGTATTGGGCATAGTAATCATTTGATAACTCTTTTGATAATTTGCTAAGGGCACGGGACCTAAAAATCGTCCAATTAGTAAATTATCTGAATTACGGGAAAAATAATTTAATATTGTAAAACCTAATTGGTTTTTTGCGAATGACCATAGTACTTTAAAAGGTTGCGGGTCTAAACTTTTTGTGTACTTGATCTTAACTACAGCAAAATTAGCAAACAGCGTAGCAATTGCAGGAATAGCGGCACTTAAAATCAATGCATAAACGCCAAAGCCAGCAAAAGCTGAGGCAATACCAAAGATTGCACCAAAAAGATTACAGAACAAGAGCCTCAAATTAAGGGTTCGAAATCTCAATTCTTTATTTAAAATTGCCGTTGGTACAACGTTCATTCCTTCTGAGAATACAATGATCGACATAAACCAAAATAGCGATTTATAGATAGAATTATTATAGATAACCGCAACAAAATGGCCGAACAACCCAAAACCGACAGCTAACAGAAACGCAAACAGAACTGTATAGTTAAAAACAATGCCATAATCTTCTTCCTTCATCTCTTTGTTCTGAATGATCGCCGGACCTAGGCCAGCTGTCACAAACATTTGGAAAAATACTAGGAAAACTTGAACATTCGCTACCACCCCAAATTCTTCAACTGGTATTAATCTTGACAGTACAACGTTTATCAGCAATTGGATCAAAACATTGCTGTACTGTCCGATTGCTGTAAAAATCATACCTGATCTAAAAGCATTTCTCATCTAGATACTCATCCTTCTCTTTAAGTCTTCATTTGATAACGAAAACAATCCGCTCATTAATGATAAGTTCTTTTTTGAATATCTTAACTTAAAAAGATATGATTTCTTCAGATTGTCATTATATAATAGGTCACTCGAAGCATCTTCTTTGTGGTAAATACTCAACGCTGGTATATACAGTTGCTTGTATCCAAGTCGCTGACAAAGGATTGCCAAAAAATCTTCTTCAAAATAAAGAAATGTTTCCGGGTAAAAGCCAACATAGTTTCTCAAATAATTTTCGGTAAAAAAGATTGCTGCACCATGAAGTGTCTTCTCGTAAGGATCTAGTATTTCCTGGGGCTCTTCCGAAAAAGAAGCTGATTGATTCGTGCTGTTCTGATCTGGCATCAATTTTTTGAGGTGTTGATAGATATTTAATTTCAATGAACTTTCCAACAAAAATAACTTCAATCTAGGGAGAATCAAATCCGTTTTCTTTTTTAGGTTGACATTTAACGTATTTTGGTTCTTTCCGTCTCTGGTGATAATTTTTGTTCCAATCATTCCAATATCCTCGTTGTATGATATTGAAGCTAATCTTTCTAAATAAGTTCTATCTTCAAGGAGAGTGTCACCATTAATAACCAGGACCCTTTCAATTCCTTTCTTTCTAAAAATTGATAGACCAAAATTATTTCCTCTTGCAAAGCCAAGATTTTCTTTCGTCTGTACAACGGTTACCTGTTCTGAATCTTCATAGTTATCTGATAAACGTTTGAAGGAATCATTCGGAGAATCATTATCTACGATTAGGATATCTATCTCTTTAAAGGTTTGATTCATTAAAGATTCCACACACTCAATTGTATCTTGAAAAGCTAAATAATTCAGAATTAAGATTCCTATTGTTTTCTTCATTTCACTGATCCTACTTCTATATGATTTTTTTTATTATTCTTGCCAAAATACTTTTTTTCCCATTCTCTTTATTCTTATAAATCATACTTACTGCAGTGAGAAAGACTTTATAAAGAAAATAGTTTTTATAGAGAATCTGTCTTACGGCATTCTCTTTTGCATATTCTTGATTCATCGAAAATATTTCTCTAATCAACTGATTAGAAAGAGGGGTTTTATCCTGGATACATTTTACTGCAATAAAATCATTCAGATTCAGTGCTTTTTGATAAAAGTGCCCTAATGCTTCAGGATGTTTCTCTTTAAAAAAGTTCTCAGTTAACCTGTTTTTCTTTAACACATCAAAATTCTTCTTGCTTATCTTACTCGTTAAAGTTGAATTTTCTGTTGTTCGGTAATAATAGCTTTTACTATCAACCAATGCAATCTTCGTTATCCTGTCAATCAATTCATAGAAAAACAACCCATCCTCATAAATGATTCCTTCAGTGAATGAAAGGTCTTTGAAAAGTTCCACGTTATACAGTTTTACTGTTGGAGAAACTGCTGGAAAATCAGAATCGTACAATTCGTCAATTAGTCTTAAAAATGTCCCTTCAACAATTTTAGGAGGATTGACCACAGCAAAGTTCAACTCGGTTTCTTCTTTGGTAAACTTGCACATAGCAACTTGAACATCACATGTTTTAATCGCATGCATCAATTCTTCACAATAAATCGGCGTAACAAAATCATCGCAGTCAATGAAAGCAATAAATTTGCCACTGGCATACGAAATTCCTGCGTTTCTAGCGCTTGATTGGCCACCGTTACTCTTACTGACTAATCGAATAACTCTGGATGTGTTTTTCTTTATGACTTCATTAACTACCTCTATTGAATCGTCTGTTGAGCCATCATCAACAACGATGATCTCTATGTTTTTATAGGTTTGATTCATAAGACTAGTGAGACATTCACCTATATATTTCTCTCCGTTATACATTGGAATTATTATACTGATTTTCTCATCCATTATTTTGTACTCCTCAAATAGTCAATTACAGGCTTAAAGGTTTTTTCAAAAGTAAAATGACTAACACCATATTGAAAAATAGCTGCGCTTAATTCCTTTTTTGAAGAATTTTCAAGCATCGAATCGTACCACTCAATTAAGCTTGGAATATCGATTGGTGTATCATCGCTCGGTACACGATAATAAAACGGAAGATCACAATTATCCAAATCAGTTTTCACTCCAGAAACAATCGGTAACCCTTTCGCCAAATACTCTTTTCCTTTTAAACTACTATTATAAGTCACTCCAGATCGATGACGGGCTAAAGAGTCAATCCCAATATCTGCATTCTGATAAAACTGATCCAATTGAGAAAATTCTACTCTGCCTAATAACTTCACTTTTTCTTCTAAGTGGTAATCAGAGACCAGCTTTTTATAGTCCTTTAAGACAGGACCATCCCCGACTAAAGTGAACATGACGTTTCTCTTAGCATCAGATGAATTATAGTATTCGTGCAGTCCCTGAATGACGCGATCATATCCATGGTAGAAACAAAGTGCTGCGACCCCTAGTAATCGGATTGCACCATCTCCCTCATTACTGCCTTCAATCGGACTAGCAAAGTCGTATGCATTCGAAAGATTGATACATGGTACATCAAAAATTCTTTCATCATCCGAAAAAGTCAGAACTCGATCAACGTAGTGTTTTAAATATGGTGTCCAGAGATGTTCTTTGGCTTGAATGTCCCATTTTACAATTCCTTTAAATTCATTCATATAAGGATATGTTGGAATTTCTAATAGGACAATAATTGATGGATTCATTCTCTTGATTTTTTTTAATAAATCGATAACACTTTTATCAAAAACCGCACTTTTTCTAATGTAAACGAAGTCGTACTCTTGCCAATTTATTTTCTCTTTTAAAAAAAACTGTCTTGAAAAAAAAGGAACTAGGTTTACAAACAAATGACCTATATTCCTTTTTGGGTTTATTAAGGGTTTCATGGAAAAACCATTTTTTTCAAACTCTTCAATTTGCCGACTGATCTTCTTTTGAATTCCACCAGCATGCGTTAAATCTTGGGAAAAATAAATACCCTTCATTTTTCTCCTTCTTTCATTTCTCTAATTTCCTTTTTCAAAAAAGATAACTCTTGTGTTAAAGTTTTGACTTGTCTTTGCGTATTTATCAATGCAATACTAGTTGTTAAAGTGATAAACAATAAAAAGGCAGTTAAACTATATAATGCTAAAGAAGTGAGTGTACTGATCCCTAGAAAGTGGGCAATCGTCGTCCCTACTTTGGGAAATAATGCACCGATCAACATTATTATTCCCAGTAAAAGCCATTTGTTCATTTGACGTACTTCTGCATGATCTTTACGAATCAAATAAACAGTTAAGACAAAAAAACCTAATGCTAAAAAAATAGCAATAATTTGTAATTGAACAGGCATTAGGATTCCTCCTTTTTGATCAAAGATGCAATCAGAATAGCCAAAGAGACATTAACCATATACGCTGCCGAGTCGAAAAAATGAATACTCGAGCGACCAGTCGTTCTTTCGAACATGTTTACCCCAATCTCTTTCACCCGGATGTTTTTGGCAACTAAATGCATGTAGCTTTCAGGTTCCGGATACTGGCTCGGATATCGATGGGCAAATTGTCTGATTACTTGCCGGTTTCCTGCTCTGAAACCACTCGTTACATCTTTGACGCGCATTTTTGTCAGAAGGTAAATAAGTCCTGAAAGAAGCTTGATTCCTAATTGTCTTGCACCAGTAGATTTAAACGTCGACGTGCTGTCTTCTACAAATCTGGATCCGACGGTAAAATCAGCCTGATTATTGATAATCGGTTCAACCAACTGACTTAAACTTTCAATATCGTGCTGACCATCGCCATCATATTGAATTGCGATATCATAATCGTGTTCTAATGCATACAGATATCCCGTCTGCACAGCTCCTCCAATACCTAAATTGTTCACCAACTCGACATGATGAATATTGTTTTCTAATAATACCGCTTCCTCATTGTCTGTAGACCCATCATTGATAACAAGATAATCTAAATTATATGGTGTTTTTTTTCTATACTCGAGTACCTTGTCGATTACTTGGACAATACCTTCTGCTTCATTATATGCTGGAATAATCAGTAAAATTCTTGGATTCACGATTTACACCCTAACTTTTCTTATAATTGATTGCTTTTTTGATTTTTCACGTAAAATTTCATGAGAAAAGAAGCAATGGTTTTCCCCCAATAACGTTTGTACATTTCCAATTCTTCTGCTTCTCTCGTTTTATCCAGGGTTGTTGCAGTTGTTTCAGATTCTTCGTGAATTCTATGATACATTGCATTTTTTGAGATGTAACAAATGTTTTCCGGCCGCTTCATGATTCGTTCCCATGCATCCCAATCTACTGCCATTCGCATCTGTTCATTAAATTTGAAGTCATTGAGCACCCGCAAATTATATGAAACAGCTGGACAACAAATAAAGTTCCCAAACGCATATATTCGCCTTTGATACCACTTTGATTGTAATAACCCCATTGTTTTTAAACCGAACGTTTTAATTTTAAGATTTATTGATCTTTTTCTAATTTGACTTTCTTGATCGATTTCCTTATAATCCGTAAACACAATACTTGTTTGGTTATTATTTTCGAACGCATCAATGACGCTTTCACCATACTCTTTTAAATAGATGTCGTCTTGATGAACGATCGTCGCATATGGCGTATCAACAAAAGACAATGCATTGTTCCAATCTCGTCCGATACTTCCGCCTGAACTAGTAAACATAGGTATCTCATAAGAGTTGGCAATATCTGTTATATAAGTATTTGGTGTACTTGTGTACAAAATCAGCTTGGACTTTCCTTTTTTCATACTTGTCTGATTTAAACAAGAAAGTATACATTCTTCTAAAAAAGAAGACTCTTTATAAGCGCAAATAACAAATGTATGCATGAATATCCCTTTCCATGAATTGTTAAGAGTTTTAAATATCCAATTCTAAAAAATTATACTCGACTTTTTAGTAATTCTCAACAAAAATTAAAATCCCGAAAAAAACTTAAAGAAGACAAACTCTCATTAATTGGCAAAAAATGAAAAAAAATAAGGATTCCACGCCTTTTTTTAAGTTTTTCTTTTGGAGACTTGTTATTATTCTAGTATACTATATATAATATGTATTTGGAGGTACAGGATGCTTTTTTCAATCTTACTTTTTATTCTCATACTCTTTTTAACAGCAAATAGAAGCTTTTATCGGCGAATTTCGCTTTCTCTATTTTGTGCCGTTTCTCATCTCTCATTCACGGCATTTATTGCACGATCACTCGGCTTAACTGAATTAAGAAAAAATCTCTTATCTTTTAGTTTCCTTTCAACCAAGTCCGCTGTCACTGGTGTAAGTATCCTTGTTTTTCTTTTTCTCTTATCAACGGTACTGATTATCAAAAAAACAGGTCTGATTGACAGAATATTTCAATCCTTGACCTGGCGTCTTCAACTTTCTTTTTTTATTTTTTCATTACTAGTATTCATTGGAGCACTTGCGGGAAACAGTGCAGTTTGGACGAAAAATTTTTTTGGTAATGTAGGCATTAGTGAAATTCTATACACTTTGTCTCAACCCTTGACAGGAACAGATGCGGGCCAAATTTATACGTTCATTTTGGGTCCTTTATTAAATTCTATTATTCTCACACTTAGTTTTCTAGTAATCCTATACTTGCTACTCTGTGCTCTATCTTACAAAAAGTTTCAGAAAATTAAGTTAACCAAAAAGACGAGTTTCTTTTTTTCCTTCATTAGTGTAAGCCTCACTATATACGGTTTTTTCTTTGGTATACAAACATTGGGCTATGCAGAACTAAAAGCATATTTTTTTGAAAAATCAACGATTTACGAAGATTTTTATGTGGACCCGAATGATGTTGCGCTTACCTTTCCAGACCAAAAAAGAAACCTTATCTATATTTACGTCGAATCATTAGAATCAACGTACTTATCCATTGACCTTGGCGGAATGCAAGAAGTCAATCTATTACCAAATCTCACAGAATCAGCTTATGCAGATGGACTAAATTTTTCGCACCAAAGTACTTTCGGCGGTGCTCGTCAAGTTCCTGGTGTTGGTTTTACAGTAGGAGGAATGGTTGCCCAAAGTTCTGGGGTTCCTCTGAGAGTCTCTGGTGGCTATAACGAAAATGAATATGGCAATACTTCATCTTTTATGCCTGGTGTCACCACAATCGGTACCATTTTAGATCAAGAAGGATACAATCAAACACTGTTAATCGGTTCCGATGCAAGCTTTGGCGGCAGAGATAAATTTTACTCTCAACATGGAAATTACCAAATAAAAGATTATCAATATGCCATCGATAATCAATGGATACCGTCTGACTATAAAGTCTGGTGGGGATATGAGGATGAGAAACTTTTTGAGTTTGCTAAAAACATACTTATAGAAGATTCTCAGTCAGAAGAGCCCTTTAATTTAACGCTTCTAACAGCTGATATGCACTTCCCAGATGGTTTGATGACCGAAAATACACCTAAACTTTTTGAACAGCAATATAGTAATGTCATCCACTATTCAGATTATATGTTAGGTAATTTTATACGATGGGTTCAGCAACAGTCTTTTTATGATAATACTACTATCGTAATTGCCGGTGACCACCTAAGCATGGATCCCTCTTTTTTTAATGGTATCCCTGAAGACTATGAGCGAACTGTCTTCAATCTCTTTATTAACTCACCGGTAACAACCTTGAATAATACCAATCGTTCTTTCAGTACATTGGATTTGTTTCCGACCACTTTATCTGCATTAGGTGTTTCCATTGAGGGAAATCGATTAGGCTTAGGAACAAATCTATTTTCAGAAGAAATGACTCTAATGGAAAAATTAGGGTTTGATGAATTCTCTAATGAACTTAGTAAGACATCAAGCTTTTACAATCAGCAGATTATGCAAGGATCAGACCTTGAAGTTAAATAATAAATTGCTAAATCACACCAATCACTACGATAAATTTTTACTATATAATTGAATATACTAACCAGTCTTTTAGTAGTGTCAGTAAAAACTCAATTATTTTTTACTGACACTATTTGATATGGTCGAGGAAACAACTCAACAATAAATATATCGTAAAATCTGATCATTTTGTTTATGATAGCATTAAATCTCTGACATATTCACCTATCAAGCTATTTTTATTGCTAATAGAATTAAACAACTTTTTAAAGCCTTGTTTGTATTTTTTGCTTTAATACTCGATCCCTACTATCTCTAGGGGTAAGCGGTCCGTGAAATAGTAAACTTTTAACTGAAAAAGTAAAAAGGACAAGGTTGCCATTGTTGCTGGGCTCCCCGTCAAGTGGACAATGAAATAGAATAAAATTATTTTGACGACTGTCTACCGAAATTCGGTAGGCAGTTTTTATGTTTTTTACTTTGTTTAACCTCAACTTTGCTCGACTGGCCTCCTTCTTGGTTAAGCGGATTTATTCTATTCGCTTGTCCAAGAGGGGGAGTGATTAAGCTGCCATTAATAATTCTTGATGAACTTGGATCGGTGTTTTGCTCTTCAAACATCGTTGATAGCGACCATTGTTGTAATAGTTCATGTATTTCTCGATCATTTCAACGAGACTTTCTCTACTGATAAACTTTCGCCGATAATATTTTTCTCGCTTAAGCATTCCCCAGAAGCCTTCCATTGGACCATTATCGGTACAACGGGCGACACGAGACATACTCTGCTTCATTTTCGCTTTCTTTAGCTTTGTGCAAAAAACTTTACTTGTATATTGAAATCCGCGATCGCTATGAAATAGCGGATGAGCGGTTGGTTCGGCGGCGACTGCTTGATCGAAGGTATCAAAGACTAATTTATTGTCATTTTTGTCGCTGATGACAAATGAAACAATGCGACGATCGGCGAGATCGAGAATAGCGCTCAAATAGATTTTCTTCACTTCGGCCCCTTCATAATACTTGAATTCACTCACATCTGTTAGCCATTTTTGATTCGGTTGATCCGCATAGAACTTTCGATTCAAATAATTTTTCGCAATATGATACGGAGTCTTGGATGCCTTAGTGATACTATTGCCTGAATGCTTGATGGTTGATTGGATTTGAAGTTTGCGACAGATTCGAAGAATACGCTTGTCATTCACTTGAAAGCCATAATCATTCACGAGATCTTCACAGATTCTGCGATATCCTTTATCGTTGTCTGCTTCATAAATATAACGAACAAGGTCTGCCAACTGTTCATTCAATACCACTTCAGGCAGTTTGGGATTTTTTAACCAACGATAATAGGCCGATCTTGTGACATGGAGCAGGGTACACATGGTGTTAATTGGATAGCTTTTTGTCTCGTGCAGCTCTTTGATCGATTGGTATTCAAACGTATGACGAACTAATTCAAATCCCGCCTCCTTTCTAACTCGCTGACTTTTTTTAACAGGTCATTTTCCATTTCAAGCAACTTGATCCGTCGTTCTTGTTGAGCCAGTTTATCGCGCATTTCTTCTTCGGGTGTTCTGGCAGGTTTACTTCCCGCTCGTTGCCCTCGACGGTCTTCTAAGCCTTTTTCTCCCATCTCGTCGTATTTCAACACCCAGTTCCGAACTTGTTGGTAAGAGACTTGGTACTGAATTGCGGTTTTCCCATAGTCTCGACCGTTGATAATACAGTCATGCACAATTTTAATTCGTTCATTCAATGTTGTTTTTCTGGATTTACTCATTCTACTTCCACCACTTTCTGATTTGAAGTTTCTATGAGTATTATATATCTTTAACCAGTCTTCTAATTGTTTTTTGTTACGAAGCCCGTATTTCTTGGCGACAGCTCTTAAGCTACCATATGTTCCAGCTAAATAATCATGGATCGCATTCAGTTTCAACTCTGTTGAGTATGATTGATTCCTTTTTGTAGGGAGTAAACCTGTGGGTCCTTCATTCTCATAAAGAGTGATCCACCTTTCTATCGTACTGAAACTTACTTGTGCTTCTTTGGCCAGGCTGTTTATGCTAGCTTCATTTTTTAAAGCTCTTTCTACAAAAGCTAGCCGTTCTTCTGAACTTAATTTCATTTTTCCTCTAGACATACAAACTCCCCCTATATAAGCCACTTTATATTTCAGTGTCCTATATAGGGGGAGCATATCATGTTGCCGGCCTTGTCTTTTTACTTAGAATCATTTGAACTTTATTTAAAGCTTTTCCTTATTTTATACTTAACTCTTTGCAGGAAACTTCTCGTTTGATACTCAAATTGCGCCAGTTTGCTCTTTTTTTCATTTAAGGTCAATAAAGATTTTATATGGCGAATCGCTTTTGGCGAAGCAGTTACGGAATCGATCGCTTCGATTAAGTCTTGATAAACATAATAAATCTGGTACTTCTCTTTTGCTTCAACGGAGAAATTGACTGTTTCGCTTTTGAAGTCATCGAAGTTATCTAATCGATCGCGGATCATTTCTACTAATTTATCTATATCACCTAATGGATAGACACAACCGTGATTAAAAAAATCATATGCTGACATGTGCCCTGGATTATTGGATATAATAACTGGTACACCGTTTAAAAGAGCCTCAACATAAACTAAACCGAATGTTTCCATTGCTGAAGAAAAAACGCATATATCTTTCGATGTCACATGCTCCCATGGATTGTCTACATTTCCTAGAAAAGTTATATTTTTTAAACGATTTTTTTTGATATAATCGAGACATTTTTCTTTATACTCATCATCCCATGCACCAATAAAAACTAACTCAATGTCGTACCTGTTCAACTGATGATATGCTTTAATTAGTTCTAATTGATTTTTTCTTGGGTTGATACGTCCTACTGAAACGATTCTTTGAACATCTCCATTTTTAAGGGAAACTTGTTTTAACTCTGTGTAGGGAGCGAATGACTTGATTTTTTTCCTTGTAAACAGCTCTTGCAAATTATTGCTCAACTCGCCTCTAACAGCAAAAATCTCATCAGAAAATTCTTCTATAAACTCAATTTTATCCTTGTAGTAAGCAAATTCGCCGGAAGGAAATTCATGAATTAACCAGATATGAGAAACGTCTTGAACAGCCGCCGCCATCGCACCTTGGAACATGTTTGCTGTATTTGTGATTACCAACTCAATATCAAACTCGTCTATCTTTTTTGTAATGAGATCGATAGTATTTCTAAAAGATGCCGCTCGTTGTTCTTCACTTCCAAATAACATTCCTGGTGCATCCTCCCACCACCACCGTTGATTTGAAACTAAAAAACATTTGATCCCATTACTTTCAAAAATTCGCGAGTAGTCATTTACTTCGACGTCTCCACTAACCGGTGCAATATTTACTACTTCATATCCTTGCTCAACTAGATATTTCATTAAATTGAATATTGAAATTTCTGCCCCGTTGTCCATCGTGCCAGTTGGTGAAATGAACATAATTTTTTTCATTATAATCCCCTTTTGTGATTTTTATAGAAACCCGTATATTGCAATACAAGAATTCAATACTGTTATAACAAAAACAGATTTAACTATAAAATTAGTTATTTGCTCTTCATTGAGAAATTGAGCAATATTCTCGTTTCTAAATGAAGTCCTTTCTGTAAAGGACTTTATATAAAGAGGAAGAAAGGCCATAAGATAGAAATGATACCTACCTTGTACACCACTCACGTGCAAATCTCCAATATTAAAGACGCGAGTATCTCCAGAAATTGCATAAATTGTACCCAATGTAATAGTTAAAAACAAAATTAATGACCATAAAATCATTTTTTTATCAAGAACTATTTTTAACAAAAAGCTTGCTAAGATTATTAGTAATATATAACTTATACTATTTACATTTCTTAAAACGCCTGTAGACATGATATCAATTTGAGGCATTTCAATGAATTCTATTATATTCTTTGGTATTTCCAGAATCGACCGTAAAAAAACCTCTATCGTGTACCCTATGTTATCCAAAAAATATGAAGTTCGTGATATTTCAGTTGTAGATTCAATACTGGATAAAGAAGCTTGTGCTGTTTGAGGAGTTATGAGCATCGATATCTTTTCTCTAAATATCCAAAGGGAACTTGTAAGTAATGTAAAAAACGAAAGCAGTAAGTAACTATAAAAATTTTTCCGAGTTTCCCACCTTTTAGATGGTATAAAAACAGGTAAAAATATCAATACTAACATTGGGGCTTTACAAAATACTAATCCTAAACAAGTAACACAATATGCTACTATTTTTTTTATCGTTATTTTATTGTTATCTTTAATTAGATTTGTAAATTGGGCAAATAGAAGGAGAGTCAAACCATAGTAGAAGTTATCATACGTGTACCCTGCTGAAATCCATAATGTAAAAGGTAAAGTAGAAGTCAAAAACAGTTGAATCTTGTAATACCTACTGACTCTAACAGCTAACCATGCCAGAAATGCATAAAACAATACATTTCCAATACGACCTAAATAATAAGAGACAGCAACTCTATCACTGATTTGTCTTCCTAGAGAAATTCCTAAAGCACTAGGTATATATGCAGGATTGGCTAACGTCTCTGATATATCAAGCAACTCTGATCGATAGTCGGACGGAACGTGTCTTATGTTTATGAATTCTTTGTTATAGAGATTTGTCGCTAATCCATCTAATTTCTTCATTGGAACGCTTGAAATTGCCTGATAATCAGGAGAAACTTCTCGAAAATTTTGTTGCGAAACACGTTTTGTCAATTCACCATCCGCTAGATTAAGCGCATGATAATAATGACTGTATTCATCCAGATTTCCATTTACCGGAAAAATCAATGAATTTAATGAGCCCATAATTGCAATCAAAAGAAAGGTATTTCTAGCAATTTGCTTACTTTCATTTAGTCTGCTAAAAGATAACAAAATTAACAAGGCAGCAGCAGCTATTAAAATATAGAGCTTAGGCCAAGTAGAATCTTTATATTGAAGAAGATATTGGCTTAGAAGGAGAATAGTCAAGAAACCTATTCCCATTTTCCAATTCCCCTTCAATTCGGCAATATTTCTACTTATGAACTTCAATTCTCTGCCCCCTAAAGTAATTTGTTAACTCATCTTCTTTATTATTTGTGATACAATTTGATAATACAAACTTCTCAGCACATTTTGCCACACTCTGTACTCGTTCTGGATGCTCAATAATCCATGACAGTTTTTCAAACCATTCATCATCTTTTGCTAAGAATCCTGTTTCATAGTCAATGATCATTTCTTTAAATGCACCAATATTACTTGCTAATGTAGGTACTTGAACCAGAGCTGCTTCCATCCATTTAATTTCTGATTTTGCTTCATTAAAAACTGATGGTACTAGTGGAGCTAAATTTACATCTACGTTTGAAATCAGTTTCGGCAATTCTTTCCAATCAACAAATGGATGAATGACCAGTTGCGATTCTACCCTTTCCATTTCTTTCGGGACATCTAAATGCCCAACTAAATGCAATTCCACTTGTGGAAAAGTTTCTAAGATTTCTAGAATAGCAGGCTTAATCAATTCGAAATTCTCATTATGGGTGATAGATCCCGAAAAGTACCCGATTTTCACCTTTGTACTATCTTCCATCTTATTTTCAACTGCATCATGACTGATCGCCACCAACTCTTGGTTCGCAAGATTTCGATTAAGCAGTACGTTCTGGTGATAATTCAGAAGTTCCTCTTTTAAGACACCTGTGGAAGCTATTGCCCCATCACACATAAGCATCATTTTTTTGTAACTGATAACGCCGCTATCGTAATTGTTTTTTTCAACTTTTGTAAGATTTTGGACGTACGTCAACTGATCCGTGTACTTGGTATCGATCACTAAATCGTCAATATCATACAGCACAGGTTTATGGTACTTTCTTGCTAAACGAATCAGTTCTGCTAATCGCTCATCATATGGTGCACGGTAAATAATGATATGACTTGCGTGTTCAGCTAATCCCATTTGAAATGTAGAAAGATTAACATGCCAGACATCAAAGCCTAGGTTTTTTAACTGTTCAATCTTATTTTGTACACGGTATTTTGTTAACTGCGGAATTGCATTTTCGACACCATCTATTATGAGAATATGTTCTTTGTGCTTTTTATTTTTGATATCCTCCATGATTTGATCGATCACAGCACCTGGATACTCCGTTTCATTTCTAATATATTCAATTAATTCAGGAACTTCTGTTTTCCTCTGAAGTCCTTGCCAAGCAAATTTCTCGTCTGTATCGTTTGCAAAAGCTGTGTATTTAACGATAGGTACACCCTCTCGAACCATTTGAAGGGGATGGATATACATTGGACTATCCGTATTCTTTTCGGTTAAAGCCCCGTGTTTAAAGCCCAAGTCGCTGAAATGTTTTGTAAAAACCGTTTCATGCTTTCCGATTGCTTTTTCTCTTGAGTTTGTATCTCCAAGATTTTTCCAATAGTCATAAAATGATGGATCGTGGAACATTGATTTCTCAATTACTAAAAAATAGGACTGTAAATGAATAGGGATATATCCATACTTGTTATACTTGGTAAAATCAGGTTGTTCTTCTCCATAAGAAATTCCCCAGAAATCAAGTTTTTTAGCTGCCATTTTATTAAATGCTTCTGTTAAATCTGAGACTGGACCAACATTTGTATCATTCACCAATAACAATTCATCATACTTACTTAATTCCTTTTCGCCAAGAAAATCGATACCGTGTTTAAAGGCTGCCGTATCATATCCATCATTAGATCTAAGAACGACCTCCCCAAACTTACGAAGCTTTTCTAAGTCAGACTCCGGTAATTTACCATTCACTACGATTAATACTTTTTCTGAAAAATCTGCTAAAGAGGAAAGAAAAATGAGTTTATACTCTTGCAGCTGGGATTGGCTTTCATAGATAACATATACCAATACTCTTTTTGGATTTTGATAAACATTTTTTTTGCGTGTTGCTTTTCGTTTGCTAGATAAAACTAAAAATTGCAAATTAGGGATTTTTCTGAGTTTAACCAATAACTTTTGTTTTGCTTTATCAACAAGTACTAATCCTTTACTAGGATTTCTTAAAAATCTTAGTCCATAACTGAAAGGCTTCACAATAAGTTTACCAACCCTGTATGACTTAGATGACATCAACGCTTGTTTATCGTTTTCCAGCAACTGAATTAATTGCGCCATAGATAAATTCTGATTTTGCAAGTCATTTTTTTCAAGATTTTCTTCAAGTAATCGCTGATCTATCGTCTGTTTTTCATTGTTTAAGTCTTCCACTGATACTTTTAATTCATTAATTTCTGCAAGCAATAATTCATTATCTTTGTTTTGTTGTTTTATATAATTAGTCAAATCTGCAAGATGATTGATTAATTCTTCGTTTCGGTCTTCCAGTTGCATGATATTATTCTTAATTGCTGAAAGAACCAGTTGCGGATATTGTTCCTGATGCTTGCTCAGGAGATAAAGATAAATCTCATAATAAAATTTTTCGGTCCCATGCTGCCCTTTCCTTGATATTGATTCTTGTAGCACTCGATAATTTAATTTTGTGGAAGAACATTTAACAGCTTTCGCATGGTTGGTAAGAATCAGTCGCATAAAAAAGTCATAGTCGACTAATTTTTTTCTATTTAACGCTAAATCATATGTTAGCTGACCAACAATTTCTTTTCTTATCAACGAGCAATTATCAATAAAGTTACTAGAAAGAAACTCTTCCAATTGGAATGGTTTGGCTTCCATAAACAGCTCACCTGTTTCAACATTTACAAGATCAGTATATACAATATCTGCTTCTTCTTTTTCGGCAGTTTCAACTAGCTTTTCAATATATTGATTATCTAGATAATTATCACTGTCGACAAATAATAGGTATTTTCCGACAGCTCGCTCAAGTCCTTTATTTCGTGTTACACAAACGCCTCGGTTTTCTTGAACCAAATACTCATGTTTTAGCGAAACATGTGATAAATAATCTCTAATAATCTGATCTGAATTATCTGTCGATCCATCATTGATAATCACTAATTCTAAATGTTTATAGGTTTGGGAAGATACACTTTCCAGACACTGACCAACATATTTTTCATGATTATAACAAGTTATAATCACAGAAACTAATGGTTCCAATACGACTCACCTTTTTCTATAAATAGATTTTTCTGATCACTTAAGCTTCTGCCAGCTTCCATTGCTTGTCAAAATACCGCTTGAGGCGATCCGCTCGCTTTTTGATCGATTTTTTCTTGGGGAAACGATTATTACGGGTGAATTTTCTTGATCTGAAAAAGCAAATGGTTCGTCCGCGGCGTTTCGAATTGATACGCCTAACCTTAATTTGCATTCATTGATATGATTTAACTCGCAAGCATATTTAAAAGTCTTTTTACCGATACCTTTTGTCATTTCATCATATGAATTGTCGTTGTACATCCAAATGTTGCGATCGATATCTGTCATTGAAAAAGCAATATACGTCTCCATATCTTTTAACACTTCATAAGAAATCAAAAACTCTACTCGTCGATTCTCATCGGTAAGCATTTCATCAGATAATAAATCTACTGTAAAGTTTCGAATTGTTTCCTCTTCTTTACTTTTTGTTTCAACTTCATGTGGTTCTTCTATAACCTCTTCCTTTTCAATAACGGTGGAGGTCCCCGTCTGTGTAACATTGTCTAAAGAATATTGATTTGCTACATCATCTGGGGTCCCGATGATTTTTACTTCCCCTTTATCGATCATCAGTGCTTTATTACAGTATTTACGAACAGATTCCATTGAGTGAGTCACGAGGATAATGGTCTTGTTCTCATCTTTGGCCTTCATGAAATAGTCATTGCATTTTCTTTGGAACGCTTCATCTCCGACAGCCAATACTTCATCTAAGACTAAAATATCGCTTTTCGCTTGAATCGCTACAGAAAACGCAAGCCGAACCTGCATGCCGCTTGAATAATTCTTTAATTTTTGATTCATAAATTCAGTTAATTCCGCAAACTCAACGATATCGGAATACATTCCATCCACTTCTTTTTCGGAAAAACCAAGCATAGCGCCATTCAAATAGACATTCTCTCTCCCAGTTAATTCTGGATTGAATCCAACGCCTAACTCGATGAAGGAAACCAATTTTCCGTTCACTTCTACAGACCCTTTTTCAGGTGTATAAATTTGGGAGATAATTTTTAATAAGGTTGATTTTCCACTCCCATTTCTTCCGACAATTCCAAAGAAATCTCCTTTATTCACTTCAAACGAAATATCTCTTAGGACTTTTTGCTCATTATATCCTTTGATTCCTTTAAAATAATTAACGATCGTTCTTTTTAAACTCGTTGTACTTTCTGTAGGAAGACGAAACGATTTTCCTATATGATCAACTTTCACTGCTATTTCATTATTCATATTAAATAATCTCCGCAAATTTTTTCGAATTTTTATTAAAAATCATGTAGCCAGCAACTAATACGATCCATGGCAAAACATATGGAATTGCGACGATCCAATTCGTATTTATTAATTGCCATACCGTAATATTGCTTGTACTTGTTAAGATATGCCGCATATCTTGAATAATTTGAGCCATTGGATTCATCATCAAAAGTTTGGCAATGTTCACGTCCATATTCATTACAAGTGTCAATGGGTAAATTAACGGTGTAAGGTAAAAACCCGCTTGAAGGACAACCTCCCAGATCGGTCCAATGTCCCGAAACCTAACATAGATTGTTGCCAAAATAAAAGACACGCCCAATGAAAAGGCATAGAGTTCAATCAGAAGCAGCGGTGCTAAAAAAGCATAGATTGAAATATCTGCTCCATTGATCATCGCAAATAAAAGAACGATCACAAGGCTGATTACTAGATTGATTAAGGCGTTGATCGATACAGCAATAACAATGATATGTGTAGGAAAGCTTAGTTTTCTAAGCAGATCGCCTCGTGTGACGATTGATGACATACCTAAATTTGTCGTTTCGCTAAAAAAGCTCCATAGAACGGTTCCCAAAAGTAACGCCACTTCAAAGTGAGGAACATCTTGTCCAAATTTAAGAAAACGTACAAAGACCACATACATGACAGTAAACAGCATCAAGGGCTTTAAAACAGACCAAACATAGCCCATAATACTTCCTTGATATCTTAGTTTAAAATCGGTTTTTACTAATTCTTTCAATAAAATTCTATTTTTACGCTCGAACATCATTTTCTCCTTTAAGGTTCCACTAATCTTTTTTACGGTAAAACTTTTTAAAGCTATCCTTAAAAAGTATACTCGACATTCCCCTCTTTCTCAACCTCTACCAGATCATTTCAAAAATTGAGAAAAAAAATTAATGTTTCATTGACAGATTAAACGAAAAAAAGAAAGCCGCATTCAACGAACGAAATTTGGCCTCCTTTTTCTCAAAGTTTTTAGTCTCTTTCAAACAAATCTCTTGTGTATACTTTGTCTTCTACGTCATGCAGTACATCTTCCATACGATTTGCTACAATAACATCAGAGATCTTTTTAAACGTCTCAAAGTCATCAATAACTTCAGAGTTATAGAAGGAGTTCTCTTTTAAAGAAGGCTCGTATACTACTACGTTGATTCCATGGGCTTTGATCCGCTTCATAATTCCTTGAATGGAAGAATAGCGGAAATTATCAGAATGAGCTTTCATAGTCAATCGATAGATGCCCACAACTTTCGGTTGTCGATCAAAGATCTGCTCCGCGATGAAATCTTTGCGGGTCGTATTTGCTTCGACGATCGCTTGAATGATATTATTCGGAACCTTATCATAGTTAGCTAGGAGCTGCTTGGTATCTTTGGGCAGACAGTAGCCACCGTATCCAAAAGACGGATTGTTGTAGTGGGAGCCGATTCTAGGATCCAGCCCGACGCCTTCAATGATTTGTCGTGAATCAAGTCCCCTCACTTCCGCATAGGTATCTAATTCGTTGAAATATGCCACGCGCAGCGCCAGATACGTGTTAGAAAACAGTTTTATTGCTTCAGCTTCAGTCGGATTTGTTAAAAGCACGGGAATTTCATTTTCCCATGCATTTCGCTTGAACATCTCGGCGATCTCTTTCGCTCGCTCACTGCATTCTCCAACAACAATTCTCGAAGGATGCAAATTGTCGTATAAAGCTTTTCCCTCACGCAAAAATTCAGGTGAAAATAAAATGTTCTCTGTGTTAAAACGTGCTTTAAGATCTAATGTATACCCTACAGGAACTGTTGATTTAATAATAAACACAGCATCTGGACGCAACTCCAGCGCTTTTTCAATCACCGATTCTACAGTCGACGTATCAAAATAGTTTTTATGCTCATCGTAATCTGTAGGCGTCGCAATAATTAATACATCCCCAAAGTCAACAGCTTCATCAAAAGCTTTGGTGAAATGAACGGACAAGTCTGTCCGCTCCAAAAATTGGTGAATTTCTTTGTCTTCAAGAGGTGAGATTTTCTTTTGCAATTGATCGATTTTTTCATCCACAATATCATAAGCAAGTACTTCTTCTTTTTGCGCCAATAACAAAGCGTTTGCTAATCCTACATAACCTAAACCAAAAACGGAAACTTTCATCATGATCCCTCTTTTTCTAGTTTTCTTCTTTCTCTAAAGATGCAGTCATATCAGCCAATGCTTCTTCCCAAGTAGGAATAACAAAACCGGTATTCTTTGCTTTTGTAAGATCCAACACCGAGTATTGTGGTCGTTTTGCTTTTTGTGGATATTCTGCTGAAGTGACAGGTGCAACCTCAACATCCGTTTCTTTCAGAATTTCTTTGGCAAATTCGTACCATGAACAGCTATTGTCATTTGATAGATGGTAGATCCCATAGTCTGCATTGTTTTCGATAATATAGACCATAAATTCAGCTAATGTTCGGGTCCATGTTGGACGGCCATATTGATCATCAACGACGGTTAAGCGCGGGTGCGTTTGCGCTAAACGTTTCATTGTATATACAAAATTATGTCCATATTTACCAAAAACCCATGAAGTTCGGATAATGAAGTATTCATCTAAAAGATCTTTCACTGCTTGTTCACCCAACAATTTTGTACGACCGTATTCATTTTGAGGATTCGGCTTATCTGTTTCTTTGTAGACCCCCTCTTTTTTCGTTCCATCGAACACATAATCAGTACTGATGTAAACAAACTTTGCTCCTACCGCTTTCGCCGCTTTCGCCACGTTTTCCGTCCCGTTGACATTGATTTTCTCATCAAGTTCCTTGCCTTCATCTTCCGCCTTATCTACTGCTGTGTATGCAGCACAATGATAAATAACGGTCGGTTTTAATTCTTGAATAAAAGCAAGAGTTGCTTTTTCGTCCGTAATATCCATTTCCTGGGCATCGGTTGAGACATATTTTAATCCTTTTTCATCTAATAGATGTCGCAGCTCCGTGCCCAGCTGCCCATTTCCGCCTGTCAGTAAAATCATATTTCTCATCCCTTCAAAAAAAGCAGGTTACCCTGCTTTTATTTATTGTCCATTCGCAGCATAATTTTTCTCTACCGCTTCTTTTTCTGTCTTCCACCATTCTTCGTTGTTGCGATACCACTCAATCGTATCGGCTAAGCCATCTCGGAAATTGGTGAATTCCGGTTGCCAGCCCAATTCTTCTTTCAATTTTGTCGAATCAATTGCATAGCGTAAATCATGACCTGGTCGATCATTTACGTGCTCATACGCGTCTTTGGGCTGATCCATTAGTTCTAAAATCAGTTCAATTACTGCTTTATTATCCTCTTCACCATCGGCACCGATGAGATACGTTTCACCCATTTGTCCCTTTGTTAAAATCGTCCACACAGCTGATGAATGATCATTTGTATGAATCCAGTCACGGACATTTTTCCCGTCACCGTACAATTTCGGCTTGATGCCGCTCAAAATATTGGTAATTTGTCGAGGAATAAATTTCTCAATGTGTTGATAAGGTCCATAATTATTAGAACAATTGGAGATCGTCGCTTGGAGACCGAATGAGCGTACCCAAGCTTTTACCAAAAGATCGGAACCAGCTTTTGTTGAAGAGTAAGGACTTGATGGGTTATACGGCGTTTTGTCCGTGAATTTTTCTCCCGCTCCTTCGCCATGTCCCGGAAGATCTTCTCTCAAAGGAAGATCGCCATATACTTCATCGGTTGAAACATGATGGTATCTTACATTATACTTTCGGCATGCTTCTATCAGCGTATACGTTCCAATAATGTTGGTTTGAACAAACGGAAAAGGATCTTTCAACGAGTTGTCATTATGAGATTCTGCAGCATAATGAACGACAGCGTCTGTATCCTGAACCAATCTATCTACCAGCTCCTGATCAGCAATGTCGCCGACAACTAATTCGAAGCGATTCTTTGGAAGACCATTAAGATTGTTCTTATTTCCCGCATAGGTCAGCTTATCTAAAACTGTTACAAAAACATCAGGATGATTATTGATCACATAATGAACAAAGTTAGAGCCGATAAATCCTGCTCCACCGGTTACAATAATTTTTTTCATCACTTTCACTCCTTATACTTCACCATAGACAAATGTATTTTCTATTTCAAATTCTTTCAGTGTTGGATGTTTTTTATCTTTTTCTGATAGAATCGCTTTTTTCACATCTATAGGCCAAGTAATTGCCAAATCGGGATCATCAAATGCAATGCCGCCATCAGCTTCAGCATTATAATAGTTGTCACACTTATACAAGAAGTTCACATTTGGGGTCAGTGTCATAAACCCGTGAGCATATCCGCGAGGTACTAATAACTGACGATGGTTGTGTTCGGTTAACAAGTACCCTTCCCACTCTCCATAGGTCGGGCTGCCTTTACGAATATCTACGATAACATCAAGTACCGCACCAGTCACCACACGAATCAATTTTGTCTGTGCTGCTTCACCTTTTTGAAAATGCAGGCCTCTTAACACACCTGCTTCAGCAGATAATGAGTGGTTATCTTGAACAAAATCAAAGTCAATTCCTTGTGCTGAAAATTTTTCTTTTGAATAGCTTTCAGTAAAAAAACCTCGATGATCGCCGTAAACGTCCATCTCTATTAATTTTACATCTGTCAATTTTGTTTCTATAACTTTCATCAAAGCGTCTCCTCTTTATTCAGCAGCTAGTCTTAATAAATATTGACCATACTGATTTTTTTTCAATGGCTCAGCTAAAGCAACCAACTGCTCTCTTGTGATATAGCCCATTCGGAATGATATTTCTTCCAAACACGCAACTTTCAAGTTTTGCCGTTTTTCAATCGTTTCAATAAAAGTAGATGCCTCAAGCAATGTTTCATGTGTTCCTGTATCAAGCCAAGCGAAACCTCTTCCCATGACTTCAACAGAAAGTTTATTTTTTTCTAGATAAACTTTATTGATATCGGTAATTTCTAATTCTCCACGCGCAGACGGTTTGATATTCTTGGCTATTTCGACTACTTCGTTATCATAGAAATACAGACCTGTTACAGCATAATTTGATTTCGGCTTCTCAGGTTTTTCTTCAATAGACAAGGCGTGCATATCGTCATCAAACTCCACTACACCAAATCGTTCAGGATCATTTACATGATAGCCAAAAACAGTTGCACCTGATTCTTTTGCAGCAGCTCGTTGAAGCATTTTCGATAGACCGCCGCCATAATAAATATTGTCTCCTAAGACTAAACAAACACTATCAGTGCCGATAAACTTTTCCCCAATAATGAATGCTTGAGCGAGGCCGTCAGGACTTGGCTGTACTGCATAGTCAATTTGCAGTCCTAAGTCTTTGCCATCGCCGAATAACTCTTGAAAGCGAGGAGTATCTTGAGGAGTGGAAATAATTAAAATTTCTTTGATTCCCGCCAACATCAATGTAGACATTGGGTAAAAAATCATTGGTTTGTCATAAATAGGCATCAATTGTTTAGAAGTTGCTTTTGTTAATGGATAAAGGCGTGTTCCTGAACCGCCTGCTAAAATAATCCCTTTCATTCATTACGCTCCTTAAATAATTTACTTGTATTTCTCACCACAGCATTATCTCATTTCTAGAAAGCTTTGTCATTCAATTCAAAGTTTTGAAATGAAAATGTAACTTTTATTTATCAAATACCTTTCTCATGAACAGGCTTCTTATTAAACCCCAGCGCCACACGAATTGCTGGCCAAATGAAGCGGATGTTTTGATTTCACTGGCATTTTTTTCATGTCTTCGATACAACGTTAACTGCTTATCAATAAGTTCGATACGGTTGCCTGCCATTGCACCGATCCACATATCATGCATTGGAATTGCTTGCGGAAACGGAAGAATAGCTGGCTTCAACTCTCTTCGAAAAGCCATGCCTGCTCCGATGTATTTATTTTTAAGCACATTTCGCAAAAATCCGACTTTTACATTCCGATAGGCAAAATAGGAGGGTTCAATCACTTCAAGCTGCTCATCGACAATTCTCAAATCAGAAATGACTACCTGTGTCTCTTTTTTTTCATCAAATTTTGCTTTTGTATCAGCAACTTTATCGGGAAGCCACACATCGTCTTGGTCGGCCAAAAAAATCAGATCGCCTGAAGCCTGCTTAATTGCGTGTTCAAAATTCTTGATAATGCCTTTTTGCGGTCCTTCCAAAAGTTTGATTCGGGGATCTGCGCGATAAGAATCGAGGATATTTCTTGTCTTGTCAGTAGAGAAGTCATCCGAAATAATCAGCTCATCATCAGGTGCAAGTTGAATTAGAATGCTGTCCAGCTGTTCTTGAAGATACTTTTCTCCGTTATAAGTGGCTACACATACTGATATCATAAATGATCCTTCCTAAATGACAAGTATTCTTTCCATGTTCTTCGGCTGAATCGGCACATTTTGGGTGAAAGTGCTTGTTTTATTGATCGAAAAAAAAGCTGTTTTTCATGTTCCTTTTTCTTTTCTTTATCGAAATCCCTATAGAATTTCGATTCACTGGTAAGAATCTGCTCATATCTTTCCCTAGTCATCGTTTTATAATGCATGACTGAAAGATCATGATTCAGCTTTTGGTTTGCGATCAAAAACCGAAAGCCTTCTTGATGTAAGCGAAGAAAAAGCCAATGATCTAAAAAATCCAGCGGAAAAGCATCATTGAATCCGCCGATTTTTTTTATAGCCGCGAGAGTGACTGCGGTGCCGGAATTGATTGCCATAATCCGCTGTTTTTGCTCACTGATAGCAGGATATGCCAGATTTCGATTGATGTAACGATCAGCTAAGACCGGTGATACCTGTGTTGTGCCACTGTAAATCAGCGGCACAACAGCACCTATTTCAGTTCCGATCGTCTCAGTCATAAGAAAGTTTAGGTAGGCTTTTGTCAGCTCCGTATCTTGATCCAAGAGAAGCAGCAAATCAAAATCGCCGCTAGACGCAGACTTAAACCCTTTATTGTATGCTTTGGAGAGGCCGGGATTGGCTGGATCATGGAAATAGGTCACTAATGGATGCTGAAAAAAAGGCTCATCATGACTTTGTGGACTGTTATCATAAACCAGCAATTGGATTTGCTGGTTCTTCACCGCTTTTTCCAAAAGCGGTGAAGCCGACGCTTCTTGCCAGCTTCTTTCATACATTACGATCGTCACAAATAAACGGTTCATCAAAACAGCCTCCAACCCCATTTATTAAAAAATTTCATCATCGAATGCATAAACACCAAAAAGAGTTTTGCACTTCTATGAGCTCCTTTACCGTATAAGTGCACGACTTTTTCAAAGGGCGTATACAAAATGCGGTACCCCGCTTTTTCATATCTCAAACACAAATCATTGTCTTCAAAATACATAAAGAACTGTTCGTCAAAGCCGCCGATTTCTTTAAAGCGAGCGATTTCTACCAACATAAAACAACCAGAGCCCATTCGGATATAACTGGTTTGATCTTGTGGAAGGTCACGGCACTCATAAGCAGACAGTCTTTTTTTAAATACTTTTTTTACCCAATGAAACGGAATAAATCGCAAGAAATAATCGAATACAGCTAATCGTTTTCTTACTAAATACTGAATAGAGCCATCTTCGTTCAAAACCTGAGGAACTACGACAGCTGCTTCATTCTCTTGAATTCTTTTTAATAATCCTTCAATTGATTCTTTCGTGACAAGAATATCAGGATTGCAAATAAATCCGTATTCTTGCGTTGCATTCATTAATAATTGATTGTGTCCATGACCAAATCCAAGATTTTCATTGGCTGAGATGACAGTGACAAATGGATAATCTTGCATTTTAGCAATGTATTCTGCTTTCGAATTATTATCAAATATTTTCACTTCAAAGCGTGGATCCTCTCCTATCTCTTTCTCCAGATGATCCAATGTTTTGAATATATCACGACTATTATGTGTCACAATACTGATGATTATTTTATTCGTTTTTCTATTATCCATAGTGTATTGTCCTTAATGTTATAAAATGAGAGATACTAGTCAATTTGTTATTATATCACATCCCCGCGCGTAAAAAAAGCACACTCGAGCAAGCAAAGCGATTTCTTCTATTCAGTCCCATCCGCCCGTTGGATTGCTGCTTGCTTCTTTTCTGAAGTAATCCCTCATCATCAAGAGCAGATAAAAACACCAGCCCCGCTAGAGACTTTCTAGCAAGGGATGGTGTGATGAGTGAATCGTTTACGCTTTCGCACAAAATCTTTTTAAATTAAGGATAAATCCGATTCAACAACCGTGGAAACGGAATGGATTCTCTTACGTGCTCGATTCCTGATAACCAGGTAACGGTCCGTTCTAATCCAAGACCAAAGCCGGTGTGAGGAACTGAGCCGTACTTGCGTAGATCTAAATACCATGAATATTCATTTTCGTCCAAGCCGTGGGCGCGGATTTGTTCTAGCAGGTATTCATGATCGATGGCACGTTCGGAACCGCCTATGATCTCGCCATAGCCTTCTGGTGCGATCATATCGGCACAGATCACGACATCTTCTCTCGTTGGATGTGGCTTCATATAGAAGGGTTTGATGGCTTTTGGATAGTTTAAGATAAAGACGGGCTGATCGAATGAATTGGCAATAAAGGTCTCATGTGGTGAGCCAAAGTCATCGCCCCATTGAATATCATCGAAGCCGTTCTTTTGTAATAATGCCACTGCATCATCGTAAGAGATTCGTGGGAATGGTAATTTGGTGTATTTTTTCAAGACTTCACGGTCACGGCCTAAGACGTCTAATGCATAGTCACAGTTATCGAGCACATTTTGCACTAAGAATGCCACGTACTGCTCTTGGACTTCCAAGCTTTCTTCTTGGTGCATAAAGGCCATTTCTGGTTCAATCATCCAAAATTCAATCAAGTGACGACGTGTCTTTGATTTTTCGGCACGGAAAGTTGGTCCAAAAGAAAAGACTTTGCCAAACGCCATAGCGGCAGCTTCCATGTACAATTGACCAGACTGAGACAAATATGCTTTTTGATCGAAATAGTTGGTTTCGAATAAATCAGTCGTTCCTTCTGGTGCTGATCCAGTTAGGATCGGTGGATCGATTTTGATGAAGCCATTCTTGTTGAAAAATTCATACGTTGCCCGAATGATTTCGTTTCGGATTTGCATGATGGCGTGTTGTTTTGAGGAACGCAACCATAAATGACGATGGTCCATCAAAAAATCTGTTCCGTGTTCTTTTGGTGTGATTGGGTAATCATGGCTTTCCCCAACAACCTCTAAACCAGAGATACCAATTTCATAGCCGAATTTTGAGCGGCTGTCTTCTCTGATTTCCCCAGTGACCAGTACGGCAGTTTCCTGATTTAGATTTTTCGCTAATTGGAAAACTTCTTCCCCTACTTCACTTTTTACAACGATTCCTTGAAAATACGCTGTTCCGTCACGAAGTTGTAAAAAGGCGATCTTGCCGCTAGAACGTTTGTTAGCAACCCATGCTCCGATTTGAACGGTTTCGCCAACGTGTTTTTTTGCATCTAAAATTTGAATAGATTCCACTTGATTCTCTCCTATCTAATTAATAAAGGCACCATAGAGCATTTTAAGCTTTTTGGCGTTTCTTTTCAACAAAATCATGGATTCGTTTGGTAGCTTCCACTAACGTGTCCCAATCAGTTGCATAGCTGATGCGTAAATAATCTGGTGTACCAAAACCAGCACCAGTCACTACTGCCACGTGGGCTTCCATCAGCAAGGCCTCCACGAAGGCATCAATGGTTTGATAGCCGCACATCGTCATGGCTTCTTTGACATTTGGGAACAAGTAAAACGCGCCTTGGGGTTTCGTCACCTGAAAACCAGGAATAGCGGCAATTAGCGGATATAGTTTGTTCAAGCGCTCTTCGAAGGCCTGACGCATCACTTCGATCGATTCTTGATTCCCAGTCAGTGCCTCAACTGCTGCGTATTGGCTAGCAGCCGGCGGGTTGCTAGTAGCTTGGGAAGCGATATCGATCATCGCTTTGATGATTTTTGCATCGCCGACAGCAAATCCGATCCGCCACCCAGTCATAGAATAGGTTTTAGAAACGCCATTGATCACGATGGTTTGTTTGCGGATCTCTTCTGATAAGCTTGCGATCGATGTAAAGGTATTGCCGTTATAAACCAAACGACCATAGATATCATCGGCAATGATCCAAATATTATTTTCCACTGCCCAGTTGCCGATTGCCGTTAACGCTTCTTTTGAGTAAATCGTCCCTGTTGGGTTGGCAGGCGAGTTTAAAATGATGGCTTTCGTTTTCTCTGTACGAGCAGCTTCTAATTGAGCAACAGAAACTTTAAAATCAGCTTCTTGCTTGGCTTCAACAAACACAGGTGTCCCTTGCGCTAAACGGACTTGTTCCGCATAGCTGACCCAATAAGGCACTGGAATGAGTACTTCATCCTCTTCATCAAGGAGCGCTTGAAACAGCGTATAAAGGGCAAACTTCGCGCCATCTGTCACGATCACTTGGTTTGAATCATAGTCAGCACCATAAAACTCTTTCATATAAGCAAGAATCGCCTGTTTTAACTCAGGAATCCCCGCAGTTGCTGTGTAAAAACTAGCCTTGCCGCTCTCAATCGCTGCGATCGCTGCTTGGCGAATGTTTTTCGGGGTAATAAAGTCGGGTTCACCGACAGTTAGACTTAATACGTCTACACCTTGGTCCGCTAACGCTTTTGCCTTAGCAGATGCCGCTAACGTTGCGGAGGGTTCCAATTTTTCTGCTCTTTTTGAAAGTACCATGTTTATCATCCTTTCTACGATCCAAAATTCATTCTATCATAAGCGTCTTCCTATAGTTCAGTGATCGCTTTGATTTCTTCGCCATCTTTGAAACCAATCAAATAATAGTTCAAACGACCATCGCCATCTTTCGTCATGACTTCCCAAGTTGGCTCGCCTTCAAAAATACCCAATGCGGCCTTTTGGATTTCCTGACCTTGATGATTGTCGCGAACAAATGCCTTAGCTTGTGCTTCCGTCAGCCCATCCGCTTGATTAAAAACAGAAACCTTCTCACCGCTTTTTGGGATGATCACAACGATCTCATTGTTATTCGTATCCTTTCCAACAATGCTAAAGGAGGTTTCCTCACGGGTAAACCAATAAAATTGTTCGACCTCTGCTAAATCGGTGTATCTTTCTGCTATTTCGATTGCTTCGTTTCTTGCTTGTCGCATTGGACGAGAAGAACGGAGATAGAAAATAGAAGCGAAGAGAATAACGACCAGTAAGACTGTGATCGCACTCAGCAAAATAACCACACGCCGATGTTCTTTGTCTTTTGTTTTCACACTTCGTACTCCAATCTTAAATAAAATCCATTATATCAGATGTTCAACTCATTTTTCAAAATCGGCTGCTGCTTTTTCCTCTTGCGCAAAAAAATGTTGGATGTCTTCGGCGATCTCGGTTGGGCTTGCTTCAATCAGAGGTAAGTTTTTGGGTAAGCCTTTGACCATTCGTTTGCCATACTTTGTCGATAGCAAGCGTCGATCAAGGACGACCATCACGCCGGTATCCTCCTCGGAACGGATCAAGCGCCCCAATGCTTGGCGCAGCCGTAAAATCGCTTTAGGTAAGGCATCTTCTTTAAAAGAATCAATGCCTTCTGCTTCCAAAAAGGCGTGCCGTGCTTGGACCATGGGTTGTTTAGGGTTCTCAAAAGGCAATCGAGTCACCACAGCGATCTTCAGTGCCTGTCCTGGTAAATCGACCCCTTCCCAAAAACTGCTAGTCCCTAATAAGATACCATTTTCCGCTAATAAAAATTTCTTTAAGATTTTCTCACGGGTTCCGCCAGTCCCTTGAGCAACGATTTCTCTGCCATAATGCAGGGCTTTTTTATTCAATCGATCATAGACATTTTTCAAAGTTTCGTGCGCCGTAAACAACACAAGCGCTGGTTGCGGATTGTCAAACAAAATCGGGACTAACGCTTCGACTAAATAATCCGCGTATTCGGCAGCTGATGCTTGTTGGATCGAGAGACCTTTTTTGATTACATACAGTCGCGTTTGCTTGCTGTAATCATAAAAGGCAGGAATCGTTTTGACTGGCACATCCGTCAAGCCGATCTGATGGGCAAAATATTCTTTGTTGCCTGGGATCTTCAATGTCCCCCCTAGATAAATGATGTGCTGATAGCGTTGGTACCATGTGCTCTCCACGATCGAATGTCCTTCTAGATCAGCTAACTCAATCACAGCATTTCCTGACTGGGGATGCTTTTTCAGCCAATGAACGTAACGAGGATGCCACCAAGTCAACCACGCGGTCACTGTTTGTTCCTGTGCGTCCATTTGACTAAAGAAATCAAATAAACGGGCAATCACGATCCGTTGTCTTGCATACCACCGATCATTGGTCAACTCGAATCGCTGACGCAGCTGCTGTTGAATCTCATTGATTTCCTGATAATAGAGGCTCAATTTTTGATGTAGCTTGTCCTGCTCTAATGACCCATCATAGAGGTCATGATGCTGAACGACTTGTAATTCTGGGGCATCGATCGATAAGGTGCGAAAATACTGTTCTTGTGTTTCGACCAAAACCGACAATGCATTTCGATACAACGAGAACATCCGTTGCAAAAAATCGTCCTCGGTAATGATCTGGGCAATTTCTTCAAATAGTCCTTCTTCATTCAGCTGTAAAAACTGCCGTTTGAAATGAGCAGAGTCAAAGACATGTTGACTAAAGCCTTCTGCTTGCTGCGGCAACTGTTGGGCTTCATCGATCAACAAATAATCACTCGTTGGCAACAGTGGCTGCGCCCGTCGGTTTTCCTGCATTAAAAAGGCATGATTGACGATCAAAACATTGCTTTGCGCCATCCGCCGATATAAATGTCGGACAAAATCTTGTTCATAGAAGGGTTGATCTTTGGCCAAAAAGTCGACCCCGCGATGGCGAATGTCGGCAAATAAAGGATGATCAAGACGAACTAAATTCAATTCATCAAAGTCACCTGTTTCTGTTTTGGTCAGCCAGACTAAGATCCCCATTTGATATTGGGCGTATTGCTTCTGTTCTACCGGTTGATCCAGCGTCGCTTTAAAACGCTGCAAATCAATGTAATGACGATGACTTTTGACCAAAACTGCTTGCAAAGGCTGCTGCAGTACTTGGTTTACCAAAGGAATGTCTTTGTTGATGATCTGATTTTGTAAAAGAATCGATGAGGTGCTAACGATCAATGGATTTTCTGGCGTCGCTAAATAAGCGGCTGGAAACAAGTAACCGATGGTTTTTCCCATCCCCGTTTCTGCTTCAATAATCAAATTTTTCTCTGGTTGGGTGTAATGCGTATACACCGCATTCATCAAACGTGCTTGTTGTTTCCGATAGATCAAGTGCTCGCCAAAGCGCTGTTCTTTTTCCGTTTTTACTTTCGGATACGTTTCTTGAAAATGCGTGGCTTCAAAAAGCGGAACAGTTTTTTTTCGCAGGACGACGCCGTCGATCACTTCGAAATCTTCCGCCAACTCTGGTCCTTTTTCTTTCAAAATTCCGTGAATATACTCACTCGTTTGCATCCCCATCTGACCGCTTAAAAGCGCAATCTGTTTAAGAGTCGTCCGTGGTAGCTGTCGCATGATTGCTTCAATGTATAAAAATAATGCTGCGGTCACTTCTGCATCACTATCGGCTTGATGCGGGTTGTCATGACGAAAGCCGATGCTGTCTGCCAGATCACCTAAGCGAAAGCTGCTTTCTGTCGGCAAAAACACTTGCGCCAATTCCACCGTATCGATCCCTGGAATCGATAAAGGCGGCAGACCGCAACGAACAAATTCATTGCTTAAAAAATGATAGTCAAAATAAATGTTATGCGCCACAAAAATCGTATTGCTGAGTAAGTTGTAGATCGTGTCAGCTATGTCTTCGAAATAAGGCGCTTTGCTTACTTGCTGGTTTGTGATGTGTGTCAATCGTTGAATTTGCTTAGAAATTCTGCGGTCAGGGTTGATATCTGCGGCAAAACGATTAATGATCTTGCCATCTTGGACTAAGACGCAGCCAAATTGAATAATTCGATCAATCGTCGAATCGGTTCCTGTTGTTTCAAGATCCACCACAGCGTATATGGGTTTCATTGTATTCCTCCTTGCACACTGTCTGCATTATACTACAAAATCAATGGCGATTACATCTGTTTTCCCATCGGATACGAGGGTTCGCAGGAAGAAGAACCTTACTATCTAGTATCCGTATTTATCAGCTAAAGGAATTTGTCACTCGTCGCTGATCGCTTTTTTCGACAAAAAAAGGGATCTTTTTTATAATTTACTATAAGGAGGCGAAAAAAATGAATGATTTCAAAAACAAACGAGTGATTGTAACGGGGGCTGCTTCAGGGATTGGAAAAGCGGTGGCAGAACAATTTCTAGCCCAGGGTGCTCTTGTTGGGTTGATTGATCGCAACGAGGAGGAGCTGCAGGAGTTTCTTGCTGACTATGACGCACAAGCCCACTATCGTGCCATTGACGTCACTGAAGCAGAGAAGCTGCAAGAAGCGATGAGTGGTCTTGTGGAAGAACTAGGCGGTCTCGATGTACTCCACGTCAATGCCGGCATCAACGGTACTTGGACACCGATCGAAGAATTGACGGTGGCAGAATGGGACCAGACGATCAACACAAATTTACGCAGTACCTTTATTACCGTCAAAGCTGCGATCCCATTTATGAAAGCAAACGGCGGCAGCATTGTCATTACGAGTTCGGTCAATGGAAACCGCATCTTCAGCAATTTTGGTGCGACTGCTTACAGTACATCTAAGGCAGGTCAAGTCGCCTTTACAAAAATGGCTGCGCTGGAACTTTCTGGTTATAATATTCGGGTCAATGCTATCTGCCCTGGGGCGATCGCAACGAATATCGATGCCAGCACAGAAATTGAAGAAGAGGTTGCTCGCGTTGAGATCCCCGTCAAATATCCAGATCGTTCTCGACCATTAAAACAAGAAACAGGCGTGCCAGAACAAGTCGCCAACCTTGTGCTTTTTCTATCTTCAGAGGCTGCGGGCAATATTTCTGGAACGGAAGTCTATATTGATGGAGCGGAATCTTTGCTTTAATACAACAAAAAAACGAAAAATCAAACCTGATCCCCTCACTTGTTTCAAGTAAAACCTGTGAGATGGATCATTTCTTGATTTTTCGTTTTTTCTTTTTGTTTATTTTTCCACCAAAGCTGCGATTTCTTCTAGAAAAGCAGTCTTGCCATAAAAATCTGCATTCAATAACTCGGGAAAAATGGCTTCAAAGAAATAGGTCACACATGGACGATGCTGAAACGCTTTGACCGTCAAAACCGCTTCACGAAACATTTCTTTGAACACTTTGTCGGGGTTGCTTTTTGAGATCTCTTCAAAAGATTCATACAAAAGATCGATCTTATCCGCAATTGCCAAAAGTTGTCCTTCAAGGCTGTTGTCTTTGCCATCCGCCAAGCGTCTGCGATACGTCGTTTGAAAGCTTTGGGGGATTTCTTCTTCGATGAAGGCATCGGTCATTTTTTCTTCAACGGTTGATAACATCGCCCGCAATTCTTTGTTTGCATATTTGACTGGCGTTTTGATGTCGCCGATGAAACGTTCCGTGTAATCATGGTTCAAGGCTTTTTCATAAAGAATTTGCCAATTGACTTGATTTCCTGCTTGTTCTTCGATATCGGCTAAGGTCTGGGCAATCATGGTTACTCGAAACGAATGAGCGGCCACGCTGTGCTCGGTAAACTTAAAAAATCCAGGTGCGCGTTGGATTTTTTCTAAATTAGCCAATCCAAGAATAAATTCATTCAATCCCATCAGTCTGCCTCCTTTTTTTCTAAGAGTATAACAACTACTTTCTCCGCAAGCAAATATCACGCGCACAAAAAAAAAGAGCAGCTAAGCTGCTCTTAAAAGGCATTCACAAATTACGCTTTGTTAACGTTAGTCGCTTGAGGGCCACGTTGTCCGTCTTCGATATCGAAAGTCACTGCTTGACCTTCTTCTAAAGTTTTGAAGCCTTCGCCTTGGATAGCTGAGAAATGAACGAATACATCGTTACCGTTTTCTGCAGTGATGAATCCAAAACCTTTGTCTGAGTTAAACCATTTAACTGTACCTGTTTCCATAATAAAAATCCTCCTTGTGTTTATACACATATTTTGCAATTACTTGTATAAGGTGAAAATGTGGAAGATGTTTAAGATGAAACAAGCTACCATAATTTACCGTAACAAAAACTACACTTTGTATTATAGCACATTATCTTCATTATGACTAATAGAAAATCAAAAAAAATGAAAACGCCTTTATTTTTTTATGATTCGCAAAAAGACTGCTGCACTAAAGATCTGCAACAGTCTTTTCTTTTTTGGAAACGATTTATTTACGAAGGACACAACTGCGTTTAGTAGCGCAAAATCGCAGTCAAACTTTTTTCTCCTGGGGCATCTTTTTGTTCCAAAATAGATACCTCGCCGCCGTTTTCTAAAACATCGATTGCCAGCGTATTTAACACTTGGCGACGATCGTATTCCGTGTCAGGATCTTCTCCAAACCCATCAGCGAGATTGGAAGTCGCTACAAACAGATTGGCGATCCTGCCTTCTTTAGCTGCAGGTACGATATCAACCAATTGGTCAATAAATTTCCGATCCAACAGCTTGCCGTATTCCCCAACTTCTTTTTGTGTCAACTCCACAATCAGCTTTTGCGTACACGTTTGGATCTCTTTCAAAGATAATGATGCTGGTGAAGAGGAAATGCTTGGTTCTGCTTTGAAAAAGTTCGTTTTTGCCACTTTTTTAAACAGCGTTTGATTTTCTGGTAAAGCAAAAAGATACATTGGTAAATGCTCTTCGTTTGAAAAGTCATTCTTAAAAAATGCATCAACTGCTTGATAGTAGTTGACGTGATCGATCTCGACTTCTTCATCTTTGGCACTAAAGCCGTGATAAGCGACGCCTTCTCCTCCTGAGTTAGGGCCACCTTGGGCACTGTAATTAAAGTTGCCGCCGCCAGTGATTTCTTCCCCCAGCGCTTTTTCGATCGTTGTCGGTGCCTCTTCTGGCAACTCGACTTCACGCACTTGATTGTTTTCAACTTGATAGACTTGCATTGAATCGCGATTCAACGCTAAGAGATAAAATGGGTAATTAAATTGTGCGTTTTTGATGACAGCTAATACATACGGGGTTTCCCCTACGTAATATTGATCATCCACACGAATACTTAACCGATGAACTAGTACATCTTCTGGTGTGATAATCACCGCCACACTCGTTGTACTGTTACGCCAAAATGATTGATCTGCAAGCAGTTCATCAATTTTCGTTTGAAAAAGATCCCAAGAATGTTCTGGGTATTTCTTTTCAAAGCGGCGCTTCGCATCTTTGGCAAAGTTCTTAAATTTGATTTGATCCTTTTCGACATTCTGGTGGCCGACATGCGTATTGAGCATGATCGTGACAAATGGTCCTTTGATTCCGTCAGATATTACCTGCGATAAAAAACTTTTTCCAAATTTTCCCATTCCACATTACCTCCTGCTTAATCAAATACAAATAAAGTGTACCATGCTTATTTTCTTCCATAAAGTAAAACGATTGCACGCGTTTATTTACTCATTCGTTTTTCTGATTACTCACTATACTGGCTATTTTTCAGCGGATCAGCCAAGGTATTTCTGGTGGCCCATAGAAAGCCTCGTTTGGTCCAAGTCTGAATGGTAGGCTCTTCTAGCTCTTTTAGACTGTGTCCAACGGATTGGAAAAAGACTCTGCCCTTGCCCCATTTTTTGATCCACATCATTGGCAGTATGACTTCTTGGTTAGCTGCATTCGGATGATCTTTAGCGGCAAATGTTGAGGTAGCTAACACAGTGACGGCTGGATCAACCAGACAATAGTATTGCTCCGTCGTCAACTGAGGGATCGATTGCGTATTTGCCGTAATATAGTGATCTGTCGTAAGATCGATGCTATAGGTCGTTTCCAATCCACCAGGATGTGCCAAAAAACAGCCGCCAGTCAGAAACAACCAGCCTTTACTGGCTTGAAAAGCCGAGGCAAAGCCGCCATGAACGCCTGCTAATCCTAACCCTTCTGCTACAGCCTGAGTGACATTTTGCAGCGGCTCATCAGGCAATTCTCCTCGCGTCCAATTCATGATCAACAGATCCAGCCTTTTTAATTCTTCTTTATGATAGAGAGGTTCAAAATCTGAGGCGAGTGTCACCTGATATCCTTCTGACTCCAGCAACGTTTGGTAAAACTGACTGGTTTCTTTTGGGGCGTGTCCTTCCCAACCTCCGTAAATGATCAATGCTTGTTTCATTTTGTGTTTCCTCCTTTCTTTCTAACTTAGCGAAAAAAATGCAAAAAGCGAAGCAGAACGATTCTCCGTTTTCCTTCGCTAGTAATTTTTTCTGATTTAACGGTTGATTGAACGCCCGACACGATTGATCGTATGGCGCATGCCTCTAATTGCAACTGATGTTTCGAAAATATTTTCGGTCGGTGCCATGCCGCCATAGCCAGCATCACCGATATGCTGCAGATCGACCCCACAAGTTTTGTTGATAATGGCTAATTGTCGCAACGTTTCTGGACGCGCGCTCTCTTGACTCGTTCCGATCGCTGACATCGTCAATAAGTCATATTGTTTGGCAATTTGAACAGCTTCGATCAGATCCTTTTCTAGAAAGCCTTGAATCGAGCCCACGGAAGGCAGTAACAAAATATCTGCCCCAGCTTCAGCGTAAGAAATGATGGCTTCTCGATCAACCACAGGTTCATCTGAGCCGGCACTGTGCATTTTTCCAGCGATGATCAAACCAGAGAAATGTTCTTTTGCCAATTTTACTGCTTTAGCGATTTCTCGGTTGGTCACACCCGTTCCAGGATTGCCTGTAAAGCAGAGAAAGTCCACCCCGAGTTCTTGGGCTTTTTTGATGGTGTCCACCGAACTTGTTCGGCCTTGACTGATGCTGATCTTTTCACTCATCATTTCCGTCGTAGCTGGGATCGGCTCAAGATTGATGCCGACAGGTCGTCCAATCAGTTGTTTTAGTTGAGGAATCGGATTTTCAATGGGCTGTGTAGGATCAAGCAGCTGCTCCAATGTGATACCAGGCATCCCAAAAATAGCTGGACGATAACAATCAAAGCCATTCAACAAAATCAAGTCAGCCCCAAAAGCTGCCGCGACTTCTGCGTTGGTGATGTCGCCAGCTTGCGGCATGGTTTGAACCACCGTTTCACAGATTATCACTCGTCCTTCGCTCGCTTTAATGGATTGTTTCAATTCTTGCGCCGACATTTCTTTGATTTCACTATAGTTTGCACTTATCAATCGTTTGACCATGTTTTTCTTCCTTTCTTTTCCTTCTCATCTTGCGAGAAACACGAATAACAGGTAAAATATAGCTATTGTGTTCCCTTAGTTAAATGGATATAACAAGTCCCTCCTAAGGATTAGTTGCTGGTTCGATTCCGGCAGGGAACGTTTTTTGAAGAAAAAGATTCCTTATTTTTAAGGAATCTTTTTTTGTTGGAAAGCAAATACCTCTGCCTCGATTTGCTTAGAAATAATCTTCCAGAATCGGCTTTCCGTCTGGTAAGTTTTCCTGAATCATCACTGCAGCTTCCTTCTCCGTTTCCATTTGCTGGAAAAAGACCAAGGAATCAAGGGATTGTGCCTGCAAGAACAGTTGCACAAAACGCTGAATCGACAAGGTTGCTTTTGGCAGCTGGGTGGCGGTCGTTTTCGTGACATGATGCTGAGCGTTTTCGATCGTCACTTCATAACACCCATTATTCCATGGGGCATATTCATCCCCTTGAATTTCTATGGCAAAACGACCAGCTTTTTTCAACGTAAATGGATAGCTTGTTAGAAACCCTTCCACATCGACGACTCGTGCCATCATGTCCGGGCGCACTTGGTAGTGAGCCAATGGTTTGGCTGCATTTACTTGCAGGACTTCCCCATCAAACCCTGGTCGATAATGGATCTGCGCTACTGAATCTGCATGGGAAACGATAAACCGATTGAATCCTTGATACGCGTCAGCGGTCAAATAGCCCCACTCTTGAATATCAAAGCGTCCCCCTTCAACAAAGTAGATCAAATACCCTTCAGGAACGCCCGCTTCATTCCGATAAATCGCAAACGTATACGGTCTGCGCAAAACAAACTTGATTTCTTCCCACCAGGCTTGGCGAATCAGCCCACCTTTTTGATGGCGCGGCAATTGATGATAAATCTCGTGAATGATCGGCTGTGCTTCCTCCCAATTCATGCGTTGGATCCTTCCGTTCACTTTCTTGCCATCGGGCCATTGATGCGCATCAACTTCATAAACGGTACGTTCAAAGGTATATTCATACCCATATCTGCGATAAAACGCAAAGGAGAAAGGTGCCAGATAGGACAGAACGATTTTTTGTTCATAGCAATCTTTAATGATTTGTTTCATGATCCGATCGATCCGACCTTGGCTGCGATACTCTGGATAAGAAGCCACAAAACCGATCCCTGCCATTGGATAAGTCGTTCCATGAAAATTCACATCAAAAATAGTTGCCATGATTTGGCTCGCTAGTTTTCCATCCTCGTCGTAGGAACCATAATTCCATGAATTCTCCGCAAGCTTGCGATAGCGCTTGATATTTGTTTCATTCAACTCCCACTGAAAGGCATAAGAAACCAATTCCAGTACTTCTTGCGAACCGAATTCGGTCATTTTTTTGACATCTGTCATTCCTTCATCTCCTCTACTTGAAAACACGCAAGAAACGCAAAAAAGGCGTCAGTCGACCCCTTAATATGCTTCTTCCATCATACTCAACATTTTTTTAAATTGCTTGCGTTTGAAATATCCTAGAATGGTGCCTAAGAGCATGTCATTCAATTGCTGCATGAAGCCATGTGATTTCATGGTTTCCGTATAAATGACTTTACTGCTCTTTTCATCAAGCGGCGCTACTTCATAGCGTGCGACAAATTCATTTTTCGTCGTTTCTGTTTTGAATTGATAAACTTGATTTTCAATGATTTCTTCGATCTCTATCTTCGCACGACTCGTAGTAGAAAATTCCTTTACATATTGAAATCCTGCCAGTTGCTTTCTAGAAAGTGTTTTTCCAGTTGCTTTTCGTACGTCAAAGATAACAGAATCCATAATTTGATCGTAAAAGACATTTGCTGGAATCGATAAATCTTTTTCAATTCTCATTAAGACTTCCTCCTATCTGACTCTTCGGCTTTCTTCTTTCCTTTCATGAACAAAAGACTGCCAGAAATAAGCAAGAAAATACCTGTTGTAAAACTGAATATATCTAACTGCTGATTACTTGGATTCATACTGTATAGGACTACGAGTAGACCGATACTACATATAAACAAGCCGTTTTTTATCATTTTCAATCATCCTATCTATTCGTTGATCCACAGAGAACCTACTCAAACACCAACTGCTTGAAAGTATAAAACAGAACCCCAAGGCTGTGCTTTGATCAATTCTTTTGCTTTTTTTGCCGCCGCTTCTGAATCGGAAGCTGTGGTAGTAAAAATAAGTTTAATCCCTTGTTTTTCTTTGAATGTAAAAGAAATTCCATCTTCGTTATATCCTTCAAGTAATTCTTTGATGGCATCTTGCTGCATTGCACTTGCTATTGAAATCATATTCTTTTCCTCCTAAATAATCAATAATAAAAGGAGGAGCTGCTTTACTTCAAGCGAAGCCATAGCAGTCCCCCACAATCTACAGGTCTATTCGCCTAGTTTTGGATCAATTTTATTTGCTGAAATAACGAATGGTGCCCATATGAAGAATGTAACGACCATACATACCAACGTTACGATTGGGGCACGCCAGTCAGCTCCTGTTGCCAAGAATGATAGCAACATTGGTGGAACGACCCACGTTACTTGTTGTGAAACAGGTGCTACTAAACCAAAGTACGTTGCTAACCAACCGATTGAAGTGGCTACTAGCGGAGCAATAATGAACGGAATAAACATGATCGCATTCAATACGATTGGCAGACCGAACATTACCGGCTCATTAATATTAAACACACCAGGTCCGATTGACAATTTTGCAACAGTTAGATAATCCGCACGTTTTGATAGGATCAAAATAGCAATCAGCAATACAATTGTACCGCCTGAACCACCAAACCAAGCAAATGAGTCAAAGGATCCGCGTACCCACATATATGCCTTGCCATCTTCGATTGCGGCAAGAACCGCGTTTGTACCGGTTTGTCCTTCATATCCTTTTTGGAAAATATCGATATTGATCAACTGCGCTTGTCCCCAAATACCTTCTAAAACTGGAGCTAGTACGTTTGGACCATGGATTCCGAAGAACCAGAAAATTTGAACAAAAACAGTTACGATCAGTACTGCACCAAGCCCTTGAGACAAGCCTAGGAATGGTTCTGCAATATATTTTTGGACAAGATCAATAATTAATTGTCCATCAGTCAGTTTACCGACAATAAAGTTAATAATAGCAATGACATATAAGGCAATTGTTGCCGGCAAAATCGCAGCGAACGCTTTCGATACTGCTGGCGGTACTGAATCAGGCATTTTGATAGTGATATCAGCTAACATCAATTTACAGAAAATAATAACTGAAATAGCCCCCATGATCATTACGGTAAAATAAGCGTTTCCGTTTAGATGATCGAGTTTCAACCAACCCCATCCACCTGCTGTAATTGCATCTGCTGTTGCAGACCATCCGGAAGTTGCTGACCCAGCATTGATTTCATCCATCAAAGCTGTTGGAACAGCTGTCGCCACAGAAGTGCTGTATGAAAAAGCAATTCCTTGAATCAGTGTCGCTACTCCAACGATCCCACCTGCGAGATCATTCACTCGATAAGCACGAGCCAGATTATATCCCCAAGAAAAGGCAAATACTAAACCAGCAACAGCCAATGTACCATTCCATACGAAGCCATTGATACTAATAATTTCACGAATAACTGGAATGGTACTGGCATCATAACTCGGCCAAAATTGCGGTGGTAAGTCACGAATGATCGCGTTGATCATTACTGCGATCGAACCAGCCATAGTAGCAGGCATTGTTCCAATAAAGGCATCACGTAATGCAACTAAGTGCTTCTGGGCTCCAATTTTTGCAGCTACAGGGAGAATGTACTTCTCCATCCAACTTGTTAATCCATCCATTCTTAATTCCTCCTATAAGTTCTATTCGTCAAAGAAGATTTTTTGATTCATCGACAATAACTACTTCTATCCGTTCAAAGATTATTCGTTATTTAGACGTCGATAGACATCAATGATTTCTTTCGCTAAATCGGTAAATGCGATTGACGTCATTAGGTGATCTTGTGAATGCACTGTTAACAATGTCACGGTCATATGATTGCCTTGCGCTTCTTGTGTCAACAATCCTGTTTGCGAATGATGCGCTTCCACAAGAGATGCTTCAGCATCTTTGATTTTTTGGTCAGCTAATTCGAAGTCCCCTTCTTTTGCTGCCGCGATTGCTTCCATTGCGTCACTTTTTGCATTACCACCATACATGATCAATCCCATAATGGCTTCCAAATTTTGCTCATCCATCTTTAAAAATCCTCCTTACACTTCGATCCTAAAAATCTTAGTTCATTAATGTTTCTGCTTGTTGCAATACTTTTTCGCCGTTCATCATGCCATAGTCTGCCATGTTGATCACGTCCAAAGGAATGCCTTTTGGTGCTAGTTTTTGTTCAAATTGTGATTTCATGAATCGTACTTGTGGTCCTAATAAAAGAACATCGACTGGTTTCGACTCCAAATGTTGGTCGGCTTCTGAAGCTGAAACAGCAAAGATATCCGCTTCCATTCCTTTTGCTTCGGCTGCTTTTTGCATTTTCGTCACCAATAGACTGGTACTCATTCCTGCTGAACAAACAAGCATAATCGTTTTTTTCGCCATCGCGTATCCGCTCCTTTCTGTTGTAAGTTACACTTTACTATAAAGCAAAAAGCGTGCCAAAAAAAAATAAGTTCAGACCTTTATATATCAATGGTCTGAACCAATTTTTCTTTTGCACACTTGCGGATTTATCATTACACACTAATATTGTGTGCGGATTCATCATAACTTTTTATTTCATTTTCTAAAAACATTTGTGTTAAATAGGCGATCTCATCTTCAGAGATTTTGATTTGATAGTTTTTCTCTATCTGCAATAAATGAGTTCGCAACACATCTGTTTCGATACGATAGCGTTTTTGGAAGGCCGCCAAATTGGGGAAGGTACGGGAATGTTCCTTCTTCAATAAACTTTCCACTAGAAAGGCTAAATGAATCACTATGCCGGCGTCAACGGTAGGTTCAACAATCACATGCAATTGATTTTGAATTTGATGAACGATTCGCTGCAGACTTTCGATCAGATGATAGACGGACCCCACATGCGTTAAAGTATTTTCTAATGAACGTACGATTTTTTCAATCGGCACTTCATCTGAAACGATCCGCTTCAGTACATTCAACCGATTGTCATCAAAGACATCATAGGCGGAAAAGAACGGGATATTTTGATAATCGATCTCGACGGTGCCCGCAATGGCTTTGATCTCATATTCTTCTAGCAAGCCATCAATATGTTTCTTGAAGGTTTCTTTTTCAATAAACTGCATTTGAATGATCTCGACTTTTGATTGATCAACGACGGGATAAATTCGTTGATAAAGTTTGGCAGCGACACCTTCTCCAGTAAAGCAAGTGACGATGACTGCCTTTTTATTCCCCTTCGCTTCGCGAACTGTGCGGAACTGTTCTTGCACGATGGTTTCAAAAGAACGCTGAATGTTTTGATAAATGTCTTCTAAACTTCGGCCACTTTCCGCCATTCGCAAAGCCTCTAAGACGATCATCGTACTGACCATCGAGATGGCTTTCGTACGAATCCCGGTCTCTTCAGAAATCAAATTCGCAAATGAATTGAGGGAACCCATATCAGTTAAAAGCAATAAGCCGTTGCTCATCTTTTCCTTATTGTCAGTGACATAGTTCAATAGCTGCTCATACATTTGACCGACTTCCATATCCAAAGACATATTCATCGCTTTGCCGTGATAGGTTTCCAGCAGCTCTTGTGCCGTTTCCAACATACTGCTGGCAGTCGCCTTGCCGTGCATCAAGACAATGATCTCGACTTTTTCAAGGGGCAGCGGCGAAGGTTGCTTGACTTGAATCGCTAAAAACATACTGATAAAGCCGATCTCATCGAAGGGGATCTCGACATGTCGTTCTTCTTCGATAATGGTCGATAGATCCATTGCCACTTGGAACTCGGATTTCAAGTTTTTTCTGACTGTATTCAAATCTGGATGAACGATCATATGTCCTTCCTTGACACGTTCCAGTGTACTTTGCAAATGCAGTGCAAAGGCAAAGCGGGCTTTTTCACTATAGGTTCGAGACAATCTTTGCCCAGCTAGATCATAAAGAACATTTGTCAGCTTCCAGATGTCTTCTGGAATCAGTTCTTTATGAACGGGATTTTGGATCAATTCTTCGACATACTTTTCAAAGTACGCATCGACATCTTTGGAGATCAAATTTTCTAGATCGACATTGGCTACACCCGTTTCAATCAGTGAGCTGACTTTTTCTTCGATCTCATTATACACTTGCATATTCCGTTGTGGATCACGAGACCAGACGACATCTGGGTCGCCAGGTTCAAAACTTAGAAAGTCGCCTTTGCCATCTAAAAACCGATCCAAGCGTTCCGACATTTCTTTGATCTTCAACAAGCCTTTTTGAACTTGCAAGGAGCAGTCGCCTTTTCGTATCAGCAAGTGTTTTTTTCCATAGGTTCGATAATGCAAAAATGCTTTGGCACAGACGAGTTTAAGGTCGCGCTTGATTTGACCAATGTTGCCTTCTGCATCATAGAGCATAAAGGCCAATATCGCATCTCGTTCGACATCGATTCGTTGATTTAGACGGGTCGCCTCTTGCTTGATAAACAACGAAATGATTTCATACCGTTCATCTAAGGAACGACTTTCCACATTTGGCAAAGTAATAGCCATGGGAATTCGCCGATTGAAGGTCGTTAAAAAGGTTTCTGATGATTCCGTGGTGGCACCGATGATCTGCACGGCGGCTTCATGAACTTGATTACTTTCCCCTAATGGACGGTAGATCCCTTTATCAATGAAGGTAAAGAGCATTTCTTGGCCTTCTGGCGGCAGTCGATGGATCTCATCTAAGAACAGGATGCCGCCATCGGCTTTTGCCATAAGTCCTGGACTATCTTCTGCAGCACCTGTGTAGGCGCCTTTTTTGATGCCAAAGATGTGACCAAACAACAATTGCGGATTTTGTGCATAATCCGCACAGTTAAAGGATACGAATGGGGCATCTTTTTCTAACATATTTGATTCAACCGCAAAGTGATACATACATTCGGCAAATAAGGATTTACCGGTACCTGTCTCACCAAAAATAATGGTATGGAGTCCTCTAGGTGGATATAAGATCGCCGCTTTGGCTTGCTGGATACTTACTTTCAAGGAAGCTTGGACTCCAACCAGACTTTCAAAACTAACTTCAGAGGAAACATCCACATGGACCGTTTCTTCTAAAGGCTCATAAACAACCGGACGGCCGGAACGTTTGCCGATTTTCTTTTCTTTATAAAGCTCACTGAGATAACGGCTTGCATTGCTGCGATCGATTTGTAAGATTTTAGCGACATCAACTGCGGTCAACCCTTGCTTATGCAGTTCGATCGTTTGAAAAATCTCTTCTTTTCGCGAATTCATTCGATAGCCTCCTCATTTTTTTACACACTAATAATAAACAACGTTAATGGTAACACAAAAAGACGCTCAATGGCGTCTTTTTCCTTTGTCTTTTTGCTTTTTCGTCTTTTTCTTGCTCTTTTTAACAGGAGTGTGTAAATTTTCTGGTGTTTTCTTGGAAATTTTCTGCACACTTGTTGTTTTCATTTCTTTCTTGCTTTCTTTTTCGACAACAGGTGCTTCTGTGTGTAACTGTCCCCCATGCAGATAGACTTCCTTGAGTTCTATGGACAACTGATTTGCGATTTTTTTCAAATCCTTCAACGAATGGTCTTGAACGATCGTAACGACAGTTCCTTCTTTGCCCATTCTTCCAACGCGTCCTGCGCGGTGTAAATAGGATTCTTTTTCTAAAGGGACTTCTGTATTGATCACGTAAGGCAGATCCACGACATCTAAGCCGCGAGAGGCGACATCGGTCGTCAATAGTTCCACTAGTTTTCCTTGACGAAAGCTCTCTAATGCACCTTTTCGTGCAAGTTTGTTTTGATCAGATGCCAGAGAGGCCACCGGCAAGCCATGAAACAATAGCTTTTCTTCCGCATTCCCCATTGTGCTTAATTCATTGAAGAAAACCAAGGCTTGAAAGTTTGGTAAATGAGCAAAGCGTCTTAAAGCATCCACGATTCGTCGTTGCGGATAGTTCAAATAGTAATGATGGATGACGCCTTTGCTCTGATCTTCTTGGGTAACATCAATGATCAGCGGCTCTTTTGACACGAATGGTCGAATCTCATCGATCACTTCGTTCGCGGTTGCTGAAAAGAAACTACGCTGGATTTGTTTTGGTAATGTTTGATTGATCTTGGCTGCCAGGGTGAAGGCACCCTCTTTCAATAATTGGTCAACCTCATCCAATACCAACGATTGCAGCTGCTGGGTCTTGATTTTTTTGGCTTTGATCAACTCTAACACACGGCCTGGGGTACCGATCAAGACCTCGGGTTTGTCTTTTAGTTTTTCCACTTGGCGTTTTGTACTTGCGCCGCCAATTAGCGGCAGAACGGTCAAACCAATGGCTTGGGCCCATTCCCTTGCTACTTCTGTGACTTGCATCGCTAATTCTTGTGAAGAAGTCAAAATCAACAGCTGATTGCCTTGCTTTTTTTCAACCTTCGTTAACAATGGCAAGAGATACGCCAAAGTTTTACCTGAACCGGTCGGTGAGATTCCTATGACAGACGCGCCGTCTTTTAAAGGACCAAAGGTTTTTTCTTGGATCAAGGACGGTGCGTGATAACCAGCCGCTTGCCATTTTTCCTGCCAGACGTCTGGCAATTGTGTCAATTCAAATACTGTCATAAATGTTCCATTCCTTATTTTTTATCTGCATCAAAAATGATGTCGGCCTGCTTACGCATCAAAGAGACGGTTTCATTGACACTGAGGGCAAGTTCCACCCATTCCTCATAGCGTTGTCCTTGTTTAGGATCATCTTTGTTTTCAATGATGTCTGCAAAGTCTTGCGCTTCTTCGATCATCGGATTGTCTAAAGCAGCGACTGCTAATGGATGCGTTTGTTTTGTTTGGCGTTCATAAAATGCTGCTTCTTCAATAGCATTGACGGCATTCAAATCTAATGTCCCGTCTTCAAAATAAATTTCTGATCGTAACTCTGAATCAGCGATTTTGCCTGTTTGGATCGTGACATCAAAATCAGCATAGCGTAGCACAGCAGTCCCGATACCATCTACACCGGTCGGTAATTTGCGCGCAAAATAATGAACGTCCTGCGGTTTACCAAACCAAGCGACCGCCGCATATACTGGATACACACCCAAGTCGGCTAAAGCTCCGCCAGAAAAATGCGGAGAAAAGATATTTGGTTCCTCCCCAGCTAGTACAGCGTCATAACGAGACGAGTATTTCATATAAGAAAAGTTCGCCCCAAGAATGGCACCGCGTGTCGGTAAGAATTCGGCTACGGTTGAAAAACTCGCTTCATGAATGTTGCGAGCTGCTTCAAAGAATAAAACCTGTTGTTGGTTTGCTAGGTCAATGATCTCCGCCATTTCCTCAGGCGTTGAAAAGGCTGGCTTTTCCACAATGACATTTTTTCCTGCTAAAATACCTTGCTTGGCTTGTTCAAAGTGCAAACTATTCGGAGAAGCGATATAGACCGTGTCCATATGAGCTAAGCCAAAAAAAGTGGCCAAATCGGTCGCATATTCGATGTCCCCGTATTTTTCCCCAAAGCGTTGCGCTGTGGCTAATTTCCTTGAGTATACGGCTACCAATTGATACCGTTTGGTTTCGTGGGCTGCTTGTACAAATTGATCGGTGATCCAATTTGTGCCGATAATCCCTAAATGAATCATGTGTTTTCCTTCTTTCTTCTATAGATTGGGGTCGTCAAATTCGATGTTCAAATCAAAAGGGATCGGTTCTTTGACCGCGATCATCCCTTGGTTTACCTGGCAATTATAAGCAAATACTTCGACACCTTTGCTTTGCGCTTCAGCGATCTTATCGGCCAAATCCGGCTGCATCTGTCGATGGATCGTGGCGCTTTGTACCACTTCAAATTGGATCATGAACAAAACCGCCGCATAATAGCCTGCTTCTTTGGCATGGATCAATTCATTGACGTGTTTCAAGCCGCGAATCGTTGGCGCATCTGGGAAAGCGCCGATTTGCTTGTTTTCAAGTGTCATCCCTTTAATTTCTATAAACCCTTTTTCTTGTTCGTCTGTTTCAAAATAAAGATCAAACTTAGACATCCCATAGACGACTTCACGCCGCAAGAGGGCAATTTTCCCTTTGATATTTGGCAACTGGATCGTGCCATCCAAAAGGCCTTCATAGCCTAACCGATTGGGTACTTGACTATCAATATTGATCCATTGGTCTTCTTTCTTGACTGAGATCAAATCGTAATTGGTTTTACGTTTCGGATTGTCCCAATATTGGAGGGTCACGAGTGCCCCTTTGTGCAATAGTTCTTTTCCTCGTCCCGTATTTTTCACATGGACGATCACTTCTTGCCCATCGACTAGACATCGGGCAATGAATCGGTTGTCTCGAACGAGAAACGTGGCTAATAGGGTATTCGGATAATTCATTTTCTCACCTGCTCTTTTGAATCATAGCATATTTTGATAAAAACTTCTAAACTTCAAACTAAAGTACCATGCTTTTTTACCTTCTCATGGTATACTTATGGCAATTATTTTCTAGTGTGCAGAAGCGGGCATCTTGTTCACAAGGTGCAACTAGATGAATCGTAAGTGATAGGACGTGTATAAATGAAGAAAAGGTCTCTATTGATTGGTTTATCTCTAGCAACGGGCGTGGTCAGCTCCTTGCTGTTGCGAAAGGAAAAACAAAAAAATGAAAACCGCCAAAATTTCATTGGAAATTGGCGTTTTACTTCAAAGACAAAAGAAGATGTCATTTTAGAAATTGCCAATGATTATTCATTGACCATCGAAGGCAAACCGTTGCCTGTTTCCATTGTTGAACTGACTCCGACACGATTAGTGTTACTGGATACATTTGGCTATCATTTAGTCCTGGAACAAAAAGGCTCCGTTATTACTTTATATGATGAAGCAGAAGATTGCCACTATTCTTTGACAAAAATCGCCTAAGGGACATGAGAAGATCGAGTTCATGTTTTCTTCACATTTTCTTCGGTCAATTCTCAGACTTTTTATCAGCATTTCCTGGCAATCCATGCTATCATTAACTTAACAAGTGGTTGAACAAGGTGTTCCGTTGAGTGATGTTTGATCGTTCATAGATTAAGGTGTAGGTTCGATTCCTACCTTCCACATTTATTTTAAACAGAAAGAAGGGATTTTTATGTTAACGACCTTTATTTCACTCTTTTCCATCTTTGCTTTAGCTGCGTTACTAGCTGGGACATTCTTTTTAGCAAAATTGGCCATGCAACAAGAAACGAGAGCAGTGAAAGTTCCCGTCAGAGCCCAAAACCAAAACCCGAGAATCCATTCCAATCGTCGCTAAGTGAAATCGTTTGACCCAATGTCAATTCAGAAAAACTTGTCTTCTTTATTAAATAGGAAGGCAAGTTTTTTTTGCTGTCTGTTGCCCTTAGGTCTTCTATTTTGTAATGGTTTAACAACGCCCATTCCCCCTTTGAGCGGTCTTCTCGCAATTAAATGCTAAGTTTTCTCTTAGAGTATTGCAACAGCGGATACTCTTTGTTAAAATTTTTGCTTAGATACAACTTAAAAGGAGCTACAACATATATGCAGAAAATAACCAAGTTCGGGTATTCCTTCGTTGCTGCTTTGGCAATCCTCTTTGCTGCTGTCGGCATCCCCCTCGTTTCATATGCTGATGATACAGCAATGAGCATCGAAGAGATCCAAGATTTTTCGATTGACGCCAAAGCCGCCTACTCCATTGATTTTGACACAGGGAAAGTGTTGTATGATCAAGATGGCGAGACAGCCATGGGTATTGCCTCCATCACCAAGATCATCAGCCTCTACCTTGTCGCTGAGCAAGTAGAACAAGGAGCGATCGCTTGGGATGATCCTGTGCCGATTTCCGATTATGCCGCAAATCTCAGCGTGTCCCCTAACTTATCAAATGTCCCTTTGCATCAAGACGTTACCTATACAGTAAAAGATTTGTATGATGCCAGTTATATCCAATCTGCAAATGCTGCAATCGTCGCGCTCGCGGAGCTGATTGCTGGGTCTGAAAGTGCCTTTGTGGATTTAATGCAAGAAAAAGTGCAATCATGGGGCATCACCGATGCAAAGATCGTCAATGCTTCTGGCTTAAACAATGCTTATCTTGGGGAAAATATTTACCCAGGATCAACTTCAACTGATGAAAACGAACTATCCGCAAAAGATGTGGCATTGATTGCCCGTCATTTGTTACAAGACTTTCCAGATGTTTTGGAAGTAACCAGCCTTTCAACAAAACAATTTGGTGAAGGTTCCTATTCGCCTGTCGAGATGGTCAATTGGAACTGGATGCTTCCAGGTTTTACGAATACGAAAGATGGTGTCGACGGTCTGAAGACTGGTACGACAGATATGGCAGGCGCCTGCTTTGTCGGAACCGCCGTTAAAGATGGGCAACGAATCATCACCGTGGTGCTAAACGTCAATGGTCATGCAGAAAATCCTAGTGTTCGTTTTATTGAAACAGGCCGTTTGATGGATTACTCGTTTGACGCTTGGGAACAAGTAGAGATTTTACCAGAAAATGCGCAACTAGAAGATACCCAGACGGTTGCAGTCAAAGATGGGAAAGAATTGAGTGTGCCCGTTGCCTTAAATCAAGGTTTGACCTTATGGGTACGTGGAGATATGGATGCCACCGCCTTTGAAACAACCATTGACTTTAATGAGCATTATCGTGATTCTGCCCTGCAAGCGCCATTGACTGAGGGCACAGAAGTCGGTACCGTAAGTGCTTCGATTCCAGCTGATACGCTTGGTTATATTGATGATTCCGATCATGACGAGACTGCAGGATTGATCACAACACAAACAGTGGAAAAAGCCAACATCTTTGTTCGTGCTTGGCGCGGCGTGTCCAACTTTTTCAGTAATCTTTTTTAACCTAAACGAAAAAATCTGTCCGAAGCAAAGACTGCTTCTCGGACAGATTTTTTTTATTCTACTGTTTCCACCGTTGCTGTTGCCAATGGCTCCACAGGGAAAAACAATTCAACTTCCCCCTCCTTAAAATGAGGAAGATACCTTTCTTGAATGGCTGCTGACAACTGGACGTTGTTTTCTGGTAAAACTTCCATCAGCATTTTTTCAGTCATCATCGTTAAGTTTTTTTCATCCGTTTTTACAACGAGATAGGTCATTGCGGGCATTTCCCAACGGACCCAACCGACAGGAGGAAAATTTTCTGTCTGGACTTGAACGCCTGCCAAGTAGCGACCGGTTTCTTGCCAAGGCTCTAACCAATTGGTGCCATCACTCATCAAGCCCCAAAATTCCAGTTCTTCTGCCTTTTGATCACTTACGAGAAATTCGATCTCTTCAAAATCCTTTGTTGCAAGTTCCCAAAGCGCTGGTACCCAAGAAGCACCTTCTTCTGCTAACCCCTTGCCCTCTTTTCCAATCACATAAAAAGCGGGTCGTACGACGCGAATCACTTCACCTAATTGCATGTTCCTTCCTCCTTCTTTCCTTCATTTTAGCGAATTGCAAGAAATTCAGCAACTTTGACCTTAGCAACAAGCAATTTCTGCCATTTTTCGGTATACTAAGTGTATCGTTAAAGGAGTGAAAAACATGGATTTTACGCAATTGCTGATTTTTGCCATCAGCTATGTGTCGGGCGTGATCGTCGTTCAAAAATGGCGCAAGAAAAAAGATGATCCGGATATTTTCTTTTTTGAATGTTGTTGGACGATTCTAGCCCTGCTAATTTATTTAGCTGTCTCAGAATTACGGACAGGTAGTTTCTTTATTCTGATACCCGTCGCCTTCGCCGGCCTTTTTTTATTTTCTTATCGGCGCAACAAGCACCAACTTGTAAATGGCTTGCTTTTTAATTTGTTCGTGCTGGCTTTTGGCGGCTACTTAGTCATTAATTTATACCGAACCCAAGACATACTCGTAGGTGGTTTACTCGCTGTATTACTGGCAATCTTCGTTGCTGTACTATTATTCGGTTTGGCAACACTCGTGGTCTTTCTTTACTGGAATTCCATTATCGTACTACGAAGAGAATCGCGATCGATCGCCAATTTGTTAACCCTGATCTTAGCGGTGGTTTTGACCGTTTTACTATTTTCAGATACCCTTTTGCACTTTTTCCCAGATTGGATCCGAACCTTATTCGGCATTGTTCCCCTAAGTCTTTTGTATCTGTTTGTAGTCTTTTTGAACTTTTTATCCATTTCAGTCATTTATCAGTTCAACCATCCTCGCTATAATCAGGACTTTATCATCGTCTTAGGTGCAGGCCTTTTGAATGGCACCACGGTCTCCCCTTTATTGGCAAAACGCATCAATACAGCGATCTCGTTCTACGAATCGCAATTTAAAGCGAAAAAAACCGCGCCTCGATTACTGATGTCAGGCGGACAAGGAAGCGATGAGCAGCTGCCGGAAGCTGTTGCTATGAAAGAATATGCGATTGCCCAAGGCGTACCAGAAGGTGAGATTTTAGTGGAAACAAATTCCACGACTACTTATGAAAACATGAAATTTTCGAAAGAAATCATGGATTCGCTTAAGCCAAACGGCTACAAAGCAATCTTTGCCTCAAACAATTACCATATTTTTCGTGCTGGTCTCTATGCAGATCAAGCCCAACTTAAAGCGGATGGTATCGGAGCACCTACTGCCTTTTACTATTTACCGAATGCCTTTTTAAGAGAATTTGTGGCAATCCTTTTTATGCACAAAAGACGACATCTAACAGTATTGATCACCTTACTGATTCTCTATGCAGGTGCAGCGATCCTCCAACTTATTTTTGGCTAAACAAACAAAAAAGTTCTTTGAACCAGTTGGTTCGAAGAACTTTTTTCTTATTGAATCGTGCGATGTTTCTTCCAGAAGCGTTGTTGCCATTTTTCTTTCATGCTGTCTGTAAGGGGTTCTGATGCTTCTTTGATCGCACAATATTTGTCCACCATCGTGACGATATAGCTTTCTTTATAGCGTGGCGGTGCAATCGTTGCTCCCCACATATGTTTCAGGATGATATCTTTTTCAAGATCACTAAGTTCAGTGATTTTTTCGGCATTTTTTACTGCGATTCGTGGATGCATGTACGCATGGGTACCTTCGTCAAACTTTGTAGTACGCCAATCGTAATAAAATAAATCATGAAGGAGTCCTGCACGAGCTGTTGCACGAGCATCGCCGCCCCATTTCTTGGCCAATTTGTAACTATAATAAGAGACGCTGATCGAATGTTCCAAACGTGTGGAGTTCATATGCTGCACAAAATTGGCTAATTTTTTTACAGCTTCTGTTTCTAACAGGTCAGCCACGTAAGACATATATTCGCTATCTTCTTGCCATTTTTCTGTCATAAATTTTTGTCTGCCACCTTTTTTGATCTGCTTGATTGTTACAAGACAAAGTATAGCACCTATTCCTGCAAGTTTCTAGGTGAGGTGCAATAGATTCAAATAGTTTAACAGTTCCTTAAAAATCTAGCTGACAGCAAAATACATCAAAATACCTGCCGCAATGGCGACGTTCAATGATTCCGCCTGACCATAGATAGGAATATATAGATTTTTATCGGTCAATGCCAACAGTTCCTGATTGACCCCTTGCCCCTCGTTGCCTAAAATGAAGGCAGCCGCTTGTCCTTTAGGAAGCTCGGTATAAGGGACTGTTTCTTTGTTTAACTCGGTACCATAAATCGCCACACCAGCTGCCTGCAGCTGCTTCAAAAATGGCGGGATCGCTCCTTCTACGATCGGCAGATGATAGTTGCTACCTTGCATGCTGCGCAAGACTTTGGTGCTGTAGAGATCGGCTGTTCCTTCGCCGAGAAAAACCCCGCTGAATCCAGCGGCATCCGCTGTTCGAATCATGGTGCCAACGTTTCCAGGATCTTGCACATTATCTAAAATCAGCCAATTGCCCGTCAGTGTCTGTAAGTCTTGTTCTTGCTTTTCCACCACGGCAAAAATCCCTTGTGGTGTTGGCAAATCAGAAAGCATCGCTGCGATCTCCTCTGTGATCAAATAGCTTTCTTCCTGATAATCATCGAGTTGCCCGTTGGCTTCACTTAACCCTCGCGGGGTCACCAACAATGCTTTGATGGGTACTTGTGCATGCAATGCTTCTTGCACCAAATGCCAGCCATCAATCAAATAGCTATTGGTTTGTGTCCGATGTTTTTTTTGTGTTAGTTTTTTGATTTCCTTGATAAAGGTATTTTTTTTCGATTGAATTTCTTTCATCTTGTCACCTCGATTCATTATAGCATGAGTCAATCGATCTAACTTGTTCTTTTACTGAAAAAACGCTATCATATAAAGCAGAGGAGGGATTGTCCATGAAGAAACTACGAATCCATGTGCAAGGACGTGTCCAAGGCGTCGGCTTTCGTTATACCACAAAAATGCTTGCCGATCAGTTGGGCGTCACCGGATCTGTAAAAAACGAAGCGGATGGTTCTGTTTCGATTGAAGCAATTGGCGATGACAAAGCCATCGATGCCTTTGTTGCTGGGGTTAAGGATTCTCCTTCACCCGCTGGGAAAGTAAATCAGATCGACGTCCAACCAGACGATGCTATCAAAGAGCGTCGGAGTTTTGATGTAGTGTACTATTAACAATTGAATGTTTTCTAAGTCGAAAGATTGATTTTTCAATGAATTTCTCTTTGTACATTGAAATAGTCGGTCTTTTTTAGTATAGTTATTTTTGTCTAAATTTATTGTGAAGAGGAAGAATAGAATGTCTAAAATGAATAAATGGCTGCTTTCATCAGGATTATTTGGCCTGTTATTAGCATTATCAGGCTGTGTCAGTACCAATGCTGATGGTACGCCGAAAGAAACAGGAATGATTTATCGCTTTTTGGTGAAACCATTAGGGGATATGATCACGATGCTCGTAGAAAACTTCAACTGGTCTTACGGCTGGGCGATCATCGCCGTAACGATCGTTGTCCGTGTCATTATCTTACCATTAGGGATCCATCAGTCTCGAAAAACGATGGTTCAAAGTGAAAAAATGCAGTTTCTGAAACCTCAAGTGGATATTGCACAAGCCAATTTGAAAAAAGCAACCACTCGGGAAGAACAAATGCAAGCGCAAGCGGAGATGCAAAAAATTTACTCTGAAAACAACGTCAGTATGTTTGGCGGTATCGGATGTCTCCCTTTGCTGATTCAGATGCCGATCTTCTCTGCTCTTTATTTCACCGCTCGTTACACACAAGGAATCCAAAACTCTGAATTCTTTGGCGTATCATTAGGCGACCCCAGCATCCTCTTTGTGGCGATTGCTGGTCTTTCCTACTTGGCACAAGGATATATCTCAACCATCGGGATTCCTGAGGAACAGAAAAAAACGATGAAAACCATGTTGATCGTTTCTCCATTGATGATCGTTTTCATGTCCATGAGTGCACCAGCTGGTGTGACACTTTACTGGGTAGTTGGTGGGGTCTTCAGTTGTATCCAAACGTTTATCACGAATGTCATCATGAAACCAAAAATTCGTGCCCAAGTCGAAGCGGAAATGAAAGCAAATCCGCCTAAAACGGTAGTTACGCCTCGTAAAGACGTAACGCCTGAAAAAACAGAAGCTGTCAAAAAAGCGTTGAACACGACAAAGCCTAACGGAAAAGGTCGTAACGCTGGCAAGCAGCAACGGAAGTAATTCTTGACCAAATCGCTCATTGGGCGGTTTGGTTTTTTGTTGTTTTCAAATGGGAATCAGTTGCTTCTTCTATTGCCTTTCGCTATAGTAAATGAGAGGTGAGCGCATGTTTCAAGCATATATCAATATTTTTGTCATTTTCAGTCTCATGTTTATCGGTTATTGGTTGTCTTACAAACAATGGTTTTCTAATCGAACCGCCGACACGTTTTCAAAACTGGTGTTAAATGTCTCATTACCCGCCAATATGTTTTTGACGATCATTAAAAACTTTACGAAAGACGAGTTTCTCTCATTAGTTTCCGGGATGATCATCCCTTTGCTTTCCATGATGATCACTTACTTCGCCGGTTATTTATGGCGCCGTTTCGCGCAAGTTGAAACCAAACACCAAGGGGCATTTTCCGCCATGTTTACCTTTTCCAATACGATTTTCATCGGCTTACCGATCAATTTAGCCATTTTTGGTGAAAAAGCCGTTCCCTATGTATTGTTGTACTACATCGTAAATACGACATTATTTTGGACCATCGGTATTTTTGAGTTAGCAAAAGATAACCCCGATTTCGGCGAAGCCCGCATTTCCTTTCATCCATTGGTCATGCTAAAAAAGATTTTTTCGCCAGCCTTGATTGGTTTCATTATCGGCTTGATCTGGATGCTGTTCACATTCCCACTGCCATCCTTTGTTGATGGGCTTGGAAGCTACCTAGCAGATTTAACGACGCCTCTATCAATGTTTATTATCGGGATCATCGTGTACTTTGGCGGGCTCAAGAACTTGCGAATGACCAAAGACATTGCTGGTGTCCTGTTTGGTCGCTTCGTTCTTTCGCCTCTCGTTGTATGGCTATTAAGCAGAATCATCCCTGTTCCTGAATTGATGCTTTCTGTGTTTATTATTCAAGCCTCTATGCCCGTCCAAAACTCTGTCCCGATCCTTGTACGAAACTACCAAGGGGATGAAGAATTTGCAACTTCATGTCTAGGCTATTCCGTCTTACTGTACATGGTGTATCTGCCTGTTTTGCTTTTTTTCTTTTTTTAGCTAGTTAACGAACTTTGTCGAAAAATACTCGTTACCAAAGGCATTCGCTTCTTTCGGTAACGAGTATTTTTCTTCTCTTTGTATGGTAATGTTTTTTTTGATTCGCTGTCCGAACGGCAACTCCCCTTATGATTTGTCACTATAGATCACGATTTTTCTGATTTTCGCCAGATTGTGACTGCTTAGGTTACCTTCATAAACAAGACAAAAAAGCCCATCATGCAGAAACTAGCTATACTAGATGCTGCGATGATGGGCTTATTTTTTTAAGTGAACAGCCGTTGGCTTACAACATATCGAACAACGACAACTGATTTTCATCTGGTAGATCTTTTAGAACACCGTTGTCCGTCATGTATTCAATCAATGTCTTAGAAACTTTCCCGCGATTGGCGAGGTCTTCTTTCGATAAGAAGGGACCATCTTTTCGTGCTTCCACGATTTGTTTCGCTACGTTCAGCCCTAAACTCGGTACTGCTCGGAACGGTGCGATCAATTTTTTCCCATCGATCACGAAATTTTCTGCATCGGATTTATACAGATCGATCATCCCGAATTCATAGCCGCGCTCCAGCATTTCATTGGCTAATTCGAGAACCGTCAACAGATTTTTTTCTTTCGTTGATGCATCCATTCCTTTGTCATTGATTTCTTGCATCCGTTCTTTTACGGCGTCTTTTCCTTTTGACATGGCAATCAAATCAAAGTCGTCTGCTCGGACAGAGAAATAAGCACAGTAATAGAGAATTGGGAAGTACACTTTAAAGTAAGCCACCCGCAACGCCATCAAGACATACGCCGCCGCATGGGCTTTCGGGAACATGTACTTGATCTTCGAACAAGAATCGATATACCATTCTGGGACATTGTTCTCCCGCATCGCTTGCAAGTAAGTATCTCGCAAGTCGTCAGGGATCTTGTTCCATTGTCCTTTACGGACCGTCTCCATGATTTTAAAGGCCATCCCGTCATCTAAACCGGCGTGGATCAAATACACCATGATATCATCCCGACAGCCGATTACTTCCGCTAGGCTGGCATCTCCGCGACGGATCAATTCTTCCGCATTGCCCAACCATACATCGGTACCATGGGAAAGACCAGAGATCTGCAAGAGTTCAGCAAAGGTCGATGGATGGGTTTGATCCAGCATCCCTCGCACAAATCGGGTACCAAATTCCGGGATGCCTAATGTACCGGTTTTCGAATAGATCTGCTCTTCGGTCACACCTAACACATCCGTGCCGCCAAAAATACGCATCACTTCTGGATCATCGGTGGGGATCGTTTTTGGATCGATGCCTGATAGATCCTGCAGCATCCGAATGACTGTCGGATCATCGTGTCCGAGGATATCCAGTTTCAAGATATTGTCATGAATCGAATGGAAATCAAAGTGGGTCGTTTTCCACTCCGCATTTTGATCATCCGCTGGGTATTGGATCGGGGTGAAATCATAAACATCCATATAGTCGGGAATAACGATAATCCCCCCCGGGTGCTGACCAGTCGTCCGTTTGACGCCTGTGGCACCTTTTGCCAGGCGATCGACTTCGGCTGCTCGATAATGAAGATTATGATCGCGCTCAAAGCCTTTTACGAAACCAAAGGCTGTTTTATCGGCTACGGTACCGATCGTTCCTGCACGATAGACGTATTCTTCACCGAAGAGTACTTTCGTATAGTTATGGGCTTCTGGCTGATATTCCCCTGAGAAGTTCAAATCGATATCGGGTACTTTATCGCCGTGGAAACCAAGGAACGTTTCAAAGGGAATATCGTGGCCATCTTTGTTCAGACGGGTGCCGCATTTTGGACATTTTTTCTCTGGCATATCATAACCAGAACCATACGAACCGTCTTCGTAAAACTCCGAATACTGGCAATCGGGACAATAATAATGAGGAGCTAATGGATTGACCTCAGTGATCCCCGTCATGGTTGCCACGAAACTAGAACCGACTGATCCCCGTGACCCTACTAGATAGCCGTCTTCATTGCTTTTATGAACGAGTTTTTGTGAGATCAAATAGATCACGGAAAAGCCGTTCCCAATGATCGAATCAAGCTCTTTTTTCAAACGTTTTTCCACGATCTCTGGTAATGGATCGCCGTATAACTCTTTGGCACGGTTGTAACTTAAGTCGGTGATCTCTTGTTCTGATCCGGGAATCTTTGGTGTATACAGATCATCTTTTACCGGAATGACTTTTTCACAAAGATCGGCGATTTTATTCGGGTTCGTCACCACGATTTCTTTCGCCGCTTCCGGACCTAAAAATTGAAAAGCAGTCAGCATCTCATCCGTAGTACGGAAGTGCACGTCTGGTAGGCTATGACGATTCAACGGATTGGCGCCTCCCATTGAATTGATCAAGACCTTGCGATAAATGGCGTCTTCTTCGTTTAGGTAATGGGCATTCCCAGTAGCCACAACGATTTTCCCTAACTCTTCCCCCATTTTTACCAGATTCCGAATGATGTCTTCTAGGTCTTTTTCACTTTTCACGAGTTCCGTTTCCAAAAGATGGGCATAAACTGCTTTGGGCATGACTTCGATGTAGTCATAAAACTTGGCAAGTTCTCGTGCTGCATCGACCCCTTTTTGCATCATTGCGACAAAGACTTCTCCTTTATCACAGGCGGTTCCGACTAACAATCCTTCCCGCAATTTCACCAATTCTGAACGTGGGATTCGTGGGACTTTATCATGGAAGTACTTCACATTCGACATCGAGATCAGCTTGAATAAATTCTTCAATCCTGCCTGTGTTCGAGCCAAGATCGTGGCATGGAAAGGTCGAGCTGCTTTGTAGGAGTTCTCGCCCCCCACGTGTCGGTTCAACTCTTCGTGCAGCAACATCTCATGTTTTTCCATTGCTTCTTTGACAAAGATCCATGCTAAATGACCGGTTGCCTCCGCATCGTAGATCGCTCGGTGATGTTGTTCTAAGCTGACACCGAATTTTTTGGAAAGGACACCTAAACCGAATCGCTTAAACTCTGGATACAAATAACGAGCGAGTTCCAATGTATCAATGACGGGATTTTCCGCTTCTGGAATACCGTATTTTCGATAACTAGTATTTAAGAAGCCCATATCAAATGACGCATTGTGGGCAACTAAAATGGCTCCTTCAGAAAACTCACGGAACAAACGTAAGACTTCTTCTTCTGATTTTGACCCGCGAACCATTTCATCGGTGATTCCCGTCAGTTCTACGGTCGTTCGCGATAAGGGATGACCTGGATCGATAAATTCATCAAAGGATGCCTCCACGTTGCCTTTATGCATCCGCACAGCAGCCAACTCAATGATGGTGTCGTATACTGCAGACAACCCAGTGGTCTCCACGTCAAACACGATATAAGTAGCATCGGTCAGTGGAACAGGCTGAGGATTGTAGGCAACCGCTACGCCGTCATCCACGATATTGGCTTCCACACCGTAAAGAATTTTAACACCAGCCTTTTCTCCTGCATGATGGGCATCAGGGAACCCTTGCGCTCCACCATGATCGGTGATCGCAATCGCCTTATGGCCCCATTTGCCTGCTTGAGCGACAAAATCCGCCACGTTGTTGGTGGCATCCATCGTACTCATATTGGAATGCAGGTGGAGTTCGACCCGTTTCTCGCCTTCAGGTGCATAGTCTTTGCGGGCTTCGTGTTTGACTTCCAGCAAATCTTGCGCATTCATAACGAGATCTCGCATGAAGGTATCTTCTTGGACGCTACCGCGTACTTTGACCCAACTACCTTTGGCGATGGCATCAAAAACTTGTTCATCTTTTTCATTGTTGGAGAATTTTTTCACACTAAACGATGACGTATAGTCGGTGATTTTCAAGATCAAAATCTTCCGTTTTGAACGCAATTCGCGGACTTCTTTATCAAAGACATACCCTTGGATCGTAACTCGGCGTTCTTCCTCGATGATATTGATCATCGGTGTCACAGGTTCATCGGCAGGAATATTACGTCCCAAGGCGATTGGTCCGTCAAATTCGACTGTTTTGACTTCTTTTTTGCGTTGCTCGTGCGCCATTAAGTTCTCAGCAGCTTGTTGTTGGAACGCTGCTGTTTGCTCTTCCTTGCGTGCTTCAAGTTCTTTTAAGGCCGCCTCCGCTTGCTCTTGGTCTAGCTGCGGCAAGATCCGAAATTTTTGAAAGCCGAAGGTACTATAATTTTCCTCAATGATCGGCAAGTACTGCTGCTGCAAAATCGTGATGACCGCATCATTGTTGACTGGCAAAATCACTTTGTTCTCTTGCAGCACAGGCATTTGGTTTTTGATCACTTGATGAACCAATGGTCGATCACAATTTTGATTGGCTAACGCTAATGGCCAATATTCTTGAATGAATTGCTCATCAAAGGAACCATCTTGAGCTTCAATGATGATACGAACTTCCGCAATCTCTTTAAACGCCAATTCAATATGTTGTTTAAAGGACTGATACACCATCACCGGTAATAAACGTTCAAATTGGAAATAAAACGTCCACGCTTTTGATTGTCGATGCACGGTCACTTGTTTGATTTGGGCAGTCTGCATCAACGGATGCTGCCGAAGATTTGGGGCAGCTGCAATTTGGTCTAATAATATCTCAAAGGTCTCTCTTTCTTTTGACAATTGAAGATCCTCCTTTTCTCAGTACTCACTAGTATACCTCTTTTTGCCCTCATTTTCATTAAAAAATCGAGAAAGGATTTCCTCTCTCGATCTGCTATTCATTCTTGTTCGTTCCTGTTTATTCCTGATTGGCTAACAAAATCGTCAGGGTCGAAGCGACTTCTTCTTTTCTCACTTCAACGGTCGCACCAGTATGCTTGATTTTGATCTCTACGATGCCTTCTACGGCTTTTTTACCGATAGTCAAGCGAATCGGACAGCCAATCAAATCGGCATCTGCAAATTTGACCCCTGCACGTTCATTGCGGTCATCTACCAGCACTTGATAGCCGACTTGGTTCATCATTTCTTCTACTTCTTCACTTAAGGCATTTTGATAGCTATCTTCAATCGACGTTTGAATGATATGCACATCAAATGGGGCAATTTCTTGGGGCCAATCGATCCCAAATTCATTGCCGTATTGTTCGACGATCGTTGAAAGCAGCCGAGAAACCCCCAGCCCATAACAGCCCATGATGATTGGTTGCTCATCGCCGTTTTCATCGACAACCGTCGCTTCTTGCGCCTCACTGTACTTGGTTCCTAACTTGAAGATATGGCCAACTTCGATTCCTCGCGTAAAGGTTAAGGTTCCTTTTCCATCTGGGGAAGGATCACCTTCTTGAACCAAGCGAAAATCGGCAAAGGCTAATGGTTGAAAATCACGCCCCACATTCGCATTGAGATAATAGCTTTGTTTTTCTGCCGCTGGAACGATCAGATTCGCCATATCTTGGACATGCTGATCGGCGTACAACTGGATCGAATCAGCAAGCGCAATGGGACTGCGCAGCTGCGTCTCACTCGTCAGATAAGACTCCGCTTCCTCAACAGTCAGCACCTTCACTTGATCAGCGGCTAAGTAATGCTTGACCTTTGTTTCATTGAGGCTGTGATCGCCTCGTAATAACACCATAATGACTTGCTCGTCAACGAGTAATAAAGATACTTGAACGATTTTTTGCAAGTCTGTTTCGTATGCCTGCGCCAGCTCCTCTAACGTTAAAGGCTCATCCTGAACGACTTTTTGTAATTCTAAATAGGTCTCGTGAGATTTTTTGGCGATGTATTGACTGGTTGCTAATTTCCAATTGGCGACATAATCGCTTTCGGTCGAGTAGCAGATCAGCTCTTCGCCGATCCCCGACAATGCCAAAAATTCTTTCGAATCTCTGCCACCCATCAAGCCATTGTCCCCGACCACTGCCCGATACTCGATCCCACAGCGTTTCAATATTGCATGATAAGCCATTTCGTAACGATTATAGGTTTGATCTAAGCTGGCTTCATCGGCATGAAAGGAATAGCCATCTTGCATGATAAATTCGCGGCTGCGAATCAATCCAAAGCGCGGCCGCTGTTCGTCCCGATATTTCGTTTGGATCTGATACAAGCTCAATGGCAGCCGTTTATAAGACGTGATCTCGTTTTTGATCAATGTCGTAAACGGCTCTTCATGAGTAGGTCCTAAAACGATCTCTCGTTCGTTTCGATCTGTTAATCGATACAAGGATTCACCATACAATGAGGCACGTCCTGACTCCTTCCATGGCTCATACGGAAGCAAAGAAGGCATCGCCATCTCTACGGCATCGATTTGTGCCAATTCTTCACGGATGACCCGCTTGATCTTTTCTAACACCCTTTGTGCTAGCGGCAAGTAAACATAAATGCCTGCCGCCACTTGTCGAATATACCCTGCCCTAACTAACAGTTGATGACTTAACGTCTCCGCATCGCTGGGGGTTTCCCGCAATGTCGGAATCAAACATTTTGACTGTTTCATTTTTTTCTCCTTTGCTACAAAAAATCATGTTCACCCGATCAACAATTGATTTGCTTGTGCGTCTTATTTTTAAAAGAAGAAACGTTGGATATCATTCCAGGTAACGAGAACCATCAGTAGCATCAAAAACCCAAACCCAATCAGAGTAATGATGCCTTCTTTTTCTTGGCTGATTGGCTTGCCTCGCAAACCTTCTAAAATATTTAAAACCAGCTTACCGCCATCCAATCCAGGAATTGGTAATAAATTAAAGATCCCCAAGTTGATAGAAATCATCGCCATCATCGCGATCACCGTTGTTACCCCTTGCGATGCAGCTTGAGAAGACAGTTGGAAAATCGCTACCGGTCCACCTAATTTATTGATATCTGGTTGGGCAATCAAGTTGCCGACTGCTCTAAAAATCACCAGTGAATTGTCAATGGTCGTTTGCAAGCCACCCAGTAAGATATCTCCGATCCCAGTTTTTAAGGAAGAGGTGATCCCTAAGAAACCAATCGTGGTCTCCCCTGATTCTTGACTCGCAGGAGTTGCCGTCAAATCAAGTGTTTCTGATCCTCGTTTGACTGCTAGAGCAATCTGAGTATCTGGGTACTTTTGGATCTCAGTCGTTAATTCTGACCAGTTGGAAACATCGACGCCTTCGACAGCTAAGATTTCATCGCCATTTTGCAGCCCTGCTTCAGCTGCCGGTGTTCCTGCTTCGATTCCTGTCACGATGGTTGCATCTTGATTCGCAACACCACCTTGTGCAAACACCAACCCAGTGAATAAGACCAATGATAAAATAAAGTTGTTCATCGGTCCGGCAAAATTCGTCAACATTCGCTGCCAAAGCTTTGCGGACTGAAATTGAACGTCTTTTGGTGCGATCCGAACTTCAACGCCATCTTCATGAATGATCGTTGCGTCATGATCCACAGCGTACGTCATCGCTTCTTGTTCATTGCCGTTGATGAACCCTGTGATCGTCAACTTCTCCTCCAAGTCAAAGTCGGTCACTTCCATAGGGATCGCTTGCGGCAATTGGATCTTTTTGCTCGTATTGATTTTGATAACTTTGCCAGTTGCATCTTGAACCAAGGAGACTGGCATACCTGGTGTTAATTCTGTTTCATCTTCACCCCAGCCCGCCATTTGGACATACCCGCCTAATGGCAGCATCCGAATCGTGTAGGTCGTCCCATCTTTCGCTTGATGCGCGAACAATTTAGGCCCCATACCGATGGCAAACTCTCTTACTAAAATACCTGCCCGTTTTGCAAAGAAGTAGTGTCCAAACTCGTGAATCACTACCACTACGGAAAAGATAATGATAAATACAAGTATCGTTTTCATGCTCGTTCCTCTCTTTCACAGCATCCCTCTCATTCAGGGCAGCCTTTCCTTATTTTATCACACCGATTCCCGTTGAGGAACTCACATTCCCGTTGTAACAAGAATTTAAAAAAAGAAGCGCAAGCCAAGCCTGCACTTCTAAATAATTTCTAAAAAACACCGAATAAATACATGATTGGAAACACAAACAGCATGCTATCGAAGCGATCCAAGATCCCGCCATGTCCTGGCAAAAGATTGCCTGAATCCTTCACGCCATAATGACGTTTGATTGCCGATTCCACTAAATCCCCGAATTGACCAGCGATCGAAAAGAGAACCGTCAATAAGATCATGATGGCACTACCATGTCCAAAATAATCTTTCCCTGGAAATGCTAGCAGATACAAACCGGCTACGACCACCGCAGCAGCAATCCCGCCTAAGGCCCCTTCGATCGTTTTATTAGGGGAAATCTCTGGCCATAATTTTCGTTGACCGTAACGCCGTCCCACCATGTAAGCCCCAATATCTGTTGCCCACACGATAAACAGACCGAAAACTAAAACGACTAAGCCATCTGTTGCTGAACGTGCCGTCAAGAAACGTTCAAAACCGACACCCGTATATAAGCTGACGATCACTGGAAAACCAGCTTCATCGATAGTATACGTATTTTTAGAAATAACCGCGATCCCTAGTAATAAAAGGACGATTACATAATACAAGGCACTTTTATCTGTGCCCTCTGGCAAAAAGAAAAACCAGCGTTCTTGAGGTAAAACTAAAATCACCGCACCGATGATTGAAAGAATTCCTTCAAAACTGAAAACAGCTAGTCCTTTCATCCGAAATAATTCATAAACACCAATCCCTGCCATCGCTGCTGCCAGCAATTCGACGGCAATGCCGCCAACGTAAATAATTGGCAGGAAAAAGGCTAATGCGACGACCGCAGTGATTACACGTTGTCTCACTCTTCTTCCTCCTTCGTTTTCAAACCGCCAAAACGCCGGTTTCGTTGTTGAAAGCTCCCGATCGCATCTTCTAGTAAAGCAGCATCGAAATCAGGCCAGAGCGCTTTCGTAAAGAATAATTCGCTGTAAGCAATCTGCCATAACAAGAAGTTGCTGATACGTTCTTCGCCACTCGTGCGAATCACCAATTCAGGATCACGTAACGCGTTTGGCAAAAAACCAGTCATCAAATGTGTCGCCAGCATGTCTTCCGTGAGCTTGGGCAGGGCTTCCTCCGAAGCTGCAAGCTCTTCATAAAGGGCTTGGACCGCAGTCAAAATTTCTGCGCGGCTGCCGTAATTTAAAGCAAAATTCAAGATCATCCCGGTATTATCTTTGGTTTGGTCAATCGCTCGCTTGACCGCTTCTTGTGTATGCGCGGGTAAAGATTCCGTGAACCCCATCACTTTGACTTGAACATTTTCTTTGATCAGCTCAGGAACAAACGTGTCGAAAAAGTCGACGGGCAGTTGCATCAAAAAGTCCACTTCTTCGTTTGGCCGTTTCCAATTCTCTGTTGAAAACGCATAAAGAGTCAATACTTTCACACCAAGGTGTGAAGCATGTTTCGTGATCTTTTTTACCGTCTCCATGCCTTCTTTGTGACCAGCTACTCTTGGCAAGCGCCGGTTTTGCGCCCATCTGCCATTGCCATCCATAATGATCGCGATGTGTTGGGGAATCGGCAGTGATGGATCAAATTCATGTTCAGCCGCTTCTTTGATATATTTGTCTTTTTGTGGAAAAAAACGCAGCATCGTATTCGCTCCTCTTCCAATTCTTGAAATTCATCTTTTACATTATAACAATAATCAGATTTCTTGCCTATGAAAACCAAGAAAAGATTTCCATATTAAGAAAAAACAAAAAAACAGTCGTGATATTCAAGTACATACGGCACTTTCGACCATAAAAAAAGAGCCGCTGAAGCGACTCTTCGTCATTCCTTTTAAACCTCAAGTAGCTCTTGCTCTTTTTCAGCTGCGATCGTATCGATTTCTTTGATGCTGTTATCTGTAGCAGTTTGCACTTCTTTTTCAGATTCACGCAAATCATCTTCTGTAATATCGCCAGCTTTTTCTTGTTTCTTGTAAGCTTCCATCGCATCACGGCGAATGTTACGGACCGCGATTTTCGCATTTTCAGCTTCTTTTTTCACGTCTTTGGCTAATTCTTTACGACGTTCTTCCGTTAATTGAGGAATCACCAAACGAATGACTGTTCCGTCATTGGCAGGCGTGATACCAATATCACTTTGCATGATGGCTTTTTCTACTTCTTGGATCATTGTTTTGTCAAAAGGTGTGATCATCAAAATTCTTGCTTCTGGAATCGTAATTGAAGCCATTTGGTTCAAGGGTGTTGGTACACCATAGTAAGTAACCATTACGCGGTCTAAGATGCTCGCGTTCGCGCGGCCAGCACGGATTTGTCCTAATTCCCGCTGCAAGTTTTCTGCTGCTTTTTTCATTTTGTCTTTTGCTTCTGTTAAAATTTTGTCAGCCATGTTATTTCCCCCTTACTGTCGTTCCAATATGTTCACCTAAAATGGCGCGGCGAATGTTTCCATGCTCATTCAAGTTGAATACGACTAATGGAATATCGTTGTCCATACTTAATGAACTTGCGGTTGAATCCATTACTTGCAATCCTTTAGAAATGACTTCTAAATGGGTCAATTCTTCAAATTTCACAGCACTTTGGTCCGTTTTAGGATCTGCTGAGTAGACGCCATCAACATTGTTTTTCGCCATCAAAATGACATCAGCGTTGATTTCAGCTGCCCGTAAGGCTGCGGTCGTATCAGTTGAGAAATAAGGGTTTCCGGTTCCGCCTGCAAAAATGACGACCCGCCCTTTTTCTAAGTGACGTTCTGCTCTGCGACGAATATAAGGCTCTGCGATTTGACGCATTTCGATCGAAGTTTGGACACGCGTTGGTACACCAGCATTTTCTAGCGTGTCTTGTAATGCTAAAGCATTCATCACAGTCGCTAACATGCCCATGTAATCAGCCTGTGCTCTTTCCATCCCCATTTGCGCGCCGATTTGTCCACGCCAAATGTTTCCGCCGCCGACCACGATCGCCATCTGTACGCCTAATTCGTGGACTTCCTTGATCTCTTTAACGATCTCTTGGATCGTCGGTGGTTTGATCCCAAAGCCTTCGTCACCCGCTAATGCTTCACCACTTAATTTTAATACAACACGTTGATATTTTGGTTTGCCCATCATGATTCCTCCGTACATTCTCCAATACTATTGTAGCATATTGGTGCTCTTTCGTTGAAAATTATCTACACTATTTCTTCAAAAACCGTTTTTGCTTAAAAAAAGGGAGCGCACTTCCATGCGTTCCCATCTGTTCGAGGAACAGAATTATTTTTTCACTTGGCTCATTACTTCTTCAACGAAGTTGTCTTCGCGTTTTTCGATACCTTCGCCGACTTCAAAGCGGACAAAAGATTTCACAGTTGCGCCTTTTGATGCAACATATTTTTCAACTGTCATATCTGGGTCTTTAACGAATGGTTGGTCAACCAAAGCGATTTCTGCTTTAAATTTCTTCAAGCGTCCTTCAACCATTTTTTCAACGATGTTCGCTGGTTTGCCTTCGTTCAATGCTTGTTCTGTCAAGACTTGTTTTTCATGATCCAATTCTTCTTGAGAGATTTGTGCTTCGTTCACGTAGCGAGGGTTGATCGCTGCAACGTGCATTGCAACATCTTTCGCAACTGATTCGTCAGTTGTTCCTTCAAGAACAGTCAGTACAGCAATACGTCCGCCCATGTGTAGGTAACCGCCGAAAGCAGCATTGTCATCTTTTTCAACAACTTCAAAACGACGGAAGCTGATTTTTTCTCCGATTACTTGTGTTGCTTCGATCAACGCAGCATCCATTGTGCCTTTAGAAGTTTCTAATTTTAAAGCAGCATCCATATCAGCTGGTTTGTTCGCTGCGATTACTTCAGCGATTTCTTTTACTAAGTCTTGGAACATTTCGTTTTTAGAAACGAAGTCAGTTTCTGAGTTCACTTCAACGATTGCTGCTGTGTTGCCGTTGATCGCTACAGATGCTAAACCTTCAGCAGCAATACGGTCGTTTTTCTTCGCAGCTTTTGCCATACCTTTTTCACGTAACAAGTCTACGGCTTTTTCGATGTCGCCTTCTACTTCAACTAATGCACGTTTTGCGTCCATCATTCCTACACCAGTCATATCGCGTAATTCTTTTACTAATTTAGCTGTTACTTCTGCCATTTTTTTTTCCTCCTAAATGTTTTTAAACAAGATTGCTTGTCTTTAAAAAAAGCTGTTTCAAAGGAGAGTGAGGCTTGGCGCCTAGCCTTTGAAACAGCTCCATCATTTATTATTCAGCTGATGCGTTGTCGCCTTCGACAACATCAACGATTTCTTCGATTGAAGTTGCGTTTTCTGTTGATTCAGCAGCAAAATCTTCTTCTGCTACTTGGTCTTCGCCTTGGTTACCTTCGATGAAAGCATCTGCCATTTTCGCAGTGATCAATTTAACGGCACGAATAGCGTCATCATTTGATGGGATAACAACATCGATTTCGTCTGGATCACAGTTTGTATCGACCATCGCTACGATCGGGATATTTAATTTGCGTGCTTCTTGGATCGCGATACGTTCTTTACGTGGGTCAACAACGTACATTACATCTGGAATTCTTGGCATATCAGCGATACCGCCTAAGAATTTTTCAAGACGTTCGCGCTCTTTGTTCAAGCCAACGACTTCTTTTTTAGGAAGAACAGCAAATGTGCCATCTTCTTCCATTTTGTTGATTTGTTTCAAACGAGCAACACGTTTTTGGATTGTTTCCCAGTTTGTCAAAGTTCCACCTAACCAACGATGGTTAACATAGTATTGACCTGAACGGATTGCTTCTTCTTTGATTGCTTCTTGTGCTTGTTTTTTAGTACCTACGAACAATGCAACGCCGCCTTCTTCAGCAACATTTTTCATGTAGTCGTAAGCTGCGTCTACTAATTTCACTGTTTTTTGCAAATCAATGATGTAGATGCCGTTTCTTTCTGTGAAGATATATTTCTTCATTTTTGGGTTCCAGCGACGAGTTTGGTGACCAAAGTGTACGCCGGCTTCTAGTAATTGTTTCATTGAGATTACTGCCATGTTGTGTTTCCTCCAATTTGGTTTTTTTGTTTTCCTCTCTTGCTCTTTTACTCCTTGAAGAACTGAATCGATCAGCACCGCTTCGCAGATGGAACAAGATGTGGGATTGACGTGAAAAACTCACGCCTTAAACAGTATACAGTAGCTAAAAAAGAAATGCAACTGATTCAAATGAAAAACTACGATTCGTGGTCCAGCTTTTTTTTAACGTTCTAATTCTTTTCTTATTATATCTAGGTTTTTTCGGCTTTATCTGCTATGATAAGGCTGACTTAATCAATCATGCTTAAAGGAGTTTACCTATGCGAAAAGCTGATCGCCATTTACTTATTAGACAAATCATTACTGAACATACTGTACGCACGCAAGAAGAATTATTGCAGCAATTGGAAGCCCAAGGCGTCTCCGCCACGCAAGCGACCATCTCTCGCGATATTCGTGATTTGAAAATCGTGAAAGTGCCCGATGAAACTGGTCAGACGAAGTTTGTCATTTTTCAAGGAATGCAATCGTCAGAAGATGAAAAAGAAGAAGAGCAGCGTTTGATACAAATGATCGAAGACGTTGTCACTAAAGTAGATCGTGTGCAATTTATGACGTTGATCCATACCGTTGCGGACAATGCGCCTTTGCTTTCGGCTGCGATCGATGAAGTGACTATGCCAGAAAAAGTTTGCTCGTTGGCGGGCTTTGATACAGTAGCGGTGATTTCCCGCAGCGACGAAGATGCCGAAATTTTTTATCAATTTATCAGAAACCACGCGGTCTTATAAGACACCGAACATGACCTATCTGTATTTTTACTACAAAAAAGCTGTGTCCTTGTCGAAACAAGGACACAGCTTTTTTTGTTACATTTTGTCGGGTGCATGTAAACCAAGCAACCGTAAATCTTCTTTTAATAAGGTCGTTACTGCATAAACTAGAGCCAGACGTGCGTCTTTTTCCGCATCTTCAGCCAAGATTTTCACATTGGCGTAATACTTATTAAAGGCCTGTGCCAATTTGATGGCATGTTTAGCAATGACGGATGGTTCATATTTTTCTGCTGCTTGCAGCACGGTTTCTGGGTAGCGCTGAATCAATTTGATGACTTCCCAGCTCTCAGTATCTGCCAATGACAAACTGCTGACAGCAGCAGGATCAAAGTCGGCTTTTTCAAGAATGCTCATGGCACGGGCATGAGAATATTGCACATAGGGTCCGGTCTCTCCTTCAAAACGGACAACTTCTTCTAGCGTAAAGTCGAAATTATTCAAACGGTCATTTTTCAAGTCGTGGAAAACGACTGCCCCGACACCGACTTGTTTTGCAACTTCTTCTTTGTTTTCAAGGGTTGGGTTCTTTTCAGTGATTTGTTCTTTCGCTGAATCGATCGCTTCATTCAATACTTCTTCTAAAAGAACGATCTTCCCTTTTCTCGTAGATAATTTTTTCCCATCTTTGGTGATCAATCCAAATGGTACGTGGGTCATATCATCTGCCCACTCAAAGCCCATTTCCTTCAAAACAGCTTTTAATTGCTTGAAGTGATAACTTTGCTCATTTCCTACCACGTACAATGATTTAGCAAAATTGTAGGTCCGTTTGCGGTACAATGCAGCAGCCATGTCCCGGGTGATGTAAAGGGTCGCACCATCGGATTTGCGGATCAAGGCTGGATTTAAGTCATACGCAGCCAAATCAACGATTTCTGCCCCTTGGTCTTCTTTCAGCAAGTGTTTTTCCTCTAATAATTCCACGACTTCTGTCATTTTATCATTATAGAAAGCTTCGCCATTCAATGAATCAAAGGAAACTTCCAACATATCATAGATTTTATTGAATTCTTTTAATGATTCATCACGGAACCATTGCCATAAATCCATTGCTTCTTGGTCACCATCTTCTAGTTTCTTGAACCAAGCTCTCGCATCATCTTCTAATTGTTTATCTGTCTCGGCAGCTTCATGAAAATCAACATACAAACGCAACAGTTCGTTGATTGGTTCCGCTTTGACCGCTTCTTCTGACCCCCATTTTTTATAGGCCACGATCAATTTCCCAAATTGTGTGCCCCAGTCGCCTAAATGGTTGATGCGAATTGGCTGGTAACCGATTTTTTCTAAAATAAAGCCGATCGAGTTACCGATCACAGTGGAACGCAAATGCCCCATTGAGATGGGTTTGGCAATATTGGGTGAAGACATATCGATGGGTACTGCTTGCTGATTGCCGATGGTTTGATCGCCAAAATGATTTTTTTCTTTGAGAACCATCTCTAAGACGTGGGCAGAGATTACTTTTTTATCCATAAAGAAGTTTAAATATGGACCGACCACTTCAATTTTTTCAAAAGACGCTTGATCGATTTTTTCTGCTAAGTCTGCGGCAATTTGCTGCGGCGCTTTCCGATAGACTTTTGCTAGCGAGAAGGCTGGGAATGCCACATCCCCATGGTCGGCTGACTTTGGATTTTCCAGTAATTGCTGAACTTGTTCGATCGATAGATCTTCTTTTACTACTTGATGGATCGCTTGTGCGACGATTTCTTTGTTATTCATAGTATCCCTCCTATAATGACTGAACCCATTTTTTGATGAAACGTTGTTTGAAGCAAGCAAACAGTTGTATGTTTTTCATGCAAGAAATGATTGATAAAAACAAAAAAGCCTCTAGCGCATAACATGCACTAGAGACGAGATTTCCCGCGGTACCACTCTGATTGTCCTTTTCGGACCTACTTTTTTCTGATAACGGCAGAATTCCGTTTGCTTGGCAAATTCTCACAAGTGCGTTTCACAATCTGATCAATTCGGCTTCCACCACCCCGAACTCGCTAACTGATACTCGAATCGCTACTTCTCTTGTTTCATCAAATCAAGGCTATTTACTTCCCAGAAAGTATAGCAAAGAAATGTTTGTTTGGCTAGCGAGATTTTGGCATTTTCAAAAAAAAATTATTTTATACTTTAGGAATAAATAGATCTCCAGCAGTCACTGCCATGATCGCTTTGATTGAGTGCAAACGATTTTCGGCTTGATCAAATTGACGGGCATACTTGCTACGAAAGACCTCATCAGTGACTTCCATCTCAGAAATTCCATACGCCTGCGCTGCTTTTTTGCCATACGTGGTCTGATCATCATGAAATGCTGGCAAACAATGCATAAAAATCACTTGATCGTTTTGGGTTTTTTTCATCAACGATTGGTTGACTTGATACGGCAGCAGCTGTTCGATCCGTTCTTGGAATTTTTCTTCTTCACCCATTGATACCCAAACATCGGTATACACGACATCGGCGCCTAGAACACCTTGATCCACATCATCAGTCACCAAAATCTTTGCCCCAGATTCCTTGGCATAGGCTTGTGCCTGTGCGATGATGGTTGCTTCTGGCTGCAAGGCCTGCGGAGTGACGACATGAATATTGACCCCTAAAATCGCACTGGTCACTAATAAAGAATTAGCGACATTGTTGCGCCCATCCCCACAGTATGCGATGGTCAAGCCAGTCAACTCACCGAAGTTTTCTTGAATGGTTAAAAAGTCAGCAATCATTTGCGTTGGATGCCATTCATCCGTTAAGCCATTCCAAACAGGTACGCCTGAATAGCTGGCCAGATCTTCGACAACCTGTTGACTAAAGCCGCGAAACTCGATCCCGTCGAACATGCGGCCGAATACTTTGGCGGTATCTTCAACAGATTCTTTAGACCCCAACTGAATATCATTGGCCCCTAAAAATTCCGGATGTGCCCCCAGATCCACCGCTGCAACCGTAAAGGCTGCTCGCGTCCGTGTCGAATTCTTTTCAAACAGAAGTGCAATATTTTTTCCTTCTAAGTAGCGATGTGGTTGATTGTTGGCCTTCATCCCTTTCAAGTGCTGGGAAAAATCAATCAAATATTGTAGTTCTTCTTTTGTAAAATCCTTTTCTGCTAAAAAACTGCGTCCTTTAAAAACCGATGTCATTGCATACCCGCCCTCCAATTAACTAATAATTATACATGATAATATCAAATAATGAAATAAAATACAACAAAATCTTCTGTTTGCTCATAAAGAAACTAAAAAAATACACCTAAGAACGGATCTTAGGTGCAATCATCTTAAGAAATCGTATGGGCAAAGCTGACACTTGGATCAGCATTCAATGAAAGATCTGCTAAGCGCTGCTTTTTCAACGCAACATGGGCATAGGCACCAATCATGGCCGCATTATCTCCGCAAAGACGCAACGGTGGAATCAACAATTCCACTTCCGGCAATTCCTGCATCGCTTTTTGTAAAGCGTCACGCAAGCCTTGATTCGCCGCGACTCCCCCAGCAACGATCAGCTGGTTTACAGGATAGGCTTGGCATGCCCGCAACGTTTTGTGAACCAATACTTCGACAACGCTGGCTTGGAAACTAGCTGCTAGATTTTCTACTGACAAAGCTTCCCCTCTTTGCTGTGCATTATGCACAAAATTGATAAAGGAACTCTTTAAGCCGCTGAAACTAAAATCAAAATTATCTTCTTGTATCATTGCTCGAGGAAAGTGATACGTATCACTGCCTAGATGCGCAAGGCGATCAATTTCTTTCCCACTAGGATAAGGCAACCCCAGAACACGACCGACTTTGTCATAGGCTTCACCAGCGGCATCATCTCTCGTTTCACCGATGATCTCAAAAGAGCCATCTTCTGCCATATACACCAATTCGGTATGGCCACCGCTGACCAATAATGCCATTAAAGGAAAAACCAATGGCTTCACTAGGCGAGCTGCATAAATATGTCCTGCCATGTGATTGACCGGAATCAGCGGTAAGCTGTGGGCCCAGGCAAAGGCTTTTGCTGCAGAAAGCCCAATCAACAGTGCCCCAACCAACCCTGGACCATAGGTAACAGCAACAGCTGACAACTCTTCAGGTTGGGTGTCGGCCTGTGTCAATGCTTCTTCGATACATAAAGTAATCTGTTCGACATGGTGACGACTAGCGACTTCTGGTACGACACCGCCGAAGCGCTGGTGGCTCTTGATCTGCGAAGCAACAATGTTACTTAAAATGGTGTCGCCGTTTTTAATCACTGCCACACTGGTTTCATCACAACTGCTTTCAATGGCTAAAATCAATTCATTCATTTGATTTTTGTCCGCCTACTTTCTTTTCCATAATCAACGCATCCTCTTCTGGATGACTGTAATATTTTTTTCTACGACCGATGACTGTATAGCCCATACGTAAATAAAGAGCTTGTGCTTGCAAATTCGACACACGCACTTCAAGATAGATGCGCCGACCATCGGTTTGTTCCACGAGCGATTCCATTTGCTTCAACAAATCTTTCGCCAAACCACGACCTTGATACGCTGGTAAAACCGCTACATTAAACAACTCTGCTTCATCCAGCACTTGCTGATAACAGAGAAACCCAATTAGCTCTTGATTGGTTTTTCCATAACGGAACAAATAGCGACTGTTGCTGTTTTGCAAATCTTGTTGAAATTGCTGCACATTCCAAGGCGAGCCAAAGGGATAGCTCTGATCTGCCAATGACCAGAGCATTTGCGGTGTCGGGATCGTTTGATCTGCTTGTTCGTTAGTCATTTAAAAATTTCACCATATCCAATGCGTCTTCATTGCCTTCGGTGTAGTACGCCGTTTTGATCGCCTGTGAAACAAACCCGAGGGTCCGATACAAACGTTGCGCATCACGATTGCCCAGGCGCACTTCTAACGTCAAACGGTCGCATTTGTTTTTCCTTGCATAACGTTCGATTTCTCCTAGCAAGAAAGACCCGATCCCTTTTCCTTGATAATCAGGAATGATCGCGATATTGGTGATATGGGCATCAGCGCCTAAAATCCGCACCCCGATAAACCCAATCATCCGCTCATTATGCAAGATGCCCAAATAAAGATGTTTGACCCGTGAATAAAGCTCTGACAAAAAGGCGCTCTTGGTCCAAGGTAGTTCCCCCGCATACACGAGACGCTCCACCTGCAGCAGCTCTTTAATGTCATCTCCGACTAATTCACGAACAACGTACGTTTCCCCTCGTATCTCTTTTTTACGCTCTGGGTATTGAATCTGACGGAAAAGAGCCAGCTTTCCCGTCATCGTTTTAAATTTTTTCAACATAGGCATCCACTCCCGGTTCATGCGAGGCTAACCATTTTTCTTCGGCTTCAACTAATTTTAAATAGTCTGGTACAAAATCATGGATCGAAGCTACCGGCGCTTCTTCTTTCGCAATAGCAGCTAAAACAACGCCATTCGGGTAATTCCATAACGACACTTGATTGATATGGGCTGTCGGCAGTTCCGCCTCGATCATGTCTTTAAATTTGATGGTATCGGCGCCGACAAATAGCACTTCTTGACCATCGACTGCTTTTAGCTGGGCCAATAACTCAGACAGTGAGATATGCTGGTCTTTGATCCTTGTTTGTAAGGTCCCATTATGCCATTGGTAGGCACCTGTGTAGACATTTTGACGGCGAGCGTCAAACAACGGGACGATCACTTGAGATACGCCCACGCAATTGGCAGCGACTGCTTTCAAACTGGAAACACCAATCAGCGGGATGTTCAATGTTTGCGCCAGCGTTTTTGCTGTTGTGACGCCGATTCGCAAACCCGTATACGAACCAGGACCTTTCGCAACAACGATTTGTTCCAGCTCTTTAGGTGCCATCCCCACCGCTTGCATCAATCCATCAATGGCAGGCATCAATGCTGTGCTGTGGTTTTTGATCGCCATCGTCTGGCTTTGTCCCAACACTTCTTGACCATCGACCACCGCAACCGCCAGTGTCTGGTTTGAGGTATCAATCGCTAATGTTTTCATCTATCTTCTCCCCATTCAAAAAACTCTCTCATATTCTACCATATTCTAATCAAATGCCCAACCAAGTCTCCCAAAAGATGCCTGCGTTTAGAAAAAAAGCAATAGGACAACAATACCCGAACCTTTGAAAAAAGCAAGCACGGCTGCAGCTGCAAACCGACGAGGCTGTTTAAAGGTTCGGGTAAGGCGATAGTCATTTTTTTTGTTATTCTATTAAAACTCAGTTGACGTGTGTAACGACATCCTTCGGTGATTCAACTGGTTGCTAGGAGGATTGGCGCGTGATCAGTTCCGTTGCGATTGTAACTTTGCGAGGAACGGGGGCTGCATTCGTAATGATATCCAGCAAGGTCGTCACTGCCAGCTCCCCCAGCCATTCCGTATGAACTTTGATGGTTGACAGAGTGGGAAAGACGTACTTTGCAACACTGACATCGTTGAAGCCGATAATTGCGATCTCCTCAGGAATCTTGATGTTTTTTTCTTGCAAAGCACGCATAGCGCCAATCGCTAAGGCATCACTGGAAGCAAATAAAGCACTTGGCAACTCTTTGTTTTGCTGCAAATACTCGTTCATCGCCTCATAACCGCCCTCTACTGTAAACGGTGCGCTGAGATGATATTGTGGGTGGTGCAGCTTCAACCGACGGAGCCGTTCCTCAAAAATTCGGCGCCGAGGGTCTTCGATTTCTTGGTGATGATCCTTGGTAAACTCAACGCCTGATAACAAGCCGATCCTTTGGTGGCCTTTTGCAATAAAGTCATCGATCACTAAATCCACCGCTTGTTGAAAGTCCACCACCAGGGAATTGACGCCTTGAGCCAATGCGTCAAAATCGACCATCAACAAATTGGCTTGGCTTTTTTTCAATTGTCGAATCTGGTGATCATCGAATTTCCCTAGTGCAATCGTTCCATCGACTGCGGTATCAGTCAGTCCTTCGTAGGGTTCTTTCAGCAAACGAATCCCTAATTCTTCGGTTTTGTTTTCAATCCCGATACGGATCGCTAAATAGTAAAGATCCGCTAATTCTTCCTCGGTATCAAACCATTGGATCAAGCGCATACTACTGGTTTCTGGCTGACTCTTTTTTTTATGTTTTGTGTAATTGAGTGCTTCTGCGGCTTTAAAAATTTTCTCTTTGGTTTCAGAACTGACCGATAATTCTGAATCGTAATTCAGCACCCGTGATACAGTGGCTGGCGAGACGCCAGCCTGTTGTGCAATATCTTTAATCGTTGCCATCTTCCAGCCTCCTTTTTTTGCGGGGAACTTTTTTATAAAGTAGCTATAAAGCGAGCAAAGGCCGCTTGCCCTGTCTGGTCTCGCTTGAAGACGCCTGCATGCGTCAATACTTGTGTAAAGACTTCCCCTAATGCATTACGTAAAATCTGCGACACGTTTTCGGCAGTGCATTCTGGGTGCTGGGCTTTGATCGCATCTGCCCAAGGAATATGGTATGCCGCGATCTGATTGGGCTGATCCAATAGATAAGCAGTCACTTCTTCAAGTTCCGGAGCTAAACGCGGCGGGAGAACTGCCAAGCCCATGACTTCAATCAATCCGATATTTTCTTTTTTGATATGCTGCACTTCTTGATGCGGATGAAAAATGCCGTCAGGATGTTCTTCAGAAACATTATTATCCCGCAAGACTAAGTCCATTTCAAACAGCTCTCCTTGCTTGCGTGCGATCGGTGTCACCGTATGATGAGGCGTTCCATCTTCTGAAAAGGCATTGATCGAAACACTTGGATCTGAGTACTGTTGCCATTGGGCTAACACATATTGGCAAGCGGCGGCTAATTTTTGTTTGTTTTTCGCTTGTAGTCGTATCACCGACATTGGCCACTTCACGATCCCCGCAGCGACATCAGGAAAACCAGTTAAAGAAAAGCGTTGCTCGATCGGCGCTTTTGCCATGGCAAACGTGTGCCGTCCTCCTTGATAATGGTCATGAGACAAGATCGAACCCCCAACGATCGGCAGATCGGCATTGGACCCGACAAAATAATGCGGCATCACTTCAATGATCTGCAACAAGCGAGCGAAGGTTTGCAAATTGATTTTCATAGGACGATGGTCTAAAGAGAGAAAAATCGAATGCTCATTGTAGTAGGCATAGGGTGAATATTGAAAGCCCCATGCTTCATTATCCAAATTCATACGGATGATCCGATGGTTGGTCCGCGCTGGATAATTGACTCGTCCTTGGTAGCCTTCATTTTCCAAACACAACATACATTTCGGATAATCTACAGAAGCAGCAGCTCCTTCTTTCGCTATTTGCTTGGGATCTTTTTCAGGTTTTGATAAATTGATCGTGATCTCGATCTCCCCATATTCGGTATCAACTGGGAACACGATATTCTTTGCGATGGCCCGAGTCTTGATGTAATCATTTTGACGGCACAGCTCAAAGAAATAATCCGTCGCTTCTTTAGGATCATTGGCATAATGCTGCGCAAAAAAAGCATTGACTACTGAAGGCGGTGGCGTCAAAAAGTCCATCAACTGTGCTTCAAAGATTTCTCTTTCTGCGTGAGAATCGTCAATTTGCTGATTGCTCAAAGCGCATGCCACCAGCTCGTCCATCAAATCAATGGAGGAACGATCGACAGAACGAATTTCGCTGGGCTCAAAAACAGCTTCCCCGATCATGGCTAGTACTCGGTTTTGCAAATAAATACGATCCATTTCCATCCAGCCGCCAGCCTTGATTGCTAAAGTGACGAAATCGCTGATTGTTTGGCTGATCGTCATTGGTTATTCCTCCTGCCCTTGATACCCATTTGGATGGCTGACATGCCAATTCCAAGCAGTCTCGATGATTGCTTCGACGTCGGTATAGACTGGTTTCCAGCCTAAAACCTTTCGTGCTTTTTCACTCGATGCCACTAAGGTACTTGGATCACCGGCACGGCGAGGCGCCACTCTGGCTGGGATCTCTTTTTTCGTTACATTGCGAGCAGCTTCCACCATTTCTTTCACAGAGTACCCATGATTGCTGCCTAAATTGAAGACATTGCTCTCACTGCCTTTTTGTAAATACTCTAATGCTAACAGGTGAGCAGCGATCAGATCTTCGACATGAACATAATCGCGGACACAAGTCCCATCTGGAGTATCGTAATCCTCCCCAAAAATCGCGACTTCTTTTCGTTGTCCTAAAGCAGCTTGCAAGATGATCGGTACTAAGTGTGTTTCTGGATCATGGTCTTCACCGATCGAAGCATCCGACTTCGCGCCAGCCACATTGAAATAACGCAATGCGACATACTTCATACCATAGGCTTCATCGCACCAACGCATCATTTTTTCCATGATCAACTTGCTTTCGCCATAAGGATTTTTAGGATTTGTTGGGGTTTCTTCCGTGATTGGACTATGATCAGGTTCCCCATAGGTTGCTGCTGTAGAAGAAAAGACAATATGTTTCACTTGATGTTCCTTCATCACTTCTAAGAGGACCTGCATCCCATACACATTATTGTTGAAATATTTCAATGGTTTTTCTACGGATTCGCCCACCAAAGAGCTAGCAGCAAAGTGAATCACGCCATCGATCGTTTCTTTTTCAAATACCGATTGTAAAAATGCTTTGTCGCGAATATCCCCTTCATAAAAGGTTGCTGCTGGATGGATCGCTTGGCGATGTCCTGTCAGCAAATTGTCAACGACAACGACTTGTTTTCCTTGTCCGATCAATTGATCGACTGCATGAGAACCGATATAGCCGGCTCCTCCTAATACTAAAATCGCCATATTTTCAGCCTTCTTTCTAAATTCCTTCATCATTTCTTATTCTACAGTTTTCGTGCACCATCATCAATACTTGCTTGATAAATGTCGGTTGCGTAGCCGATTTCTGCTAAATAGGTTGCTTTGACGGACGCTTCAAAATCAGCCCATTCACTTGCTTTGACCAATGCGATCCCGCAGCCGCCAAAGCCCGCACCAGTCATCCGCGCACCTAAAACAGCAGGATGCGCTTGAGCAGCTGCGACTAATGTATCTAGTTCACGCCCTGTCACTTCATAATCATCCCGCAATGAAGCATGCGAAGCATTTAACAACTGGCCGAATTCTTCAAGATCACCAGCAGTCAAAGCGGCTTTTGCTTTTAATGTCCGTTGGTTTTCCGTCACTGCATGTTTCGCCCGTTTGATCAAGCGTGGATCATCGATCAATGCTGTATTTGCAAAAAAGGTTACTTCGTCCAATGCGCCCAATGAATCAACGGCTAATGATTTTTGCAAACGAGCTAATGCTTCTTCACATTCTGCACGTCGTTCATTGTATTTAGAATCAGCCAATTCGCGGCGCTTATTGGTATTCATGATCGCTACGACATAATCACCAAATGCCGCTGGTACGACTTCATAATTTAAAGTGTTCGTATCTAAAAGCAATGCATGGTCTTTTTGACCCATTCCGATCGCAAATTGATCCATGATCCCTGAGTTAACGCCAATAAACTCATTTTCGACTTTTTTGCCGATTTTAACTAAGTCCAAGGTCTTCAGGGTTAAATCAAAGAGATCTTTTAGACAAACCCCCGTCAGCAATTCAATCGATGCAGAAGAAGAAAGACCTGCGCCATTCGGAATGTTGCCATAAAAAGCGATGTCAAAGCCACGATCGATCCCTTGCCCCGCTTCTTTCAGGAAACGAACGACCCCTTTCGGATAGTTTGTCCAATCATCTTCTTTTCGGTAATCTAGCTCATCTAACTGAAAGGAGATCACGCCTTTTTCTGGAAAATTCTCTGAATAGAGTTGGATCAACTGGTCTTCACGTTTTCGTGCTACTGCATACGTCCCTAATGTGATTGCCGCCGGGAAAACATAACCGCCATTGTAATCTGTGTGTTCACCGATCAAGTTGATTCTCCCTGGCGCAAAATACATGCCTGTGCCTGCTGTTCCAAATTTATCAATAAATATCTGTTGCAATTGCTCCATTTTTCTCACTCCCACTTTCTTTTTTAGTAAACTTATTGTAAATTATTTACTAAATTATTTCAAGCGTTTTCAATCCCAAAAGTGATTTTTTTTGATATTTTTTCCGTTTTCATTCATAATGAACCTATAACTAAAGGCGAGGTGTTTAATGATGAAACGATTTCTTTCAGGATTTTTAGTAGGAACAGTCGCAACGGTTGCTGCAGCTGCAAGTGTTGTTATGACGGTCAAGAAACAAGTGATTGATCCAATTGACGAACAACAAGCAGATCATGATGAAAAACGGAAACGCGCGATGCGTAAAAGCGTTGCCCGCTAATCATTTGCTACAAAAGAGCCGTCAGCCTTCAATAGGCTGGCGGCTCTTTTAGGTAATCATTCTGCCTTCTCCAGTAAGTCCTGCAAAATCACGGCTTGATTTTGTTCTTCATTTTTCGCTCCGTATAGTAAGGTCACGGTCTCTTGTTCAGCAACCAACGCGTTTAACTGTGCCAAGGCATCTTTAGCGGGCGCTTTCTCTAATTCTTGTAGATAGTGGTCTTTAAACGCATCAAAACGTTCAGGATCATGCCCAAACCATTTGCGCAATTCAGTACTTGGTGCGACTGCTTTGAGCCATAGATCGATCTGAGCTGTTTCCTTTTTCATCCCTCTAGGCCAGATGCGATCCACCAATACCCGATAGCCATCTGTCGTTTCTGCCGCTTCATAAATTCTTTTTCGCTTGATCAACGCACACTCTCCTTATTAATAGACCTAAGTTCAAATAAAGGCAAAAGCCCACAATGTAAATTGAACAATGACTTACTTGAAACACTCCGTTTGGTGTTTCGTCACTCATTCAAATTTGCTTGTGTTCTTTTGCCTTGAGTTCTCTATTTTATAAACTATTTTTCTTTTTCGTCTTGCCGCTCCAGCCTTCATATCCTTCTTTTAGGATATAGACATTGGTAAAGCCTTCTTTACGTAATTTATTCGCTGCGCGAATACTCAACGATTTACGCGTGTCATATAAGTAGATCGGTTGATCTTTACGAAATGCGCTGAAGGAATTCGTCAAAACAGTAAAAGGAATATTACGCGCCCCTAAAATATGTCCACTGTCAAACTCATTTTTTTCCCGAACATCGATCACTTGGGCTTTCTTCATTCCTGCTTTGAATTCATCTTCTGAGATGATCGTTGCTGAACGGCGTCCCATGATTTGAAAATACGCCCAGTTCAAAGCGATTGCTAAGATGATTAATCCCAAAACCAAGTTTAGCCACATAATTGGTGTCATTTCTTCTATTCCTCTCTATTGTAACAATCATTCTTTTTTTGATTTATGCTGCTTGAATGTATCATTGCCTAGCAGCTTGGCATCTAAGCTTTTGCTGCAAATTGCAAAGCTAATGATGCTGCCCCGATCACACCGGCATCATTCCCAAGTTCTGCCAATTTGATTTCGGTACTTTCCGTTACCTGTGGGAAGGTAAACTGAGCAAAGTAGGCAGCAACCCGTTCACGTAAAAATTCACCGGCTGCTGATACGCCTCCACCTAAAACGATACTCGATGGATTTAATGTGTTTCCTAAGTTTCCGCATGCCAACCCAAGGTAGAAGCACACTTTATCAACGACCATCAAGCCAAATGGATCGTTTGCTTGAGCCGCTTCAAAAATATCTTTACTTGAAACATCTTCCCCATTGTCCAGCTGCTGTTTCAATGCCGAATCGCCAGCATATTCTTCTGCCAACTGTCGAGCAACTCGCACAACACCCGTCGCACTAGAAACCGTTTCTAAACAACCACGTTTGCCGCAAGTACATTCAAACCCTTCAGGATCAACAGTGATATGACCGATTTCTCCAGCACAACCAGCAACCCCATGAAGCAATTGCCCTTCCATGATGATACCGCCGCCAACACCTGTACCTAGTGTGATAAAGATGACATCAGGATTGTTATCCCCTGCCCCTTTCCAGCGCTCACCTAAAGCTGCTACATTGGCATCGTTATCGATGGCAAAGGGGATTTTTGTGCCTTTTTCAATCAGTTCTTTGACTGGCTGAAGTGTTTTCCAGTTCAGATTGTAGGCACCGATGACGGTTCCTTTGTCACGATCGACACTTCCTGGTGTCCCCATACCAATACCGATAAATGCTTCTGGCTGTAAGCCATATAATTCTAGGCGATGATTGATCGATGCCACGATTTCTGGCACAATATGTGAGCCTTCATCAAGAATATTGGTGTCAATACTCCATTTTTGCTGAATCTCGCCTTCGCTCGTTAAAATAGCGAATTTCACCGTTGTTCCGCCTAAATCAATTCCGATGATTTTTTTGTCCATCACTTGTTTTCCTCCCGGCTTTCTTCAATTCGATGCTCCCGCGTAAGAATTCGCCGGGCAGTCAGATATACATCCCGATCTATCAAGCGACTGTCATAAAAGTTTTTCAGCTCGATTTGCATCAGTTCTATATCGTAGATCCGCTTGCCGACATATACGTAAACACCAAATTGTTTCAGTAATTGTTGTACGTCATATAACGTTTCCATTTAACCACTTCCTGCTTATTATACAAGTAATTAATATTTTTTAAAACCATATATCACAAAAATAGCCAATAAGAAAACAAAGAGTACGCCAGAGAGGATTCTGGTGTGGATCGAATATTTTCCGTAGTTCTTTGGCAATGCCAAAAGATTCCCTAGTAATAACCCACCGAGGATCCCCCCAATGTGTCCCCACATATCGATCGTTTGATCAAACACACCAAAAACCAGGTTCAATCCAACGAATAGGGCAAATTGCCGTACCATTGCTTGGATGCGGTAATCATTTCTAAAATGCCAACCTAAAATCAAAAATGCCCCGAAAAGTCCGAATAAAGAAGTACTCGCGCCTGCTGATTGAACCCCTATTTGGTTGAAGGCAAAACTCATGGTATTGCCCATGATGCCGCTTAGCAAATACAAGGCAAAAAAACGGCTATGACCATAGATGGCTTCTACTTGCTGCCCCATATAATACAGAATCACAGAATTGATCGCAAAATGAGCCAAACCGAAATGTAGAAAGATCGGGGTAACGAAACGCCAATATTCATTTAAATAAACGACAAACGGACCAAACATCACCCCGCCTGATTGAATAGAGGGACTAAAATAACCTAAGATAAACACAATTGTTTGGATAGCTAAAAACAGATACGTGAAGACCGGCTGATTCAGCCATCTTTTCATTTGAGAATTCATTGACGTGCTCCTTTACGTGCGAATAAGAGAATCCGTATAGATTTTATCGATTGGGATGTCGAATACATCTGGTGTCCATTGATCGTTGAATTGCTCTCCGAAGACCAAAGAAACGGTCTTGCCATCGAAAGCTGACAAGAAACGATCATAATAGCCACCGCCAAAGCCGATGCGATAGCCTTTTTTCGAAAAAGCCAAGCCGGGAACAATGAGTAAATCCAAGTGATGGGCTTCTTGCTCACTGATCGGCTCTTCAACTCCAAATGCCGACGCTTCATAACGCGTTGTCGGCTCCACATGATAAAACTGCAATTTTTTCTGTTGTGCTTTCGGCACTGCGATTCGTTTGTTTTGTTCAAATCCTTTAGCAAAAATAGCCGCTGTATCAAATTCAAATGGCAACGAACGGATCACACCTACTGACTCAGCTGTTTGCCAAATCTGAGAAGAAAACAGCAACTGCAAAATCAGCGTTTCTTTCTGCTGCTTTTGTTTGATTGGCATTTGTTTTAATGTTTGGATCATGTGCTCTCTAATGACTGGTTTTTCCATTGGATCACTCCTCTCAGAAATAGTACCAAAAACTGTGTCCAAATAGCAAACTAGAATCGCAGTTTTCTTGACAAGATCATGACTAGTTGCTCATCCTTCTTTACGTCGGATCAGCAAAAAGACAAAGTATGGTGCCCCTACGATAGAAATGATGATACCAGCTGGGATCTCGCCGCTTGTCAATAGCAAACGACCGATCGTATCACTGACTAAGACTAGCAGACTGCCGATCATTCCCGCTAAGAAAAAGGCACTGCGAGATTCTCTGCCGATGAGTCCCTTAGCGATATGAGGCGCCAATAAGCCCACAAAGGCTAAATTACCAGTATAGCCAACCGTACTGGCAGCTAAACCAACCGCGATCACTAAAAACCACGTCCGCAAACGGGTCAAAGAAACCCCTAAGCTAATTGCCTGCTCCTCGCCAAAGCCAAGTAAGTTAAGCCTTGGTACGGTCCAGAAAGCTGCGGCAGACAATACGATGACCCAAGGAAGCAGACTGGTGATTTGCTGCCAAGAAGTTCCCCAAATCGAACCAGAAAGCCACGCTGTTACAAAGCGATAGCGGTCTTTTGATAATTCCACCGTAAAGAGTAAGGTAGCCGCCGCCAGCCCTGCATTGACGGCGATTCCCGCCAGCAGTACTCGCTCCATCGATAACAATTGGCGGTGCTTATAGGCAATCAAATAGACCAGTACAGCAGCCAACAAGCCACCGAAGATCCCAACGACAGGTAAAAGCTGCGATCCTTGGGTATAAACCCCTAAGTAGATCATTACAAAGAGACCCGCGCCATTGTTGATTCCTACGATACTTGCATCAGCCAGCTCGTTTCTCGTCACCCCCTGCAAGACAAAACCAGAAAAACCAAAGGCACCGCCGGCGATCAGCGCCAGACAAGCCCGTGGTAGTCGAAACTCAGTAAACGTCAGTACCTGACTCGAAGAAGCCGTACCTTGAAAGATTGCCCCTAATGTCTGAAAGGTTAAGATTGTTTTTCCCACCATGACACTTCCTAAAAAAGCGGCCATCACCAGTAGAAAAAAAACAAAGAGTGTTTTTTTCATCAGTCTTCCCTCCGTATCTTGACCAATAGAAAAGGCACACCGATCAATGCCATCAGTATCCCAAAGGGTGTCTCAAAAGGGGGATTGATCAAGCGACCTGCCAGATCAGCGGCCATCACTAGGGTCCCACCTCCAATGATCGTCAAAGGCAAAATTAATTGGTAGTTTTTGCCCACCATCCCCCGCACGACATGAGGAACCATTAAGCCGACAAAGCTGACCGGTCCTACAAGCGAAACCGCCATTCCCGCCAAAACTACGACTAACAGTAAGGCAGATGCCCGAATCAGATGCGGGTGCTTGCCTAATGAAATGACGGTGTCATCTCCTAGTGCTAACAGATTGAGGGCTTTTCCTAGCCGTAGCACAAAAACGATGGCGATCAGATAGATGGGGCCCACAAAACGCAGTTGCTGCCAAGTCACATTTGCGGCACCACCGATAAACCAAAAGGCTAGCTCTTGATTTAAATCAAATTGCAGTGACAGGGTCTGACTGATGGCTGAGAAAAAAGAACTTAGTGCCACACCAGCCAAAATCAAACCTGTAGGTGACATACCTAATTTGGCATAGCGAGTCAGTAAAAAAAGCAGCGCAGTTGCCACAAAGGCACCCAAAAACGAAAATAGCGCCGCTTGACTCGGTTGAATACTAGGAAATAGGATAAATGCGATCGCTAATCCCATCGCAGCCCCACTGTTGACACCTAAAAGACCGCCATCTGCCAGAGCGTTTTTCGTAATTCCCTGCATGATAGCTCCCGTAACAGCAAAACAGCTTCCTACTAGAAAAGCAGCCAACACACGGGGCAATCGGATATTGCGCCAGACTTGATGCAGCTGATTCTCATAATCAAAAGCAAAGACAGCATCCCAAATCGTTTCAAAAGAAAGGTCGGCCGCTCCTTGGGTGATCGCTAAAAAGAAACAGATAATAAAGCAGCCGCTAAAAAGCAGCAGCAACCAAGGAAATTTTTTCATGCTTGGGCTCCTAACTCATAGGTCAAGACCAACGGCTTTGTACTATTAGGAAAGGTTCCTAATACGGCATCGATCTCAAACAAACGTTGCAGCCATTCTTTGGTCAGCACTGTTTCCGGTGTACCGGAAACCAAAAGCTCTCCACCTTTTAATGCATAAATATAATCAGAAAAACGTGACGCATGATTCAGGTCATGAATCGACATAATGATCGTTTTTCCGTAGGTTTTATTGATTTTCTGTAATAAGAGCAAAATTTCTAATTGATGCGCAGGATCTAAAAAAGTCGTTGGTTCATCTAAAATCACGATATCCGTATCTTGCGCCAGTGCCATGGCAATCCATACGCGCTGTTTTTGTCCCCCTGACAGCGTGCTGATCGTTTCATCTGCTAGTGCCGTCAAACCCGTTGCCTGCAAAGACCATTCGATCGCCGCAAGATCTTGTTCCGATAAACTATTTAGTCCTTTTTGATAGGGAAAACGACCATAAGAAACAATTTCGCGAATCGTCAAGCCAATCGATGAATCGCTAACTTGTGAGAGCAGCGCAATCTTTTTCGCTACTTCTTTGGTTTTGATGTTTTGCAGGTTTTGTGCATCTAAGAGGACCTCACCAGACAATGGCTGTAAAATTCGGGCAAGTGCCTTTAAAAACGTCGATTTCCCACTGCCGTTCGGACCAATCAAGCCGATGATTTTCCCTTCTGGCATCTCAATTGTTAGATTTTGCACAATTTTTTGTTTTTGATAGCCGACACTCAAGTCAACTGTTCGTAATTTCGCCATATTCGTCCCCAAAATAAATGATTGATAATGCTTATCAATTATGAATGTAATCCTACTATTCGTCAATAGTTCTAAAAAAAGGAAATAAAAAAATAAGATTGACAAAGGAGCGTTTCTTCGTGATAATAGCTATCAACAAATGAGAACTATTCTCAATTAAAATAATAAGTGCTCAACATGTAACAAAGGAGGAAGTGTTTCTATGAAACAATGGTCAAAAAGAAGTACTTGGCTTACCCTGCTAGCTGCCTGCTCCCTTACCCTACTGGGTGCTTGCGGCACGAATAATGACTCAACGGATAGCAGTGGATCAGCCACTACTTCTTCAGAAATAGCAACAACCTTTACCGATGCGATGGGAAATGAAGTCACTGTTCCCGAAAACCCACAGCGGGTGATTGGTAGTTACTTGGAAGATTATTTGGTCGCTTTAGGGGTAACCCCGGTTGCTCAATGGACAGTCGGCAATGACAGTGATCAAGCATACTTGCAAGACAAACTAGCAGATGTGCCAAGAATCAACTATGATCTGCCCTATGAAGATGTCTTGAGCTTTGAGCCAGACCTGCTACTGATGGATAGCAATTCCATGGTGGAAGGCGACAAATATGATCAATACAGTAAAATCGCGCCGACCTATGTGGTCACAAATGGCGAAGACGTGACCTGGCGGGAACGTCTGACAGATATCGCAAAGGTGTTACACAAAGAAGAGCAAGCTGCCCAAGTAGAAGCTGATTATGATGACTTAGTCGCTGCTACCAAGGAAACGTACGCTGATCAAATCCAAGGCAAGTCGATTGCTGTATTATGGGTGGTCAATAATTCTGTCTTCATGGTTTCAGAAACAAAATCAAGCGGTCAACTGCTGTATCACGAACTCGGGTTTGAAGTTCCCTCGCTTGTTTCAGAAATCAGTGAAAGTGCCACTGCGGACTGGTCTGCCGTTTCTCTGGAAAAATTAGCAGAATTGGATGCCGATTACTTGATTTTAGTGAATAGTGATAAAGGCGCTGATTTTTTCAGTGAACAAGTCTGGCAAAATCTTGATGCAGTCAAAAACAATCGTTTATGGGAATTCGGCCCTGAATCAAGCTGGCTCTACAACGGTCCGATCGCCTATACCAAAATGATCGAAGATATCCAGAGCAAATTGGACTAATGGGTTTCAAGAAATTCGTCAAGTAAAACTACTTAACAAATTTCAGGAAAAAGCTAGCATTCCCTCACGAAACATGCTATTATATTTTAGTCTGAGAGATTTCTTAGAGGATTCTTGTATCGTTAGGGGGGAAAATCATGCGCGTAAACATCACATTAGAGTGCACTTCTTGTAAAGAACGCAACTACTTATCAAACAAAAACAAACGTAACAATCCTGATCGTTTGGAAAAGAAAAAATATTGCCCACGTGAAAGAAAAGTTACTTTACACCGCGAAACAAAATAATGCTATTTAAGAAGTTCGCAAACGCTGATAACCAAGGCGTTTGCGAACTTCTTTTTTGAATCAATACTTTCAACGTAGACTTTAACTTAGATTTAGTAGTACCATTCGAACATAAACACCCCTCGCCTACTTTTTCATAGGCGAGGGGTTAATTTTGCAGTAATTGACTTAGATTACTGCCGAATAACGACGGTTTCAACTGCTCCGATCCAGCTAGTCAGACGTAAACAGCAACCACGAATTTTGAAACTAGTGCTACTTTTTTTGCAGTTCATCATCAATCGTCACTACTCTTTATCTTGATGCAAATGAAAAGAATGAATCTAATGTCGAAGAATATGAAAAGAAGGAAAATTCTAAATTCCGCCTTGGTGATACTTGTGGTTTTAATCGCCATCTCTATCGTAATGAAACTTATTCAACTTTTTAGGATGGAGAGCGAGTGTTGATTGAAAAGAAAACATCTGATGCTCAACTTAAAGCATCGAGAAGATGGCAAGAAAAGAAGAAATGAAACGCCTCCGCAATCGCTCTGGAGTTAAGGGATAGATATATCAAGAATGCATCCTTTGAAGAATTAAAGGAATTAGATCAGTTAATTGAAGAACACAAAAAATCCCTCCTACTCGCTTCTGAGTGATAGGGATTCAATTTACGTTCTAAAATATCCAATTTCTGAAATAATCAGCATGATCTTATCTATGGTTATCATCATAGGATACTTTTCCAGCATCTCTTCCCCATCAGTGTTACATATAAACTCAAACCCTAAACGCTCGTAAAATTCAGTAACCTCATAAAGTGCATCTATATATATACTGTTTATCGGCAAATTATACTTTAATTTGAGATCAAGAATATCATTGTACAATTCTAGTACCATAGATGTTCCAACTTTTTGTCCTTGAACATCTTTATGTACTGCAATTCTTAATATTTCTAATACGGGAAACTCTTTTTCACTAAATTTCTGAACAAATGAACTTATTGTTTTAGTCACGAACACATCTTGAAATCTCGGGTAGAGTTCGTATTTACTTATATTTAGTTTGGCTAATGAAATTGTATAGAATCCTAAAACCATCCTATTAATTGAATCAAAAAAGATTGTCGTCCCACCAAATCCGCTATTTTCTGTTTCAGAGGCTTCCTCATGAAAAAAACGGTTTATTCTGGCGTTACCACAATCAAATGACGCTATTTCTTCAAAAGCGATACATGAATTATAAAATATTTTCTCTACTGTATTTTCCATAATCACCTAATAATAAAGGCAGCTTTTTTGAGCAAGTTTGATGCCGTCTGTACGCTTTCTTGATATTCTTTTTCATCCAAAAGAGTTACTCGTTTACTCGTCACAAGTTCTTTCACTTTTCGAAACTCCCTATCATTCTTCACTCTGACTGACGGGTTTTTTTTGACATCTAACCTCATTCCGATCATCTCCTTCACATCGAAATTATAAGTAAAACCGTTAGCTAATTTGTAAGCTAAATACATAGCTAGTTTCTAAACTAATTTTAAAACTATTCCTTTATTTATATTATGTTGATTTATCACTCAAGTCAAGCGGAATCAACTTTCATCAGTCGATTTTAATTTTTTTATTTCGAGTTTTGTTTCATACGATGTTTCCGATTTAGTTTCCATTCTATCTTACTAATTAGCTTATAATCAAACTACCTAACAATAAAAAACTTCACGGGGAGATATAAAAAAAAGAAAAAATTATTTGACAGTAAAATTGTGTACAACCACTCTACTTATGTAAGGCGAGATTTTTGTTTCTTAACAGTTGATTCACACGACGTTGTACAGTTGCTACAACCTGTTCCACTACAATTAGCTGTTGCTATAAACTTTGTCTAGTAATATACTACTTCTAAGATTTTGATAAATGATAATAAAAAATTTCAGTTCAATGAGGAGGTTTTTAATGGAAAGTTTATCAATCAAAGATATTCAAGATTACCTGTCAAATAAATACAATGATAAAGGAACACCTGAAAGTTTATTCATGAAACTCGTCGAAGAAATTGGAGAAGTAGCTGAGGCTCTCAATCAAGCAAATGGAAGAAAAAACGGAGTGGATACATCTCTTGAGAAAGAGCTTGCTGATGTTTTACATTACACAATTGCTATTGCTAGTGTTGCTAACATTGATTTAACCTCCGTAATATTAGAAAAAGATAAAGAAGCTTCGAAAAAATATGGTAACCAGATTAATTTGAAGGAATTTTTGTCGGCCAAATAAAGCGACCACACCCTATACCGAGTGACTCCCAGAGGAGAAGCGAGATGGAAAATTTCAGTATGGATACAATTGATACAACCAGCTGCCCTTTCAATATACTTTGAGTGCCAGTCAGCTCTTTCATGCTATACTGCCTATAGGAGGTGAACCCATGCTTGGCAATTTTGCGTATCTACCTAGTAACTATCGTCTGTTTTATGGCGCTTTTCTTTTTGCTCTTATTGGAAATATGCTTTTCATTTTCATCAAACACCCTGCTTGGACCTTTAGCCTACCGACGGTGATTGTCCTCTTCTTAATAAATGTCTTCTTTTGGACAAAATACACGAAGAAACTTATTCCTTGCGCAACAGATACACTGTTTTATGTTCTGCTCTTCCTCTTGGTATTTCACAATCACTAACATAATGCTTCTTTTGATACTGATTGTTTCTCTTTCCCCTATTTCGTCATAGCAAAGGAGTGTTGATGCGATGGAGATTTCCCATATCACGTTGATCGTACAGAATTTAGCAAAGACGACAACGATGCTGGAAACATTGTTTGATGCAGAGGAAGTTTATGATAGTCAAGATCAGGCCCATTCTTACTTCCCAGAAAAATTCTTTTTGATCGATGGCTTATGGCTTGCTGTTATGGAGGATGCCTCCCAGAAGCTGCCGAAAACGTATAACCATATTGCCTTTAAAATCGATCAAGCTCAAATCGATTCCTTGATTACGCGCATACAAGGACTAGGATTGAAGATCGAAAAAGATCGTTCCCGCATCAAAGGCGAAGGTGCTTCTATTTATTTTTATGACGATGACAACCATTTGTTTGAACTACACACTGGTACGTTGGCTGAACGGTTGCACCATTACCGTCTGACAGAAACGAGGTGATCATCATTACTAGCAACTGCATTGACTGTTATGTAAAGAACGCCCACATGAAAGGAAGAAAACAATGAAACTAGATATGGTCGGTATTATCACAAAAAACATGGAACAGGCACTGGCTTTTTATCAAGTACTTGGCTTCACGCCATTAGGTCAGCACTCAGAAGATTATATGGAATTAGCAAACGACGGGGTTCGCATCTCCTTGAATAGCCGCAAGATGGTTGCTGGGATCTACGGACATGCACCAATGACTGTGGGTGATACGATTGAATTAGCCTTTTTATGTGATTCTCCTGAAGAAGTTGATGCCCTTCATGCAAAAGTCGTTGCTGCTGGGTATCAGTCTTTCAAAGAACCTTGGTCTGCCTTTTGGGGACAACGCTATGCCATTGTCAAAGACATAGACGGCAATCTCTTAAGTTTGTTTGCAACTCTACCTGCCGAAAATTGATTTAAGCTACGACAGTCGGTCCAATGGATCGGCTGTTTTTTTATCCGTTTTTCGGGTAAAAAGACAAAACCCCGTATGTATGTCCAATCGAATTCTGATAATCTGAAATGAATGTATTCCTTATAAACCAACGTTTCCCATCATTATAAAACAAAAATAACTTCTCTATAAAAAAACAAATCCCCCTCATCCGCTCCTGTTCGCTTGACAAAAAAGAACAAACGTTCGTATAATTTCGGTAAGGAGTGATAAAAATGGGTGGTTTTAATTATGCGCTCGAGCCAAAACGCGATATCTTATTTATTGATGTCAAAAGTTTTTATGCTTCTGTAGAATGCATCTCTCGTGGATTAGATCCTATCCAAGCGATGCTGGTCGTCATGTCACATTCTGACAATACTGGTAACGGCTTAGTCTTAGCAGCTTCCCCAAAGGCAAAATCGGTATTGGGAATTTCAAATGTGACTCGCAATGACAACCTGCCGACACATCCCGATTTGTACAAAGCATCGCCGCGTATGAGTTTTTATATCAAAGAAAACACCAAAGTCAATAATGTCTTTCGCAAATATGTTGGACAAGACGACTTGCTGCTCTATTCGATCGACGAAACGATGATGGATCTGACCCGTACATTGGATCTTTTCATTCCCGATAAAACGATCTCTCGCGAAGAAAAACGTTGGTTGATTGCCCAGCAAATTCAAAAAGACATTTACGAAACAACGAAATTGTATGTCACCATCGGCATGGGCGACAATCCATTGTTAGCAAAACTAGCTTTAGATAACGAATCCAAACACAATCGTTCCTTGATCGCTGAATGGACCTATGACGATGTACCGACAAAAGTTTGGCAGATCGCCCCTATGACAGAGTTTTGGGGGATCGGTCGGCGCACAGAAAAACGACTTCACTTGATGGGGATTGAAACGATCGAGCAATTGGCTTACGCCAGTCCTGATCTTTTACGCAGTCGCATGGGGATCATTGGCGAGCAGCTCTATCATCACGCCCATGGCATTGATCGCACGATTTTATCTGAACCGACACCACAAGTGATGGAAAAAAGCTACGGCAATAGCCAAGTTCTACATCGCAATTATTATTTACAAGAAGAAATCGAGATCGTCATCAAGGAAATGGCGGAGCAAGTTGCCGCTCGAATTCGCCGCCATCATTGTCAGACCGCTTGTATCAATGTTTACATCGGCGTAGCCTTTGGTGAAACTGCTTCTGGTTTTTCCCGGCAAATGAAAATCCCGCCAACTGACAATACCCGTAAACTTGTCGCTCATTGCCTATTTCTCTTTCGAAAATTTTATACCGGGCAAGTCGTTCGCCACATTGGTATTACCTATTCAAAATTGGTTTATACAGAAAATGTCCAGCTGGATCTTTTTGAGCAAGCAGAAGCGCAGTTGCGCCAGCGTAAATTAGATTTGATCATCGATAAGATTCGTGAGAAATATGGCTTCACTTCGATCGTTCATGCCACAAGCCGAATGGAAGGCGCTCGCGCCATTGCTCGCAGCAAATTAGTCGGCGGACATGCCGGTGGTCTAGATGGGATCGCTAATATAGGACCCGTCCATCAGCAAAAGGAAAAAGAACCGTTTGCTGATGGTTCGAAAAATACTGGCACTTGATTCGTTTTTCTTTCCTTTTTGCTGACAAATCTTAAGATAACATTAACAAACAGTCCATTTTTTAAAGATTTATGTAATTTCGATTCGCCCACCTCCCCCTTTGTTCTTTTCTAAGGTACTTTAATAGCAAGGAGTGTGAGCAGATGAAAATTGACAAAATCGAATACAAACGAGTCATCAACGGTGCGGGACACCTTGAATACGATTTGCTGCAATATTTAGAAAAGAATCGGGCGACTGCTGCACAAAACCTGAAACAGTCTGAGATCGATTACCTTTTAGAAAAAGATATTCAGCATCGTATCATCCAACATGCGCGTAAGAGTTTCTTTGGCGATACGATCGTTTTAAAAGATGAATATGCCGAAGATTATCTTTTATTAAAAAAGTATACGGATATGTTCCAAGAATCATTCTAAAAAAAACGCAGAACCAACTGGTTCTGCGTTTTTCTTATTCTTCGAAATGTTCTTTATAAACATCATCGACTGTCTGGTTCGGGTCGATCACGATATAAAGGCTCTTCGTTTTCTCACTGATTTTTGTTGATTGGTATACGTTATCCAATCCTTCCGTATCTTTGTCCTTATATGGGAAATACACAAGATCCGGTGTACCGTTACGGTAAAGAATTTCCATCCGTTCGATATCTTCATATTTCAACGCACGGGCAAACATCCCTAATTCAAGCCCACCTAAGTTGATGTCATGCGTTGCCACATGATCGCCTTCTTGGAAGATTTCAATTTTGAACCCAGCACATGGATGAATCTCAACAAATTCGCTTCCGTGGATGCGGCCAAAACTGGTCGTGATTTGTTTGATCCACAAGTCACCGATGTAACGGCGCTCAATCGTCCATGTTTCTCCATTACGGAAGTAAAATTTTAAAGCTTTCATTTCTCTAGCCATGACAAAACGCTCCTTTTTATTAGTAATACACTTTAATTCTAACACATAGTCGCCATCGGGACACAAATTAACTTTGTTTTTCGTTGACTTTTTTCATAAACCGAGAGATTTCCACTGCTGCTCGTTGATGCGTCCCATTGGCAATGATCTGTTGTTTCGCGTCTATTACCTGATAATGAAATTGGAGCCCCTGTTCTTTTTCCCACTGCACAAGAACTGTGATTGTCGCTCCAACTGGTGAAGGCTTCAAATGATTGATCGAAAACTTTGTACCGACGGTAGTAAACCCTTTATCTAAAGTAGGCTCAAGGGCTTCCCAACAGGTGTTTTCCACCATTGCTACCAATCGTGGGGTTGCTAAAACGTCTAATCCCCCAGAACCCAAAACAGCCGCAGTGTCTTGCTGTCCCACGATAAATTCTTTTTTGCTTTCCATTTTTCAGTTATCCCTCCTTTGCTAAATACGCTTGGACAAACGCTAATAGTGCTTCTTTTTCATTAGGGATTTTTCGTGTGATGACTGCAGCTTCGGCAGCGGTCAAGACTTCTTTGAGCCACGGACCAGAAGAACGATCGATCGTTTGTAGTAAATCACGTCCATTGATCGCCAACTCCTTCAGTGAATGGATCGGCAGCTGCTGATAGCGCTGACTGATTTTTGCTGGATCGTTGGGCTGATTGTCATAACGCAATAATCCTTCGGCTAAACAGGTTGCTTCTAGACCGAACTGATACAACACTAGGTCATTCCATTCGCCGTTTCGACGCGCGAGCAGTGCTTGATAAGCCGTGTGTACTTGGCGGATGCAGTCATTGGAACATTTCCAAGCTTTTAAAAAGCTGCGGACTGCCTCTGGCGCTAAACCCATTTGGTCAATGAGCAAAACCCAGGCCGCCGTTTCGTTTTCTAATGGGATCGCTGGCAGGTCTGCCATCCGCAGTAACGCCTCACCGTATTCCCGCAAGCCTGGGCAATAGATATAGCATTCGGTTTCTACTAGCGCCCGTAGTGCTTGGTTCCGATGATTGCCTAACAGCAATTTCACGAATTCAATCATGATCCGTTCAACAGAGATTTTTCCCAACAAGGCATGATTCGCATGGATAGCAGCCAATGTTTCTGTTTCTAAAACAAAGCCCAATTGACTGACAAAACGCAGCCCCCGCATCATTCGTAGGGCGTCCTCATGGAAACGTTCCTGGGGGTGACCCACTGCTCGTAAAATCTGATTATCGATATCTGCCAGACCATCGAAAAGATCAATGATGACACCATCTTCTTGAAGTGCCAACGCATTGATGGTAAAGTCCCGCCGTTTTAGATCTTCTTTCAGGGAACGGACAAAATCCACTTTGTCGGGTCTGCGGTAATCTTGATAGGCTGCTTCCGTTCGAAACGTAGTGATCTCATACTGCGCCTGCTCCCACAAAACCAACACCGTCCCATGCTCTATGCCAATGTCAATGGTTCGAGGAAAAAGCGCCTTGATTTCGGCTGGAAATGCACTGGTAGCAATATCGACATCATGAATCGGCTGGCCTAAGATCGTGTCTCGCACGCTGCCGCCGACAAAGTATGCTTCATAGCCTGCGGCTTCGATTTTTTTTAAAAGCGGTGCAGCTTCTGCAAATTCTTTTGGTAGTTTAGTCAGTTTCATTTACTTTCCCATCTTTTCTTTCAAAACGATACGCATCCCGCTGATTGAATTTTGCCATATTTTCCTCAAACACTTCAGTCAGGTCGATGTCTAGTGAATTGGCCATGATCATCGTCACAAAGAGTACATCACCGAGCTCTTCTGCCACTGTTTTTTCAACTTCATCGCTTTTTTTATTTTTTTCCCCGTAATAGTGATTCACTTCTCGCGCCAATTCGCCGACTTCTTCGGTCAAACGAGCCATTTGGGCGAGGGGGCTGAAATAGCCAGTTTTGAATTGCTGAATATACGCATCGACTTCTTCTTGCATCGATGCCAAAGAACGTTTTTCTGTCATTTTCTCCACCCTTTCTCGTTTATCTTACCAAAAGAATGGCTGCCTGCCTAGATAGAGCCCCCTTCAGGATTTGTTGTGCATTCAATGATTTCGTGCTACATTGATACTTGTGGAAGTTGAATAACGGAGGAAACAGGATGCGGGCATTTTTTTCATGGCGAACGATTCGCGATATTGTTTTGATTATTTTTGGTACAAGTATCTATGGCTTCGGTCTAGTCTATCTAAATATCCCAAATGACTTAGCAGAAGGCGGTGTGACGGGGATCACCTTGATCCTGCGAGCCTTATGGGGAATCAATCCTGCCATCAGTACACTGATCTTAAATATTCCAATCATTTTGATCGGTGGCAAAATTCTTGGTCGACGCTCATTAGTGTATACGATTTTAGGAACTTTTGGTTTGTCTTTTTGGTTGGCATTTTGGCAGAGTGTTCCCCTATTGATCGATCTGCAGCACGATCTGCTGATCGTTGCGCTCTTGGCTGGTTTGATTGCAGGGATCGGTAGTGGGATCGTCTACAAGGTCGGGGGAACGACTGGCGGAGTCGATGTATTGGCACGTATTTTAGAGAAAAACTTTGGGGTGACAATCGGTCGTTCCCTTTTGATCTTTGATGTGTTCGTCCTGTTGCTTTCTTTGACTTATATAGATTTGAACCGCATGATGTATACCTTGATTTTTTCTTATGTCTTCACGCGCGTGATCGATTCGATCCTAGATGGCGGCTATTCAGCCAAAGGGATCTTAGTGATCAGCAATCACAGCGAAGAGATGGCTCCTGTTTTAATGGATGAATTAGAACGAGGCGTCACGTTTTTACAGGGCGAAGGGGCTTACTCAAGAGTGTCGAAACAAATCATTTATATGGTGGTCAGCGGGCGGGAGATTTCTGAAGTCAAGCGTATCGTTCATGACTTTGATCCGCAAGCGTTTGTTTCTGTCATTAATGTCCATGAAGTCGAAGGTGAAGGCTTTACCTACTTAAGACCTAAGTCGCGGTTCTTACAGCGCAAAACCGCTGTTCCTAAAACAAAATAGAGACTGAAAAAAGCAGCCCCGGTTAAAGGGCTGCTTTTTGCTTGTTACCGGCTTTCTTCTTTTTGCTGGAGCAAGTGTCGATTTACTTCATCGGAAAGTTCTAAGAAGGCATCACGATCCCCATTTTCCAAGGCTAGATCGATTTGCCGATACAAGGTATCGATTTTGGTTTTTGTTTCTTCTTTTTCAAGATACTGGGTAACATGTTGGGTCATTTCTTGATCCAAGTGGTCGTTCCAACGTTCATAAGGATTGTCTTCTAAAACTGCTAAATAAAAGGATTGCGACCAAGAATCTGGGAAGAGACATTCAAGATACAAGGGTTGTTTCCAATTCATGCGAATCTCATGAAAAATCTGATCAATGTCATAAAAGGTCTGCCCTTCGATGCTCAAGACAAACGGTTCGCCCCCAATTTCTGTACTGCGGACACTCAAGCCCCGTTTGGCTGCGGCTGCCCCTTCTACAAAATGAACATTGGTCAAGATCGCTTCATGGTTCGCCAGATAGTTTAACACCCAAGAGACTTCTCGGCGGCTGAAGGAAACGGTCGAAACTAACCAATTAAGAAACTTTTTCTTTTCTTGTACATTGATGTTCATTTCTCTCACCTATCTTTCTAATAAGTCCTCCACGATCGACTGTACTTCTAAATCACCTGGCTCATGCGCCAAATAATGTTGCAGCAAATGAAGTGCTTCAGGTAAACGCCCTTCTTCACGTAAGAAAATGCCATATTCTTTCATAAATGCTGGCTCATGGTGCAAATCAGCATTGGCTTCTTCGTAATAGTTTGCTGCTTTGTCAAAATCTTCCAGCGCATTATACGCTTGCGCCAAATTCCAAAGGGCATGCGGCTGTTCATCGTCTTCCATTCGTTCGATGGTCAAGATCGCTTCTTGCCAACGCTCTTCATTCAAGTATAAATTACTTAAGGTCAGTAACGTATCATCTTCTTTGTCACCAGTCTCCAATGCTTTTAGTAAAAATGATTCTGCTGCTTCACTGTCATGAAGTCGGTAAGCATTCTCGGCAGCAAAATGATAGAAATCCACTTGATATGGATCTTCATGAATCCCTTCTTCGATCACACGCTGCGCTTCTTCCAGCTGCTCTTCTTCTTGCAATGCTTCTGCAAGATAAAGATACAAGGCACGGTATTGCGGATTCATGACCCGCAACTGCTGCAAGTAGCGAATCGCTTGTTCATTTTCTTTTAGCTGCAAATAGACTAAAGCTGTTTGAAAAAGACGCTCATCGGTCTGTTCGTCTTCTAGGCTTGCTTCAAAATATTCCAATGCCTCTTCAAACTTGCCCGCCATACTCAATGATGTACCAGTCCGTTCAACGATCGAGATCCCCGAAATATCCGTGATTTCTTCTTCCAGCAATCCTTGATAAAGGTCAACGGCTTCTTGATAGCGATCAGTCGAAAAGGCTAACTCAGCTAAGGCAAACCGTATCAAAGGTTCATCTGGCACAATGCTTTGCGCTTCTTTTAGTTTGGCTTCACTAACTTCAGGGATACCGATCAATTGGTAAAGATCCGCACTCAATAGCAAGGCTTGCAAATACGCTTCACTGGTCGGTGGTATTTGATCAATATAGGCAAAAGCCGTTTCGATCTGGTCTTCTTCCATCGCAATTTCTGCTAAAGGAAGCAGCAAAGCTTCATTATCAGGATGTCGTTGCTGCAAGGTTTCAAATAACGTTTTCGCCTCTTCCAAAAAACCGATCTGCAATAGTTCATCACCTAAAGCGCCTAATGTCTCATCATCATCTTTTTGCAGAGCTTCGGTAAAATTTAATTGTGCTTCAGCCAGTTCTTCCGCGGCTAATGCTTTTAACATTTTTTCACTATATGTTTCCATTTAAACCCCTCGAATCTCATTGATTAATCGCTGATAAGTCTCCATCGTCTGGACGAGATCTTTTTCCTCGATTTTTGTTCTGCCCCCTATTGTACCAACTTTTGCCAAAAATAACAGTTTTTTTTCTTTTTGCTGCAATTCCAGTACATGACTAAAATATTCGCTTAATGAAAAAGACTCGGGCAATTCGATAGGAAAACCCAATCGGGCAAGCCATTGGCAGAACACGGGCAGATCGACAGTCAATTGCTGCTGCTGGACTGTCCACATAAAATGAAACAAAAAGCCAAAGAATAATTTCATCGCATCAGACAGCAAGTGCCCATTTTCCGTTCGATAAGCAGCATCGGCAAAGAGTTGGCCAAACTCCTCCAATTCGCTGCCTGATTGCTGGTATAGTTGGATCAACCGATCGGTATACGCAGCCAACGAATGTCTCATCAACGCCTGATGACTGGGATAGGTTCGATAAAGCTCTTTTAAAAAATCACTATCGGCAAGCGCGCCACAACGAATCAGAGTCAAAAAATCGACCAATTTCCCATCGATCTGTTTTTCTGCGATCGTCTGATCGTAAATAACAAATTCGGGTGTATTAGGATTTTCCAGCATCGGGATATCTGGCTTTTTCACAACGATCGCTGTTTCTTTCACACTTTTAGCTAAGGCTCGCAAGGAAACGGGAATCAGCCAAAGCTGTGTCGTCAGAACCGACGTCGCGTGGATAAAACTGCTCAATGCCAACACGCCTTCATTCCCAAAGCCGACGATCAACAGCGGCTCTTGTTTTGAAAAGCGACCGAAGAAATCCATTGCAGCTTTAAACTCGCTAAAGTTGTTGCAATACATTTGATTGGTACAAATATACCAATTGACCTCTCGTGGCAAAAACAGGCGGGTCAATTTTTCTGAAAAGCGGTCATAATAGCGCTGATTCGTCAAAATGATCACCTGCTGCGGCTCGATCGACTGTTCTCTCATGACCGATGCTAGTGTTTCACCATAAGAAATTTGGGTTTCTTGTTCATTTCGGAAAAAAACAGCTTCCATCGGCTCACTCCTTTGCTACTACTTCCTATTATAACAAGAAGCCGCTTAAACACCTACTAAATCGCTAATGATTAGGAAGTATTTTCCTGTGATTGGTTCAATGATCCGATAAAAAGCAAAAAACATGATTTCCTCTTCTTCCAAAGGAAAATCATGTTTTTTCTTAAACCAAAAGTGAGTAGAGTGATTGATTTTGCTGAAGGTTGATATAGTTTTGGTCAAACTGTTCAATTCGTGACAGTAATGCGGGGAGATCTTTTTTGTGTTTCAACAAGATTCCCAGCATTACTGGTCCTGTTCCACGATTGATTTTTTTTGTATATTCAAACCTAGTGATATCATCATCGGGACCTAATACATGGCTAACAAATTCCTTCAACGCACCGGGACGTTGTGGGAAATTGACGATAAAATAATGTTTCAATCCTTGATAGATCAGTGATTTCTCTTCGATCTCTGCCATACGGGAACTATCATTGTTACCACCACTCACAATACAGACGACTGTTTTGCCTTTGATTTGCTCTTTGATCAGATCCAAAGCTGCCACACTCAAGGCACCAGCTGGTTCAGCGACGATCGCTTGCTTGCTGTACAATTCCAGAATCGTTTGACAGATTGCGCCTTCTTCCACAGCTACCAATTGATCCACGTAACGTTTGGCATGGGCATAGGTTTGAGCTCCGACTTGTTTGACCGCTGCACCATCCACAAAGGTTTCAATATGCTCCAGTGCCACTGGTCCTTGATGATCAAAGGCGGCTTGCATCGAGGCTGCCCCTACAGGTTCTGCTCCAACAACTTTTATCTTCGGTTGCTTTTCTTTCAAATAGGCTGCGGTTCCGCTGATCAAGCCGCCCCCGCCAATCGCTGCCACGACCAGATCGATCGTTACTTGTTTTTTTTCAGCATCCGCCAGCATCTCTACAGCAACGGTTCCTTGTCCTGCGATAATATTAGGATCGTCAAAGGGAGCAATGAAAGCCATTTGCTGTTCTTTTGCAAAGTGTTTAGCCGCTTGGGCTGCCGCATCAAACGTATCTCCCACCAATTCGATTTTGACATAATCTCCACCGAAAAAGAGGACTTGCGCGATTTTTTGCTGTGGCGTCGTTGTCGGCATGAAAATAACCGCTCGGATCTGCTGTTCTTGACAGGTATAAGCAACACCTTGCGCATGGTTCCCGGCACTGGCACAGACGACGCCACGACGAGTCAGTTCAGGATCTGCCTGGGTGATCGCATAGTAGGCACCGCGTAATTTGAAGGAGCGGACTTTTTGCAAGTCCTCTCGCTTCAACAAGACCGTCGCTTGATACTTCTCAGATAAAAAGCGATCATACTGCAGCGGCGTATGACTCACTGCTCCCCGCAGTCGCTCGTAGGCTTGTTCGATTGCAGAAACTGTCACCAACAAACGCGTCCCTCCTAATCTTTCGCAACAAACGGCATCATTTTCCGTAACTCGCTGCCGACTTTTTCAATTTGATGATTGCCGTTTTCCTCACGCATTTTATGGAATTCAGGGAAGCCGTTTTGATTGTCTTCAATGAATCCTTTCGCAAATTGGCCGTTTTGGATGTCTGTCAATACGGCTTTCATGTTTTCTTTGGCTTGTGCAGTGATCACCCGATCACCAGAAACGTAGTCACCATACTCAGCCGTATTCGAGATCGAATGGCGCATTTTTTTGAAGCCTCCTTCATAAATCAAGTCAACGATCAGTTTCAATTCATGACAAACTTCAAAATAAGCCAATTCCGGTTGGTACCCCGCTTCTACCAATGTTTCAAAGCCAGCTTCGATCATGCTGGTCAAACCGCCACAAAGTACGGCTTGTTCCCCGAAAAGATCGGTCTCGGTCTCTTCTTTAAAGGTCGTTTCCAAAACGCCGACCCGTGTGGCACCAATGCCTTTTGCATAAGATAAAGCTGTCGCTTGTGCGTTGCCAGTCGCATCTTGATAGACTGCAAATAAGGCTGGCACCGCAAACCCTTCGGTAAAGGTTCGACGCACCAAGTGGCCCGGTCCTTTAGGCGCAACTAGGAACACATCCACCTCTTCTGGCGGCGCGATCACATCAAAATGAATATTAAAACCATGCGCAAATGCTAATGCATTGCCGGCAGAAAGATTCGGTTCGATCTCATTTTTATACAACGATCCTTGGATCTCATCGGGTGCCAAGATCATGACTACGTCCGCTTTTTGAGTGGCTTCGGCTACTGGAAAGACTTCAAATCCGTCGTTTCTTGCAGCTTCTGCTGACTTTCCTTCACGAATGCCGATAAAGACTTCATGACCTGTGTCCCGTAAATTTTGCGCATGAGCGTGCCCTTGAGAGCCGTAGCCGACGATCGCAATCTTCTTGTCTCCTAGATTATCTGTAACTTCCTCGTTGTAATATACTTTTACCATACTTGTTTCCTCCGAATTCTTTCTTTATTTTAATCAATTCAAAATTGCACTTACCCTCTTGTAAAGCCAGTGACACCCGTCCGTGCCAATTGTTTGATGCCGTATGGACGTAAAACTTCGATGCATGCTTCTACCTTTTTCGTATCGCCGGCAACTTGCACAACGATCGTTTTCAGTGCCACATCGACAATGTGTGCTCGAAATGGATCGATCACTGCTTGGATCTCCGAACGGCTTGTGGTTGGCGCATTGACTTTGATCAGCACCAGCTCCCGTTCGATATGAGGAACTTCTGTAATATCAGAAACCTTCAAGACATCGATCTGCTTGTTCAAATGCTTAGTCACTTGTTCTGTTTCTGCCAAATCGTTCACGTTGACAATGATCGTCATTCGTGAAAATTCTGGCCGTTCCGTTGTGCCGACAGAGATACTCTCGATATTGACCTGCCGGCGGTTTAAGACACTCGTGATACGGCTCAAAACACCTGCTTCATTATGGACGATTGCTGCTAATACCCGTTTCATCCCCTTAGACCCCCATCATTTCATGATTGGCTTTCCCCGGTGGGATCATCGGTAGCACATGCTCAGATGGCGAGACCATTACTTCGATCAGCTGCGGCCCTGCTTGAGAAAAAGCTGCTGCCAATTGATCAGCCAGTTGCTCTGGGGCATCGATCCGACAGCCTTCAATGCCATAAGCCTGTGCCAGTTTGACAAAATCAGGCTGCTGCGCAAAAACGGAGGCAGAGCGCCGCTTGCCATGGAATGTTTCTTGCCATTGGCGAACCATTCCTAAAGAGCAGTTGTTCAATAACACAAATTTGACATTCAAGCCATACTCATTCAAAATCGCAAATTCTTGGTTCGTCATTTGAAATCCACCATCGCCAACGAACACCACGACCATTTTTTCTGGATGAGCAAATTGAACGCCGATTCCTGCAGGGATGCCATAGCCCATCGTCCCTAGTCCGCCACTGGTGATCAATTGTTTGGGAAAGCGAAAAGGATAATACTGCGCGACCCACATTTGATGCTGACCAACATCGGTGATGACGTAAGCCTCTCCTTTGGTCAAACGCCCTACTTCTTCGATGACTTTTTGTGGTTTGATTTCTTGTGTCTGAGTGCGATCATAGCGATAAGGTTTTTCCTTTTTCCGTTTTTGGCATAGATCCAACCAAGTCGTCCAGGTTCCTCTTGTTGGTGGGTACCGCAGCATTTGCTGCAAAGCAGCCTTGGCATCGCCGACGATTGGGATCTTTGTTTCTACGATCTTGCCGATCTCCACTGGGTCAATATCGATATGAGCAACGATGGCCTGCTTGCCGAACTGACTGCCGGCCGTTGCTAAGCGATCATCGAAGCGAGAGCCGATATTGATAATCAAATCGGCTTCTGATAAAGCCATGTTCGCCGCATAGGTGCCATGCATACCGCCCATGCCTAAGAAAAATTGATGATCACTTGGCAGTAAGCCTAAGCCAAGCAACGTTGTCACTGTCGGCAACTTGTACTTGGCAATAAATGCATTTAGTTCAGCCGCAGCTTCGGCAGCGATCACGCCTGCACCCGCCAATACCACTGGTCGCTGAGCTTTTTCCAAGACTTGCATCAGTTTTTCGATTTGCAGACGGGAAGGCTCTGCCGTTGGTTGATAGCTTTTCCTTGTGATTGGCAACGAGCAGGTTTCAGCGGTTTCTTGTAAGGTAATATCTTTCGGAAGGTCGATGACAACCGGTCCTTTTCGCCCTGTGGAAGCGATATGAAAGGCTTCAGCGATCACTTTTGGCAGCTCATCGACACAGCGGACTTGGTAGTTGTGCTTCGTGATCGGCAACGTGATACCCAGAATATCCGCCTCTTGGAAGGCATCTTTGCCAATTCCTGGTACCGCCACTTGTCCCGTGATAACTACCAATGGTACGGAATCACTCATAGCATCGGCAATGCCCGTGACGACATTTGTAGCACCTGGTCCGCTCGTCACTAAAACGACCCCAACATTGCCAGTAGCTTTGGCATAGCCTTCAGCGGCGTGGATCGCGCCTTGCTCGTGACGCGTCAAAATATTCGGAATCGCTGCATCATATAATTGATCATATAACGGCAGGACGGCGCCGCCCGGATAGCCAAAGATCATTTCGACGCCTTGCTCTTGTAAGCTGTCCACTAATACTTGTGCGCCAGTCCTTAGATGCGATGCTTGATACTCGATATTTTCCATTGCTACTCCTCCTCATCAGGTACTCGCATAATCCCGCCCGTATTGGCAGAAGTCACTAAAGCGGTATAACGTGCAAGCCATCCTTTTTTCACTTTTGAACGAAACTTCGGTCGTTCTTGTGCACGCTGGGCAAGCTCTTCATCGGATACTTGCAGATTCAGCGTTCGATTTGGTAAATCTATAATGATTTCATCGCCATCGTTGACAAGGCCTAATGGACCCCCTGCAGCGGCTTCTGGCGAAATATGGCCCACGGCGATTCCTCGGGTCGCTCCTGAAAAGCGGCCATCGGTGATCAAGGCGACATCTTTGCCTAACCCACGTCCAACGATACTTGAGGTAGGCGCCAACATTTCTGGCATACCTGGTCCTCCTTTTGGTCCCTCATAGCGGATCACTACAACATGTCCTTTTTGTACGGTATGATTGTCGATGGCAGCAACTGCTTCATCATGTGAATCAAAACAGATCGCTTTGCCTTTGAACACTTGGACACTTGGATCGACCCCACCGACCTTGATGACACTGCCTTCTGGGGCGATATTACCGTACAAGATCGATAGACCACCCACAGGACTATACGGGTTTTCTTTGGGATGAATAACTTCTTCGTTGTGGATCTTCGCTTCAGCGACATTTTCTCGTAACGTCTTGCCTGTGACAGTCGGTCGATCAGGATGAATCGCTCCCTCGATATCACAAAGCTCCCTTATGATTGCCGAAACGCCGCCAGCTTCATGAACATCGTGCATCGAATAGGCTGATGATGGCGCGATTTTTGAGAGATAAGGCACTCTTTTAGCGATTTCATTGACCCGTCTTAAGTCATAATCGATCTCAGCTTCATTGGCGATCGCTAAGGTATGCAGCACTGTGTTGGTGGAACCCCCCATCGCCATGTCTAAAGCGAAGGCATCATCAATAGCTTCTTTGGTCACGATGTCTCGAGGTTTCACTTGTTTTTCAACAAGATCCATCAACTTAAAGGCGGCTTGTCTAACTAGTTCTCGTCGTTCTTCAGACACGGCAAGAATCGTACCATTGCCTGGCATTGCCAATCCTAAGATCTCTAAGAGACAGTTCATTGAATTGGCAGTAAACATCCCTGCACAGGAACCGCAAGTCGGACAGGCATTTTGCTCCATAAATTCAAAGTCTTCTTTCGTCATGTTGCCAGTCTTGTAAGTCCCCACGGCTTCAAACATGGAAGACAAGGTTATCTGGTGGCCCCGTGGATCAATACCGGCTTTCATCGGACCGCCAGAACAAAAGATCCCCGGTACGTTCGTCCGCATCGCTGCTAAAATCATGCCAGGAGTGATCTTGTCGCAATTCGGGATATAAAATACGCCGTCAAACCAGTGAGCATTGATCACGGTTTCTGCGGAATCAGCGATCAATTCTCGGCTGGGTAGCGAATAACGCATGCCAATATGGCCCATCGCAATGCCATCATCCACACCGATCGTATTGAACTCAAAAGGGATGCCGCCAGCTTCACGAATCGCTTCCTTAGCGATATCTGCTAACTCCCGTAAATGCACATGTCCAGGCACAATATCGATATAGGAATTACATATCGCAATAAATGGCTTGTTCATGTCATGGATATTTTTTACTTGTCCTGTGGCATAGAGCAGACTCCTAGCTGGCGCTGCATCGATCCCTTTTTTAATCTGATCACTTCTCACACTCATCATCTCCTGCATTTTGGAATAAAAAAAAGCATCCCGGTTATAAAAAACTGGGATGCTTTGCCAGAATCCCATTTTACTTACGCAAATAGGACTCAAACAAACGGATAATTTTTGCTTCCGTGTTCTAAGTCCTGGTATCAATAATAATGACTAATAAATATTGATTAAAATTGCGCATAGAAAATGGCTCCTTCATTAGAAATAGTAACGTTCTTGTAATTGTTTACCAATATACCCTTTGCAAAAACACTTGTCAACGAATTTTCTGAATTTTTTTTCAATAATGACAATTTCAAGGAACCCTTCCTCACATTAGATGTCATTTAATCGCTTGCTTCTTTTGATAAAAATGACTTTTAAATCACCTTTATTCTTGCTTGAGAATTTAGGGTGTGCCCGCAACCCTTGTTTTTTTTAGATCAAAAGAAAAACAAAAAATATTTTTGAATTTTCTGACAATAATAACCGTTTCTTTTCCCATTCGATCCGCCTGCATGGTGGCAGTTCCTAGTTAGACAAAAGAAAAAACCCTTGATTACTCAAGGGTTTCTACAAGACTCAATTATTTCACTGCGTCTTTAAGAGCTTTACCTGGTTTGAATGCAGGTACTTTGCTAGCAGGGATCTTGATTTCTTCACCAGTTTGTGGGTTGCGTCCTTTGCGTTCTGCACGAGAACGAACTTCAAAGTTACCAAAGCCGATCAATTGAACTTTTTCACCGTTAGCTAAAGCGTCTTGAATTGTTGAGAATACAGCGTCTACTGCTGCAGTTGCGTCTTTCTTAGTTAAGTCAGTAGCTGCTGCAACTTTTTCGATTAATTCTGCTTTATTTGCCATGGATGGTTTCACCTCCTGATATTTTTTTTGATGTCATGCATCAACAAAAATCTTGAGTGGTCCAAGGTTTTTGTCAAATATTGATTACCATCAATATTCTGATATAACGTTATCATAAGAACCTTGTAATATCAAGGATTTTAACGTTTTTAGGGGGTTTTTTTTTGGTTTTTTCCCATTTTTCTAGAAAAGGACAGATTTCTTTGTAAAAAGAAACAAAGTATGATAAAATCTCTATTTTCTTCTGCGAGGAATGATCCGAATCGGCGTTCCTTCAAAAGTGAATGCCTTGCGGATTTGATTTTCTAAGAAACGTGCATAAGAGAAATGCATCAGTTCTTCTTCGTTGACAAAAATAACAAAAGTTGGCGGTTTGACAGCTACTTGCGTCGCATAAAAAATCTTCAAACGTTTGCCTTTGTCTGTTGGGGTTGGGTTGATCGCCACAGCGTCCATAATGACGTCATTCAACAACGCAGATGGAATACGCATGTTTTGATTCATGCTGACTTCTTCAATCAATTGCGGCAGCTTATTCAAGCGCTGTTTCGTCACTGCGGAAACAAAAATGATTGGCGCGTAATCCAAATATTGGAATTCATCTCTGATTTCTTCTTCAAAATCACGCATCGTATTCGTTTCTTTTTTCAATGTATCCCATTTATTGACAACAATAATGATTCCACGGCCTGCTTCATGGGCATAGCCAGCGATCCGTTTGTCTTGCTCGCGAATCCCTTCTTCGGCGTTCAAGACCATCAAGACGACGTCTGAGCGTTCAATGGCCCGCATCGCCCGCATCACACTGTATTTTTCAGTAGACTCGTAGACCTTCCCTTTTTTACGCATCCCTGCCGTATCAATCATGGTAAATTCTTGACCGCTTTCGCTGGTAAAATGGGTATCGATCGCATCACGAGTCGTTCCTTCGATATCAGAAACGATCACTCGCTCTTCCCCAAGAATTGCATTGATCAAAGAGGATTTACCGACATTTGGTCGACCAATCAAACTAAACTTGATGATGGAATCATCTTCTTCTTCTGCTTCATTGGTGAAGTGTTTGACAGCTTCATCAAGGACATCCCCGATCCCTAATCCATGACTTCCTGAGATTGGGTATGGATCGCCTAGACCCAAACCATAAAATTCATAGATGTCGGTACGCATCTCGGGATTATCAACTTTGTTGACGGCTAAAATCACGGGTTTATTGCTTTTGTACAGCAAACGAGCCACAAGCTCATCAGCATCGGTTACTCCTTCACGAGCACTCGTAATAAAAACAATGACATCTGCTTCATCGATGGCGATTTCTGCTTGATGCTTGATTTGATCCATAAACGGCTCATCACTTAAATCGATCCCACCTGTATCGATCACGCTAAACTCACGGCCTAGCCATTCACCAGTGGCATAAATACGATCTCTGGTCACTCCTGGAGTATCCTCAACGATCGAAATTCGTTCTCCAGCTATCCGGTTGAAAATGGTCGATTTCCCCACATTCGGACGTCCAACGATCGCTATTGTTGGATTTGACATTTTTTACCCTCCATTTAAAAAAGCAGTCCTTGTACGCTGCTTCTTGTATTCAATCTTACTTAGTTTACCTAAAGCCATGGAAAGTTGCAAGCTTTCCTGACAAACAAAAAACCAGCTTATAACAAATTCAAACATCGAATCGTTATAAGCTGATGGCATACAATTACTCTTCGTCGCTGTCTTTTAAGGCATCGCCTAAGATATCACCCATAGTAAAACCAGTTGATTCTTCTGGCAATTGATAATCATCCTCTGAAACCTCTTGTGTTTCATTGGTGTTTTCGGCTTTTTCTAATGCTTTGATACTTAATGCGATTCGGTGTTCTGAAGGGTTCACTTCAAGCACTTTCACTTGCACTTCATCACCTTCTTGTAAGACTTCATGTGGTGTCGCAATGTGTTTATGGGAGATTTGTGAAATATGGATCAGCCCTTCAACACCTGGGAAGACTTCCACAAACGCACCGAAGCTTGTCAAGCGTTTAACAGTCCCCGTCAAGACACTGCCAACAGCCGCTTGCTCTTCAATATTGGTCCAAGGTCCAGGCAATGTGTCTTTGATCGAAAGTGACACACGTTCTTTGTCTGCATCAACAGATAAGATACGCACATTGACGGTATCGCCAACAGATAAAACATCACTCGGTTTGCCAACATGTCCATGAGAAATTTCAGAGACATGGACAAGTCCATCGATGCCGCCAAGGTCTACGAAGGCACCAAAGTCGGTCAAACGCGCTACTTTTCCTTCTACTTCTTGTCCTTCATATAAATCAGCTAATAAAGCTTCTTTTTGTTTTGCTTTTTCTGCTTCGACAACTGCTTTATGAGAAAGGATCAAACGGTTTTCTGAAGGCTCGATCTCAACGATTTTGAAGGTCAATGTTTTCCCTTTGTAATCTTCGAAATCCGCAACAAAATGGTCTTCGACCATTGATGCTGGGACAAACCCACGAACACCTACATCAACCACTAACCCGCCCTTAACGACGTTGGTGACTGGTGCTTCAATGATTTTTCCTTCTTGGAAATCTTTTTCGATATCTTCCCAAACTTTTTTCGCGTCTAAGCGACGTTTAGAAAGGAGATAGCTGCCGTTTTCTTTGTCTTTACCAATTGCTGAAATCACAACCAATTCTAAGACATCCCCAACTTTGACTGCTTCGTTGATGTCTTCAACAGGTAAAGTTGATAATTCTTTTGCAGGAACAACGCCTTCAACGCCGGCGCCTTCGATCCCTACGATCGCTTGTTTATCCTCAATGGCCAATACCTCACCTTTAACGATATCTCCAACTTTTACTTCTTGGAAATTGTCTAAAGCGGCTTCCATTGATTCATTTCCACTCTCAACCTGATTATTTTCAAATTCTGTCATCTCTCATGTCCTCCTAACCAACAATTCTGCAATAATTGCACTACATCTTTTAGTTTAAAATAGAATGAAAAAAAAATAAAGCGATTTCTCTTATTTTCCTAAAAAACTACGGTTTTTTCGTTAAAAAAGTCTTTTCACCTCTGTTTTCTTACTCACTTTCATCTTTTGGTTTCGAAAAATAAAAAAACAATGGGGAACACCCATTGTTCACCCATTGTTTTTGTTAATCAATTTTTTCTTTGATGGTTTTTTTGATTGCTTCGACGACTTGCTCGATCGTTAAACCAGACGTATCGATTCGAACCGCATCCTCCGCTTGTTTCAAAGGGGAGACTTCTCTGTGAGAATCCAGATAATCTCTTTGCTGGATCTCTTCTTTCAACGTCCCATAATCGGTTTTGATCCCTTTTTGCTGATTTTCTTTAAAACGGCGCTGTGCGCGTTCTTCCACACTTGCTACCAAAAAAATTTTGACTTCTGCTTGTGGTAAAACCGCCGTACCAATATCGCGGCCATCCATCACGACACCGCCATCTTTAGCGATCATCTGCTGTTGTTGGACGAGTTTTTCGCGGATCGCAGGGTATGCCGACACCTTCGAAACTGCGTTGGTTACTTCTGGCTGACGGATCGCTTCTGTGACTTGCTCTCCTCCCGCAAAGACCTCTTGACCGTGTTCAGTCGGTTCAAAAGTGATGGGGTATTGATCGATCAAAGCAGCGATCGCCGCTTCATCTTCAAGTGAACAGCCCGTTTTTAAAGCTAAATACGTGATGCTTCGATACATGGCACCGGTATCCGTATAAATAAATCCCAGGTCATTCGCGATGATTTTTGCCACTGTGCTTTTCCCAGATGACGCAGGACCATCAATAGCGATGTTGATTTTTTTCATTTTTCTTACTCCTCGTTTCCCAACGATGTGTATTCCTTCATCGTTTCTGCTTATCGTCCACCTTGGCTTCTCTCTTTCAAGAAAAAAAACCGCCAAAGCGGTTTTTTATTTAACTCTTAACGTGTCGCCAGGGTAAAGCATGTAGTTGTTCGGATCAATCCCATTTAATTGATATAGGGTTTCAACTGAGATACCTGTACGAGCTGCCACTTGTTCAGGACCTTCACCTGCTTGCACAGTGGTATACTGTTCATTACCAGCAGCGCCTTGCCCTTGGTTATTTTGGGTAGTATCTTGTCCAGCATTGTTTTGTTCTTGTGCCGGCTCACTGCTTGAAGGTGTTGATGAAGCTGGCGCAGAAAAACTGCTAGAAGAACTTGATTCACTTGTTGACGAACTCGTTTCACTTGTCGATTCCGTAGTGGATGATTCCGTCGTTGATGATTCGGTTGTTGAAGACTCTGTCGTACTTTCTACAGTACTGCTCGAACTTGCTGTGGTTGGGGCATCATTGTTATGGTTCAATACCCAAATACCGGCACCAACCGGAATTGCCACGATCAAGAAAAGCAAAACTAAAACGATCGTCAAAAAGAGTGAATTCCCACGCTTTTGTTTTCTTTGTTGGGATCTTGATGCAGAATCATCGTATTCTGTATCATAGATTGGTTGTTCCCACGGTTCTTGATTTTCTGAATTGTAGTCATTGTCTTTCTTGCTCACTCGTATTCCCTCCTAGTTTCCTTCCGATGTATTATACCATAGGTAAATAAAAACTGTCCTACAAAATACGATTCAATTTATATCTTTAAAAATTTTTATTAAACGTTCCTGCCAATGATGGGCTTCCTTTTTCTCGGGCAGCTGTTCTTCACCCGCTATTTCGATCCCGTCATTGTCGCAACAATAAGGATTCTCCTGGGCTTCCTCTCCGAAATGCGCCAGTAAAAATTGTCGGCGACAACCTGTAAAATGAATATAAGCCAACATTTTCTGTAATTGTTCTTGTTTTTGCTGTTCATTGCGTTTTAATGTTTCCAGCCAAAAGGAAGTTCCCAACTCTTTCATTTTTTGCTGCCACTTTTCTTGCAACGGTGTCAAGGGTTCTTTCCTCTTCTCCTGAACCATTCGTTCTAAAGCAAGGCGTTCTTCTTTGTTTTCTCGCTGAAAGAAGTAATGGATCTGCTCATCATGTTCCTGATAAAGCAAAATCGCATTGCTTTGTTTGCCGTCACGACCAGCTCGCCCGATTTCTTGACTGTAATTCTCTAATGAATCAGGTAGATCATAATGGATCACAAAGCGAATATCTTCCTTATTGATCCCCATCCCAAACGCATTGGTAGCAACGAGTAATTTTAATTTATTCTGAGAAAACTGCTGTTGCAGGGATTTTCTTTGATCACTCGCGAGACCACCATGATAATAGCCTACCAAATAGCGCTGACGCAGTTTGTTATAGACTTCTTCGACTTTGCTTCTTGTCGAACAGTAAATGATCCCTGACCCACCCAAACGGCTGAGATAGTCTGCTAATGCCGCATCTTTGTCTGTCGTTTGCTCTACGAACAAGCCGATATTGCTGCGGTTCATCGAATAACGGTAGACATTGGCGTTCTTTGCTAATAATACTTGCCGTATGTCTGCTTCCACTTGTGCTGTTGCTGTAGCCGTCAAGGCTAACGTAACAGGTGCCTTCAAGCGTTTCTTTACTTCACCAAGCTGCAAGTACTCTGGTCGAAAATCAATGCCCCATTGCGAAACACAATGGGCTTCATCCACCACGAGCATGGCGATCTTAACCTGTTCCAATTGATGCAAAACAGCTTCTTGTACGATCATTTCTGGACTTAAAAACAAAAACTTGTACTTCTGCAAATGCTGCATCACATACTGGCGATCAGCAAGGTCCAATTGACTATTAAACGCAATCGCGTGTTTTTCCCCTTGCTTTTGTAAGCCGTAGACTTGATCTTCCATCAAAGAGACTAACGGCGAGATAATGATCACGATCCCGTCTACTAGGTACCCTGGCAGCTGATAGCACAGACTTTTGCCATTCCCAGTAGGCAGAATCGCTAACGTATCTTGCTGTGCTAAAACACTTTCGATGACTTCTTTTTGTCCTTGGCGGAATGTTTTGAAACCAAAATACTGATTCAGTGCATCTTCTAACATCGAATCCCCCGCTTCTGAGCAATCTGTAACAAACGAATCGTCAAAAAATCAGTCGTAAGAATCGCCTGTAATTCTTGATAGCTATTTTTCCAAGAAGCTTCTGGCAGCTTTTTCAACAACGCTGTATCAAAGCGCTGAAAAGGAAACGTTGGATCAAGCAATGCCCACTCAATCAAATGATCATTAACAGTTCCTCGTTTGATCCTTCTTTTTTCCATAATCTGCTCGACAGAATCGCCTCGCAAAAACAATGCTCGGCTTTCCACCATGCTTTGGTTTAAATTTCTCTTTAGAAAAGGCGACAATCCTCGAAACAGGATCGTCAGGGGCGTTTTTTCGATCAAGGTTAAAAATTGATGGATCGAAGCTCCTACATAAAGAGTGTCCCAAGGCTTACTTTGAACATTTTCTGGTAAAAGCTGAAAAAACGCCTGCCCTAGAATATCTGGACCCGATAAGGTGCCCGCTAAAAAATCTGCCACTTCTGCGGGAAGCTGGTCAAAAATTGCTGATAGCTCTTGATACAGGCACTTTTTGATGTCAGGATCGTGACGGATCAGCTGACGGACAGGTTCTGTATAGAGTGGCGTGTTTTCAACGGGAATATACTGATTGGTCACGCCTTGATACGCAGCTGCTTGAACCAGCAGCCGAACAAAACGCCAAGCCTCCTCCGTCGTTCGTCCATAACGAAAGTAATTCGCATACCGCAACAATCGTTCACCTGGCTGCTGGCTGTTTATAGCGGTCGTTTTGAGCAGCAGACCATCTGAATCTCGACTTAGAGCCCCTCGTTGGATCAAGTCCGCGAGCGTCTGTTGATACGCTTTCTCATTGAACTGGGGCAACGCTTGAAAGAGACCTAAGCGATCATAAAAAAAGGCATAACTCAAGACAGAGCTAGTACGCTTACCAATGAGAATTTGATAAAGTGTCGATGGGCGCAGCTTGTCATTATCAGAAAACAGCGCTAAAATAAAAGAATCCATATTTCCCCTCCAGAAAGGACTAAAAAATGTCACAACGCTGTAAAATTATTCCTGAGCGCTGCATTGCTTGTGGCCTATGTGCGATCTATGCCCCCGAGATCTTCGATTATGATGAAGACGGGATCGTTTTATTTGCCCAAGAACCGAATGCTCGGCAACAGTTTATCATACAAGACCAACAAGAAAAAGTCAAAACTGCTTATCGCAAATGCCCTACCCGTGCGATTATCATGGAAAAATAAAAAAAGCCGACTTGCCATTGACAGACCTTTCATCTGCAACAGCAAGTCGGCTCATTTTTTTATTTTCCTATAGCAGAATGATGAGGCTGCTTACGAGCCAACCATGGCAGCAGTTTGGCGTGAAGTGCTAAAAAGACGGCACTGACGATTGCGCCTTTGACCAAATTGAAAGGTAAGATCCCGATCGCCACATATTGCGGCAAAGACATTCCTAAAAATTGATCGGCTGTGACCCCGAAAAAGCGTAGATAAAGCGGTGTGATCACAAATAGGTTCGCCACACTCATAAAAATCGTTACCGACAAGATACCGCTGATGACACCAACCATTTTGTTTTTGGTGTGGATACCTTTGCGGAAAAAGTAGTACATTGGCAAAGTAAAGGCACATGATGCTAAAAAGCTTGCCGTATCTCCCACCATATCAGCAGGTGAAAAACCAGATAAGAACAAATGCAGGACCGAACGAATGAAGGCAGTCACTACCCCACTCCAAGGACCAAATAAAAACATCATGATCATCACGGGAATATCACTAAAATCGATCTTTAAAAAGCTGAATGCCGGAAAAATTGGAAAAGCGATAAATTGCAAAATTGTTCCCATAGCAGCACACATGGCGATCGTCACCATTTTTCTTGTTTTGTTGTTCATCAGTATAAATCCTCCTAAGTTCAGGATTCCTCTTCAAACGAACCTATTAAATTTCCTCGGCTTTCTTGTCGGCGCCAGACAAAAAATGCCCTCTTTTTTTCCACAGGGAAAAAAGAGGGCATTCGAAATAGCCATAAGCAAATCAAATACGCTCTATCTTCTTTATCCAGACTGTACTGTCGGTATCGGAATTTCACCGATTCAGCTATTTCCGAAGAAATAGGTCGTGGACTATAACCACCGGTCGGGAATTGCACCCTGCCCCTGAAGACGAACCTTTATTCTATTTATTACATGTTCTATTATACACAAAATCTAAAAATTAACAATAGTTACGTTTTCAGATACTTTTCAACTATTTTGCACTGTTTTTCAGCTGGCTGACTTCTTTCTTCGACAACTCTCGGTATTCCCCTGGACGAAGACCTTTTAAATCTAACGGACCATAGTTTTCCCGTTTTAGTTTTTGCACAGGCAAACCAACTGCTTTTAGCATGTTTTTGACTTGATGATTGCGACCTTCGTGGATCGTCAATTGCACAATACTAGATTGTGCCGTTTGGTCTGTCGATAAGATTTCAAAGCGAGCAGGCGCGGTCTTACGCCCTTCGATCCGAATTCCTTTTGTCAATGGGAGCAGTTGCTTTTTATCCGCAATGCCTTTGACCTTGGCAACATACACTTTTTCGACTTCGTGTTTTGGATGCATCAGTGTCTGTGATAATTCCCCATCATTTGTCAGTAGCAGCAAACCGGAGGTATCATAGTCCAAGCGGCCGACTGGATACACCCGTTCAGGGACTTCAGCAAAATAATCCAAAACGACTTTGCGCTTTTTATCATCCGTTACAGCTGAGATCACACCACGAGGTTTGTAGAATAGATAATAGACGTGTTGTTCTTGTTCGATTGGTACACCATCGACTTCAACAACATCTTTTGAGCTAACTTGGACCCCTAATTCTTTGATCACTTGCCCGTTGACACGCACTCGGCCTTCAGTTATCAATCCTTCAGCTTTTCTTCTTGAGGTGATGCCAGCATGGGCAATCACTTTTTGCAAACGTTCCATCTTCATTCTCCTTCTGTTTCTGCTTGTTTGTAGCGGTCGTAAAAAAGATCAAACGGTGCATCTTCTTCAAGTTCATCTTCCATGGATTGGATATCGGGTAATTCAGCCAAACTTTTTAAGCCAAAATAATCCATAAAGTATTCCGTCGTACCATATAGGATCGCTCGTCCTGGTCCGTCAACGCGGCCTTTTTCTTCAATCAGTCGTTTTGCCACCAATTTTTGAACCGATCCGCTAGATTGGACGCCGCGGATCTCTTCTACTTCCATCCGAGTGATCGGCTGCTTGTAAGCAATGATCGACAACGTTTCTAAAGCGGCCTGAGACAACGAGCTGCCCATCGGTGATTCAGCATATTTCTTCAATAAAGGGGCAAATTGTTTCTTGGTGGTCAAAATGAAATGATTGCCCACTTCAAGAATATGCAACGCAGTATGTTCATTTTCTTCATATTGCTGATTTAGTTCCTGCAAATGCTGATAGACACTGGCAGTATTGCTTTTGACTAAGTAACTCAATTCTTCAAGTCCGATCCCCTCATCACCGACGACGAATAAGATCGCTTCTAATTCACTATATTTACTCATCTTCTTTACCTGTTGGATAGAGCAGAATCGACGCATAATTGTCTGTTTGCTCTACTCGAATCGTTCCTTTTTTCATTAATTCTAATAGTGCCATAAAAGTTACCACAACTTCTGTTTTATTGTAGGTCGTAAAAAACGAATCAAAGCTGCGGCCTTTTTTGGCACTGACATGTTGCATCTCCAGCTGAATCGCCGCCATCTTTTCATCGATGGTGCTTTCATCAGGAGAAATTTTGGTTTCTAGTACTTGGCGATTTTTCTTTTTCTCGATCATTTTTTGAAAAGCCAAAAAGAGATCGATCGTATTGAATTGATTGGCTCTTAACTGATCTTCTTCCTCTTTGTATTCATCGACATCCATCGGATCTTTCGTATAATACAAACTTCGCTCTTCCGCTTTTTCGGAAAGCTGCTCGGCTGCATACTTAAATTTGCGGTATTCTAGCAGCTGTGCCACCAGCATATCCCGTGGATCTTCTTCGTACTCTTCCACTTCAGCAATCAGCTCTTGTTTCGGTAACAGCATCTGGCTTTTGATCGCCATCAGAGTTGCCGCCATGACTAAATATTCACCAGCGACTTCTAATTCTAAAATTTTCATGGCATGGATATACTGCATGTATTGTTCGGTGATGGTTGCAACTGGAATGTCATAAACATCGATTTCCAGTTTTTTGATCAAATGAAGCAGCAAATCCAACGGTCCTTCAAAGACAGCTAATTTTATTTTGATTTCTTCCATTCCATCCTCGATTTCTAGGCGCGCGGAAAGTGCTGCTTGTACACTTCCGTCATCCGTTTCTTCGTTATATGCGTGTAAATCTGAGTGGTCGAGATATCTGCGTGTCCTAACAGCTCTTGAACCGTTCGCAGATCTGCGCCGTTTTCTAATAGATGAGTCGCAAAACTATGGCGCAACGTATGGGGAGTCACATTTTTGGTGATCCCAGCTTGTCGAACCAAGGCTTTTAAATTTTTCCAGATTCCTTGACGAGACAGCTGCGTGCCATGGTTGTTTACAAACAGGTGGCTTTCATCCGGTGTTTTTCTCGTCAAATACGGACGTGCATCGCTGAGATACGTTTCGATCCATTGAATCGCTAAATCCCCTAATGGGACGATCCGTTCTTTGTCGCCTTTCCCGGTTGTTTGCAACAAGCCCATACTTAAATGCAAATCATTCAATTTCAAACCGATCAACTCGCTGACGCGCAAACCTGTCGCATACATCACTTCCAAAATCGCTCGATCGCGAATGCCCAACACCGCTCGAGTATCTGGTGTTTCGATCAAGCGCTCCACTTCCTGCAAACTCAAAGTGTCAGGTAGCTTCTGCTGTTTTTTCGGCGAATCAATATGCTGCATCGGATCATGATCTGTCAACCGTTCTTGACGCAAATATTGATGGAATCTTCGCAAACTGGAAACCATCCGAATCACGGTTGCCGAGGATTTTCCCGCCTCTTGCAAACTTTGCAAAAAAGACAAAACGATCACTCGGTCAATCTGTTGCCACTGCGTCACTTGTTTTTTTTGTAAAAACGCAAGATACTGTTGCAGATCCCGCTGGTAGCTGGCACGGGTATTTTGGGATAGCCCGCGCTCAATGGTCAAATAATGAAGATAATCAATAATTTGTTCGTTCATGGGGCTTCCTCTACTTTCAGCTTTTTTATCATATCAAATTCTGGCTCGTTTAGATAGTAGCTTGCCAACAAAAAAGAGGCATTTACCCGTATCTTTTTCCCAAGGAAACACCCGAATCATAGCAGATTTTTTGGTTTCTTTCAAATCGGAAAAAAGGACACTCTTCCTATTGAAACCATCTGACTATCATTCGGGTGATAACAAAATCTTTTCAAATTGCCCAGCTACAGACACTAGGCTTTGTTTTGGCATTTTTGGCAGACACCATGAAATGTCAACCGATGATCCTTTACTAAAAAATGGTACTTTTGTTCGACGATCTCTTCGACACTGCCCAACAGATCCTCTTCAACCTCTTCAATATTGCCGCATTCCAAACACAACAAATGATGATGGAAATGTTTGGCGCCTTCTTTACGTAGGTCATAACGAGCGACACCGTCATTAAAGCTGACTTTATCGACGATTTTCAAATCCGTCAAAATCTCCAATGTTCGATAGACGGTTGCTAAGCCAATCTCAGAATTTTTTTTGCGCACAAAGAAGAAAATCTCTTCGGCGGATAAATGATCTTTCTCATTTTCTAATAAGACCAACAACGTCGCTTCTCGCTGAGGAGTTAATTTGAACCCCGACTCGTGCAATTGTTTCTTGGTCTTTTTTAACGCTGCTGTTGTGTTCATAGTTGCCTCCGTATGCCGCTAATTTATAACGATTCTAATTTGAGTGAGAATCACTCAAGACAAACATTGTAATCATTATAAATTAGAACAGCAAAAGAAACAAGTATTCTCAATTAGGTTTTTTAACAAGAATCGTAAAGCCATCTTTTTGCTCAATCAAACGCTGTTTCATCAAGGTTCCTAACGCCCGTTTAAATTGGCCTTTACTAATACCAAACGTTTGTAAAATCTCTTCTGGTGCTGATTTATCGGTAAAAGGAATTTTATTTTCTGGTGCTCGTTCTAAAAAGGTTAGGACCATGGCGGCATCATTTGAAATCGCCTCGTGAGCTCTTGGTTTCAACGAAAGGTTCAAGACCCCATCTGGACGAACCCCAATCACTCGTCCTTTGACAACTTCCCCAAGACGCGGCTCTTGATAGCGCTCTGATGGGTGGACGAAGCCAATATAAAAATCATCCGTCAATAAGTAGGTTCCCGCTAGTTTTAAGCGATACACGGTACCTGTAACATCTTGATTCTTCATCTGTTCCGTACCATTTTTACTCAGTGCCTTGAAGATTTTCTCATCTGCTAACGAAGCCCATATACGCTCTTTGTCATCGACGCGCAAGCTGACCATCAAACGGTCGCCTTTTTTGGGCCAAAGTTCCCGCATTGTTGGCAATTCATCTAATGAAACCACCATATCCTTGTCTTTTAAACCGATATCGACGAAAACGCCTAAGTCGCGACGGCTTCCTGTGACTGTACCAAAGGCATAATGCCCTTTGCGGCTTTTCGGAATATTCGTAGTGAGCACATTTTCTTGCTTTTGGTTTTGATAGCCAAACCCTTCGACGGCTTCACCTAAATGATGTTCGCCTTCTTCCTTGGCTAGTCGGAAGGTAACCCCGCCTTTTTGAACAAAATAATTCTGTTCATTTTCATCAATGATCAATCCGCTAAATACGGATGCTAATAAGTCTTTCATCTATTCTCTCCTTCTTCATAAAAACTGCCCGTTGCTAGAAAAAGAAACGCAGCAGTGCCATAGCAATAACGCCTGTGATAACGATCTTCATCAAATCTTTTGTATAATACCCCACCAACAATGCTGGGATACAGGCAACAGTTTCTTTGACTTTCAAGATGGGAAATTGCCCTTCTCGAAAGATCAGCAAATTTTGAACCAACAATGCCGCCAAAATACACAACGGCAAGTAACTCAAAAAGATGGTGAAAGGTTTTGGAAATACGAGCTTTTTAGAAAATAAAAAAGGAACGATCCGCGGAATCCAAGTAACCAACCCACATGCTAGCATTAGTATAACAAAATTAGTCATGATGTGTCACCGTCCCAACCAAACATCCTGCCAAGGTCGCAGCAATTACCGCGATCTCAGCAGTAGAAAAACGCATAAATAAAATCAATGTCCCCACAACTGCCCCGAGTACGAAGAGCGTTTGCTGGGTTTTCTTCTTGAGGGGTCGCTCTACTTGAAATAAAAAAAGACCAACAAACATGGCTACCAAGGCAAAATCTAAGCCTAACGCTTCTGGATCTGGAATAAACGAGCCTAATAGTCCGCCCAAAAAGGTTGCGAAGATCCAACTCAAATACGCCATCACGTTCAACCCATGGGTCCATTTCGCTGTGACTGGTTTGTCTTGTTGCAGTGCCGTCGTCAAAACGCCATAGGACTCATCAGTCAAAAGCGTCCCAATCCCAATAGCAGAAAGCAACGGAGTCTTTTTAAAATAGGAAGCCACTGATAAGCTCATTAAGAAATGTCGTAAATTCACTAAAAAGACAGTTGCGACGATCGTCATGAAAGGTGCTTGAATCGCGAGTAATGCACAAATAATAAATTGAGCACTGCCTGCATAGACAATAATAGACATTAAAATAATTTCAAGAATCGACAACCCAACACCTTTTCCTACGACCCCCATCGCAAAACCAATCCCTAAGTACCCAAGAATCGTTGGTACACAAGCAATGACCCCATCTTCAAAGCGATCATATCTTTCTATTTTCTGCACAAAAACCCCTCCCTATTTGAACGATTATCTTTCATCATATCGAAAACAGGGAGGGGAAACAAGTGTTTTTCACATGTGCATGTAATAACTCTGAAAGTTTTCTAGTGACTCATGAGACTTAGCGAACGGTGTGATCGTTCCCATTGCCTCTGAAATAGCCAGTTTTGGCGTTTACCGTAAATAAGTATAGCGGGAACGCTGAATCATCCGTTCCTTTAAGCAAGCTGCCTTGGGCATTTGTCGCATAAAAATTGTAATAGCCTTCGCCGTTGACGATCCGCACGCGTTCAAAAGTATAACCACCATCAACCACGTAACCACGGGCAATCGCTGTGGCAATGATTTTTTCTTGGACACCATCTGCCCACACCCAAGCGCTATTGTTTACATCATTCAAATCACTTTGACGGGCTGGAATAATTGGCTGATTATTGGTATTTGTTGGCGTATTTGGCGAAAGCACATACTCTTCTTCAGACGTGCTTTGTGCAGGCGTCGCAGTGCTTGTAGAACCGCCGCTTGAAGCGGAAGCGTTGTTCTCAGAAGCCGCCGCTTGTGCTGCTTCTTGGGCCGCTTGTTGTTGTGCCGCTGCTTGTTGGGTAGCTGTTTCACGCTTCGTCAAGGCAGTATCGACTTTACGTAGTTCCGTCGTAAGACTTTCAACCAGTGAATCGATCGGCAAAGCTTGGACTTTTTTCATCAAGGCATTGTAGTTCTCGCGGGTGACACTTGCAGGTGCTTCACCATCACCACTTAAAGCCACCATGCTCTTCACCGCATTTTGAACTTCCTCGATCGCACTGAACTCTTTTTGTCCCATGTCGATGGCTTGATTGATCAACTCATCAAAGGCATCCCCGTTCTCACGCTTCGCCATTGTGACGGCAGCCGCTTCTTTCAATGAGACTTCTTCCAATTGATCTTCCACAACGGCAGGACTGCTAAAATAGCTGTTGATCTCGGTCAAAGTTGCTAGTTTGTCAGCGATCGTCGCAGCTTCTTGTGACAAGGCATCGTACCGTTCATGGTCTTGAAACTCTGCCAACTGATTCGTCACAGCCGTCAGCTGTTCTGATGTTTTGTCGTTTTTAATGAACACTCGTTCATCATTTGTGTAAAAATCATTCAGCTCATTTTCAATTTGATCGAGTGTACGGTTTTCTTGCGCCAGTTGCGTTTCTCGGGCAGTTTCTTGTTGCTGCTGTTGATAGTAATACGCCCAACCGCCACCAGCTGCCACTAATAAACAAGCCGCTGTAATATAGAGTGCTTTGCGAGGACGCTTCTTTTTTTCGCTAGGCGTCGACGTTTTTTCTTCAGTAGTCGCCTTTTTCGGTGCTTCATCCGCTGCGGTGATCGGCTCAGGAATTGGATCGATCACTGGTTCTGGCTGCTTCTTCGCTTCTTTAATGACTGGATCCGTCACTGGTTCATCTTCGCTTATCAGTAGAGGTTCCTCACTGGCTTGTTCCTGACTTTCTTCTTCAGTAGCAGACAAATCATCAGCGTCGGCTTCTGCTTCTAGAGCAGCGGCTTTTTCTTCTTCATCAAGTTTGTGTTGGCGGATATAAGCAGCCAAAATATCAGCGTCATGCTGTTCCTCCGTACTTAATGCATCGGTTTCACTTGCTTCCTCACTGGCTGATGTCGTTTGCTCTTGCGTTGCGCTAGAGCTTTCTACTTCCGTTTTTTCCTCAGCTTCTTTCTTAGAGGCTGATGTGGGGGTTACGTGTTGCTCATCGGAAAGAGTCCCTTGCTGCGCGAGGTCGATCGTTTCTTCATTTGAGGATGGCCGATCACCTAAGTGCTCCTCCATTTTTCCGATTGGGACGTTTTTAAAGTCTGACCAGCGAATATCATCATTTTTATTCTGGGGCTCTTCTGGCGTAACGGAAGAGTCAGATGTTGGTTCCAGTTCATTCTCCTTTGCCTGGTTCCATTGGAACCCGCAATTGGGACAAACGGGTGTTTCTTCTATTGCTTGAAATCCACATTCAGGACATGTCTTCTTCATTGATTCAAACTGACTCCTTTTGTTTTTTGCATTTCCTTTTATGAAGCAGTCGCCTCTTTCATCAGACGCTTGCTGTACCTACTGCTTCTTTTTTTAGACCAGCAAATAATGGGTCTTTTTTGACACTTCGTTGTTTGTTACGTTTTGATGCAGATGCACAAAATTAAATTTATCACATTCTTGGCAATTAGCCAACACTTGCTTGGTTACGTTTTTATTAAGTTCTTTACCAATCTTGTGTCGAGAGGACAGAATCTTAATAAAAAAGACTTTCCAAAGGGTTCCTTTGGAAAGTCGATAAACCTTGATTATTCTAAGAAATCTTTCAATTGTTTTGAACGAGATGGATGGCGTAGTTTCCGTAATGCTTTTGCTTCGATCTGACGAATCCGTTCTCTCGTTACCCCAAAGACTTTGCCGACTTCTTCTAATGTCCGAGTACGACCATCATCGATTCCGAAACGCAAGCGCAGCACGTTTTCTTCACGGTCAGTCAACGTATCCAGTACATCTTCTAGCTGCTCTTTCAACAGCTCATAAGCCGCATGCTCTGCTGGACTTGTGGCATCTTGGTCTTCAATAAAATCACCTAGATGAGAATCGTCTTCTTCACCGATCGGTGTTTCTAATGAAACAGGTTCTTGAGCGATCTTCAAGATTTCACGAACTTTTTCCGTCGGCAGATCCATTTCTGCGCCGATTTCTTCTGGTGTCGGTTCGCGCCCTAAGTCTTGCAGCAATTGCCGTTGAATACGGATCAATTTGTTGATGGTTTCCACCATATGCACAGGAATACGAATGGTTCGCGCTTGGTCAGCGATCGCACGGGTGATCGCTTGACGGATCCACCAGGTCGCATACGTCGAAAATTTGAACCCTTTGCGGTAGTCGAATTTCTCAACGGCTTTCATCAAGCCCATGTTTCCTTCTTGGATCAAATCAAGGAATTGCATTCCTCGACCCACATAACGTTTGGCAATACTAACGACCAAACGTAGGTTGGCTTCTGCCAAACGCTGTTTTGCCTCTTGATCGCCTTCTTCGATTTTCAGTGCGAGCGCCACTTCTTCTTCTGCGGTCAATAACGGCACACGACCGATTTCTTTCAAGTACATCCGAACGGGGTCATTGATTTTCACACCAGTTGGTGCAGACAGATCTTCTTGAGGTTGTGTTTCTTGTCGTTTTTCATTGCTCTTTAGACTATGGACTGAAGGCTCTCCATTTTCATCCACGACACTGATGCCTGAATCCTCCAGTTTTTGAATTAATTTGTCCATTGCATCAGCATCCAAAGTATACGGCGTTGCTAAACGATTCGTAATGTCATCGTAAACAACTTGCCCCTTTGTTTTGTTTTCTCGGATGTATTCGGCAACTGCTTTGTCATACGTTTTTTTTGTTTCTTCTGCCATGAAAGAAAGCCCCTTTCAGTTCGCTATTTAGCTTGTTTCAACCGTTTGGTCAAATCAATGATTTCGATCGCAAGTTCAAGTTCTAATTGCTGGTTTCCTTTTTGTCTTGCTTCTTGCTGCTGGATTCGTTTTTGATTGATTTCTTCAGCAATGCCCGACTTTTGAAATACCTGCAGAATGTCCTGAAATTCTTGTTCAGTCCCTTCCTCAGAAGCTTTAAGATCTGCAATATCGATCACCATTTTTTTCATTGAATCTTCTTTTAAAAAATCTAAGAACTTTGCTAAAACAAAGTGTTCTTCTGTTTCCATATACGCATCAAACAGCAGATAAAGCTGTTGGTAACGATCATGGATAAAGGATATGCCACTCGCTCGAAAGCGATGGTTTAACGTACTGTCATGAAACAAACGGTACAATAATAATTCTTGTGCTTTTTCTACCTGTGTTTTGGGCTGCTGCCGCGTTGGCGGCGTAAAGACCATAGGATTATTGGTTGTTGGCGCTGGCGGCGGTGCATCTTGCCGCGGCTGCTGCTCTTGCCGGTTTTGCTTGAGCTGCTGCTGCAAGGTCTCACGGCTCAAATTGAACTCTGTGGACAACTGAGTCAAATAACGGTCTTGCTCCAGCAAAGAATCCACCCGCTGTAATTCCTTTAAAACGACTTGGACATAATCTAGCTGCTCTTTCTCATTGGCCAAATTTCGATTTGCTCGATGGTAATCCATTTTGAAAGCAAAGACGGTTTCTTTCCCATGTACAGCTAATTTATAAAAAGCTTCTGTCCCATATTTGCGCAAATAGTCATCTGGGTCCATCCGTTCCGGCACTCGAACCACAGATAATTTCAAGCGGCTATTGTTTTGCAAAAGATCGATCCCACGGTTCGTGGCTTCAACCCCTGCACTATCTCCATCGTAACAAAGAATCACTTCTTGTGCCACTCGCTCGATGTGAGCGATCTGCTGATTGGTCAGGCTGGTCCCCATCGAGGCGATCCCATTTTCGATCCCTGCTTGCCAAGCGGCGATCACGTCCATAAATCCTTCAAATAAATACACTTGACCATCTTTACGCATCGCTCGTCGCGCTTTGTCAAAGTTGAAAAGAACCTCGCGTTTATTGAAAAGAATCGTTTCAGGACTATTTAAATATTTTGGTTGGTCTTGATCACCGACTTTTTCGCTTGCTAACCACCGACCAGAAAAACCAATCGTTTTCCCCTGAGGATTGCGGATCGGAAACATGATTCTCTGGTAAAAGCGATCCGCCAGTGAGCCATCGTTGCGCTGAACAAAGAGTCCTGTATCAGGAAAAAACTCTGCTTTGGCTTTTTCATTCAAAAAAACTTTCTCCAAAAACGAGCGTTCATTCGGTGCAAAGCCAATATTGAACTCTTCGATCAGTGCCATCGTCAATCCACGATCTAATAAATAATCAAGCGCTTCTTGTCCAGCAGCTGTATTCACCAACATGTGATGATAGACTTCGGCGGCTTTTTCATGTAACGCAATCAATTGACTCGTTTGTGAGGTCGCTTCATTGATGCCTTCAGACTGCTGATATTGCGGATCAAGAGGAATATCGTTCATTTCTGCTACTTTGACGACTGCTTCTGGAAAACTGATGCCTTCAAGCTCCTGTAAGAAACCATACACATTTCCACCACGACCACAACCAAAGCAATGAAAAATTTGTTTGTCCTCTGCAACGGAAAAAGAAGGTGATTTTTCATTATGGAACGGACACAAACCAAAATAATTTTTTCCAGACTTCTTTAACTGGACATACTGTCCCACGATATCGACGATATTGCTACGTTCGCGAATGTCGTCAATGACCGTTTGAGGAATTCGTGCCATCCACTCACCTCCATTTGGTAAGTATTCATCGGTTTACTAGGTAAAAAAACGCACTAATAGATATCAGTGCGAAGAATAATTAGACAGAATCACTCATAATGATTTTACCATATTTTGTTTGTATTTCAAGCTTTTTTGTTTCAGTTATTTTACAACGCTTATGAAAAGAAACGCGCCGTAACATTGATCTTCCATTGATTCATTTTTATTAAATCAGCGTAGAATAAATTGCCGCCGTTATGATACAGGTGACCACCATTATAAAAAACGGATTGGATGCCCCAGTAACGATAGGTTTGTTCCGTATCATTGCCTAACAATGGAGATAAAACCTCTCTGGAATATGTTTCTGCTAACTCTAAGGTGTTCACTCCCCCTCGGGCAGCGACATAATCAATATAATCTGTACCAAAATTATATGCCTGTACGGCGGTCCAAAGATCACAGTTCATTTGCTCGGCTTTTTCAATCAACTCTGCTAAATAGGAAACACCTTGTTCGATGCTTTGTTCTGGCGTATCGAACTGATTTTGTTTTCCATAAACACTTTCAGAACTTTGCATCGGGTCGTTGCCTTGTCCTTTTGACTCCGTCAGCATGATGCTCATGGCTAATGACTGATATTCAGAGATGTCATGGGCTTGCGTCTGTTGCGCGATTGCTTCTTCATACGCATAGACAGCTTTCAATGCCGTGTAGTTTCGATAGACCCAAACCCCTGCCCCGATCAGCAGCAACACGAGGGCCAGCTTCAGTATAAATCCTAGGAAACGTCGAATTTTTCTCATCAAATACATCCCATCTTTTCTAAGTCAGAATCTATCGTACTATGAAATGAACGGGCTGACTAGAATTTTTTCTCTCCTAAAAAATCCTTAATAAAATCACAAGATTATTTAGAAAAAAACAAGCAATCCTAAGCTGACTGAGGGATTGGCGATCTTTTGACAAGAAAAAGGAAACAGCGCTTCTTCAAAAGGAAGCACTGTTTCACTCATCATTATTTTTCGATCGTGGTGACAATACCAGAACCGACTGTTCGTCCACCTTCACGAATCGAGAAGGTCGTTCCATTTTCTACAGCGATCGGATGGATCAATTCCACATCGATCGTTACGTTGTCACCAGGCATCACCATTTCCGTTCCTTCTGGTAAAACGATATTCCCAGTTACGTCCGTTGTACGGAAGTAAAATTGTGGGCGATAGTTATTAAAGAATGGGGTATGGCGACCGCCTTCTTCTTTTGTCAACACATAGACTTCCGCTTGAAATTTCGTATGCGGTGTGATAGAACCTGGTTTTGCTAACACTTGGCCACGTTCAATTTCATCACGGGTGATGCCCCGTAACAATACCCCTACGTTATCGCCAGCTTCTCCGAAGTCCATCGTTTTGCGGAACATTTCTACCCCTGTCACGACTGCTTTTTGTGTTTCAGGTTTGATTCCGACGATTTCTACTTCATCCCCGACTTTTACCATGCCGCGATCGATCCGACCAGAAGCAACGGTCCCCCGTCCTGTGATCGAAAAGACATCTTCGATCGGTAACAACAATGGTTTGTCAGTATCACGTTCTGGCGTTGGGATATATTCATCTACTGTATCCATCAGCGTTAAGATCGCTGCTTCAGCATCTGGGTCCCCTTCCAAGGCTTTTAACGCAGAGCCCTTGATCACAGGAATGTCGTCGCCAGGAAAATCATATTCAGTCAGCAATTCTCTGACTTCCATTTCAACTAAATCGATCAACTCGTCATCATCGACAAGGTCCGTCTTATTCAAAAAGACGATCAAATGTTTCACACCCACTTGACGAGAAAGCAAAATATGCTCCCGTGTTTGTGGCATTGGGCCATCTGTCGCTGATACGACCAAGATTGCACCGTCCATTTGAGCAGCCCCTGTAATCATATTTTTCACATAATCCGCGTGTCCCGGTGCATCGATATGGGCATAGTGCCGTTTTTCCGTTTCATATTCCACATGAGCAGTATTGATTGTGATACCACGTTCGCGTTCCTCAGGAGCCGCGTCGATACTTGCGTAATCTTGCGGATTGGCAAGCCCTTTTTTCCCAAGAACTGTGGTAATTGCAGCAGTCAAGGTGGTTTTCCCATGGTCGACGTGTCCAATCGTTCCGATGTTGACATGGGGTTTGCTACGATCATAATGTTGTTTTGCCATATTGTTTCCCTCCTAGAGAAAGTTGAGTCGTTGGTTGACTCGAATCATATTTTTGCGATTTACGCTTCCAAAGAGATAAGGATTAACTTATTTTTTGTAAGTTTAAATCTACCCTTATTATAGGTCAAAATTAGTCAAAGTCAAGCAAGAGGTCTCGGCAGCTAATCCCTAAGAATTTCTTTGCTTTTTGTGATCCATTGGACGCAAGCCTAGTTTTTATGAATAATAGAAGATGAGGTGAGAAATGTGAAGAAAATCATTGCAGCGCTGGTTTTTACAGCAATTTTTCTTGGCGGCTGCTTCCTTACTTATGACTATTACTATGGTGGAAGTGACTACTATACAGTTATCAACGGTGCGGGGGAACACGATACCGAAGTCAGTGACGAGGGGGTCGTTGAAAACATCTATCATTATACACAAACAGCCTACAGCGCCTCTGGTGACGTCAAAACGGTCAAAATGAATGAACACCGTTCCGCTCCTTTGAAAGAAGGCGCCTATTTGAAACTATTGGTCAATCCAAACAAAGGCGTTATAAGCTGGGAAGAAGTTTCTGAAGAAGACGTTCCTCAAGCGGCTCTTGAAAAGTTGACCCCTCAATAATTGCTGCTATCAAGCAAGCGTCTGTATAAAAGCAGGGCGTCCTCTTTCTAAATGAGGACGCCCTGCTTTTTGTGCTCTATAATTTATGGGCCTGATGAATCAGAATTGATTCTTCAGCCCCATTTTCATTATTGACAAAGAGCCGCTTTTTTGTACTTGTTTTGCCATCGTCTGCTTAGAAACAGCTCTTGTTACATCCGATTAATCACTTCTTCTACATTTTTGATCGTTACGGAAATCGTGCCATCGGGGTTATTGATAAATTCGATCAAATTCGGATCTCGGTAAACATCCAAAGGAACGATCAATTCGATTCCATTCGATAGTTTTAGTTTTTGCTTACCAAATTTTTTCTCCGAGATCTCACGAACATCCCGCATCATCGGTGCTTGATTGACGAATCCTTTTTCAACCACTTCTTCTTGAAATGAAAGCTGAGCAGTAATATTGTCTTTAAAGACTTTTTGCGCCACTTCACTCACATCGATATGACCAGACTCTTCGATCGTATCGTAGACCGCTTCTTTCAAATCGGCAACAACGTTATAGGTGGGTGTTTCAAATTTCTGACCAATTTTTTCGGCTACTTTTTTGATGACTTTGACATTTTCTTCTAAAGATGGGATCGGTTCGGCATCAATGACTTTTGTTGAAAAGTAGGCGTATTTTTCACCTGAAAAGCTATATTTCTTTTCAATCAGTTCAAAGTCTAAGCTCTCCACATCGATCGTGATCCCTTCATCTGCCTTTTGGGTTTTACCTGCTAGTAAGGCACGATGCAAAATCAAATTATTTTCGATCCCAGCCTCCCCATTATCAATAAAATGCGTATAGCCATCTTGATAATTGACCTTCAAAAAAGCCAGCTGCATTCTTGTATCTAATTCATATAAGACGACAAACGCATCCGCACTTGGCGCATCTTCACTTTCCTTGTACGCTTCATACCAGCGTTGCACGATCGCTTCACTGGCTGCGATAAAGTCGTCTGGTGCTTGTTTGACTAATTGAGCGATCGTTGAAGTTTCGAGTAAACGACCTGTTTTGGTTTGCGGTGTAGCAAGTTTCTGTATTTTCTTCGTCAAATAATCACGAATGTATTCCGTTGTTAAATCAAGTTCAACTTGAGAAAAAACTGGATCGCCTGTTTGACGGTCCACAATGTGTAAAATCGCATGTTTCAAATAAATATCCATTGGTTACGCTCCTTATCCATTTGTCTAGTGTACAAAATAAATAGGCGAACTGACAAGAGCGAATCGGCATTTTCCTTCAACATTCGCTTTCTTTTTAAAAGGTGCAATCATTGGAAATTCCTGCCTCGTCTGCTAAACTAGAAGTATCACAGAAAACGGAGGAATGAACATGAACAGCTATACGTTATCAAACAATGTGACCATCCCTGAGCTAGGCTTTGGCACATGGCAAACACCAGACGGCGACGTTGCCGTAGCATCAGTCAAAAAAGCACTAGAAGTAGGTTACCGCCATATTGATACAGCACAAGGCTATAAAAACGAAGCCAGTGTTGGTCAAGCGATCAAAGAAAGCGGCATTCCCCGCGAAGAGCTTTTCTTGACTACAAAATTATGGAATGCGAACCATTCTTATGATCTTGTGATGTCCTCTTTTGAAGAATCTTTAGAAAAATTACAAACAGACTATATCGATCTTTTCTTGATCCATTGGCCAAATCCAGTGGCTTTTCGCGACAATTGGCAAACAGCGAACGCAGAAACATGGCGTGCTTTTGAAGAGTTGTATCAAGCAGGCAAAATCAAAGCGATCGGCGTCAGCAACTTCTTACCACATCATTTTGAAGAATTGAAAAAAACAGCGACTATCTTCCCAATGGTCAATCAAATTTTCCTTGCACCTGGCGAGTTACAAGAAGAAGTCGTGACTTATTGCCAAGAACACGATGTATTGCTTGAAGCATACAGCCCATTAGGTACTGGGAAGATCTTTGATGTACCAGAAATGAAAGCATTAGCTGAAAAGCATCAAAAATCAATCGCTCAAGTTGCATTACGCTGGTCTTTACAACATGGTTTCTTGCCATTACCAAAATCAGTCACACCAAGTCGGATCGAAGAAAACATTCACGTCTTTGATTTTGAGCTATCTGAAGAGGACATGAAAACGATCGATCAATTAGATGGTGTGGTTGGGAAAGCGACCAATCCAGATACGACAGGGTTTTAATTTCACTCTCTATAAAGGAGAAGCCTATGAAAAAAACTGATTTGAATCATCTCTCCCCTGCTGTTCAAAAAGCCTTACATGCTGATTTTGTTTTTCTCGTTTGGCCAGACAAAGTCCAACACTTTCCAGCACGTCAATGGACGACCAGCGACTATCAGCAGATGCTGACCGAGAAACTTACTGGGGAACCACGCTTTTTTCTTTGGGAAAACTACTTAGTCGCAACTGGAGAAAATGACCTTTTGGTCCTGATGCCCAAGTACCATCAAATCAATGATCTAGTAGAAACACCAGCGCCGCTTTTTTAGCAGCGTTGGTGTTTTTTCAGGAAGTATATAAATTTTTTTGTATTTTTTCATGAGAATCACTGTTCTTTTCTGCAAATTTTCCTTATAATCGATAGTGATCGAGAGGAGAAGATTATGAAAAAGAAACAATTAGCAAAATTGAAACAACAATTCCGCCCGTCTTATGAAACAGCTCGACAACAGTTGTTTACAGCGATCGAGCGCAAAACAGCAGATAAGTTTGACCTTCCGACGACTGTGTATATCAATCCTAAAAACCAAGAGGAATTATTGATTGAATTGTTGAAGGAAACGCCAAAAGAACAAAAAATCGCTGTTCCTTTAGATGAGAACTTCAAGATCGTCGTGAAACGAATCCAACGCTTAGAAGCTGGTTTGCTTGATCGTTTCAGCGATAACTTAGTCGATGAGATCGCTGCTTACTGGTTGCCGACCAATCCGCAAGAAAGTGCGGCACCCGCTCCTGCAAAAGAACCAGCGAAAGTGAAGGAAGAATCAGCACCAGCTGAAGCGGCTGCACCGACTACCTCTGCATCAACTAAAGAAGTAGAAAAAGCAACTGAAACAATGGCTGATACTGCTGACGACACAATGACTTTTTCAGCATTTGCTGAAAAAATCGCAGCATTCCCTAAATTTTCTGCCAAACAATCTTCAGGAGAAACGATCGTGATCGAAGCTTCCCCGAAAGAAGATCGTGTTCTAGCAACGATTTCTGAAACAGAAAGTGATACTTTTACCATCGAAACTGCGCTAGAGCGCAAATACAAAGTAAAATTAGAAGTCATTCCATTGATCGAGGCGTATGCCCACACGGCGATTTTGAAACGATAAACAAAAGGTTCTCTAGACAAATGCCTAGAGAACCTTTTTTAATTGCGTATTTCGGTTAAAAATTTACGGGCTTGCTCTTGGTTCATTTGAGTCGCAGCTCGCAGCTTAGCTGCCAGCTGTTCAATCTCGGATCCTTTTGCTCCTACTGAAATGGCTAATGAACGGGCTTGCATGCTCATATGGCCTTGCTGGATACCTTCTGAAACCAATGCCCGCAACGCTGCCAGATTCTGAACCAACCCGACACTTGCCGCCAGCGAAGCCAACTCACTCGCCGTTTCAACACCAGTCAATGCCAACGCCGCTTGGGCTTTTGGCAATACTTTCGTGGCACCCCCGACTGTGGCGATCGCCAACGGTAATGTGATACTACCAATCAAACGGTCTTCTACGATTGTCCAGGAAGTCAACCCTTGCATGCGGCCATTACGGGCAGCATAGCCATGACAAGCGGCAGAAACGGCGCGAGTGTCGTTTCCGGTAGCCAAAATCAGCGCTTCAACGCCATTCATGATCCCTTTGTTATGGGTAGCGGCACGGTATGGATCGATCTTGGCAAAATCAGCTGCATGAACGATTTTTTCGGCAACTTGTCTGCCATTTCCGGTCTTGCTCAATTTGTCAAAAGGCACCGAGCAAGTGGCTGTTACTAACGATTCCGTAGCGAGATTGCTTAAAATACTAAAGAGAATTTCTTCTTCTGGGAACCATTTGCGAAAAAGCTCTGCCACTCCTTCTAAAATCGAATTGATGATATTGGCGCCCATCGCATCTTTGACATCAACCATTAAATCGATCGACACATAAGCGGTTGCTAAGTCAGATTCTGCTGGCGAGAAGTTCCGACCGATCACTCTTCGCAATCCACCGCCGCGTTTCACGATGGAAGGATACGTTTCATTCGCCACTGCAAAGATCGCTGCTTGCTCGGATTCAACTTTTGCCAAAATCGCTTCCGGATCCTGAACATCCATAAAGACGATCTGGCCCCGAAGCAAACGTTCTTGACTGGTCGTTGTAATGGGACCAGTCATTTTTGCTCCATTGCTCATCGCTGCGATCACCGAGGGTTCTTCTGTGGCTAACGGGACATTGTATGCTTTGCCATTCACTTGCAGGTTCAGCCCTACGCCTAACGGGATCTCTACTTCACTGATCTGGTTTTCGATCAAGTGATTAGCAGTTTCCTTGTTTAGTGTCATTTCTTGAAAAACCAAGGATTCTGCTGCTGTGATCGCTCCTTGTGCTTCAAGAAAGGCTAATCGTTCATTAGGCGCGAGGGCGTAGAACTTTTTTTTTTCTGTTTTTTGTGATGCCGACTCTTCATCAAAATTCGTTTGACTTGCTGTCGCCGAAGGATTTTCTAACAGCATCGCTAGCCCTAATCCGCCGCCGACACACAAAGAGGCGATTCCGTAGCGCTCTTGGGTGTCTTTTAGCTGATAAGCGACGGTCGTTGCGATCCGAGCGCCGGTCGCTCCAATGGCATGTCCCAGTGAAATGCCCCCGCCGTAACGGTTGACTTTCTTCGGATCCAAACCAAGTTCACGTTCTACTACGATCGAAGAAGCTGCAAAGGCTTCATTGATCTCAAAAATACCGATATCTTCAATCGTCAGTGCTTGCTTTTTCAGTAACGTATCGATTGCTTTGATCGGTGAGATTCCCATGATCTCTGGGGCAAAGCCAACTTCGACGATCTCTTTGATCACTGCCAGATAAGGAATCTGATGCTCTTCACAATAGCTTTTTGACGCGATCAAGACCATGGCCGCCCCATCATTGATGGTTGAGGCGTTCCCAGCAGTCACCGTACCGTCTTTTTTGAAAACTGTTTTTAATTCAGCTAATTTTTCGACTGTCGTAGCGGCGCGAATGCCTTCGTCCTGTAAAACGGTTCCTGATTTTTCAGTCAACGGCACGATCTCTTGATCAAATTTCTTTGCTGCTTGCGCTTTGGCAGCTTTCATTTGTGAGTGATAGGCAAACTCATCTTGCTCTTTGCGAGTGATCCCGTATCTTTCTGCTACCGTCTCAGCCGTCAGTCCCATTGGCTTGCTACTGAATGCATCTGTTAATCCGTCATGCATCATTGTTGACACCGGAGCTGAATACTGATCTTCCGCCTTGTTATAATAACTAAAGAGCGGCGCATTCGTCATACTTTCAATCCCACCAGTCAATACGACGGATGCCTTGTTCAATTGAATTTGCTCCATCCCCATTAGAATCGCTTTCATTCCCGAACCACATACTTCGTTGATCGTTGAGGCTGGAATATCTGAGGAAAGCCCACTTTGCAAGGAAACTTGGCGTCCTGGATTTTGACCACTGCCAGCTTGTAGCACATTTCCGATAATCACTTGTGCGATATGTTCTTTTGCTTGTTGGTTTCTTGCCAACAAGGCTTTTGCAGCAACTGTTCCTAATTCTACTGCTGAATATTCTTTTAATGACCCATGGTATTTGCCAATTGGCGTTCTTAGTGCGTCGATAATGACAACTTCTTCCACGTACGTCACCTCCTCTTGAAATATATCATTAAATCCTCCAAAAAAGAATACCCCACATTCGGTTGTCGCACCCTTTTCTACTTTCTTTAATAAAGTTTAAATTCTAATCAATTCTTTTTCATTTTTTTCAAAAAATATGATACCTTAGAACGTGTAGCCTACTAAGTATGTAGAACATAAAGGAGCGACGGAATGAACGTTGGTATTGATAAAATAAATTTTTTTGTCCCCCCCTATTTTATAGATATGGTTGATCTAGCTCACGCCCGAGAGGTAGACCCGAATAAATTTACGATCGGGATCGGTCAAGATCAAATGGCGGTCAATAAAAAAACACAAGATATCGTCACCTTTGCCATGCACGCGGCAAAAGATATCCTTTCGAAAGAAGATTTACAAGCAATTGATATGGTGATCGTCGGAACAGAATCTGGCATCGATGAATCAAAAGCTTCGGCAGTGGTTTTGCATCGCCTATTAGGTATCCAGCCATTTGCACGGTCCTTTGAAATCAAAGAGGCGTGTTACGGCGCAACGGCGGGCTTACAATTTGCCAAAGCCCATGTACAAGCCAATCCACAAAGCAAAGTTTTGGTCGTGGCTTCAGATATCGCCCGTTATGGCTTAGCTTCTGGTGGCGAGCCCACTCAAGGTGTGGGCGCTGTTGCTATGTTGATCTCGGCGGATCCAGCAATTTTGCAGCTTGAAAATGATAATTTGATGTTGACGCAAGATATTTATGATTTTTGGCGTCCAGTAGGACATCAATATCCAATGGTAGATGGTCATTTGTCAAATGCCATTTATATCGATTCTTTCAAACAAGTTTGGCAAGCCCATTGCGAAAAAAATCAGCGGACAGCAAAAGATTATGCGGCTTTGAGCTTCCATATCCCTTATACAAAAATGGGTAAAAAAGCCTTGTTGGCTGTTTTTGCCGAAGAAGATGAAACAGAACAAAAACGCCTGATGGCTCGCTATGAAGAATCGATCGTTTACAGCCGTCGTACCGGCAACTTGTATACTGGTTCACTGTATCTGGGCTTGATCTCTTTATTGGAAAATTCCTCTAGCCTGCAAGCAAATGATCGAATCGGATTATTTAGCTACGGATCAGGAGCGGTTGCTGAATTTTTCAGCGGCTTGTTGGTACCTGGCTATGAAAAACAGTTGGCGCAAGCGGCACACCAAGCGTTGCTCGATGACCGTCAAAAGCTAACGATCGCTGAATACGAAGCGATGTTCAATGAGACGATCGATATCGATCAAGATCAATCCTTCGAAGATGATCTGCTTTATAGTATTCGTGAAATCAAAAATACCATTCGTTATTATAAAGAAGAAAACGAATGACCCTGAAAAAAACTTTGCTTCTTTTTTAGCTAAAAAGCTTGAAGGAACAAAGTTTTTTTCTTTCTTTGAAAATGATTGAAACAAAACTTGTTTTCCAAACATTTTCTGCATGTTATTCAAAAATTTTCAGATAATTCAGGAAAAACATTTGACAGTCCGCTTTTTTTTGTCTATACTAAAATCAATTCAAGTTTGGAGGAACTTTTTATGTTAAACACGACCGTATCCCCACAACTGAATACCTTTTACTTTAGCTACTTTAGATAGTTTGTATTCATATCACATTATGGATGCAAACCAAAAACGAGTTTTGTTTGTATCTATGATGGCTAAAGCATTTTAACTTGAACTTGCTGCCATGTAGAAAATCTTCTAAATGGTTGCCAATATACGTTTACGCTTGGTATAGGATCGAATCCATTTAGACGATTGTCTGAATGGATTTTTTTGTTCAGGTAAACCCCCATAAAAAAGAGACGATCATAGGAGGAATTACAATGAAAATGAAAAAATGGATCACGACTGGGTTACTGACAGCTTCCCTACTGGCATTGGCAGCTTGCGGAGAATCAAGCAACACTTCGGAAGAAAACGACGGAACAAAAACAGTCGGTGTCTTACAATTGGTCGAACATGGCTCCTTGAATGCAGCCTACGAAGGATTCAAAGAAGGCTTAGCAGAAGCGGGCTACACAGAAGGTGAAAACCTAACGATCGAATACCAAAATGCGCAAAACAGTCAAGACAATTTAAAAAGTATGAGCGAACGCCTAGTGAATGCCTCACCAGATCTTTTATTAGGCATTGCCACCCCTGCTGCTGTATCTTTAGCAAATGAAACGACCGATACCCCAATCGTAGTTACCGCAGTCACTGACTTAGTTGGAGCGAAATTGGCCGATTCAAATGAAGAACCTGGTCGCAACATCACCGGTACTTCAGACATGGTACCGATTGAGCAACAGATCAACTTGCTGTTAAGCATCGTGCCTGATGCCAAAACGATCGGCATTATGTATAACGCAGGTGAAGCCAATTCAAAAATCCAAGCTGACTTGGCAGAAGAAGCCTTAAAAGCTGCGGGCGTTGATGTAAAAGTATTGACCGCCAATACAACCAATGATGTGCAACAAGTAACCACCAGCCTTGCAAAAGAGGTTGACGGCATTTATGTTCCAACAGATAATACCTTTGCCTCTGCTGCTGCAATCGTCGGCGAAGTGGCCAAAGAAACCAAAACACCGATCGTCGCTGGTTCCGTAGAACAAGTCGATGATGGTGCCCTAGCAACTTACGGTATTGATTATAAATCCCTTGGCATTCAAACAGGGAAACTAGCAGCGAAAATTTTGGATGGCGATGCAGAGCCAGCAACGACGCCCGTTGAAACAGCGGATAATTTAGAGTTAGTCGTCAATGAAGAGATGGCTGCTGCTTTAGGAATTGATCCTGCCAGCATCACTGCACCAGAATAACCATACTAACTTAGATTTGAGGAAATCATATGAATTTAGTCGACACATTCTTGCTCTTACTACAATCTGCCACCTCTCAAGGGATCCTTTGGGCATTGCTGGCGATCGGGGTATTTTTGACCTTCCGAATTTTAGATATCGCTGATTTAACTGCAGAAGGGAGTTTCCCCTTAGGCGCAGGGATCGCAGCAATCAGTATTACGAATGGTCTCTCGCCTATTTTAGCGAGTCTGATGGGCTTTGGCGGCGGCATGGTAGCCGGCTTAGTATCTGGTCTGCTGCACACAAAACTAAAAATCCCTGCCTTATTGGCGGGGATCATCACGATGACTGGACTGTATTCCATCACAAATCGTGTGATGGGTGCTCCCAACATCGCCTTGCTGGGACAAGACACGGTCTTCACCCAATTTCAAGCCATGGGACTGACCAAAAACAATGCCGTGATTCTTGCAGGCTTTCTCTTCGCAGCAATCGTCATTTTGTGCTTGTTCCTCTTTTTCCGTACAGAAATCGGCTTAGCGTTGCGAGCGACGGGCGACAATTTAGCTATGAGCGAGGCCAACGGCATCAACACTGATAACATGAAGATTATCGGCTATATGATCTCTAACGGCTGTATCGCCCTCTCTGGTGCCCTCTTAGCCCAAAACAATGGCTTCGCTGATTTGAACTCAGGGATCGGTACAATCGTGATCGGTTTAGCATCGATCATTATTGCAGAAGTTTTATTTGCCAATAAATCTTTGCTTTTGCGATTGATCACCATCGTGATCGGGGCAATCGTTTATCGCTTTATCTTGGCCGTCGTATTTGAATTCAATGTCGAGGCCAACGATATCAAATTGGCATCTGCAATCGTCTTAGTCATCTGCCTCTCCTTACCGCAGCTTCGTTCAAAACTAGGACTCAAAAAGATGCTGCCAAAAACCAAAGGAGGCCAATCCTAATGACTTCAGTCTTAACAATCGAGAATCTACACCAAATCTTTGAAAAAGGAACGATCAATGAAAACCATGTCTTGCGAGGCATTGACCTGACGATGAATACCGGTGATTTTATTACGATCATCGGTGGGAATGGTGCTGGAAAATCGACCCTCTTAAACAGTATCGCAGGAACGATCCCAACAGAACAAGGAAAAATCACCTTAGATGGGAAAGACATTACTCGTTTATCCGTGACCAAACGGTCAAAAGATATTAGTCGGGTCTTTCAAGATCCACGTATGGGGACCGCGGTTCGTTTGACCGTTGAAGAAAATTTAGCATTGGCTTACAAACGCGGCCAAGTCCGCGGATTTGCAACAGGCGTCAAAGCGAAAAACCGCGCGTTTTTCCAAGAGAAGTTAGCCAGCCTAAACTTAGGCTTAGAAAATCGCCTTTCTGCTGAGATCGGTTTGCTATCAGGCGGACAGCGTCAAGCCATCACCCTCTTGATGGCAACGTTGCAGCCGCCTAAATTGATTTTATTAGATGAACATACCGCGGCCCTTGATCCTAAAACCTCATTGACGGTCATGGCATTGACCGATCAGTTGATTCGGTCCCAACAGTTGACGGCTTTCATGGTCACTCATGACATGGAAGATGCCATTCGTTATGGCAATCGCCTGATCATGCTTCATCAAGGCAAGATCGTCGTAGACATTGCCGGTGAGCAAAAGCAGCATTTGACGGTCCCTGAATTGATGGAAATGTTCCATCAAAATAGTGGTGCTGAGTTGAAAGATGACCAACTGCTCTTACGCTCTTAACAAGCAAAAAAGGCACGTAGAAAGAATCCTCCTTTCTACGTGCCTTTTGCTGTAATCACACTGCTTGCAAAAGCCTTACTTCGCTTCATTTTCTGCAATGATGTCCGTTACCTTCATCAAGCGAGTCAATGTTGCTCGTTCGTCTTCTGCCAGATTGCTTTCGATGTATTGAATGGTTTCTGTCAGCTTGGGAATCGTCATATACTCTAACGCATTGACTCTTCGTCTCGTCCGTTCGATCTCATTGGCCATCAGTTGACAGGTTTTCTCGATCTCGGCCAACTGCAGCATCACTGGTAGCATTTGATCCAGATGGGACAACGAGAGATCCAGCTCACTGGTGGTACTCACAAAACCGTAGGAAAAATCATCATCCGAGCTTTCTTCTTCGTAAACAGGGTTCAACACTGGCACATCCATATTCATGATGGTTCGGCTTTGCACATCTAAGGTCACTTTATTCAAAGGGATCATAAAGGCTTCTTGCAAAACGACATCGGGAATACTACTAGAAGCCAGCACATACTCTTCCATTCCTGCTTGCAATGCGGTCTCCATCTTTTTGCGAAGTTCCTGGTTTTTCTTTACTAGCTGAATGAACTGACGTACTAGCTCATCTTGCTTGTCTTTCAATAATTTGTGACCACGGGTTGCCGTCGTCAGCCGCTTTTTCAAACGACTTAGTTCCATCCGTGTCGGATTGACATTTAAGATCGCCATTAAGAACTCACATCCTCGTCCGTCGGGTAATAGGCGTCGATAAATTCTTCTTTGATACGGCTCAACTCTTGTTTTGGCAAGGTAGCTAATAGCTTCCAGCCCAAATCTAACGTTTCTTCAATCGTCCGATTGGTTTCAAATCCTTGATTGACGTACTCTTTTTCAAAAAGATCAGCAAAGCGCGCGTACTTTTTATCAAGATCAGATAAGGCAGACTCCCCTAAAACGATCGATAGCTCTTTGGCAGCTTTCCCATCGGAATAGGCGGCATAGATTTGATTCATCGTTGCCGCATGATCGGCACGGGTCTTACCTTCTCCCGTTCCTTTGTCCTTCAACCGTGAAAGACTTGGTAAAATATCCACTGGCGGGTTGATATTGCGCTTGTAAAGGTCCCGCGACAAAATAATTTGTCCTTCCGTGATATAGCCGGTCAAATCAGGAATCGGGTGGGTTTTATCGCCATCTGGCATCGTTAAGATCGGTATTTGTGTGACCGATCCTTCTTTGCCCATCAAACGTCCTGCCCGTTCATACAGCGTCGCTAAATTGGTGTATAGATACCCTGGATAGCCGCGACGTCCTGGAACTTCTCGGCGGGCAGCGGAGATTTCTCGCAATGCCTCGCAATAGTTCGTCATATCGGTCATGATCACTAAAACGTGCATGCCTTTTTCAAAAGCCAAATATTCTGCTGCGGTCAATGCCATCTTAGGGGTAGCGATCCGTTCGATTGCTGGATCATTGGCAAGGTTCATAAACAAAACAGAACGATCTAACGCACCGGTTTTGCGGAATTCATCCACGAAAAATTCAGCTTCTTCAAAAGGGATCCCAATTGCTGCGAAGACGATCGCGAAATTGCCTTCTTGGCTAGGTACTGTTGCTTGTCGTGCGATTTGAGCAGCGATCTCTTTATGCGGCAAACCAGACGCAGAAAAGATTGGTAGTTTTTGTCCACGAACTAATGTATTTAAATGATCGATGGTTGAGATCCCCGTTTGGATAAATTCATCTGGGAAGTCTCGTGCCATCGGATTGATGGCTTCACCGTTTACATCGATGCGTTTTTCTGGCAAGATTCTCGGGCCATTATCTTTCGGTTTTCCTAAACCGTCAAACACCCGACCCATCATATCTAGAGAAACCCCTAGGGTCAAACCAGTCCCTAGAAACCTTGCTTTGCTTTCTTCTGCACTCAAATTACTGGTTCCTTCAAAGACTTGGACAACAGCATTGTCATCACTGACTTCCAGTACTTGTCCTTGACGGATCTCGCCTGTGTCCATGCGGACCTCAACGAGTTCGTCGAATTTAACACCTCGAACATTTTCGACCACCATTAAGGGGCCGGCGATTTCGGAAACTGTACGATATTCTTTTAACATCAATGAACACCTCCAGTTTCAATGATTCGTTGTAACATTTCTTTGATGTCATGCTTGATCGTATCCAAGCGGGTCAATTCTTCTTCAGGAATGTATTTGCTGCGGGCGATGCGCTCACGCAGATCAACCGTTCCTTTGGTGATCTCATCTAAGTAAGCACCTAGCTGCAGTGCACGTTGGGCTTGTTCATTAAAGTAAAGAATATTCTCCAACATTTTGAACTGCTTATTACGAGATGTATACGTGTCAACGTCATCAAAGGCGTTTTGCTGCAAGTAGTCTTGTCTTAAAGAACGAGCAGTCATCATCGTCAAGCGGTCTTTTTGGGAAAGAGAATCCATCCCTACCAGCTGAACGATTTCTTCTAATCGGCTTTCCTCTTGGAGAATCGCCATGGATTCATTGACTAGCTCCGACCAGCGATCACCTAATAATTGATCCAAATAAGAATTGATTTGATCCTCATAAAGGGAATAGGAATTCATCCAGTTGATGGATGGAAAATGCCGTTTTTGCGCCAGCATGCTATCCAATGCCCAGAAAACTTTCACGATTCGTAAGGTATTTTGAGTGACCGGTTCTGAGATGTCTCCTCCAGCAGGTGAAACCGCACCAATTGCGGTAATGCTTCCTTCCCGAGGCTGCGTGCCTAATGAATGGAAACGCCCTGCTCGCTCATAGTATTCCGCAATTCGACTTCCAAGGTAAGCCGGATAGCCTTCATCTCCCGGGATCTCTTGCAAGCGCCCACTCATTTCCCGCAGCGCTTCTGCCCAACGTGATGTTGAGTCTGCCATGATGGCAACACTATAGCCCATGTCGCGGTAATATTCCGCGATGGTGATTCCTGTATAGATCGAGGCTTCCCGAGCAGCAACTGGCATATTCGATGTATTGGCGATCAAGACCGTTCGTTCCATGATCGACTTGCCGGTATTCGGATCGATCAACTCAGGAAATTCGTTCATGACATCCCGCATTTCGTTGCCCCGCTCACCGCAGCCGACATAAACCACGATATCCACATCTGACCATTTAGCGATCTGATGCTGAACGACTGTTTTTCCGGCACCAAAAGGTCCAGGAACAGCAGCTGATCCGCCTTTTGCCACTGGAAAATAGGTGTCGATGACTCGCTGTCCAGTGACTAGCGGTTCGCCTGGATTTAATTTAGCAGTAACGGGACGTGGTTGACGAACCGGCCATTTCTGTACCATTGTCAAGGATTTTTCACCCTCGATGGTTTCTAGAACACAGATGACTTCAGTAATCGCAAAATTTCCCACCATGATTTCTTTGACGGTTCCTTCATAGTTTGGTGGCACCATGATCTTATGCTCGATCACCGAAGTTTCTTGTACTGAACCTAAAATATCACCGGCTTGTACAGTATCGCCGACTTGTACTTGTGGGACGAAGGTCCATTTCTTTTGGCGATTCAGTGGATCGATGGTGACCCCCCGCTCCAAAAAATCACTCTCTGTTTGCGACATAAATGTATCTAATGGTCGTTGGATCCCATCAAACATCTGAGTCAACAAACCTGGTGCTAGTTCGACAGACAATGGTGCGCCTGTCGTTTCTACGGGCTCGCCTGGTCCGATCCCCGCTGTTTCTTCGTATACTTGGATCGAAACCAGCCCTTTTTTGATCTCAATGATCTCACCGATAAGGCCCTTGTCACTGACTTTGCAGATTTCGTGGATTTTTGCGCCACTTAATCCTGAGGCGGTGACCAGTGGTCCCGATACTTTTTCAATTGTGCCAAATGCCACATTTATTCCTCCTAGCTGGCTGACTTGTCTGTTATGAATCTAATATATTCATTCCTACCGCTTTTTCCACATTTTGCTGAATGCGTGCCATGCCGATCCCTAAACTACCCGTACTACTTGGAATCGGAATGATCGCTGGTGTCGGTACTTCTTCGTAACGACGAACGATCGGTTCTAATTGTTCGATCAACCGCTCGGTCAAAAAGATCACACCATACGCTTCAGCTATCTCTTCTAATTGTTGGGCGGCTTCATCCAAATCGCTGACTGGAAAGATATCGATCCCCAGCCCTTTGAAAGGCAAGATCGAGTTCTTACCACCCATCATTGCTATTTTTTTATGCATAACTATCACGCACCCGACTTCTTAAAATCTCTTCTGGCACCTTATTGATTTTACCAATCAAGAGAATACGCAAATTCTTGCTTTCAATTTCCTTGGCATACAGATACCCTGCCAATGCTGACGGCCCAAAAGGCACGATTTTTTGTTCTTTGAGCTTCGCCATTAGAAAATTGTCTTTACGTATATCAAAGGTATTCAAGGTCTTCTTTTCTACCAATTCTTCATAACTATGATTGATCAGCTCTTTATAAGGGGTTCCTTGCAAGTATCCCACAAACGCCTCAAGAGAAGTCGTGATTTCTGCTAACAACTCACTTGCAGGTAAATTCCCATGGTCGGCTAAAACTGCGCTGATAAAGCCGCGCTTGCGTTTCATCGCGTAACTGCGCAACGTTGTTGAAATATTGAAGATATCGATTTGACGGCGAATCAAGCTTTGCAGCAACTCGTCTTGGTATTCTTTACCGATCGTCCATAATTGCTCCCAATAATGGTTGTCAAAGATGATATCGATGGACTGGACTTCATGATAGTTCTCAATATAAGAAAAGACTTCTTCCACACAGGCAACCATCTCTTGCGCGACCTGAGTACTTTTTCTGGTCTTGACCAGATCTTTAAGGACGGAAAGTGGCTGGGTGCCGATTGGGACGAGATACGCCGAAAAATCTTCTTGCATATACGCCGCTTTTACTAAAACTTTCAGATTTTGATAGTCATATTTCAAAGCAAAGAAATCAACGATCGCTTTTTCTGGTGTCAACTGATACATCGTTTCGTATACCCGTTTCAACTCAGCCATCAGGACTTGTTCAAAATCGTGTACACGATCATCTTCATTGATGAAGTCACCATAAACCGTTTCTTGCAGCATCCCATAGATTTCCTCTGCGCTGGCAGCTGAGAGCATTCGCTCATAGCGACTACGATCGAATAATTGCGATTCATACGTCCGAATTCTCGTATTCAACGTATTATATTTGATGTCATTCATCTGTTTGCACCTGCTTACTGTTCAAAAATCAATTGCAGTAACGTATTGCTTAACTCTTCTTTGTTGGCTTCTAGTAGCGCATCAAAGGTAAAATTCAACTCAATTGCTTCTTGTCGCAACAAAAAGCCACCCTTGCGAGGGATCGTTTTATTTACCAGTTTCAGCTGAACCTCTGGGACCGATGCTTGCAACTTAGTAAGGAATTCCTCATCTACAAAATGACGGGACTTCTCACCTAAAAGCAACTCGACCTCACCAGTTAACCGTGCATTCGCCAAGCCTTTCGCGATAAACGTATAAAATGCTGCCTGATCCATCGTGTTTAAACGGGTCAAAGCCTCAGAAAACAGCTCATCTAAGACGGACTGCTTTGCTGCCAAGACCTTGTTTCTTGATTGGATATGCACATCTGAGATTTCCAAATACATCGCAGCACGTTTTTCTTTTTCATAAAAAGCTAACCGTTCATTAAGCTCTTTTTCTAACTGTGCTCGTTTTAAATTTTCTTGGTTTTCACTTTCTTTTTGTGCTTCTTTGATTTGAAGCTGGTATTTCTTTTCCGCATCAGCGGTTATTTTGTCAGTTAAACGTGTAATATCAGACATTCACTTTTCCCTCCTCTTAATTCAAGACAAGCAAGAAGGAAATCACGAACCCTAAAATACAATACGTTTCCATCATCGCTACCAAGATAATTCCTTTGGTCACATGTTCTGGTTTTTTTGCTAAAATCTGCATCGCAGCACTTGCGGCACGTCCTTGCCATTTACCGGCGATAATTGCTGTTAACGCGATCGGTAATGAAGCGATAAACAAATACAACCCGCGATCGAATGAGATCGAACCACTGATCTGACCAAAAATCATAAAGGAGATTACAAAGCCGTATAGCCCCTGGGTACTAGAAAGCAATTCCAAAATCAACGCTTGCCCGAATTTCTCTGGCTGCTCTGAGATCAAGCCTGATGCTGCTTCACTGGTCATCCCAACACCGATCGTTGATCCGATACCACCACAAATCGTTGCGGTCGCTACACCTAAAGCTGCAAAAACAATTCCACCATTTTCGTAAAAGAAACTAATCCAATTTTCCATTATTATCCTCCTGTAACTTTTCTTCTGAGATGATCTCTACATAATTTTCATTTGATTTGAACGGGTCAAAGGCACGTCCGCCCCCCGTAAAGAATTTTCCAAAATACTCCAAATACTGCAAGCGAATACCATGAACATACGCACTAAGGTAACTTAAGAAAATATTCAGGCCATGTAGCGCCACAAATAATAAGATACCGACGGTAAACCGGGCTGCTGGCGGCAAGTAGCTAATGATCAAGTTGAAGGCTGAGGCGATACTTCCGCCGGCAACCCCTAACGCCATCAGACGGGTGTAACTGATCAAGTCACCAACATAATTGGTCACATCCATCAATCCGTACAATCCAGAACCGATTTTTCCTGCCAACGTTTTTCCTTCTAAACTGCCTCCGATTGCCACTGCTAAAAGACTGGCAGCGATCATTACGATCCCAATCATTTGTAACGGGGTGTCAGGGAAAAGCAGCATTCCTGCGGCGACAAAAACGACACTGATCAAAAAGACGATCCACGAACCGGCTTGGAACATCGCAGCCAGTTTCTGGTCTTTTTTCTTCCATAAAATATAGAATTTCAGCGCCAAGCCAAACATGATCTGAATGTACCCAAAGATCACGGATAAGACTAAGATCTGATTGACATCATCCTGGGCAGACAACAGTTGGAATGAGAATTCAAATCCAAAGAAGTTGCCATAGATCAAGCCCCAAATAATCGTAGGGATCGAGCACAACTGAAAGAGGGTCAAATTTTGTTCCAGGCCTTTGCTGAGGTGGAACAGCTTTTTCCCCAGGAATGTCGCCAGAAACAAGAGCAACCCATAGCCAAAATCGGCAACCATCATCCCGAATGCCACCATGTAAAAAGGCGCCATAAATGGTGTCGGATCTAACTCGTCATATTGCGGCAAGCTGTACATCCGAACAAGTCCTTCAAAAGGTTTGATCCAACGTGCGTTTTCTAATAAAATCGGCACATCAGCCAGCTCTTTTTCCGTCACTTCTTGGTATTCGAGGTAATAGTTATCCGTGGTCCCTTTTTTGATACGTTTTTCTAATTCGGCCGCCCCATCAACAGGAACCCAGCCAGAAATCGATACCGCATGAGTCGAACGCAAAAGCATTTTACTGCTTTTTAAGCGGGTGATCGCTCCATCTAAATACTCGGCAACGATCCGCAAGGTTTCTTGCTCTTTTGTCATCGCACCAAGAGAAGCTTTGATTTCTTTTTCTTCATCAATTAGACGTTGGGATTTTTCTTTCATCGTTTGCAGATCTTCTTCTGGAATCCCCTCATAAGGGTAGATGTATTGCTCGAAGGCTGCTTTCTTTAGAAGAGTAGTTACTTTTTCTTTTACATCTTTATGGAAAAGTACCAATAAGTAAGTTGTCGTTTGTGATTGATAAATGGTTTCGACATAGACAAGCGGCAGCTTTTCACTGTTGGTCGTAAAGTCAGCCATTTCAGAAGTAGGAATCGATCCTAACAAGCCACCTGATTTTTTTAATTCTTTTAAAACAGCTGGTCGTTCTTTGAAATACTTCCAGATCGACAGTTCTGCTTCTTGTGCTAATACATCGCGTTTTTCTTGATCAATCAAGCGAAGACGTTTGTCTTGTTTACGAAGGGTTTGGCATAATTCTTGCCAAGGATAGGTGTGGGCTGTTTCAGCCAATTCTTGAAGGGTATATTTTTTGATTGGTTGCCGCAGTTGTGCCAGCATTCCTTTTTTGGGTACATATTCTTCTAAAAAATTTAAGCTCCAGTTGACTTGACCAAACTGGTTCTCCATTTCTTCTTCAGACTGTTCCTCGCGAACCGGTGTCAAAACACCCGTCGTTTCTTCAGAATCATAATATTTTTCCGAAGAAAGCAGTTCTACGCCTTGAAAGTCTTGCAGCTGCTCTAAAACAGCTTCTTTCTGATCGTAAAAGGTCAACAGACTGAACTTTTGCATTTTTGCAATTGCCATTTATGTCACAACCTTATTTATTATTATTGCTAATGCTTCTTCTTTCAATTCATTAGGGATCGTTCGCAGTGTTTCCACTTCTGCTTGGGTCTTAGCCAAGAGTGGTTCCTTAGACTGTACCAACTCAGCTGCGATTTTTTGGTTGATTGCTTCTTTTTGTTGGGCTTCTTTTTCTGCCAACTCTTTTTTAAACGCCTTCAACCGTTCTTCTCTTGCTTGTGCCAATTGTTTTTTTTCTGCTTCTGCTTCTTTATTTTTATTTTCCGCAAATTGCTCTGCTTCTTGTAATAATCGAATGGCATCTACTGTCATTTTCTCACCTGCTTTCACTTTTTTTCCGCAAAAAAAACCACTACAAATCAAGCATATGGCATTCGCTGATCGTAGGGTGTCAAAAATCAATAAGTGGCAAATACCTTCACCTATTTCCGTTTTCTAATATAACCGTAACATAAATTTTGCGATAGAACAAGGTTCCTAGCGTTTTTTTATAGTCTTTACATATAAAAGTCACAAAAATTACACATTTTCACAAAAAGAAATCCTTTTCATTTTATTGGGGGTCAAATGATGACAAAAAAGAAAGATTAGAAACAAAATGATGTTTCAAATCTTTCTTTTAGTTTTTTCTCGTCTTTTTCTTAACTTAAATGCTTCTAAAGAAAAGACAAGCATTTAAAATAACAAAGCATCGACCTACTCACGTATAAACGGCATACTCATACAGCGGGGGCCCCCGCGTCCGCGAACCAATTCGCTGCCCGAGATTTCATTCAAAATGACTCCTGCCTCTTTTAACAGCCCATTGGTAATGGTGTTGCGGTCATAGACCACGACTTCTCCAGGTGCAATCGCCAAGGTATTAGACCCATCATTCCATTGCTCTCTAGCTGCCGCTGCTAAATCGTCGCCACCACAGCGGATCAAGTGGACTTCAGGCAAATCTAAATAACGGCAAAGAATGTTTTCCAACGTATCTTTTTCCTCATATACTCGCACACCGTCCTTGTGTTTAGTGATTGAATACAGCGAAAGTTCTCCCTCGATTTCTGGATGGATCGTGAACTTATCATGATCCACCATCGTGAAGACCGTATCTAAATGCATAAATTTTCGTTCCTCGCCGATATTAAATGCCAAGATATGTTCGAAACTCGGTTCTGTGGCAAAAATCGTTTCGGCAATTTTTTCAATTGAGGCAACTTCTGTTCGTTGAGAGATCCCGATCGCCACGATTTTATCAGATAAAATCAGCTGATCGCCGCCTTCCATCCGCGTCGTTTCGTCCCGATGATACAAAAAGTTCGTCTCATTGCGGGCAAACATCGGATGGTGCGTAAAAATTTGTTTTCCGTAGAGGGTTTCCCGTCTTCTCGTTGCAGAATACATTCGATTCAAGGAAACACTGTGACCAATCGTCGCAAACGGATCTCGCGTGAAATATAGGTTTGGCATTGGATCGATCAAGAAAGGATATTCTGTTTCAACGATTGCCGTTAAGTTACTGGCTTTTGAAATTTCTACCTCACTTTTTTTCAAGCCCGCCATCGTATGATCGATAAAGGCGCGATTGTCTTTAATCGACAGGAAAAAGTTGCGCACTTCGTTGCGAATCTCTTCATCAAGGATCGTTGTTTCATTTAAATAGTCTTCTAAAAAGGCCTCTTTGGCACCAGTTGTTGTCAATGTTTCAGCAGCTAGATCCTCCAAATAAAGGACTTCCACCCCTTTGCTTCTTAACGTATCCGCAAAAAAATCATGTTCTTTTTGCGCTTGGGTTAAAAAAGGAATATCATCAAACAACAATCGATCAAGATAATCCGGCATCAAGTTTTCTAATTCTGCGCCTGGACGATGCAGCAGCACCCGTTTTAAAGGGGCAATCTCAGAAAAAATCTGTATTGGCTGGTTCATGAACTTGTCTCTCCTTCTTGGCAATTTTGTTGAATAACTTATGTCATTCATTTTTTTGATTCCTCATCACATAATTATTCATTTCTCTGACTCCTCGTGTTTTTTCTACTCGTGATTCAAAGTTTTTTTGGATCCTATAGTTATAAACATGCATTTCAGCAAAAAGAAACCTCCGATAAAAAAACAACTTTCTAAGAATGTAAATTCTAGATACTTTAATTTACCGCCTTTTTCAATTGTATATTTTTGTTAAAAAAACAGCAAGGCAAAAGAACTGATGGACGATAGTCCTAGCTGTGAAACCAGATTGAATTATTTTTGTTTTTTTGGATCATTTCATGATTTTCAAATGATACCGCTATCAAACAGATAAATATTTGCTATGATTCAAGTATCTTGATGCTAAAGAAACGTCTATAAAGGAGCGATTTGATGAAAACGCAACGTCAACTTTACTATGGTGCCGACTACAATCCTGAACAATGGTCTAAAGAAGTCATTCTTGAAGATATGCGCTTAATGAAAGAAGCAGGTGTGAACTATGTAAGTATCAATATTTTTGGCTGGGTCAATCTGCAGCCAGATGAATCCACCTATGATTTTGGTTTTCTGGACTGGTTGATGGATCTTTTATATGAAAACAATATCATGATCGACCTAGCCAACGGAACGGCTTCGCCTCCCGCTTGGCTTGTTCAAAAACATCCTGAGATGCTGCCTGTGACCATTCATGGCAATCGACTGGTTCATGGGGCGCGCCAGCACTACTGTCCGACTTCCCCTATCTATCGTCAATATGCCACCGATTTGTCGGAAGCAGTCGCAAACCGTTATGCCAATCATCCAGGGCTAGTCATGTGGCATATCAATAATGAATATACCTGTCACATCCACGAGTGTTATTGCGATCATTGTCGGAAAAGATTTCAGACATGGTTAGCAGAGAAATATCAGACCATCGCTGGATTGAATGATGCGTGGTCAACCAAGTTTTGGAGTCAATCCTATGGCAGCTGGGAGGAAATTTTTCTACCTGAAGCGATGCCGACCTTCAAAAATCCTGCGCAGCAGTTAGACTATCGCCGTTTTCTTTCCGACATGAATCTGGAGCTCTATCAACTCGAAAAGGCGGCGATCGCAAAATATTCACAAGGCATCCCTTACATGACCAATCTTATGGGCTTGCACAAATACGTGGATGGGTTTAAATGGGCACCCGAAATGGATGTAGTCAGCTGGAATTCGTACCCGAATCCCTTTGAAAAGATCCCATACCCGCAATTTCTTGCTAACGATCTAACTCGTAGTTTAAAGAAAAAACCTTTTTTGATCATGGAACAAGCCACCAGCGCCGTTAATTGGCGGCAAATCAATGGTGCCAAGACACCCAACCAGCTGCGTCTTTGGAGTTATGAAGCGCTCGCTCATGGTGCTGATGGCATCATGTTCTTCCAATGGCGACAGTCTCGTGGCGGTGCGGAAAAATTCCATAGTGCGATGGTGCCTCATGGAGATCCTCATTCAAGCCGTATCTTTCGTGAATGTGTGCAATTAGGTAACGAATTTTCGCAACTATCCGAAATCGTTGGGACGCGCTTCTTGGCTGATGTCGCGGTTGTCTTTGACTGGGAAAATTGGTGGGCGCTGGAATTGGATGCCAAACCAAGCACCTTAAAGTACATTCATCAGTTACGCAGCCTGTATGCCGCGCTAAGGGCGTTAAATCTGAGCGTAGACTTTGTCCATCCTTCCGAATCCCTAGACGGCTATCCTTTAGTGATTACCCCAAATCTCTATTCAGCACCAGAAGCCTTCGGTAAGAAAATCAATGATTACGTGCGACAAGGCGGCATCTTCTTGACGAATTTCTTTAGTGGGATCGTCAATGAATATGACCAAGTCTATCTTGGGGGCTATCCAGGACTGTTTAGGGACACCTTAGGGATCATTGTAGAAGAGTTTTACCCAATGAAAGCAGCTACCCATCACCAAATTGACTTCCAAGGTCGTCGGTACGACAATTCTCTATGGGAGGAAGTCATTCATCTAAATGGTGCGAAAGCTTTGGCAACCTTCCAATCCGGTTATTTGTCCGATAAGCCAGCCATTACTATGAATCAGATCGACGATGGGTATGCGTATTACGTGGGAACAGAATTGTCTCTTGAAGGGCTAACTACATTTTTAGCAACCATTCTGGAAAATCATAAATTAGCGACTCATGCCCAGCACTTCTTGGCTGCTCCTACTGAGGTCTCCGTTACCTGTCGCAAAGGTGCTGGCTATACACTCGTCTTTTTCTTAAACCATACCGAGCAGACAACCAAAGTGAAGCTGAAAGCCCCTGGAGCAGACCTTCTAACCAAAGAAACCAGACAGTTGGTAGTTCTGAAACCAAAAGAAGTCGCAGTTCTTAAGTATGTTGATTGATCTAAGGAAAAAGAACCTCCATGAAGCGATCGCTTCATGGAGGTTCTTTTATAGACGTTACTAGATTCAGGGAGATTCTTTAGACTAGCGATAGGCATTTTCTAAATAAGAGGCTATCTTTTGTCTTCGCTCTCCATCTCTTTTTTCTGAATAGTGATACTCTGGATTAGTCCAATGGGATTTGTCGTACAACCAAACAGGCATTTTTTTCGCTTCGTCGGTTTCCCATTCATAACGGGGAAACAAATGTGCATGAAGAAAGTTATCAGTATTTCCCAATAGTTCATAATTGATTCTCAATGGAGAACAAGCTTGTATTATAGCATCTCCTAAAAGAGTCATATCAGTTAAGAAAATCTGTCGCTCGCTTAAATCTAGATCATTTAAAGAAGCCACCTCTCTTTTAGGTAATAATACACAATATCCGGGAAGAAATTGGACATTGCCATAAACAGCAAAACTGCCAGACAATTCTTTGATCACCATTGGATTTGTCCCATCTATCGCTGATTTGATTCTATTCTCATACCATTTCAATTTGATCCCCCTCTT
>NZ_JBIOQJ010000001.1:2430000-3240000 GCF_051713705.1 Enterococcus sp. DIV1083b
CCTACAATCCGAACTGAGAGAAGCTTTAAGAGATTAGCTTAGCCTCGCGACTTCGCAACTCGTTGTACTTCCCATTGTAGCACGTGTGTAGCCCAGGTCATAAGGGGCATGATGATTTGACGTCATCCCCACCTTCCTCCGGTTTGTCACCGGCAGTCTCGCTAGAGTGCCCAACTAAATGATGGCAACTAACAATAAGGGTTGCGCTCGTTGCGGGACTTAACCCAACATCTCACGACACGAGCTGACGACAACCATGCACCACCTGTCACTTTGCCCCCGAAGGGGAAGCTCTATCTCTAGAGTGGTCAAAGGATGTCAAGACCTGGTAAGGTTCTTCGCGTTGCTTCGAATTAAACCACATGCTCCACCGCTTGTGCGGGCCCCCGTCAATTCCTTTGAGTTTCAACCTTGCGGTCGTACTCCCCAGGCGGAGTGCTTAATGCGTTTGCTGCAGCACTGAAGGGCGGAAACCCTCCAACACTTAGCACTCATCGTTTACGGCGTGGACTACCAGGGTATCTAATCCTGTTCGCTCCCCACGCTTTCGAGCCTCAGCGTCAGTTACAGACCAGAGAGCCGCCTTCGCCACTGGTGTTCCTCCATATATCTACGCATTTCACCGCTACACATGGAATTCCACTCTCCTCTTCTGCACTCAAGTCTCCCAGTTTCCAATGACCCTCCCCGGTTGAGCCGGGGGCTTTCACATCAGACTTAAGAAACCGCCTGCGCTCGCTTTACGCCCAATAAATCCGGACAACGCTTGCCACCTACGTATTACCGCGGCTGCTGGCACGTAGTTAGCCGTGGCTTTCTGGTTAGATACCGTCAAGGGATGAACATTTCACTCTCATCCTTGTTCTTCTCTAACAACAGAGTTTTACGATCCGAAAACCTTCTTCACTCACGCGGCGTTGCTCGGTCAGACTTTCGTCCATTGCCGAAGATTCCCTACTGCTGCCTCCCGTAGGAGTCTGGGCCGTGTCTCAGTCCCAGTGTGGCCGATCACCCTCTCAGGTCGGCTATGCATCGTTGCCTTGGTGAGCCGTTACCTCACCAACTAGCTAATGCACCGCGGGTCCATCCATCAGTGACGCAAAAGCGCCTTTCAACTTTCTTCCATGCGGAAAATAGTGTTATACGGTATTAGCACCTGTTTCCAAGTGTTATCCCCTTCTGATGGGCAGGTTACCCACGTGTTACTCACCCGTTCGCCACTCTTTTTCTTTCGGTGGAGCAAGCTCCGGTGAAAGAAAAAGCGTTCGACTTGCATGTATTAGGCACGCCGCCAGCGTTCGTCCTGAGCCAGGATCAAACTCTCATAATGATTTGTTTGAATGACCATACGGTCATTAAGCTCATAAAAATTAACTTTGCTAGCTATTGCTTGCATGTATTTGTTTCAATAAATTAAAACGTCCTACACATTGGTTCGTTTGCTTGCTTTGTTCAGTTTTCAAAGGTCTACCGTGCTGTGTTAGCAACTTTTATATCATATCAGAGCGACGTTTGTTTGTCAACTCTTTTTTTAAAAAGTTTTTTCAAGAAGTTGTTATTTAACTTCTTTCTTAACCTCAGCGACTTTTTTATCTTACCATCTCAACCGTTATATGTCAAACACTTTTTTGAAAAGTTTTTTTGATTTATTAGGTTTTTCAGAGATGATATTTTTTCGACTTTGTTATAATAACACTTGTAAAATGTTTCGTCAACATCTAATTCCAAAAAAAATCAATCAGTGTTTGTTACAAATGTCTTAACAAGGACAAGTAATAATATAGCAATTCTTAAAGGAAAAATCAACTAAAAAAATAGGCTTTTTGGCAACTATTTTTATAAGCGAATTATTCATTGTTAAACGATTCGAACGTTCGTTTATAAGAAGTATTTCGCGGCTAAATCTATCATTAATGGATAAAAAAAGAGAACTTAAGCTTTTCGCCTAACGTTCTCTTTTCGTCCGATCTTCTGATTGAACGATCGGTATATAGATTCGAAAGATCGTTCCTTGACCGATGACACTCTCTGCTGAAATTTTTCCTTTATAGCTTTCCAATAACTGTTTCGCAATAGAGAGCCCTAGCCCGTTACCGCCTTTGGTTCTAGCACGGGCTTTATCTACCCGATAGAAACGATTAAAGATCTTGTCGAGGTCTTCTTTGGAGATTCCCTCACCAAAGTCTTGAATGGCAATTTCAAAGGATTGCCGATCCAACGAAATGGATAGATGAACTTCTTTTCGATCAGTGGAATATTTCACTGCGTTATCCAAGACAATAATAATGATCTGTTCAAAATGATTGCGATAGATTTTCAGCTTCAACTCATGGTATAAGTCATCATCCAATGTAAAAACAAAATCCGGATACAGTATTTTAAAGTTATTGAAGACTTGATAGACAACTTCTTTTGCATTGGTTGTTTCATTTGCATAATGAACATCCACTTGTTCCGCTCTTGAGAGATCCAACATTTCCTGTACTAGCGTCTTCATCCGACTGATCTCTTGCATACTGGCTGCCAGAGACTCATCCAAAATCTCTGGATCGTCTTTTCCCCAACGCTGCAACAGATTCATATGTCCTTCAATGATCGCCACAGGCGTTCGCAACTCATGAGAAACGTCTTCGACGAATCGCTCTTGCTGTTCAATGTATAGGCGCATGCGATCCAGCATTTCGTTAAAGATATCTGCTAAATCAGACAGTTCATCGTTCGTATTTAATTCTGGCATATGCACCGTTGACTGTGGGTTTTTCCGAACGGTTTCCATCGTATCTCGCAAGACCTTTAATGGCTGAAGGAAATACGCTGATAAAAAGAACCCGAGCACACTACTAAGAATCAGAGAAACGACTTCTAAGATAATCAAAGTCAGCAGCAATTTGCTGCGTATTTCGTAAAAAGAAGTCAATTCATAAAACGTTTGTGCATAGCCAATCCGCTCTCTGGTGCCTTTTGAATAGATGGGCTGGATCGAGAGAAAGCCTGTGATACCATCCAGCGTTACGATGGTTGGCGCTTTGCGCTGCGTGTCGATCAGTGCTAAATCATTTTCATGGGTTTTAAACACAAGATCCTCATTCAAATTATAAACAAACAAGCTCAACGGCGCTTGGCCTAATTCCGAAATAAAGGAATCGATTTTCATTAAGTTGCCATCGATCGTTGAAGTGCGATCATAAATGCTCGTCGTCCCCGCATCATTTTTGGTTAAATTACGATATGTTCGAACCAATGTTAGTTCTTGATCCGAATTGGCTAAACGAGAAGCGACCTCTGACATCGTTCGCTCCACATTGTTTTCTTCTTTAGCGACGATCAAATTCACCGATGTTTTATAGGTGATCACAGCAAAGATCGTAAATACGACGAATATAAAGAAAGAACTTGCGAAGGCCCACTTTACAGTTAAAGAAGGCCCCTTCAGTTCTTTTAATTTTTTCATTCTTTTTTTAAGGTTCACGACCGCATCACATAACCTGTACCACGAACGGTTTGGATATAGCTTTCCTCCCCTGGCACATCAATTTTATTTCGTAAGTAGCGGATGTAAACATCGACAACGTTGGTTTCAACTTCTGTCTCATAGCCCCAGACTTTGTTTAATAAAACATCTCTGGCTAAAACGACATTGACGTTTTCCATTAAAGTCAACAATAGCTCATATTCGCGTTTTGTTAGTTCAATGACATCTGTTCCACGTCGAACGACACGGTTTTCTTTTTCAATCGTTAGATCGCGGTAAGTGATCGTGGTTTGTTTTGCGACGTTTTTGTCCCCTTCGATATCGATACGGCGAAGCAACGCACGTAAGCGTGCCAGCAATTCTTCAATTGCAAAAGGCTTCACAATATAATCATCAGCACCATGATCCAAACCTGATACTCGATCAATCACAGAATCTCTCGCGGTCATCATGATGATCGGGGTGTTCTTCGATTGACGCACACGTCGGCAAACTTCTAACCCATTTAGCTCTGGAAGCATTAGATCCAATAAGATTGCATCCCATTCATTATTCAGCGCAGCATCCAGTCCCGTCCGTCCGTTGTAATGAACTTCGGTATTATACCCTTCATGCTTCAATTCTAATTCCACAAATCGAGCTAAGTTCTTTTCATCTTCAATGATTAGAATATTACTCATTATTGATAGCCCCTTTATTGATTATTCTGCCTTTAAAATAGACATTATCTGTCTTATTTTATCATGTATCTAAAAAATAAAAAAGAGATTGACCGAAAGTTCTCACTTTCGGCCTTTCTCTTTTGGATTCTCTTAAAGCTTACGCTTCGTCATACCATGAATAATGGAAAATTCCCTCTTTATCTGTCCGTTCATACGTATGCGCGCCGAAGTAATCCCGTTGTGCTTGGATCAAGTTCGCTGGCAAACGATCCGAACGATACGAATCAAAGTACGCGATCGCAGAGGAGAACGTCGGCACAGGGACACCCGCTTGGACAGCTAGCGCAACTACTTCACGTACAGAAGATTGATAGCGTTTCGTGATGTCTTTGAAGTAATCATCTAATAATAAGTTTTCGATGTCAGCATTCTTGTCATAAGCATCCGTGATTTTTTGTAAAAATTGCGCACGGATGATACAGCCTGCACGCCAAATTTTGGCAATCTCACCAAAAGGAAGATCCCAATCGTACTCTTTTGATGCTGTACGTAATTGCGCGAAACCTTGTGCATAGCTCATGATTTTACTGAAGTATAAGGCTTCACGGATCTTATTGATAAATTCTTCTTTGTTTCCTTCAAAAGCAACCGCTTCTGGTTTCGGTAATACTTTGCTGGCATTGACCCGTTCTTCTTTGTAAGCTGAGATATAGCGAGCAAAAACAGATTCAGTGATCAATGGCAATGGAACACCTAGGTCTAAGGCACTTTGGCTCGTCCATTTCCCAGTTCCTTTATTGCCTGCAGCATCTAAGATGACATCAACGATCGGTTTGCCTGTTCCTTGATCATCTTTACGTGTCAAGATATCCGCTGTGATCTCAATTAGGTAGCTATCCAATTCACCTTTGTTCCATTCGGCAAAGATATCAGCCATTTCATCAACAGATAAACCTAAAATGTTTTGCATCAAGTCATAAGACTCCGCAATCAGCTGCATGTCGCCATACTCGATCCCATTATGAACCATTTTTACGTAATGGCCTGCACCATTTGGTCCAATATAAGTTACACAAGGTGTACCATCTTCAGCTTTTGCTGAAATTTGTTCCAAGATCGGTGCAACCAATTCATATGCTTCTTTTTGACCACCAGGCATGATCGAAGGACCTTTCAAGGCGCCTTCTTCCCCACCAGAAACACCCGTACCGATAAAGTTGATTCCTGAGTTTGCCAACTCTTCGTTACGACGAACGGTATCTTTAAAGAAGGTATTTCCGCCATCGATCAAAATATCGCCTTTGTCTAGATGAGGCAATAGTTCTTGGATCGTAGCATCCGTCGCAAATCCTGCTTTTACCATTAATAAAATACGACGTGGTTTTTCAATTGATTGGACAAATTCTTCTATCGTATAAGTTGCTTTAAAATTTTTATCTGGATGTTCTTTTACTACTTCTTCTGTCTTTGAACCAGTACGGTTAAATAAGGCAACTGAATAACCGCGGCTTTCGATGTTCAACGCTAAGTTTTTGCCCATAACAGCCATACCGACAACGCCGATTTGTTGTTTTGTCATCTTTCATCCTCCTAAGATTCAATTATCTTTTTCATTATAGCGCAAATGTACCTGCTTTTGAACTATTCTCTTTCGATGGACAAAAAATATTTCTGAAAAGTTCCATCTTTTCCAAAAAAACAAAAAAACCTCAGGCTCCATGGTTAGCCTAAGGTTTTAGAATCCTCTTTCTGAAAAAAAGGAATTATGCTTCTTTTGTTGCTACGTCTTTGCCATCGTAATGACCACAGTTAGAGCAGACATGGTGGCTTTTTTTCATTTCACCACAGTTTGCACATTCGTTCAAACCGTTGATTGTCAATTTGTAATGTGTACGACGTTTTGCTTTCTTCGCTTTCGAAGTTTTTCTAGCTGGTACTGCCATTTTGCTACACCTCCTTGTTAATGAACGCAACCTTGAGGCTGCAATTTATTCCAATCCTACGCGTTATCGTCATCTGATTCATTGAATAATTCGGATAATTTTGCAAGACGAGGATCAACTTGTTGAGCTTGCGCTTCTTTTTGATTTGCAAAGTCTTCTTCTGACAAAACAGCCCAATCGTTGCCAGATGGCATTGCTGAACCTTGCTTTTCTTCTTCTGTCAGGACTTGCAAAGGAATCGCAAGTAATAGGTTATCAGCGACTGATTCATCTAAGCTGATGGTTTGACCTTCAATGATCAAAACTTCTTCTTCGACGATCGTTTCATCGCGACGCTGAAATTGCTCTGGTGTCATGAATTGTTCATCCACTGAAAAATCAAAAGGAATCGCTACGGGTGTCAAAGAACGAGTAGATGGCAATGTCATCGTCGTTTCCACTTGATAGTGCAGCAAGTATCCTTGCTTATCAACACTCATCAGCCCTTTTACTTTTACAGGAGACAAATCAATGATCTGTCCATCGCGTTTTATCAGTTGACTTTTTAGGTCAAGTGTTTCTTCAAACATCAGCGGTGTCTCTTGGTATTTTTTTAATTCCAATAAAGACCATTTCATTTTTATCACCCCTAAGCAACAAAAGCAATTATACAGGGCTTCTGAGGCTTTGTCAATGAAATTTTCTTGACACCTTTTTCATTTTTGATCGTGTCATTTTAATGCCTTTTCTCAAGGGATTTCGACACTCTCAAAAAAACAACAGGAAGCGCACAACGTGCACTTGCCTGTTGCTTGATCAATCGTTAAAAATCATTAGATCGCTGTTGTTTCTCCACGATAAACGATACCGCGACGAGAATCAAGAGTAACCAATTCGCCATCTTTGATGGTTGTTGTTGCGTCTTTGGCACCAACGATCACTGGTAGATCTTTCGCGATTCCGACAACTGCTGCATGAGAAGTCAAGCCGCCATCTTCAACAACTAAAGCTGCTGCTTTTTCGATTGCTGGCATATATTCTTTATCTGTTGTTGGTACAACTAAAATCATGCCATCTTTTGCTTTCGCAATTGCTTCTTCGGCACTGTGAGCGATCACGGCATTGGCAACAACTGATTTTTCACCAATTCCTTGCGCTTCAAGCAATTTTGATCCGATCAATTGGATCTTCATTACGTTGGTTGTTCCGCGTTCACCAACAGGAACACCGGCTGTGATTAAGATTAGATCGCCTTCTTTAGCAAAGCCTAAATCAACTGCTTGTTTTGCTGCTAATTCAAACATTTCATCAGTTGTTGATGGTTTTTCAGCAACGGTTGGGTACACACCCCAGTTAAGCATCAAGCCGCGTTTTGTGCGTTCGTCAAATGTGACAGCTAAAATGTCAGCATCTGGACGATATTTAGAAATCATTTTCGCAGTGTAGCCAGATTCAGTGGCAGCAACGATTGTTTTAACCCCTAAGTTTTTCGCTGCACGAGCAACAGATAAACCGATTGTTTCCGTTACATCTGTTTTATCAAATTGGTTGATTTGGAAAGTGCTGTTTTCTGATAAAGCTTTTTCTGCTTCCACGTCGATACGTGCCATTGTTGCTACTGCTTCAACAGGGTAGTCACCGTTTGCTGACTCACCAGAAAGCATTGTTGCATCAGTACCGTCAAAGACAGCATTGGCAACGTCAGAAGCTTCTGCACGAGTTGGACGTGGGTTTTGTTGCATTGATTCTAACATTTGTGTTGCTGTGATAACTGATTTACCAGCAGCGTTACATTTTTTGATGATGCTCTTTTGAACCATTGGTACTTCTTCAGCAGGGATCTCAACACCCATGTCACCACGGGCAACCATGATACCATCAGAAACTTTGATGATTTCATCGATATTATCGATACCTTCTTGTGATTCGATTTTAGAGAAGATTTGCACATGCGTCATGTCTTTTTCTTCTAAAATTTCACGAATTTCTAAAACGTCTTGCGCTTTACGTACAAATGAAGCGGCAATGAAGTCGATATCGTTATCAAGACCAAAACGGATATCTTCTGCATCTTTTTCAGTAATACCAGGTAAGCTGATTGATACGCCAGGAGCATTGACCCCTTTACGTGATCCTAACATTCCAGCATTTTTAACGACAACCACTAATTCACGGGTTGCTTCGTCTTTTTCTTTGATTTCCATGTCGATCAAGCCATCATCAAACAAGATGTGTCCGCCCACATGAACATCTTCAAATAAACCAGGATAAGTTACAGCAATTTTTTCTTTTGTTCCTTTGTGTTCTGGATCCATTGAAATACGTGTTTCATCGCCAACGTTGAATTGGATGTATCCAGCACGACCAAAGTCTGCTTCTGTCGTATTTTGTACAGTTGTACGGATTTCAGCACCTTTTGTATCTAACAGGATACCGACATCTTTACCAGTTTTCTTTACGGCTTCACGAACCATTGTCATACGCGCTAATTGTTCTTCATGATCTCCATGAGAGAAGTTAAAGCGGAAGACATTCGCACCGGCTTCAATCAGTTGAGAAATAATTTCCACACTGTTACTTGCTGGTCCTAATGTACTTACGATCTTTGTTTTTTTCATTACTAAACGCTCCTATTCATTTATTTAAAATAGCTAATAAGCTTTTTTTACAAAATTACTGTTGCGTTGCTTAAAAACCTCTTTAGAATGAGATTTCTTTGTTCAAGTTATACAAGCTAAGATCTGGTTTGTGACGATTGTTTTCAAGGGTATCGATGATATCAGAAGCAATCATTTCATTGTTTTCGATACCGATACATAGACCGCCTTTGCCTTGTTGCAATAATTCAACGGCATATGAACCAAATTTACTTGCTAACACACGGTCACGAGCGCTTGGTGAACCACCACGGACAACATGTCCTAGAATGGATACACGGGTATGGAAATCGCCGTATTCAGAAAGTTTGTCAGCAAAATCATTTCCGCCCATCACACCTTCGGCTAAAACGATCAAGCAATGTTTTTTCCCGCGGTCGCGTCCTTCACGGATACGATCAGCAACAACTTGCATGTCAAAATCATGTTCTGGGATGATGATTTCATCCGCACCACCGGCCACACCTGACCATAAAGCGATATCGCCAGCACCACGACCCATTACTTCGATCACGAATGTGCGGACATGTGATGTCGCTGTATCACGGATACGGTCAATCGATTCCAAGACAGTATTGATCGCTGTATCAAAACCAATCGTGAAATCTGTTCCTGGAATGTCATTATCGATCGTTCCTGGAATCCCGATCGCTGGGAAACCGTGACGAGTAAGTGCCATCGCACCATGGTAAGATCCATCTCCACCAATCACGACTAGCCCTTCGATGCCAAATTTCTTTAATTGTTCGATTCCTTTTAATTGTCCTTCTTGTGTCGCAAATTCTGGATAACGTGCTGAATATAAGAATGTTCCACCACGTTGAATTTTGTCACCAACATCAGCAACATCTAAGCGACGAATGTCGCCTGCGACTAGTCCGGCATAGCCATAGTTGATTCCGTATACTTCAAGTCCGTCAAAAATACCCTTTCTGACAACTGCGCGAATCGCTGCGTTCATTCCTGGTGCATCGCCGCCACTGGTTAGAATTCCAATGCGTTTCATTATTCTTTCACCTCATCAAAAGATTTTGTTTAGGGAAGCCCCTGTTTGCTAGTTTTCAAGTAATAACCACGAGACATATTCTACCATTATTCCATGAAAATGTCTTGAAATAGTGGGAAAAAGTTGAAAAAAGTGTAAGTTGAATTACCGTTTTCGGAAAATTACTTGAAAATTACATTTCCATTTCCTAATAATGCGATCAGTTGTTTGACAAAGTTCGGCTCATCCGTCACCCAGTTTTCTTCTGCTAATAACACTTTTTTGCCACTGCTTTCATAGAACATCACCACTGGAATATTTCCGTGATGCTGCTTCATTTCCTTCGACAATGCTTGCAGGTGCGACGTTTCAGCTTCAGCAGAAATCTTTAAGTAACAAGTTTGTGACGCAATTTTATTTTGAACGTTTTCTGCTAAGTCTATTTTATCAGCAATGAGTTGGATTTCACCATTGTAACGACTTACCTCGACCTTTCCTTCGATATAAAGAACAGCATTTTCTTCAATCAAGGAACGTACTTGTCGATAAACGATGGGAAAAATCGTTACTGACACTTCTTTGCTGGCATCTGTTCCTTCGACAAACGCCATTTGTTCGCCCTTTTTCGTTCGAATCTCTCGAATCTTGCGCACATATAAAAGGGTACGCACCCGTTCATTCGGAACCAGATCGGCAATATCAGTGATTTGTTTTAATTGGTGCAATTTTTGAAACTGTTCCACGGGATGGCCAGACAAATAAACACCTAAGTATTCTTCTTCCAAAGCCAGTTTTTCTTCTAGTTTGTAATCGGCAACGGCTTCTTCTTTTAATGCCATAGTTTCTAAGAGATCCAAACTGCCGCCACTATAAGTAATGTTTTGGATCTTTCCTTCTAGCTGGATCAGTGCTTGTTTTCGATTGGGGGCGATCCCATCAAATACGCCGATGCTCAAAAGCGGCAATAAATAATCCAATTTTAACCATTTGCTGTTCCGCTGATTTAAGCGAAGCAAAAATTGATCCATAGACGTGAAATTACCATGCTCTTTTCTTTCTGCCAAAATGTCTTGGATCATGTCGCGTCGGATTCCTTTGATACTGCTGAAACCAAAACGAATTTGTTTTTCATTTTGCAGTTGAAAACTAAACCCACTGGCATTGATCGAAGGCGGCAGTACTTCTACGCCATAACGTGCGGCTTCATTTAAATATTCTTTCATTTTGCTGGCGGTGTTGCGTACCGAGTGAAGGATCGAAGCAAAAAATGGTGCGGGATAGTGTACCTTCAGATAGGCCATTTGAAAGCCGATAAAGGAATAGGCAAACGCATGGGATCGATTAAACCCATAATTGGCGAACCGCTCGATATAGTCATAGACCAAATTGGCGATCTTTTCATCGTACTGATTGGCTAAGGCGCCTTGCACAAAATGACGACGTTCCTCATCCAAGACGTCTTTTTTCTTTTTACTGATTGCTCGACGCAAAATATCTGCTTGTCCTAAGCTGAAACCAGCCATTTTGGAAGCTACCTGCATGATCTGCTCTTGGTAGACAATGATTCCGTAAGTGTTTTGCAAAATCGGAATCAAGCTGTCATCTGGATAAGAGACACGCTCTTGTCCTTTTTTCCGCTTAATAAAGGTATCGATATTTTGCATCGGTCCTGGACGATACAAGGCATTGACTGCGGCAATATCCTCGATGCTTTCTGGTCCTAACTTACGCAGCACATTGCGTATCCCCGCTGATTCAAATTGGAAGATCCCTGCGGTCTCGCCTTTTTGAAACAAGCGCAATGTTGCTGGATCATCAAGAGGAATCTCCTTTTGGGTAACGATTTGTTGGCTGATTCGTTTAATGCCTTTCAAGGTATTATCAATGATCGATAAGTTTCTCAAGCCTAAAAAGTCCATCTTCAATAGGCCAATGGCTTCTACGTCATTCATGGTAAATTGGGTCAGCCAGATCCCATCGCTGCCTTCTTGTAAGGGAACCAGATCAAGCAAATTCTTGTCACTGATCACCACACCAGCGGCATGAGTCGATACGTGACGTGGCAAGCCTTCTAAAATTTTGGCGACTTGAAACATTACTTGGTTTCGCTCATTAAACGACACCAATTCTCGCAGCTGATTGGAATGTTCATAAGCAAGATCTAAGGTCATTTTCAAGGCATTGGGGATGGCTTTTGACCAGCGATTGGCTTCACTTTGCGAAAGACCAAAGACACGAGAAACATCTCGCAGAACCATTTTGGCCGCCATGGTGCCAAACGTCGCAATCTGTGCCATATATTCTTGCCCGTATTTTTGGCGCACATACTGTAAAATCTCGTCTCTGCGATTGTCAGGAATGTCTAAATCAATATCAGGCATCGTGTAACGTTCTGGATTCAAGAATCGTTCAAACAAAAGATCGTATTTGATTGGATCTACGTCGGTGATCGATAAAACATATGCCACCAGTGCGCCAGCAGCCGATCCCCTTCCAGCGCCGGTAACGATCTCTTGTTGGTGGGCAAAGTCCATGACGTCCCAAATAATCAAGAAATAGTCATCAAAGCCCATCTTATGGATGACGGACAACTCATAATCCAAACGCTGTTCGTACGCCGATGTAACGTGGGCAACACGCTGAGGCAGACGCTCAAAACAAATTTTCCGCAAATAGTCCGCAGCACTTTCTTCGGCTGGTAGCGGGTAATGAGGCAACAGCCGCTGATGCAGCGGCAGCTCGACGGCGCATTCAGCTGCAATCCGCTGATTATTCATCAATGCCTGCGACCATTCTTCAAATGCCGCGGTCAGTTGGTCTGCTGGTTGTAGAAAAAGCTGCGCAGCCCCTTGCTCTTTAGCCTGACGAAAGTCTTCAATTTGCGAGCCCTCTTTGATATGCGTCATCACTTTGACTGCAAAGGCTTCTTCTTGTGCTAAAGCCGCGATTGGTTGATACGCACATGGTGCAATGTTTTGCTCGTTAAACCAAGCGATCGTTTCTGGATCTAACCCTTTGCTAGTAATACCTAAAAACAAGCTCTCAGAATCAAATTTATGGCTGATTGCTCGCAGTGCTTCTTGATTGGCTTCTAGATCATCGTGCTGAGAAGGCAGAAACCCCTCGCCTTCAGGCAGCAAACCAAAGAGGTCCTGCAAAGAATCACAAGCAGCTAAATTCAACTGCTCGGTGATCATTTTTTCACTTGATAAACGCATCAAGGTTTGATAGCCCTTGAGGTTTTTTGCAAATACGTACAATGGAAAGGACATTGATCCCTCTCCGAAGGTACAGTCGAACAAAGCGCCAAAAATCGGCTTGATGCCCTGTGCTAGGCATTGCTGATAAAACTCGACCGCGCCATAGAGAACATTATGATCGGTCAGACCCAACGTCTGATAGCCCATCTTTTTGGCTTGCTCTATATAGTGAGGAATTTTGATCGTACTTTGCAGCAACGAATAGGCGCTTAAGGTGGTGAGCTGTGAATACATTGAAATCCCTCCAAAAATGAAAATTCTCTTTCTTTCTGCTAGTAATTAGATTTGAAAAACAAAATGAAAAAGTGAAAATCTTTACAATAAAAATTTTTGTGATAAACTAAAGTCGAAATGGAAGATACGCAGAAAAGAGGTGTCGTCATGCGTTACTTAGTCACTTTATTTTGGACTTTTGTATTAGGTCAAGTCGTTGGCTATCTAGGCAGCTCACTTGCTGGAGCAACTTATGATTTTCAATTAACTTCAATCATCTCTTTGGTCACAGGTGTGGTGATCATTCTTGTTGGTATTATCGCACCAGCGCCTGAAAAGACAAGCCATTAAAAAAAAACCAGTTACCTTTATTGTAACTGGTTTTTTTTTCTTTTCAACTATTCACTGATGTCCGTTTTACGCAAGCTTTTACGGAAATTAAATCCTGAGATAAAAATATTGATCAGTACAAACCCGCTAGTTACCCAAAAGACGGCGGGATAACCAAAGCCAGCTGCCACCGTTGAGCCGACCATCGGACCTAACACTTGTCCAAAGTTAGAGAACATTTGGTTGTAGCTGTAGATACGGCTGACCCCTTCCATCGGGGTGATCTTGCTGATCAGTGTGTTGATCGACGGCATCAACGCACCTGTCGAAAAACCAAGCAAGAAGCGCAGCACGCCCAACTGAAACGGTGTGGAGACAAAGCCCATCGGAATGAAACAGAAAAATGACAGCAATAAACCGCCTAACAATACCTTGTGATTGCCGTAACGATCACCGATTTTGCCTAAAAATGGCGAAGAGATGATTGCCGAAACACCAGCAACAGAGACGATCAATCCGCTGACAAACAAAATATTGCCACTGTTCCCGCTTAGATCACGAATATACAATGTAAGGATCGGGCTGATACTCGTTACACCTAGCTGTAAAATCAGTGACGTAATAAACAAACCGACAAGCAACTGCATATTTTTGATTTGACCAAAAATTTCTTTGATGGACAGCAAATCGCCCTTTTCAACCGGCTCAAAATCTTCTTGAACGAGAAAAATCGTAAGCAAGAGCGTAATTAGCAGCACAACACCAGTAATGATAAAAACATTTTTCATGCCGAACCATTGCGCCAACGCCCCACCCATCGATGGACCGATCAAATTCCCTGCGATGGCTCCTGTAGCCAATGTCCCAAGCGCCCAACCGCTTTTTTCTCGAGGCGCCTGCGAAGCAATCAATGCAGTCGCATTGGGAATATACCCCGATAAAATTCCGGTAAAGAAACGCATGATCAACAACCAATAGACATTCGGTACAAAAGCCAAAGACCCCATCGTCACTGTCATCCCCGCAGCCGCGCGAATCATCATTAAGCGACGACCTTTTTGATCTGCTAGATTTCCCCATACTGGAGCAATGATAGCCGCCGCAAACGCCGTTACTGAGATTGCTAATCCAGAAAACAACTCAATTTGACTCTCTGGAGCGCCTAACTCTTCTATATATAAGGGAATGAATGGCATGACAAGACTAAAACTGGCACCCGTAAAAAAACAACCTACCCATGAAATCAGTAGATTTCGTTTCCAATCAATCTTCATTTACAAACCTTCTTTCACAAATACTATACCGTATCGTGAGTAATAATCAAATAAAAAAATCTTTCTGCAGGTAACATACAGAAAGATTTTCTTCATTAAACTTAACTGATCAAAGCCAAAATGACAAAGTTTAGGATAAACAACGCATTGACGACCCAGATGATCGGAGACACTTCGTTGGCTTTTCCTTTCACTACTTTCACTAATGCGTAGAAAATGAAACCAACAGCGATCCCATTGGAAATACTGTAAGACAAGCCCATAAAAATAGACGCGAAGAAAGCGGGAACTGCTTCTTCTAGATCGGTCCACTTGATGTCTGCAAACGAAGCCATCATCATTACCCCAACTAAGATCAACGCTGGTGCTGTCGCTTGTGCGGGAACGATTGAGATCAGTGGAGAAAAGATACTGCTGATTGCAAAGAGTGCTGCCACTACAACAGAAGTCAAGCCCGTGCGTCCACCAGCACCGATACCAGCTGCTGATTCCACATAAGTCGTTGTATTTGAGGTCCCTACAATGGCACCTACAGAAGTGGCTACGGCATCTGCAAAAAGGGCTTTATCCATCTTCGTGTTCAACCCGTTACTGTTTTCAACCGCTTCTTCATCTTTTTTCGAAAAGATCCCTGTACGACGTCCAGTCCCGATAAAGGTACCGATCGTATCAAAGACATCTGATAAGCTAAACGCTAAAATCGTCATAATTACTTGAGGGATTTTGGCAGAATCACTGAATAGTGAGCCCATTCCTTCAGAGCCAAACGCAGCGCCAAATGTGATGCCTAGTTCGCTGATGGAACTTCCTAATGAATTCCCGTGCCAATCAATGGCACTTAAATCCACCACACCCATCAAAATACCGATGATCGTCGTTCCTAAAATACCAAAAATAATTGCCCCACGAACATTTTTCACCACTAATAAAGTAGTCACTACTAAACCAATCACTGCTAACAAAACAGGTGCATTATTGAAATTCGCCAAAGCTGGGACGATCCCCCCATTAAAATTGGCACTCACGATCGTCTCACCGTCGACAACTGAACCCGTCACTGCGGCAGTGTCTGCACTGAAGTTTAGCAAGTTGGCATTTTTGATCCCTACATAAGCCACAAAGATCCCGATCCCGCCGCCGATTGCATGCTGCATGCTTTCTGGAATCGCATGGATGATCATTTTTCTGATACGAGTGACCGTGATAAAAATGTTGATCAAGCCGCAGATGAAAACCATCGCTAATGCTTGCTGCCACGTATACCCCAAACCAAAAACGACGGTAAAGGTGAAGAATGCATTAAGGCCCATTCCAGGTGCTTGCGCGTAAGGCACATTTGCAAATAAGCCCATGATCAGGGTACCAATCACTGAAGCGATGATCGTTGCTAAGAAAACAGCTTGAAACGGCATGCCTGCAGCAGATAAAATCGTCGGATTCACAAACAAAATATAACTCATCGCGAAGAAGGTGGTGACCCCAGCCATCACTTCTGTGGAAACCGTCGTTTTATTCTCCTTTAATTTGAAAAACTTTTCCATGTTATGTTTCACTCCTGAACTTTAATCGTTTCTATGAAAAGAAAAAATGAATAATTGCGCTTTTCATCGAACAATTACAAATTATAAGGGAATAATTTTCGCTTTTCAAACCTTTTTCCGAATAAAACGAACCAAAAACGTTTAATGTTCGTGTTTTGCCTTGTAAATATTATGAAAACTTATCGAAAACTTACTTGTATTGTGAAATGACAGAAATATGTTACACTTAAGCCACTACCATAAGAGAATGGAGCGAGTCTTTTGAAACCAAAAATCATCGCCATTGATTTAGATGGCACAACCTTAAATACTGAATCCCAACTTTCCCCTCGCACACGTGAGGTACTGGTTCGCGCCACCAAAGCGGGACACTTTGTTACCATCGCTACAGGAAGACCTTTTCGTATGAGCGATCAGTTCTATAAAGAATTGGCGCTCACAACACCAATGGTCAATTTTAACGGCGGGTTGGTCCATAAACCTCGACAAGTCTGGGCAAATGAAATGGAGCACTCGATCTCTCGAGAAATTGCGTTTGAGCTCATGGCGCAAAAAGAGCAGCTGGGGCTGACGTTTGTGGCAGCAGAAAATCGCGAAACCTTTTTCATTGATGACCTAAGTGGATTTGATCAACACTTTTTCTTTTCGGGCAATGCTTCCGAAAAAAATCTATTAGCAAATTTAAAAACGGACCCCACTTCATTACTGGTGAAAACCGAAAATGAATTAGCAGAATCTGTTTCTTTACGTATCAAGGATCAATTCGACGATGCGGTCGATGTTCGAACATGGGGCGGACCTCAAGCTATCTTAGAGATCGTACCAAAAGGGGTCCATAAAGCACTTGGTCTTTCGGTGATCGCGGATTCTTTGTCTTTGGATCGACAAGATATCATCGCTTTTGGTGATGAACACAACGATTTGGAGATGCTAGATTATGCGGGCTGGGGCGTTGCCATGGCGAATGGCACGCAACAATTAAAATCGATCGCCAATGATGTTACCGACAAAACCAATGCGGAAGATGGCATGGTCGATTACTTGGAAAAATATTTAGGTCTATAAAAAAAGCCGATGCGGGATGTCCGCATCAGCTTTTTTTTTGCTGCCATATTCAAATCAAAGTGTTTCATAAACGATTTCTTTGGCTTCGGGAATCGATTCATCAATAAAGAATACTTTATACCAGGTCAAGAACGTAAAGATCGTCCAGATTTTTCGCTGAAGATTCGGTTTTCCTTGGCGATGGTCTTCAAGCATTTGTAAAATTGCTGTTTGATCGAAGAAGGTTGCCGCAAAGTCTGACTCAAAAAGGCTCTTGACTGCTTCATACCCTGTTCCTTCTTTCAGCCATGCCTTTATAGGTACAGGAAAGCCGAGTTTTTCACGGTTTGCCCACTCTTTTGGCAAATGACGGTTTGACGCTTGTCGAAACACATCTTTGGTGTTGTTTTGATTGATCAAATATTTCGTCGGGATCGTTTGCGACAACTTCTGCATCTCGATATCCAATAAAGGAACACGTAATTCCAAGGAACTCGCCATGGACATTTTGTCTGCTTTTAACAAGATATCCTTCGGCATCCATTGATGAAGATCCAAATATTGCATCTTGTTGACCTCGTCTTTGAGACCATTGACTTTCTCATAATGAGGCGCAACGATTTCAGCAACAGATGGTCCTTTTTGATACGTTGGTTTTAAAAGCTGTAGTGCTTCCTCTTCTTCAAAGACCAGGGCTTGCCCGATAAAGAAGTCTTGGGCAGGTGCCGTTGCTTCATAAAGATGAATTCGACCATGGAAGTTTTTCATTTTGCCGATTTGACGTCCTAAACGAAAGCGGATGTTTTGCGGCAGTTTTTTCAAGCCTTGGGCAAAAACGCGCACCGCTTTAGAGTTTGTGTGGAAGCCATAAGCAGCATAACCGGCAAATAATTCATCTGCCCCTTCCCCAGATTGAACGACTCGCACTTGCTGTGCTGCCAGATTGGCTAAAAAGTACAAAGGGACACAGCTTGGGTTAGAATCTGGTTCGTCCAAGTGATACTGAATCAACGGGAATGCCTCAAAGGACATTTCACCATCGATGACCGCTGCTGTGTTGTTCAAACCAAGTTTTTCCGTCAATTTGCGGGCCTCGATCGCTTCGTTGTAGGTTTTGTCATCGAACCCGATTGAAAACGAGCGATCTGGTCGCAAGACAGAAGCTACGTAACTTGAATCGACACCACTGGATAAAAATGAGCCGACTTCAACATCACTGATTTGATGAGCGGCAATTGATTCCTGGACTGCTTGATCGATTTTGTCGACCCATTCTTCTCTTGAATGATTTTCTTTCACTGAAAAATCTGCATCCCAATACTGCTTGATCGTCAATCCCTGTTCATTAAACAAATAATAATGCCCTTCTTGCAAACGATGAACGCCTTTAAAGAAGGTTTCTCCGTTCAAAGGCGAGTATTGAAACGTCAAATAAGGTTTCAACGCCTCTTGGTTCAACTCTTTCTTGAAATCTGGATGAGGCAAAAAGCTCTTGATTTCAGAACCAAACATAAAACTGCCATTCATTTGCGCATAGTAATATGGTTTGATGCCAAAGTGATCCCGAGCGCCGAAAAGCTCTTGTTTTTCTGTGTCCCAGATGGCAAAAGCAAACATTCCTCGCAGGCGCTGCAAAACATCAATGCCCCACTCCTCATAGCCATGTAAGACTACTTCGGTATCCGCATGGGTAGAAAAAACATGACCCGCTTGGATCAATTCTTCCCGCAACACTTGAAAGTTATAGATTTCCCCATTAAAAATAATGACTTTTGTTCGATCCTCGTTAAAAATCGGTTGTGAGCCACCTTCTAAGTCGATGATCGATAAACGACGAAACCCTAACGCTACTTGGTCGTCGGTAAATTTTCCTGAACTGTTTGGTCCGCGATGAACGATCCGGTCCATCATGCGTTCAATAATGATTTCTTTTTGGTCTTTCGAATTGACAAAGCCGACAATTCCGCACATATTTTCACATCCGTTTTCATAATCCATTTTCATTTTTCTAAAGTAAATCATACCATAGAATTCAAGAGATACGATCTCTTTTTCAAAAAAATACAATCAATATATTTTTGCACAAAACACAATTTGGAGATAAACCTTATGATATCAAGGTTTCCAACCAACTCATACTCTCAATCTTACAAATTTGTTATCTAAGAAAATAGCTATCCTCAAAATTCTTAAGAAATTTTTTATGAATTCTATTTTTCTGAAAATGTACAAAGATACTTTTCCCGAATTTACTGACTCCAGGAAACTTCTTTTGCTGCCATTCTCAGCATTGATTTCCTGAAAATAATCAGTCAGATTTGTTCGCTTGATAGTTTTATTGGACGAATGTGAAAAAAAGTGTTATTCTAACTATGGAATTTCGTTATCAACTAACCGTTGCCTTTCAATGACAAGTTTTAAGAAAGGAGAATGACTATGACATTCTATAACACAGATCTACAATATCGTGTAACTCTGGATACCAAATTGAATTTATTTATCGTTTTCGATAAAAAAGATGCGAATCATTTTGCGACTGGAATTACGATCGAGCAAGCTGTACAAGAATTGAAAAAAACTGCATAAGGAGTTTATCCAAATGAAGGATACCGATTCGTACTGAAAGCACCTCGCTAAGGAAAAAATTAGCTAGGTGCTTTCTTGTTTTTTGGCTCGCTTTTGTCTTTTGCAGTATCCGCTTCTTGCTTCTGTCCACTTTGCTGTTCATCTAGCTGTAAGATTTCATCAACAGATCCTTGCTTAATAAATTTGCTCAATCCCTGTGCCGCAACTTTTGTGTAACGCATGAAGTAATCTTTTTCTTGAAAATCCATCTTCTTCCCTCCTACTGATACAACTGTACTTTCATTTCGTTTACTAGCGATTTCACCAGTAATTCTTGAGCGTCACTTCTTTAATACATATGAATGATCCATTAATAGCATACACGTTACATTTGTCAAATCATTCTTTTCCTCTATTCATGAAAAGACAAATCTGTTTTCTGATTCCAGACATAGTACTATTAACTTTAGGAAACTGTTTTCTTAGGGGGGATGCTTATGGCTATATTTTTCGCTGGTTTGTTTTTTATCGGTTTGATCGGTTTCATTTTTGGCATTATCTTATTTTATATTGGGTTGATAACTCAAAAAAACAAACGAGATCGAAATGTTTTTCTCATTGTCGCTTCCGCTTTTATTGTCTTGTTTTCGTATGGTGGCTTGTCCTTCTACCAAGATGTAGCGTCTTTCGATAGCATCACTGCGCAATTAAGCCTTTCTTTACGTAACGAATCAGGGAAAAATGAATCCTTTGGCGATGCCGCTACTTCCATGGAACAACCACAAGGAGAACAAACAGCTGGCAACAACGAAGCAAGCAGTGCGCAACAAGAAGAACCCGCAAACAACGAGCAACATACACCTCAACTTTCTCGTGAAGAAAGAAATGCACTGAATCGTGCAGAAAGATACTTATCCAGCAATGCGTTTTCTCAGTCGAGCTTGAAACGCCAACTACTCTATGAAGATTTTTCTGAGAGCGCAGCAGACTTTGCCGTAGCCACCGTGGATGCCGATTGGAACGAGCAAGCTTTGAAAAAAGCAATTCGCTACTCGCAAAATTTATCCTTATCAGATGAGCGTGTGGCGAGCCAACTTTCCTTTGAAGGCTTTACTTCTGAACAAATTGAATACGCCTTAGCACGTTTGCCCGATTGATTCTTTTCGTTTGTTGCCGCACCACAAGAAAAAAGAGTCCAGCGAATTGGCGTACATTTCTGTTGATTTCCCGATTGAGTGTAAGCTGAGGGTTTTTCAGATGGTCATCGAGCAAACTCGGCAGTCAGTTAGCTTCTCTGCCCATTTTTCTGCCCACAACAAACAAAAAAGCCTATCTCGAAAGATAGGCTAAACGCTCCAAAGCGTTGATATAAGGAGAGTACAGGATTTGAACCTGCGCGCCGGGATGAACCGGGTCGGCGGATTTCGAGTCCGCTGCATTACCACTCTGCCAACTCTCCATAACAGTTATTTTCGCTAGTTTTATTAAAAATGTCAAGAAAAATCTGCACCCAATAAGTAATGGGATGCAGATTTTTTGTTCTTTAATCGAAGATGTAGCTATCTTTCTTTTCGATTACGCCTTCAATAGTCTCGTTGATGATTTTGATAATCTGGTCATCGGTGGGTGTGATGATACCCGCCGACATTAAGGAAGCCAAACCAGTCACAACGATCCATGCGCCATTATGTAGTGCATTTACCGCATCTTCTGAAAGATCCGCATATTTTTCTTCTGATTTGATCAAGGATTTGAAATAGGTCGATGAAAAATCATGCATCAATTTCCCACCGCCATAGTCGTCGATAAAAAGGGCGATGTAGAGATTGTGCTGCTCTTGAGCGAAGCGTATATAATTCAGGCCTAAATCAACAAGTTTGTCTCCTGTTCGAACAACTGGAAAAACATTTTCCGATAAATCTTTGAAAACAGCCTCCACCAAGGTATTTTTTAAGTCCTGCATATTTTCGAACTCAAGATAAATCGGTTGAGTAGAAATTCCCATGTGCTTAGCGATATTCCGGGCCGTAAAATTGCCAAAACCTTCTCTATTGATCAGTTCATAAGCGGCCTTCAAAATGTGTTCTCTTGTATAGACCTTCCTTCGCATCAATAAATCCCCCTTTTTATATTTATTTAATTGTAACCGAGATATTCATTTTTTTAAAATAAAACACTCCATCCGTTATCTTATTTCTATTCACTTTGTTCATTAAAAACGAATGTTTACTAATTAAAAGAAGTGCTTCTCCTTTCATTTATCACAAAAAATCCTACGCATTGACTGCTAGTTATTTTTCAAATCTACTTTTCTTCCTTGTTGAAAACTCGCTGAAATTGTACACTAAGAATGTAGTGCGCAAATTCGATTGAAAAAGGAGTTTGGAAATGGCTGAATCAAAAGAGCTATTATTGGAGACCTGTTTGTTGGCAGGAAAAATCATGATGGAAAACGGCTCGGAAGTCTATCGAGTGGAAGATACAATGAATCGAATTGCAGCAAATGCCGGGGAGCAAGGTAGCATTAGTTATGTAACAGCAACTGGACTTTTTATGGGCTTACGCAGTAGCCACTATGCACAAGTAGAAAATGTTCATGATCGAGTCATCAATCTCGAAAAAATTGTTGCCGTCAACGGATTGTCCCGTGCCTATGCTGAAAAAAAAATCTCGTTAGTGGAACTGCACGAGGCATTAAAAAAGGTCAATCCAACGACACCAAGTTTTCCTTATTGGCTGCAGGTGTTTAGTGCGGGCGTGGTCAGCAGTACTTTAATGATTATTTTCGGCGGTGCTTGGTTTGATTTTCTAGCAACGTTTGTCATTGGCTGTCTGGGATTTTTATGCGCCTATTGGGTCAAAAAAGTCATCGATATCCGCTTTTTGGATATGTTTTGCGCCTCTTTACTGATCGGTACTTTGTCTCTTCTAGCGGTCTCTCTTCATGTCGCACAAAACGTCGATAATTTGATTATCGGTGCCGTCATGCCCTTAGTTCCTGGTGTAGCGATCACCAATTCCTTTCGGGATATTTTGGCAGGCCATCTCATCAGTGGGACTGCTCGGGGAACTGAAGCTATTTTCACAGCTGCCGCGATCGGTGTTGGCATCGCCACGGTCTTCACCTTATTTGGAGGGATCTCATGACGATTTTTATTCACCTTTCCTTTAGCTTTTTAAGCACCGTGACCTTTGGTATCTTGACCAATATTCCTAAAAGAGCCTTAGTTGCAACAGGCATTGCTGGAACGGTTGGCTGGATGATCTATTGGTCATTGAAAACGATTGGCTACGGTCTAGGCAGCGCCAACTTCTTAGCCGCATTTGCCGTCGGTTGCGTCAGCATCTTTTTTTCCCGCAGAAAAAAAATGCCCATGATCATTTTTAACATTCCTAGCCTCGTTCCTCTCGTACCGGGTGGTCCTGCCTACAAAGCCGTTCGAGAATTCGCTTTGGGCGACAACTTTGTCGGCTTTGAAAATCTGATGATCGTTGTCATCACCGCTGGGGCGATCGCTGGAGGCTTCATGATGACGAGTGTGGTCGAAAAGATTGTTAATCGTTGGCAAATGAAGCGAACGAAAAAACATCCCTCAGATAAAAAAATCTCCTGAAACTATTGGTGCGCAGAAACTATAAATTTTTCTTATTTCAGACTTTAGTACAATGTTTTCTTTTCGGACTTCTTTTATAATAAAGGCATACCTTACAAAACTGTTTGACGTTTGTCATTTGTTTTACTGGATTTTTCTGGTCTCACCCCGTATAGTGGGATTATGAAACATAAAGGAGATGAAGTCCTGTGAGCATAGCAACTTCTCGTCGTATCATTAATACGATTTCTATTATTGGCTTAGGTTTATCTATCGCATTAACGATCTATTTTATCAATCTAGGTGTTTTCAAAGACATTAATGCACTGCGAGGTCTAGTTGGAAATTCCGTTATCTTAGGACCAATCGTCTTTATCCTTTTGCAGATCTTGCAAGTAGTGATCCCGATCATTCCCGGTGGTGTCTCCAGCGCTGCAGGTGTCTTGATTTTCGGTCCTTATCTAGGATTCGTTTATAACTATGTAGGAATCAGTATTGGTTCTGTCATTATTTTCCTGCTAGGCCGACGATACGGTAAACCATTCATTTTAAGTATGATCAGTGACAAAACTTACGATAAATATATTGGCTGGTTAGATAACCAAAGCCGATTTGAAAAACTTTTCGCCCTTGCAATCTTTCTACCAGTCGCCCCAGATGATGCCCTTTGTCTAATGGCTGGCTTGACCAACATGACAGTGAAGAAATTTACGCTGATTATTTTGTTGGCAAAACCTGCTTCAATTTTCTTGTACAGCATGGCTTTGATTTATGGTGGAACATTCTTAACTGGTTTGTTAGGCGGATAAGAAAAATAGGTAAGAAAAACGATCAATTCATTGAGCCGAACATGAAGGAGCTGCTTTTCATGGCTCTTCGACATTTAGTGTTGGTAGAGAAAGATACAACTGAAAATTTAGTCATAACCAGTTAGGCAGAGTGCTTAACTGGTTTTTGTTTTACTTGGAAGATCAATCCTTGAATGAGATAAATTCTTGCTCGAAAGTTATGGAAATTTCGATAGCCGTAGGCTACTCGTTTTATCACTTTTATCTTGTTGTTTGTTCCTTCTAATGCACCATTACTATACCTGGTTTTTAAAGCATATTGAATCCCTAATTTGTATTTATTTAAAAACGTCAGCTTCTTACAAAACCATTGTGGGAGGCGTTGATCTAAGCTGTTGATCGTATCGAAAAAGCTTTGGCTGTCCTTGTGTTTAAGGTGATAGAGGAGGAGCTGACAGGTCTCGTAAGCCCTTGTTAATTGCTCGTCATAACTCAAAAGTTCATCGACGATCGCTTTTTGCGTCATTGGTCTACGAAAGGATCGATCATATTGATAATTGGAACTATCCAGATCATAGGCATGCTTAAGGAGTAATTTCCAGAATCGCTTCAATCGTCGATACTTTGTCGGTTCCGTTTTTTGAAAGCTATTCATTGTTTTAATTCGCAACTGATTTAACGCACGAGTGATTTGTTGGACAATGTGAAAGCGATCGGTCACGATTTTGGCGTTTGGGAAGACCGCCTTTACAAGTTCAAAATAAGGGGCATTCATATCCATCACGACGTATTTCACGTTCGCTCGTGCTTTTCGAGTGAATTTAAGGAAATATGGTTTTAAGAAAGCCAGGCGACGATTCTCCAATACACCGATTAATTGCTGGGTCTGCCCATTCATAAAGACAAAACTCATTTTTCCACTGCAGGACTTCATCGATTTGAACTCGTCAAAACAAAGGACCGAAGGTAATGTATCAAAACGAGGATGATACGTTTTTAAACAGGTGTGTAGGACACGCAGAACGGTTACGTCAGAGACAAAATAGCGATCGGCAATTTCTTTTCTTGTTGTATTCTTCGCCAGTTCCAAGGCAATTTGAACCTTTAATTCCTTTGAAAGATAGCAGTTTTCATCCACCAAATTGGTCTGAGCGTTGAATGTCGACTGACATTCTTTACAGTAAAAGCGCGTACGTACCAAGCGTAATTCTGTTTTGATGTCTCGATAAGGCAAAAGTTGGACTTTTGTTTTATGTGAGCCATTCTTGATGATTTGTCCTTCATTTTTGATACCACATTTACGGCAATGGCTTGGTATATAGCTAAGTTTGGCATGGATAAGATTGGTGCGAAACCCCTCTTCTTCTATAGTCTCTAACCATTCTTCTTCGAAGAATAAATTTTCATCTGTTAAACCTAACAAGTTTCTAGTACAATGATCCATGGAGATATCCTTTCTTGGTGTGGTTTTGTTTTAGTCGACTAAATTCTACCAGTTAGGCTATCTCTTTTTCTATCTTTTTTTACAAAAAAAGTGTCAGTAGAAAATCCGTAGATTTTCCACCAACACTAAATATTGTAGAACCCTTTTCATACAGGGATCTATACCTGTGGCGAATGTGCTTCTGAAACTGTTCGACTCTTTTTTTCCGCCTTTTTAGAATAAATAGGAACCAAAATACTTACTTTTGTTAGGATGACGACCATGAATTATTTAAAAAACAGCTTAGTCAACACTTGGGATTTTTTGAAAGACAGCAATGCCTACTTCCGTGATGTTTTATTGATGCACGGTGCCTTGTTGTTCTTAGTGATCCCGATATTATCGGCTTCCACCAAGTTCGTCTTAAAGCGCGGCGGCTTGCCTTACCTTTCTTTCGATAATATCGGTAGTATCTTTACAGATCACCCTGTTGTGTTGCTCTCATTAACCCTGATTTTGCTTTTGATCTTATTAGCCGTCTTTTTTGAATTTACTTTCTTGCTGCTGAGTGTCTATTTTATCAAAAAGAAGCAGCCCATCAGCTTGCGGCAATTGTTACGAATGACTATTTTGCAATTGCGCAAATTACGGCCGATGACCTTTTTATTTTTCCTTTTTTACTTCTTACTGATTTTACCCATCGGTGGATTGAGTTTTAATTCGGATTTACTCGCAAAAATCAAAATCCCTGCTTTTATCATGGACTTTATTTTTGCCAATCGTGTCTTGATCATCGGGGCAGTGCTTTTGGTTTATGTTTTGTTGATTTACTTGGGGATTCGCGTGATCTTTGCCTTACCGGAAATGATTTTACGTGATCTGCCCTTTCGAAAAGCGATCAAAGAAAGCCTCCAAGTAACAAAACGCCGTTTTTTTGCCATCGTTGGTCAATTTGTCTTTATCGGTGGTAGTATCTTATTGATCACGACTCTGGGCTTCACGCTGCTGATTACCCTTCAAGCGGTGATTGAAGTTGTTACACCGGACTATGCGTTGTATAGTGCTGTTTTTATTATGACTTTCTTGCAGTTTATTTTGTTACTGAATGTCATTTTATCGACCGTGGCTATTTTTTACATCATCGTTGATTTCATGGATGATGAAGGCTTTTTACCAGAGATCCCTTCGTGGTTCCACCAAGAACCATTGAACCAGCGACATTTTCTAGGACTGAAAAGTTCCTTGTTTACCTTGGTCACGGTACTTTTTGGTGTTGGGGTTAGTCTGTATAATATGAACTATCTGACCTCAGCTGCTTCGATCCATCCGGTAACGATCTCCCATCGAGGGGTAAGCGACGGACAAGGGGTCCAAAATTCCCTTGAAGCGTTACGTTTTACTAGTGAGAAATATCAGCCGGACTACGTGGAAATGGACGTCCAGCAAACAAGTGATGGTCATTTTATTGTCTACCATGATTTTTCTTACCGGCCTTTGACAGGCGGCAAAGGAAAACCCGAGCAATTGCCCTTGAGTTACGCCGAATCACTGACGGTTTCAGAAAACAACCAGACAGCCCGTATTCCAACTTTTGACGAGTACTTGGCGCTTGCCAATCAGTTGGACCAAAAATTACTGGTGGAGATCAAAACCCAACAAAAAGATACTGCGGCACTCGTAGATGCCTTCTTAGAACGATACCAAGAGGATTTAGTTGCAAATGGGCATATTATGCAAAGTCTCTCCTATACAGTTGTTGAAGAATTAAAAGAGAAGGCGCCTGAATTGACGTCGGGATACATCATGCCTTTCAATGTCGTAGGGCCGCCACTGACCAGTGCCGACTTTCTGACAATGGAATACAGTACGATCAACCGCAACTTCATCGCTTCTGCCCGGACCGATGGCAAGGAAGTGTTCGTTTGGACCCCCAATGATGCGGATACTATCAGCCGAATGCGTTTTTACGGTGTAGACGGGATCATTACTGACCAAATGGGGATTTTAAATGAAGAGTTGAGTTTGTCGGAAGAAGATATGACTTATTCAGACAAACTATTGAATTTCGTGATTGGCGTTGGCTGATCTCACACAAAGAAAAATGCTGCTCACGGTGATCCGTTGAGCAGCATTTTTTGCTAGTTGGTTAGGCAACGTTCGTTTGCGTACAAATTTTATTGAAACTGACGATCATCCGACGATTACAAGCTTCTACTTGTGCTTGATCTTCTTCTTCATAACTTGAAACGACGATCAACGCCGTATGTACGTATAGTTTTTCCACCACACCGATCACAGGCTTGCTCGCCCCGACAGGTTGGCAGACATATTTTTCACCGATCGTAATATTCTCCATATCCTCACCTCAACCGTTTTCTTTCATAAAGATATAATAACAAAAAAGCATCAAATTGAAAACGTTTTATTTCAATTTATCACGCATTTGTCACCAAGAAATGACAGTTTCGTTCGTTCAAACGCACTGGTTTGTTCGTGCTACTTCTTAAAAATCATTCTATACTAAAGAAAATCAAAAGGAGATGAGTCAAATGCCAATTATTCAAACCTGTATCTTTGGACTATTGTCTGCTGCGTTGCTTTGGGGATTAAAAGAAGACTGCTGATTTTTTGGATCAACTATCGAGTAACACAACAAACGCGAAAATAAAGGTTCTACAATATTTAGTGTTGGTGGAAAATCTACGGATTTTCTACTGACACTTTTTTTGTAAAAAAAGATAGAAAAAGAGATAGCCTAACTGGTAGAATTTAGTCGACTAAAACAAAACCACACCAAGAAAGGATATCTCCATGGATCATTGTACTAGAAACTTGTTAGGTTTAACAGATGAAAATTTATTCTTCGAAGAAGAATGGTTAGAGACTATAGAAGAAGAGGGGTTTCGCACCAATCTTATCCATGCCAAACTTAGCTATATACCAAGCCATTGCCGTAAATGTGGTATCAAAAATGAAGGACAAATCATCAAGAATGGCTCACATAAAACAAAAGTCCAACTTTTGCCTTATCGAGACATCAAAACAGAATTACGCTTGGTACGTACGCGCTTTTACTGTAAAGAATGTCAGTCGACATTCAACGCTCAGACCAATTTGGTGGATGAAAACTGCTATCTTTCAAAGGAATTAAAGGTTCAAATTGCCTTGGAACTGGCGAAGAATACAACAAGAAAAGAAATTGCCGATCGCTATTTTGTCTCTGACGTAACCGTTCTGCGTGTCCTACACACCTGTTTAAAAACGTATCATCCTCGTTTTGATACATTACCTTCGGTCCTTTGTTTTGACGAGTTCAAATCGATGAAGTCCTGCAGTGGAAAAATGAGTTTTGTCTTTATGAATGGGCAGACCCAGCAATTAATCGGTGTATTGGAGAATCGTCGCCTGGCTTTCTTAAAACCATATTTCCTTAAATTCACTCGAAAAGCACGAGCGAACGTGAAATACGTCGTGATGGATATGAATGCCCCTTATTTTGAACTTGTAAAGGCGGTCTTCCCAAACGCCAAAATCGTGACCGATCGCTTTCACATTGTCCAACAAATCACTCGTGCGTTAAATCAGTTGCGAATTAAAACAATGAATAGCTTTCAAAAAACGGAACCGACAAAGTATCGACGATTGAAGCGATTCTGGAAATTACTCCTTAAGCATGCCTATGATCTGGATAGTTCCAATTATCAATATGATCGATCCTTTCGTAGACCAATGACGCAAAAAGCGATCGTCGATGAACTTTTGAGTTATGACGAGCAATTAACAAGGGCTTACGAGACCTGTCAGCTCCTCCTCTATCACCTTAAACACAAGGACAGCCAAAGCTTTTTCGATACGATCAACAGCTTAGATCAACGCCTCCCACAATGGTTTTGTAAGAAGCTGACGTTTTTAAATAAATACAAATTAGGGATTCAATATGCTTTAAAAACCAGGTATAGTAATGGTGCATTAGAAGGAACAAACAACAAGATAAAAGTGATAAAACGAGTAGCCTACGGCTATCGAAATTTCCATAACTTTCGAGCAAGAATTTATCTCATTCAAGGATTGATCTTCCAAGTAAAACAAAAACCAGTTAAGCACTCTGCCTAACTGGTTATGACTAAATTTTCAGTTGTATCTTTCTCTACCAACACTAAATGTCGAAGAGCCAAAATAAAACAACGCCTTGTGCCAATCAGAACTGGCACAAGGCGTTTCTTTGTCGAATTATAAACGTTCGTTCAATTCTTTTGCAAGATCTTCGAAACCTGGTTTGCCAAGTAAGGCGAACATGTTTTTCTTGTACGCTTCAACCCCTGGTTGGTCAAATGGGTTCACCCCGTTTAAGTAACCAGAGATACCTACAGCGATCTCAAAGAAGTACATCGTGTAACCTAACGTGTACGCATCCATTGTAGGAATTTTTACTAACAGATTAGGTACATCCCCATCTGTATGGGCAAGTAACGTTCCTTCAAAAGCTTTCGTATTAACAAAATCAACTTCTTTTCCTTCTAAGTAGCCAAGACCATCAAGATCTGCTTCTTGTGTAGGGATCGCAATTGATTTGCGTGGTTTTTCAACTTTTACGACAGTTTCAAAGATATTGCGACGGCCTTCTTGGATGTATTGACCAAGAGAATGCAAATCTGTTGAGAAGTTTGCGCTTGAAGGATAGATCCCTTTTTGGTCTTTTCCTTCAGACTCGCCGAATAATTGTTTCCACCATTCTGAGAAGTATTGCATGCCTGGTTCGTAGTTGATCAGCAATTCGGTTACTTTGCCTTTGCGATAAAGGATGTTACGCATTGCTGCATATTGATACGCTTCATTTTTTTCAAGGTCGTCACTTGCGTAAGCATCGCTAGCATCTGCTGCCCCTTGCATCAAGGCATCGATATCTGCTCCGCTGGCAGCGATTGGCAATAAACCAACAGCAGTCAATACAGAGAAACGGCCGCCGACGTCATCTGGAATCACAAAGGTTTCCCAGTTTTCAGCATCTGCTTCAACTTTTACTGCACCTTTCGCTTTATCCGTTGTTGCGTAGATCCGTTTGTTGGCTTCTTCTTTGCCGTATTTTTCAATCAAACGTTCTTTGAAAACACGAAAAGCGATCGCTGGCTCAGTAGTTGTTCCTGATTTTGAGATCACATTCACAGAGAAGTCACGGTCACCGATGATTTCGATCAAATCTGCTAAGTATGTTGAAGAAATCGAATTACCTGCAAAAAAGATTTGTGGTGCTTTGCGTTCTTCATTTGGTAGCAAGTTAAAGAAAGAGTGATTTAAGAAATCAATCGCTGCTTTCGCTCCTAAATAAGATCCGCCGATCCCGATCACGACTAATACTTCAGAATCAGATTGAATTTTTTCAGCCGCTTTTTTGATACGCGCAAATTCATCTTTGTCATAGTTTTTAGGAAGGTCGATCCAACCTAAAAAGTCGCTACCAGCACCTGTTCCTTCGCGTAATTGTTTGTCTGCTGCTGTAACTTGACTTTGCATGTAGCTCAATTCGTATTCGTTCACGAATGGTGCTACTTTCGAATAGTCAAACTTGATGTGTGACATGATTTGTCCTCCTTGAAAAAATAGTTTTTCATACACTACCTACTTTACGTTTTTTTTCAACTTTTTTCAAGTAATTCCTGATAGGTAGCCTGTTGGGTGATTTTAGACAAGTCCTTGAGCAAACATTGCTTTAGCAACTTTTTCAAAGCCTGCGACGTTCGCACCTAACATAAAATTATTTTTTTGATCGAAGGTTTCAGCAGTATCACGGCATGCTTCATAGATCGACTTCATGATATCGTCCAATTTGGCATCGACTTCAGCTTTTTCCCATTGCAGTCGTTGGGAGTTTTGACTCATTTCTAACGCAGAAACGGCTACGCCGCCAGCATTGGCTGCTTTTCCTGGGCAGTAGAAAATTCCTTCTTCAATAAAATATTCTGCTGCTTCTAATGAGCTAGGCATATTCGCGCCTTCAGAAACGACCCGGACACCATTGGCTTTTGCACGTTTGGCTTGTGAGAGATCAATCTCGTTTTGGGTCGCGCAAGGAAAGGCTAATTCCGCTGGTGTATCAAAATCCCAGACAGATGCCCCTTCATGATATTCGGCTGATGGACGTTCCTTGGCGTAAGCCGTCAACCGTTCACGCTTCACTTCTTTGATCTCTTTTAACAAGGCCAGATCAATGCCGTCTTTGTCATAGATAAAACCAGAGGAATCAGAACACGTGACAGGGATCGCACCTAATTCTTGCAATTTCTCAATTGCATAGATCGCAACATTGCCGCTTCCAGAAACGATCGCTTTTTTGCCTGCAAAGGTTTCACCTAGGTCTGTCAATAAATGCTTAACGAAATAAACGGCGCCATAACCCGTTGCTTCTGTGCGGTTTTTACTGCCCCAGAAGTCTAATGGCTTACCAGTTAAAATACCAGCATCGTATTGCTTCAATCGTTTGTAGGCACCAAACAAATAGCCGATTTCTCGGCCTCCGACACCAATGTCGCCAGCTGGAACATCTAAGTCAGGTCCGATATGTTTTGACAGCTCCGTCATAAAGCTTTGGCAAAAACGCATCACTTCGGCATCTGATTTGCCTTTTGGATCAAAATCACTTCCGCCTTTGCCGCCGCCGATCGGCAGACCTGTCAAGCTGTTTTTGAAGATTTGCTCAAACGCCAAAAACTTCAAGATACTCAAGTTTACACTTGGGTGAAAACGCAAGCCGCCTTTGTAAGGCCCCATTGCCGAGTTGAATTGAATCCGATAGCCACGGTTTACTTGCCAGTTGCCTTGATCATCTTGCCACGGGACTCTGAATTGGATAAAACGTTCTGGTTCAGTTAAGAGTGCAAGGATATTTGATTCAATATATTCTGGATGCTCCTCTAAAAAGGGAACGATCGTAGGCAAAAATTCATCAATTGCTTGAAGAAATTCCGGTTGGTGTTGGTCTTTCTCATGAATCTTCGCTTGAATTTCTTTCACGTAAGCTGAAGCTTTGGTCATAGTGCATTACCTCCTTTAAGATATTTTCTATTTTAAAGAAATTTTCTGAAATTGCACGCTTTTTTTTAGAATTGTCAGAATTTTTTATTATTCGAAAAAAATCGACCAATCCTTTCAGCACTCATAGCCGATGTGTTACAATCCCAAAGAGGTGAAAAGAATGGAAAAAACCTATGATGTCATTGTTGTTGGTGCAGGTACGAGCGGCATGATGGCTGCGATCACTGCTGCCAAACAAGGTGCGCGGGTGTTATTAATCGAAAAAAACAAAAAAATCGGCAAGAAATTATTGATGACTGGCGGCGGACGCTGCAATGTAACCAATAATCGGCCGGTAGATGATTTAGTTGCTCATATTCCAGGAAACGGCAAGTTTTTGTATAGCACGTTTTCTCAATTCAATAATTATGATGTAATGGCGTTTTTCGCAGACTTAGGTGTCGTCTTAAAAGAAGAAGACCACGGACGGATGTTCCCTGTGACGAACAAATCAAAAACCATCGTCGAAGCGTTGCTTCAAGCAATCAACGATCATCACGTCACCCTATTGACGAACACGGTCGTCACAAAGCTGATCCATGACGGCAGTCAAATTCGCGGCGTGCGAACCGAAACCGATGAGTTCTCTGCCCCTAGTGTGATTTTGACGACAGGTGGCCGCACCTATCCTTCCACGGGCGCAACGGGGGACGGCTATAAGATGGCAAAAAAAGTCGGCCATACCATTACGCCACTTTATCCAACCGAATCGCCGCTTGTTTCAGAAGACTCCTTTATTCAAGAGCGGACGTTGCAAGGCATTTCCTTGCAAGACATCACGTTGAGTGTCTTGGATCAAAAAGGAAAGCCCATCGTCGCCCATACCATGGATCTTTTGTTTACCCACTTTGGGTTATCTGGTCCAGCTGCTTTACGCTGTTCCTCTTTTGTGAACCAAGAATTGAAAAAGCAACAACCCGTGACGGTTGTTCTGGATTGTCTGCCAGCAAAATCCCATGAAGCCTTGACCCAGGAATTGATTCAGTCTGCGGCTTCGAAGAAACAATTGCCGAATGCTTTAGCTGGCTTTTTGCCTGAGCGCTTGATGACCTTCTTTTTGCAGCAGCTAGACCTGCATGAGCTGGTTGCTGAAAAAGCCTCACCAGAACAGTTGGCTGCGCTCGCTTCCTTGATCAAAGGCTTTTCAGTCACTATCGTTCGCACGTTCCCGTTAGAAAAGTCTTTCGTGACTGGTGGCGGGGTCCATCTGAAAGAAATCAATCCAAAAACCATGGAGAGCAAGAAAATCAACGGCTTGTATTTTGCTGGTGAATTATTGGATATCAATGGGTATACAGGTGGTTTCAACATTACAGCAGCGTTTTGTACTGGACATGTTTCAGGGAAAAACGCAGCAGAAACAGCTAGTTATTTCAGTTATTGATCGATGACCCAGGTGTTGGCAGCAATATCCTTGCCGTTGCTACCAACACCTGGGTCTCCTCTCTTTTTGCTTATTAGTTGGGTTTTTCTCAAAGTAGGCGTAGACTAAAGATAGCAAGATCGAGGGAGGTTTTTTTAATGAAACGAATTTCAAGAGGTAAATTTGAACGAATGCAAAAACTTTCAAATGAGGATGGTGTGATTGCCGCACTAGCGATCGACCAACGTGGTTCCATGAAAAAAATGATGAAGGCGGCAACTGGACCGGATGACTTTACGATGGAACACATTTATGAATTCAAGCAGTTGGTTTCCCAAGAATTGACCAAATATGTCAGCAGTATTTTGTTAGACGAGGAATATGGCTTCTTAGGGATCGAAGCAAAGAATCCCAACGCTGGCTTGATCCTTTCCTATGAAAAAACAGGGTATGATGTCAATACGCCGGGTCGTTTGCCAGAAATTCTACCCAATGAATCGCTGCAGCGCTTAGTGAAAAAAGGGGCAGATGCTGCAAAAGTCTTGGTTTATTATAATCCAGATGAACCGCAAGAGATTTTAGATACCAAACATGCGTTTTTAGAACGTTTAGGTACGGAGGCACAAGCGGCCGATATTCCGTTATTTGTAGAGCCAATCGTTTACGACGATGAGATCACAGATGACAAATCACCTGCTTTTGCCAAGATCAAACCGAGCAAGGTCATCCGAACCATTCAGGAACTGACGAAAGATCACTACCATATCGATATTTTGAAAGTCGAAGTACCGGTTCAGTTCGACTTAGTTGAAGGTTTCCAAAAAGAAGGCTTAGAGGCCGTCTATACGCAAGAAGAAGCCGCCAATTACTTCAAAGAAGCTAGTGACGCTGCGACGCGACCATTTATCTATTTGAGTGCGGGTGTCCCAGCGAATGTCTTTCGCGATGAATTGACCTTTGCTGGTCAACATGGTGCTAAATTCTCAGGAATCTTAGGTGGACGAGCAACTTGGCGCGATAGTGTGGAAATCTATGGGAAGCAAGGCGCCAAAGCATTACTGGAATGGCTGGACACCCAAGGGAAAGAAAATGTTGAAGAATTAAACGCCATTCTAAAACAATATGCCACTCCATGGTTTGACTTTTATGGTGGTTTAGAAAATATTGAGGTTTTCGATATTGAAGTAATGGAATAAAATAGTACAAAATAATCCCCGTGAACGGCATTTCAAGATGGTTCACGGGGATTTTTTATTCGTGTTCAGGTGCCAACAAATCGGCAAAGACCGCCCTAGTCAATTGTTGCAACGCTTGTGGGGCAAGCCCCATCTGCAACCCGCGCTTTCCTGCAGAAACCACGATTTCTTCCAGTGTCTCTGCCTTATGATCAATATAAGTAGGAAAGAGCTTTTTCATCCCGATCGGCGAACAGCCGCCGCGAATGTAGCCAGTCGTTTCTTCTAAATCTCTCAGATGCAGCATCTCTACTTTTTTGTTTCCACTGACTTTGGCTAACTTTTTCAGATCCACTTCTCTGTTTCCAGGAATCACAGCCACCAGCGGACCTGTTTTGTTGCCCACTGCCACCAGCGTTTTGTAGATGGCTTGCGGGCGTGCTAGTTGCACAGCGACGGATTGCGCATCGAGATGGTCTTCCGACCACTCATAGGTGTATTCGTTATAAGCGATTTTCTGTTGTTCTACTTGACGGATCGCATTGGTTTTTTGTTTCTTCTTCGCCATTTTATCCCTCTTTTGTTTTGGTTTCTTTTAAGAGAAGGCCTTGGCTGGTCTTACTCATTGAGTGAAAATTCTTGTAAGTAGTTGGTCATTCGTTCGATCGGTATTTGTCCAGGTGCTGAAGCACCTTGCAACGAAGCAAAAGTAAAGACCGAACCAGTCAATGCCCCACTAACCCGGCTGATTTTCCCCAGCTCCCCCATCGACATGATCGCCAACGGCAGTTGGTTGAAGCCACGCGCTTTAGTAATGATCCCCATCAAACGCAAAACATCTTGGACTTGCTTGGGCATCATCGCTAACTTGCCAACATCGGCACCAAATTGATTCATTACGCCGATCTTTAAAATCAACACAGCATCTTCTGGCGTTTTCTCAAAATCATGATTGCTCAGTATCAGCTTTACCTGTGCCTTTTTGATTTCTTGAATAAAGCCGCGACCTAAAAATTCAGCTTTCTCTAATTCGATATCGATCCAATCGATCAAGCCTGAATCAGCAGCAGCTAGACACAATTCTTTGTATTGGGTCAACGTGAACGGCCGCTCGCCCCCTTCTTCCAAGGTTCGAAAAGTGAAGAGCAGCTCTTTGTGCTTTAATGTCGTGCGAATATGTGATAACGCATCTAAAACCGCTTGCTGGTCTTCGACATGTTTGTAATGATCAACACGCCATTCGACGATCTGTGCCTCTGATTCCTCAGCAGCAATGGCTTGTTTCAAGATCTCTTCATTGGTTTTCCCAATCAATGGCACACAAATCAGCGGTGTTTTCCCGTCTAACGTTACTGGTTTTGATCGGCTCATCTACTTCACTCCTTTTTCATTTGATAAAAGAATACTTTCAGATAGTTCCCTTCGGAAAAATGCTTATCTACCGCAAAATCAGCTGGTAGACGATAACTTTGAATACATTCATAAGCAACGTGTGCTTTCTCTAAGGATGCTTCGATCATTTCTTGAAACTTCCTCGGTGAAAGATTGGCCGCATTCGTTGAGGCGATCAACAAGCCATCAGGCGCTAAAATCGCCAAACTATCAGTGACTAAGTCGCCATAATTTTTCGCAACCGAGAAGACCTTTTTCTTGTTGCGGGCAAAACTCGGCGGATCTAAAACGATCACATCAAAGCGCAAGTCTTTTTTGCTGGCATAATTGAAGTAATTGAAAACATCCATGACATGGATACGCTGGGTATCTGGATCAATGCCGTTGACTGCAAATTGTTCGCGGGTCTTTTCTAGACTGCGTTTTGCCAAATCGACGCTCGTTGTTTGAGCAGCGCCACCGACAGCAGCAGCGACAGAAAACGCCCCCGTATAACTGAACATATTTAAAACCGTCTTGCCAGCTGCCAAGCCATCAACAAGTTGCCCACGAACTTCTTTTTGATCCAAAAAGATGCCCGTCATTAGTCCTTCGTTCAAATACGTCGCATACGTGACGCCATTTTCCTTCACCAGTAAGGGTTCAGGTGCCGTTTTTCCATAGACCCATGCTGATTCAGGCAGTTCAGACGTAAAGCGGATTTTTTCATAAGCCCCTTTGATTTCGGGAAAGATTTGACGAAAAGCCGCCACGATCGCTTTTTTATGTTGATAAAGGGTGGCATTGTACCAAGAAAAAACAACATACTCGCCATACAAATCTACGGTAAGTCCCCCCAATTGATCCCCCTCGCCATTAAACAGACGAAAGGCATCTGTCAGGTCATCTTGATAGTAAGCAATGCGTTTGCCTTTTGCTTTCGCAAAGCGTTGCGCAAAGAATGCTTGGTCGATCACTATTTCTTCAAAGGATACGACCCATCCGATCCCTTTATTTTGTTCCCCAAGATAGCCGACACCTAAGAAATGGTTGGCCTGATCAATAAAGGTGACCCACTCCTTCGTCTCGATTGCTTGTTGAAGATCTTCTCGTTGGATCAACGGATTCTTTTTGCGAAGCTTCGCTGATCCTTGCTTCGTTAGTTTTATTTTCATGTTCATCTGCTCCATTCATTCTCCTTTTTAGTATAGCAAAAAGCGACTGTATTGTCTGTATCCTTGAAAGTAAAGAAATACTTAATTCCGCGTCATGACAAGGAATTCATTTGACACGTCTTTCACAGCCTAGTAAAATGTACTGTGATGTAAAATCGTAATTTACCGGTTATACTGGAAAAAGAGAGGACGATTCCTTTGAAAAAAAATAAAGTATCCACCTTTGTGAATACAAGAATGGGCTTTTTTTTCCTATTAGCCCTATTATTTTGGCTAAAAAATATCTTTGCCTATATGGTGGATTTCCACCTAGGTATTGAAAGCAGCATTCAGTACTTCATCTTATTCATCAATCCGATCGCAACGACTTTGTTGCTGCTGTCGATCGCATTGTACGTAAGAAGAACCAAAGCAGCTTATATCACGATGCTTGTGATTTATTTCTTGATGACTCTGCTGTTGTTCTCCAATGTTTCGTACTATCGAGAATTCACTGACTTTATCACCATCAACACGATGCTCGGTGTAGGAAAAGTGGCAAGTGGTCTAGGAGAAAGCGCGATTCGCTTGTTCCGTCCCTACGATGTGTTGTATTTCATTGACTTTATCGTGCTGATTGCAGCCTTTTCAATGAAAAAAATCAAAATGGACACTCGTCCTGTGCGGGCACGGATGGCTTTTGCGATCTCAACCTTAGCTGTCATGGTCTTTTCTGCCAATCTTTTCTTAGCAGAAGCGGATCGTCCTGAACTGCTTACTCGAACGTTTTCTCGTGACTATTTAGTGAAATACCTTGGGATCAACGCCTTTACGGTTTATGATGGCGTGCAAACCTATCAAGCTTCGCAAGTACGTGCCGAAGCAAGTCCCAACGACATGAACGAAGTAGAAAGCTATGTCAGAGAACATTACGCGGAACCGAATGACGATCTGTTCGGTATCGCAAAAGGCAAGAACGTCATTTATATTCACTTAGAAAGTGTTCAGCAATTCTTGATCGATTATAAATTAAAAGATGAAAATGGTGTTGAACATGAAGTCATGCCATTTATCAATAGTTTGTATCATAGCGATAGTACCTTTAGTTTCGATAACTTCTTCCATCAAGTAAAAGCTGGGAAGACCAGTGATGCGGAAACGTTATTCGAAAATTCCTTGTTTGGATTGAATCAGGGGGCATTATTCACTCAACTGGGTGGAAAAAATACCTTTGAAGCAGCGCCTGATATTCTAGGTCAAACCCAAGGCTATACCAGTGCGGTTTTCCACGGAAATACGGGTACCTTCTGGAACCGAAATGAAACCTACAAACGGTTTGGCTATGATTATTTCTTCGACGCATCGTATTATGATGTCAATGATGAAAATTCATTCCAATACGGTTTACATGACAAACCGTTCTTTGAACAATCGGTACAATACTTAGAACGTCTGCAACAACCGTTCTATTCAAAATTCATTGCAGTTTCTAACCACTACCCATATTCTGAATTTACCAATGAAGAAGGCGGCTTCCCGCTAGCGAACACTTCTGATCAAACGATCAATGGGTATTTCGCAACCGCGAATTATTTAGATAAAGCCGTAGAAGAGTTCTTTAATTACTTGAAAGAAAGCGGCTTGTACGAAAACTCAGTCATCGTTTTATATGGTGACCACTACGGAATTTCCAATTCTCGGAACCGCAACTTAGCAGAATTGCTTGGAAAAACAAGTTCGACTTGGACAAACTTTGACAATGCTTCATTGCAACGTGTCCCTTATATGATCCATATTCCAGGACAATCAAACGGCGGCATCAATCATACGTATGGTGGCCAAGTTGATGCGTTGCCAACCCTCTTGCACTTACTCGGTGTAGATACATCGAACTATATTCAATTGGGACAAGATTTATTCTCTGATCAAAATGAACAACTGGTTGCCTTCCGCGATGGCGACTTTGTGACACCAGACTACACTTACTATAGCAGTACATTGTATGACAATCGTACCGGCATGCCGATCAACGATCCATCCGATGAACTGCAAGCGAAAGTCGATGAGTGGAAAGCCAAAGTTGACAAACAGCTGTCGGTTTCTGATCAGATCAACAATGGTGATCTCTTACGTTTCTATGCGAAGAGCGGTTTAGAAGAAGTCGATCCTTCGACCTATAATTACAAAGACGCCCTTCAGCAAGTGATGGATATCGAAAAGAATCTAGGCAGTGATTCAACCAGCGCCTTTTCTCAAAACGGCAATCAATCGACCGTCGATCTGTACCAAACAAAAACCTTCCAAGAATATCAGCAGATGACGGAACAAGATAGCGGAGAATAACCTATAAGTACTACAAGATCGATCCAGCAAGGCGGATGCTTTGCTGGATTTTTTTCGGCTGTTTTGTTCGTAAAAACCCGATTTTTTCTATTGCTTTTTTAGCTTCGATATTTTACTACAAGAACTTCATACTTTATTCAAACTCCCCTTTTATACTATGTACTAGGATGAGGTGACTTAGATGAAAACTATACATTTTGCGATTGCCAGCATTTTTTATCATAAAAAAGCCATGGTGCTTTATACGCTTGTATCCTTCTTTGCCGTGATTGGCTTGATCGTGACGTTTGCCTTGATCTATTCGATGGATCAAGTGATCGCTCAAACAAGAGATCTCTTGGCGACAGAAGATCTGCAAACGAAAGTAGCCGAAGAGATCCAACCAGTCACGACAATCTATCATCAACTGTTCTATTTAATTTTTAGTGCCTTTACAGTGGTCTTTATTGGCTTTCAAGTTTACTATCAATTATATAAACGCTCGGAATACACAGCTTGGTTAGCAAGTGGCGCCACCACCAGACAATGGGTAGCGATGCAGATCATTGAAATGCTCTTGCCGCTCTTAGCAGCCGCTGTGATCGCCTTTGTCTTATTGCTACTCTTCCAGCCTTATTTCCAGCGGGAATTACTTAGTGGGCATATCATTGCCCTTGATCGAGAGCGTGCTTCTGATAACTTTTGGGAGGCTGTACAAAGTCTTCCTGGACAAGAATTCGCCATTACGATTCCGCAGAATAGTCAAATTCTGGTCCAAAATGTCGATTTGAACAGCACCACTTGGCTTGCTATTTTATTTGAAAGCACACGCCACACACTTGTCGTCTTACTTGCCGCTGTTACCAGTTTTACTGGTTTGATTGCCAGCGGACATAGTCTGTATTGGAGGAAAAAACAATGGAAAAACCAACTCAGCTAACGAAACCAATTGGTTTCTATTATGTTTCGAAAGACAATGAAACAAAAACTTCTGAATTAAGTTTGCTGCTTTCACAAAAAAAAGCCATCTTGATTCGTGCTCAATGGCCTTCCGTTCCCTTTTTATCCGTCATGGACAATGTATCTCTTGCAAATAAAAAAGGGGGCGATTTAGAGGGTGTTCTGCCTTATGTTCAGCTTCCCTTATCGGCTTTGAAAAAAGAGCGGACAGAATTAGGCCCCTTTGAGGAGATCAAAATTCAGCTGCTCTTAGCGTTACTTTCAGAAAGAGAAACCCTTTTAATCGAAAATGTCTTGAGCACGTTAACAACAGAAGAGGTCCAAATCCTGCTGCCTTTGTGCCAAGAAATCGCCGAACAATTTGCTGTTGCCATCTATTTGATCCATGAAGACGAATGCTTTGCCCATACGCCCTATACCACTTATCTATAGTTTACATAGCCCTCATACAAAAAGGCTTGCTTGCAAAAGCAAGTCTTTTTGTATGAGGGCTGCTGCCAATGAACCGCAAAAAAAAACGACCGGCTAAGCGAATTGCTGCCGGTCGATTCCTTATTCTTCATTTAAGTCGATATCTGGAAAAGAGATTTTAAAGGTCGTGCCTTTGCCAAGTTCACTTTCTACACTGATCTTTCCTTTGTGCAGGCGTACGAGTTGTTCAACGATCGATAGTCCCAGACCAGATTCACCAAATTGACGGTTTTTACGGGAAGGATCAACTTTGTAGTAACGATCCCAAATATTTTTGACTTGTTCTTCAGACATGCCGATTCCCGTATCACTGATTTCGATGATCGTTTCCAAGTAACCTTTTTCGATTCGAACTCGGATTTCTCCTTCTTCCGTAAACTGGATCGCATTTTGTAAAATATTGACCATGATCTGGACGAAACGATCATAATCCGCGTAGACATCGATTGGCTCTGTTGTTTCTAAAATCAACACATCTTTGGCAATTTCTGCCTTGCTCTCCAGTTGCGTCAACAGATTTTTGATGGTTTGCGTTGCATCGAATTTTTTGATGACCATCGAGATTTGGTTGGTTCGGATTTTTTCGTAGTCAAGGTTTTCGTTGACAAGACGAATCAAGCGATTGGTTTCATTTTTCATCAAGCGGATCGCATTGTCCTTTTGATTTTCAGGAATCGCGTTGTACTCTAACCCTTCCAATAAACCATTGATGGTCGTCAGAGGCGTACGCATCTCATGAGAAGCATCGGCCATAAATTGCCGACGACGTTCTTCTTGCCGTTCAATTTCTTCTTGAGATTCTTTCAAGGATTTCGTCATTAAATTAAAATCTTCGGCTAATTCATCAAATTCATCCCGATTATGCACCGGCAAGAAAATATCAAAATTGCCATTAGTAATTTCTTTGGTTGCCCGTTTCATTCGATTGATCCGCCTTACTTGGAACGTAGCGAAAAGGTAACTGATCAATAATGAGACAACGATCGAAATCAAACAAACTTTAAACAAGTTTTGATTAAAGGCACTGACAAGATTCAAAATACTGCTTGCCGATTGCGAAACCACCATTACACCGTAAAAATCCGTGCGATTGACAGAAAAAGGTATCAACACATAGGAAGTCAGTTCTTTTTCCCCGTATAAATTTGTGGCGGAGGTCAGTTGTAGACGCGCCCCATTTTCTAAGGATTGCCAGTCTTTTTCAGAGATCGGAAAATCAACAGCATGAGCGGTATCTAGTGGATAAATAATGTCATCAGGACTTTTAAAGAAAGCAAAGGAGATATCTTGGTTGCTCAAAATATTCTCAGCCAAACGCAAGGAATACTGTAGATAGCCATCCCGGGTCATATTTTGCTGTAAATATTCTGAATCACTGATTTGCGAAATCGTCGCGACCGACGAAGCATACCCCATTAACTGCTCATAATTTCGTTCTTGTAACGTTTGGCGTGTCATTTGAGTAAACGCAATACCAATCGTCATCAAGATCACGAAGATCACCACAAAAAATGCAATCAGCTGTTGATACAGGTAGCGCATTAAGCAGCACCCGCATCATCAAATTTGTACCCAACGCCCCAAACAGTTTGAATGATCTGTGGCCCCACTTTTTCAATTTTTTGTCTTAGTTTTTTGATGTGTGCATCAACGGTCCGTTCATCGCCAAAGTATTGGTAATCCCAAACCAGTTCTAACAGCTGTTCTCTCGAAAACACTTGTCGCGGTTTTTTCGCTAACGTATAAAGCAAATCAAATTCTTTCGGCGTCAACCCATCGATGGGTTTACCATTTAAATAGGCTTCCCTTGTTTTTGTGTTCATTTTGAAATGATCGGTGACTATATCAAAGGTGGCATCGGAAGCTTCAGGTGTTGTTTTTTCAACCAATTCACTGCGGCGGTGTAATGCCTTGATCCGTGCAATCAAGGTCAATGGACTAAAGGGTTTCGTCACATAGTCGTCCGCCCCCATCTCTAACCCGATGACTTGGTCGCTTTCCGAATCACGAGCCGTCAACATAATAATAGGAACTGTACTAGAGATTTTACGAATTTCGCGCGCCACCATCATGCCGTCCATGGAAGGAAGATTCAAGTCAAGGGTGATCATATCCCACTTGTCTGGTTCAGCAGCAAAGGCCTCTAGTCCTTCTTTGCCATCGTATTTAAATACTGCTTCCCATCCTTCATTCAAGAAAAACATTTGCATCATTTCAGAAACAGATTCATTGTCTTCAATCATTAATATATTCATTTTCTTCACCTCTATGTTCTTTATCAAATCGTTGCAGATTTTCTTCGATCAGGCCAAAGATCGGCACGATGAACCAAGGGATCACGATCATTTCAACTAGAAAAAAATTGGTCCATTCTTGCCATTTCAAGACAAACCCAATGAGCGCCATGATTCCGCCAAAAAGCAGAAAGAATCGGGCAGATAGTTTTTGGGCCTGTCGCCAATTGCGTTCATTTTGTTTTGCTAGATAGGAACGGTATCCATAAATAAGGTTCATTTTTTTTGATGGAAAAAGAAAAAAAGTGAGACCAATCAAGAAAAAAATGCTGCCAATTACTAAAAAAATCATCGTTTCACTCCATTCTTCCTATAGTATACTCGAATTTCTTTCTTCTACCAACAACTTCACCGATTATTCATAAAGGTTTGCCTTTTTTTCAATCTTTGATAAGATTGTGAGTGGACGATGACTATAAACCTTAGGAGTAAGATACATGACCTATAAAGCATTAACTTTTTTTGATCTTGACGGTACGCTTTTAGATGAACACTCGCAAATCACATCCGAAATCGCTGAAGCGATGGCGATGTTGCGAAAAAACCAAGTACTGCCGATCATTGCAACAGGAAGAACCGAACCTGAAGTTACCGCCATTCGTGAAGCAGCTGGGATCACCTCGAACATCGTCATGAACGGGGCGTTTATCCGTATTGACGGCAAAGAAGTTTTTTCCGATACCCTTGAACCTGAACTTTGCGCACGGATGTTCCAAGCAGTCAAAGACAATGGCGATGAACTGTGCTATTACAATGAGAAAGGCTATTGGGCGACTGGACATACCGAGGAAATGATTGGTGCGTACAACTATGTCCGCAGCCCTTTACCAGAAATCGATCCTCTGCATTATGAAAAAGATCGGACCAATATGTTGTTGGTTTTAGGTGTCGGCAACGATGCTTATTATCATGAGCGTTTTCCAGAATTAACTTTTTATCGTAATACCCCCTTTTCCATCGATGTCGTAAAATCTGGCACCTCTAAAGGGACGGGCGTAAAAACCTTGGTAGAATTGTTGGGTCTAGAAGATGTACCTACCTTCGGCTTTGGTGACGGCAGCAACGACTTCGCTCTTTTAGAAGCCTGCGACCACAAAATTGCAATGGGAAATGGAATTCAAGAGTTGAAAGAGTTGGCAGACTTCGTGACCCTGAAAAATACCGAAGGCGGGATCGTGCACGCCCTGAAACACTTTGACTTAATCTGATTCTTTGCATACAGGCAAAACTATGGTATACTAATGAATGGTAGCGATACCCCTTTTATCAAGGGGATGTTACGGATTCGACAGGCATAGTTGAGCCTGAATTGCGCTTCGTAGGTTACGTCTACGTTAAAACGTTACAGTTAAATATAACTGCTAAAAACGAAAACTCTTACGCTTTAGCTGCCTAAAAACAGTTAGCGTAGATCCTCTCGGCATCGCCCATGTGCTCGAGTAAGGGTCCTATTCTAAGTGGGATACGTTTTATCTTTCCGTCTGTAAGATAAAAAAGAGATCATCAGACTAGCGATACAGACTGCCTGTCACTCGGCAAGCTGTAAAGCGAACCTTCAAATGAGTTGACTATGAGCGTAGATTTTTAGGTAGCAATATGTTTGGACGCGGGTTCGACTCCCGCCATCTCCATAAAGAAAAATCGATTAGATTTTCGTAGTTTTTCCTAAGTGTTCAAAGCCTTGATTTAAAGAGGTTTTGAACACTTTTTTTGTATTTTCGGATTCGCAATGTTTTTCGTAGTTTTTCTTATTTGGTAGTCATTTGGTAGTCAAATGGTGGTCAAATTTTATCTTCGCATCGATGTGCTTTTCCTCGCTTTTCTTAGATTGTATTTCTTATACCGATTGAACCTAAATTAATTGTTCAAGTGAAGTCAGATGCTTTTTTAAGCAATCAATGCTCTTCAATGGCGTACCTTCTCACCAAATTGTATACGAATCTCTTTTTTGCGAGTTTTTCTTGGGCTGATTTTTTTACTCTATTTTTGATTTAAGGCTTTTTACTCCTTAGTATCTTTAGATACACTTTTTTTCCACTCCTGTTTTGTGTTCTCAACGGCTTTCTTTGCTTCCACAATAGTTATTTTCCCTGCCTCATCGCATGAAATTTTTTGAAGATGTTTCTTTTCATCAAAGCTTGATGTAAGTTTCATAATCTGCTTGATCATCAGCAATCTATGATAGTTCGTTGCTGGCTTGATATGACTCTGCCTCAGTAAAAAAAGTGCTAATTAAAGTGTTTTCGATTTCTCTACAATTTCCTTTACTCGTTCACAAAAACTATCTGGATTCATTCCAGGTTCCATTTTCTCAGCCTCATCAGGAAGTAAATCATTCAGGTACAATGTAGCTTCCTTGTTTTCGGTATACATTTCCTCGTAGTGATCGACTAAATAATGTTCCAAATCTATGGAAAACATAAAAAAATTGATTTCTTCGGAAAGTCCTTTTTTAATAAAATTGAAAAATTTATCCATTCATCACACCTCCTTGACTAAAGTTTATCAAAATATTACAAAGCGTTCTTTACCTTCTCCTTGAATCTTGTAAGGTCTTCTTAAAATTTAGCATGTTCCTTCTTCTCTTTATGATCCTCAGTATCAATTTTTCTTCCAATCAAACAATTAGTGATTTATGTTCCATTCCTCTGTCCACCATAATTTTATGTACAATAATAGTACTCAACCATTGATTTATGATTGAGTGCTATTTATCTTCTATTAACTCGATTGATTTCAAATCTGATTCAGCATAGATTGCGGATCCAATTGATATTTCTTCTTCTCAAGAAACAGAGGTATACCCATCAGTCCAGTCAATAACTTTCCCAGTAATTTTCTTACCACTAATATGTTTGAGTTTAACGGTCTTTCCAACATATTCCCACAATTCCAACATCTATACTCCCCTTCTCCCCAAAAACACCAACGTTAGGTGAGAAATTATTTTGGATATTTGGATTTTATATCTATTTGTTGCTCTGGCTCTATCGCTTTTCTAAAAGACGTTACTCCTAAAAATTTTGTTCCAATTTCAATAATCAAATAACATGGACCAGTATTCCTTAATTGGTATAAGCTATAAGATTTTTTTTTGATAATACCTTGCAGAGTTTTCAAAAAGCTATTATGCAGCATCGTGTCGGTGATTTTCTATTCTGACTATTTCTGAACATAGATACCATCAGCTTTGTATCTAAACTAATGGCATAATTGCTATAAAATTTATTCATAGAGAAAGTATTCCTCTATTGTTACACTTTAAGTTTATCTATTCCCAAAACTCATCATTATTATACTTGATGTTCTGTTATTCATCTATTGTATATACTTACTGCTTGAGGTGATGCGGTCTTGATGGTTAACGATCCTTCTTAGTCGTCTTCTTCCCTCTCAAAAGAATATAAAAATAAAGAGAACCTTAGAGTAGGCACGTTGTACAGTGTTGCTATTCTAAGTGTTCTCTTTTTGTCTTGTCCTACTTTTCAAAAGTTACTTTTTTGTGAGTCTGATAATTTCTGAAATATCGTCAATTTCTAATGCATTAGCGATTCTTTCAATATGTTGAAGATAAACTTTTTCTCGTTTGCCATTTGCCAGCTTATTAATAATCGAAGGTTCAATATCAGATAAGCGTGCTAACTCTCTTAGAGAAATTCCTCGGCTTTTTACAAGCTCTTTTAAGCCTATTTCTATTTTTCTGTTCATGTATTAGCCACCTTTTTCTGCAAGCAGATGTTGTTCATAAGGACATCATATAGTAAAATAGAACCGAAGGTGGTGTCTATAAGAGCACCAATAAAAACAGAATGGAGGCGTTACTTTGAAAGAAATAGAAAAGATTGGCATTAAGACGAGTAATAAGCAGCCGGTAAAAGAAATTAGCTACCAGGACATATATGGTTTAGGAGATACTTTGGAGCAATTGAAATCTTGGCAAGAACCACTCTGTGTATTAGAAAAATTTTTCAGTGACAAAAAAAGACCAGCTAATAAGCAGAAAATCATCCGAGATTATCATGCCTGCTCCTTATTATTTCATGTCTTTCTCACAGACTTTGGTAGCTCCCTCGAAAAAATGGAACGTCAGATTGGTGAGTTAAAAACGCGAAGAAAAGTTTAATACAAGAACGATAGGTTAAGCTCCTATCAAGCTATAGACTATCGTTCCCTTTGCTATTTTGGGTTAAAATTGAAAATGTTAAATAGCTTGTTCCCATCGTTCTTCCCATTTGATATGATGAAAGCATCAAACGTAGGACGTGATTAAATGAAATTGACCTTATTAGAACCCTCGTTTGCTGTCATCCAAGTAAAGAATATCGATCCTTCGATGCTGAAGATCGTCCCTCTATTTTTTGCCCAGACCTCAGAAGAACTTTCTTTGGTATTGCCGACTACCAACGTCCCTTCTGAAACGATAAACAGAGAAGATGGATGGAAAGCGATGAAAATAATTGGTGTGCTGGATTTTAGCTTAATTGGCATTATTGCAAAAATCTCTTCCCTTCTAGCCGAGGAGTCAATCAGTATTTTTGCTGTTTCTACCTTCAATACTGATTATATTTTAATCAAGGAGCATCAGGTAGAACAAGCTCGTACTGTTTTAACCGCCAATGATTATTCCTTTGTCAATTGAGAAAAACTTGTTCTTCCTTACGACAAGTTACTCTCGCTCGCTTTTTGAAATACAAAAGAACGACTGAACCAAAGAAGTTCAGTCGCTCTTTTGTATTTCACTTGTCGTTTAACAAAGATAAGAGTACTAGGTATCCCAAATAAAAGACTTCCCCAAGCTTTCATTTGCCCCAGTACTCTTCATTGCTCGTTGTTAAGATAATCATAATACAAAAATGATTTTTATTCAATAACCATGCTTTAAAAATAAACAAAATGCTATTTTGTGACAATTTATAGGGGTTTCACTTCATTTCTAGCTAATATTCCCTATATCTATTTATATTCTAAATGGTTCCATGAAGCATCAGTTGATGAGATGCGATCCCTTCGATAGCGATCCTCCTTCTTTTAAAGTTTTGAATTTGAGGAAATTCAGCCTTGTCAATCTCGCCTTCCCATGCTACCATGGTTATGCAAACGTTAACATTAAAATGCACACGTGAACATTAATTTGAGGAGGATTTTTAATGGCAAAAATTACAGATGTACAAACAGCGTATTATCGGATACCTCTTCCAGAAATCATGGGAGATGCGAAGCATGGCTTACACACCCACTTTGAAGTGCCTATCGTCAAGATCGTTACTGATGATGGACGTGAAGGGGTCGGCTATACGTATACTGGTGGCTTCGGTGGCGAATCGATCGCCAAACTGATCGATAAAGAACTAAAAGCGATCCTTTTAGGGAAAGATCCAGCATGTGTGGAAGCCTTGTGGGATCAGATGAACTGGGGAATCCACTATGTTGCCAGAGGCGGTTTAGCAAGTTTCGCCATTGCGGCTTGTGATATCGCCTTGTGGGACTTACGTGCGAAAAAAGCACAAGAACCCCTCTACAAACTTTTAGGCGGCGCAAGCAACAAAGTAAAATGCTATGGTGGTGCGATTGATCTAAACTTTCCTCTTGAAAAACTCTTAGCCAATAATCAAAAATATTTAGACATGGGATTAAAAGCGGTCAAAATCAAATTGGGACAAAAAACACTTGCCGAAGATATTGCTCGAATAAAAGCGGTCAGAGAATTGATTGGTCCCGATGTTGTCTTTATGGTGGATGCCAACATGAGCTGGTCTGTTGAAAAAGCGATCAAAGCCGCCAAACTGATGGCGCCTTATGACATTTTGTTCCTTGAAGAACCAACGATCCCCGAAGATTACGAAGGCTACGCTCGTATCGCTAAAGAAGGGCAAATTGCGGTGGCAGGCGGAGAAAACTTGCGCACCCCTATCGAATTTGCTCATATGATCAAATATGGTAATGTCGATTTTCCGCAACCCGACGCTTCCAATTGCGGTGGGATCACCGGCTGGTTGAAAATTGCTGCCTTAACACAAACTAGTAACTTATCTGTTTCTACACATGGCATGCAAGAATTGCACGTTAGTCTACTGGCAGCGATGCCTAATGCTGGGTATCTCGAAATGCACAGTTTCCCAATCGATCAATACACCACGAGACCGTTAGTGATCGATCCATCCGATGGCTGTGCGATTGCCCCAGAAGAACCAGGGATTGGCGTCACCTTTGACTGGGAGAAACTTGCTCCTCATAAACAACCCTTTTAACTGAAAACCCACGCTGATTTCCTTTAGGATGAGGAAATCAACGTGGGTTTTTATTACAGAATCAATGGTTTTTCTTCAAATGGAAGCCACCGTTCATCAATCAGGGAACGATACCAAGCGGCTGATTTTTTTAATGACCGAGTCCGTTCTTCATTTAGCTCGATTCGTACGAGACCATAGCGATTTTTGAACGCATTCATAGGTGAAACACAATCGGTAAATGCCCAAAGCATATAGCCTTCGCAGTTGGCGCCTTCCTCGACGGCTTTTAGCAGCCAGTAAAGATGTTCGGTAATAAACTGAATCCGATAATCATCTTGGACTTGACCTGTGGCATCCATATACTGTTCTTCATTTTCCCGCCCCATACCATTTTCAGTGATCAGCCATGGAATATTGCCATAATTTTCTTTAAGATAATTAGCCATATCGTACATGACCTTCGGATAGATTTCCCAGCCACGGGAGTTATTCATTTGTTTTCCTGGCAAATCAAAGGTCTCATAAAACATTTCTGGATGAAATGGTGTATCCGAATGCCATTGATATCGTGGTGCCCGCACGCGTTTCGGGTAGTACTGATTGACACCTAAGAAATCCACCGTATGGGTGCGGATCGTTTCCAAATCTTCTTCTGTAGGATCAAAGTAGATGTCATAGGTTTGGCAAAGCGTGATAAGTTCATCTGGATAATGCCCCTTAACCATTGGATCAAAAAAGATTCGGTTGAAAAAAAGATCGTACATTTTTTGCGCGTTTTGATCCTCTGGTGAGGAAGAGCGTGCGTAAACCATTTCTGGATTTAGCACACAACCGATGCGCCCCTCGTAGCCCTTTTCATGATAGACAGCCACCGCTTGGGCGGACGCCAATACTTTGTGATAGTTCCAAAGCATCCATTTTTTTGTGTTTTGCTCATGGGGCCAGCGGATCGCATCGAGATAGCAACGAGTCTGAATAACGATCGGCTCATTGAAGGTAAACCACTGTTTGACTCGATCACCGTAACGCTCGAAGGCGATTTCGGCATAACGAGTATATAGATCGACCACTTTCCGCGAGCTCCAGCCATCATAGGCATCCATCAAACTAGCTGGCAGTTCATAATGTTCCAAACAAAGCATCGGTTCGACCCCAGCCGCAAGCAATTGGTCGATAAGCTGATCGATATGAGCAGCGTAATCTTCATCAACGATCAGCTGTTCATGGTCGGTAAAGAAGCGCGCCCAGTTGATCGATGTTCGGTAATGGGTCAAATGAACCTCCTGCATCAGTTCAACATCCTCTGAAAACTTTTCCATAAAATTCGTCGCAACAGCCGGCCCGTAGCCATTATGCCAGACAAAGCGTTCTTCTTTGTACCAGCGGTCGAGATACGAATCTTGCCCTTCTTTCTTTCCTTGCCAGCCTTCTGTCTGCCAAGCAGACGAAGCAGCCCCTAAAATAAATGTTTCAGGTATTTTTACCATTTTTTAAAACTCCTTTATGCAACTTCATTGGTCGTACGATTCATTACCAAAACAAAAGGTAGATAGATCAAAATCGCCACGACAATACAGATAACTTGCGTGATCACAGCCCCGATATCCCCAGCAGTAGCTAGATAAGCATTGACGATCGGTGGCATCGGCCATGGGACCATTACCACTGCTTTAGCGGCAAAGCCTAGGCTTGTGGCCACGTACCCAATCGTTCCTGTTACTAATGGTGTCAGGATAAAGGGAATCGCCAAAATGGGATTCAACATAATTGGCATGCCGAAGATCACTGGCTCATTGATATTGAAAATCCCAGGTGCTAATGACAATTTAGTGATTTGGCGCATGTCCTCCCGCTTGCCGACGAACAAAATCGCAATCAGCAACCCAATCGTAACCCCAGAGCCGCCCATACTCATATACATATCCCAAAACGGCATCGTAATAATATTGGGTACTTCTTTTCCAGCTTCAAAAGCTTCCGTATTGACAGCGATCGCTGCCAGCAACAATGGTTCGCGAATGGGTTTGACCATCTGGTTCCCATGAATCCCGATGACCCAAAAAACTTGTGCGATAAACATCAACAACAAGATACCTGGTAATCCTTGGACGATCCCTTCCAGTGGTCGTTGGACGACATTGTAGATGATATCGTAAGCATACATCCCTGTAAGTGCTTTGATAGCAAAACCAGCGGTGGCGATGATGGTCACGGTGAAAATCGTTGGAAACAATGCCGAAAAACTTGCCGAAACATTCCCAGGAACACTATCAGGCATCGTGATCTGCAGCCGTTTTTGTCTTCCTAACCACGCATAAAGCTCGATGGAAACGATCGCAACGAACATGCCTAAAAATAGGCCTTTCGTGTCAGTATATTGCTTAGCCAGCACGTTTTCGGCAACCACCGTCGCATCTTCGTGCAAAAATTCAAAGATCATTGGATTAACAGAAAGATAAGACATCACTGCGATGATTCCTGGAAAGACCCCAGAAATCTTATTTAATTTTGCTAGCTCAATCCCAATCAGAAACACTGCATAGATCGTTAAGAAACTCAACGTCACATAACTGACCGCAGATGAGATCGGTTTTAAACTTTCTAAAAAGCGCAGTGCCTCGATTTGTGCCAATCCATTTTCAGCATCAAAAACCATTGCTGAAAACAATGTACCAAACGCTCCTGTAATGATTACTGGAATCAAAGCAGCAAAGGCATTTTTAATGACCATGATGTAGCGTAAATTATTGATCCTATTGGCAAACTTTCCTAAAACGTCAGCGAGTCGATCCATAAATCCTTGCATAAAACTCCCTCCTATACCCCTATTCTTCAATTGTTAGAAAACGATTACATTACAAATGTAATTCATTTCCTGAAGAATGTAAACGCAGGAAAAGCCTTCAAAACAGGGTATGTAAAGCTCCAAGTTTACATACTTCGTTTTATCACTTATTATTATTTTGAGGTGAAGCAAATGGCGAACTACCATGACATCGCTGCCGATTTACGGAGCAAAATCAATCACGGGTTTTACGAAGAAGAGAAAAAATTGCCGAAGCAATCCGAACTGGCTGCGGATTATCAAACGAGCCGCGTGACGATTCAAAAAGCATTGAATATTTTACAAATGGAAGGCATTATTTACGGTAAAAAAGGCACGGGTACGTTTATCAGTGATTCCTATTCAACCTTCGATTACAACGCCAAGATCAATCGCGGGCTGACGAAGCGCCTTGGAGAGACAGGAAAAATCACCAGCAAGATCATTTCTTTTGCCATTCTTTTTCCCGATGAGAAAGAACAAGAAAAACTAAAAATTCGCAGTGACCAGCAAATTTATGATATCGTTCGTCTGCGTCTATTTGACGATGTACCCGTTGTTTTAGAATATACCATCATGCCGCTTCATGTCATTCCTGGCATTACCGAAGAAGTCTTATCCTCTTCAGTCTATAGCTACATCACGAACCAACTCCACTCCTCGATTGGAACATCTGTCCGTCGTATCAAAGCGGATCGTGCAGACACCTATGACCAGCAATACTTAGCTTGTGCCGCCACCGATCCCATTTTAGAAGTTGAGCAAACGGTTTACCTCGGCGATGGGACGCCTTTTGAATTTTCCCAATCACGGCACCGCTATGATATGGGGGATTTTATTGTTGTAAATAATTAATACGCTGCGGATCAAGTGCCTCTAAGTGAGGAGCGATACGCAGCGCATTTTACTTAAAAATATTGCTGATAGACTGTTTGACCAATTTCTCTTAGCCAACTGATCCCTTGACCACTACCGGTTTTATCATAGGAAAATGCCGCAATGATGATCGTCGTTTCATTGGCTTGTAAATACGCTACATCGTGTTCGATGCGGTCAAGACGGCCTGTCTTATTAAAAATGCGGCAAGCGGGCTGCGCAGTTTCCGCAAAATTTCCCGCTAATCCTTCTTGAAATTGCTGCTGATTTAAGGGTGAAAACCCTAGTGCAGCTTCTTCTCGTTTAACACACCTTAGTAGTAGTTTAGCAGCCGCCGAGGGGGTCAAGCGGTTCTCTTTGTCTTTGATCGGTCGCATCATATACCGTTCAAATTGAATCTCTGGCTCCTGAATCCAGGCCTGAAGCGTGGGCAACCCTACTAAGTCCAATAGTACATTGGTCGCAGTATTATCAGATACGGCGATCATCGCCGTGAGAAGTTCACTGATGGTCCAACCTTTCTTCTGAGGAAAAAGACGGATCACCCCAGCACCACCTGTCAGATCAACGGCGTTCACACCGATCAGCTGTTGCGGATCGATTTTTTCTTCGTTAATCTGTTCAAGATAATAGGCATACAAAACAAGCTTACTGATACTCGCTGCCGAAAACGACTTTTGACTCTGATAGTCAACAAGACATTCCGTTGGCGTACCGATCCATAAACCCATTTCCAAGGTTGTCTGATAGTTTTCTAGAATAGGCTTAATTGCTACACGCAAGTCATCTTTTCCCATCAAATGCCCCTTTCCTTACGATCATGAAAAGAATGTTCATGAGCATTCCTGTGATGCATTCGGCTGGTTTTGCCAATAACGCGCCACAACTGCGAGTTCTGGTTCATAATTAGAGCCAGTGATTTTGGTTTTCATGACCCGTGACCCAGGTGTTCTTGAATGAATCATTTCGTCATCCCCCAAATATAGACCGACATGATGGACTTCGCCTTTTCCTTCTTCATAAGCAAACAGCAGCAGATCCCCTGGTTGTGCCTGACTGTAAGGTACGATGTTTGCTTGTTGTGCTTGCTCGATCGTATCTCGGGGGATTAAAATACCATGAAGTCGATGCAGCGAATACATGAATCCAGAACAATCAAAGCCACTGCCGCTAATGCCTGCCCAGACATAGGGCTGGTTTATAAATTGTTCTGCTAAGGCTATTATTTTTTCTGGGAGCTTTGCCCATGTGTCCGATAGGACGTGAGCAAAAGCTTTAGCGATCGTTGCTGGTCCATTAGGCGTAGCCACTTGATAGGAATCTGCGGTTTCCCCAACAAGTGGTAAAACTGTTCCAAAAGAAACAAGTCGTGTGGTCGAGTCAAAAACAAGCACGGCTTCTTTTGCAATCACCCCAATCCTTCTTTTAGCTGGTGCATAATCTGGTGGCAATGGCTTCAATACCTCGTTCGGCAGATAACCGGGATACCCGAGTGGGTGTTTATTGCTTTTTTGATCCAAGACGATCACATGGGACCAACCATCCGTTTGGGTGATGACTTCTACTATCGTCCCATATAATACTTCGGAGTCCACTAAGCTTTCCTGATAAAGCCGCATCGTATCTTCATCAGTCAAAAAAGTGTGCAGCGCTTCTAAAGGAAATGCTTTGATTTTTGCTAGTACTTTGTTTTCTTTGGGTTCCTTCCATAAGAAGGAAGAGCCAGCCTGAACAATTTGTTTCATCTTTGCTCCTCTCATAACTATTTATTCGTTGATTCCTAGACCGATGCGTTCGGTGACTCTCAAACTTCCTGGACGCTGAAGAATCCCTTGCATTTCAGGGGAAGTCGTTTGGGTCTCCCACATAAAAGGAACGTCCAGATCATAAAATTGGACGTCGGCCATCCCCAAGGCAAAATGGGCGGCTGCCGCCATTCCCCCATACCCTTCAATCATCGAACCGACCATCACCGGCACTTGATGCTCTTTTGCCAATTGATAAATTTTTTGTCCCTCTTTGATCCCACCGCTTTTCATCAATTTAATGTTCAAATAATTGCAGCAGTTTTCAGCAATCAAACGCTTGGCATCCTCATAGGAAAAAAGACTTTCATCGGCCATGATTGGAATCGTCGTACGAGCAGTCACATAGCTGAGTCCAGCAAAATCATGGGCTTTTACTGGCTGTTCAACAAACTCGATCGGAATGTCTTGCCATTGGTCTAAAATCTGCACCGCTTCTTCTTTGGTCCAGCCTTGATTCGCATCAATTCGAAAGGGAATCTTTCCTGCCAAGCGTTCATTGATGCGGCGAATTTTCGCAACTTCCTCTTCGATCGTTCCTGCCCCTAGTTTGATTTTCAAGGAGCGAAATCCCGCCTGGACTTTCGCTTGGGCATCATGCAGCATCTGCTCCTGTGAGCCAACACTGATCGTATAGTCGGTTGTCAGTGTATTGGCAGAACCACCTAAATAGCGGTAAAGAGGCAAGTTGGCCGCTTTTGCCAGTGCATCATGCAACGCGATATCAATCGCCGCTTTAGGGCTCGTATGATGCTGGATCAACGCATGAAGCTCATCCATTACTAGCAATTGGGCATCTACCTTTCTGCCTAACAGGAACGGGGCAAAGACCGTTTCGATATCTTTTAAAATACTTTCTTTTGTATCACCGGTGATCACTTCGGTAGGTGCTGCTTCTCCGATGCCAACGATCCCATTATCAAAAAAAAGCAGCACTCGAATCACTTCGACGGCGTGCACTTCTCTGAGCGCCGTTTTAAAGGGTGCATTCAGCTGGATCGGAATTCGTTTGGTTTCAACTGCTGTGATTTTCATTGGTGTTCCTCCCAAAAAGAAAAGCAGTTCTTATCTAGCTAAAATGAATACGTCATTGTTCGCTGCTAGAAAAAGAACTGCTTTATTCCTTGTTATCAAGTTGCTAAACATTCTAGTAACGTTTTTCTCGTCTGCTGCCCTCTTTGGCGAAGTCAGACAATGAATAGACAAAAGGAGCTTTTTTCTCCTTATTCTTCGACAAAGACATTTTTATAATCATAGGCCGCGCCAACACTATGAACGATGAGGCCTTTGATTTTTGGCGACCGTAGATGTGCTTCAGCACTTTGGAAGAGTGGAATAACGCCTAAGTCGTCGTTTAAGATTTTTTCTGCTGCTACCATATTTTCCCAACGAGCTTCTGGATTGTTAGCATTTTCATTGGAGGCTTGTTCGATCAATTGATTGTAGTCATCATTTAGCCACTTTCCACGATTATAGGAACTGTCTTTTTTGAACAATTCCAAAAAGTTGATTGGATCTGCATAATCCCCGATCCAGTTGTTCATGACCATCTCAAAATCGCCGCTATTTGAACGATCCAAGCGCACAGAAAATGGAACGTTTGTGACTTCGACAGTCAGCCCATCCAGTGTTTGCTGCAAGGTACCTTGAATGTATTCTGCCATTTTTTTCGATTGATCGGTATCTGATGTCAACAGTTCAAAAGACAATGTATCGATACCCAGTTCAGCTTTTGCCTTTTCCCAATATTCTTGGGCTTTTTCTTCGTCAAAGGCTAAGGTGGTTGCCGCATCCTCGACAAAATCAGCCTTTGTCTCTGGATTAAACGCTAGGTCAGAAGGAACAAAACTGACCGCCGGTAAGGAGCCGTTGCCTAAAATATTGTCAACGATTTGTTGTCGATTCATACTATACGAAATGGCTTGGCGCAGATTTGCATTTCGAAAAGGCGAATCTTCTGGTGCTTGATTCATTTCTAAATACTGAGTGGTTGCACTAGGCTGAACAATGTAATCAGGATGATTCACATTCTGCATCGCCAATTCACCGCTTAAAATAATGTCATCGGCTTGTCCGCTTTCGTACAAGTTATAAGCGGTCGATGAGTCTTTCACGACATCAAAGTTAATTGTTTCAAGTTTGACCGAATCGGCATCCCAATAATCGGGATTTTTCGCCAATGTCCATTGGATGTCGGTGCCTGGTCCAGCATAATTGGTCAATAGGAATGGTCCATTGTACGCCGCGTTTTCACTGGTTAAGGCATATTGGTCACCGAACTCTTCCACGACACGCTCGTTTTGCGGGAAGAAAGTTGGAAAAGCCAGTAAAGATAAAAAGTAAGGCGTCGGTTTTTCTAACGTGATTTTCAATTCATGATCATTGACTGCTTCGATCCCTAACTCGCTTTTATCTAGCGTACCATCTGAAATAGCGGCAGCGTTTTTAACTGGTGCCAGCATATAAGCATAATTGGAAGCAGTGGCTGGATCAACGGTGCGTTGCCAGCTAAAAACATAATCAGCTGCAGTAACTGGATCGCCATTGGACCATTTTGCCTCTTCCCGCAGTGAAATGGTGTAAGAAAGCCCATCTTCACTAACTTCAGCGTCTTCGCTTGCACCAGCGATCACAGGAACATTGTTTTCATCTAAGCGATAAAGACCTTCATAGGCGTTGTTTAACGTGATAAAGCTGTAAGAGTCGGTTGCTAAAGAAATATCTGCACTGCCCATCTCTGCCGAAAATTGCACATTGATCACTTGCTCTGCAGAAGAAGCGGCTGATGAATCCGTCTCATTATCTTCATTGCCATTTTGACAAGCTGCTAAAAATAAGCTACCTAGTAACACAAGCGATACTGCATATTTGCTACGTTTCCCCATTTTTACTCATCCCCTTCTAACATTCAGATAATTCAAAAAATTCTGTTTGTTGTACCGAGTTTACCGCATGTTTATGCAGCCTGTCAATTTAACACGACCAAAAAATGTAAGAGGTTACATGGTTGTGTCAGAAGCGCTCTTCTGAATGTAAAAAGTAGAAAAGAGCGACTTTATACTGAATATCGTTGAAAGGAGTCGTGCCAAGAAAGCATACAAAAAAGTCCTGATCTTCTAGTAATCAGAACTTTTGATACTTTCTTATACATCATTTCGCAGGTAAAATGGATAAAAAAACTTTCTTAATTTTCCTTCCCTTTCACACAAAAAAAGAAGACATAAATTTCGTCTTCATAGCGCTTTCTCAGAGCCTTCCCACTTTTTTGCCTTTCAACTCAAGGAATAAAAGAAATCTCCTCAGAAAGTAAAAAAAACGTATCTATTTTAAAATGGGAGTGGTACACTAAACAAACGAAGAGTACTGCACGTGAGAAAAGAAAGACTTCCCCAAGTATCCATTTTCTCCAATACTCTTCGGACTCTTCAGTACGTATATTAATTATACGTACTTTTTTCATTTGTTCAAGGCTTTTGAGGAATTTGATCAAAAAATGACTATCGATAAAAAGATTACAAGATTCCACAGCTAATTGACAATCATTCTCAATTAGCGCTATACTAAACCAAATCGTCCCGAGTCAAAGGAGGAATTTCATGTATATCCGTACCGTTGCGTTTGAAGTCATTCCAGAAGGAAAAGAACTCTTTCTTGCTAAAATGAAAAAAGATACCGCCTCAATGAAAACATTTGCTGGCTGTCACTCTGCTGAAGCTTGGTTTTCAGAATCAAAAGACCGCCTCGTTTTCCAGTTGGTGTCAAAATGGACTGAGAAAAAAGCCTTTCAAGCTTGGTTAAAACGCCCCGAACATCTGCAAAAGCACAGAGAGGCGTATCGAGCAGAAAAAGAAGGAACTGCAAAACCGAACCTTGTTTTGTCCAAAACAGGTCAAGAATTTGTCTTGATCGATGAAGAGCCTACTCCTAGTTAAACTATACGAGCGATCCACCAAAGCTGATTCCGTTCGCTTTGGTGGATCGCTTTCTTGTTCAGTATCTCTCTATTCTATTCCACCGTTCGCTCGTTCAGGGTTCTTCCTTGCTGATCTTTTAATTGAAGCCAGCCATTGGTCCCCCCATAGTAAAGAAACATGCCGACCTCATTGACACTTTTTAATACGACGTCTTCAATCGTTCGTCCCTCTTTGATCGCTGATTGATTCTCTTGCCGTATCTTTTCTGCTAATCGAGCTGAAAAGCCCACCGAGCCGTCTTTGTTCAAAGGAACCTCTTGACGCAAAGTAGCGCCTTTTTCAATTCGAACCTCGTTGCGTTTCTGCCAATAGACCGTTGCTGTACTTCCTTGATAATCCACCATAAAGGGTTCATCTTGTAATTCTTTTGACCATTTATGACGAGGCTTACCCCCTTTTTTCACCGCTTTCGTTTCCTTTTTGCTGGTAGATACATAACCCAGAAAATCGATCAAGCAATCAAATGGTTCCGCACAAATAGCGACCCCTTGTTGCAGTTCCTGTGGAATCACGATAGGTGCGTTGGAAGCATTGGACAGTTGATATTTCTCTTGATAATAGGCTGCTAAGTATGGCACCATGATCTCCCAAGGTGGTGTAAGGATCATTAAGCGATCATATTCTTGCTTGTCATCAAATGTTTTCTCATCTGCAACTGATAGTAATTGGCCTTCTTTTATGGCTAAAAGGACGGTATTGTCTTTTGTTTCAATAAGTTTTCCTTTAACAATTTGCAGTTGCCCTGCTTCCTTCGGCAATTCAAAAAGCATCTGTTTGTCATCAATGACCGTTTTTTCTAATTCCATTTCGCTCCCTGCTTTCTGCTAGTTTCTCGCCCATTATAGCATGTATTTTTCTACGCAGCGGTGTCCAAGAATCAAAAAAAGAGGCTGCTTCCAAGAAACAGCCCCTTTGTTAAGGGAATTGGTTTACGTGCATGGCTTCGCTTGATTGGGATTAACCCTTAGCTAGAAAAGCAATCAACCAATGCTGGTTGATAGATCTCGTTGTATTTTGCCACAACTCGTCCACAACGTTCTTCAAGCTCGTCATGATCGGTCTCTTCATAACGGATCACATGCAAAACGGCACAACGTTCCATTTTTCTGACCACTTCTCCGATAACGCGGCTTTCTAAGCCAACTGGTTTACATTCATATGCTTTACCTAATACAATTGTTTCTGCTTCCATAATGCGCTCCTTACTACTCGTTTCTCTAATTGTATTATCATCTTATCATCTAATTCTAATAAAATAAAGCGATATGCATGTCTATTTAAAACAAAAATGAAAAAAGTGCCCATTATTCAATGAACACTTACTTTTTAAACATTATATTGTTTTTTACTAATTATTAAGAAATAACGATTTACTTACGACTCGCTACTAGGATCGCCGCAAATTCTTCCAGATATTTCTGATCGATCTCATCATAGCTGTTCGTTTTGCCACTATCGATATCCAACACACCAATCAATTGATCATCAGCTATCATGGGAACAACGATTTCAGACATAGCTGCCGAGTCACAAGAGATATAGTTCTCATGTTCTTTGACATTCGGGACGATCAATGTCGTTTGTTTTGCCGCTGACTCTCCACAAACCCCTTTGCCCATAGTGATTCTGGTGCAAGATACTCTTCCTTGGAACGGGCCTAAGATCAGTTCGCCTTCTTCAAACAAATAGTAGCCGGCAAACACCGTATCTTCCAATGTTTCATTTAATAAAGCAGAAGAGTTTGCTAGATTAGCGATCCAATTACTCTCTGCTTCTAATAATCCTTTTAATTGCAGAAGCATCAATTCATACGCTTCGATTTTTTTATTCATTTTCTCACCTCTGTCCTTGATTATAAGCAAAGACAGAGGATTTGTCTTGTCTAAATTACTGAGTATGGGAAACAATAATGTGAAAAAAGAACTGTTGCCTAAAATAGCCTATCCATCCACTCGTACCAATAGTCAACGCTACTCATAGCATTTCCTTCTCAGTCGTCTTTGAAAACTTACTAGGCATCAATCACAGTAAAGCGAGTGTTTTCATGTTGTACTGTTTCGATCTCATCGATAATTGCCTTAGCTAACGTACCGCTAGATGTCACCGATTCCTTTTGTTCGTTGAATAGTAAGTGATCTTTCCCTAAAATCGCTGGTTTAGCTGGTCCTTCTTGAAAGACATTCCCAGGAGAAATCCCCACCCAAGGGACATTTTTGACTGTTTCTAAAAAGAGATATTCGTCTAGCTGATTTTCTGGAATCGCAATCCAACTTTCGCTTCCTGGTGCTTTTTTCAACTCAGAGAGATTACGTTCCCCCGCTTCATTGAATAAACTGCCGGCTCCTAAGATGAAGAACAAACGAGTGTTTTTTTCTCGAAACAGGTGCACTAATTTTGCTGCCAGATCCACATGCAAGTAAGCTTTGTCAGGACTTGTCGCAAACGCGTCAACAAGCACATCAAAGTCACTGAGCTCTTCTTCTGTGAGAGAAAAAGCATCCTTTGTAAGTGTTTTGACCGTCTCACCAAGTTGTTCTTTGGCCTTCGCTTCATTTCTCACGATAGCAGTCACTTCGTGTCCTCTCTGTACTGCTTCTTGATAAATTGCTGAACCTGCATTCCCTGTTGCGCCAATAATACCGATTTTCATAATGATCATCCTTCCTACTTTTGTTTTTTCAAAATCAGTTGTTACTAATTAAGTTACAACTAGAGTATAAAAGAAACTTTCTTCCCTGTCAAGAATTTGCCTAGCAGGTGAAAGTTCTTTTTTTACAGCCTTTTATGTGACACTTTTAATGATTGGCTTCTACTTGAATGCCGTCAATGATGGATTGTAGCGAGATAGCGCTCATTTCCTGCTCAATTTTCTTTTGCAGCACATCGTAAGTTTCCTCTAATACCGTTTGGATATTCCCCCCAATCAAGCAATTGGGATTGGTCTTTTTGTCCGCATGTAAAAGATGCTGATCTTTTTCAACACTCGCATAGATGTCCAACAAAGAAATCTCATTTGGTTCCTTCGTTAGTTTAGGGTTTGGTTTTCCTCTTTGGCTTTCGATCAATCCGGCAATACGCAGATCACTCATAATCCGGCGAACATAAGCAGGATTCGTTTCAACACTCTGGGCGATCCGATCACTTGATAGATCAGTTCCTTTAAAGAGGTGGATGTAAGCGAGGATGTGAATGGCGTCGCTGTATTTCGTTGAATATTTCACTTCGTCTCCACTCCTTTTTCTTGTATCATACCTCTTTTTTCAGATTTAGACAAAGGGTACTGACCAATCTTACAAAACTCGAGGATCCCATCAAGAAAAAGCAGCCCTCAAAAAGTTAGCACAAAAGCCTAACTTCTTGAGGGAACTGCATACTGAACCATTTTTTTCCTTTTTATTTAAACGAGCACTTTGCTAATAGCCCTTCATCCAAGCAGACTCAATCTGATTGCCGTCAGGATCAACGATTTCATAGCCGACCATCATGTCCTCTGGAATCCCCATATCAACTTGGAACGACTGTCCACCATTTTCTTCAGCGATTTTTGCAAAATTCTTTGCTTCTTCTAGTGTGTCAAAACTAAACGCGATCAATGCGCCACTCGTCTTCTTTGTATCTGCAATACTTCTACCATTTAGAAATTGTTGGTAAAACGCATGTTCTAACAGCATTAACCAAATCGATTCACTCCAAACCATTCCACTGCTGGTCTCGTTTGAGAACTCTTCATTTTTTACAAACCCCAGCGCTTCATAAAAGGATGTTGCACGTTTGATATCAGTGACAGGCAAGTTAATAAACACCATTTTGTTCGCCATTTTCTTGCTCCCTTCCTTTGGTAAGCTGCACTGCTGAATCCGTTCTCATTATAGCACCTATCGGTTCATTCACAAAAACATCAGTCTTTGTCCTCTGCTGCTAGTCTGAGTAACCTGATCCAAAATTTTTTTCAAGTAAAAAAAGGCCTTGCACACATAGGCCTTTTAGCTTTTCTCATCTATGAAAAAGTAACTTGATAAGCATTAGCAAAGAATCATGTTTTCGCTAATACAATCAGCCCAAACTACTTTATTTAATACTCAAAGCTCAAGTCTTGAGTCGATCACGGTTACTTTCCCACGATAAATTTTTCGATACTCTTTGGGCGTATAAGAAGTTGCTTTTTTAAATTTCTTACTAAAATAATTTGGATCATTGAATCCTACTCTAACAGAAATTTCACTGATTGATCGATCACTTGTTGAGAGTTCTTTTTTGGCAACTTCAATACGATAAATCATCAAGTACAATGAAAAGGTCATTCCTAATGTATTCTTGATCAAACGGCTGGTGTGATACCGACTTAAATGCAGGTGATCTGCTAAAGTGTCTAACGTAATATGTTCTCTATAATTTTCATGAATATAGCGCAATATCTTATGTCTTAAAGAAAGCGAAGGAGAAGCTTCATTGTTTTTCTCGACGTGCAGCAAGGAAATCTGATTGATGGATTGAATCCCTCGGTCCAATGCATAAACAAAATCATTGGTGATCGGTTCGACCAAATAATCGATCAAGTCGTAACGCAACGCTTTTTGAGCGATAGCAAAACTTTCTACTGCAGAATACAAAATTGCTTTTGCATTCGGATAAAAAGAAAGCAACTCTTTGTATAATTCAAAACAGTCCTCTTCGCCATCCGCATTGATCACTGCAATCTCAACCATCTGCTCAAGACAGGTACGCTGAAGTGCTTTTTTCGAATCAACCATTGGAAGCAAGATGACATTTGGGAAATGACGATCAATCAAACGAACCATCTCGCTAACTGCTCTTCGCTCTTCGCTGTCAATGATCAATAAATTACACACGAAATTTTCTCCTTCGCTAAAAATTCATAGTCGGTTTCTCTATTTTCGTTTATTTTTCTTGAAAATCAATGACCATCCGTCCTTTGATTTTTCCTGAAAGCATTTCATCAAAAATATCGTTGATCTCTTCTAACTGACGCATGACTACTTTAGGAACGACTTTCCCTTCCGCTGCAAATTGGAAAGCTTCTGCTAAATCAGTTCGTGTTCCAACAAGGGAACCGACAATCTTAATCCCATCCAATACAAGTCGAGGAATGTTCAAGTCCATGCTTTCTGGTGGGAGACCGACCGCTACAATCGTACCGCCCGCACGAACAGCATCAACAGCAGAATTGAAGGCTGCTTTTGAAACAGCTGTTACTACGGCTGCATGTGCGCCGCCGGTTGCTTCTTGAATGATTTTTGCCGCATCTTCTTTCGCAGGATTGATTACAAGATCAGCGCCGTGATCTTTTGCGAAGTCCAACTGTTTGTCGTTGATATCGATTCCAATCACTTTTGCATTAAAGACATTTTTAGCATATTGTAAGGCTAGGTTTCCTAGTCCCCCTAAACCATAGATGGCGATCCATTGACCTGGTTTAATGTCAGAAACTTTTACCGCTTTATATGTGGTTACACCTGCACAAGTAATGCTGCTGGCTTCAGCAGAACCTAAGTCCTCTGGAACTTTCACTGCATAGTCAGCTACAACGATACATTCTTCAGCCATACCACCATCTACAGAATAGCCGGCATTTCTAACCGAACGGCATAATGATTCATTCCCGTTCACACAGTATTCGCATGATCCACAGCTTTCATACAACCAAGCGACACTTGCACGGTCACCGATTGCTAGAGAAGTAACATCATCACCGATTGCAACCACTTTACCGATTCCCTCGTGCCCGAGTACGATCCCAGATGCATCTCCAAAGTCGCCATCTTTTACATGCAAGTCAGTATGGCAGACACCGCAACACTCCATTTTCAATAATGCTTCATTCGGACGAAGCGCTCTTAATTCTTTTTCCTCGATTTTTACAACCTTATCTTTTGATACTACAGCTGCTTTCACAAAGACACCTCTTTCAATTCGATTAAATAAAGAACTTCCTTTTATTTGTGAAGTAGTTAACTAACGCATAGAGGTCAGTAATAGCTAGATAAAAGAAAGTTCTCTATCGAGAAGATTACCATAGAAATCATCAAAAAAAGGGGAATTTATTGCTTTTTTTCTGTAATCATTTATTAGAAAACAATAATGAAATCATTCAAAATTTTTTCTTTATTTCCAGATTACATAAAATTAAAAATTAAAAAGATAGAGAAAATTCATCTCTATAAATAACAATCGTTTCAATAAAAAACATCAAGACGATCTGATAGAAGACTGTAGGATGATTTGTACTCACTGTTCTTCTATCCTTCTATTTTTATCCCTTCGATGACTTGCGATTTATTTTCTTTCAGGCGCTGAATGTCCTATTGGTATTTAGCAAGATGTCCCTCGTCAATGTTTTTCTGAAAATTTCCATTCCCTTCTTCTCCTTTTCTACTCATAAAAGCAACTAGTGCACAAAGGCGGTCGATCAAACAATCGACAATCTGTACTCTGTCATTATTGGACAGCCGATAAGTATCCACAAAAAGTTTCAATCGATGGCATTGCGTTTCACTCAGACGACTGTTCCCATCAAAATACAAGGGTACCCAGCGGTACGCAGCATAAGAAACATCCCATAACCTGCTTCCTGGCCTTACTGTGTCAAAATCAAAAAGCCCAAAAGGCTCCCCATCCACGATCGTCATATTATACGGAGCAAAATCATTGTGGCACATCACCTCTGTCGGACCAGAGTATTCCAGCATCCACTGTTCCTCACCAGTTAGCCTTTCCAGAAAACCAACACTTCGATCATGAAAATCTCTTAATCGTTCAGCTACCAAACAAAGAACCTCATCAGTATAAAGTTCATCCGGCAATGGCTGATCATATACCTCCCCTGGAACAAAAGAAACTAACTCATGTTCTTCCTGATCAAACCCTAATGGTTTCGGCACATAATTTATCTGCTGATCTTGCAAAAAACGTAAAAAGCGTTGGACGTCCTTCGACCATGGAACCTTTGGCCGTCTGACGAACTCCTTTTCGATGATTATTTCTTCTCGTCCAAGATTGTTATTTCTTTCATTCAATAAAACCCCTCCTATTTGTATAGTCGTTTCTTCATTTTATCACAACGAATAGAAAGTTTTTTTCATCTCAGACAAAAGAAAAAAGCCCTTGAAATCAAGGGCTTTTGCTTCATCTGATAATAAATGATTAACGACGAATTTCTTTGATACGAGCTGCTTTTCCGTGTAATGCACGCAAGTAGTACAATTTTGCACGACGTACTTTACCGTAACGAACAACTTCGATTTGTGCAACACGTGGTGTGTGCAATGGGAAGGTACGTTCAACACCTACACCGTTTGATACTTTACGAACTGTATAAGTTTCGCTGATACCAGCACCGCGGCGTTTGATGACAACACCTTCAAATAACTGGATACGTTCGCGAGTTCCTTCGACAACTTTCGCGTGAACGCGAACAGTGTCCCCAGGACGGAAAGCTGGGATGTCAGTACGTAATTGTTCTTGAGTTAGTTCTTGAATCAATGGATTCATGTTTATCATTCTCCTTATTCCCAAACATTCTTAAAGCATGAAAGCTCCAGCGGAACATCGTAATAGTTGAGTTTACACTCACTGAAATATCTTACCACAGTCAACCATAGGCTGTAAAGAGAATTTTCTTGTCATGGCACAGAATATCAAAAAAACTGGCACTATTTTACTTGCCAGTCTTCGCTTCGTCTTCAATTTCTTTTAAAAGCTTCTGCATTTCAGCGGTCAGCGGATAAGTTTCCAGCATATCTGGACGTCGCTGATACGTTCGGCGCAAGGATTCTTTTAATTGCCACTGCTCGATCAATTTATGATTGCCATTCATCAAAACTTCCGGCACTCTCATGCCTTTGAACTCTGCCGGGCGTGTATATTGCGGATGCTCTAATAAACCAGTGGAATGAGAATCAGTTTGTGCGGAGGTTTGATTGCCCAAAACTTCTGGTAATAGCCTGACCGTCGCATCGATCATGACCATTGCCCCCAATTCGCCGCCAGTCAAGACGTAATCGCCCAGTGACACTTCATCAGTGACCAATGAACGGATTCGTTCATCATAGCCTTCATAGTGACCGCAAATAAAAACAAGGTGCTCTTCGGTAGAGAATTCTTCCGCCATCTTTTGATCAAAGGGTTTTCCCGCTGGGTCTAATAGGATCACCCGCTTTTTCGTTTCTGGTGTCGCTTCTTTGATCGCTTTGATATTGTCATAGACAGGTTGGACTTTTAATAACATTCCTGCTCCGCCACCATAAGGATAGTCATCCACTGTTTGATGTTTGTTGTCAGAATAATCACGGAAATTAGAGACATTGATTTCTAACAATCCCTTTTCCCGTGCTTTACCGATGATCGATTCTCCAAGAGGCCCTTCAAACATTCGTGGAAATAGTGTCAGCACATCAATTCTCATCGTCTAACAACCCTTCTGGGATCTCAACGATGACCTGACCATTTTCAAGATCGATGGTATGAACAACAGATTCGATATAAGGAATCAAGGCATCCTTCTTCCCTTTTCGCTGTACCACCCAAACATCATTGGCGCCTGGTGAAAGGATCTCTTTGACTTTACCAATGACTGTACCATCTTCGTCGACGACTTCCAGACCAATAATTTCATGGTAGTAAAACTCATTTTCTGCTAGATCCACCAAATCATCCTTGGTAACTTTTAAAATGCCGTTACGAAACGGTTCAACGTCGTTGATGTTAGGATAGCCCTCAAACGTTAACAAATCAAAATTTTTATGTTTGCGATGACCTGAAACAATCAATGGTAATGGCTCTTTATTTTCACGAAAAAGTGTCAATTCAGCCCCTTTACGGTAGCGTTCTTCTGGAAAATCCGTTTGTGATATCACTCGTACTTCTCCACGGATCCCATGTGTATTGACGATTTTCCCTACGTTTAAATATTCTGTCACGTTCGTTCCCCATTTCTTCTAACTTCTGTTCTATTTTAGCATAGCAAAGTAGCGAATTCTAGCCGTTTCCTAGCGCCCCCTGTTTTCCTCAAAATCATCGCGCGAAAAACACCCCTTCGACGCTTGATCAAAGGGGCAATGTCCTAATCTGAAACTTATTGATTCATTGAAACGGCCATTTCCAAAGCTGAACGTGCATCTTGATGTTGCACCGTTCGAAGCATCTTTTCTTGTTGCCAGACCACGGTAGTTGCTGTATGGTCATTTTTTCCCATATCGATGGTGATTTGACCGACCTCAGGTGCTGGAAGCATGGCTTCTTCTAGATACGCTACCACTTCTTTGGCAACCGGAACTGGATCTTGTTCCTCTTGGTTGACTGCTCGAACAGTCAATGACCAATTTCCTTCTTGCCAGCTCAAATAACTGGAGCCAGCAGCTCCTTGCATATGCCCAGTAATGCCATAGCCGAGATCGACGGCTTGTCCGCCATCATCCGCTGTTACTTTGACCGCTGCAGCCGCTTCATCCGCTGATTGATACTCTTTTGATTGAAAAGCAGCAAGCGGTGTTTCTTCGTTCAATGCCTTGTCATTGAGAGACAATTGCTGATCAAGTCCATAATAAAGAATCGAGACATCGGATTGACTGCCAGCTGTGGCAGCATTCAACACTTTACCCGAAGCAAGCGGAACGTCCTTTGGCAAGACAAGATCAGGGAATACCGCTTGTATTTGGCTATAGATGTCTGTGGTGCTACTCGTATTTGAAGAATCCTCAGAAACCGCCTGACTAGTCGATGCAGTTGATTGACTGGTTTCTGATTGACTACTTTTTTGTGTTTGGGTACTTTCCACCATAGTCGTTGCTGTTGTTTCAGCTGTACTGGCTTGACTGGTTTCTTGGTCTTTTTGATTAGTACAGCCAGCCAAGGTTCCGATCGCTAGCAGCGTAACAAATAATCCTAGTTCTTTTTTCATGATGTTCCCCTCCTTATACAAAGGATACCCCTCAATAAAAAAAATGACAAACAAGTCAGATTGTCTGTCATTTTTTTGTCGATTTTTTAAAGATTAGTGACCCAATTTTGCAGTGATTGGAAGCCGTCCTTGATCCATTGCCAAACTTGATTGGCGATCGTCGATAGGTCGCCCCAACGAAAGTTTTGTGTCCATTGGTTCAATTGGGTCATGATCTCCTCACGATAGACCCAAATTAAAAAGAGCAACAACAAGATCCCTAGCGTTCGCCAAAGAAAAGAACCGATTTTATAAATAAAGACGAGAATCAAAAGAACGACGATCCATGCGATTAGTTGAGACATACAAGCACCTCCTCATTTTTGATTATCTCAAAACCATCCTTTTTTGTCCTCCATCTTAAGCATGAATTTTACAAAAAAAAGCATTTCTCTTTGAGAAATGCTTTACACTCTTGCTTATTTACCATCAATGATATTCAAACGAACTTTTTTCGGTCCATTTGTCCGTACACTGTAAACGATCGTTCGAATTGCTTTGGCAACCCGACCTTGTTTACCGATGATACGACCAATATCTTCTGGTGCCACAGTAAGATTATATTCCAAGAAATCATCTGACTCTACCAGCTCAAGCTTGATATCCTCAGGTTTGGTAACAAGTGGTGAAACGATCGTTAAGACTAATTCTTGCAAATCTTTCATCCAAAGTCACCTTATTTCTTAGTGAATTTTGCTTCGTGGTGTTTTTTCATAACGCCTTCTTTAGAAAGGATGTTACGAACTGTATCTGAAGGTTGCGCACCTTTAGATAACCAATCAAGAACTAGATCTTCTTTGATTGTTACTTCAGCTGGGTCTAGTAAAGGATTGTAAGTACCAACTGTTTCGATGAAACGTCCGTCACGAGGAGAACGTGAATCTGCTACGACGATACGGTAAAAAGGTTTCTTTTTAGAACCCATGCGTTTTAAACGAATTTTTACTGCCATTATTTACACCTCCATTGATTTAATCACAAGAGCTAGTTTAACAGGTTTTTCTGATGGTGTAAAGAGTTTTTTCTTTACAGCTGAAAAAAGTTTTTCTTTCCTTTTTTTTTCGGCATGGTTATCTTTTGCCAGAATGAATCTGGACGCGTATCATGAATATTAGAGAAACCTTTTTAAGGTCAAATCGTTTTATTTGCACCACTCACTTACTTTTGGTAAGCTAAATGAGTAGAAAACAACAAGGAGGAATTTTACATGACAAAAAAAATCGGTTTTATCGTCGGCAGCTTGCGGGAAGGTTCTTACAATAAACTCGTAGCGAAAAAATTCGCATCACTATTACCAGAAGGTTTTGAAGCATCTTTCATCGAGATCGGCAACTTGCCTTTTTACAATGAAGATTTGGAAGTTGAAGGAAAAGTTCCTGCTGAATGGACAGCATTTCGTGAAGCATTAAGCGCCGTTGATGGTGTCTTCTTCTTTACACCAGAATACAACCGCTCTGTTCCTGCAGCCTTGAAAAATGCTTTAGATGTTGGTTCTCGTCCTTACGGTGCGAGCAGTTGGGGTGGCAAACCAGCCTTAGTCGTCAGCGTTTCTCCAGGAGCGATCGCTGGATTTGGTGCGAACCATCATTTGCGTCAATCATTAGTCTTTTTGGATATGCCTACTCTGCAACAACCAGAAGCCTACATTGGCGGTATCACAAACTTGATCGATGAAAACAATGAGATCAACCCAGATACAGTAAGCTTCTTCGAAACGATCCTTGCAAAATATATTGAATTCTTTCAACGATTCAACTAATGAAGAATCCATACAAAAAGACCAAGAAATGAAGCGACCCCCAAAAGTTAGACCAAAAAATCTAACTTTTGGGGGTCGTTATTTGTATGGCAAAATATCCTTTTGAATTAAAACTAAAAATCGTTAAAGAATATCTTAGTGGCGTGGGCGGATATCGGTATCTTGCCAACAAATACGGTATTTCAAGCAAGTCTCAAGTAAGTAATTGGGTGAATGCCTATCGTGAATACGGAGAGGAAGGTCTATTGAGAAAGCATCAAAATCAGAAATATTCTGTTCAATTTAAGTTAAATGCGCTAGAGTTATATCAAACAAGTGAGATGTCCTATCGAGAAGTTGCTAGCACTTTAGAAATGAACAACCCTGCGCTTATTGCCAATTGGATGCGTAATTTCAGAGAAGCAGGTATTGAGGGGCTCTCAAAAGAGAAAGGGCGACCACTTACTTTGACTAGAAAAAAAGAAAACAAAAAAGAAAATACAACAACTGAAGAACGCGAGCGTATCAAGGCATTAGAAAAGCAAGTCCGATCCCTTCAAATTGAGAATGCCTTTTTAAAAGAGTTGAGGAAGCTGCGAAAACAGGAAGCCCAGCAAAGACGCAAGAATCAATCGCACGAATCATCGCCAGCCTCCGAGGATCATTCAAACTAGTTGAGCTTCTTGAAACATTGAAATTTCCTAAAGCAACCTATATGTATTGGCAGAAACGGTTTGACAGACCAAACCCAGACCAAGAAATTGAAGAAAAAATGCTTGAAATTCGTAAAGAGCATAAAGACTATGGCTGTCTGCGATTAAAAAAAGAATTAGAGAATCAAGGGATTCATGTCAATAAAAAGAAGATTCAACGTCTGATAAAAAAACTAGGTATCGAAGTAAAGTCTTACACTCGAAAATCTCGACGGTACAATTCTTATCGTGGGAAGGTTGGTACTGTCGCCAAAAATCGTATTCATCTTCGGTTTTATACAAATATCTGTCACCAAAAAATTACAACTGATACCACAGAGTTTAAGTATTATGAAGTAGACACCACAGGTGTCGTTCGTCAGAAAAAGCTGTATTTAGATCCTTTCATGGATTTCTACAATAGTGAAATTCTATCTTATCGGATTTCTGAAAAACCAAACGCACTAGCCATAATGGAAGGATTAGAAGAAGCAATCCAGATGACAAATGATTGTCCATTTCGTAGAACCTTCCATTCAGATCAAGGATGGGCCTATCAAATGAATGCTTATAAGAATAAATTGAAACAGCATAAAATCTTCCAGAGTATGTCTCGTAAAGGGAATTGTTTAGATAACTCACCTATGGAAAACTTCTTTGGTTTATTAAAGCAAGAGATTTTTCATGGAGAAGTCTATCGGAGTTTAGATGAATTGAAAACAAAAATTGACCAATATATCTATTATTACAACCATAAACGCATCAAAAAGAAATTAAATTGGCGAAGTCCGGTTCAGTTTCGAGAAGCTGTAAAAACAGCTGTCTAACAGTTAATCTTATCGTACAAAAAAGGAGTGGATTTCTCCACTCCATAAAAGTCTAACTTTTTGGGGTCACTACAAAACTCGGCACTGAGTTTCTTGGTCTTTTTTACTGTGAAGAATAATCGTTTGCGCTTTTTACTCGCTGCCTGACACAGCCTTTCGGACAAAATGGAGTTCTGTCAGTTCTCCCATCTGTTTTGTTTCAACAAACGTCAAGCGTCTCGAATATCCCCCCGGTTCAAACAGCCGCTTGCCTTCTCCTAAAAACACCGGCGCGATTTGAATAAACCATTCATCGATCAAATCAGCTTCCAGCAATGGTTTTAATAAGGAACCTCCCCCTACTACCCATACGTTTTCCTCTTGTTTTAATGCTGAAACAAATGCCACTGGATCCGTTGACACTAGCGTTGCATCTGGCAACGGTTCTTTTTGTGTACGGGAAAAAACATAATTTGTCGTTTCGGGGTACAACAGTCCACCATCCATAAGTTTTTTTGCTTCTTGATAGGTCTTTCTCCCCATCACTGTCGCATCGATGGTTGCAAAAAATGCTTCATAAGTCGTGGCGACACCGGTATCGGTTTGAAACAGCCAGTCCAGTTGATCCTTCAGACCTGCTAAATAGCCATCGAGGCTGATCGCACCATAGAATATCAATTTTCCCATTATGCTCGCTCCTTTATTCTTTGTTTGCTGCTGATGTTCGACAAACACAAGTGACTAAATGGTCGTTGACCATGCCGACAGCTTCCATAAAGGCGTAAATAATGGTCGTTCCGACAAATTTAAACCCTCGCTTTTTCAAATCTTTCGCTAGCTGATCGGAGATTTCCGAATGGGTCGGTACATCGGATTGCTGCTCAAATTCATTAATGATCGGCTGATGATCGACATATCGCCACAAGAATGCGGAGAAACTACCATATTCTTGCTGGATTTTTAAAACTTCTTGGGCATTGCTGATCGCCGCTTCAATCTTTCGCCGATTGCGGATGATTCCTGGATTCATCATCAGTTCTTCCACTTTTTCTTCCGTATAGTTCGCTACTTTGGTGATTTCAAACTGATCATACGCCGCATCAAAATTCGCCATTTTATTTAAAATCGTTTGCCAGCTCAACCCTGCTTGATTCATATCTAACACCAATTTTCGAAACAACTGCTGATCCTCATACTCAGGTTTCCCCCAGATTGTATCATGATACTCCTGCATCGCTGGTGTACTGTTGGCCCACTCACATCGTTCCATTGTCCTCATCAGCTCCTTTTTGTTTATTTTATCATAAAAGACTTTACTTCCACTAGTGTACTACGTATACTAGTACACATAAATGAAAGGAGCTGATTTTGTGGTTCGCATTAACAAAGCCAGCAGCAAACCTTACTATGAGCAATTGGTTTTAAGTATCAAAGAAGATATTCTGAACGGTGTTCTAACCGCTGGAGACCAAGTACCTTCGGTTCGTGAAATGGCCAAGCACCTGTTGATGAATCCAAATACCGTCAGCAAAGCCTACAAAGTATTGGAAAATGAGCAAGTGCTTGTCACCATCAAAGGAAAAGGCACCTTTGTGAAAGTTACTGAGGATCTGCCACGCGATGAGATTCGGATCTTACAAGTGAAAGAACGTTTGAAAGAATTGGTGATCGAAGCACGCCATTTACAGATCAGCATGCGTGAGCTGAGCGATTGGATGAATGGCTTTGAACAAGAGTTAGGAGGCGATCCACAGTGAAGATCGAACATGTGACCAAGAAAATGGAACAAACAACTATCTTAGAAAACGTGAACTTCTCTTTGGAAAAAGGAGAACTCGTAGGATTGATCGGCCGCAATGGTTCTGGGAAAACCACGTTGTTTCGGACGGTCGCTGGACATTATTTACTAGATGATGGCGAGATTTCAATCGATAACCAACGCCTGGATCAGCACCCGGAATTAAAAGAACAGCTTTTTTATATCGATGAAAAAGAAAACTTTCTGGCTGCCTACTCGTTAAAAAAAATCAATCAATTTTATCGGCTTGCTTATCCGAATTTTGATCAAAATCTTTATTTAGAATTGATGCAAAGCCATGGTCTGCCGCTAACGCTTTCTTACCGGCGAATGTCAAAAGGAATGCAAGGTCTTTATAAGATGATTCTAGCGATCGCTTCAAATGCGACGTTCTTACTGTTAGACGAACCTTTTGATGGGCTTGATGTGATCGTCCGTAAAAAAGTGATCAGACTATTGCTGGAAAGCCTCAGTGAGTCGAATCGTACCGCATTGATCGCTTCCCATAATCTAAATGAATTAGAGCATATTATTGATCGTGCCTTGTTGATCAAAGGGAAAACGATTGAAGGAGACTACCGTTTGGAAACGATTCGCGAACAATCTCGCAAACTCCAACTTGTCTTTCGCAGCAAACAGATTCCTCCCCTTATCAAGCAGCGCTCCAAGCTGATTCAAAAACAAGGACGGGTTCTGACCGCTTTGTTTGACAATTACACAGAGGAGCTGGCGGCTGAGATCCAGCAACTTGATCCTTTGGTTTTCGAAGAATTGCCATTGACCTTGGAAGATCTGTTTGAAGCAAATTTACGACAAGAGGCATTAGTGGAAGGATAGAGGTGGAAAACGATGTTAAGCAATATATTTAAAGAACGCTACGGCAAGCTGCTGATCGGCTTTTGTTTTGTCTTACTCTTAATGTACCTTGGTGATGGCTGGCAATCACAAAAAGCCTGGCATCAGCAAGAACGCTATTTGACATCTGAAGAATTTATCAAAGATTTCAACGAAAATCGAGAGTACTATGTCAAAAGCTACAAGGGTGAAACCCCGGTTTACTTTGATTCGGCAACAGAGTACCGCGATGCGGTATTGACGATTAGCAATGAGTCCCCTGATGAGATTTATTACAATCGCCCTTATATGACCACCATGAATCAATTTGTGATTGTCTTCCTGTTTATTTGGGGCTTCTTGTCCTTTTTTGTCGATGGCCGCACCAATTTCAATCGCTTTTTATTTGCTTTACCCTTTAGCAGAAAGCACGTCTTCCACAAGAAACTGCTTTTTATCGGCTTACCCTTGACCGCTTGTTTAGTCTTGGGTCTGTTAGGTCATATCCTGATCGAATACACGATGATCCCAGCTCGCTATCTCGCTGTGCCGCTTCAAGACGTGCTGCTTTCTGCCCTTAGTACCTTGGCAACGAATCTGCTAGTATTTGCTGCAGGTCTCTTGTTAGGCGTTTTGCTGGGGAATCTGTTTACTGGCATGCTCTCGGTCTTCTTCACTATTTCTCTAGGATCAATGGGGTATAGCTTTTTCCAATGTACCCGCGAGTTTTTTAGTTTTGTGTTTCTTGGTCATGGGGATTTTCTGATTCCTTTTCAAACGTGGATCGATTGGCCGCAAGGATATGTCTACCCTTGGTGGCTGCTGCTCCTTTACCTCGGCTTGAGCGGCTTGCTGATTCTTGCTGCCGAAAAAGTGTTCTCGAAAATCTCTTTAGAAAATGACGGTGATTATTTAACGATCCCTAAATTGCGCGCACCAGTTTATTGGCTGCTTTCTTTGGGAACCTGGTTCTATTTATCCATGATTTCTTATTACCCACTAGAAATTTTTTACCGTAATCTCTATGAGGGGTATGATGTCAGTCTCTGGAACATCGCTCTTCGGCTCGGTTTATTACTGGTTGCCTGCTTATTCATCAGTTTGCTGCTTGTCTATCCTAAAGCGCTGATGAATTGGTGGTACAAACGAAAAAACAAACAAATCAGTGGAATATAAAAAAGCATCCCTGCAACATGTTCTTGTTGCAGGGATGCTTTTAAGTTTAATGTCTAGGTTTGTCGTCGTCTTTTTTGTCAAAGAAGTCATTTACTTTACGAGAAACATCATCCGCAAAATCTTCAACCTTATCTTTGGCTTTCCCATATTTATTTTGGGTTTTGCCTTTTAATTCTTCGGAGTCATCTCCTGTAAGTTTCCCTTTTGTTTCGGTTACTTTTCCTTCAATGCGATCTTTGTTTGTCATCGTAAAAAACTCCTTTCATACTTGCTATAAATTAATAGTAGCACCATTTAACAGAAAGCACGAATGTTCTGCTTCTATCCTATTCTTAGAGTTGTCCGCAACGATAGTTGATCGCTATTTTTGACTCTTGGACGATTTGAGATATTCGGTAGAAAGCTGGCTTTCTCTATAAAAAAGGATGTTCTTTAGATGTTCTATTTGATGTTCTTTGAAGGAGTTCATTTAAAGAGGACGCTGTGAGCATAAAAAAGCATGACCTGAAGAAGCCAATCTGAGGAGCTGCAGTTGCTAGAATCAGCAGGTACAGCTTCTCGATTTGGTGCCTTTTCAGATCATGTTTTTTAATTACACGAAGATAAGGTTCAGTTCTCAGTTCCTATCAGTGTTAAACGATTATTTGCGTTTTTTCTTTTTCTTCTTTTGTTTCTTGACCATGCGATTCATGGCCATTTTTCCAAGTTTCCCTTTGACCCCACCGCCAAACATTTGATCCATGCCAGGAATGTTCATATTCCCTTTACTCATTTGCTGCATCATTTTGCGAGATTCTTTGAATTGTTTGATCATACGGTTGACTTCGACGACACTGTTTCCAGAACCGGCGGCAATCCGGCGACGACGGCTTGGATTTAACAAATCAGGATTTTCCCGTTCAGCTGGTGTCATAGAATAAACCATGGCTTTTTGTCGAGCAATTTGTTTCGGATCAACTTTGACATTTTCGATACCAGGCATTTGACTCATTCCCGGAATCATTTTTAAGAGATCTTCAATTGGGCCCATGCCCATAACTTGATCGATCTGTTCGACAAAGTCATTGAAGTCGAAGGAGTTTTCCTTCATTTTTTGAGCAAGTTCTTCTGCTTTTTTCTCGTCGTAATCTTGCTGTGCTTTTTCGATCAAAGTCAGCATATCACCCATACCGAGAATCCGACTAGACATCCGATCTGGATGGAATACTTCAAGGTCGGTCAATTTTTCACCGGTACCAGTGAACTTGATTGGAGCGCCCGTAACTTGACGAATCGACAATGCCGCCCCGCCACGAGTATCGCCATCTAGCTTGGTGATGACTACCCCTGTGATCCCCAGTTGTTGATTGAAGCTTTCCGCCACGTTGACAGCATCTTGTCCTGTCATCGCATCTACTACCAGTAAAATTTCATTTGGCTGTGCCAAGTCCTTGATTTGTTTTAGCTCTTCCATCAAGTTTTCGTCGATATGCAAACGACCCGCCGTATCGATCAAAACGTAGTCATTTTTCTTTTCCCGAGCCAAAGCCAATCCTTGGCGGACGATTTCAACTGGGCTGACATCAGTTCCCATATCAAAAACAGGTACATCCAATTGCTGCCCTAATACTTTCAACTGGTCGATCGCAGCTGGTCGGTACACGTCACCAGCGATCATTAATGGACGTGCGTTTTCGGTTTTGATCAAATGGTTGGCTAATTTCCCAGCAAAGGTGGTTTTCCCTGCCCCTTGCAAACCAGCCATCATGATGATCGTTGGGATCTTCGGTGATTTTTCGATCCCAACTGTTTCTGATCCTAATGTTTTGGTTAATTCTTCATCAACGATCTTAACGATTTGTTGCGCTGGAGATAGGCTTTCTAATACTTCTACCCCCACTGCCCGTTCACGGACATTTTTGGTAAACTCTTTTACAACTTGCAGATTGACGTCGGCTTCTAATAAAGCTAGACGAATCTCACGCATCATTTCTTTTACATCTGCTTCAGATACTTTTCCTTTTCTGCGCAGTTTGCTCATTGCCTGCTGGAGGCGTTCAGTTAAACTTTCAAATGCCATTTTTTTCATTCCTTTATTCTTCAATTTCTTGGAGCTGTTGAATAAACCCCTGTAAGGTTTCGTCTTTTGGATAGTGGGTTTTCGTATACTCGCTTAGCTGATCCAGCAAGTCTTCCCGCATGATATAATCCGAAAACATATGTAGTTTTTTTTCATAGTCTTCTAAAATACGTTCGGTGCGTTTGATGTTGTCATAGACTGCTTGACGGCTAACTTGATACTCTTCAGCGATTTCTCCTAGAGAAAAATCATCTGCGTAATACAATTCCATGTAATTCATCTGTTTTTCCGTCAATAACGTGGAATAAAACTCAAACAACGCATTCATGCGATTGGTCTTTTCAATTTCCATTTGCTTCCTCCTGTTTTGCAAGCCATTCGACATCGGACAAAACAGTCATGCCTTTTTGTCGAAAATAGGCACAAGCGACACCGACCCCTGTTTTTTTGATTCCAGAAAAATTGCCATCATAAATCGTCTGACTGCCACAAGAGGGACTTTTCTCTTTTAGGATCAGTTGGGTGATGCCTTGCTCTTGCAATTTTTGATAAGCAATTTTCGCGCCTTTAGTAAATTGTTCCGTCACGTCTTCTCCTGAAATGGTGACGACCTTCGCTCGTTGCGCCCAAACATCCACCCCATCGCCACCGACGATTTCGGCCGGTTCACGTGGAATCGGCAAGCCGCCAAGAACTTCTGGACAGACCATCATGGCTTGACCCGCACGAACAAGTTCGATCAATTGTGGTACTGCTTGATGTTTTCCATCGTAGCGGCAAAGGGCACCGCCTAGACACGCACTGATTCCAATCATTTAGCACCCTCAGCTTTCCTATGAAATCGTCCTTTATTATAGCATTTATTTAGTGGTTGCAATAGTACCAATTGTCTATTCATGCTAAAATAGGACTTGTTCGTTGAAATTTAATCGTTTCTTGAAAAAAAGAAACGAAAGGAGTCTATCATGAAAAAAATACTCGTTGTCGATGATGAACCTTCAATCGTCACACTTTTAACCTTTAATTTAGAAAAAGAGGGCTACCAAGTCGTTTCCGCCTCAGATGGTCAAAAAGCCTTCGACTTGGCGTTGTCAAAACCTTTTGACTTTATCATCTTGGATGTCATGCTGCCGAATTTGGACGGTATCGAAATCACAAAAAAATTACGTCAAGAAAAAATCGAGACACCGATCCTCGTCTTGACCGCAAAAGATGATCCGATCGACCGTATCTTGGGCTTAGAGATCGGGGCTGACGACTACTTGACGAAACCCTTCAGCCCTCGAGAAGTATTGGCTCGAATGAAGGCCATCTTCCGTCGCTTAGAACCTCGTCAAAAAGCACGAGAAGAAGATCAACCTGCAGAAATCTTGCAAATCGGCGGAATTCAAGCCGATCTGACCAATTTCCAGGTCAGTGTGAATGGGGAGAAAATCTTCCTGACCCCAAAAGAGTTCGAGCTGCTGGTTTACTTTATGAAACGTAAAGGCCGCGTGATCGATCGCGATACCTTACTCAATCGTATTTGGAATTTTGACTTTGATGGACAAAGTCGCATCGTGGATGTTCACATCAGTCATTTAAGAGAAAAATTGGAAGCTGATCCCAAGCGTCCAGAATACTTGGTGACCGTTCGAGGATTTGGGTATAAATTTCAGGAGCCGACCCAATGAAAAAACGCTATGGCTATGGTTTATGGTCAATCGGTCTATTGCTGATTTTTTTCCTGTGTTGGCAAGTTCTAAGCAGTTTTTACCGTCAGCAAGTCATCGCCCAGCAAGTGGATTTTCTGCAAGAGAAAGCCGCTGTGTTTTTGAATCTCTCAGATAACCAAACCGCAGCGCTCGAACAATTTGCCGATGCCTATGTTCAAGACAGCAATAGCCGCATCACTTTGTTAGATGATCAAGGCCAAATCATTTTCGATACTTATGATCATACCCTCCATGAAAACCGCTCCGATCGTCCAGAGGTTCAAGCCGTTTTGCGCGGAAGCGCCGTTGGTCAATCGTTGCGGGAAAGCGACACCTTGCATGAAGAATTGCTTTACGTGGCGATTCCTGTCAAAGAAGATGGAAACTTAACTCAAATCTTGCGGATCGCAGAACCGACTGCTGCTTTTTTTGCGAAAAACCAAGGAATCAAGCAATCGATCTTGATTGTCTATCTTGTCTTTTGTTTCTTGATCAGCCTGCTGATTTTTCACACGCTGCGTCAGCGGAATCGTCCAATCCAAACGATTCTGCCCGTCGTAAAAAAAATGATCACCTCGCCCGATCAACAAGCAATCATTATGCAAGAAACCCCTGAACATGACGAGTTGTATCAACTGATCAATCAGCTGAGCGAACAAATGAGCCAGACCTATCGGGCCTATGCGGCATCTGAACAACAGTTGTATGGACTGCTCAGTGAACTGATGATCGGTGTCTTTATCATTAATGAAGAAAATCAACTGCTGCTGTTGAATCCGACGATGCAAGAACAGTTGGGGATGGAAACTGCGCCAACCTTGCCGCAGCCCTTCACTGAAGTGATTCATGACACACAACTGATCCAATTGATCTATCAATTTAACGACGAGACCCCTATTTTCCATGCGGAAACCACCCTTAGCGGGGAACGTTCAAAAGTCTTGGATGTTACCTTGCGAAGCTTCCAAGAAAACCAGTTGATTGGTATTTCTTATGACTTGACGCGCATCCGACAATTAGAAAAAATGCAAAAAGATTTTGTCGGCAATGTTTCCCATGAATTAAAAACGCCGGTAACTTCCTTGATTGGGTTTACCGAAACACTGCTGGACGGCGCCAAAGAAGACCCAGAAACATTGCAGACCTTTTTAGAGATCATTCAAAAAGATGCTTATCGCTTGAAAAATCTAATACAAGATATCATCCAACTGTCTCAAGACAGTGATTCTTTCCAGTATGTCGACCAACCGATCAACTTTTCTGAGCTGCTGCAACAAGTCGTTCAAACCTATGGTCCCGCAGCTGCTAAGAAGCAATTGACCTTTCAATTTGAAGGACCCGAACCCTTCATTTTATCTACCAAAAAAGAGCTGCTGCAGCCCATCGTAAAAAATCTGGTAGAAAATGCTGTCACCTATTCAAAACCTGGTGGTGTCATCACATTATCCTATTCAGAGCAAGACGACCAGCTGTTATTTCAAGTGCAGGATCAAGGCATCGGCATCGATGAAGAAGATCAGGAACGGATTTTTGAGCGGTTTTATCGGGTGGACAAAGCCCGCGCTCGCAATTCTGGCGGCACTGGACTTGGGCTGGCTATCGTTAAAGACTATACCAAATTATTAGGCGGCAGCATCAAGGTTGACAGTTTCCCCAAAATTGGTTCTACCTTTACGGTGACTTTGCCGCTTCATGAAAAAGATGATTATTGATAAAAAACAGCCGATAACAGGTGAATAATTGTTATCGGCTGTTTTCGTAGTTGTTTTTCATTACCAAATGAAGCACCAGCCAATACCATCTTCTTGATGCTTTAAACACAAAAAAGAAGGAGCATTCTCCTTCTTCGGTCATTTCACTATTCAACATTCGTTACTTCGCCGTCTACACTGCGTTCTACTTTCATATCAGTGATTGGCAAGTAACCTAATTCGATAACGATTCCTTGTTGGACATCGTCTGTCATGATGTAATCAAGAAACGCTTTGACGTTTGCATCTGGCTCGCCGTTCGTGTACATATGCTCGTAAGACCAGATTGGCCATTTGTTATCTGCAATATTTTCAGGAGTCGCTTCTACCCCATCAAGAGATAGCGCTTGGATCGAATCGTCCAAATAGGATAAAGCAAGGTAGCTGATTGCTCCTGGTGTTTCAGCAACGATTTTACGGACTGTTCCAGAAGAATCTTGCTCTTGTGTTTGGATCGTCTCTGCACCATCTAAGCCCCATTTTTCAAAGGTCGCTCTCGTACCGCTGCCTGATGCGCGGTTGATTACAGAGATTTCTTGATCTGCTCCGCCTAGTTCAGACCAATTCTTCACTTTGCCTGTAAAAATATCGATTAAATCTTGTTGGCTAAGGTCCGTAACGCCTGCGTCTTTATTTACCACTGGTGCCATACCAACTACGGCTACTTTATGGTCAACTAATTTGCTAGCATCCACACCATCTTTTTCATCCGCAAACACATCGGAATTGCCGATCGTCACCGCGCCTGCTTCTACTTGACTTAAGCCAGTTCCGCTGCCGCCACCTTGAACCGTAATTGTATAATTGGGATTGTCTGCTGAGAAGCTTTCACCTGCTGCTTCAACCAAGGGTTGCAATGCCGTTGAGCCCACAGCTAAAATTTCTACATTTTCATTTGATGCGGCACCTGATGAAGATCCGCCTGATGCTTGACTGCTCTCAGTGCTTGCGCCACCGCTCCCACAGCCAGCTAATAATAATCCAGTTGCAAAAAATAAAAGTCCCAATTTTTTCATTTAGTAAATCTCCTTTCGTTATATGCTTAGTTTAGCAAGGCGGTGTAAAACCTTGATGGATTTCATGTAAAGAATCGATAAAGCGATGTAAATATTTTGTAAAGTTCGTCGATTGCCTAAAAAAGCCCCCGCTGCATCCATCAGAGGGGGCTTACTTTATCTAACACTTATGAACTAAAGAAATGTCTGTAGAATCATTTGCTTTGCATATAGCGTGTCAAGCGATCCATCGCTTCCACCAAGTTCTCCATACTTGCCGCATAGCTTAAACGAACATAGCCTTCTGCTTCGGGACCAAAGGCGATCCCTGGAATGATTGCTAATTGATTCTTTTCGGCTAAGTCGACACAAAAAGCCATGGAATCTTGGTTGAAACCTGCTGGTATTTTGGCAAAAATGTAGAATGCACCAGATGGCTTCGCCATTTCAAAACCAAGGGCAGTCATCTTTTCAAACAAGTAATCTCGGCGTTCACGGTAATCGGCTTTCATGACTTCTGCATCATTGATGCCTTCGATCAATGCCCGCACTGCGGCTTTTTGAGAAATCGTTGAGGCCGCGGTCACTAAGTATTGGTGGACCTTAATGATCTGAGCAGTCAACGCTGCTGGTGCAAAAATGAAGCCGACGCGCCAACCAGTCATCGCGTGTGATTTCGACAAGCCGTTGATCACGATCGTTTGATCCCGCAAGTATTCAGCAATGGACACATGGGTTTCATCATAAGTCAACTCACTATAAATTTCATCGCTAATAACAAAAACGGGGTATTTTTCTAAAACTTCTGCCAATGCTTTGACTTGTTCTCGGGTATAAACAACCCCTGTTGGATTGCTAGGATAATTTAAAATGACTGCCTTGACTTGCTCCCCATGTTCTTTTAAGGCTGCTTCTAAAACTTCTGGCGCTAAAACAAAGTCATTATCCGTCGTATCAAGATAAATCGGTTTGGCATGAGCTAAATGGATGACTGGTTCATAGCCTGGATAAATTGGTGCTGGTAAAATCACTTTATCACCAGGTTCCAGCGTGGCTAATAAAGAAGCTGAGATTGCTTCCGTTGCACCGATCGTCACTAATACTTCTGATTGAAAGTCGTAATCAAGCTGATATTTATTTTTCAAAAAGAGGCTGGCTGCTTGCCGAACATCTGCTAAGCCTGCCATTCCAGAATAGTGGCTGAAATTTTGTTCGATTGCTTGGACACCCGATTTTTTCACGTGCTCCGGTGTGTTGAAATCCGGCTCGCCTAACGTTAACTTTAAAATATCAGGAATTGAAGAAACCCGTTCATCAAATTTACGAATCAATGAAACAGCTATATTGTACACTTCGTGATTGAAGCGTTGGCTTACGTCTGCCATAGTATCACTCCTTTGAATTAAGCAAATTCATTCGCTATTGTTGTTAATCCTAACACAAAAAGGCGACAATTTTAAGCAACGGATGAAATTAATCTAATAACGATAAATTCGTTTGCTCATTTACAAACGAAATCAATTTGTGTTAGTATATATCTAAACAATAAAAGGAGAACCCAAAATGAAACCTTATCAAGAGTTTACCATTTCTGATTATCAGCAAGGATATGTCGCAACACCAACGGAATATTGTTGCGTATTTTGTCAGGAGACCTTCGACAAAGAAGAAATCTATCCCGTTGATGGCGCCTTTTTTACAGCAAAAAAACGAATGTTGCAGCATATCACTGAGCATCACGGAACCGTTTTGTCCGCATTGTTGGCTTTACCCAAAGAACAAACAGGCTTATCAGAGAGCCAACAGGAGATTTTACAACTGTTTGCCCAAGATGTTAGCGATACTGTGATTGCCCAGCGCTTAGGTATCTCTTCTTCGACTGTCAGGAATCATCGCTTTAAACTAAAAGAAAAACAGCGACAAGCGACTGTTTTTTTAAGTATCATGTCCTTGTTGCAAGATACCCCGTTGCTGCCGCCTCATAAAGGGGCGACGATGCTTGATGATCGCTATGCCATTACGGCTAGTGAAAGAGAAAAGATCATTGCCACTTATTTTGATGAAACGGGGTTTATCAAACAGTTTCCCAGCAAAGAAAAGCGCAAGATTGTTGTCTTGAGTGTACTGGCACAAAAATTTGATCCGAAGAAAAATTATTCAGAAGCTGCTGTCAACGATGTATTAAAACAAGCGATCACCGATTACGTCACTGTCCGACGTTATTTGATCGAATACGGATTTATGCAACGGACGAAAGACGGGAAAACTTACTGGCTGACTTAAAACCTAGTCTGTAACTGGCTGGAACTTTTGTTGGTTGGATGAGCAGTATCTTTCACAGTTTAAAAAAAGTTAATAATCTCCACTTTTTTACAACAAAAAAAGACAAAGTACGAAAACATCCGTACTTTGTCTACCGTCTGAAACGCTGGGACAAGTTCCAGCGTTTATTTTTCTTTTAGAAAGATTTTTTTGATGATCAATTTATCAAATAATTGCGTTTGATTGTCTTGTTCTCCAATGACTTCAGCGGTCACCGATTTACCATCTTGTTTTTTACGTAGCTGGTAAACGATCTTGCCTGTTTCTTTCAATTCGTTCACCATGTCAACGACACCGCCAAAACCAGTTTTACGAGTGATGAACCCTAGCGCCACCATTCGCTCATCTAAATTTTTTGCCGAGATGCTCGCACCGGTGATCAGCGCTTGCCGCATGATTTGTAAGAATTCCTCTAGCCCTGCCACTGGCGGCTGTTCGGGTTCTTCTTCCATCATCGGTCGCTGACGCAAATAATCTAATTCCTGCAATAACGTTTCATACTGCTCTTGTGTCAACATGACCCCCGCCACTTTTTCACGATTGAATACATATACTGCTGTTCCTGCTTCTCGCGCTTGATTAAATACATCCATCGGAGATTTTTTTACTTCAGTAATTGAAGTAGTGGGAACATCCAATTTCTTCAGTTCCATAATCAACGTCCTCCTTGTCTCAACGAACACATTATAGCATAAATCCAGAAGCAGATTATAGAGGTATTTCACTGCTCCTAGGAAAAGAAACAAAAAAGCGGCTAATCGCCGCTTTTTTCGATTGATAAGGTCATTGCATTGATGGCAACGATGATCGTGCTCATAGACATCAAGACAGCTCCGACTGCTGGGTTCAAAATGATCCCGATCGGTGCGAGCACGCCAGCTGCCAAAGGAATGGCAAAAATATTGTATCCTGCGCCCCACCAGAGATTTTGAATCATCTTGCGTCTTGTTTTTTTCGCCAACGTCAAGAAGTGCAAGATGTCTTGAGGTTCGCTATTCGTCAAAACGACATCGGCTGAATCGATCGCTACATCGGTACCCGCTCCGATCGCAATCCCGATCGTCGCTCTTGCAAGACTTGGGGCGTCATTGATCCCATCGCCTACCATTACGACGCGCTTGCCCTCTTTGACATAGTCACTGACTAGACGTTCTTTATCGTCTGGCAACATTGCCGCATGGAAGGCTTCGATTCCTAGGTAATCGGCTACGGCTTGCGCCGCTTCTTGGTTGTCTCCAGTAGCCATAACTGGCGTGATGCCTAAGTCTTTCACTTTTTGAATAAATTGACTCGCTTCTGGTTTCACCTTATCCCCTAATGCGACGATACCTTCCACTTTGCCGTCATGAACCAAATAGCTGATGGTATTGCCCTGTTCTTGATAATTTTTCAAGGAGTTCCCTTGATACTGAATGGCTAATTGCTCCAATCCTTTTTGATTGACGATCAACCACTTCTGTCCATCGATCACGCCTTCCAGACCAATCCCTGTCCTTGTTTGAACATCAGTCGCCTTTTTGGCTGTGATGTTTTCCTTTTCAGCTTGGGCTAAAATACCTTCTGCGATCGGATGATTGGCGGTTTTCTCAAGACCTGCTAGGTAAGCGAGTACTTCTGATGCAGAAAGACTGCCTGTCGCCTCGATGCCAGTTACGGTAAATGTTCCTTCTGTTAACGTACCGGTCTTATCGAGGATCAGATAATCAACATGATGCGCATTCTCCAGTGCGTTGCGATTTTTTAAGAGCAAGCCATTTTTGGCAGCGATCGATGTCGAGCGAGCAACCACGAGGGGAATCGCTAGCCCTAACGCATGGGGACAGGCAATGACGAATACCGTGACCATTCGATCAAGAGCAGTCGGTAGGTCAGCAACAAACAGCCATACAGCAAATGCCAAGACACCAGCAACTAACGCAATATAAAACAGCCATTTTGCCACTTTGTCCGAAAGTGCTTCTAAGCGGGATTTATCTTCTTGGGCTTTTCGCACCATTTCCATGACTTTCGCTAAGTAGCTGTCTTCCCCAGTTCCTTTGACTTCCATCGTGATGGTACCATTGCCGTTGACAGATCCTCCAATGACAGTACTGCCGACGGTTTTAGGTACCCGTCTGGATTCACCAGTCACTGCCGACTCATCGATTGTTGTTTCTCCTTCAAGGATCGTTCCGTCTGTAGGAATCTTATCTCCTGAGCGAACGATCAACTGTGTTTTGTTGGTCACTTCTTCTAATGGAATCTGTTCTTCTGATCCATCCGCATTTTTCCGAATCACTTCTTTTGGCAATAGTTCTGCTAATTTCTGTAATGCATTGCCAGCATTAGAAACTGCATTCATCTCGATCCAATGCCCCAACAACATGATCACGATCAAAGTCGCTAGTTCCCAGAAGAAATCCATTACATGAGGAACAGCAAGAAAATGATTGGCGATAAACGCGTAAAGACTATAAAAATAAGAAACCGTGATCCCCATAGCAATCAACGTCATCATGGCTGGGCTTTTTTGTTTCAATTCCATTTTCGCACCACTTAAAAACGGCTGCCCTCCATAGAAAAACAGGATCGTTCCTAAAAGTAATACGACCCAATCTGAGCCAGGAAACGTGAATTGAAAGGGCAATTCGATGCCCATCATTGGCGATAAAATGACGATTGGAATCGCCAAAACCAAGGATAGCCAAAACTTTTGCTTAAAATTTCCCATATGCATACTATGATCCATGCCACCCATTCCATGATCCATCTGACTATGATCCATACCAGACATCTCATGATTCATGTGACTATGATTCATGCCAGACATCTCATGATCCGTGTGACCGTGATCCATGCCAGACATCTCATGATCCGTGTGACCATGTTCCATGCCAGACATCTCATGATTCATGTGACTATGGTTCATGCCAGACATCTCATGGTCCTTGTGGCCATGATCCATGCCAGATATCTCATGGCCCTTATGGCTATAGTCCATGCTGGACACTTCATGATCCATAGGACCATGGTTACTATCGGAGCTTTCATGCTCCTGCTGTTTTGATGTCGCCCTGTGATGATCCATCCCATTCATCTCATGGCTAGGCTCAGGGACTTCTGCCAGCTGTGATTGCGTATGTTGCTCTTGTCCCTGTGTACCATTATCCCGCTCATTCAAAGCAGGTTCATGCCTATGATGGCTTGACGTCTGACTATTACTTGCGGAAGACGTTTTTTTCTGATTCATCCTAGTATTCCCCTTCCTATTTCACTGAATGTGCGTACAGTCTTGCTCCTTCATACAAAAGCTTCAAGCGGCTGGACACTTTTCATTTGTTTTGATTTTTCATTTTCACTTTAGCAATTCCATTGCTTACTCAAATACCCCTTGATAACCCGCTTCGGTGACCGCATTGACTAAGGCTGTTTCTGTCACTTGCGACTCGTCAAACTTGACTGTTCCGCGAGCTTTTTTCAAGTCCACTTTGGCTTTTTTCACACCCGGTACTTCACTAAGCGCTTTTTCAACTTTTGCGGCACAATGGGCACAATTCATTCCGCTGATTTGCATGTTTTTTTTCATTACGATTCCTCATTTCTTTTAACAGTTCGTCGGCTACTTATTTTGTTGCATGGGTTTTGCATTGGCACTGACCAGGAATACAATTACATGAAATCGCTGCTACTGGCACTTTTTGGTCGACTGCTGCTTGGAGCATCGCCAAATCTTCTGCCGTCAATGCTGCTTCTTGGATCATTTCTGCTAATGTCTGCCCAACTTTTTTGGCACAAATATGAGAAAAAAGATTCTCAGCTGCGCTGCGAACGGTTGCTTCTTCGGAAACAAGCGGCGAATAAACAAATTTTTTTCCTTGGCTTTCTGTTTTCAATACGCCTTTTTTGACGAGTCGTCCTAAAAGCGTCTTGACCGTTGCTGCTTTCCAATTTTTATTTTCGCTCAATAAAGCGGTGATCTCTTTCGCGTCGGATTGTCCTAATGTCCAGATCACACGCATGACTTCCCATTCAGAATCGCTGATTTTGATTGGTTCGACCACAGATTGCATTTGTCCACTTCCTTTCATAAGTGATTCACATTTTTAAGTTTACATCTGTAATCGGATTTTGTCAAAAAAAAGCATCGCCAAACTTTCTGCGTTTTGACAATGCTTTTTTCTATTTCATTAAAAATGATTTGGTTCCTATGCTTAAAAGTGGACCTGATACGTCGTCACAGAGTGGAAGGGTTCTTCTGGACGCAACACGATCTCACCAAAGTGGGTAAATTTCTCAGAGCCAGGAACACCTTGTGTTTCGATCGCCATCCCGCCATGATTGGCAAAAGGACCAGTCTTCATTGATGCACCAGCTTCTCCCTCACCCGTTGTGTAAATAACAACGGCAGGACGGTCAGTAGTTACAGTCAGCTGCACTTTTTGATCGGGACTGGTTACTTTTAGATCCCACTCTTGCGTATGGTCTAATAAGAACGGATCATCCAACATCGTCGTTCCCATCGGGCGTTCTTGTCTAAAATCAAACTTTGTGCCTGCGACAGGCGTTTTTTCACCGGTCGTCGTCACATCGTCATTCGTTTCAGCCACATGTTCGGCATTGATTTGAACCAAATGGTCATCGATCGGCTGTTGGGTATCACCTGTCAAATTGAAATAACCGTGGTTCGTTGGGTTAAATAAAGTCGCTTTGTCAGTGTTGGCATCATAAGCAAGCAATAGTTCATTGTCATTCGTCAACGTATAGGTGACTTGATAACGAACATTCCCAGGAAACCCGCCATCGCCATCTTGCCGTGTGGTAGTAAAAATCACCCCAGCTTTGTCTGCTTCTTCAAAGGTTTCAGTGATCCATGTATCAGTATCCAGCCCCTTTGAACCGCCATGAAGCGTATTGCCGCCATCATTGTTTTCCGTTTGGTATTCTTGTCCGTCGATCTCAAAGCGAGTACCTGCGATCCTTCCCGCCACAGGGCCGATCGTTGCGCCATAATAACGTGCTTGGCGATGTCCTTCGATCGTGTCATAACCGACCACAATGTCGCGACCTTCTTCTACTGGAACGACCCAATCCAATAAGCGTGCGCCTTCAGGACTTAGCCTTACGATGGTACCGCTATCATTGGAAAGCTCATAAATTGTTCCCATTTTTTCTGACGTCAGTTGTTTCACATTTGGCATTCGTTCATATCCTTCTTTCTTTGGTTAGTCTGCTACTCTTTTTAAGTATAGCCGTTAAGGGCTAGATCCGTCAATTCAAGACGGAAGAATTCGACAGGAAACGGCTTTGCTTCTGCCACTTCAAAAAAGCGGCAAGAGCACCCCACTGATTTTTATGAATCATTGATACGCAGCTGCTCGGCAAAAATCAGGATTCCCGGCCTGATTTTTTACCGTTTGGTTTCTATCAATATCCATTTCATCCGTTGGGTTCTTTTGCCGCAACTGTCATCGGTTATTTTTTGTGTTTTGCTTGGTAATGTTTTCTCTTTCGTCGCTTTTCTTTAGTCTGAGAAACATTAGCAGCCAAATCTTTGTTTTCTTTTTCTTGATCAGCATTTCTTCTTTCAGCACGTTCAGTTAGTAAACTTTGTCTGAATCGCCGATTTCCCAGAAACTTTAACGCACACATGAGTGGTTGACGATTTTCACCGACTAATCCAATCAGCTCAATAAACAGCTCAATTCCAAATCCTGTGCTAATGATTAATAAAACAATCGCTGTATTGCTCGCGTAATTCATTAGTAAAGCAATAAAAGAAAAGACTAATGCTAAGGCATAGATCGTTAACACTGTGCCGCGATGAGAAAACCCTAACGACAACAATCGATGATGCAAATGCATTTTATCGGCAGAGGAAATCTTCTGTTTATTAAACTTTCTTCGAATCATCGCATAAACGGTATCCGTGATCGGTACACCGAGAATAAACATGGGCGTCAGAACAGAAATAAAAGTTGCGTTTTTCAATCCTTGTAGTGAGAGCACAGAGATCATAAATCCTAAAAACAATGCTCCGGTATCTCCTAGAAAAATGGTTGCTGGATAAAAATTATATGGAAAGAAACCGATGATTGCTGCGATCAAAGTAAAAATGACCATTGGTACTTCCACAAAATTCGGCAGAAAGAAATAGCTGATAATCCCTATCGTCGTCAAACTGATAATAGAGACGCCGCTCGCCAACCCATCGAGACCATCGATTAAGTTCACCGCATTGGTAATTGCCAGTATCCAAATCAAAGTCATAGGCAAGGCAAACCATCCCAGATCAATAAAGCCAAAATAAGGAATCGTGACTGTGCTGATTTTTATTCCAGCAACGAAATAAATTTCCAGCGCTGCGAATGTCAGACCTATTAATTTTTGCATTGGCGACAGTTCAAATATATCATCCAACAATCCTGTAATCACCACTATTGTTGCACCTAAAAGAATCGGCCAAACGAAGTCGAAAGGAATCATTGTTCGAAATTCCCAAAGCAGCGCAAAGGAAAAGGCTAAAAAAATACTTAATCCCCCAGCTGAAGGCATGGTCTTCGTATTGATCCGACGCTCTCCTGGGCGATCAACTGCGCCAATCTTGCAAGATATCAATTTGATGACTGGTGTCAATAATAAAGACACGATCATTGTTATAAATAAGCGCATTACAAATTTGAATGCAAAATCCATCGTTTATTCTCGCTTTCCGTTATTTCTCTTTATTGGTAAATGTATCTTCGATCTTCGAAGAAATCCGCTGAACAGGATCTGTTCGTTCTTTGATCTCTTGTCCCGACACATACTCTTCTACCACTGCGTTGATGATTCCACCCAAGATAATAATCGTCGCAGCAAGATTCAACCAGATCATTAAAACAATAAAACTTCCAATAATTTGATAGCCAATGATTTTCGCAGCAAAGTAACGGGCGTATAAGCCAAACACTTGTGACAGCAACATCCAGCCAATCGTTGCAAAGATCGCCCCTGGCAAAGTCGAACGCAACTTGACCTTTGCATTCGGCACTAACCAATAGATCAGCATCATGATAAACAGCAAAGCAACGATCGTGACTGGCCATTTGACTGTTTGGAACGTATCGATCAGATTGTCTTGAAACTTAAAAATCGGCTGCAAAAAATCAAGAATGATTTTTCCAAGCCCAAATACCATCGTAACACCAACGATCGCAATCATAAAGAGCAGGATGATCACAAATGATACTGCGCGCACCACGACAAAATTGGAACGCTGGTCCACACCGAAGGCTTTGTTCATCGCAATTTGCAAGGCATTGATACTTTGACTCGCAGACCACAACGCAGCCAAGGCGGAGATCGATAATAACCCGCCAGAGCTTGTGGTGAGGAGGTTTTCGATCGCTGGTCCGATAAAGTCATAGATTTGACTAGGGATCAATTCTTGTACATAAGATAAAACCGTGTTCGGATCAATCGATAAATAAGGCAACAGATTTCCCAGCGCAATCATTAACGGGAAAAGTGAAAGCAATAAATAGTAGGCGACGACGACCGATGTGGTCCCCATCTCTGAATCGGTTATTCTATTTTGCGTTGTTTCAATGAAACGCATCAGCTTTTGATTGCTTTTTACTTTATCAACGATTTTCATGTTTCTTCCTCCGCCAGCGAATCATCTGCCTTTTTTTCTTTGTCATACGTAACAATCAGAAGTCTCCTACCGCCAAAATTTAGTAGGTTCCTTCTTCTCCTTGAGAAGTCAAAATGCGTGGCCCTTCTTTGGTGATCGCCAAACTATGTTCGTATTGGCAACTTAAGCCACCATCTAGAGTATAGGCGGTCCAGCCGTTAGGATCCATTTTCATTTTCCACGTCCCTGTATTGATCATAGGTTCGATGGTAATAACCATTCCTTCTTTTAAACGTAACCCTTTGCCGGCTTCTCCGTAGTGAGGAATCATCGGACTTTCATGGATCGTTGGACCAATGCCGTGTCCTACGAAATCGCGCACAACACCGTAGCCTTCTTTTTCCGCATAGGTTTGAATGGCATGACCGATGTCACCGATTCGGTTACCCACTTGGGCTTGTTCGATTCCTAGATACAATGCTTTTTTGGTTACTTCCATTAAACGATCGATCTCAGGCGTCGAGTTCCCTACGACATAACTCCAACAAGAATCAGAAATGGCGCCTTTTAAATCAATACACATGTCGACTTTGATCAGATCGCCGTCTTTCAATGGTTTTTTTCGAGGAAACCCGTGACAAATCTCATCATTGATACTGCAGCAAGTGGCATATTTGTAATCTTCAAAACCAATTTGGGCAGCGATGCCGCCGTGGCTTTCAATATAATCTCTGACAAACACTTCGATATCCCAACTCGTGATACCTGGTTTGATGAAACTGCGTAATTGTTTGTGGACATCTGCTAACAGCGCGCCGGATTCGGCCATGCGGTCAATTTCTCTGGCAGATTTTAATGTAATCATGTTCTCGTCTCCCTTAATTAAATTCCTCTTATTTTACCATAGAAATCCCTTATTTTACAAAATTCACAGACATTGTAAAGAGTTTTTCAAGTTTTGTTTTCAAACTTTCGTGCATTTGCTATAATCTGTAAGAGAGTTTTCCTTGAGAATAGGAATGAGATTGGAGGAAAAAGCCCATGGCTTTAGCAAAAATCGTCTATGCAAGCATGACGGGGAATACGGAAGAAATTGCGGATATCGTTTCTGAAGCCCTTGAAAATCTTGACATGGAAGTAGAAATGAATGAGTGTACCCAAGTGGATGCAGATGACTTTGAAGATGCTGATATCTGTATCGTCGCAACGTATACATATGGGGACGGGGAGCTACCGGATGAGATCGTCGATTTTTATGAAGATTTGCAAGAACTTGATTTAAGTGGCAAAATCTTTGGGGTCTGCGGCTCCGGCGATACGTTTTATGATGACTTTTGTAAGTCCGTCGATGACTTTGAAGCCGTCTTTAGTAAAACAGGTGCAACAAAAGGGGCGGATAGCGTCAAGGTCGACTTGGCTGCGGAAGAAGACGATATTCAAAACTTAGAAGCCTTTGCCAAAAAGCTAGCGGAAGCATTTACAGAATAAAACAAAAAACCTCTGACAAAATCACTTGATTCTGTCGGAGGTTTATTGTTTGCTTAATGATAGCTGATATCGATAGGTGTTTCTCTTGCTAAAATATTATCGGTGGTTTCCGTCATCAGCTTAGCAATCTGATCCTCTGTCGGATGAATGATTCCCGAAGACATCAATGCCGCTAAGCCAGTAGCGACGATCCAGACACCAGTATGCAAGGACTGTAATTTCACGTCCGATAGATCTTGATACTTTGGTTCTTTTTTCACTGATTTCACAAAAAGGTCAAATGAAAACTGCTGCATGGAATCCCCACCACCATGCTCTTCTAAGTATAGCGCTCGGTATAATCGTTTTTCTTTATTTGCAAAGCCAATATAATTTAACGTTAAGTCAACGATGACATCTCCCCGTCTTTCAACTGGAAAAACTTCTGTCGCTAAGTAGTCGTAAATCTGATTGATCAATGCATTTTTTAAGTCATCCATATTTTTAAATTCTAAGTAGATCGGTTGCGTTGAACATTTCATCTTCGCTGCGATATTGCGTGCGGTAAAACGTGTAAATCCTTCGGTTGCGACAACTTCATAGGCAGCTTTTAAAATCTGGTCTCTAGTAATAGTTTTCTTTCTTGCCATAATTTTTTAATCTCCTTAATTCTGCTATACATCGCTTTCAGAAATACCTTTTACTTATTGTATCATGTTTTTTTAAGTTTGCAAAAAAACTTTTAAAATTATTGCCCCTAGTGTTTCCAGTTTTTCAATTCGAAGACCTCTGTTTTTTTGCTCTCTTTTTCGTTTGTTTTCAAAAATACTTAGTGCTATCATGAAGACAGTTATAATTTTAGAATAAATGGAGGAATTTTAATGGTTTTACCAAACTTTAATCAGAACCTTGAAAAATATGCCCAACTGATCACAGAAGTTGGTGTAAATGTCCAAAAAGGGCACACCATCGTCATCCAAATCGCCGTGGACCAAGCACCGTTAGCTCGACTATTGACAAAAAAAGCGTATGAGCTAGGCGCTGATGAAGTAATCGTTCAATGGACCGACGATGTGGTTCAAAAAGAATTTCTTGCGCATGCAGCTGAGGATCGTTTGTCTACGATCCCTCAACACAAAATTGATCAAACAGAAGATTGGGTCGAAAAAGGTGCGAGCCGCATCAGTGTCGTTTCTGCCAATCCCGATGCGTTAGCGGGCGTTGACTCAGATCGGGTCGCCGCTTTCCAAGCAGCTTCTGGTAAGGCGATGATGAAACTGCGTCAAGCAACACAAGCCAACAAAGTCAGCTGGACCGTTGTTGCTGCTGCAGGTCAAGATTGGGCACAAAAAGTGTTCCCTGATGCTTCCCCAGAAGAAGCACAAGACAAGCTATGGGATCAAATTTTCAAAACGACGCGTATCTACGAAGAAGATCCTGTTGCTGCTTGGAAAAAACATGATGAAACACTGCAAGTCAAGGCAGAAGAATTGAACAAAGAACAATTCAGCGCATTACACTATACAGCACCGGGTACCGATTTGATCATCGGCCTACCAAAAAATCACTTGTGGGAAGGTGCTGGCAGCTACAACACCCGCAATGAAAAATTCATGGCGAACATGCCGACAGAAGAAGTCTTTACTGCCCCAGATAATCGTCGCATCGATGGCTATATTTCAAGTACGAAACCATTGAGCTACGCAGGAACGATTATTTCTGGCATGAAATTCACCTTCAAAGACGGTAAAGTCGTGGACTTTTCTGCAGAACAAGGCGAAGAAGTGTTAGGCAAATTGCTAGCGATCGATGAAGGAGCGAAATCTTTAGGTGAAGTCGCTTTAGTCCCTGACCCTTCCCCTATCTCACAATCTGGCATCATCTTCTTCAATACGTTGTTTGATGAAAATGCCTCAAACCACTTGGCTTTAGGCTCTGCTTATGCCTTCAGCTTACAAGGCGGCACTGAGATGAGTGAAGAAGAACTGGCAGCGGCTGGTTTAAACCGCAGCCAAACCCACGTAGACTTCATGGTCGGCTCTGACCAAATGTCCATCGATGGCATCAAAGAAGATGGCACCACAGTTCCTGTCTTCCGCAATGGTGATTGGGCTTAATAAAAAAAGGCTGAGGTGGAGTAGCTCCCCTCGGTCTTCTTTTTACATAGAATATTGAGAACCGGCGGCTTTTTTCATAGTAATCAGCTGGCTTTTTTGATAAAATCTACTTTGATAGTCTTTGATAAGAGAGGATGGATCCGATGACACCAAATCGTGAAGATTATTTAAAGCTCATCTTAGAGCTTGGTGGTGACCAAAAGAAGATCAATAACAAACAAATCGTGTCAGGTCTGGACGTCTCAGCAGCTTCAGTAAGTGAAATGATTTCAAAATTATTAAAAGAAGGCTTAGTGGAACATTCACCTTATCAAGGGGTACAGTTGACTGAAACTGGTTTAGCTTCTGCAAGTGCCCTCATTCGTAAGCATCGTTTATGGGAAGTCTTTCTTGTGGAGCACCTGCATTATTCATGGAATGAAGTTCATGATGACGCAGAAGTTTTAGAACATGTCACCTCAGAAACGTTGGCGAGCCGCTTAGAAGCCTACCTTGATCATCCTCGGTATTGCCCACATGGGGGAATGATTCCTGAACAAGGAGAACTCATTCACGAAGGCGAAAAAAACACCATGAGTTCTTATCCGGTAGGAACCAAGATTCGTATCGCCCGTGTCCTTGACGAACGAGAACTGCTGGATTATCTCGTTTCGATCAAATTGAATATTCATGAAGAATACGAGATCATCGATGCGGCAGCATACGAGGGTCCGATTACGATCAAAAATGACACAAAAGAAATTGCTGTCAGCTACAAAGCCGCCAGCACGATTTTTGTCGATAAACTGTAAGGAGTGAAGATGATGGAAAAAAAGGTCCTTTTTACGATTTTTGGCGGTACGGGCGACCTTGCCCAACGCAAACTATATCCTTCTTTGTTTCGGTTGTACAAAAAAGGCGATTTGAAAGAAGATTTTGCAGTCATTGGTACTGCACGCCGTCCTTGGTCGGATGAACACTATCGTGAAGTGGTGATAGGTACAATCAAAGAGTTGAGTGACTCACAAGAACAAGCAGAGACATTCGCTTCTCATTTCTACTACCAATCACATGATGTAACAGATACGAGCCATTATGATTCATTAAAGGATTTGGCGGAAACCTTAGATCAGAAATACCATTTAGAAGGCAATCAGATTTTTTACTTAGCAATGTCCCCTAATTTCTTTGGGACGATCGTTTCTCACTTGAAATCCCAAGGAATGCTGGATACTGACGGCTACCATCGGGTGATCATCGAGAAACCGTTTGGAAGCGACTATAATTCAGCAAAAGAATTGAATGAAGAGATCAATCAAGTCTTTACGGAACAAGAAATCTACCGAATCGATCACTATTTAGGAAAAGAAATGATCCAAAATATTTCTGCGATTCGTTTTGCCAATAACATTTTTGAGTCAATGTGGAACAATCGTTACATTGACAATGTTCAGATCAATATCGCAGAAAACTTAGGCGTAGAAGAACGCGGCGGCTATTATGATAAGAGCGGTGCCTTGAAGGATATGGTCCAAAATCATATTCTGCAGATTCTTTCCTTATTAGCCATGGAACCGCCAGTGGCTTTTTCTGAAAAAGAATTACGGACAGAAAAAATCAAAGCCTTAAATGCGATCCGTATCTACTCCGAAGAAGAAGTGAAACAACACTTCGTACGTGGTCAATACGATAAGGGACAATTAGAAGACAAGAAATTTGTTGGCTACCGTGAAGAAGCCAATGTGGATGAAGAATCGGCAACGGAAACCTTCGTTGCTGGGAAATTTTTGATCGATAACTTCCGCTGGTCCGGCGTACCATTTTATGTACGCACTGGGAAACGGTTGACGGAAAAAGGCACTCGCATCAACATTGTCTTTAAACAAGTCCCAGTCAATGTCTTTAAGCAAGACCTGAATGAACAAAAGCAAATCGAGAGTTTGGCACCGAATGTGCTGACGATTTACATTCAACCGACGGAAGGCTTCTCTCTTTCCTTGAACGGAAAAGAAATTGGCCAAGGGTTTGAGACATTGCCAGTGAAGCTCGATTACCGAAATAGTACTGAAATCGTCGAAAACACCCCTGAAGCTTACGAAAAACTAATTCTAGATGCCTTGAACGGTGATGGCACTAACTTTACCCACTGGGATGAAGTTGCCCAATCTTGGCGCATCGTTGATGTGATCCGTCACGCTTGGGACCAAGAAACACCTGATTTTCCAAATTATGCCGCAGGAACGATGGGCCCCCAAGCAGCCTATGATCTCTTAGCTGCCGATGGCTTTGAATGGATCTGGCGTCCCGATGAATGGTATCGTGAGCGAGATTTACTAAATGAGAAATAAGCAAATGGTCAATTGGATGAGGAAAAAACATCCAATTGGCCGTTTTTCTTTTTTACCGACTGATTATAATAGAAAGAAATGAGAAATGAAAGGAGCAGCAGACATGAAACAAGTCTTATCGATCGCCGGTCTCGACAGTTTGGCAGGTGGCGGCATGACGGCTGATTTGAAAACATTTGAGGAATTCGGGGTGTTTGGCCATGCCCTATTAACATGTGTGGTCGCCATCAAGGATGATCTTATGTTCCATGATCTCCCTGAGCCTGTGATCCAAGCACAGCTGGATTCACTGCGTTCGGTCGTATCCCTAGATGCAATCAAAATCGGGCTGCTTCATCAAACGGCCATCATTGAATTGCTGCGAGATTTTTTACAAACATTTACCGGACCGATCGTGCTCGATCCCGTTCTCGCCTTCAAAGAAGGAGATACTGCCTTTAACCACTCCTATCAAGCAGGATTGATCTCATTGTTTCCTTACACAGCATTAGTGACACCTAATCTGCTCGAAGCACAACACTTATCTGGACAAAGCATTACCTCTTTAGCAGAGATGAAAACGGCGGCAAAAAAAATCCATGCGCTTGGTGCCCCAAATGTTCTGATCAAAGGTGGCAGTCGACTAACTGGGGAAACAGCCTATGATGTTTTGTATCAAGAAGGACAATTTACCGTTTTTGAGGCAGAAAAAAGTACGCGAACCACAACCAACGGTGCTGGCTGTACCCTCTCATCAGCGATTGCCGCAATGCTTGCTAAAGGCACTTCGTTGGAAGCAGCTATCCAAACCGCAAAAGCATTTGTTTGGGCAGGAATTGAAGACGGTCTGCCTTTAGGTACCTCTGGCAACGTCAATCAGCTCGCCTATTTTAAAAAGGAGGAACTCCTATGAAAGTAAGAAACCTAACGACGATCGCTATGCTGACGGCACTCACGTGTGCACTTTCTTTGACCTTTATCATTCCTGTTCCGCAAACGAAGGGCTTTGTGACCTTATGTGAAGCAGGGATCTATATCTCGGCCCTGTTGTTCGGACCTAACGCGGGTGCCTTCGTCGGTGGAATGAGCGGCGGCATCATTGATTTTCTATCAGGTTACCCTGAATGGGCCTTCTTTTCCATCGTGATCCATGGTGTGCAAGGCTGGATCGTAGGTAGAATGAGCCATCGGCCACTATCAGCCGTCATTGTCGGCAGCTTGATCATGATCGCCGGCTATGCAGCAGCAACGGTTTTGCTATTCGGTTTAGGCGCTGGGATCGCCTCGATCCCAAGTAATTTGATCCAAACGGTCTTTGGCAGCATCGTTGCTTTACCCCTGACGCATGCCTTACGCCGCACGAAAAAGTTTTCTTTAAATGAAAGGTGATTCTTATGACAGATATCAATCAATTAAAAACGGATTTAACTACGATCGTTGAAGAAGTCATTACGACAGCGAATGTTGGTGAAAATGATCTTTTTGTCCTTGGTTGTTCAACAAGTGAAGTCGTGGGCGGCTTGATTGGCAAAAATTCCAGTCAAGAAGTAGGCATGGTTATCGTTGAAACACTACGAGCGATCTTGCGTCCCAAAAATATTCATTTAGCCGTTCAAGGCTGTGAACATCTCAATCGGGCTTTAGCTGTTGAGCGTGAAATGGCTCGACTATATCAATTAGAAGAAGTCGCAGTAGTGCCCCAGTTGCATGCAGGCGGTGCTTGCTCAGTTGCCGCTTTTCAGCTGTTCGATGAGCCTATTGAAGTGGAGCACATAGTAGCAAAAGCTGGCATCGATATTGGCGACACAGCAATCGGCATGCATGTCAAACATGTTCAAATCCCGATCCGTCCCTCTATCAAGTCCCTCGGCGCTGCCCATGTCACAGCTCTGGGATCACGGCCCAAATATATTGGTGGTCCTCGTGCGCATTACGCACAATAAGCGAATCGTATAATAATCGAAAAGCCCTCATCAAAAAGAAAAAGCATGCTTTTGCGTGCTTTTTTTGTGTCACCGTTCCTGCTATTGCCTCCCCCTTTCCTTCAGAGTGCTCTTTTTTCACTATTTTTTCCACTCCATCTTATGGCAGCTTTTTCTACTTCAAAGGCAAGTTTCTTTCTGGTGTAAAAGGAGCGGCAGCTGTCGCTTTCCTTTTGTCATAAATTCGTCAGAATTTCATCACAAAAAGAAAAGAAAGATACCAGTAAGCCCACAAATTTCTTTTTTCTTTCCTTGATAGACTGAATGTAGTAAGAATCGAAAAGCGGAAGGAAGAAAAACATGAAAAAAATCGCCATTATTTTTGGAGGCAATTCACCGGAATACACCGTTTCTTTAGCTTCAGCAACTAGCGCAATCGAAGCACTCCAATCATCTCCCTATGACTACGACCTCTCTTTGATCGGGATCGCCCCAGATGCTATGGATTGGTACTTGTATACAGGAGAACTGGAAAACATCCGACAAGACACGTGGTTGTTGGATACGAAACATAAACAGAAAATACAGCCGCTATTTGAAGGAAACGGCTTTTGGCTAAGTGAAGAGCAGCAAACGTTGGTACCTGATGTTTTATTTCCCATTATGCATGGCAAATATGGGGAAGATGGCAGTATCCAAGGATTGTTTGAATTGATGAAGCTGCCTTATGTAGGTTGCGGGGTGGCAGCCTCTGCCTTATGTATGAACAAATGGCTGCTGCATCAAGCTGCAGCAGCCATTGGCGTACAAAGTGCTCCTACGATTCTCTTGATAAATCAAGCCAACCAGCAAGAACAAATCGAAGCTTTTATCCAGACCCATGGCTTTCCAGTTTTCTTTAAGCCTAATGAAGCGGGCTCCTCAAAAGGGATCACTAAAGTCACTTGCGTTGAAGAAATCGCTTCTGCCTTAAAAGAAGCCTTTACTTATTGTTCCGCAGTGCTCCTACAAAAAAATATTGCCGGTGTTGAGATCGGTTGCGGTATTTTGGGCAACGACTCTTTGACTGTCGGTGCTTGTGACGCCATTTCATTAGTAGACGGCTTTTTCGATTTTGAAGAAAAGTACCAGCTGATCAGCGCCAAAATCACCGTCCCTGCGCCATTGCCTGAAACGATTGAAACCAAGGTCAAAGAACAAGCTCAGCTGCTCTATCGTAGTCTTGGTCTTAAAGGTCTTGCTCGCATCGACTTTTTTGTCACGGATCAAGGAGAACTATACTTGAATGAAATCAATACTATGCCGGGCTTTACGAGTCACTCCCGCTATCCTGCCATGATGGCAGCGGTCGGCTTATCCTATCAAGAACTACTACAAAAACTGCTTGTCTTAGCAAAGGAGGAAGTCAAATGAATCCCTATCTACAGTTAGTTAGCAAAGAATTTCCGTTAGAAAAAAACCAAGAACCCCCTCATTTAGTCCTTGCTGCCTTCAGCGAAGACGAGGTTTACTTGCAGCCAGAAGCAGCCAAACAATGGGAACGGCTCGTCAAAGCTTTAAAGCTTGAAGACGAGATCTGCTTATTAGATGGCTACCGAACCGAAAAGCAGCAACGGTATTTATGGGAATATTCCTTGAAAGAAAATGGGCTAGCCTATACGAAACAATTTGTGGCGTTGCCCGGTTGCAGTGAACATCAGTTAGGCTTAGCGATCGATGTTGGTTTAAAGGGCAGCCAGGATGATTTGATCTGCCCACGATTTCGTGACAGCGCAGCCGCTGATTTATTTACCCAGGAAATGATGAACTATGGGTTTATTTTACGCTATCCCGCAGACAAACAGGAAATTACAGGGATTGGCTATGAACCATGGCATTTTCGTTATGTCGGTCTGCCTCATAGTCAAATCATCGCCAGTCAACAGTGGACCTTGGAAGAATACCATCAATACCTTGAACAAACTGCGAGGCAGTTCGCATGAAGAAGAATCCAGGAATCGAGCAATTCCGGGTGATTTTGGCGATGATGGTGGTGGCGATCCACTGTCTGCCTCTTCACCGCTTATGGCCTGACGGCGATATCCTGATCACGTTGACGTTCTTCAGAATTGCCGTTCCCTTCTTTTTTATGATCAGCGGATATTACGTGTTCAGCGACTTAGCCACCCAAAACAGCTATCCTGCCAGACATCGTGTCTGGCAGTTTATTAAAAAGCAGCTGCAAGTCTACCTCATAGCCACACTGCTCTTTTTGCCGCTTGCTTGGTACAGCGGCATGCTTGGGGTGAACATGCCGCTGGGCACCTTTATCCAAACATTGTTGGTCACTGGCATTCTTTACCATCTTTGGTATTTTCCTGCGATCATTACCGGCAGTCTACTAGTGATGGGCCTCTTGACACGGCTTTCTTTCAAGCAGGTGTTTTTCATTGCTGTCGGTTTGTATGTGGTTGGTTTAGGTGGGGACAGTTGGTCTGGCCTGGCTGCACAAACACCCATCGCGTCATTCTATTCACTGATTTTCCAACTATTGGATGGAACTCGCAACGGCATTTTCTTTGCTCCTTTGTTTTTGATCTTAGGGGTACTAGCCAGAAGATTTGCCAAGAAACCAGCTTCTCCCCATCACTATAGTTATCTGCTGATCAGTCTGATTTGCTTGCTTTTGGAAAGTTACCTTTTGCATCACTTTACCACGCCGAAACATGACAGCATGTATATTTTTTTGCCCTTCGTCCTGTTGTTTTTATTTCCGATCATCCAGCAATGGCAAGCACCCATAATCTGGAAACAAGCGGGTCGACTGTCCCTTTGGCTCTATTTGCTCCATCCTTATACCATTGCAGTGACCCATTTTCTTAGTCAAAAGCTGCCCTTGCTGCAAAACAATCTGATCAATTTCTTCGTGGTCTTAGGACTGACCATTGGGGTGGTGCAAGGTCTCTTTGCTTTGCAAAAGCTGTTCCCGTTTTCGAAAAAAACGCCGCCCAAATTGCAGCGAGCAGCCAAAGAATTTTCCGCCCCCGCTTTGTTGCACAACCTGCAGGAAATCAAGCGATTGATCCCAGCAACAACAAAAGTGATGGTGGTGGTTAAAGCGGATGCTTATGGTTGTGATGCGAAGACGGTCGCCAGTACCCTAGAAAGAGCCGGCGTTGATTTCTTTGCCGTTGCTACCCTTGAAGAAGCCATTGAATTACGGCGAGCTGGCATCAAAAGTCGCTTACTGATTTTAGGGTACACTTCTGACCAACGTGCCAAAGAGCTGAAACATTATTCCTTGATTCAAACCATCGTTAGTGAGGCCCATGGGCATGCTTTAGCCCAAACAAGCATTCCGATCGAATGCCATTTAGCGGTAGATACTGGTATGCACCGCTTAGGCGTTGCACCTGATCTTGAGACAGTTACTGGACTTTACGCCTTGCCATCTCTCAAGATTACGGGCATTTTTTCCCATCTAGGCTCTTCAGATCAGCTGGATACGACAAGTATCTTGCGGACACAAGCCCAAATCACTTGTTTTGATGATCTGTTGGCTGGCTTATCCGCTAGAAATATCGCCTATGGACTGACACATCTGCAAAGCAGCTACGGAATATTAAATTACCCAGAGAAACACTATGATTATGTACGTCCAGGTATTCTTCTAACTGGTTCATTGAGCGTCCCGAACGAACCAACGAAGCAGAAGATAAACGTACAACCGATTTTGACACTCAAAGCCTTACTGGTAGACAAAAAAACAGTTGCCGCTGGTGAAGCGATCGGCTATGGATTAGACACTATTTTTGATCGACCAGCCACGATCGGGATCGTTAGCATCGGCTACTGCGACGGGGTTCCACGTGCCCTATCAAACCAAGGGTTCCAACTTTCTTATCAGGGTGCTTTACTCCCGCAGATTGGGTTGGTTTGTATGGATATGCTCTTGATCGATTTAACGGACTATCCAGAACTGGCGGTCGAAAGTTCGCTCGAAGTATTCAGCGATTGGACGACTACCGCTGATCAAGCACAAACCATTACCAATGAATTGATCAGCCGCCTAGGTTCCCGCATCACCTCTAGTTCAAAGTAGAAAACGAATGCATTCGCTTACCGATTACGGTATGATGGGTGTAGAGTAAATGGTAGTGTAAATGAAAAATGATCGTAGATAGTTGGAGTGAATCAAGGATGGCAGAAAAAATAATTGTTGTTGATGATGAAAAAGAAATCGCGGAGTTAGTCACGACGTTTCTAAGGAATGAAGGCTTCCAAGTAGAACCTTTTTATGATGGAACGAGCGCTTTGGCCTATCTTGAAAAAGAAACGGTCGAAGTGGCGGTTTTAGATGTGATGCTGCCGGATATCGACGGCTTCCAGCTGTTGCAGCAAATTCGTAAGACCCACTTTTTCCCAGTACTGATGCTCACGGCAAAAGGGGAAGACTTGGATAAAATCACCGGTCTAAGCCTTGGGGCAGATGATTATGTGACCAAGCCCTTCAATCCTTTAGAAGTCGTTGCTCGGGTCAAAACGCAGCTGCGGCGATACCAGCGTTACAACCAGTCAGCGAATCCCCAGAAGATTGAAGAATACGAAAAGGAAGGCTTACTGTTGAAAATCAACAGCCACCAATGTTTTCTTTATGGCAAAGAGGTTTTCTTGACCCCCATCGAATTTAAAATCTTGCTTTACTTATTTGAACACCAAGGATCGGTCGTTGCCTCGGAAACCCTTTTTGAAGCAGTTTGGAAAGAAAAGTATTTAGACAACAATAACACAGTGATGGCACATATCGCCCGTTTGCGGGAAAAACTGAACGAACAACCCCGCAAACCGAAATTAATCAAAACCGTATGGGGGGTCGGCTATATCATTGAAAAATAGAAGTCCATTGATCCGCAAGCTCTTGACCCAATACTTTATCACCACGGGCATCTTGATGGCGATCTTGATCATCATTCCTTTCGCAGTACGCTTCGTTGCTGGAATGAGGGTCTGGTATGGCTATGAACCCATTTATCAAATTTTACGACTTTTTGCTGACTATTGGCTTCTTTGCTTAGCCATCGGGGCCTTACTGATTTGGGTGAGCACAACGATTTATTATATGAGTAAAGCTATCAGTTATTTGAATGAAACGATCCAAGCCACAAACCAACTGATTGCCGAACCCACGAAGCGAATCGTTCTTTCCAGCAATATGATTGATGTGCAAGAAGAAATGAACCAGTTGCGAGAGAAAAACTTACAGGATCAACGAGCCGCCAAAGAAGCGGAACAACGAAAAAATGATTTGATCGTCTATCTCGCACATGATTTACGAACGCCTTTGACCAGTGTGATCGGCTATTTGACGCTTTTAGAAGAGGAACCGCAGCTTTCTACCGAACTACGCGCACGCTATACGAAGATCGCCTTGCAAAAAGCCCAACGGCTGGAACTATTGATCAGCGAATTTTTCGAAATCACCCGCTTTAATCTTACAACGATCGCCTTGCAAACTGAAACCACGGATCTGAGCTTGATGCTGGAACAGTTGACGTTTGAATTTTTGCCGCTGTTAGAAGAAAAAAATCTCCATTGGCAACTTCAGCTACAGAAAAAAGTCTTTGCGACCGTTGATACGGAGAAAATGGAACGCGTTTTTGACAACTTGATCCGCAATGCCATCAATTATAGCTATCCTAACTCCCCTTTGCGATTAGCCATCAGCGAGTCTGATGATATCCTGATTCGTTTGACCAATCAAGGAAAAACGATCCCAGCTGAAAAGATCGGCTTGATTTTTGAGCCTTTCTACCGCATGGATGCTTCCCGAGCAACAGCGACGGGTGGGACGGGTCTTGGTTTGCCGATCGCCAAAGAAATCGTTGAAGCATTAGGTGGAAAGATCTGGGCGGAAAGCCGTGATGAAACCATCGTCTTTTCGATTCGCCTACCGAAGGCAACAATGGAAAAAAATGAACAGCTGTCAAAGCACCATCCATCTGAACCAACCGCTTAACAGGCAAACAACCTGAGCATTTCGCTGCTCCCCTTCTAATTCTGAAGGAGGAATAGCTGCTCAGGTTTTTTTTTATTGATTGCTTATTGATACACCAATGATCGTAACGCTTGATCGACTTTTTCTGCCGCTAAGCGTCCTTCACGAATCGCCCAGATGACTAAACTCGGTCCTCGTTTGGCATCTCCTGCGACTAACACTCGTTCATTGTTCGTCGTGTAATCATCGTACACTTCTCGCACACCAAAGGCATCGAAGAGTTGGGTCTCTGCACCAACAAAGCCCATTGCCAGCAAGACCAAATCCGCCTTGATCACTTGCTCTGTGCCAGGGATCGGCTGAAACTGTTGATCCACTGAGACCGTTTCGATGGCGATCAACTGGCCGCGTTCGGCGCCGATAAAGGCCGTTGTGGACACTCCATGATACGTCACTTGTGTTTGTAGCACTTCAGCCGCTTCTTCTTGCCCATATCCTGTGCGAGCTGTCATTGGGTATTCTGGCCAAGGATTGCTGTCGGTCCGTGTCAATGGCAGTTGGGGCGTGATCTCCAATTGACGCACAGAAGCGGCTCCTTGCCGAATCGCTGAACCAATACAGTCATTTCCAGTGTCGCCGCCACCAATCACGATAACATGCTTGCCAGCAAGTTTTTTACTTGTTGCCGCTTTGCCATGCTTTAACACATCTTTGGTTGCTTCCGTCAGATAATCGACTGCAAATTGCACCCCAGTCAATTCACGACCTGGAATCTTCAAGTCACGAGGAACACTAGCTCCTGTTGCCAAGATGACCCGGTCATACTGAGCGGCCAATTCTTCTGCTGACAAGTCACGACCGATCTCCGTATTAGCGATAAAGGTCACGCCTAGCTCTGCCATCAAGTCAATCCGTCGCTGAACGACGTCTTTATCTAATTTCATATTTGGAATACCGTACATCAGTAAACCGCCAAAGCGATCACTGCGTTCATAGACCGTCACTTGATGCCCTAGTTGATTCAAGCGCCATGCAGCGGATAAACCAGCTGGTCCGCTGCCGACGATGGCAACTTTGAACCCAGTCGCTTCTTGAGGCAATCCCGAGGCTTTGACCCAATCATTTTCAAAAGCAGTATCGATAATAAAGCGTTCATTGTCGTGGATCGTGACACCCGAGCCATTCAGTGCTTCGGTACAGCCTTTTTCACAAGGAGCTGGACAAACACGACCAGTCATTTCAGGTAATGGGTTGGTTTTGGCAAGACGCTCAAAAGCGGCTTGGAAACGCCCTTGATAAACCAAGTCATTCCATTCGGGAATCAGGTTGTCATTGGGACAACCTGAAACCGCTCGTTGCCCCCCGTAAAAAGAACCGGTATGACAAAAAGGAATCCCGCAGTTCATACAGCGTGCTGCTTGCTCTTGACGCTCATTTTCAGGCAATGGCGTCTGTAATTCTTGCCAGTCTTCGATTCGTTCTGCCACTGGTCGGGTAGGATTTTCTACTCTTGGGTACTTTAAAAAACCAAATGGATCTGCCATATTAGTCACGCTCCTTTCCTGGGATGGTCAATTGTGGACCGACGACAGCTTCGAATGCTTTCGTCACAAGTTCATCTCCGACAAACCCTTGGTCCGCCAAGGTCTCCGTCGCTTGGATCATCTGATGGTATTCTGTCGGATAGACTTTGATGAAATGGTGCTTCTGATTTTCCCAATCTTCTAGGATCTCAGCCGCCTTCAATGAATCTGTATAAGCGAAATGCTGCTGGATCATCTCTTTTAGTTGGTGGTCATCGCCGCTTTCGCCAATCCGATATAAATCAACCATTTCCCGATTGCATTTATCGGCAAAGGTTTGATCGGGGTCGTAAACATACGCCACGCCACCGGACATTCCAGCACCGAAGTTGCGGCCGGTTTTTCCTAATATCACCACGACACCGCCAGTCATGTACTCACAGCCATGATCGCCAACACCTTCGACAACGACATTGGCTCCACTGTTACGAACACAAAAGCGTTCGCCAGCAATGCCTCGGAAATAGCCTTCGCCTCGATTTGCCCCGAAGCACGCTACATTACCAACAATTGGTGAATGCTCTGCGTCATAAGCGGCATCTTCAGGTGGCACAATGATCAAGCGGGCACCGCTTAACCCTTTGGCTACATAATCGTTGGCCTCACCGATCAGTTTCAACTGGATGCCCTGGGTGGCAAAAGCCCCAAAGCTTTGTCCAGCAATACCTCGATACGTAAACTGCAACAGACCTGGGGTAACTTCATAATTGCCAAAACGTTCCGCGATCCAGCCTCCTAAACGCGCGCCGACTGAGCGTTGAACATTATTGATCGTATGATTCGTCACGATTTCTTGATTGTTGTCGATAGCAGCTTGTGCAAAAGCATCTAATTCTGGCCATTGACGTTTCTCAAGGAATGGATCCGTCACTTTGCGTTCGATTGGGATCGTCGTCCCAATCATTTTCGAAAAGTCTAATGATTTTGCTTTGCCTTTAGCAACGAAGCGTGGTGTCAACAATTCCGCATGTCCTACCATCTCATCGATGGTACGAAAGCCTAACTCAGCCATCGTTTCCCGTAGATCTTCTGCTAAAAAGTACATCGTGCTGATGATGTGCTCAGGTTTTCCAGCAAAAAATTTTCGCAACGCTGGGTTCTGTGTAGCAATGCCGACAGGACATGTATTGATACTGCATACCCGCATCATGACACAGCCAATCGCAACTAGCGCTAAAGAGGCAAAGCTATATTCTTCTGCTCCTAAAAGAGCAGCAATGGCGATGTCCCGACCCGTCATCAATTTTCCATCTGTCTCTAAGGTCATTCGCTGCCGCAAATGATTCATAGCTAACGTTTGATGGGCTTCTGCGAGCCCCATCTCCCAAGGCAAGCCGGCATCACGGATCGAATTTCTCGGAGAAGCACCGGTCCCACCGTCATAGCCTGAGATCACGACTACGTCTGCGCCAGCTTTGACGACACCGGTAGCGATCGTACCCACGCCCGTACTAGAAACCAATTTGACATTGATCCGTGCATACGGATTGATGGCTTTTAAGTCATAGATCAGCTGGGCTAGATCTTCAATCGAATAAATGTCGTGATGTGGTGGCGGTGAAATCAATCGAACACCAGGCGTAGACCCTCGAATCTCGGCGACCCACGGGAAGACTTTATTGCCTGGTAATTGACCGCCTTCTCCAGGTTTCGCTCCTTGCGCCATTTTGATCTGAAGTTCATCTGCACTCATTAAATATTCGGCGTTGACACCAAAACGGCCAGAAGCTACTTGTTTGATGCGACTATTATAATTAATGCCCTTCACTGGTTTGAAACGATTACGGTTTTCTCCACCTTCTCCACTGTTGGATTTTGCCCCGATCGCATTCATTCCTTCAGCAATACAGCGATGCGCTTCTTCACTTAGTGAGCCGTAGGACATCGCCCCGACTTTAAATCGTTTGACGATCGTTTCGACAGGCTCCACCTCAGCTAACGGAATACTGCGTCTTGTGTTCGCAAAGGTCCACATAGACCGTAACGTCGTTGGATTGTCCAATGCCTCTTGATTCATTTCCGCCGCATATTCTTTATAAAGCTCATAACTGCCTGTGCGAACGGCTTTTTGGAACCCATAGATCGTTTTTGGATTGAACAAATGATGCTCCCCATCGGCTTTGTACTGGAAACTACCGCCAGAATCAAGATAATCCATTCGTTTTTCACCATATGCTGCCTCATAACGCGTCAGATATTCTTGCTCGATTTGCGCTAACGAGAGACCACCGATACGGGTAACCGTGCCGGTAAAATATTCAGCGATGACTTTCTCAGAGATACCAACCGCTTCAAACAATTGTGCCCCGTGGTAACCGGCGATCGTTGAGATCCCCATTCGTGACAAGATTTTGACAATGCCCTTTTCACATGCCTTGCGGTAACTCTCGATCTTCTCTGAAAGCTCAAAATGCGCCAATGTCTGGTAAGCCCCATAAGGATGGACCCCACTTGCTCCGTAGCCGACTAACATGGCATAATGATGGACCTCACAGACTTCCGCAGTATCCGCAACGATCGATGCCAAGGAACGTTTGCCTTTTCGCACCAAATAATTGTGCAGGCCTGATACCGCCAAGAGAATCGGAATCGCCACTTTTCCTTCTTGCGCTTGGATGACTTCCCGATCACTTAAAATGACGATCGTTGCCCCAGCATCGATTTTTTGCTCCGTTTCTTTAAAAAGCGCTTCTAACGCTTGTTGCAAAGCTACCCCGTTTTCAGGTACATAATCATAAAGAATCGACTGTAAAACCGCTTTTTGACCATTTTGATCTAACTGTTTGATTTTTTCATATTCACTCGTTTTTAACACAGGACTAGCAATCTTCAGCTTATTGCAATTGATTCGAATGTCCTTTGAAACATCCCCATCTCGACCTAAAAACAGCTCGGTACCGATCACTAATTTTTCGCGAATCGCATCAATGGGTGGATTGGTCACTTGGGCGAATTGTTGCTTGAAGTACGTAAACAAGGATTGGGGACGTTCGCTCAAAATAGCTAAGGGTGAATCAAACCCCATGGAGATCACTGGTTCTTCTCCCGTTTGAGCCATTGGTAAAATCAACGTGCGTATGATCTCATCCGTGTAGCCATTTCGTTTCCAAAGGGTCTGAATCGCATCGTCTGCTGTTTCCTCCTGCTTCTCAGTCCCAGGAAGCAGCTCTGGTGTCAATAGGTGTTCCGTTAGCCACTCCTGGTAGGGATGGGCATTCGCATAATGCGCTTTGATTTCTTGATTTCGTAAGATCATCCCTTTTTTGGTATCCACCAAAAACATATTTGCTGGTCCAAGCACCCCTTTTTCAATCACTTCTGACGCTGGCAGATCCACCACTCCTGACTCAGAGGCCACGACAACAAAACCAGCTTTCGTGATTGAGTAGCGAGATGGTCGCAATCCATTACGATCAAGGGCAGCTCCCACCATCTCCCCATCGGTAAAGCATAAAGCTGCTGGTCCATCCCAAGGAGCCATAAAGCTTGCATTGTATTCATTAAAAGCCGTCAGTTCTGGCGTCAAGCCAGCTTCTTTAGACCACGCTTCTGGCACCATCATCAGCAGTGCTTGGGGAATGTCTCGACCTTGACGATACAAGTATTCCATACAATTTTCCAGCTTCGCAGAATCGGAGTTTTCGTCATCGTAGACTTCGATCTGATGTCCATGCATCCAATTTTCCGCCCCGCGTAACGTGTTGATTTCGCCATTATGGGCTAAGAAACGAAAAGGTTGCGCCCGACTCCAGCTTGGAAAGGTATTCGTTGAAAAGCGAGAATGGGTCAAAGCAATACTTGAAGTCATTTCTGGGCTTTGAAGATCTTTGAAAAACAAGCCAACTTGATAGGCATGCAGCATCCCTTTATAAACAACTGTCTTACTGGACAAGCTGCAGATAGACAGCTCATCGGTATGATATGTTTTTTCCAGTTTACGCCGTAGCCGATAAAGCTGATCTTCAAAGGGACGGCCAGCTGCTACATCGACAGGCTTTTCAATAAAGACTTGCACAAAAGATGGCATGACTTTTTGCGCCCCCGGCCCACACTGATAATAATCATATGGAACGTCGCGCTGCCATAAAACCGTAAAACCCATTTGTTGAATGTCTTTAGTTACTTCTTCTTGGACCTGTGCTGCTCGGAGCTTTTCTTTCGGTAAAAAAAACATCCCAACAGCATAGGCGTCTTTTTCAGGCAATGGGATTCCTGCCTCTTTTGCCCGCTGCTGAAAAAAAGGATCTGGCATCGCCATCAAGATTCCTGCTCCGTCCCCCGTGTCAGGTTCAGCGCCTGTTCCCCCTCGATGATTCATCCGTTCTAACATCGTTAAGGCATTTTGGACGAGCTCTCGGGAATAATGACCATTTTTCTGAGCAATGAACCCCATCCCACAAGCATCTTTTTCAAAAGCGGCATCGTACATCGTTTGGTTCGTTGTTTTCATCATCTCTAAATCACTCATGGAATCACACTTTCTTTCAATTTTCTGAATATTCCGATTTTTAACAGTTTACAACCTGTTTTTCTATCTGGCAAGTTTTTTTTACTTGATCCGATCTCGTTGCTTTCTTCCTTCAAGGGTTACTTACATCCATTGAACAAGTAGTTACTTGTAAATCACAGGCAGGAGTCTTCGTCTAATAAGGTTTTTTTATTATACAATAAACTATCGTAAAATTATTGCAAACAAATGAGAATCGTTATCAATTAACGCGGATTTTCTCATTTGGATGTCACAAACAGCTGCTTATGTCCCATTTTCAAGGAACAAGCTTGATTGATTTCAAAAAAAAGATGACCCACAATGGGATCATCTTTTTCCGTTTTTTTATTTTTCAAAGCCTTCTGCAACCGCTTCAGGATAGTTTTCTTTGACAATGGCTGTGCAATGGCCGCAAAGTGTTGGTAGCTGCTCTTCTACACCGACATCCACACGGACTTGACGACAACGTTCGCAGACTTCACCTACGGCTTTTTCCACTAAGATCGCCACGTCTTCGAATTGATAGGCCGCTTCTGGTGCTGCTTCACCTGCTTCTTTGATCGTTAAGAAGTCCGGTGAAATGATCAGCAACTGAGCGATATCTGAATCAATGGCTTTTAGTAATGCCGCAACCGGTTCGGTTGGATAGACAGTCACTTTTGCTTCAAACGATTTCCCGATCAGTTTTGCATTACGCGCTTCTTCCAATGCTTTTAAGACATTGTCACGGAAATCAAGGAAAGCACGCCATAAATCAAGCAGCTCTTCTTGGTTAGCAAATGTATCATAGCCAGGGAACTCCGCTAATTGGACATATTCCTCTTCTTCTTTCAAATGTGACCAGATTTCTTCTGCCGTATGCGGAATGATCGGCGTCAGTAATTTCGTCAACGCAACCGCTGTTTGATAAAAGACGGTTTGCATGGCGCGACGTTGGAAATCATTTTCAGCTTCGATATAAACGACATCTTTCGCAAAATCCAAATAGAAGGATGACATATCGACTGTCAAGAAGTTGATGACTGTTCGGTAAATATGCAAGAAGTTGTATTTTTCATAACCATCTTCTCGGATCGTTTTGATCGTTTGATTCAAACGAACCATCATGTATTTATCAACAGAACGCAAGTTTTCAAATGGTACGCTGTCTTTTGCTGGATCAAAATCATTCGTGTTAGCCAATAAGAAACGCATGGTATTGCGAATTTTCCGATAGACTTCTGATACTTGATTCAAGATATCCATAGACACTCGAACATCCGCTTCGTAGTCAACACTGCTGACCCAAAGGCGCAAAATATCCGCACCCATTTGGTTGATCACTTTTTCTGGTGCAATGGTATTTCCAAGAGATTTACTCATCTTACGGCCTTCGCCATCTAAGGTGAAGCCTTGAGACAAGACGGCTTTGTATGGTGCGACTTCATTGATCGCAACACTAGTTGTGATACTTGAGTTGAACCACCCGCGATATTGATCAGAACCTTCCAAATACATGTCAGCTGGGAACGTCAATTCTGGACGTTGACGTAACACGGCTTCGTGAGAAGAACCTGAATCAAACCAAACATCCATGATGTCAGTTTCTTTCGAGAATTTACCGTTTGGTGAGCCTGGATGCGTAAAGCCAGCCGGCAGCAATTCTTCGGCTTCTTTTTCAAACCAAATCGTTGAACCATGTTCAGCAAACAAGTTTGCCACATGCTCGATCGTTTCAGGCGTGATGATGGCTTCGCCGTTTTCTGCATAAAAGATTGGCAATGGTACACCCCACGCACGTTGACGAGAGATCACCCAGTCGCCGCGATCGCGAATCATATTGTATAAACGGGTTTTGCCCCATGGAATGATCCAATCTACTTTTTCGATCTCATCCAAAATGTTTTGACGGAACTTATCAATTGAAGCAAACCATTGTGGCGTTGCCCGATAGATGACTGGTTTTTTCGTCCGCCAATCATGTGGATAGCTGTGAGTAAAGAAGTTTAGTTTTAATAGCGCCCCTTTTTCTTCTAAAAGCTCAGTGATCATTGGATTGGCTTTGTCATAAAAGACCCCTTCAAATCCTGGTGCTTCCTCTGTGAAGACCCCACGGCTATCGACTGGTGATAAGACATCCAGTCCATATTTTTTGCTGACGATGTAGTCATCTTCCCCGTGTCCTGGTGCAGTGTGGACCAAACCAGTACCGGCATCCAATGTCACATGATCCCCTAACATCAACAGAGACGTACGGTCATAGAAAGGATGTTGCGCCGTCATTTTTTCTAATTGATCGCCTGCTAATTCTTGCAATACTTCGACAGATTCCCAACCAATCTCATTCGTCACGGTTTCTAATAAATCTTTTGCCACGACAAATTTACGACCATCAGCCAAGATTTGAACATAGGCAAAGGTTGGATTCACAGAGATTCCTAGATTCGCTGGCAAGGTCCATGGCGTCGTCGTCCAGATAACAAAAGATGTATCTGAATCAAGCAAATCTTTGCCATCTGCGACTGGGAAAGCAACATAGATCGATGGTGATTTCACATCTTTGTATTCGATCTCGGCTTCTGCTAGTGATGATTCACTAGATGGTGACCAGTAGATTGGTTTTAATCCTTTGTAGATATAGCCTTTTTCTGCCATTTTTCCGAAAACGCGAATTTCTGCAGCTTCATAATCGGGCGTCAGTGTGATGTATGGGTGCTCCCAGTCACCAGAAACCCCTAAACGTTTGAAGTCAGCTCTTTGTGTATCCACTTGTGTCAAAGCATATTCTTCACATTTTTTGCGGTATTCTGCCAAGCTCATTTCTTTGCGCTTGATTCCTTTATTTGTCAACACTTGCTCGATCGGCAAACCATGGGTATCCCAACCAGGTACATAAGGGGAACGGAAACCTGACATTGATTTGGAACGTACGATAATGTCTTTACTGATTTTGTTCAATGAGTGTCCGATATGGATGTTCCCATTTGCATAAGGAGGACCATCGTGTAAGACAAAGGTTGGCTTGCCTTCATTTAATTCTTGACGGCGTTGATACAATCGATTTTCTTCCCATTCTTTTTGCCAATCCACTTCGCGGTTCGGCAAGTTGCCTCGCATTGGAAAAGCGGTTTTTCCAAGATGCAGTGTTTCTTTCATTTTCATTCTTGTTTCGCTCCTTTTCGTCTCACTACGTTTCCGTATAATTTCTAAATCCATTGACTCGACCAATCAATTGCTTCTATTGAACGTATCAAAATGGATTGGTTGCCATGACTTCCTTGTGTTTAGGTCTCACTGATTTTAAAAATCAATCCTAGTGATTCCTCGTTTGGTTACTACGCTCCCTACGGTCGCCTAGTACTGTTCATCATCTATTCTGTCTTGCTTCGCAAGCCAATCATAGTGATTTCTAGTAGGGTTACTACGCTCCTTATGGTCGCCTAGTACTGTTCATCATCTATTCTGTCTTGCTTCGCAAGCCAATCATAGTGATTCCTAGTAGGGTTACTACGCTCCCTATGGTCGCCTAGTACTGTTCATCATCTATTCTGTCTTGCTTCGCAAGCCAATCATAGTGATTCACAGCAAAAAACACGTCCGTCCCTGGCAAGGGACGAACGTGTTCGTGGTACCACCCAAATTTTTATTGTCGTTAGACAATTCTTTGATGATCGGTAACGGGATCAGGCGTCGTTCTCTACTTGAGTCTTTGGATAATCGGCTCTTTAAAGAACGCAACTCACAGATGATCTGATTTCTTACAGGGTTTTATTTGGCTTCCACTCTCCCAAACTCGCTTGAAAAATATAAGAAATTTTTCTGTTCTGTGTCTTAGTTGTTATCTGTTTTGTTCAATTCGTCTAATAAGTTTCTCGCATCATCTAATGTTTTCACTTCAGGGCTTTCGCTTACATCAACGATTTTTTCATCTGATTCAACAACGTCCACATCAAATGTGTCCACTGCTTCTGAGTTTACTCCAGAACCATTTTCACTGTCAAGTTCTTTTGATAAAACTTCTCTGATTACTTGATGGGAATCTTGCACGTAGCTTGAAAATGGCGCCAAAATCTCTTCCCACTCGGGGCTCTTCACTTGTTCTAATTGGGTTTGTAACATAACCAATAAGTTGTTGTGGAAGACTCTGGTTTTCTTCTTCAAGTCATTTGTTTCTGTTGCCAATTGACGGGCATTGTCTGTTGCATCCGTTAAAATCTCTTTGGCTTTTTCTTCCGCTGAGGTCATCAAGGCATGGGCATGTTTTTCTGCAGTAGCAACCATTTCATCCGCACGGTTTTGGGCAGACGTAACGATCACTTCTGATTCTTTGCTTGCGCTTGTTTTTACTTTATCCGCGGTATCTTGAGCCACGATGATGGATTGGTTCAAGGCGTCTTTCAGTTCATTGAAATACTCTAGTTTTTCTTCGGCGTGTTTCAATGATTTCTCTAACTCGCGATTGCGTTGAACCGCTTCTTCATAATCGCGGACGATCATATCCAAAAAGTCATCGACTTCGTCTTGGTTGTATCCTCTCATTTTTACTGAAAAGTTTTTATTTTGAATGTCTAATGGAGTTAATGCCATATTCTATACACCTCTTTGATTTATTTACGTAATACACCTAATAACAATCTAACTTTTTCTTTTTTCGTGGTTCCTTCTAACCCCTGTATTTGAATCCGACCAAATCCTCTTACTGAAACGATATCCAGTAAATCCAGAACAAAATCTGGTCGTAGTGCTTCTGTCCAGTTTACTTTTACTTTTCCTGATTCGATCAACTGTTTCGAACGCTGACGTGAGATGTTGTATACGGCAGAGATCACTGTATCAAGACGCAATGAACTAACCGTTTCTCTTTCCTCGGTCCAGCCATCTTTAGGAACGATCAACTCGGTGTATTTTGTTTCTTCCAAGCGCACCGAGACGTTTCCGATTTTATCCACTTGGAGTTGGATAAAATGACTGACTTCAGTAGCAACGAATACTTGCCATATTTCACCATCGGAAAGAATGTCTCCAAAGTATTCCCTCTTGACTCCAGTCCCCATTAACGTGCCTAAAACTTTTCCATGACTCAACACCGTAAATTTTTTCGGGTATTGAATCGTAAACAAAGTCATGTCAAACTCATCGGTGGTGGGCTCATAATAATCGGGATAAATCAAACAACGTCGTCTTTCAGCAGCTTCGTAACCACCAAAAAAGCGGAAGCTTAAATCCGTTGATTGACGAATCAAGCTTTCTAAAATATACGCTTGTCTCGGATCTAAAAAATCAGTTAAGTAAGGCGCATACTGCATTTGCACTTGTTCGATCCATCCTTGAGCGGAATCAATAAAAGGGCGTTCATCGTTTCGAAAATGTTGATAGACATTTGCGTTCACCGATAACCACCCCTTACGTTAAAATAAAATTGATTGTAAGATCAATATCAATGCTTGTGATGCTAGCTGTAAGACGATAATTGCAAACGCAATCGTAAAATCAATACCAGCAAAACTTAATTTCAATCGATCAAATAAACTCAAATACGGTTCACACACTTTTGCTAAGAAACGGCCAAAAGCGGATTGATACCCTCCTGGAAACCAAGACAAAAGTGCATAGATCACTAATAAAATGGTATACAGATAAACAGCATCACTTAGTAATTTAACGAATCTCAAAAATAAAATTGGCGTTCCTCCTCACTTTAGATATCAAAAAAATTGGTATCTGCTAATGTTTGGGCAGTGCCTTCAATTTCCATACCCTTAGGCGTGCAAAGAAAAATTTCATCGCCAACACGCTTGATATCACCATCTTCAGCGTACACTGTTCCTGTTAAAAAATCAACTATTCGACGAGCTTGGTACTCTTCAATTAAATGAAAATTAACAAGTACAGCATCCCCATTGATGACCTGCTTGGCAATCCCCATCGCTTCGGAATAGACGCGTGGCTCTACGATCGTTATTTTACCAGCTGCTTGTGCGGGTGTTTCTTTTGCTTTTGTTTCTTTGACTCTCGTATTGCTTCTTTGTTGTGCCATCGGAACGACTTTTTCTTCCGTCTTCGTCACCGGTCTTACCCGTTCAGCCGCAGCTGAGGCTTGTTGATAGACAGCTGCTTGTGGTTGCTGTCTGTATTGATAGGCTTGATTTTGTGGTTGACTTGTTGTACGTGTTGCCGCTTGGCCAGATGCATACGTATTCGTGGTTGCTCTGGGGGCTGTAAAAGCTCCTCCTTGGTTCACAGCTTGTTTAGACGCTGTGCGTGCCGGTTCTTCCGTGGCAAATGTTTCTTCGTAGTAATCTTCTTCGTCAGTCAATCCAAAAAAATTGGTCAGTTTCTCTTTGAGCGACATCGGTCAACCTCCTTTTTTATTGAAATAATGCTGTTCCTACACGAATAAATGTTGCACCTTCTTGAATCGCAATGGGAAAATCATTACTCATTCCCATACTCGTTTCTAAGCAAGGGGCATGTGTAAGATGCAGGTCAGCGATCTGTTGTTGAATTCTTTTTAATTCTTTAAAAATCTGATGCTGCTCGTCTTTGGAAGCAGTGAGCGGGGCCATCGTCATCAATCCAACAACACGAATTTTGTCGAACGAAGCAAGTGCTTCAATAAAAGCCATTACCTCTTCAACAAAAATCCCTTGTTTCGTTGCTTCCTGCGAAACATTCACTTCCACAAAGCAGTTGATCGGATGCTCTGCTCGTTTTTGAATTTCTTGTGCCAGTTTGATTGAATCTAACGCATGGAAAAAATCAATCCCATTTATAATTGATTTTACCTTTCTGCGTTGCAAATTGCCAATAAAATGCCAACGGACATCTGGATAATCCTTTAGTGCTGCCTTCTTTTCAAGTAGTTTTTCTACTCGATTTTCTGCACAATCCCGCACACCATTTTCTAAAAGGACTCTTGTTGTTTCTGTATCGACGGATTTTGTCACAGCTGTCAAACAGACATCATTGGCATTTCTAGAAACAAGAGCACAGGAATCCTGTATCTCTTGCTGAATCTTGTGCAAGTTCTCAGAAATCATGTGCTCTGCCCCCTAGCGTTTACGACGGAAAAATGGTGGTGTGCTTAATTCGTCGTCATCATTCGAACGTACTTCATCACGGCTGAAGGTATCGAATTCTTTCTTTTCTACATTTTCAAATGTGTTTTCTTCTACTTTAGGTCGTACATTTTGTTCTTTGCGGATATCCCAATCACCAAAGCCATTGCTTTCTTCTGCTTGCGCTGGGCGTGCTTGATCCATATCTAATGTTGGTTTTTGAGGGATAGAATGAATTTGACCTTGGCTTTGTCTGCTAGAGCGAGAACCCCGTTCTTTTTTTGAAGGGTCAATGCCGGTTGCAATGACTGTCACACGGATCTCATCGCCTAAGTCTTCATTGATTGATGTACCTAAGATAATGTTTACGTCGCCTGTTGCCGCATGAGCGACGATATCAGAAGCATCTTGTGCTTCAAATAAAGTCATATCCAATCCGCCAGTGATGTTCAATAGCACTTGTTCTGCGCCATCGATCGACGTTTCTAGTAATGGTGAAGAGATCGCTTTTTTCGTTGCTTCGATCACACGTTCTTCCCCGCTAGCAACACCGATTCCCATCAAGGCTGTGCCTTGATTTTCCATTACTGTTTTCACATCAGCGAAGTCTAAGTTGACATAGCCAGGTGCAGTGATCAAGTCTGAGATCCCTTGAACCCCTTGACGCAAGACATTGTCTGCTTCACGGAATGCTTCAAGCATTGGCGTTTTCTTGTCAACAACTTCTAATAAACGGTTGTTTGAGATGATCAATAAGGTATCGACATTCTCTTTTAATTTAGCGATGCCTTCAGCCGCAAAACGGCCACGTTTTGGTCCTTCAAATGTAAACGGACGAGTAACGACACCGACTGTCAACGCGCCGATTTCTTTAGCGATTTTCGCTACGATCGGTGCAGCACCTGTTCCGGTTCCGCCACCCATACCAGCGGTAATGAAAATCATGTCTGCGCCTTCTAATGATTCGCGAATAGAATCTTCACTTTCTTCCGCTGCTTTTTGACCAACTTCTGGTTGAGAGCCAGCACCAAGTCCGCGGGTATATTTAGGGCCTAATTGAATGACTGTTTCTGCTTTTGAGTTTTTTAACGCTTGAACGTCAGTGTTGGCTGCAATAAATTCTACGCCCTTGACATTTTCTTCGATCATACGATTAACTGCGTTGCCGCCACCGCCACCGACTCCGATGACTTTGATCACAGCGCCGTCATTGATGTTATTATCAATTGAAAATTCCATAATTTATCTTCCTCCTGAGAATCGTTTTAGATTATTCAAAGATATTTGAGAAGAAATCTTTTACTCGGTTTGTGATCGACTCACCTTTTTTCTCTTCTTCTGCTTCTTCATAAGTTTCTTCTGGCGCTTCATATTGTTCGTAATGCACTTCTTGTTGTTGAATAGCAACGGGCTGTTGCGCCACTGTTTTTTCACCAGTGATCGCACTTTTGGCAAGCTGGTACACTTCGCTTAAGTTTGCCGAATAGTCAACGATACTGATCACATTCGTGAAAACAGGATTTCTAAGTCCCATATGATTAGGAACGTAAAGCTTGACGTTTGTTTCGAATACTTCTTGAGCAAGATCTACGACACCAGGAAGACTTGCAGCGCCACCAGTCAAGATCACGCCACCCGGTAAATCAAGTCCATCGATTTCGTCTAGGACTTCTTTTGATTTGGTGAAGATTTGTTCCATACGGGCTTCAATGATTTCTGATAAATAGCGTTCATCGATTTTCACTGGTTCTGATTTTCCGATCACATCAACCGGAAATTCTTCGCTGGCTGAAGTGCGTTCAGGATACGCATCCCCATAATTGATCTTCAATGCTTCTGCATTGTTGAAAGAGGTATTTAAAACCGTCGAAATGTCTTTTGTGACAAATTCGCCGCCCTCTTGGTTCACATGGGTGAATTTCAATTGCTTGTCGTGCATCGCTGCTGTGGTTGTTTGGCCGCCACCAATGTCGATGACGATCGTACCAAAATCTTTTTCACCGTCTGATAAAATCGATTCTGTTAGTGCTAATGGCGTAATGACTACTTCATTAACAATCAAACCAGATTTTTCAACACATTTGCGAATGTTGTGAATGATGGTTTTTGGTCCTGTATACACAACACCAAACATTTCTAGGCGAACCCCGATCATGCCACGAGGATCTTTGATTCCTTCAAAACCATCAACGGTAAATTCCTGCGGTAAAATAGCAATGATCTGTCTTTCAGGAGGGGTAGAACGAACGAGTGCTGCGGAGGCAACATTACGCACGTCTTCGTCGGTGATCTCTTTTGATTCACTATTGACAGCGATCATTCCTTGACAATTTTCCACTTCAAGAAGATTGGCTGGTACACCAACACTTACACTGCGAATTTGAATTCCTGCTTTTTCTTCTGCTTGTCTTACTGCTCTTTGAATGGCTTGTACCGTTTTATCGATATCTACAATGATCCCACGGTTGATTCCTTCTGATTTTGCATTACCTACACCAATGATATTCATTTGGCTGTCAACGTATTCGGCTACTACAACTTTTACAGATGTCGTACCGATATCAAGGCCAACATACATTCCCGTTTTTGCCATGGATGGGGTTCCCTCCTACTTAAATTGGATATATAGCGAACCATCACAGTCCGTTTTTAGAGTTCATTCGAATAATTTGTTCACTGTTACCAATTCTACCATATAATGGCGCTTTTTAGAAACAAGTTAATGAAAAAAACTCTTGAATTTTTCCTAAGAATCACTATCAGCTGTTTGATTTTCGTCTGCATCGTCTTCTTGTGTATTTGAAATTGGGTAAGTAAAGATTCCAACTTCCATATCCACAATACTGTCCTCGGTCAAATCTTTGGCAATTTGCGGATAATACTGCATTTGACTCACCATATTCGAAATGTTGACGATCACTTGATTGCCATCATTCATAAAGAGAGTCAGCAGCTCATCATTGCTGTCACGGGGGGTATATTTGATTTGAGAAACGCCATCGCGAATTTCTGAACTTAATTCTTGATAGGCACTAAGTGTTGCTTTGATTTTATCTTCAGCCGAAAAATTTTCTAAAACCGGCAATCCTTCCACTGGCTGCTCACTGATTTCATCTAACACAACGCCATTTTCTAAAACCGGCGCATAGCCACCATCTTGAGCTAGTAAAGCAACTTCTTGAAATTCAGTGACAGTGATATCGAAGCGATTGATACCAGATAGAGAAATTGAGGCATTTTTTATACGTGGCAATTCTTTTTTGATGGCAGACACGCTTTGATTACGTTCGAAAAATTGCGGCCACATCTCTTCATTGACGGTTAGGTCCGAATTTTCGAGAATTGCTTCTGCGGATACTTCATGATTGCCTTTGACGACCACATTCGCCAAACGACTAAGGGGCGAAACGAAATACAAAACAATCAATAAAGGAATCATCAACAATCCAATAATCAAGGCTAAACGGCGAATCAACACTTGGTTGCGGTACGCCTTTAGGTTAGGCAGCCGATCAGCAAAGGAGCGGGCCTTTTTTTCTGGCTCTGGCAATGCTTCTTTCTCATCAACGGACTCTTCCATTGCTTCATCTGCTTCAAAAAATGTTTCTTCTTGCTCGTCTTCATGGTCTTTGGACGTATCTTCTGTTTCTTCAGGAGCAGGAGAAGACCAAGCTGGCTGATTGCCTTTTTCTTGCAAATACTTTAGATTTTCTTTTTGCCAAGGGGTCAACTCTTCCGTTGACGAGGGGGTTTGATCATCATGAGGTGTTTTGTCTTTACTAATGATAATCGCTCCTTTCTATCCCACACATTGTACTATTTGATTACCTCTTGCACAAGTCGAAATAATCGTTCTGAGGCATCGCTGATCCCTTGTTCTTTTGAGGCTTTTGCCATCTTACTACGAAGGGCTTCATCTTGCATGATACTGTCTACTGCTTCCACGAGGTTTTGACTGTTTAGTTCATGATCGGCAATCATTTTGACTGCTCCTGCATTGGCTAAACTTTGGGCGTTCTTCGTTTGGTGGTCATTGGTCACATAAGGACTAGGAATCAAAATCGCTGGAATCCCTAATGCAGTGAATTCTGCGATCGATGTGGCTCCTGCTCGTCCAATCAACAAATCACTATTTGCCATCACTTCTGCCATCTGATCAATGTAAGGGCGAATACTGATATTAGGAAAGGCATCTTTTGACATGCCGATTTTTTCTTCGATCTCTTTGTAATACCGTTCACCTGACGCATAGAGAAGCTGATACTCTTTTTGAGCAAACAGCGGCAGCGCATCAATGATCGCTTGATTGATTTTCAGTGCTCCTTGACTCCCACCAAAAACCAAGACCGTCTTTTTCGCCGGATTTAAATCGTAGGAAGACAAGATCGCTGACTTTTGACTGTTGCGTACTTCTTGACCTCTGGGATTCCCCACCAGCACCGTTTTCTTCGCTGGAAAGTACTGGGACGCATCGTGAAAGGCAATGGCGATTTTGTCCACATATTTGGTTAGAAATTTATTCGTGATCCCGGGAACACTATTTTGTTCATGAATAATTGTAGGAATTTTCAACTTCGCTGCAGCAAAGACCACCGCGCCAGAAACGTAGCCGCCGGTGCCGATCACCACATCCGGTTGAAACTCCTTGATGATTTTTTTGGCTGCGTAATAACTTTTCATGAAAAGTTGGATCGTTTTTACATTATCGAAGGACAACTTACGCTTAAAGCCTTGGATTTCTAATGTTTTAAAAGGAATACCTGTTGGAGGGACGATTTTATTTTCCAAGCCCCTTGTTGCACCAATGTATAAAAATTCGGCTGTCGGGTCAATCTCTTTTACATAATCGACAAAAGACAACGCTGGATAAATATGTCCGCCAGTACCGCCGCCAGTCACAAGTATTTTCATATCCGTCACTCATTTCTATTTAAGTTCTGCTACTGCCGCCATAAATTTGTCGCCGCGAACTTCAAAATTAGGGTATTGATCCCAACTTGCATTCGCAGGTGACAATAAAATCGTATCTCCAGCAGCACTTAAAGAAAAGGCTAATGGGACGGCTGTTTCAACATTGTCTGTCATTTCAATTGTTTTTACCCCTGCTGCTTGAGCAGCAGCGGCTAATTTTTCCTTTGTTTCACCAAACAACACGATGGCTTTTAGCCCTTTTAGTGCGGGAACTAAGTCATCAAAGCTGTTCCCCCGATCCAGACCACCTGCCAATAAAATCAGTTTCTCATTGTCAAAGCCGCCTAATGCCATTTCTGTGGCCAGAATGTTTGTTGCTTTGGAGTCATTGAAAAATTTCACCTGATTGATGGTGGTGACATACTGAGTCCGATGGGGCACGCCTGTAAAGGTTTGTAACGCTTGCTTAATGGCTTCGTTTGGCATATCGCAAAGTTTACCGACAGCAATCGCTGCTAATGCATTTTCAATATTATGATCTCCTGGCACGCCAAGTTCATCAGCTGCCATAATCACTTCTTCTTTATAATAGAGGATACCGTCAAGCATGTACGCGCCTGCTACTTTTTCCTTGGTGGAAAAAGGAATGATTTGCGCTTTTGATTTTGCCGACAGTGCTTCTAGTTCTGGCTGGTTCCAGTTGATCACCAAATAATCATCTGCAGTCATTCGCTGTTGCAACCGCCACTTTGCTAGGACATACTCTGGACGACTGCCATGGTAATCGATATGGGCTTCATAAATATTGGTGATCACGGCGATTTTTGGTCGCAAAGTATCGATCCCCATCAATTGGAAGCTAGACAATTCCATGACTAATCGGTCTTCCGCTTTGGCCGTTTGAGCAACGGAACTTGCAGGAAACCCAATGTTCCCAGAAAGCAGTGCCTGCCCTTTTTGCATCCCTGCGTTTAAGACATTGGCGATCATGGTCGTTGTGGTGGTTTTTCCGTTCGTACCAGTAATGCCGATAATCGGAGCCTCAGAGATTTGATACGCTAGCTCCACTTCCGTGATTACAGGAATTTTTTTCTCTAAAGCTTTTTGAACAAGGGGCTGTGAATAAGGGATTCCTGGATTTTTCACAACTAACGAAAAGCCTTCATCCAATAATTCGATTGGGTGGCTGCCAGTGATCACTTTGACCCCTAACGCCAAAAGATCTTGTGCTTCGGGATTTTCAGCAAATGGCTTGCCGTCATTAACGGTCACAAGTGCGCCCAAATCATGTAACAATTTGGCCGCACTGAATCCACTACGCGCTAATCCTAGCACAAGAACTTTTTTATTTTGATATGTTTTAATTTTTTTCATTTTCTTCATCTCCTACCATACAAGGGCTATTGTGAGCAACGAGCAACCTAACGCAATACACCAAAAAACAGTGTCGATCTTCCACTCAGACCATCCGCTCATTTCAAAATGATGGTGGATGGGTGACATCTTGAAGATTCGTTTGCCCGTTAATTTGAATGAGGCAACTTGCAGCATCACGCTTGCTGTTTCACAAACATAGACCAGTCCGACAAGCAAGAGGGTCCATTCTTGGTGTAAAAGAATCGAAATTGCTGCCAGCAGACCGCCTAAAGCCAGCGAGCCGACATCCCCCATAAAAATTTTAGCCGGTTTGCGATTGTACGGAAAGAAGCCGATCAATCCGCCAATGATTGCTAGACAAACGATCAATACATCAATTTGATCTTGCCGCCAAGCAATCAGTGCGTAAGTTGAAAAAGAAATCGTGCCCAGTCCTGCGACCAGACCATCGATACCGTCGGTCAAGTTGACTGCATTTGAAAAACCGACCAGCCAAAAGATGACGAACACTCCGTAAAAGATCGACAGTGGCACATCGATCCCAAAGAAATTTAACACGTCTGCATTGCCTTCCGCTCGAAAAACAAAGTAAAAGACGAGTCCGCCTAAAATTTGTCCAATCAATTTTTGCAGCGAGTTTAAGCCCATATTTCTTTTGCGGAAAATCTTGATGAAATCGTCAAGAAATCCTAATGCACCATAAACCAAGGTAATGAACAAAAGAATGAACAATGAAGCAGTCAGTTGATTTTGCCATGCCCCTACCCAAATTGCAGTGATCATTGCAGAAATCAAAAATACAAACCCACCCATCGTTGGTGTACCAGCCTTTACGTTATGCCATTTAGGGCCGTCACCACGTATTTCCTGTCCGTATTTCTTCATTTGAAAATAGCCGATAAACAAAGGCATTGCGGCTGTTACGATCGCAAAGCCACTTGCCAAAGGTAATATCATCTCTGTCCATTCCATATCGTTCTCTCCTATTATTCTATTCGTTTTCGCTTAGTGTAAACTTGATCGATTGTCCCGATAACTCAGTATAAGGCTCCACGCTCTGTTTGGTACAATAGCCGTCCCCTTCAAAACTGACGTCCACATTCAACAGACTGCCAAATTTGATCAAATCTGCTTTGGACCAGGAGGTCGTATCAGGCATGTAATACTTGTCGCTATCCGTAATCAGCAGTACTCGTCCGCCAGGCATGATCGAAGTGCCACTGTCAACGGACTGTGCGATGACCTTCTCGCCATCACCGATGACAACAGGGGTCAACCCAGCTTTTTGAACGTCAGTTGCCGCTGATTCTGTATCAAGATTACGATAATCCCCTACAGTCGTTTCACTACCTGAGGTTGTACTATCTTCTAATGCAGAATTTTTCAGATCCATGACTCGTTTCATCAATGGATTGGCAATTTCACCCAACACGGTGCTTTCGTGCTTCTCTGGCAATTTGATCGTCAAATACAAAATATATTCAGGTTCTTCTGAAGGAAACATCAAAACAACAGAATACAGATAATTGGTACCCCCAGACAAATACTTACCGGTCGTTGGATCGGCTACTTGGGCTGTCCCCGTTTTCGCGGAAATATTGTAGCCCGGTAGTTCATAGACACCATAAGCACTTCCGTAATTTTCACTTTCGACAACATCACGCATATATTCCCGTACTTTTGTTGCCGCTTCTGCTGTGATGGGATGGCCAACTTCTTCTGGTTGTGTGACCGTTTCTTCTCCTGTATTGCCATCAACGATTTTACTAATAAATTGTGGTTTTAACATCGTTCCGTTATTTGCCACCGACGTAAAGGCCTGCATCATTTGGAAATTCGTCACACCAATCGCTTGACCAAATGACGTCATCGCTTGGCTGACAGGGTTATCCTCTGGTGTGATCCCAGTATTTTCGTTAGGCAATCCTGAATAGGTACTGCGACCAAAACCAAATTCTTTTAAGTATTGCTGCCAACGATCTGCCATTCGCTGTTCCAAGGTCACCATTCCAATATTACTCGACCATGAAAGTGCTTGGCGCATCGTCAGTGTTCCTTTTTGACCGAAGTCCCAGTCGTTGATGGTTGCATCATAAAGTTTCATTCCATCAGGGCTTGGGGTAAAAGTTTCGTTTTCATTAAAGATCCCTTGATCGATCGCTGCTGCCGTCGTCAAGATCTTCATGGTTGATCCTGGCTCGTAGTTGTCCTCAACTAATAGGTTTTGCCAATCATTGATGGAATCCAAATTTTCTGGATTATAGGTTGGTCGTTGCGCCATCGCCACGATTTCACCCGTTTTTGCATCCATTAAGTTCGCTGTTAAGTTTTCTGGTTTGTTTTCTTTAAAGACACTGTCCATCAGCGTTTCCAAGTAGCTTTGGATCCGACTATCGATGGTCGTATAGACGTCTTTCCCATCCACCGCTGCAACAGTTTCGGCTACGGTTCCTGGCAACGGATTTTGATTGTTGTCTTTTTGATAAACGATCTCGCCATCGGTCCCTGAAAGCACGTCATTGTACGCAGCTTCTAGCCCGGTTTTCCCAACTAGACCAGTATCGTCATCATTGGCAACAGCATACCCGATAAAGTGAGAAGAAAAGACACCATTCGGATAAAGACGAGCTGGATGACTGTCAAAATGAAAGCCAGCAATCCCTTCTTTTTCCATTGCATCTTCAATCGCATTCTTTTGTTCTAATGTAATATTGTTCCCTTTGCTTCCAAAAGAAACACGCCATAATTGTTGCTCAAGCCCTTCTTCTAATGTATTGACTGCTGTTTCTTGGTCGATGGACAATACATCCGACAAGATTTTGCCTAATTTATTGAAGTTTGCTTTTTCTGCAAAAAGATTCTTTTTGCCATCTTTGTAATTTTGGTTCAAAACAGCGTAAATTGAATAGGAAGTCACATCTTCAGCAATTGGAATCCCATTGCGGTCATAGATCGTTCCACGTTTCGCTTTGATGACTTCACTGCCTTCATAAAGATTTTTCGTTTTTTCAGCTAAGGAAGTCCCAGCGACATCTCCGACAATGACGATGTAGCTCAAACGCGTGACAAACAAAAAGAACAATCCAATACTCGTAGCAAAGAGAATAATACCTACTTTTTTGCGATTGTTCGTTGTAGTTTGATTGTTCTTTTTTAAGTATTGCTTGAATTTATCTGTTAACTTCATTTAGTCCACTTTCCTTAAATTGCCGTCATCGATCGACAATCCATTATCCTCAGCAATCTTTTGGATGCGCTCGGTTTTAGAAAGTTCATTTTTCTCTTGTTCCAACTGTTCTGCTTGTGTTGTTTTTTCATTGATATCCGATTGGATCAAAGAAATATCGTGTTCGACTTGACTGATATTGGTTCGAATATTGATGGTCAAGATCGCCAACGTCAATACAGAGATGATCACAAAGGCAGCGATCAGTTTTTCCAGAGTAGAAATGCTTTTTAACCGACGAGCCGGAGATGCTGGTACGCGGATGACCTCAGGACGCTGGGGATCAGTAGGCAGTTTTTCAGTTGTCGGTTCAGAGTGTTCCATAGGTTGTGATTCAAGTGGTTCTCTGAATTCATAGTCATGAACTTTTAGTTCTGCCATAGTTGTTACCCTTCGCTTTCCTTGATTTTTTCCGCGATTCGTAGTTTCGCACTACGAGAACGATTATTTTCAGCTACTTCTTCCTCAGTAGGAAGCAGTGGTTTTCTTGTTATAAGTTTTAATGTTGGTTGAAATTCTTCTGGTATCATCGGCAGACCTGGTGGCATATCCTTTGGTGTACTGTATTCCTTGAACATCGATTTCACAATGCGATCTTCTAATGAGTGGAACGTGATCACACTGACACGTCCGTTGACTGCTAAAAGATGAATGGCTTGTTCAAGTGATTCTTCAATTACACCTAGCTCATCATTGACTGCAATTCGAATGGCTTGGAAAACCCGTTTTGCTGGGTGACCGCCCTTTCTTCTTGCTGGAGCTGGAATGGCTGTTTTGATGATATCAACCAATTCCCCCGTTGTTTCGATGGGATGATCTTGTCTCACCCGCTCGATTTCCCGAGCGATTTGTTTTGAGAATTTTTCTTCTCCATAACGGAAGAAGATTTTGACTAATTGATGGTAGTCGAATTGATTGACCACTTCATAGGCAGTCAATGCTGCAGTTTGATCCATCCGCATATCCAGCGGTGCATCTTGGTGGTAGCTAAAGCCACGTTCGGCTTCATCTAATTGGGGTGAGGAAACACCTAAATCATACAAAATACCATCGACTCGGCTTACGCCGTGTTGATTCAATGCTTCCTTTAAATAGCGGAAATTACTTTTAATAAACGTGACCATCCCTTTAGCAACATAAGGTGCTAAACGTTCTTTTGCATGGTCGATGGCGGTTTGGTCTTGATCAAAAGCAAAGAGATGTCCTTCTTCAGACAGTTGTGACAATAAATATTCACTATGACCAGCTCCACCTAATGTACAATCGACATAGACGCCTTCTGGACGAATTGATAATCCATCAACGGTCTCCTGTAGCATAACGGTGTAGTGTTGAAAATCTGCCATGTGTTTTTTCCTCTTCCTATCAAGCCTATAAGCCAAAGTCGATCATTGTTTCAGCAATTTCATCAAAGTTTTCTTCTGCTTCTTCAGAGAATGCTTGCCAACGCGTTTCATCCCAAATCTCGATTCGATTTGAAACCCCGATGATCACGCAGCTTTTAGTAAGGTCTGCATGATTTCTCAATGTAACAGGGATATTGATTCGTCCTTGTTTATCGATCTCGCACTCTGTTGCAGCAGAATAAAAGAAGCGGACAAATGTCCGAGCATCCTTTTTCGCTAAAGGCATTTCGTTTAGTTTTTCTTCAAGTTTTTCCCATTCAGATAAGGGATAGCCAAATAAACAGCCATCTAATCCACGTGTCACAACAAATTTTTCTCCGAGTTTTTCTCGTAGTTTTGAAGGGACGATTAGTCGGCCTTTTGCATCTATCGAATGTTGAAATTCACCCATAAACATCGATAAATAACCCCCGATCTCCACCTGATATTCACAGTCTACCACAATCCCCCACTTTCTACCACAAATTATATGAAATTTGAAAGGGAAGTTGTTTGACTTTTCTTTACCAAATGAACAAAAAGAGGAAATCAGACTCCTTAAAGTCTTTAAAAAAACTTTAAGTGAAAAAATGGACGTTTATCAAGGGGCAAAACACTATAAGTAACTTACGATATTTAGAATGATCAAAACGACATGAAAAATGATCGTAAATAGAAAAATACTGCGCCAATACATCTTAAAATAGCGACCATATTGGATCTCTTCATAGTAGTACGCCTGAAAGACGGCCAGTAGAATGCCTAATAAAAAAATGGAGATCAAATAATACAATGTGATTGCTTGATCAAAAGTATATTTTGATAATTGATGAATCCCCACCATTAAAAATGGTACCGCTAAATCCGGTGCCTTCACATGGAAACGATCATTCAACGAAAGTGCAGAAACGATAAAACGACAAGCAAAATAAACGAGAACAGGAAAAATATACCAAAACAAAACGATTGGATTAAATCCAGACATACAGCAAAATCCTTTCTAACAACTAGTGTCACTATACTTTATTTTCTTTACATCCATGTTTCAGTTCTTTTAAAAATTTAAGCCGGAATAAGACAGCCATGAAATTTTTTAAGGAGGCTCTTATTTCAACAACTAACTTTTGAAAGTTTTAAAGAATGTATTTCTTTACCTATTAAAACAGAAGGGAGTAGCTTCAACAAGCCTATCTTGCCATTCTAACGAATTTTTTTATAGTGAAATTGAAATTTTCTTAATTTCTCCTTGGATCAACTTGAGTTCTTGAGAAATTGAGGGTAAACTGTCACTAGAATAACTCTAAAAGGTGGATTAGAATGAACGAGAAAAAACCAAAAAGTACCTTTGCAAAAATCACGCAAGTCGTGATCTGGACCATGCTTATTCTCACTGTCGGCTCGATTTTCTTAGCAGCGTACACAAGTATTATGGGTTAATCCTATTAAAAAATGCCCTTTTCCAAAATGATGGCTTCCATCTTTTGGAAAAGGGCATTTTTTTACAGTAACGGTGACACAAGACGTGCCAGGCCTTCCTTGATCTTGATCGTCAATTTTCTTTGTTGATACGCTTCGATCGTTAACGGTTTGGAATCGATCGAATCCGCCAGAAACGCTTCTTTTGTTTGAGTCGCAAGTTGCGCATCATAGATAATCGTATTGACTTCAAAATCTAAGCGAAAGGATCGAACATCGATATTTGCTGAACCAATCGATACAAGTCCACTATCTATAATCATCGTTTTCGCATGCATAAACCCTTTCTCATAGGTTTCAATGATTGCACCAAAATGAAGCAGCTCAGCCGCAAAGGAATAGGTCGCCCAATATACCAAGGGATGATCCGGTTTATTAGGGATTTGGATATGGACTTTCACCCCAGAAAGCAGTGCCAACTTTAAGGCATTGTGAATAGCTTCATCCGGAATATAGTAGGGCGTTTGGATTAGAATTTCTTTTTTGGCTAAATTGATCATTTTCAAATACGTCATTTTTATTTCTTCATGTTCCGTATCAGGACCACTAGTGATAACTTGGGCTGCGACTGTCCCCGCTTGTTTGATTTCAGGAAACAAAGAAGGATCATATTTGATCTCCAAGGCATGTTGTGAATTCCAATCCATCAAAAACCGATTTTGCAGCGAATAGACAGCTGAACCGGCAATTCGCAAGTGATTGTCTCGCCAATAACCAAATTTTTCCACTTGTCCTAGATATTCATCTCCCACATTAAAACCGCCTGTATAACCAATCTCACCATCAATCACCACGATTTTACGATGATTCCGATAATTGATTCGCGGATTGACATAAGGAACGAACAAAGGAAAGAAAAAGGCAATTTGCCCGCCATGCAGACGCAATTCATCAAAAAACTTCAATGATACCTGGGTACTGCCCCAAGCATCTAACAAGACTCTTACTTTTACGCCTCGCTTTGCGGCTCGTACCAATGCTTCTTTGACCTCATTTCCCAATGCATCACTGCGATAAATATAATATTCCATATGAATGTGATTTTTTGCCTGTTCGATATCCGCGATCAAGGCATCAAATTTCTGCCGCCCATCGGTATAAAGTGTCATGCTATTGGCTGTCGTATAGAGGGATTGACCAAAGACCGTCAACAGATAGACTAACTGCTGGACTTCTACTTGAGCAGTCGGCGGATGCGGAAACAAATGACGCGCGAGCGCTTGTTTTTGTTCTTCTAATTCAACGTTTAGACCAATCTTTGCTTGTGAGCGCATATCGAAAATCTTTTCCTTGGAAATTCCTCTACCAAAGAAAAAGTAAAGCACAAAACCAACGATTGGGATGAACATCAAGACCAAAAGCCAGGCCCATGTCTGAGCAGTCTGACGTCTCTCTCTGAAAATGATAATGATTGATAACAAAATATTAACTATAAATAAAATGGTTACCAAATTATCCATTACAACCATTTTTCCACCTCTTCCCCGATTTCCCGCTACTAAAGCATATCAAAAAATAGTACCTAAAGTAAAGAAACACTGTGATGAAACAAAAAAAGCCGATCTGACGATCGACTTTAATAAAACATACGTTTAGAATTTTAAAAATCGGCGCATTGATAAGACGGAACCAAGCGAACCAATCACGATACCAATCAGTGCCATCACACCGCACACTTGTATTAGAAACATATTTGGTGCAATTAAGCTGTAATTTGAACGTAGCAAGGATGGATTGACCATTGCATAAACTTGATGATACCCGAAGTACATCAACGCAATTGGGACAATTGATCCTAAGAGTCCGATCCAGCCTCCTTCAAGGAAGAATGGCCAACGAATGTAGCCGTTTTTCGCCCCAACCAGACGCATGATTTGAATTTCTCTTTGACGGGACAAAATCGTGATCCGAATCGTATTAGAGATTAGGAACATTGCCACAAAAATCAGTAAGACAGCAGCAGCTAAGCCCCAAGTCCGCACAGCCGCAGACAATTCAAAGATTCGGTCAGAAGAATCTCCACCGTAATCGGCTTTAAAGACATTCGGCAAATCCCCAGCTTGTTCTGCGATCTCTGTCGTATACTCTGGATCTGTGGCACTTACAACAAATACGTTATACAGTGGATTACTGTCGCCTTCGAACAAGTTCCATGAATCCCCCATGGCATCCTGGATCTTCTGCAATTCTTCGTCTCGACTAGAAAATGTCACTTCTGAAACGTTCGGCAGATCATTTAAGGCCTGTTCTAAAGCATCCATGTCTTCTTGTTCTGTACCAATATCAACGAAAACCGACACGTCCACATTCTCACGAATATCTTCGGCTAGTTTTGTTGCATTTAAGATTACACCTAGAAAAATACCGACTAATGTTAATGTGATCGTCACGGCACTCAATGACGCGATAGTCATCCAGCCGTTACGCTTTAAACTTTTAATACTCTCCAGGAGATGACGGAAAAATGTTCTAATCATCGTAACCATATTCTCCTTCCGCTTGGTCGCGAATAATGCGGCCATTCTCAATCGCGATCACGCGATGACGAATCGTATTTACGATCGTACTATTATGGGTCGCCATAACGACCGTTGTTCCTTGTGCATTGATTCGATCAAGCAATTTCATGATTTCCCATGAGTTTTCAGGATCTAGATTTCCGGTTGGTTCATCCGCAATCAATACCTTCGGTGTATTTACGATGGCACGAGCGATCGACACCCGTTGTTGTTCCCCACCGGAAAGTTCACTTGGAAAGACCCGAACTTTATGTTTCAGTCCGACCAAATCCAAAACTTCCATCACCCGTTTTTTGATATCACGGGGTTTGCGTCCGATAACTTGCATTGCATAAGCAACATTTTCAAAGACCGTTTTCCGCGGTAAAAGTTTGTAGTCTTGGAAGACCACGCCGATTTCCCGGCGCATCAAAGGGATCTCACGGTTTTTCATGCCGACCAAATCATATCCTGCGACATTCAAAACGCCTTTTGTTGCTCTTTCTTCTCGATACATCAATTTGATAAAGGTTGATTTTCCGGCGCCGGATGGTCCAACGACATAGACAAACTCCCCTTGATCAATTGAAATCGAAAGGTTACGGATAGCAGTCGTACCATTAGAGTACTTTTTCATTATATCTTTCATTTCTATCATACAGCTATCTCTCCATCTCAAATTTTCATTCTGGCTTATTATAGCATGAATATATTTCACCTTGCTTGCAACAGATTACAATTGTGTTTCAATCTGTTTAAGTCATACCAGGTTATTTTTGATTCAGTTTCAGCTTCAAATAGGCATCGATAAAGCCGTCCAAATCGCCATCCATGACTGCCTGTACATTCCCAGTTTCGAAATTCGTTCGGTGATCTTTGACCATTGAATAGGGATGGAAGACATAAGAACGAATTTGCGAGCCCCAGCCGATCTCTAATTGCTCGCCTCGCAAGGCTGCTGCTTCTTGTTCTTTCTTTTCGACTTCTAATTGATACAGCTTAGCTTTCAACATCCCCATCGCTTGCTCACGGTTTTTCAGCTGTGAACGCTGGGCTTGGCTAGCGACCACTGTACCTGTTGGAATGTGAGTGATCCGCACAGCAGATTCGGTTTTGTTGATGTGCTGTCCACCAGCGCCGCTTGCGCGGTACGTATCGATCTTCAAATCATCTGAGTTGATCTCCACATCGATCGCCCCATCTAATTCTGGCATCACATCCACCGAGCAAAATGACGTATGCCGTCTCTTAGCAGAATCAAAAGGTGAAATACGGACCAAGCGATGCACGCCTTTTTCCGACTTCAAATAGCCATAGGCGTTGTGGCCTTTTACAAGTAAAGTGACACTTTTGATCCCCGCTTCATCACCGGCTTGATAGTCCAAAGTTTCCACCTGATACCCATGTTGTTCACAAAAACGAGTATACATCCGTAACAGCATGCTGCCCCAGTCTTGCGACTCGGTACCGCCTGCTCCCGGGTGCAGCTCGATGATGGCATTGTTTCGATCATAGGGTTCATCTAACAACATCGACAATTCATAAGAAGCCATTTTCTCATTTAACTTACCGATTCGCGCATCAAGTTCTGCTTCCATTTCCGGATCGGCTTCTTCTTGAATCATTTCCAACATCACTTCGAGTTCTTCCAATTCTTCTGCTAGCTGATTGAATTGATCGTAAGTCTCTTTGTTGGCATTGTTGGCGTTAATGACTTGTTGAGCTTTTTCTGAATCATCCCAAAAGGTAGGATCTGCCATTTGGTGTTCCGCTTCCGCAATGTCCTCTTCTAACTGATCTAAGTCAAAGAGACCCCCTAAAACTGATTATTTTTTCATTCATCTGGGTCAATTGATTCCGAATATCTGCGATTTCCATTAAAATTCCTTCTTTCTTTTTTTCTTACAAACGAAAGTAGACTGGACAAAAACGTCTGCCAGCCTACTCTCACCTTTTTCAAAACTTGTTACATATTTTTCCCGTGGCAATTCTTGAATTTTTTCCCGCTTCCGCAAGGACAAGGATCATTGCGGCCCACGTTTTTGAAACTTGGTGCTTGGGCAGCCGGTGCTTCTTCTACCCCTTGTGCTTCTCCTTGGGCTACTTGTTCCCGTTGAACGTTTTGGCGGATTTCTGCCTTCATAAACAGACGAGTTACTTCATACTCGATGGCTCCAACCATGTTTTCAAACATATTGAATCCTTCTGTTTGGTATTCAACTAACGGATTGTTTTGTCCATAAGCCCGTAACCCAACCGATTGGCGCAATTGATCCATGGCATCGATGTGGTCGGTCCACTTCGTATCAACGACTCGTAAAATCACTACTTTTTCAAATTCCAGTAATTGTTCTGGACTATTAAGTTGTGTTTTCTTTTGTTCAAAGACTTCTTCTGCCCGTTGGTTTAGATAATCTTTAATCTCTTGAGCTGATTTGCCCTTGATGTCTTCAATACTGATGGTATCTTCATGAACAAGTGCATTGGCAGCAAAATCAACGATTCCTTCATAATTCCAATTGCTTTCTTCTAATTGCGTATGACTGTCAACGACCCGGCTGATGGAACGTTTCACCATATTCATTAATTGTGGTGAAAGATCCGTTTCTTCCATGATTACTTCTTGACGTTGTCCGTAAATAACTTCCCGCTGTTCTCGCATTACATCATCGTATTGCAAGACATTTTTCCGAGTATCGTAGTTATTTCCTTCCACTCGTCTTTGGGCAGATTCTACTTGTTTTGAAAGCATCTTGCTTTGGATCACGGCGTCGCCTTCATCAATCTTCATCCGATCCAAGAAAACTTTGATTCGTTCAGAACCAAAACGCTTCATTAAATCATCTTCTAGCGACAAGTAAAATTGCGACATTCCTGGATCTCCTTGACGTCCCGCACGTCCCCGTAACTGATTATCGATCCGTCGCGATTCATGACGCTCAGTACCGATAACTGCCAAGCCGCCTAGTTCTGCAACACCAAGACCTAACTTGATATCCGTTCCCCGACCAGCCATATTGGTCGCGATCGTTACAGCACCTTTTTGTCCCGCATTCAAAATGATTTCTGCTTCTTTAAAGTGATTCTTGGCATTCAATACTTCATGAGGAACTTTCTCACGATCAAGCATTGATGACAATAATTCAGAAGTCTCAACAGCGACCGTCCCTACAAGCACGGGTTGTCCTTTGCGGTGACGCTCTTTGATGTCTTGAACGACTGCTTGGAATTTGCTCGTAAGCGTTGGATAAAGCAAGTCCGCACGATCATCCCGTAAGATTGGTTTGTTCGTAGGAATCTGAATGACTTGCATGTTATAGATTTCTCGAAACTCTTCTTCTTCCGTTTTTGCTGTACCGGTCATCCCAGACAGTTTTTTGTACATCCGGAAGTAGTTCTGGAATGTGATCGTCGCCATCGTTTTGGTTTCATCTTCGATTTCGACACTTTCTTTCGCTTCGATCGCTTGATGGAGCCCATCAGAATATCGGCGACCATCCATGATCCGACCTGTAAATTGGTCAACGATCATTACTTTCCCATCTTGCACGACATAATCGATATCGCGAATCATAATGTAATTCGCTCGTAGTGCTTGATCCAAGTGATGGGTCAATGCCGTGTTTTCAATATCATACAAGTTTTCTAAGCCGAAGGTCTCTTCCGCTTTTTCGATCCCACGTTCTGTCAAACCGATCGTTTTTGATTGGATATCGATTTTGTAGTCTTCTTCTTCCGTCAAGCGTTTGACAAAATTGTCGACCCGATTGTATAGCGCAGTTGATTTTTCTGCTTGTCCTGAAATGATCAACGGTGTTCTCGCTTCATCGATCAAGATCGAATCGACCTCATCGACGATGGCATAGTTTAATGGACGCTGTACCATTTGATGACGGTAAACCACCATGTTGTCCCGCAAATAGTCAAACCCTAATTCATTGTTTGTACTATAAGTGATGTCACAAGCATATGCCGCACGTTTTTCTTCTGCTGATTTTGAGTTGATGTTCAAGCCGACCGTCAACCCTAAAAAGTTGTACAGCTCCCCCATCTCAGTCGAGTCACGAGTTGCCAAGTATTCATTGACAGTTACGACGTGGACACCTTGACCGCTCAAAGCATTCAAATAAACAGGTAATGTCGCCGTCAAGGTTTTCCCTTCACCCGTACGCATCTCTGGGATATTCCCATCATGCAAGACGATCCCACCCATTAATTGGACGTGGTAAGGATAAAGGCCCAAAACGCGTTTTGCAGCTTCACGTACTACTGCAAAGGCTTCAGGTAATAATTTATCCAAAGTCTCTCCCTCTTGGAAACGACGACGAAATTCATCGGTTTTCCCGCGTAATTGTTCATCAGATAAAGCGGCCATTTCATCCGCATGTGATTCAACTTGATTCGCAATATGGTCAAGACGTTTTAATTCTTTTTTGTCGTTTTCGATTAATTTTCTAAAAAAATTGGCCATACCTTAATAATTCTCCTTTTACTTCTGCATTATCCTAGCTGGAAACTCTCCTAACTATTTTAGCACTAGTTCACCATAAATGAAATATTTTTCGATAGAACTATCGCATCAATCTTGCGTGATAAACGGATTCTTAACCTTTTTTCACAGATTTTAAAGAAACGCAGGAAAAAAAACACGCAACAAGCCATTGATCGGCGCTGAAAGTCCAGCACACGCCCAAACGTCTTGTTGCGAAGGTTTGCAAATTATGCCGTTTTAAAACGGGTTTTTAAGAAAGCTAAGAAGAGCATCAGTAGCATGCCTAAAGACTGAATCCCGATCATCAAGACGATATCAGCGCCAATAAATCCTGCCAACATCGCAACGAGAGAGCCTGCCCCCAGTGCATTTAAAATCACGTTCGTACTTTCTTTGAAGCTGCCGATTGTCGATAGTCGTGATTTTTTCGTCAACCAGAGGAAAAACGCTGCGCCTATGACTAGAATACTATTCATTGCCACCAATAAAAATGCCACTGTGATCGTCTGACTGAAGAAAATCGCTGTCTCGTTGTTGCGATAGAAGCCGTCTTCGATTGCTTTTTGAAACGAAGCCGCATCATCTACTTGATCAGGTGCCATTTCCGCCGTGTAACGCATTTCATAGTGATAAGTTTGTCCATCGATTTCTTCTTTGATGGTCCAGTCTGTTTCCCGAAAATTGATGGCGTATTTCGCTTTTTCAAGAGCCGCTTCTGAAAGCGCAACGCCTATGATCCCCGCTTCTGTTTGGGAAAAGACTTGTGACTCATCCGCTAAAAGTTTGCCATCTTCCAGCTGCAACTCATTGTATTTTGCTGCCGTTTCTGCCGTCACGAGTGTTTTTGCATGGGGAAAAAATGCCGCAAAGGCTTGATCCGTTTGCTTGCTGATCATTAAGGTCAACGGGATCATCAGCAAGGACATCAAGAAAACATAGACGAACACTTGCTGCCAGCGATTTAATTTTTTACGCCATGCATAGACTTTTGTTGGAGAAAAAATGGCCCCAAAGTACGTTAAGGGAAATCGTTGTTCAGACATCCTATCATTCCTATCCTTTTGTTCCGCCAGAGGTCAAACCTGAAACAAAGTATTTTTGTAAGAAGAAAAACAGTGCAGCGATCGGTACGGCGATCAAAATCGCCCCTGCCGCAAAGAGTGCGACCCGTTGGTTACGGGCATCATTGATAAAGGTTTGTAGCCCGACTGCGACGGTCAAACGCTCTTGTGAGCGAAGCAAGAATCGCGCCAGCAAGAATTCGCCGAATGGTCCCATAAAGGCCCACAATGCTTGGACGGCAACCATTGGTTTTACGAGGGGCAAAACGATTTGCCAAAAGATACGAAAATGCCCTGCACCATCAAGTTTTGCTGATTCATCCAAGTCGATGGGTACCGTATCAAAGTACCCCTTCATCAGCCAAGTATTCATCGGAATCCCACCACCGATATAAATCAGTGTCAAGAACCAGAAGCTATCTAGACCGTTTGCTAATAAGCCCATGACATAAAAAGCGGTCAACGCCGACATTGTCGGTACCATTTGAACGATCAAGAACACCATCAGACTACTTTTACGACCAGCAAAACGGTAACGACTGTAAGTATACCCTGCTAACGTTACGATCATTACTTGAATGATCATTGTCGAAACTGCCACGATCAAGGTGTTTTTATACCATGTCAAATACGGGGTTTCATTGAATAAACGTCGAAAGTTGTTCAATGTCCAATCCGCATCAAAATCTAAGCGAAAAGCAATCATGTTCCCTGCCTTGAAGGCTGAGGTTGCGGTAATCAACAAGGGATAGATGATAATGATCGATAACGCGATCATAAACAAGTAGGTAAATAATTTGCTGAAAGAAAACTTCTTCTTTTTCATCCTCAATCCTCCATATTAAATGCATTCGTCTTTTTAAACACCAGTAATGAAATGGAGATCACCACAAAGGAAATGATCAAGGTCAATGCAGAAGCGATCGAGTATTGTGGTGAGCCGCCGGTCGTCAGTTTGTAGATCCAAGAAATCAAAATATCTGTCGATCCAGCATTTCCGCCTAAACTTCCTGGTCCGCCTTCGTTAAAGAGATAGATCATCGAGAAGTTATTAAAGTTCCCTGTATATTGCGTAACAAAGGTTGGGGCTGCCACCAAAAAGATCGCCGGCAGCGTGATATTTCGAAAACGCTGAATCGCATTTGCCCCATCCATTTTGGCTGCTTCATACAAATCTTCGGAAATGGATTGTAAAATCCCCGAAACCATTACATAAATGTAGGGGAACCCTAACCAACCCTGAATCAAAATAATCGCCGTTTTCGTCCAAAACGGATCGGTCTTCCAAGCAATGTTCCCAATATCAACAAAGGGCAAATTGTTCAATAGCGGGATCACCTGTGTATTGATCGCTCCTGCGGTATCATTAAACATATTTGAAAAACTCATGATCGTGATAAACGCTGGCACCGCCCAAGGAAGCAAGAAAATCACCCCAAAGACGCGACGAAACTTCACAAATTTTTGATTGGCTACAACTGCTGTCAGTATGCCGAGTGTAATTTGCAAAGTGGTTGCTAAAACGGTCCAAATCACCGTCCAACTGAATACTTTTACAAAGGTGTCGCGGTAAGAACTTAAGGTGAAAATATTCGTGAAATTCGAAAAACCGATCCAGTCGATTAAGTTTGCTGGCGGAATGTGTCGAAAATCATAGTTGGTAAATGCCATAAAGAGCGTCACCATTACTGGAAAAATAATTGCTACGATCATTACCAGATAGGCAGGGATCGTCAGTAAGTACGCGAAACCATCTTCGTATAATTTTTTGAAAAATTCTTTTCTCGTAACAGCTACCGGGAAGCCTTTTTCAATGCTTTGTCGAACCTGATAGGCATCTTTGATATTTAAAACCCAAAAGATAATGAAAATAACGGTAACGATGACCTGCAGTGTTCCCTCAATCAACAAAAACAAAGAGTTGTCTTCCATCGGTACTGATCCGAGTGTGACAAAATTATAAAGTGCTTGTCCACCAAACAAAAGCATTTCCACCAGAAAAATCAGAAAGGCCGCAAAAAAGAGACCCGCTTTGAATTTCTGACCATTTTTGAATTGTCCCCCACCAGGGATGATTGAAAGAAGCGCAGTCTGCATGGCTTGTGAATTCGTCCTCATATGTATCCTCCTTAAAATCGAAAGTCTGCCAAGCGGCCGACGATCGATAGAAAACAATCTCGTCAAGCAATTTCTTGCGTGCTACGTTGCAAGGAATCCTTTTGACAAACATCCTCTATAGAATCGTCGACATGAATGACAGACCGTAATCGGCTAATTATTAGTATTTCTGCTCAATCGCTTCTTCGATTGTTTTGGCAGCATTATCCGCTGCTTCTTGAGGAGTCATATTGCCTGAACCTGCATCAAACAGCATGTTTTCAGCCCCTACCCAAACCTCAGACATTTCAGGGATATTTGGCATTGGTTGTGAAACACTGTATTGCTCGATCACTGCTTTTGCTACTGGATCATCTGAAGCAGCGACTGTTTCTTGAGCCATAATGTTCGCTGGAATATCATGACGCATGTCATATAATTTCTCTTGATTGGCTTCGTTGGTCAAATACTCGACAAATTGTTGAGAAACGTCTTTGTTTTGTGAGTAGTTAGATACTACCCACGCTTTTCCGCCGCCAAATGTTTCATAGTCGTTGCCGTTGTTTAGTGTTGGGATTTTCGCTACACCATAGTTGATGCCTGCTTCTTCAAAGCCGTTCACGCCCCATGGTCCATAAATGATAGCTGCTGTTTTGCCTTGATTGAAGTAATCCAACATCAAGTTTTCGTTGGCTGATACATCCAGCATTCCTTGCGGCCAGACATTTTGGAACCAATCAGTTGCATACGTGATTGCTTCAACAGAACCTTCGTTGTTCAGCCCTAGATCAGATGGGTCTGTTCCTTCATCACCAAAGACATACCCGCCATGCCCCGCTAATAGACCATACGTATAATAAAAGTCCGTCCAACGAGCTAAGAAACCAACATTGTCATCGCCTTCTGCAAAACGATCATCTTTCGCTAGTTCTTCTAAATCAGAAAAAGTTGCTGGTGCTTCATCGATCAAGTCTTTGTTATAGAACATGACAACCGCTTCAATCATTGCTGGTGCGCCATAGATCTTATCATCGATGGTCACTTGTTGCTTGTCGGTATCGCTGTACCGTCCATCATCTGGCAAAGTCATTTCTGCCAAATGCCCTTGGGAGCCTACTTGACCCACACGGTCATAAGGAGACATCGTAACATCTGGGCCTTTCCCAGCAGGACCGTCTAGTTGAAGCGCATCCATTTGATCGAACATGTCCATTTCCACAACGTTGATGGTGACATCATTTTCAGATTCAAAGTCAGATTTCACTTCATTGATATAATCAATATAGTCTGCGCCTACAGAGACCGTGATCGTTTTTTCATCGCTACCTGAACCTGCATCTGCATTACTACCATCGGTACTACCGCCGTTGCCGCCACATGCTGCAAGCGCTAACAACGCACTTCCTGAAACTAATCCTAGAGCTGCCTTTTTCCAATTCACTTTCATCCTGTTTACCTCCTGCAATTTGTAACTCTATTATGCAACCGGTTTCTTAAAATGGCAAACATTTTCTAAATGTTAGCGATAACAAAAATTGAAAAAGCCTTTAAATTAAGATATTGAGGAATTGAAAAGAAATTGCGCAACCATTTGCTTAATTTTTCACCTTGTGGATTCACGAACCACGAGTTGCGGTAAAAAGCGCTGTTGTCGCTGGCTCGTATCGTTCTGTTCAATTTTTTGGATCAGTAATTCACCACAAGCTTCGCCCATCTCAACGATGGCTTGCTTCATAGTCGTCAACTTGGGCGAGCTGACCTGATCCAGGAATACCCCATCGTAGCCGACAATCCCAAAATCCTTTGGTATCTGCGCGCCAATCGACTGCAAGCCTTGATTGATGCCTAGTGCTAAACGATCCGTCGCACAGATAAAACAAGTATTTTCCGCAAATTGCTCTTTCTGTGCTGTGATAAACGTGCGGGCTGCGGAAGAACGGTTTTCAAAACGATGGATTTTTGGTGCTTGCCCTGTTTTTGTGACTGTATCTATGTACCCTTTTTCTCGGCTTTTCGTAAACGCTTCTTCCAACTCTAAGCCAATATAGACCAAGTGTTGATAGCCAGTATCGAGGGCGTGTTTACAAGCAGAAACGATCCCTTGATAGTTGTCACTGTCAACAAAACTGAGTCCAGCTTCATTTTCACCAAATAGAACGACGGGTTTCTTCAAATTTTTTATCCAGTCCATATCCTTTTGGCGAAATCCCGTGATGATACAACCATCTGCTGGGCCACGATCCACGCCATCCGTCGTAACCAGCTGCAACGAATAATGCGCTTTGCCGACGGAACGAGCGATCCCCACTAATAAATTCATATAGTATGGCTCCGTCGTGTCCATCTCCTCTAAGATATACACTTTGATGATATGGGAACGCTTGGAAACTAATGATTTGGCAGCAATATTCGGTTGATAATCCAGTTCCAGCATTGCTTGATGAACGAGCTGCTTTAGCTCTTCGGTCACTTTATCTGGATGGTTGATCACTCGAGAAACGGTCATTGCGGAAACATTTGCTTTTTTGGCGACATCTGCTAACGTAGTCATGATTCACTCTCCCTGTATGATTTCATCTATAGTATAACACAATAAAACGAAAGAGAAACAAAGCCAACTTTTATATAGAAAGATTTATTGCTTCATTCCAAAAGATAAAAAAACAGAGCAGCTTCTCAGCTACTCTGTCAAAAAAGACTTTTTTTGGGGTGTCGCCAAAAGGATCCCACACGTGTTAATCTGTTTCGATCAACCCGTATTTACCATCTTTCCGACGATACACAATGCTCGTTCCATTCGTTTCCGCATCTTCAAAGATAAAGAAGTTGTGTCCAAGCATGTTCATTTGTAAAACAGCTTCTTCACTATCCATTGGTTTTAAAGACAAACGTTTTGTACGTACGATGTCTAAATCAGAACCATTGGTTTCTTCATCGTTTGCTTCAGTTGTGAACAAATCACCATCTGTTGGCGGAACCAACGCTGTCTCACGAGATTTGCGATTGATTTTTGTTTTGAATTTGCGGATTTGGCGTTCCAATTTGTCAACAACCAAATCGATACTAGCATATAGATCAGGTGAAGTTTCTTCCGCACGTAGAACTAGGAATGGTAAAGGAATCGTTACTTCTACTTTTGCAGTTTTTTCTGTATAAACTTTCAAATTAACGTGTGCTGTTGCTTCTGGCACATCATTAAAATAACGTTCTAATTTACCTACTTTTTTCTCGACGTAATCACGGATCGCTTCTGTTACCTCGATATTTTCGCCACGCACATTATATCTAAACATAAAAATTACCCCTTTCGTCTACCAGTAAAGAAGGAAAAGGACCACTCTTTTCTTCTTCTTAACTCTATTATATCGAACTCTTGGTCATTTGCCTAGTAAATCGAACAATTTTCTTTAAGCGTTTTCAAAATAACGTTTCAACGAGCAATAGAAAAAGAACGAATCGACTGGGGGCCAAAGGACTGCAGTGCTTCAGCTGCATGATATAACGTTCTACCGGTAGTATACACATCATCGATCAACAATAATTTTTTCCCTTTGATTTCACACGCTACATCTGGCTTCACTGCAAAGGGTTGCGCCTCTACTAATCGTTGCCTGCGAGAACGTTGTGCCTGTGGTGCGGTATCAACAACTTTCTCCAGTAACTCTTGAAATCTGACTCCGGCGGCTTCCAGCACAGCGGTGACTTGATTAAACCCTCGCTGTTGGTAACGCTCTGCCGATAGTGGGATGGGAATCAAACACTCATAGTCAAACCTGTTGAGTTTCTGTTTGATCACAGGCGCAAACGTCCCCCGCAACTGATAGTTTCCCATCAATTTGTATTCGTGAAGCCAATCCTTCATTCCTTGATCGTAAGCAAATAGCGCTCGGTGCTGCAATTGAATCATGGGACACGTTTTTTCCCAATAGAGACAATCGCTGCAAAACACAGATGCTTTTTTTCCGCATGAAGGACAGCAGGTTCGCCAATCGATCACTGAAAACTGTTGGGCACATTGCGGGCACAATTCATTTTCTGGGATACGCCAAGGAGCCAACACCTCAATGATCGTTCGTTCTCTAGGAAAAGTCCTTTTACACCAACTACACACCATCGGTCAGCCAGCTTTTTGCCAATTGGTTCATTTCCTTGATTTCGTTGATTGCTTTTCGCATCGCTTCCGTCATTTGGTCGTAGAAAAATATGACCTCCCCTTCAGTATAGGCCCCTTTACGATCGACACGGCCAGCGATTTGCACGAGCGCCGATTTTGTAAAGACTGGATGATTAGCGCCCAATACGATGACTGAGACGTTTTCAATCGTCACTCCACGTTCTAAAATCATCGTTACAAACAACACCTGGTACATCTGTTTGCGCGCAGATGCTACTTTTTCGCTCCGTTTTTGATCTTGCGACGAAACGCTAGTCAACGACCATGACGTCCTTTGTTTGCGGACAGCCGCTTCTACTTCCTTCATCAGCGAAATGCTTGGACAAAACACCAAGACAAAATTTTTTTGAACCAGCCGCTGCAAGTGCTGGAGCAACGGTCGCAACCAACGTTTTCTGCGATAAGCCTGCGCCCAGTGACTATAATGAACAGGTTGGGGAACGATCAATGGACGCTGATGAAACCGCAACGGCATTTTCAAGACAGCGAATTTCCCACGAATTTCTTGCAGCAGTCGTTCTGAAGGCGTCGCACTTAAGTAGATCAGACACCCGTTTTTGGCTAAGGCATTGTATAATCCGTAACGCAGCTGCGCATCGCCCTCGTAGGGAAATGCATCTACCTCATCCACCACGATCAGTTGAAAGCTACGATAAAAATGCAGTAGCTGATGGGTGGTGGCAATAAGGATGTTTGTGTAGCGATAAGGCTCTTCTGATTTTCCATAAAGGAGTAAGCTTTCCTCTTGTGGAAATGCTTGCTGAATCCGCGGAAACAATTCACGACAAACATCGATCCGCGGTGAGACGATCGCCACTCGACCACCTTCTTGCCGAACGTAGCGGATCGTTTCAAAGATCATTTCGGTCTTCCCTGAACCCGTGACCGACCAAACAAGCGAAGATCGCTTTTGTCGACAATTAGACACCAATTGCTGGGAAATTTTTTGCTGAAACGGCGTCAATGCTCCTGGCCAGACGATGTGGTGATCAATGGCTGGACTTTCCGTAGGTTGAATCACCAGGCGCCCATTTGATGTGATCCGACCATAGCGAATACAGGTTAGACAGTAATAGCTGCCTATCGGTAATTGCACCGACGACTTGTGGTGGGAAGAACCGCAACGCTGACAAACGATTCTCTTCCCCTGCTCAAGCATTGCCGGTCGAGAATCATGGGGTTTTCCTACACTCATTGTTTCATCTAAAACAAAAAATTGTTTTCCTTTTTGATTAGTCATAACATACACCTCAGTTTTAAGTACGCAAAAAAATCGGTTCAAGCACTTTTTGAAAAGTACTTGAACCGATTACAGGTTTCTTGTTTGCTTCAACAGCAGGTCTTGCTTATTCGCCGATCAATGTCAATGCTTGATCTAAGACTTTTTCGCCGTTCATCATACCGTAATCTGCCATGTTGATTACTTCTAAAGGAATTCCTTTTGGCGCTAGACGTTTCTCAAAATCGCCTTTCATGAAACGAACTTGTGGTCCTAATAATAAAACATTTACGTCTTTGCTTTCTAAATGTTGATCTGCTTCTGAAGCGGAAACTGCAAAAATATCTGCTTCTAATCCTTTTGCTTCAGCTGCTTTTTGCATTTTTGTTACTAATAAGCTTGTACTCATTCCTGCAGAACAAACTAACATAATTGTTTTTTTCGCCATATCGAACACTCCTTGAATTTTAAGAATAAGATAACATTTCCTATCTCTAGTATAGAACAAGTTTGAAATTTGTCAACGCTTTCTATCCAGCAGCCAGTTTGATTTTACTAAACGGTTAAAAACGACATACTCTTTTTTTAAATTGACGAGGACTACCTCATAGCCGGCATTCAGCCACGCATAGGCCCCGTTTTCAGGATGTCGGTAATCATTTGCCCACCAATCCGTACTCGTGCGGGCACTTTTGGGCAAACCGGATGCTGGGAAAAGAAATTCATCAAACTGGGTAAAGGTTAACGTAATTTGTGAACCGCCGTTGTTTTTTAAATAGTGTGTGATCGTATCGTACTTTTTGCGTCTACCCAAAGCAACTGCCTCCTCTTTTTCAGGTCTGTGTTGGTGCCTTTTTCTTTCTTCTATTTGTAACTTTCCTTCCGATTGCCTATACTAGAAACATAAAGGAGGCGATCGTACGCGTGACTTATCGAACGATCCGACAAGATGGAGACACGGAAATAGAAATCAAAAAATCGCGTTTCATCTGTTCGTTAAAACGAATCCAATCAGAAGATGAAGCCAAAGCGTTTATACAAGCCCTCAAAAAAGAACATTGGAAGGCGAATCATCATTGCAGCGCCTATGTATTGGGTGTAAACCATGAGATCCAACGCAGCAGTGATGATGGTGAACCTAGCGGCACCGCTGGAGTACCGATTTTAGAAGTATTGAAGAAAAATGACTTGATCAATATGGTCGCTGTCGTTACCCGCTACTTCGGTGGAACGAAACTTGGCGCTGGCGGATTGATCCGCGCTTATTCCAGTTCAGCTTCCGCTGGCATCAAGGCGGTGGGAATCGTCGAAGGCGTTTTGCATCAAGAGCTTGCATTGACCATTGATTATCCCCTTTTAGGTAAGCTGCAAAACTATTTAGAACTGCAGAACATCTACGTAAAAGACATTGCTTATACCGAGAAAATCGTTGTTACCTTAATGATTCCTGAAGCAACGCTTACCGACCAAGAAGCCGCTTTGATTGATTTGCTGCAAGGGCAAGTGCAGCTAAACAAAGGCAAGACCGAATATGTAGAGCGCCTCATCGAGGAGCCAACCGAGTAACTATGCAGGACAAGCACCTGTCAGGTTTGCTCTTTTCCTCAAAGCACGGACTCTAATGCCGCTTGCTGCAGCGGCCCAATCGTTGAAAAACCGAATTGACCGATGCGGAGCAACAGCACGTATGCTCGCAGTGTCCTTTCGGCTTTTTCGCGTCTTTTTTGTTTCCAGCCGTCTCAGGCAGCTTATTTTTCCATATAAAATTCGAAACGATTGCCGACATATTGGGTGCGCACATATTCAAATGGTTGCCCATCTTCAAATGAAGTGATTTGCCGCATACGTAAAATCGCATCGCCGCGTTTGATTTGTAAATAATCAGCAATTTGCTCGGAAGCGACCATAGCTGAGATCGTTTGCGAAGCGCCGCCGATTTTCCGCTGTCCTTTTTCTTCCAACACTTTATAGAGGGAAGAGATGATCTCCTCCTTGCTAAAGTCATGAATAAACTTTTCAGGGATACTCGCTACTTCAAAACAGATCGGCACATCATCCGCATACCGAATCCGCTCCATCCGTAAAATCGTTTCGTGTCCTTCTAATTGCAGCTTTTCCATCTCACTGGAGCTAGGTGCCGTCAAGAAATAAGCGACCGCTTTGCTGGAAGGCTTACGACCAAGAGAATTCATGATTTCGGTAAAACTCGTCGTGCCCGTCATTTTCTCTTGTACTTTTTGGCGAGCCACATAAGTGCCAGAACCGATTTTGCGCTCAAGAATCCCTTCATCCGCTAAGGTTTGGATCGCTTGCCGCAACGTCATGCGACTCACGCCGAATTGTTTTGACAACTCCCGTTCTGAAGGCAGTCGATCCCCGATTTTGTATGTATTGTTTTCGATATTGGCTTTGATTTGATCATGAATCTGGATATAAACAGGTAATTTTTCCACCACTACACATTCCTCCGTTCCCCTCCTATTATAACTGGTATATACCTAAATAGCTAATAAAAAAAGCAAAAACTGCTCAGTTTTTCTCAATTTGTGCGAACTCTTTCCCCATTTTATAGGCAGAAAAAGAAGTTATCACAAATTGTCCAAACAAGAGCAGTCTCTTTGCTTTTAAATTGGTTCAGTCGTTGGCTTGGGAATTTATTCAGCCAGCGCTTTATTGGCAGTTGCCATGAGCAAGCGAATGCGATTCAATTGATTGACGATCGAGACACCTGGATCGTAATCAATCGCTGCAATGTTCGCCTGTGGGTACTGGCGACGCAGCTCTTTCATGACGCCTTTTCCTACTACATGGTTAGGCAGGCAGCCAAATGGTTGCAGACAAATGATATTGTTGACATCATTTTCCAACAGATCGATCATTTCACCGGTCAAGAACCAGCCTTCTCCCGTATGATTACCAATGGAAACAATCTCGCTCGCTTGCTCGGCAAGCTGATGGATCGAATGAATGCCCTCAAAGCGCGTTGACGCCCGCAACGCTTTATCCATTGGTTTTTGGAGCCGTTCAATCGCCATGATCGCAAAATCAGCGATCATTTTGCTTTTCTTCGCCATCCCCAAATGCTCGTAGCGCCAAATCTGATTGTAGAGGGAATAATTCATGAAGCCGACAATATCTGGTACGACCGCTTCCGCTCCTTCTGCTTCTAACAGGCGAACGACATCATTATTGGCAGTCGGTGAATACTTCACTAAAATCTCTCCCACGACACCGACACGCGGCTTCTTGATAGCTCTTATCGGCATTTGATCAAAGTCTTGAATGATTTTCTTCATATTGCGATTAAAGAGACTGAAGGAGCCAGTGCGGACATTTTTGGCAATTTTTTCCAGCCATTCTTGGTGGAGCCGATCGACAGCCCCTGCTTCTTGCTCATAGGGACGGGTGCGATAAACGACTCGTTCAAAGAGATCCCCGTATAAAAATGCCACCGCCAAGCGTTTCATCATCGGCAAGGTAAAGCGAAAGCCCGGATTTGATTCAACACCAGTATTCCCCATCGAAATAGATACCACCGGTACTTGCGGAAATCCTGCATCGTTCAATGCTTTACGTAACAAGGGAATATAGTTCGTTGCGCGACACCCGCCGCCCGTCTGAGTCATCAATACGCTGGTGTTTTCGACGTCATATTCCCCGCTTTGTAACGCTTCTACCAGCTGTCCAATGGAAATGATGGCCGGGTAGCAGGCATCGTTATTGACAAAGCGCAAACCGACATTGACTGCTTCTCGATCTTCACTGGGCAGACAGACCACTTGATACCCAGAAGCCTGCAAAGCGACATCTACTAATCCGCTTTGATGGATGGGACTCAACATCGGCAATAAGAGCGTGTGCTGCTTGCGCATTTCCTTGGTAAAAATAATCTTTGCTGGTTCCTCGTATTGCTTTTTAGGAACAAAGTGCTGTTTATCCCGTTCGTTGACTGCTGCTTTCAAGGAACGTAACCGAATCCGAATCGCTCCAAGGTTTGCACCCTCATCGATTTTCAACACCGTATACAGCTTGCCATATTGCGCCATGATCTCTTCGACTTGATCGGTGGTCACTGCATCGATCCCGCAGCCGAAGGAGTTTAATTGAACCAATTCCAACTGCTTGTTTTTCGCCACCACTCGTGCTGCCGCATACAACCGTGAATGATAGACCCATTGATCCACGACCCGCAGATCGCCGACATTTGCTAAATGAGCAATACTGTCCTCAGTCAATACATGGAAGCCTTCTTGGGTAATGACTTCCGCTATCCCATGGTTGATTTCAGGGTCCAAATGATATGGTCTTCCAGATAAAACGATCCCTTTTTGATTGGTCGTCATCAGCATTCGCAGCGTTTCTTCTCCCCGTTGCGCAATATCTGCTTTGAACTGATCTAGTTCCTCGAATCCGCTACGCAGCGCTTGGGCAATTTCGTCTTCAGAAAAACCAAAATCTTGAAACGTCCCCATTAAGGTTTTGACCATTGAGGCTTCATCCGCCAAATTCAAAAACGGACAGCGGTAGTCAACCGCCCCTTCACGAATCGCATCGACATTGTTGCGAATCACTTCTGGATAGCTTTGTACGATTGGACAGTTGAAATGGTTCTCAGCAGCAGTGTTCTCTACTCGCTCAAAAATGACACCTGGATAAAAGATCAACGGTATGTTTTGATCGATCAGTGCTTGGATGTGTCCATGGGCCAGTTTGGCTGGGTAACAAACGGTATCACTAGGGATCGTTTCGATCCCTTGCTCATATAGTTCTTTATTAGAACGCGGCGACAAGGTTACCCGAAACCCTAACTGGGTGAAAAAGGTATGCCATAGCGGATAATTTTCATAAAGATTCAACACTCTTGGTAAGCCGATTTTCCCATGGAGGGCATCTTTTTTACGCAAAGAACGGTACTTGAACAAGCGGCGGTATTTTTCATCCACGAGATTGACTTTGCGGTCTTCTTTTTTGATTTTGATCCGCGCACCACGTTCGCAGCGATTCCCCGTAATGAATTTTCGACCATCCGAAAAGAGGGTCACGGTTAATAAACAATTGTTTTCGCAAAGACCGCAATTTGTAAATTCTTTTTCTGCTTGAAAATCGGCCATTTCTGCAGGAGACAACAACGTACTGACATCGTCGATCGCCGCTTCTTCTAACGCGATCAACGCCGCCCCATAAGCGCCCATCAAGCCAGCGATCGATGGTCGTACGACTTCACGGCCGCTGATCAATTCAAAGGCGCGCAGAACCGCTTCATTATAGAAAGTCCCTCCTTGGCAGACGATTTTCTCGCCAAGATCTTCGGGGCGCCGAACCTTGATCACTTTATAGATAGCATTCTTTATGACCGAGTAAGACAAGCCAGCCGAAATGTCGCCAACAGACGCTCCTTCTTTTTGGACCTGTTTGACTTTTGAGTTCATAAAGACGGTACAACGCGAACCCAGGTCAACCGGCGCTTGGGCTTTTGTCGCTGCCAGCGCAAATTCTTTGACATCCTGATTCATAGATTTGGCAAAGGTCTCAATGAACGAGCCGCATCCTGACGAACAGGCTTCATTTAGCTGAATCGAAGAAAGTGCACCGTCTTTGACTGTCATCGCCTTCATGTCTTGCCCACCAATGTCCAAGATAAAATCAACCCCTGGCTGGAAATGTTCAGCAGCTTTGTAATGGGCCATCGTTTCGACTTCACCGATATCGACCTTCAGTGCATGTTTGATCAGATGCTCACCGTACCCTGTGATCGTTGACTTTGCGATGTAAACGTCAGAAGGCATCTGACGATAAAGCTCTTGTAAAACCGCCATCGTTGTCGCTAACGGCTCCCCTTCATTGTTGCCATAAAAAGAAAACAACAATTCCCCTGCATCATTGATCAAAACCACTTTCGTTGTGGTTGATCCTGCATCGATGCCTAGATAAGCAGCGCCTGTATGCTCAGACAACGCTTTTTCTGCGGCAACCGCTTGGGCATGGCGGGCACGAAAAGCAGCCAGTTCTGCTTCGTCTTTGAATAAAGGATCTAGCGTATCTGTTGGCGCAAGTGTGCCGTCTTCTTCATTGGCTAAGCGGTCGCATAGTACAGAAAGCTGCTGCGCTTCTTCTGCATACAGTGCAGCCCCCATCGCCACAAACAGTTCTGGATTCTCGGGAAAAATGATATCTGCTTCTTGCAGGTTCAACGTATCGATAAATCGTTGACGCAATTCCGACATAAACGTCAGTGGACCGCCTAAGAAGGCTACCTTGCCTTTGATTTTACGACCAGCAGCTAAGCCAGCAATCGTTTGATTGACCACCGCTTGAAAAATACTCGCCGCAATGTCCGCTTTTGCCGCTCCTTCATTGATCAGCGGCTGCACATCAGTTTTGGCAAAGACCCCGCAGCGTGAAGCAATCGGATAAAGGGTTTGGTATCCCTTGGCTAGCTCATTGACCCCATTGGCATCCGTCTTCAATAAAACCGCCATCTGATCAATAAACGCACCGGTCCCACCGGCACAACTGCCATTCATCCGCTGCTCCAATGCCCCTTCAAAAAAGGTGATCTTCGCATCTTCACCGCCTAATTCGATCGCCACATCCGTTTCTGGGATCACTGTCTCGACTGTTTTGGTACAAGCGATGACCTCTTGGACAAAAGGGATCCGCAAAACTTCTGCCAGCCCCATTCCGCCTGATCCGGTAATCGCCAGCGCAACTGGCTGATCTTGGATTACTGCTTGCGCTTCTTTAATAATTTTTTCCGCTGCCTTTTGGATGTCTGCATAGTGTCGTTCATACCTTGAAAAACACGTTTGATTGCGTTCATCTAACAGAACCATCTTGACCGTTGTTGAACCGACATCGATGCCCGCCTTATATTTTTTCATTTGTTGCCTCCATCTAAACAACACTTTGTTGATTATCTAACAAGCCGTTTGTTATAATACTTATGTTCATTGTAATTCTTTTAATTGATAATTCAACAAACAATTCCAACGAAGGTGTGGGATAAACAACAATTAGACGTTTTTTGTCGTTTATTTTGAAAGGAAATTCACAATATGAAAAAATTGGATTTACGTGTTAAACGAACCAATAAGTACATTATTGAAGCCTTTATTCGCTTAGTTGAAGAAAAAGGCTTCGAGCAAGTGACTGTCCAAAATATCGCAGACGAAGCCATGATCAACCGCGCGACCTTCTATGCCCATTACAAAGACAAGCAAGACTTGTATGAAAAAATATTTGACTTGGCCGTCGAATCTTTTACCTCGATCCTTGACTTTGAAGATTTCGTCCAAGGCAATCGAATCAAGATCCGTAAAATCGAAGCGGCCATGACCGAACTTTTTTTACACATTCAAAAGAATCGCTCTTTTTATTTGACGATCATGGATGCCTCTGCCATTGAGATCATTCGTAAAAAACTGGGGCTGATTTTAACGGAACGGTATCAAGAGATCTTTTCAACGTTGAAGATCACAGAAGGCGATCTTGAAGTGCCCTTAGACTTCATCATTGACTATATGACCTCGATATTTGTTGGTACCTTGCATTGGTGGCTAACGGCAGAAACAACGATGCACGCCGACCATTTAGCAAAACTTGTCATCAAACTAGTGGCAAACGGTCACCTGACTGTCTTGGGGATTGAAATTGAGGAATAAAAAAAGAAACTGCCTATATGCAGTTTCTCTCATGCTGATTGCCCTTTAATCAATGATTTTTTGCGCGCCATTTGATCGTGTCTTTTGTCTTACGCTGTTTTGTTACTTTGATTCCTTTTGGAGCCACACGAATCGCATAGTCTTCCTTTTTGACAACGTCATAGACATGCTCTGCAACTTCCGTTACTTTTTCTTTCAGATTCAGTTTAAATTTCATGTGTTTTCATCTCCCGAATGCTTTACTACTAGCGTATCGCAAATAAAAAAAATCTTCAACTTATAGCCCTTCCTCAAACCAAAAAAAATAATGGTTAAATAACGAAAAAAACAGCAAAACTACTTGCTGTTTTTTTCTGCGTATTCATATAACTGGGGTAGCTGGATTCGAACCAACGCATGACGGAGTCAAAGTCCGTTGCCTTACCGCTTGGCTATACCCCAATAATGGTGGAGGAGAGTGGATTCGAACCACTGAACCCTAAGGAACGGATTTACAGTCCGTCGCGTTTAGCCACTTCGCTACTCCTCCAAAAGGTTTTTCTCAAACCTGACAATAGTTATAATACCGAAAAAGATAACAAATTGCAAGAGCAAAAAGTAAATTTTTCTAGAAATTATTCATGTAAATTCCATTGGCGAATAATCATCTCGATCGCAGCTTCTAAACTTCTGCTTGAACCTAGATCTTCATCCCCTAAAAAGCTTTGAAATTCTTTCGGTCCAGTCGTTAAAATCTCACCGATACGTTTTTTACCAATAAATAATTCATTAACGGTATAGTCTTTGCCATGAATGGCTTTCGTTGTTTCTTCAATACGGACTTCGATATCTTTATTTTTCTTAGACATGATTGCACCTCTTTCTTTACAGCACCTTCCTATTTTAACAGAAAACCAGCAAAAGAAAAAGAAAATCTCATCTGGAACGAAAAAAAGTAGTCAATCGTTACGATCGACTACTTTTGCTGCTTTGTCTCATTTCTGGTTCGTCAAGACAGCACTGGTTACGGTATACCCCGCATCGCTTAAGATTTTCTCAATCGCTGCGACTTGGCGCGACTCTACTTGGATCTCAACAATCGTTTTTAGCGCCATCCGATTGACTACGATGGTCAAAATACTCATCTGATGATCGGCAAGCAGCTTGGTCACGTCTGCTAACACGCCTACATGGTCATCCGTGATCTCGATGGACACTCGGGTTCCACCATCATGGTAGCCAGTGATTTTCAAAAAGGCATCGAAAATATCATTGTTGGTAATGATTCCCACTAGGGTATCATCATCCATGACTGGTAAAACCCCCACGTTTTCACTACGCATGACGGAAATGGCGTCCTCTAATAGTGCATCTGGTTCAATCGTGGTCACTTTTTTCAACATGATATCAGCGACAGTCGTTTTATTTAAGAGATAGTTCATTTCATAAACGCTTAAGCTTGTCGCTTTTGAGGGAGTTGCTTCAGCGATCGTTCCTTCTGTGATCAACCCTACTAATTTACCATCGTCAACGACGGGCAAACGGTGGATATCGTGCTGCTTCATTAAATCTACTGCATCAAAGATCGGTGTCTGCGAATCGACGGTGACGACCGTCTTCGTCATAAAATCACTTACACTCATTGTTTAGCCTCCTAGATACGCTTTTCTTACTTCATCACTTGCTAGTAATTCTTCTCCAGTACCTTCTAAAACGATTTTCCCCGTTTCTAATACATAGCCGCGATCGGCAATCGATAAAGCCATTTTTGCATTTTGTTCAATCAGCAGCACAGTCGTTCCTTGCTGCTTGATTTCTTGAATGATTGAAAAAATTTCTTTGATAAAAATCGGTGCCAATCCCATCGAGGGCTCATCCAGCAAAAGCAAGCGCGGTTTTGACATCAATGCCCGCCCCATTGCCAACATCTGCTGCTCACCGCCAGATAATGTCGACGCATCTTGCGAGAGGCGTTCTTTCAATACAGGAAACTTGCGGTAAACTTGTTCATAGTCTTCTTTGACACCACTGTCTTTACGCAAGAAGGCGCCCATCTCTAAGTTTTCTTGAACCGTCAATCCTGAAAAGACGTGCCGCCCTTCTGGCACTTGCGACAAGCCGTTTGCGACGATTTTTTGCGGTGCTTCTTTCTCAATTCGTTTTCCTTCAAAAGTGACTGAGCCATTTGAGGGGCGGATCAATCCAGAAATCGTCCTTAAAATCGTGGTTTTCCCTGCACCATTGGCACCAATCAGTGAAACGATCTCCCCTTGATTGACGTGGAAGGAAACATCATGGACCGCTTGGATCATGCCGTAGTGTACACTTAAATTTTGAATTTCCAGCATCAGATTTCCCCTCCTAGATAAGCTTCGATCACCCGAGGATTGTTTTTGATCTCTTCTGGTTCACCGTGGGCGATGACTTGGCCGTATTCCAGCACATAAATCCGTTCGCACACTTCCATGACCAAACTCATATCATGCTCAATCAAGAGGATCGTCAATTGAAAATCTTTTTGGATCTTGTAGATCAGCTTTGTCAGTTCTGTTGTTTCTTGAGGATTCATCCCCGCAGCCGGTTCGTCAAGAAACAGAATTTTTGGTTCTGTAGCCAATGCACGTACGATCTCTAACCGACGCTGCTCGCCATAAGGCAAATTTTTCGCTAACGTTTGACTTTTGCCATCCATATCAAAGATCCGTAACAGCTCTAAGGCTTTTTTCTTCATGGACGCTTCGTTTTTGTAGTACTTTGGCAAACGCAGGATGCTGGTCAGCAGTCCTTCTTTATGCTTACTGTTCATAGCGATCAAGACGTTGTCCATCACAGTCAAATTTTTAAACAAGCGAATGTTTTGGAAGGTTCTTGAAAGACCTAAATCCGCAATTTTATAGGGCTTCACGCCATTTAAACGTTTTGGCTTACCTTGGGTCTCAAAAAGTACTTCCCCTTCACTAGGTTCATACACACCTGTCAGGAGATTAAAGAGCGTTGTCTTGCCTGCACCGTTTGGTCCAATCAATCCGACCAGCTCATTGGTATCTAAATGGAGGTCTACATGAGAAACAGCAGCTAAACCGCCAAAGTTTTTCGTTAAGCTTTTAACTTCTAATAGAGGCATCGTTGTCATCCCCCTTTTTTCTAAATTTATCCAGCAGTCCTTTTACGGAGAATTCCCATGTCCCTAAAAGTCCGCTTGGTTTAAAGATCATGATGATGATCAAAGCCAGTGCATAAATGATCATGCGCAAATCAGAGAAGCCTTGCAAGTACATATTTAAGATTCCTAGCACTACTGCCGAAACAACTGCTCCTGTGGTACTCCCAAGCCCTCCAAAAACGACAATGATCAATACATCGATCGATTTCATAAAACCGTAATCTCGTGGGAAAACCGACTGCTGATAGCTGGCATAAAGGGTACCAGCAATGCTTGCCATCACTGCCCCCATTACAAACGCAATTACCTTGTATTTCGTTGTGTTGACCCCCATTGATTCTGCAGCGATCTCATCTTCCCGAATCGCTAAAGTCGCCCGACCTGGTCCGCTATGGATAAAGTTTGACACGACAAGAATCGATAAAACGGCAAAGAGAAAGACGATCTGCCAATTACTGAATTGGGGCAATCCGAAAATTCCTGCAGGACCATTGGTCAAGCCTCGTAGGTTCACCAACAAGATCCGAATGATCTCTGCCACACCTAGGGTAGCGATCGCTAGATAGTCGCCTTTTAAACGGAGGGTCGGAATCCCAACCACTAATGCGACTGCACCAGAAACCAACATCCCCACCAGTAAACCAGTTAAAAAGCCACCAAAGGTTGGATTGCTTGCCGACAGGATCGCGCCAGCATAAGCACCGATTGCCATAAATCCAGCATGTCCTAAGGAGAATTGCCCTGAAAAGCCGATGATCAGATTCAAACTGACTGCCAAGATGATATTGATTCCGATATTGACGATGATGGCATCAGAGAACAAATTGATCATTCCGCCATTGTAGGCTGCAAATAATCCAAAATAAAGAATAGCTGCCAGAGCGAGCCAGATTAAGTTGTAACGTAAATTCTTTTTCATTTCTGCCACCTACACTTTCTCTTTGATATTTTTGCCGAGGATCCCAGCTGGACGAACCAACAATATAATTATTAAAATGACATACACTAAAGCATCCTTATAATCAGAAAAACCAAGCGCTGTCGCTGCTGTTTCCACCAAACCGATCACAAAGCCACCTAAGGCTGCTCCAGGAATGATCCCGATCCCGCCAAGAACCGCTGCAACAAAAGATTTCAGACCAGGAACGACGCCCATTGATGGATCAATGGAATTATAATACAAACCGATCAGCATCCCGCCAGCTGCAGCCAAAGCCGAGCCTAAGGCAAAGGTAAAGGAAATCGTTCGATTGACATTGATCCCCATCAAACGCGCGGCATCTGCATCAACACTTACTGCCCGCATCGCTTTTCCCATACGGGTCTTTTTCACGATCAATTGCAAGAGAATCATTAAGGTAACCGAAACAGCCAAGATCAATAACTGGACATTACTTACTTGAACAAACCCGATGGAATAAGTTTGTCGTTCAATCGCTTGCGGAAAGGGGCGCACATTGGCTGAAAAGAAAAAGATCATGACATTTTGCAAAAAATAAGAAACCCCGATTGCCGTGATCAGTGCCGAAATTCGCGTGGAATTGCGTAAGGGACGATACGCTAAAAATTCGATCGTTACCCCAAGAGCTGCACTGGCGATCATTGAAATGAACAACGCGGGGAAAAACCCTAATTGCCATTGATTGATCAAAAAGTAACCGATAAAACTACCGATCATGTAAACTTCTCCGTGGGCGAAGTTGATCAACTTGATGATGCCATACACCATCGTATAACCCAACGCTAACAAGGCATAGATACTGCCTAGAAACAAGCCGTTGATCAATTGTTGGATCATCATTTCCATATACTCACTTCCAATATCATTTATTATGGTCATTCTTTTAGAGAAAAGAAACTGAGACAAACACATCAGGTCTGTCCCAGTTTTCACTGCCAAACAACTGCGGGTTTTTTAAGGTTCCACAGTGTCTGCTGAGGTTTCTTTCCCGTCAGTCAATCCTAAAACAACTGCTGATTTTTCAGGGTTATGATTTTCATCCATCGTGATTTCACCGGTCACACCGACAAAGTCTTTCAGTTCAGACAAACCAGCTGCGATCGCCAATGAATCTGCTGAGTTTTGATCTTCGATCGCTTGTTTGATCATATAAACGGCATCATAGGCTAATGCATTAAAAGCAGAAGGCTCTTTGCCATATTTTTCATTGAAAGCTGCCACAAACGGCTCAACTTTGTCGTTTGCTGGTGCTTTGGTAGAGAAGTGACCTGTATAGTAAACATTGCTGACATTTTCTACACCAGCTGTTTGAACCATTTTTTCATCACCGAATCCATCCGCACCAATGATTGCTTGATCAATTCCTAATTCTCGCGCTTGCTTGATGATCAAACCAGCTTCTGTGTAGTAGCCTGGAATGAACAAGACATCGAAGTCGACATCTTTGATTCTTGTAAGAACTGCTTGGAAATCTTTGTCGCCTTCGGTAAAGTTATCCTCTAAGACGATTTCGCCTGGGTAGCTTTCTTTAAATGCTTCCGTCAAACCAATTGCGTAGTCACTTGAGTTATCACCCAAGATTACGGCTTTTGAAGCATCCAAATTTTCTGCTGCATATTTTGCCAAGATTGTTCCTTGGAAGCTATCTTGGAAACAAGAACGGAACGCAAATTCTTGGACTTTTCCACTGGTGTAAGTAATTGCATCATCGGTACCTGAAGGAGTGACCATCGGTACTTGGGCTCTCGTCACATTCGGTAAAGCCGCCTTTGTGGCACCTGAAGTTGCTGGTCCAATAATGGCAACGACTTTATCATTGGTTGCTAAGTTGGCTGCTACTGTCGCGGCTTCATTGTTATCTGATTTGTTATCTTTCGAAATGATTTCAATTTGTTTTCCAAGAACGCCGCCGGCAGCATTGATTTCTTCGACTGCCAAGTCGATCCCCTCTTTTTCAGCCGTCCCATAAGCAGCAACTGCTCCAGACAATTCTAAGTTGGCACCAATCTTAATGGTATCTCCCTCTTGTTTATTGCCACCTTCAGCAGCACCACTGCTATCCGTTGGTCCACCTGTTGGTCCTGCACTACAAGCTGTCAATAAAAACAAACTCGCAAACAAAAATGCAAATTTCTTTTTCATAATTTTCCTCTCCTTTACTTCCCCTGAATATGTTATCCAATATACTGAAAAATCTAGGAAATGTCAACGAATTATCAGAATATTTCACCTATTCAGAATTTATTTTTTTCGCCGATAAAAAATGGTGCTTTTAAAACATTGATCCAGCAACAATGGAATCGCTTTTCTAATTTTTGGATAAAAAGAAAAGCAAGCAAAGGTTTTTCCCCTTTGCTTGCTTCCGATACGCTTTGATTTGATACTTTTTTCTTCAAACGGACGTTTGAAAACATTACATCCTCATGTTAGCGGCTATTTCGTGGATACAATGCTTGAAAATTTGCCGCCGCCCCAACTAAATTGGCATCATTGCGATAGTCACATAACTTGATCAGTGGGACGAAATCATTTAATGCTTGATCCGCCAACATTTTTTTCAAGCGCTGGTCAACTTCTTCTAACAAGCCTTTTTTGGCACTGACACCACCGCCGATAATGATCACTTCAGGATCAAAAGCAAACTGAATACTGAACAGTCCTTGTGCTAAATAGTTGTAAAATTTATTGACTTCCTCGATCGCAATGGCATCGCCATCTTCTGCACGTTGAAAGACCTCTTCACCGGTAATCGTCGTTCGATCCACTCCGATCCGATCACAATACCGCCAGGCCATCTGAACCGCTGTCCCTAGTTGCGAAAATGTTTTGCCTTGATCTAGGATCATCAACCCAAATTCGCCACCGTATAAATGTGCCCCACGGACTAGCTCACCATTTTGAAACAGGGTACCGCCAACGCCTGTTCCGATCACAACGAAGGCTGCTTGCTGATACTCTTTGCCCGCTCCTTGATAAAACTCAGCCATCCCAGCGCAATTGGCATCATTTTCGATGGTTACGGGTACCCCAAACGCTGCTTCGAGTTCTGAGTAAATATCAAACCCATGGATATAAGGGATCGCACTAATGCCGTCGATCCGCCGTTCTTGTGCATTGACCGCACCTGGCGCACTGATTCCAACGCCTTCAATCTCTTCATCTACGCTTGCCCTCACTTGCTGCAGCTGTTCTTTCATTTCCTCCCAAGTATTTGGAGTAGCGAACTTCCCTTTACTCACCAAAGAATCTTGTGCCCAGACGCCATATTTTACTGCTGAACCACCCATATCAAAGACTAAAATCGCCATTTTTTTCCCTCAATCCTTTATTATTCTGATACTGTCTATTTTACCGCAAGTCAGCGCTTGAAGAAAGCGATTTCCGAGGACAAGAAAAAAAACAGTCTCATTCACTTAGACTGTCTCTTCATCCATTAGAGTTGTTTTTCCAAAATCACTTGATCGAACAGCTGCTGCCCATTCTCAAAAATCGGTTCGACATAGTGGGTGGTGAAATAATTCTTCACCCACTCTTTTTCAACATAGCCTTGCTTTTGGTACAAAGTCAAGGCTGCAGAGGGCAGACTACCAGTTTTGATCACTACGATCGGCCGTTTTGCCCCGAGGCGCTGACTGAGGATCGCTTCTTCGGCAGCTTGCAGCAATTGACGACCGATGCCCATTCCTTGCTTTTCTGGCGAAACGGCTACATTCATGATCTCCCAGTTCTTGCCTTGATTTTGATAAACTAGCACACCAATCATTTCTCCAGCTTCTTCATAAACAAGTGTTTGGCTATTATATAGATAGCTTTCTACGACTGCTTTATCAGGATCTGCATCCAGCAGCAACGCCCAAGGATACGCTTCATTAGGGGCGATTGGACGAATCATGGCTTTTTGGCTCCTTTTTTATATTTCTGTTGATTCCTTTTAACTTTTCCGATAACGGTACGTTGGTTTGACTTTGTCTTTCGCATTTCGTTTTAAAGTAAACGTCTGGGGTACGTAATCTATTCCGCCTTTTACAAAGGGATGGCAGCGTAAGATACGAGCTACCCCCATCAAGCCTCCTTTGGCTGCTCCATGGACTTGGATGGCTTGGATCATGTATCCTGAGCAAGTCGGATAATAACGACAGCTAGGAGGAAATAATGGGGAAATAAAACGTTGATAGAAACGAACAAAGCCGATCAAAAGTTTACTCATTCCTTGCCAGCCTTTCTTTTTAGCGTACGATTCAGTAAAGATAGATAGAAAAAACTAGGACTCAGCACGTGGCGTAAGTCCTAGTTATGGTTTATTTCATAAACTCAAAGATATGATTCCAAAGACTTGGAGAGAATACTTTAAAAGGACTGCCGTCACCGATCACTCCATAACCAATCATCGTTCCTGCTAGGAACAATAAAATAGCTAATAAAATGACGATTAAAATTTTTATCAAGCTAGTTAAAATATAACGGTTCAACTTCACTTTTTTCTCTCCTACTCCTATTAGGCGTTAACTGGTACGACTTCTTCTACTGCGTCAGAAACTCGTTCAACAGATGCCCCTAATTGTTGCAATTTTTCGTGGAATTTGTAGTAGCCGCGATCCAAATATTTTAGATTGCGAACACGCGTCCGTCCCGTTGAACGCAAACCTAATAAAATCAACGCTGCTGCGGCACGTAAATCTGTCGCATAGACCAGCGCACCTTGTAATTCATGACCGCCTTCGATCACTGCAACGTTGCCGTCAATTTTTACATGGGCATTCATGCGACGCATTTCTTCTAAATGTTGGAAACGATTCTCAAATACCGTTTCATTCACAACACTCGTTCCTTGCGCTAATAATTGAATAGCAGACATTTGCGCTTGCATGTCCGTAGGAAAACCTGGATGTGGCATCGTTTTTACATCAGTCGCTTTCAAGCGTTCTGGTCCGACCACACGAATCCCTTCAGCGACTTCAGTCACTTCTGCACCCATTTCGATCAATTTTGAAATCAATGGACGATTGTGCTCTGAGATCGCATCTTTAATAATAACGTCTCCTTGAGTCATCGCTGCTGCAACCATAAAGGTTCCTGCTTCGATACGGTCTTGCACGATCGAATGATCTACTGCATGCAGGTGTTCGACACCTTCAATACGCATCGTTTCGGTTCCTGCACCAAAGACCTTGGCACCCATTTTATTCAAAATGTTTGCTAAATCAACGATTTCTGGCTCACGAGCGACGTTTTCGATGATGGTGATGCCTTTAGCTTTTACGGCAGCCATCATGATATTTTGCGTTGCGCCGACACTTGGGAAATCCAAGTAAATGCTATTGCCTTTTAACTCATCGGCGATCGCTTCTATGTATCCATCTTTTTGGATGATTTGCGCGCCTAGTGCTTGAAATCCCTTCAAATGTAAATCAATTGGTCGTTTGCCGATTGCACAGCCGCCAGGCATTGCCACTTTGGCATGTCCATTACGAGCTAACAAAGGCCCCATGACTACGATTGAAGCGCGCATTTGGCTCACATACTCATACGGTGCTTCGATTGCTAATTCTTGTGACGCATCGATCGTCATTGTGTTGTTTTCTTCTTCAAAATCGATTGCGACATTTAAATGCCGAATCACTTCTTTCATTGTTAATACATCGGAAAGGATCGGTACATTTGTTAATGTCGTTGTTCCTTCTTCCGCTAATAAGCTTGCCGCTAAGATAGGTAGAACAGCATTTTTTGCCCCTTCGATCTTCACTGTTCCAGTTAATCGATTACCACCTTGAACGATCATCTCTTCCATTTATGTTCCCTCCAAATAATGCAGTGACTCACACAAATCTTGCCAATTATAGCATAATATTCGGTGTTTTTGCATATATTAATGAAATTCTTAAAAACCTGTTAAAAATAAATTACGACATAGCGCAATCAACTCAAGGAAAAAAGTACTGGCGGTGTAGCCTAATGCAATCGCAAGAAACACCATGACCATTCGTATCTGAGTCGTTCGTAAAGCTTTAAAAAAAGCATCGATCCGCACAGATTGCAATGCCCAAAATGCTAAATAGATGAACGCTAAATGACTCACGATTCGAATGATTGCATCAATTCCATACACTTGCATACTTCCTGCTCCTTTTTTCATAATTGAACATTCCTATCATACCACAAAGATGTCAAGATAAAAAATAATCTTTCTTGAAACCTTCATGAAAAGACTTTAAAAAGTTTTTAAAACGTTTTCTTGAAGAAACAAAAAAACAAAGGCAAGATGCCCTTGTTTTGGTTCTACAATATTTAGTGTTGGTGGAAAATCTACGGATTTTCTACTGACACTTTTTTTGTAAAAAAAGATAGAAAAAGAGATAGCCTAACTGGTAGAATTTAGTCGACTAAAACAAAACCACACCAAGAAAGGATATCTCCATGGATCATTGTACTAGAAACTTGTTAGGTTTAACAGATGAAAATTTATTCTTCGAAGAAGAATGGTTAGAGACTATAGAAGAAGAGGGGTTTCGCACCAATCTTATCCATGCCAAACTTAGCTATATACCAAGCCATTGCCGTAAATGTGGTATCAAAAATGAAGGACAAATCATCAAGAATGGCTCACATAAAACAAAAGTCCAACTTTTGCCTTATCGAGACATCAAAACAGAATTACGCTTGGTACGTACGCGCTTTTACTGTAAAGAATGTCAGTCGACATTCAACGCTCAGACCAATTTGGTGGATGAAAACTGCTATCTTTCAAAGGAATTAAAGGTTCAAATTGCCTTGGAACTGGCGAAGAATACAACAAGAAAAGAAATTGCCGATCGCTATTTTGTCTCTGACGTAACCGTTCTGCGTGTCCTACACACCTGTTTAAAAACGTATCATCCTCGTTTTGATACATTACCTTCGGTCCTTTGTTTTGACGAGTTCAAATCGATGAAGTCCTGCAGTGGAAAAATGAGTTTTGTCTTTATGAATGGGCAGACCCAGCAATTAATCGGTGTATTGGAGAATCGTCGCCTGGCTTTCTTAAAACCATATTTCCTTAAATTCACTCGAAAAGCACGAGCGAACGTGAAATACGTCGTGATGGATATGAATGCCCCTTATTTTGAACTTGTAAAGGCGGTCTTCCCAAACGCCAAAATCGTGACCGATCGCTTTCACATTGTCCAACAAATCACTCGTGCGTTAAATCAGTTGCGAATTAAAACAATGAATAGCTTTCAAAAAACGGAACCGACAAAGTATCGACGATTGAAGCGATTCTGGAAATTACTCCTTAAGCATGCCTATGATCTGGATAGTTCCAATTATCAATATGATCGATCCTTTCGTAGACCAATGACGCAAAAAGCGATCGTCGATGAACTTTTGAGTTATGACGAGCAATTAACAAGGGCTTACGAGACCTGTCAGCTCCTCCTCTATCACCTTAAACACAAGGACAGCCAAAGCTTTTTCGATACGATCAACAGCTTAGATCAACGCCTCCCACAATGGTTTTGTAAGAAGCTGACGTTTTTAAATAAATACAAATTAGGGATTCAATATGCTTTAAAAACCAGGTATAGTAATGGTGCATTAGAAGGAACAAACAACAAGATAAAAGTGATAAAACGAGTAGCCTACGGCTATCGAAATTTCCATAACTTTCGAGCAAGAATTTATCTCATTCAAGGATTGATCTTCCAAGTAAAACAAAAACCAGTTAAGCACTCTGCCTAACTGGTTATGACTAAATTTTCAGTTGTATCTTTCTCTACCAACACTAAATGTCGAAGAGCCCTTGTTTTTTAGGAATGTTTTGACACGTTGATTCGATTGATGGCGCGGTGCAAAGCAACCGTTGCGCGCCGAAGCTGGTCGATATCCTCGACTTGTTTGGCTTCTTCGATTTGGCGTTCTGCACGCTGTTTTGCTCTTTCTGCACGTGAAACGTCGATGTCGCGATCACGTTCCGCACTATCAGCTACGATCGAGACAACATTGTCTCGCACTTCTAATATACCGCCGTTGACAGCGACCCAGTCGACGTGGGTATCTGAATCGATCCGTTTGACCCGAACTTCATCAATCGTCAAAGGAACGATGATTGGGGCATGATGCGGCAAAATACCGATCTCGCCATCTGTCGTACGTGCAACCACGATTTTCGCGTGATGATCGTAAACCAAACCAGCAGGTGTCACCACATTGACTGTTAAAAATTGATCCATGAGGTTCCCCTCTTTCTTCAAGGCTGGTTAATTAATAGCCAATTTTTTTCGCTTTTTCAATGACATCTTCAATTCGTCCAACACTACGGAAGGCTTCTTCTGGAAGATCATCATATTTTCCTTCAAGAATCTCTGCAAATCCTTTGATGGTTTCTTCAACTGGCACATAAGAACCAGGTTGTCCCGTAAACTGTTCCGCTACGTGGAAGTTTTGTGACAAGAAGAATTGAATGCGGCGTGCGCGGGCAACTAAAGTTTTTTCATCATCAGACAGTTCATCCATCCCTAAGATGGCGATGATGTCTTGTAATTCCCGATAACGTTGCAACGCATGCTGTACTTCAGTCGCTACTTCATAATGTTTTTCACCAACGATTTCAGGTGCTAACGCACTAGAAGAAGACGCCAGTGGATCAACGGCAGGATAGATCCCTTGTTCGGTCAATTTACGTTCCAAGTTGGTTGTTGCATCCAAATGGGCAAAAGCAGTCGCAGGTGCCGGGTCTGTATAGTCATCGGCAGGGACATAGATGGCTTGAATAGATGTAACGGAACCTTTTTTCGTCGATGTGATCCGTTCTTGTAATTGCCCCATCTCAGTTGCTAATGTTGGCTGATACCCAACGGCAGACGGCATCCGACCTAGTAAGGCAGATACTTCTGAACCTGCTTGAGTGAAGCGGAAGATATTATCGATAAACAAGAGCACGTCTTGTCCTTCCACATCACGGAAGTACTCGGCTAATGTCAAACCAGTCAAGGCTACCCGCATCCGGGCACCTGGTGGTTCATTCATTTGTCCAAACACCATGGCTGTTTTTTCGATAACGCCAGATTCTTTCATTTCATTATAAAGGTCATTTCCTTCACGTGTCCGTTCACCAACACCTGTGAAGACAGAGATCCCACCATGCTCTTGGGCGATGTTGTGGATCAATTCTTGGATCAAGACGGTTTTACCAACACCGGCACCACCGAAAAGTCCAACTTTCCCCCCTTTTAAATAAGGAGCTAACAAATCAATGACTTTGATCCCAGTTTCAAGGATCTCCGTACTTGTTGACAATTCATCAAAGTCAGGTGCTTTTTTGTGAATCCCACTGCGGGGTGCCTCTTCAGGAAATGGTGCTTCTAAATCGATGGTATCCCCTAAGACATTAAATACCCGTCCTAATGTTTCTGTCCCAACTGGAACAGAGATGGAGGCGCCTGTATCGATTACTTCCATTCCTCGTTGTAAGCCATCTGTTGATTCCATGGCAATCGTACGGATAACGCCGTCGCCAAGTTCTAAGGCAGCTTCTAACACAACTTTTGTTTTCTGCTCATCTTTTTTGTAAACAATCAACGCATTGTTGATATCTGGTAATGATTGGTCTAGAGAGAATTCCACGTCAACAACGGGACCAATGACTTGAACAATCTTGCCTGAACTCATTCGTATTCCTCCATTCGTTCTTGAAACTATTCTAACGCGGATGCCCCCGCCACAATTTCAGTAATTTCTTGGGTGATCGCTCCTTGGCGCGCTCGGTTGTATGAGATCGTCAAGTCCCCAATAATATTTTTGGCATTATCTGTTGCTGTTTTCATCGCTGTCATTCCGGCAGCATGCTCGGCTGTTTTTGCGTCAACAATCGCACCATAAATCAAGCTTTCAGCGTATTGAGGCAGTAATTGATTCAAAATCGCTTCTCTGGAAGGTTCAAACAAGTATTCTTGTTCATAACTTTCGGCTTCTTCAGGATCTAAATCGGATATCGGCAACATTTTCTCCACACGAAATTGGCTAGTCAATGAATTGATGTGATGGTTATAACACACATATAATTCATCGAAGACCTCGTTTTGGTACATCGTGGTTGCCAATGTTACGATTTTACGTACCTCATCAAAGCTTGGTTGATCCGAAAGGTTTCTTAACTCGTACGCCAAATTGATGCCCCGTGCTTTGAAAAAGTCAGCGCCAGTTGCACCAATGGCAATCATGACATACTCTTCTTCTTTTGCATGATCTTCATCCAGCATGGTCATCATTTGTTTTAAGATGGAACTATTATAGCCGCCCACTAGACCGCCATCAGAAGTGATGACGATATAGCCTGTGCGTTTGACCGGACGACTAACCAACATACTGTTATAGTTCACACCATCTTTAGGACCAGAACCTGCAAGATCGGAAAGCTGCTGCGCAGTCAAATGCGTAACGATTTCACGTACTTTGTTGGCATACACTTGAAACTGTTTCGAATGAGCTTCAGATTTTGTTAATTTTGCAGCTGAAACCATTTGCATGGCCTTTGTGATTTGGCTGGTTTTCTTTGTTGAGGCAATTCGTTGCTTGATTTCATTTAATGAAGCAGCCATTTTCTCTCACCTCTTTTATGCGTTTTGCATTGTCGATATTTTATCTTGCGGTGTCACCCGAGAACTGTTGGATGCCATGAAAATATCTTTGAATGCTTTAATGGTGTCATCTAACAAGCTTTCTTCTGGCAAGTCTTTCGTTGTCCGAATGGTTTCAAAAATCGTTGCTGCGTTTGCTTCGATATACTCAAATAATTCTGCTTCAAAGTCCAATAGTTTATTGACAGGTACACTATCAATGAATCCATGCGTCAACGCATAAAGAATCACGACTTGTTTTTCGACTGCCAATGGTTCATGTAGTTTTTGCTTTAAGATTTCAACGGTGCGACGACCGCGGTTTAATTTGGCTTGTGTCGCAGCATCTAGATCAGACCCAAATTGTGTGAAGGCTTCTAGCTCGCGGTAACTTGCCAAGTCCAAACGCAAGGTTCCAGCAACTTTCTTCATCGCTTTGATCTGTGCAGAACCACCAACCCGTGAAACGGACAATCCAGCCGCTACGGCAGGACGCACACCTGAATAGAACAGGTCATTTTCTAAGAAAATTTGTCCATCTGTGATAGAAATCACGTTGGTTGGGATATAGGCTGAGATATCCCCCGCTTGCGTTTCAACGAATGGCAGTGCCGTCATTGATCCGCCACCTAGTTCATCACTTAATTTCGCTGCACGTTCCAATAAACGAGAGTGCAAGTAGAAGACATCCCCTGGGTATGCTTCACGACCTGGCGGACGGCGTAGAAGGAGAGAAAGTTCACGGTAAGCGACTGCTTGTTTTGATAAGTCATCAAAGACGATCAAAACATGTTTGCCGTTATACATGAATTCTTCTCCCATTGCTGCCCCAGCATAAGGTGCGATGTAAAGCAATGGTGCTGGTTGTGAAGCACCTGCTGAAACAACGATCGTGTAATCAAGTGCACCGTAACGGCGTAATGTTTCTACTTGTGCACGAACCGTTGAGTCTTTCTGACCAATAGCGACATAGATACAGATCATGTCTTGCCCTTTTTGGTTGATGATCGCATCGATCGCAATCGTTGTTTTCCCGGTTTTCCGGTCACCGATGACTAATTCCCGTTGGCCACGTCCGATTGGCACTAAAGCATCAATAGCTTTCAACCCTGTTTGCATTGGTTCCGATACGGATTTCCGTTGCATTACACCTGGTGCAGCTGCTTCAACTGGGCGTGATTTGTCTGTTTCGATCGGACCTAAGCCATCGATCGGTTGCCCTAATGGGTTTACTACCCGGCCAATTAATGCATCGCCGACAGGAACTTCCATGATTTTACCGGTTCGTTTTACTTTGTCTCCTTCACGAATGGTTTCAAAATCACCTAGGATGATGATACCGACATCGTTTGATTCTAAGTTTTGTGCCATCCCATAAGAACCGTTTGAAAACTCAAGCAGTTCTCCACTCATGGCATTTTCTAAACCGTGGGCGCGGGCGATCCCGTCCCCAACATATGTGACAGTACCGATTTCTTCTACAGAAAGTTCGTTCTGATAATTTTTAATTTGCTCTTTGATCAAGGCACTAATTTCTTCTGCTTTGATGGCCATCCGATTCACCTCTTATCTCTTGTTTATCTGCCGATTTTTTGTCGCAGATAATCCAGTTGGCTCTTAATACTACCGTCGATCACTTGATGATTTGCTTCAACGATGACTCCGCCTAAAATCGTTGGATCGACCGTTTCTTTCAATTGTGCCTGCTTGTACCCAAGCTTATCGGCGATTTGCTTTTCGATTTTGCTTTTTTGTTCTGCTGACAAAGCAACAGCCGTTGTGATCGTTCCGAGAACAAGACCTTGATATTCATCGTAACGACGTTCGTATTCATCAATGATCAGCAATAGATCATCCATGCGATCATATTCATAAACGATCTCTAAGAAATTTCTGACCAAGCCTTCAAAGCCCTTCAGCAATTGATCGACTAATTGTCTTTTTTCATGGAGATCCAAGCGGTTATCCGTCACGATCTGACCGAATGTTGGAATCTCTTGATAAATCTGACGCAAGGTCATTAATTCTTGGTAAACTTCTGTCAAGCGCTGTTCTTCCATCGCCAATTCGAACAAGGCTTTTCCATAGCGTTTTCCCACTGTAAATTTATCGAGTTTCATTAACTGAACCCAATCCTTCGATATATTGATTGATTAGGGATTCATGATTTTCGGGAGTCAATTCGCGGCCTAAGATTTTTTCTGCGATTTGAAGCGAAAGTTCTGCAACATCATCTTTCACTTCTTTTAACGCAGTTTCTTTTTCAAGGGTGATATCTGAGTTTGCTTTTTCTTTCAAACGAGCCACTTCTTCTTTGGTCTCGCTCAAAATATTTTGCCGACTCAATTCCCCGCTATCTTTGGCGCTCTTGATGATCTCCGCAGCTTCAGAATGAGAACGTGCCAATTTTTCTTGGCGTTCTTTTTCTAATTTTGCTGCATTCAAGCGTGATTGTTCCGCTGAATCCAAATCATTGGCGATTTTATCTTCCCGTTTTTGCATCATGCTGCTGATGGCATCCCATGCAAAATGTTTCAATAAGAATAGCAATAGAAGAATTGATCCGCTGACAACGATAATATTGCCAAGCATTGGATTTTGAACTTCCGCTATAACCAACTGATTTAGCATAACGATTCTTCCTTTCTGAAAGTCATTGTTTCATTAGAAAAAAGCAAAAACGAGTGCAATTGTTCGTTTCTGCCTTTTCGTGCTTGTCTTATCGGAAGACTAATAACAGCGCGATAACTACCCCTAGAATCGGTACAGCTTCGACTAACGCTACCCCGATAAACATTGTTGAACGTAGTTGACCTGACATTTCAGGTTGGCGTGCCATTGATTCGATCGTTTTTGCGATTACTTGTCCGTTACCATACCCTGCACCAATTGCTGCTCCGATAATTGCTAATCCTGCTCCAATAAAGTTCATTCTTTTTTCCTCCTAATTGTATGTCGATTCGATTAATGTTCTGCCACGATTTTGTGGCTCATAAATACCATGGTCAATGTAACAAATACATAAGCTTGGATCGCTCCAATAAAGAGCGAGAAGCCAATCCAGATCATTTCTAGCGGCATCACGATCGGCAATGACCACCAACCAAGACTAATAAACATGTTGGCAATCAATCCTAATAACACTTCTCCCGCGAATATATTTCCATATAAACGCAAGCCTAACGTGATGACATTCGTAAATTCTTCGATGATTTTTAGCGGCAATAAGAACCCCACCGGTTTCAAGTACGAATTGATCAAGTAATTTTTGAAGCCCAACGACTTGATCCCAAAGAAATGTGTCAAGGAAATAACCATAAGTGCGAGTGTCAGTGTAACAAACGGGTCTGCTGTCGGACTTTTCCATAAGGTAATGTCATCTGTCGTCACGATTTTTGTGACTAACCCGATCTCATTTGCCACAAACACAAAAAGAAACATTGTTACACCGAGCAAATGAAAGTTGTTCACTTGAGATCCTGGTAGATTGTCCGCTACGATACCGCGAACAAAGTCAATGACCCATTCAATGAAGTTCTGCTTCCCTTTCGGTTTCATTTGCAGATTACGTGTACAAATAAAGACCACCAAAAAAACAATAATACAAGAAATGATTGTCATCATAGCTACAGTTCCATCAAACCATATAGGACCGATATGAAACATAAGCGATTTATCTTCCAATCTTTCTCACCTCTTTTCCTGTCATCTCCAGAAAAAAATCTGGTGTTACAATGCGTTTCCTCTCATAACAATCGGTATCATACCACCACGAATGGAAAATTTCAAAGCATTTTCAAGAAAATTAGACAAAAAACTCACAATGCCAAAAATCCTAAATTAAATGAAAAATCCCCGTGTCGCTATGTGGAAGAAAAAGCCTGTTATATCAACAGCTTTCCCTTAAATGCTACCAAATTTAGCGCGATTTTCAAAGCAATAACCTCTATCGGATTCTAAAAGAAGTTCTTAGAAAATTAGAAATTTCTAAGAACTCGGTCAATTTGTCTTTCTTGATCTTTGCGCTTCAAGGATTCCCGCTTGTCATATTCGCGTTTTCCTTTCGCTAAACCAATCAAAACTTTGGCATAACCATCCTTGATATACACCTTTAACGGAACGATCGTCATGCCTGTATTTTTTGTTTCGCCAATCAGACGAGCAATCTGCTTTTTATGCAGTAACAGTTTTCTTGTCCGTAGTGGATCATGATTAAAAATGTTTCCTTGCTCGTATGGGCTGATATGCACATTGACTAAGAATGCCTCACCATTGCGAATGCGTACAAAGCCGTCTTTCAAATTGATCCGACTGTTACGGATCGCTTTGATCTCTGTTCCCTGTAAGACGATCCCCGCTTCGATCGTATCGAGGATCGTGTAATCATGGCGGGCCTTTTTGTTTTGGGCGATTAATTTCCCTTCTCCTTTAGGCACGGGCCATCCCTCCAATTATTTTTTCTTGATTCCTTTATAAAAAGGTTTTTTCTTTTTCAGTTTGCCAGCTTTCTTTGATTTGCCTTTACCGGTTTGTTCAAAGCGTTTCCCTTGGTTTTTCTCAGGGTTGCGTTGCTTTTTCCCGCGACGGTTCGCTTCATTTTTTTGATGGTTGTTTCGTTTGTTAGCTTTTGGTGCTTGCAGTTTTTCGACTTCTTCTGCTGCTACCAATTCGAAATCGATCTCTCTTGTTTCAGGATCAGCTTTCACGACTTTGATACGAACTTTTTGACCAATTTTAAAGGTCAAGCCTGTCCGTTCACCTACAAGTGCCAGATGGTTTTCCAAATAATGGAAGTAATCTTGCTTCAGATTATTGATATGGATCAGCCCTTCAATCGTGTTAGGCAATTCAATAAACAAGCCAAACTTAACGACGGAACTGATGATACCGTCAAACTCTTCTCCTACTTTATCGGCCATATACTCAGCTTTTTTAAGCGCATCGACTTCTCTTTCTGCATCGACTGCTCGTCGTTCCATTTGGGAGCTGTGCATTGCGATGTCAGGCAAGATTTCAGCCCATTTGTTTTGGTTGACTTCAGAGACATCTTCACTGTAAGAACGAATCAAGCGATGCACGATCAAGTCGGGGTACCGACGGATCGGTGACGTGAAGTGGGTATAATCTTCCGCTGCCAAACCATAGTGGCCGACGTTTTCTTCTGAATACTTCGCTTGCTGCATACTTCTGAGCAGCATCGTATTGACAACCATTGCCTCTGGCTTATCTGCGACATCTTCAACCACTTTTTGCAGTTGTTTTGGTGAGATCGAGCCGTTGGTTTGTTTGACTACAATCCCTAAAGCAGAAGCAAAATCAAAGAAGCGACGCATTTTCTCTTCTTTTGGTTCCTCATGGATCCGATAAATAAATGGTAAATGCTTCCGATTGAAATGGCGCGCCACGGTTTCATTGGCTGCCAACATGAATGATTCGATCAATCGTTCGCCGACGCCACGTTCTCGCAGAACGATTTCTTGCGGGTGTCCTTCTCCATCGACCAAGACTTTCGCTTCGCGGTCTTCAAAAGAAACTGCCCCACGCTTGATCCGCATCGTTTCTAACACGTGATGCAAGGCGGCCATATCATGGAACATCGGTACTAGTTTCGCATATTCTTTGCTGGTTTGCGGATCATTGTCTTCAATAATTTGATTGACTGCCTGATAAGTCATGCGGGCACTTGTTTGAATAATACTTTGGAAAATATTGTAATCCGTGACGATCCCCTCTTGGTTGATCCACATTTCACAGCTCATGGCCAACCTTGGGACATTCGGATTCAACGAACAGATCCCGTTTGATAAACGTTGTGGGATCATCGGGATCACTCGATCCGTTAGATAGACACTCGTTCCCCGCTCAAAAGCTTCTTTGTCCAACGCACTGTTTTCTGTCACATAATAAGAAACATCGGCGATATGCACGCCCAAATAGAAGCTGCCGTCAGGCAATGCTTTTACCGTCACCGCATCATCCAAATCTTTGGCATCCGCTCCATCGATCGTTACGATCTGTTGATCTCGCAAATCCCGTCGTTCTGGAAAGTCAGCAGGATCGATCGTATCTGGGACTGCATCTGCCGCTGTCAAGGTTTCTTCCTCAAATTTTGTGGGAATCCCATTCGCCACGACGATCGATAAAATATCCATTCCAGGATCGTTTTTATGCCCCACAACTTTTGTGATCAACCCCTCTAAGCTTTTCGAATAGCCTTTTTCTGGGTAATGGCTGATCTCAACGATCACGATGCTGCCGTCTACTGGACGAATTCCTTGGGCGCCGATAAACACCTTTAAATCGCTTAGTTTTTTATCTTTAGGTTGAACAACGCCATATAGATCCGATTCTTCGATCTCTTTTTCGTCAAATAATGTAAACTCGCCGACCAACTGACTGATGGCCCGTTGTTTGATCTCTACGACCTTTCCCTCTGCGCCGCGATCTGAAAAAGGATCCGCAACGTGCACGATGTCCACAGCAACGGTATCGCCGTCCATGGCATAGCCTGTTGCTTCTTTAGGAATATAAATATCGTCTTCTTCTTCATCCAACGTGACAAAGCCGAAGCCCCGCTCGTTGGCACGGAAGGTTCCTTCCACAAACACTCGTTTCATCGGTAATTTCACTTTGCCTTTTTTGTTAAAAATCACACTGCCTTCTCGTTCCATCGCCGCTACTGTCTGGACAAGATTCTTAAAGTCTGTACTTTTTTGAAGTCCTAGACCTTCAGCAATTTCTTCCATTGAAAAACTTTTTTTACGGCTTTCTTCGAGAAACTGAATGATTTTTGTTTTAATCGTTTCTGTCATAACTCACTCTTTCCAAGCAAGTGTTTCTAAGAAAGCAAACACATCCTGCTCTAATTTTTTCCGTTCTGGTCCAACCGTCACCACATGACCACTTTGAGGATACCATTGAAGCGTATAGGGAACATGGGACAATGCCGCTGCGGTTTTGAAAACCGTCTGTGGATCGATCATTTGGTCCCTTCCTGCTTGCGCCAAGAAGATTGGGCGCTCGATTTTTCCTAAATGCTCAGCCGTGGTTTGTCCGACTGTTTCGATTCCTTGCAGTTGTTCTCTGACCTTACGAGGGACTTCTGCCAAGATTTCTTTTTGGGTCGCCTCATCTAAATCAGCGTAGGGTATGACCATTTCCGCATACTTTTCAAAATTGACTGGTACTTCGTTCTTGGTTTCAAATAACGGTGAGCAAAAAAGACCGCCGCCCATCAATGTTGGGTCTTGCGTCAAACGATCCATCGCTAAAATCCCACCCATCGAAAGTCCAAGAACGGCAACTTCCTCATAGCCTTTTTCTTTCACATAAGCAACTGCATCCGCAGCATCCTGCTGCCAAACAGTCATTCCTTGATTTAAGATATCATCTGGATTCGGTGTACCATGTCCAGTAAACATCGGTGTATAAACCGTGTAGTCTTTTTGTTCTAACGAACGACAAAGCATGCGCACATCGTTAGGACTGCCTGAATAGGCATGGAACAAAATGACCGCTCGTTTGCCGTGTTCAGCAAAAACCGGTTTTGGTTGATTAAATGTTTTCATGTTTCCTTTCACCTCACGTCCAATTCTACCATAGTTAGCAAGAATACTTCGACAAATGCGATCAAAATCTTCCCGTTAAAAAGAAAAAAACCTCTCTTTACGAGAGGTTCGCTAACAAAGTGATTAGTTTGATGAAAGAAAAGCCAAAATAAAGAGCAAGACCATCCAAACAAAACCTAAAATGGCCGTTGAACGCTGCATCACCGCTTCAAATCCACGGGCTTTTTGCTTACCAAACAATTGATCTGCACCGCCAGTAAAGGCACTAGCTGCACTATTTTGCTTGCTAGGCTGCATCATGATCGTAATGACCATTAAAATCGAAATAACGATCACAGCAGTTAATAAGATGTTATACACGTTAGCTCCTCCTTGCTTGCTAAAGTCGTCCTTTCCATTTTAGCATTTTCCGCTGGAAATTACTACTCTCTTTTTGTCATTGACCGTTGCAGGACGGTTTAAAAAAAGACTGTCCTTTCTGACAGCCTTTTTCTCATAGATTGTTTTCGTTCAAATCAGCGAACGAGTACGTCATCGTATTCTGGTTTTTCTTTGAACTCTTTGACCGCAAAGGAGCAGACAGGCATAATTTTTTTCTCTTCCCGTCGTGCTTTTTCAACAACCGCTTTGAGTAATTTTTGCGCCAATTGCTGGCCGCGATAATCAGGGTTGACGAAGGTGTGGTCTACTTCTAGAACATCATCTGGCGTTTCTTGCCATGTGATTTCTCCCACCTCTTTTTCTCCATCATACAAAGCAAAACGTTTATTTTCTTCTTTGATTTCCATTGCTTTCTTCCTTTCTATCAGACAATGTCTGTATTTTGTTTGATATTCTCAATGAATTGCAAAACGGTTGGCCAATATTCTGGTGCATCTTTCACTGCCTGTAAATGTCCCATATTCGCAAAGAGGACTTTTTGTTTCGGTCCAGCTGTTGCCTCCATTAAAGTATTGATCTCTTTTTCCGAAAGAAACGAATCTTTTTCTCCTTGTAAAAACAGCACAGGTAAATGGTTGCTGCCGACTTGTCGGGTCACCGAGATCTGCAAGAAGGGATAACCGACTAATTGTTTGCTATAGCGATTCGCTAAGCGCAAAAAGCGTTTGATCGGTAACCGAGAAAATTGCGGTAAGCTTGATCGGATCGCACTGTAAACGGACGTATAGCTGCTGTCTGAGATCAACCCAACTACTTGCACCGGCATGACTTCTCCACTAGCCAGCAGCAAGGTCGCAGCCCCCATTCCTAAACCATAGAGGAAGATTTGTGTTTGTGGGTCTTTTTCCAAAATCTTATCGATCCACAAAAGCAGATCCATCCGATCTAGCCACCCTAAACCGATCTCTTTGCCTTCACTGCGGCCATGTCCACGCAAATCAGGAACTAAAACATTGTAACCAGCAGACCAGAATTTCTCAGCCGCCTCTTGACAGTCTGCTTGCCCATCACTGCGATACCCATGCAAGCAAATCACCCACGTTTTTGCACACTGATCGAAGACTTCCGCTGTCAGGATCAGATCATCAGCGGTCGTTACCGTACATTCCGAACCTTGTGTCCAAAAAGCTGAACTCTTTGTTGCGATCCGCTCTTTGTATGGAATCCCCAGTTTCTTTCTGCCTTCTTTTTCATACCATTCATTGTTTCGCATAATGATCGCCGAAACAAAATAACGTACGCCCTTTTTCAAAACAGACGTGCGATAAACATAGTACACCAAAAAACCAAAAATAAGCAGTAGTAGCAATAGCCAAACCATAGGATCCCCCCTTAATTTTAGTTTACCATTTACAATGGATTTCAGCCAAAGTTTTGTCGCAGGTCTTAAATAAGTCCTATACTTTTAAAAAAACTTTGCCCTGCTTATCTGTTAGAAGTCAGGGCAAAGTTTTGATTGGTTAACTATGTTTTCGTCGATAAAGTATGCCAACGCTTGTAACGAGTAAAATACTTCCAAGAATACTCCACTCATAAGAAGAGCGCTCGTTTGTCTTAGGCAATCGTTTTTCAGTAGTCGCATGGTTTGCGTCATTCTTGTTGTCATCTTCCGATTGTTTAGAAGTATCTGGCTTTTTAGGATCACTCGGTGTTTTTGGTGTCTCTGGCCCTGTATAAGTGTTGACTAAGTTATAGCCATTTATTTTGGTGGTGTAATCTGGAACTTTTCCTTCTTGGATCGTGTAGGTATAGGCTTTTCCTTCGGCATCGTATTTTGGCAGCTTATCAAAGCGATAGGTCCAGTTGCCTTTTTTATCGGCTTTTACGATTTTTTCTGCGTATTTTTCGCCGTTTTGCATCAGCTTGACAGTGATGCTTTCAGGGCGGGTATTGAACTTGTTGTCGTAGTCATTCCATGTCTTTGTTCCTGATACTTCTGTCGTTTCGGTATTGAGATAGGTGTTGACTAGGTCATAATCATTGATTTCACTGGTGTATCCTGGAACATTTTCTTCTTGGATCGTGTAAGTGTAGGCTTTTCCTTCGGCATCATACTTAGGCAAATTGTCAAATCTATAGGTCCAGTTGTCTTCTTTATCTGCTTTTACAATTTTTTCTGCGTATTTTTCGTCGTTTCGCATCAGCTTGACAGTGATGCTTTCAGGGCGGGTGTTGAACTTGTTGTCGTAGTCATTCCATGTCTTTGTTCCAGCTACTTCTGTCGTTTCGGTATTGTGGTAGGTGTTGACTAGGTCATAATCATTGATTTCACTGGTGTATCCTGGAACATTTTCTTCTTGGATCGTATAAGTGTATGCTTTTCCTTCGGCATCATACTTAGGCAGATTGTCAAAGTGATAAGTCCAGTTGTCTTCTTCATCTGCTTTTACAATTTTTTCTGCGTATTTTTCGTCGTTTCGCATCAGTTTGACAGTGATGCTTTCAGGGCGGGTATTGAACTTATTGTCGTAGTCATTCCATGTCTTTGTTCCAGCTACTTCTGTCGTTTCGGTGTTACGGTAGGTGTTGACTAAGTCATAGCCGTTTACTTTGGTGGTGTATCCTTCAACGGGTGTTTCTTGAATTGCGTAGTCATAGGTCTGACCAGATTCGTCGGTTGTTGGTAGATCGGTAAATTCATAATGCCATTCCCCCTCTTTATTTGGGGTAACCGTTTTTGTTTGGAACACTTCACCGTTTTGCAGTAATTGAACCGTAATGCTTGTTGGACGGGTATTAAATTTGTTGTCATAATCGTCCCACGTTTTGGTTCCGCTGATTGTCGTTGTATCAAGAGACAGCAGGTGATTCATTGCAGCTAGTTTGATTATCGGTACAACCGTTTCATTGGCTTGAAGATCCCAGCGGTGGGTTTCCGCATTGACCAATACCGTATCAGCAATGATACTACCGTCAACATTTTGGTGGACATCAACTGTATCACCAACAGCCAAAATCGTTCCTTGGAAGGGACTATTAATCGAAATCATTTGATTTTCTGGCTGATTAATAAAATTCCATAGGATAACGGCATCGTCAAACGCTTCTGTTTCATGACTATTGCGCGTCGTACCATCTGTATATTCTAGTTTGATTTGCGACTTGATATTAACGGTACTTGCTCCTTCGGTATCCACATTGATGAGCACAGGAGACGTGCCTTTTGTTAGCCCTTTGATGGTAATGGGTGTATCTTTTTCTAACTCTGTTTTTGAAAGAGTAACGACTACCTTTTGATCTTCTTCATCAATAGTGTCTGCCGAAAAGGAAATTGGTTTCTTGTCGATTAGATAACCGTCTGGCGCTTCTGTTTCAACAAAGGAATAGTCCCCTTCTGGAAGATCCGTTTCGATTACTTGTCCATCATCATTTGTGACCTCTTCATCAACCTCTTTATGTGTCTTTTTATTTTGAAGTTTGTAGACACCGTCATCAAGCGGGTTTCCTTGTTCATCCGTTAAGGTCAACACAACCTCTTGCGTATCATTTTCAGCACGGGCGGTATTGATGACCCGCTGATTATTATCAGTAAAGTCTTTGGTTACACCGGGTGTTTGCGGATAGGCTCCTAGCCTTTCTGACGTCGCCTGTAACGTTGAGAATACCTTTTTAAAATCTATATACGGTTCACTTGCGGATTGATCTTGGAAAACTTCGGAAGTTTTCAAGTGATCCATTCTCTGTCCATTTACAAAAACGGCAGGTTGTTGATTTTGATCTGCTAAATCTACTGTGACTGATGGGCCAAAGACAACTTTGTTTTTTCTGCTATCAGTTCCTGACACAAAGGAAGAATTTGCGATCGTATTGACCTTTTGAATATAATTGATTTCTGTTGCCAACGAACCATCCTGAATACTGGTTCCAAAATTGACATTGCCATTTAGTTCTCCCACTGCTAAGTTTCCGTTCGTGTGGGTATTTAGCGTCGCATGGTTAGCAAAAATATGAAAATATTGGGCTTCTCCTAGAAGTGCGTCATCAACTTCTGGCACATCATTTTTAAAGCTGCCGCCACTTGATAGTTGTGCAGCTGATGGCGCACTTACTTGTGTATCAGGCGTTGATTCTATTGCTGTTGATGCGGTAGTTGACTCTGCTTGTGGTTGTGATTCGCTGCTTTTTGTTGCAGGCTGTTTTTTGGAAGCTTCTGTTTGTTCCTGACTGTCAGCAAGCACTGCTTCGGCACTCGTTGCTTCTGTGGATTGATTGTCAGGTAGAACAACTGCTACATCTGTTGTGTTGATAATGTCTTCTTTCACTTGACCATTTTCTTCCTCTGTTTGAAGAAACGCGGATTTGATTGTCAATGTTTCAAGACCTTTTGTCTGAAACGTTAGCGTCATTTGGCTAAAGGAGCTGCTAGCAGTTTCTTCTATCAACTGCTGTCTTTGCGAATCATATGTAAATTTCTTGCCGTTACTTTGGATTGATTCCGGCAGAACCGTTCGTTCTCCTTCACTCAAGCTGAATGCCAGTTGATTAGCTGCTGCTTGTTGATTCTTTTTTACTTGGATCGTCCAAGTGATCTCCCCTGTGGTAGAATCTGGTAATGAGGTCACTTGCGCTGTGCCCTTTTCGTTTTGAAATAGGATTGATTTGGGACTCTCCTCGGTATCCGCATTGGCTGTGATGACTGATAATAAAGGCGCCAAGTAGGATAACATAAGTAAGGACAGCATGAACATTGGGTGAACTATTTTTTTCACATAAGTACGCATTTCTCTTCCTCCAAACAACAAATTTTACTCAGGTGATTATCCTAATCGGAAAAAAGAGAAAATGCAAAATGACCCAAATTTTGATTCTGTGAGAAAAATGAGAGCAAAAACCGAAAAATGGGTCCTGCTCTCAAGGAAATTTGTGAAAATGAAATAGGATTTCTTTTGTTTGAAAAACAATAGAATATTTTTTTCATTATAAATACTCAAAATCCAGAAAGAATCTTTTGTTTGTGATAAAAGTTCTTTCATTGAAAACTCTTAAACACCAGGAGTGATTGGCTACTCGCTAAAATTTCACTTGTCAAAAAAAAAAAAATGTAAACTGAAAATGAAAATTTTCATAAACAATCATATTATTTTCATTTTTGGTTACAAAAATTTTAGCAGATTCTTTAAAATCTTATTGTTATTTTCCCTCTATTTATAAGTTCTCTTAACTTTTCAACTTACATTCTATAGAAAAAAACTGTTCCTTGTTCATCTACTAGAAACAGATTTTTTCTATATAGCTTTCATTCACTTTTAATTACTAAAAGTTTGAACAATCTCCTCTTGATCAAAGTCACAAGCCACATCCAAGGACAAAGAATCTGCAGTAGCCAATGCACCCCATGACAAACAAAATCTTAAATCAACTGGACTTTGATTCCCCTCAATATAATAAGCTGGGAATCCCGAGTCAGATCTGTCAAGTTGATATACACCCCCGGATTTTTTCAGGAAACACTCATCGTCATAATATTGAGTTACAGCAAAATTAAGGTTATTGGCAGATTTTTTTAACAAATATTGCGCGCCATAGTATCTTTGCCCACTAACGATTTCAAAATCACGGAAAGAGTGTCGAGGAAGATCCGTTTTTATCTCAAGTTTTCCCTTCCCTTTGATCATTTTTAAATTAGGCAATAAGATAAAGCGACCGATTATTTCGTTGACCCAATCTGGATGAGTTTCACCGTAGTCACTCGAAAAATTGCTATGACCATCGATTACTTTAAAAGAAATCGGCTCCCCGTTAAAGGTTAACCACCAGTTGCCAACAGTTGTGGGTAGCAACTGTTGACTATAAAGATCGCCAAACGATCTGTCTGGTCTTTCATCACATGAATCAGACACAGCTATATCCTTACAATGCTTTTCTATATATACCAATAGATCTGTATCGTCTGTAACGACAGAATATGAGCTACCATCATCAATGATTAATTCTAAGCTGCCTAATGGATGCTGAATGTACGGAAGATCTACATCACGATTCCAGCCTTCCCACTCAGGATAAGAATCAAAGATCAAAAGATCATCCAAAGAAATGCTGGGTAAAAAACCAGTTAGCACCCCTTCATAAAGATAAGTATCTTTGATTGCATCCAATAAATTATGGCCGCTCAGCCAAATAAGCGACTTTCCATTTTTCTTCTTTTCAATCGAATGCAAAATACTTATGTCACCTGAATAATCGGTAATCAGCCAATTATACTGGAGGATCACTTCTTTTGGAAATAGGTCAATAATTCCTGCAGCCGAAACAATATGTTCTACTTCCTTTGATACTACATTATTTATGTACAATTTTTTCATCAGCATTCTCTCCTAAAATACTAAGTTTTCCTATAGTCTATCATACAATTAGCATACCGATAAAACTCGTAAAAAGTCCCCCCATGTCAATTACACATGAGGGGACTTTACCATCATTTCAGTTCAGCCAAACGACAACGTTTGATTAAGCTAAGATTATTTATTTTTTAAGTTGTAGAAAGCTTGCAAACCTTTGTATTCAGCAACTTCACCAAGTTGGTCTTCGATACGTAGTAATTGGTTGTATTTTGCAATACGGTCAGTACGTGAAAGAGAACCAGTTTTGATTTGGCCAGCGTTTGTTGCAACTGCGATATCAGAGATTGTTGAATCTTCTGTTTCACCTGAACGGTGAGAAACTACTGCAGTGTAACCAGCTTCTTTCGCCATTTCGATTGCATTGAAAGTTTCAGTCAATGTACCGATTTGGTTAACTTTGATCAGGATTGAGTTACCGATACCGTTTTTGATTCCTTTTTCAAGGATTTCAGTATTTGTAACGAACAAGTCATCCCCTACTAATTGAACTTTGTCGCCTAAGCGTTCAGTTAATAGTTTCCAACCATCCCAGTCGTTTTCATCCATACCGTCTTCGATAGTGATGATTGGGTATTTGTTAACTAATTCTTCTAAGTAGTCAACTTGTTCAGCAGCAGTACGTTTTACGCCGTTTTCGCCTTCAAATTTAGAGTAGTCGTAAACACCGTTTTCGTAGAATTCTGATGATGCACAGTCAAATCCTAGGTATACATCTTTACCTGGTTCTAAACCAGCAGCTTTGATTGCTTCTAAGATTGTTTCAACACCGTCTTCAGTTCCTTCAAAACGAGGAGCGAAACCACCTTCGTCACCTACTGAAGTTTCTAAACCACGTTTAGACAAGATTGATTTCAAAGCGTGGAATACTTCAGTACCCCAACGTAAGCCTTCTTTGAATGTAGGTGCGCCTACAGGCAAGATCATGAATTCTTGGAAAGCGATTGGTGCGTCAGAGTGAGAACCACCGTTGATGATGTTCATCATAGGAGTTGGCAATACTTTTGTATTGAATCCGCCTAAGTAGTGGTATAAAGGTACTTCTAGGTAATCAGCAGCTGCACGAGCAACAGCGATAGAAACACCAAGAATCGCGTTTGCGCCTAATTTGCCTTTGTTAGGAGTTCCGTCTAAAGCGATCATTGCTTTATCGATAGCCATTTGGTCACGTACATCGTAGCCGATGATAGCTTCTGCAATGATGTTATTTACATTGTCAACTGCTTTCGTTACACCTTTACCGCCATAACGAGCTTTGTCGCCATCACGTAATTCAACTGCTTCGTGTTCACCTGTTGAAGCTCCTGAAGGAACCATTCCGCGGCCGAAAGCACCTGATTCTGTGTAGACTTCTACTTCGATAGTTGGGTTACCACGTGAGTCTAAGACTTCGCGTGCGTAAACATCAGTAATAATTGACATGTTTTGTCTCTCCTTTGAGTTTGTTTTATCTTAAGGGGAAAGCCCCTTGCGAACAACTTAATTGTAGTGAAAAAATGACGATTCTGCAAATGTTATTTTCATGAAAATGAAATTATTTTACAGCATCTAATAATGCTAGGAATGAATCAGCTTGCAAGCTTGCGCCGCCAACTAATGCTCCGTCAACATTTTCTTTTGCCATGTATTCAGCAATGTTTTCAGGTTTTACAGAACCGCCGTATTGGATACGCACGCTATCTGAAACTTCTTTGCCGTATAATTTTTCAACGGTTTTGCGGACAACGCCACAAATTTCGTCTGCGATGTTTGCATCCGCTGATTTACCAGTACCGATCGCCCAGATTGGTTCGTACGCAATCACAAGATTACTTACTTGACCGTCTGTTAAACCGTCTAAGCCAGCAGTGATTTGTCCTTCGATCCACTCCGCTGTTTTGCCAGCTTCATAGGTTTCTAAAGATTCACCACAGCATAGGATTGGGATCATGCCGTTTGAAAAGATTGCTTTGGCTTTTTTGTTGATGTCTTCATCTGTCTCATGGAAGTATTCACGACGTTCTGAATGACCAATGATGACATAGTCAACACCTAGATCTGCTAAAGCTGCTGGTGAAGTTTCACCAGTAAAGGCACCTTCATTTTCCCAGTAGCTGTTTTGAGCAGCAATTTTTAATTCTGTTCCTTCAGCAGCATTCACTAATGTTTCTAAGAATAGAGCTGGCGAACCGATCACAGAGTCAACTGTATCGTTGCTAGGAATTTTTGTTTTGACTGCTTCAGCAAATTCTTTTGCTTCTTTCGCAGTTTTGTTCATTTTCCAGTTTCCGGCAATAATTGGTTTGCGCATGTTCTGGCACTCCTTTTCGTTATCAAGCGTGCAAAGGAGATCCTTTGCACGGCTTGTCATTGATTATTTATCGTTGATCGCAGCTAGGCCAGGAAGTGTTTTTCCTTCTAGCAATTCAAGGCTGGCACCGCCACCTGTTGAGATGTGGGTAAATTTGTCAGCAAAACCTAATTGTTCTGCTGCAGCTGCAGAGTCACCGCCACCGATGATCGTTGTTGCATCTTCAAGGTTGGCAATTGCTTCACAAACACCGATCGTACCGTTTGCGAAGTTAGACATTTCAAACACACCCATAGGTCCGTTCCAAACGACTGTTTTTGCGCCTTTTAATGTTTCAGCAAACAAAGCGATAGTTTCAGGTCCGATATCTAAGCCCATTTGTCCTTCAGGAACATCACCAGTATGTTCTTCTGTTGGGACATCATTTGAAAATTCAGCAGCAGTGATTGAATCAACTGGTAATACTAATTTATCGCCAGCTTTTTCGATCAATTCTTTTGCTAATTCTACTTTGTCTGCTTCCACAAGAGAATTACCGATTTCCATACCTTTTGCTTTGTAGAACGTATACGTCATTCCGCCGCCGATCAAGATTTTGTCTGCTTTAGGAATCAAGTTTTCGATTACGCCGATTTTGTCAGATACTTTTGCTCCACCAAGAATCGCGATCATTGGACGTTTTGGTTCTTCGACTGCTTCACCGATGAATTTGATTTCTTTTTCCATTAAGAAACCAGCAACTGTTGGGATACCTGTTGAAGCGATCCCTACGTTTGAAGCGTGTGCGCGGTGTGCGGTACCAAAGGCATCATTTACAAAAACATCGCCTAAAGAAGCCCAGTATTTACCTAGTTCAGGATCGTTTTTGCTTTCTTTTTTGCCATCGATGTCTTCGAAACGAGTGTTTTCAAAAACAACGACATCGCCATCTTGCATGTTGTTGATCGCTGCTTCTAATTTTTCGCCGCGGGTTTCATCCACGAAAGTTACTTCTTTGCCTAACAATTCGCCTAGACGTTTCGCAACTGGCGCTAAAGATTTTCCAGCTTTATCTGCTTCTTCTTTCACACGACCTAAGTGTGAGAAAAGAATTGCTTTTCCGCCGTTTTCGATCACGTAATTGATTGTTGGTAATGCTGCTTTGATCCGTGTATCATCTCCGATCACTCCATCTTTCAATGGAACGTTGAAGTCCACACGTACAAGAACTTTTTTATCTTTTAAATCGATATCTTGAACTGTCATTTTCGCCATGAACAGATTCCTCCTAGCATAATTGTTAAAAAAAGCGGAGAAGCGCGATGCTTCCCCGCTTTCTCTTGCGATGGTTTAAATTAAAGTCGTTCGCAACTCTTATAGGTTAGCGAAGTATTCTAAAGTACGTACTAATTGTGCAGTGTATGACATTTCATTGTCGTACCAAGCAACAGTTTTAACTAATTGTTTGTCGCCAACAGTCATAACTTTTGTTTGAGTTGCATCAAATAATGAACCGTAAGTCATACCAACGATATCAGAAGAAACGATTTCGTCTGTGTTGTAACCGTAAGATTCGTTTGAAGCTTCTTTCATTGCTGCATTGATTTCATCAACAGTTACTTCTTTGTCAAGAACAGTAACTAATTCAGTTAATGAACCAGTTGCAACAGGAACACGTTGAGCAGCACCATCTAATTTGCCGTTCAATTCTGGGATTACTAAGCCGATCGCTTTAGCAGCACCAGTTGAGTTAGGCACGATGTTTGCAGCAGCAGCACGGGCACGGCGGAAGTCACCTTTAGGGTGTGGTCCGTCTAGAGTCATTTGGTCACCTGTGTAAGCGTGGATTGTAGTCATTAATCCTTCAATCACACCAAATTTGTCGTTCAATGTTTTCGCCATAGGAGCTAAACAGTTTGTTGTACATGAAGCACCAGAGATAACTGTTTCTTCACCTGTTAAAGTTTCATGGTTTGTGTTGTAAACGATTGTTGGAACATCGTTTCCACCAGGAGCTGAGATAACTACACGTTTTGCACCAGCTGTTAAATGTTTTTCAGCAGCTGCTTTAGAAGTGAAGAATCCAGTACATTCTAACACGATTTCAACACCTAGTTCGCCCCAAGGCAATTCTTCAGGGTTGCGGTTAGCTAAAACTTTGATTTCGTTTCCGTTCACATTGAATGAACCTTCGTGAACTTCAACTGTACCGTTGAAACGTCCTTGTGTTGTATCATATTTTAACAAGTGAGCTAACATTTTAGCATCTGTTAAGTCATTGATAGCCACAACTTCGATTCCTTCTACTTCTTGGATACGACGAAATGCTAAGCGTCCGATACGTCCAAATCCATTAATACCTACTTTAACTGTCATTTAAGATTTCCTCCTTATGAAAATCATAAAAATATTTATTTTAAAGGGTTGCCCCTTTTAAAATCTCATTTGCGCAAGCTTCATCGGTGATGAGCCAGGTTTGTTTTGGTGCATTTTTCATGTATGCATTGACCGCTTTGGCTTTTGATTGTCCGCCAGCGACCGCAAAAATGATTGGGACTTTTTGCAAATCTTTTAATTGAAGTCCGATGCGAGGAACTTTGTAGACGACCTCGCCAGCTTCGTTAAAGAAATACCCAAAGGATTCTGCAACTGCATTTTTTTGTTTTAACATCAGAATTTCTTGTTCTGACATTTTTCGTCGAGCCGCCATATGCAACGCCCGTCCAATACTATGAATAACACAATTCGCTTGACTTATCAAGTTTAAGACATCAACGATGGCGGGTTCTTTCAAGAGAAACTCGTAGGTGTTCATGCTTAATTGTTCTGGTACAAACAAGGAGCGATAATCGCCGTTTGTCTGCATCGCCATTACTGAGCTGACTGAGTTTGCTTGCACGTTGACTGATTCTCCGATACCGCCACGGGCTGGAACAAACAAGTTATGACGTTTGGCGGTTTCCAAATTGCCCAATTCCTCGGCAACTTTCGCCATTGTCGTCCCTCCCATCACTGCGATGGTGTTTTTGCCTTCTGGCAATAAGAGATCCAACGATTCATTCAGCAACTGGCCAAATTCAGCAATCACTTTCGGTTGTCGATCACCATCGCCGCTCGCAATCAAACAACGATCGATGCCAAAGGTCTCTGATAATCGTTTTTCGATTTGGTGCATTCCGAACAGCTGATCCATCAGTGCACCGATCTTCGTGTACACTTCTTCTCCATAGGCGGTCAATTGCATGCCGCTTTTTGAAGAGTCGATCAGTTTTAGCTTTTTAAGGATATCTGTTTCCGTCCTCAACACGCGTTCCGTCATTGATAAACTTTCCGAAAGTGTCCGGCGGCCAACGGGCTGCATCCAATAAATATTTCTTAAGATACGGTAACGTTCCTGGAGTACAGCGAGAATATCCGGGGTGATTGCCTCAATCAATTTTAATTCATCGAGCATTTTATATCCTCCCGTTGGACAATTTTCGTCCTACAATGACTTAAAATGACCCATCGATTGCAAAAAAAATTTAAATCTGTTTCCTACACCAATAATAGTAGCACTTATCGCCTTGATACGCAACTATTTCAGTCACAAAATCTTGCTTTTCATAAAATTGTCATAATTTGAAAAAGAGGAAAGGATCGATAAAAAAAGGAAAGGCTTTGCTGCCTTTCCTACTCGTTAATAGTACGTTTTGCTTTACTCGAATCGTTTCCGCTTGGAAGAACCTGGGATATTCATAGCTTCACGATACTTTGCCACCGTTCGTCTGGAAATATCGATGCCCTGGGCTTTGAGGGCATCTGTCAACTTCTGATCTGACAATGGTTTATTTTTGTTTTCTTCATCGATCAGTGCCTTTAGCTGCTGTTTGATCGATGCCGTCGTCAGGTCATCACCGCTTTCTTGTGTCGAAACTTTCTGTCCAAAGAATAGTTTTAATTCAAACACCCCAAAGGAGGTCTCCAAGTATTTCCCATTGACTGCCCGGCTGACCGTTGATTCATGAATTCCTAATTCTTCGGCAACTTCTCTTAAAACCAATGGCTTTAATGGTCGATCTGGTTGAGTGAAAAACTCCTTTTGCCGCGCAACGATCTGCACCCCGACACGATAGATGGTATCCCCTCGTTGCAGCAAGGTCTTTTTCAGCCACTCGAACTCTTGGGCTTTATTGTCTAAATAACTTAAGACCTCTGGATCACCACTTTGCTTCAATTGATCAAAATACTGCTGCTGAAAGCGAACTTCTGGTAAGGCGCGCTTGTTTGATTTCACGATCGGTTGTCCTTTTTCAACCGTCACTCGCAGGTCAGGAACGATGTAAAGCCCATCGGTCGACCCAAACGCCGCCCCTGGTGTGGGGGTCAATGTTTGAACATAATCAAAGACCTTTTGAATCTCAGTTAATGGAATCTGCAGCGCTTTGCTGATTTTGTCCCACTTGCGCTCTGCCATTTCCGTGAAGAATTCTTCTAAAATGAGATAAGCCATTGGCGGCGCATAGTCATCTCTTTCCGTTTGCAGCATCAAACACTCTCTTAGATCACGAGCACCGACGCCTGCTGGATCTAGCTGCTGGATCAAGGTCAAGGCATCGAGCATTTGGATTGGGGTCCCACCAACAAGTTTTCCAGCTTCTTCCAGATCAATCGTCAAAAAGCCGTTTAAATCAATGTACTCGACTAAAAATAAAACGATCGTCCGCAAGAAGGTATCTCGGTAGTTTAAATGCACTTGATCGATGAGGTATTCGAATAAAGACGTATGCTGGTCAGGGATCTGGCTTAAATAATCCATCAATTGTTCTGATGAGCCATTGCTTTTGCTTGGTGTGATGGGCGAATCATATTCCCCCAGATCAATCAATGGATTTTCTAATGCTTGGTTATCTATGAAGGACAATAATTCGTCTGCGGAAAATTGCAGCACTTGGATCGATTGCTGCAATTTCTGCGTCATAGCAAGCTTTTGCGTCTGTTTTTGTTGTTGTGAAAATTGCTGTTGAAATTTCATCATTCTACCTCTTGTTTTTTTCACTGAAATTGGTTAAACTAATATTTGTGCTTCGCGCCTTTAGTGTAGTGGATATCACGTAAGATTCCGGTTCTTGAGACGGGGGTTCGATTCCCTCAAGGCGCGTTTTTTCTTTTCGTTACAAGTATACTCGATTCAAATCAATAATTCAAAAGCACTTAGGGACCGCTGACGCGGTTCCTTTTTTTATTTATATCTATGTAAGAAGACGAAATCGTCCTTCAACGATTAAACGCTGCTTGCAGCCATAAGGCGAAAAAAAGAAGAGGATTACTCCTCTTCTTCCTCTTCATCCGCAAAATCATCTTCATCATCGTCATCGATAATGGTTAGATCTTCCTCAATGCTGTCAGGTAATTCTTCTTCATCATCGGTGCTATTGTCGGCGCCGATTTCTTGCAAGTCTGAATTGTATGCCGAGATTTCTTCATCCTCGTCATCATCATCATCAAAGAGATCATCTTCTTCGTCATCTGACAAATCAGTATCCTCAGGATCATCATCGTTATAATCGATTGCGTCTTCATCATCGTTGATAAAGGCATTGACTTTTTTACGTTTGCGACGACGTGGTGTATCTTCATCCTCGTCTTCGATGCCATGGTTGACTTCTTCATCGATCGAATCAATGGCGTACCATGAACGTAAGCCCCAACGATTGTCGCCTAAAGAAATAAAACTACCGTCGATATTCAAGTCTGTATAAAACTGCGCCAATGAATCACGAATCTCGCTGTCTGAAGTTTCAAGATAGTTTTGAATTTGGTTGACCAAATCAGAAAAATCCATCACGTCACCGCGCTGCTCTAAAATCGCATGGGCAACTTCAATCATCGACAATTCGTTTTTATTTACACCTTCAAATACATTAATTTCCAAACGGGACACGTCCTTTCACAGTCTACTCCTAATCATACAAAATTACGGCTCAAATTGCAATTTTTTCTTTCAATTTCCCTTTGATCAAGCGGTAAATTCTAAAGACAGTTTGTATTCGCCGACTTTGTCAGCAGCCATGAACAAGTCATAATCGATATCGATCTTTCCCGAGTATGGACGGTCTTTCAAGCTAACGTGCAGGTGATTGGTGAAGGTGTGGAACATCATCAAGCCATACGGGGTTTGGTAGCTCGTCTCTAAACGTTCCTTATAAGAAAATTTCAAGCGCATGCGCATTTCCCCAGAGCGAATCAATTGAATCAATCCGTCTGGCATGATTTTCATCGTAACAGGAACGTCGGTGCCATCTGGCTGGATCTCTTTGTAACGGATATATAAGGTATCACCGATCTTGACTGCTTGTCCTTGCAGATCAAACAGAAAGTTCTCTGTTTCCCCTGCTTGACGTACATTGGTTGTTAAATGAATTGAGATTGGGATTCCTTTTGATAATTCTTGCATGTACGTGTGCCTCCTTTGAAGATTTCAGTTTCATTCTTGCTTTTTTTCATTCGTTTGTCAATCATTTCAGTTGATTCTCCTTGGTCTATTTCTTCATTGAAAATAAAAAACGAAAACAAAAGCAAGCTTTCATTCTTTTCTCCAAGTAATTTTCCAAGAATCGTATATAATAAGGATAACAGGTATTTTTAAAGGAGTTTAACCGATTTGACTATCTATATAATGGATCAAACCTTACCACGTATCCACAATCCTTATGAGCCGTTTGCTTTCACCGATGTTGCCACCGAAGCTGCTGGCAAACTTGAACAAGTTTATTGTCATTTTTGGCAGTTGTCCGATACGATGATTTTAGGAATGAAAGATACCCGGCTGCCTTTTTTGATAGATGGTCTGCAGGTTTTGAAAGAAGCTGGCTATGACTCGATCATCCGCAACTCAGGCGGGCTTGGGGTCATCAATGATGCCGGTATTTTGAATGTCTCCCTCATTTTCCCTAAACATTTGGCTGCCACTACGGATGCAGCCTATGAAATGATGGCGACATTGATGCAAACAGCCTTTCCTGAGCGGACAATTTTGGCTTATGAAATTGCTGACTCGTACTGCCCAGGCACCTATGACCTGAGTATTGACGGAAAAAAAATTGCTGGCACAGCACAACGACGGATCAAAGACGGCGTGGCTGTCATGATGTATCTGAGCATCAATGGCGACCAACCAGCCCGCGGCTCTCTCGTTCGTCGTTTTTACCAAGCAGGTTTAAAAGAGCGCTTTGGTACGGATGGCTATCCAGCCGTCAATCCTGCGAGCATGGCCACTTTAGAAGCGGCTCTCGGCCGTAAGTTTACCACACAAGAGGTGATTGACCGCTTGCAAAAAGCCCTGCTTTTCTTGATCACAGACCAATCCCTATATCCGCTTGAGTCACTGGATCAATGGCTTTCAGAAAATGACCTTAGCGAACAAATGCAGCAACGCTTAGCTGGCATGGAAAAGCGAAATCACCCAATAAAGGAGTTTAGCGATGAGCCTACCATATAAATATCAAACCTTAGCGATAGAAAAAGTGTTTCGTGACCCTGTTCATAACTATGTCCATGTGCAGCACCAAGTGATTTTAGACTTGATCAATTCCAAAGAAGTGCAGCGTTTGCGACGAATCAAACAACTAGGGACTGCTTCTTTCACCTTTCACGGAGCAGAACACAGCCGCTTTTCTCACTCCTTGGGGGTTTATGAAATCAGCCGCCGCATTTGCGATATTTTCCAACGCAATTATTCGATTGAAAAAGTTGGACCGAACGGCTGGGATGATAAGGAGCGTTTAGTGACCTTGTGTGCAGCATTGCTTCATGATGTGGGCCATGGTCCATACTCCCACACCTTTGAGCATATTTTCCATACAGACCATGAAGCCATCACAGTGGCGATCATCACTTCTCCTGAAACGGAAGTTCATCAGATATTGAACCGAGTGGAGGCTGGATTTCCTGAGAAAGTGGCAAGTGTCATCACTAAAACCTATCCAAATCCCCAAGTCGTTCAAATGATTTCCAGTCAAATCGATGCTGATCGGATGGACTACTTGCTGCGCGATGCTTATTTTACCGGCACTGAATACGGCACGTTTGATCTGACCAGAATTTTACGAGTGATTCGTCCGTACGAAGGCGGTATTGCTTTTTCTATGAATGGCATGCACGCTGTGGAGGACTACATCGTCAGTCGTTACCAAATGTATGTGCAAGTTTATTTCCATGCGAGTTCTCGAGGGATGGAAGTGATCTTAGCCCACTTGCTGGATCGTGCTGCAGAACTTTATCAAGTGGATCAGGAAATGTTTCAAAGCCATTCGCAACTGCTTCTCCCATTTTTAAAACAAGAATTCACTTTAGATGAATACTTGAAACTCGACGATGGCGTGTTGAATACCTACTTTACCCAATGGACGGAAGAGAATGATCCGATCCTCAGCGATTTAGCCAAGCGGTTCTTAAATCGTAAACCGTTGAAATCCGCTCGCTTTGACGATGAGACGCAGTTGCCGATGATTGAAGAAATGCAGGGATTGGTGGAAAAAGTCGGCTTCAATCCCCGCTACTATACTGCCATCAATTCAAGCTTCGATCTGCCTTATGATTTTTATCGACCAACTTCTGGTAAGCATCGGACACAGATCGAATTACAGGAAAAAGATGGTTCCCTTGTAGAATTATCCCAAGCCAGTCAACTTGTTGCAGCCTTAGCGGGACAAACCCAAGGTGACCAACGCTTTTATTTTCCAAAAGAAATGATTGACCCCAACATCCAAAATCACTATGATTTATTTGGAGAGACGTATCAAGAGTTTGCCAAGCACATTCGCAATGGTGCTTTGATCAAACCAAGCCACTAGGAGGAACTTATGAGTATCAAACTGATCGCCATCGATATCGATGGTACCCTGCTGAACAACGACCGCAAGATCACTCCAGCAGTTTACAAAGCATTAAAAGACGCAGAAGCACAAGGCGTGCGCATCGTTTTGTGTACGGGACGCCCCTTAACTGGTGTCCAAGATTTATTGAAGGAACTAGACTTATTTACGGACAATGATTTCGTGATTACCTACAATGGCTCTTTGGTTCAAAAAACCAAAAATCAAGAGATCATCTCTGAATTCGGCTTGTCCCAAGATGACTATCTCTTTGTTGAGATGACTGCGAGAAAATTAGGGGTTCACCTTCATGTAGAAACTGAGGATACCATGTATACCGCTAACCGCGATATCAGTCCTTACACGATTTATGAAGCCTTCTTAGTCAACATGCCATTGAAATATCGGACACCAGAAGAAATGACTGCTGACTTGAATATCATCAAAATGATGATGATCGATGATCCCGCAATACTGGATCAGATCATCCCACAATTGCCGAGCAGTTTGACCGACAACTACAATGTGGTTAAAAGTGCTCCATACTTCTTGGAAGTCCTAAATAAACAAGCCCATAAAGGAGCTGCTGTCAAAAAATTGGCGGAGCACTTAGGCATCAAACAAGAAGAAGTCATGGCGATCGGCGATAATGAAAATGATTTAACCATGGTGGAATATGCTGGTATCGGTGTGGCGATGGCCAATGCTACTGAAAACGTGAAAAATGCCGCAGTTGTCCTCACCGCTTCAAATGAAGAAGACGGTGTAGCAGAAGTGATCAACAAGTATGTTTTAACAAATAACTAAGTGCAAAAAAGTCAGGTTTCCTTTTTATCGGAAACCTGACTTTTTTATTTTGCCAACCACTGTTCAACTGCCCATTTATGGCTGCCGCGTTTCAATCGTTGGATCGCTTCTTCTGGCGTGTGCCAAGACAATTGATTGGTTTCTTCTGTCGGTTCGCAAACTTTTTTCCACTGTGTCATTAAATAGAAATAGCCCGGGTGATGGTAAAATGTATCGCGATGGCGCGAATAGAAGTATTCAACTGCCTCCCCTAGATACTCAGCAATCTCCCCTTCAAATCCAAGTTCTTCAATCAATTCTCGTTGGATCGCTTCTTCTTTGCTCTCATTTGGCTCAATTTCACCACCGGGCAAAAAGTATGCGCCGTTGGGTGCTTGCACCAAGATCACTTCATTTTTTTCGTTTGGAAGAACGACATACGCCCCATATCTTGATTTGTATGGTTTCCCCGCTTCTTTTTCCCCGAACACAATTTCCTTTTCTGGCATGATTCCCTCCACCAACACTTTCTTTCCATTTTACCCTATGCCAATAGTCTGGACAAGCTGGAAATAACGCTCGGTTGTCTTTTATTCGTTACAAAAAGAGAAAATATGTTATCATACAACTATCAAGATCGAAAGGATGATTTACCCATGAAAATGGCTCACACATGTGTCCGCGTCAAAGACTTAACGGCTTCTCTAGATTTTTATCAAACTGCCTTTGGTTTTGAAGAATCTCGCCGTCGTGATTTTCCTGAACATAAATTTACTTTGGTTTACTTAACTTTGCCTGGTGATGATTACGAGCTAGAGTTGACCTATAACTATGACCATCCTGGCTATGAGTTAGGCGACGGCTATGGCCATATCGCCATCAGTACCGATGATCTAGAAGCGCTTCATGAGAAGCACCAAGCGGCTGGATTTGATGTCACTGACCTGAAAGGACTCCCAGGAACTTCTCCTTCTTACTATTTTGTGAAAGATCCTGATGGCTACAAAATCGAAGTTATTCGCGAAAAATAAAGCGAAGGTGATCGATAAAAGGACCTCGTGTCCTTTTTTCTTTTTCGATTCATTTACTAGTAGAAAGGTTTGATCAAATGAAACCCATTATCGGCATCGCTGCTAATGAACGACCAATGATTGAAGAAGCAGAACATTGGTTGTCCTATACACCCAAAAATTTTGTGACCCATATCCAACAAGCCCAAGGCATTCCCCTATTATTACCAATGGGTGTCGTGGAAGATGCTGCAACTTACATCAGCAAAATCGATAAACTATTGTTAGCCGGTGGTCACGATGTCTCCCCTGTTCACTATGGCGAAGATCCTCATCCCTTGATTCAAGGCATTCATCCTGATCGTGATGTCTTTGAATTGGCATTGATCAAAGAAGCAGTGGCTCAAAACAAACCGATCTTTGGCATCTGCCGCGGCATGCAGTTACTCAATGTCGCATTTGGTGGGAGTTTGTACCAAGATCTCTCTTTGATCGATCACCCAACGATCAAACACGTGCAATTGCCGACGTTCTTTCAATTCCCTACACATCGGGTAAAAATCAAGGCAGACAGTCGTTTGGCTGCTCTTTTAGGCACAACCTATCACGTCAATTCTTTTCATCACCAAGCGGTCAAAACAGTTGCGGATGATTTCAACGTGATTGCCACCGCTCCTGATGGTGTCGTTGAAGCCATTGAATCCACTGCCTATGGCGCACCGATCTTAGGCATTCAGTGGCATCCTGAGCTAGCCGCTCACAAGCTGCCTTCTGAGCAATCGATCTTCAACTTTTTTGTGCAGGAATTCTAAAGTCTTGCCCCTTGTTTTCTAGATTTTAGCGAATAAAAAACGCCCGATCACGAAAAGGATCGGGCGTTTTGCTTATTTCTCGTTTTTCATTAACACTAGTGATTGTTTCAACGTTGCTAAAATGCCATTGTCGTTATAGATCAAGACATTTGATTTGTACATTTTTGCAGAAACCAGCATCAGGACAATTGTGGTAACAGCAAGGATCCCTACTGAAATCAATGCACCGCCGATACCCACTGTATCATTAGCAAGCCGTACTGGCATAATGAAGGAAGATAAAAATGGTACATAGGAAGTTACTCGCAAGACCACGTTATGAGGATCCATACCGCCTAGCACGATTCCAAGCATATACCCGCCTAATGAAAGATACGTTACTGGAATGATGGCTTTCGCCGTATCTTCTGCTTTGTTCACTAACGACCCGCAAAGGGCTGACAAGACCGAGTAGATCAAAATTCCTAAGAAGACGAAAACGATCGCAAACACCAGGAAGGGACCAAAAATGCCATCTGTCGAAAAGTTTGCCAACAAGTCTTTTACCATTGGGTTATCCTTGATCCAGAAATAGCTCCCGCCAAAAATCGCAACATAAGCAACTAGCTGGGTCGCTGCAACCATGATTACACCAGTCAATTTGGCATAGTAATGGATTTGCGCCCGTGTACTAGACAAAATGACTTCCATGATGCGTGTTCCTTTTTCAGAAGCGATCTCTTGTGCAATGATCTGTGCGTAAGTAATGATAAAGAAAAAGAGGATGATTGTTGCGATCATACTTACTAGTGATTGCATCGCGGTATTGTCTTCCCCATAAGTCATTTCGCCATCTTCACCGAAGGAAACTTTTTGACGATCAAGCGGTGCGACTTCACTAAGGACTGCCACTTGCTCAGCAGTCAAGCCAAGCTCACTAGCTCTATAGGAAGACTGCAAACCCGTCAATAACTGTTGGATCGTCAGCTCTAAAGCTTGCCCCATCGAGGACTCGCTTAATAATTCCCCTTGCAGCGTATCCCCAGAAGCAGTAATAAGTAACAAAGCATCAGCATCTTTGTCTGCCATCTGTTGCTGCCCTTGTTCTTCGCTGTCAACAATTTCAAATTCAAAATCATCGCCGCTTTGGTCCACAAAGGTCTGCGCAATGGCTGGTTCATTCGCATAAACGGCAATTTTGTCGACACTGTTCATACCATCAGCAAAATAACCAATGAGATAAAATGCCCCCGTTGCAATAAATGGCACGAGAATCATAATCAAAAACGAAATTGATTTGATATTTTTTTTATAAACATCTAATGCGATTACCCAAAACTTACTCATTTATTTTTCCCGCCTTCCGCTTAAAGATTTCTTCTAACGTTGGCGGTTGTTGATTGAACATAGGGATATAACCATCCGCCGTTGCTAAATCAAATAAGGTTTTTCCTACTGCAGGATCAGCGATCGTAATATCATAGCTGCCATCTTCTCTGGCAAGAACTTCCTCGACACCTGCCACTGCCAAGAGCTGTTCTTTCGTCAAGTTGGATTCTAAATAGACTTTCGTCCGCCCAAAGGATTCACGAATTTCATGAACTTTTCCGTTTAAGACAGTTTGACCATCCCGCAGCATAATCAAGTGATCGCAGATTTTTTCCACATTATCCATATTATGACTGGAGAAAATGACACATGAGCCATTTTTTTTCAGTTCAATGATCCCATTTTTCAACAGTTCTGCATTGACGGGGTCTAACCCACTAAATGGTTCATCTAAAATCACCAATTTTGGTTCATGGATCAACGTTGAGATCAGCTGAACTTTTTGCTGATTTCCTTTTGATAGCGATTTGACTTTATCGGTTTTCTTGCCCTTGACTTTAAATTTGTCCATCCAATAGTCGATTTTTGGTACGATTTCTTCTTTCTTCTTGCCTCGTAACCGCGCGAAATAGATCAATTGATCTTCAATCGTTACTTTTGGAAACAAGCCGCGTTCTTCTGGCAGATAGCCGATAACATTGTATTCTTTTTCACTAATTTTATGGCCATCCCACAATACTTCCCCTTGATCGGCTTTCAAGAAATCCAAGATCAATCGGAATGTCGTCGTTTTACCAGCACCATTTTGACCAATCAAGCCCATGATCTGTCCATCATTGATGGTAAAGGACAATTGATCGACTGCTGTATAATCGCCAAATGTTTTTACTAATTGTTTTGCTTCTAACACATGCTCACCTTCCCTATCTAATAAAATATATCACTAAAGAAAAAGCCGATAACGGCGCCAATGATCGCTCCGACAAACATCAAGATGACGGTATCGCGGATCACTCGTTGACGCTTCGCCAGTTTCTCTGGTTCATTGTAATAACTTGCTCGATTTTTATATAAGAATTTCATCAGGATCGTGGTCAATCCTACCCCAATCGGGATAAACACCAGCCCCGTAATCAATCCTAGTCCAAAGGACCAAAATGGATTTGTGCGAATATTGAAATAACGGATCAGAAAATAAATTGCTGCTAATATCACTAAACTGATCACCGAAAGTAGAATCGATTTTTTCATTAAATACCGTGTTTCATTATCGATCCGTTCTTGATAGCTTTCTTGGTCACTGAAAATCGCTGGTGTGTCAGGAGACGCTTTAAAATAAAAATAGCGATCTTTATAATTGCTGATATAAGTCCAGCCTCCTGCTTGATACATCGCTAAGTAATCAACGATCTCAGAGGGCTCTCCTTCGAAAAAGTCTACTGCATATTTGGTCGTTTCTGGGTCTCCTTTGATAAACTTCAAAAACCCTAACCGATTCATCTTCACAAAGTGCCACCCTAACGACGCTTGTTTTTGCAGACGAACCATTTCCTTTTCTGGGTAATAGGCTACACCAAGTGAAAGAAGGTATTTCTTATTGATGCCCATCTTGCTCTCCCCCTAACGCTTCGAAAACCTGTTCTCCGATTTGATAAAATAATTTGCGCCGTTGAATATCTCTCTCCAGAACTTGTCTTCCTTCTGGTGTAATCTGATAGATTTTTTTTCGGTCAACGCTCTCCTCTAAATCGATCCACCCCTTTTTCGTCAGCTTCTTTAAAATCGTATACATCGTTGCGGGACCAATCTCAAACGTCCCTTGGCTTAGCTCATGGATCTGTTTCATGATGAGATACCCATGTTTCGGCTTTAAAAGCGCTAATAAAATCAAATAGGTTGAATCTGTCAATGCCTCATCCATTTGATTCCTCCGTCCCACTAGCTATATCACTTAATGATATATTATCGAATGATATAACCAGCGTCAATCTTTTTTTTCTGATCTGCTAACATTGCTGGAGAATGACTGCTTTCTTAATGTTCATTCTCACTTTTCTCGTTAGCAATTGAGTGAACCCCAGCAGCAGTGCATGGAACAAAGAGTAGAAGTTAGAAACGTCAAAGGCATTCTTCAAAGACTTTGTCCCCAAAATAAAAAAAGCAATAGCCACTTTCGGCTATTGCTTCAAAAACGTTTCTTCTATTACATATGTTCCGCAACTAAAGCTTTCAATTGATCTTTTGTATGCACCCCAATTGCTTTATCAACGACTTGGCCGTCTTTTTTCAACAACAAAGTTGGAATAGACATGATCCCGAATGAAGCTGGTGTTTCAGGATTTTCATCCACATCCATTTTCACGATCTTCAATTCGTCTTCCTCATATTCATTCGCTAATTGTTCCAAGATCGGCGCTTGCATCCGACATGGACCACACCAAGTTGCCCAAAAATCAATAAGGACTAAGCCTTTATCGGTTTCTTCTGAAAAAGTTTTATCAGTAATTTCTTTTGCCATCGTACTTCCCCTCCATTTTTAAAACTAAAAAAAGTATACCACGTATCGGAAGTTTTTTAAAATCGTCTGCTTACAAAAGGTAAGGGGTCTTAACGATTAGTTAAACTTCACAATGGTCGCCCCATTGCCCCCTTGATTTGCTGGCGCAAATTCAAAACTTTTCACCGAGCGATGGTTTTTTAGGTAGTCAGTGATCCCTTGACGCAATGCGCCGGTTCCTTTTCCGTGGACGATCGTCACTTGCGGATAGCCTGCCAAAATCGCCGCATCCAAATATTGATCCACTTCATTGAGGGCTTCTTCGTACCGCTTACCGCGTAAATCCAACTGATTGACCACTGGACTGCTGTCAGCAGAACGAATCGTATTGACGATACGCTGTGTAGGCTCCTTCACTGGCGCTGCTGGTTGGAGATCTGTTTCTGGCAAATTCATTTTCAAAATACCGATTTGGACTTGCCATTGATTTTTGCCTGCTTTTTTCAACAAGACTCCTCGCTGCCCATAAGAAGTTACGAGCACTTCGTCTCCTTCTTTCAGTGTCTTGGCTGCCTTGGCTTTTTGCAGAACCTTGTTTTTTTGCAGATGTTCTTCTTGCTGTAGCCCTGATAACTTGGTGCGCGCGTCGATCAGCTCGTGTTCTTTGACCTTCGTTTGACCGCCGGCTAACTGCATTTTACGAATATCGGCAATGATTTTTTCAGATTCTTCTTTGGCTTCTTCAACGATCTGATTGGCTTTTTGCCGAGCTTTCGCCAATTCTTTTTCACGTTCTTCAAAGAAATAACTATAGGCTGCTTCTAGCTCTTGGTGCAAGCGGGCCGCTTCTTTTACATGATGACGGACTTCAAGATACTCGGTTTCCGTCATTTTTCTTCGATTTTCTAAATCAGCGATCATTTCATTCAGGTCTTGGCTTTCTCCATCCATGATCTCTTTGGCTTGATCAATGATCGTCTCTGGCAAGCCAAGTCTTTTCGAAATCTCAAACGCATTGCTTCGTCCTGGAACCCCGATCAACAAGCGATAGGTCGGACTTAAGGTATCAACATCAAATTCCATAGAGGCATTGATCGTATTGGATCGGTTATAGCCATAAACCTTCAATTCAGGATAATGGGTCGTCGCCATGACATAAGCCGACTTAGCCCCAAGTTCGTCCAAAATCGCAATCGCTAGTGCCGCCCCTTCTTGAGGATCGGTTCCTGCGCCTAATTCATCAAAGAGAACTAAGCTTGTCTCGTCGACTTTTTTCAACACTTCAACGATCGTCGTCATATGAGAAGAAAAGGTCGATAGACTTTGCTCAATGGATTGTTCATCCCCAATGTCCGCAAAAATCTCATTGAAGACACCCATTTGGCTTTCTTCTTCTGTCAGAATTGGTAAACCAGCTTGGCCCATGATCTGCAATAGCCCTAATGTTTTTAAGGTGATGGTTTTCCCACCCGTATTCGGCCCAGTAATGACAACGGCTTGATAGTCTTTTCCAATCGTAATATCGTTAGGAACGACTTTTTCTTGATCGATCAATGGATGACGTGCTTGCTTAAAAAAGACATGGTTGTCTTGATTGATCGCTGGTACGATTGCCTTCATCTCTTTTCCAAAACGAGCCTTGGCATTCATGAAATCCATGATCCCGATCACATACGCATTATGGAGGATCTCTCTTTGATATGGGGCTAACTCTGCTGACAATTCTGCTAGAATACGTGTAATTTCATCCCGTTCCGCAATTTGATGCTGGCGCAAACGGTTATTTTGTTCCACTACTTGTTTCGGTTCGATAAACAAGGTTTGACCAGAGGAACTTTGGTCGTGGACTACCCCGCCGAAAACACCTCGGTACTCTTGTTTGACTGGAATCACATAACGCTCATTTCGCATGGTTACGATCGTATCACTTAGATACTTTGCATTGCCACCTCGGACGATGCCATCCAATGTCTCGCGAATCGTCCGTTCTGCTCGTCGGATCGATTGCCGAATTCCACGTAGTGCTGGAGAGGCATCATCTGTGACTCGGCCATCCTCATCGATCGCTTCTTTCAAGCGTCGATTCAAGGTTGGCAAAGACACCAACTGTTCTTCCCAGTGATACAAGCGGGAAAATTCAATCTCGCTTTCAGACAAATCAGCAAAAAAGCGTTTCAATTCCTGCGTAGTTGATAAGACACGGGCAACTTGTGCCAACTCAATGCCGTTTAAATCGGCGCCAATTTCGATCCGTTTCATTTGGGGACGAATATTCTCAATCTTTGGTACAGGGATTCCGCCTCTTAAACGTTGGATCTTGATCGCGTCTTCTGTTTCTGCTAGCCAAGAGGAAATGACTTGCGCATCACTTGATGGCGCAAGCTTTGCTAAGGCTTCTTTTCCTTGGGATGTTACAATATACTGACCAATTTGACTCTTTACTTGTTCAAATCCTAAAACATCAAGGATCTTAGTATTCATTCTTTTCTCACCTGCTTTGTTTTAACTTTTTGTTCCTAAGAAAAAGGCAGAATGGCTCTGCAACCATCTGCCTGCTTTTTACCCAATCACATCTGTGATCCACAATCGATAGAAGTAATCTGAGAGAATCGGCGACCGATCAACGATGAAATTCGCAGTTCCGCTCGTTTCAAACAGATTTTGAATCGTGGCAAACGGGATCATTGAGAGAATCATGAAAAACATGTACAAATTGATATACATCAAGATGACATTCAAAACACCCGCAACTGCCCAGTCATAACCACCTAAAAAACGTAGCCGTTTGTAACGCAAACTGTCTGCAAAAATCACTAATAGTTTGGTGATCAGCCAACCAGCAAAGAGCACCATCACAAAAGCGATGGCCGCATAATAGGCTTTGTCTAAATCTAAAGCCAGTTCCATATCGTAGTATTTTAACTTTGAATCCGCCGTTACTGACATATAAGGAACATAGAGCTCAATTTTTTTCGCAATTTCTTGGTAATTCGCAACTGCAAAGAAAAAAGAGATCAAATAGCCCAAAACTGAGACCAATTGTAAACTGGTTCCGCGCCGCGCGCCGCCATAAAAGGCTGCCAACAACAAAACCAAGACAAATAATCCAATCATTTAGGAATCCTTTCTACGCCGCACTACCCATGGGCTGTCTTTTCTTGAATTTTTCGTTTCCTTTGTTCATTTAAGATCTGTTGTGCTTCCACATGATTATGGATCTCCACATCACTGCGACCTGTCTCATCGAGAACTTTCCGTGCTTCGGATTCGATCGCTTCGATCCGCTTGATGCGATTCTCAAGCTCCGTTGCTTTAATGGCTTGTCCCCGCAACTCGTCCACTTTTTTTTGTAGGACCAACAGCTGTTCTTGTTTTTTCAGCTGGTCGGAAACAGCGTTGATCGCTAATAAGATCGACGCTTGTTCTTGATCGGTTTGTGGCGATAATTGCATGATCTCAAGCAGTTGGTCATTGACCAATCTTGTCACCATATCCATGTGTTCTTTGCTTTCGCGTCCAATAATCGTGTAACTTTGATTCGCGATAACTGCTTTATAGCGTTTCTTTTGCTCCGTCATAGGAATATTTCCTCCCATTGCTTACATTCTGCTCTATTCTATCACTTATTGAACATGTGTCGCAAACTCTTAACTATTATACGTGATTTTCTTATGAATTTCCATGCCAATCGTTTGTTTGCTGATCGTCTTAGTAAAAAAGAATAAGAAGTATGGTAAAATCTTAAAGTATCCTTTTGTCTACCTAAAAAAAGACAAAAAATCAGGAGGAATCAAATGAGTACGATCGTTATCAAAGTACCAACTTCAACTATCCAAAAGATGCAGCAATTTTACCAACGAGATTTGCTAGCTAAGAAAGTTCCTTATACAGTGTTTGTCGCCAAAAAAGGGCCAACGACGATCACTGCTTATACGTCAGGAAAAGTCATGTTCCAAGGAGCGACTGCTGAAAAAGAAGCTTCCTTATGGGGCGATACGGCAAGTGCTGTACCAGATAAGAAAAAAGCGACTGTTTCATCCACTGCGTTGCCAGCAGGATTTAGCGAAAAAAGCGTCGTCGGCAGTGACGAGGTCGGTAATGGCAGTTATTTCGGTCCTTTGGTGGTCTGTGCCGTCTATGCAAAAAAAGAGCAATTACCACAGCTGAAAGCTTTAGGAGTCAAGGACTCAAAAATGCTGACAGATCCAGAGATCCGTAAGATGGCGCCGAAAATCAAAGAATTGGTTCCTTACCAATTGCTCACCGTCACGCCCAGCAAATACAACGAGATCCAACCAAAATACAACACAGTCCGAATGAAAGTTGCTTTGCATAATCAAGCCATTCGTTTGCTTTTGCAAAAGATTGCTCCTGAGACACCAGATGCCATTTTGATCGATCAGTTCACGAGCGAAAAAAATTATCGCACCTATTTAAAGTCGGAACAAGTAGCGGTCACTGAAAAGCTCTATTTTGCGACGAAAGGTGAACAATATCATTTAGCAGTAGCGGCAGCCTCTATTTTATGTCGTACAGTCTTTTTGGATGAATTAGATGCAGCCTCTAAAGAAGTCGGTTTGCGCTTGCCTTCTGGCGCCCACGCAGCTGCTGATCAAGTTGCAGCAAAATTACTGCAGCAGGGTGGCATAGCACTATTAGGCCAATATGCCAAACTGCATTTTGCGAATACCGAAAAAGCACAGAAACTCGCCAAGCTGTGAGTTCTCGTATTTTCAAAAAAACTGCCGCTACTTCTGAATAAAGGAAGCAGCGGCAGTTTTTGTCCTCAGTACCAGTTGAATGCTAGGAATCAAAGCCCTAAGCCAGCTGCTTCGATTCCCATCGTGATCAACCCAGCCAAATAATTTTCTGAAAACCGATCGGAAAAGTGTAATTTTGGCAAGACGCCATATTGAAACACTGCTGCCAGCTGCTTTTCCAAAAAGGAGCGCGACACGAGCGCCTGCCATTCAGAGGGCAAAAACAAAATGACTTGATGCGGGTCCGTCACTGCCACGATCGCTTGAAGAGTGGCAGTCACTTGTTCTGGGATCGCCTCTGTTGCCAAAGGGTAAGAAGCCGTGTAGAGATGCGGCAAATGCTTGATTTCGCCACTTAAATGGTTGGCTCCTTTAAAGAGCTGTTGGTCGATGACCAGTCCCGCACCTGGCGGATAATTTTTCGGAAAATAAATGCCAGCCACGATTTTTTTCTCTTCTTTGAAATGAAATACCGCAGCATTCACGTCATTCTCAATAAGCGTTTTTACAGCGATCTCCTTTTCAATCAATTCCCCTAGCGCCATGTCCTTAAATGCTGGAGCATCCATGATCTTCAGTCTTCCAGCAATTTCCACACCAGGAATTCCCACGACTGCCAAGCTGATTTTCGGGTATTCCTGTTTTATCTGACGAATCACTTGCAAGAACTGCGGCAATCGGCCCTCTGCTGACTGCTCATGATGCAAAATGTTCCCGACGAGATCGACGACTGAAAAACGAATCACGATCTGCTGGTCTTCTTCGATAAACTGAATGATCAACAACAGTGTCCGTTGCGCATTGTACTGGTAAGCCGCAGCTTGACGTCCTCCCGTTCGTTGCGGTTGATCCGTCGTCAAAAGCAACTGCTTTTCAATCAATTCAGGAAGCAGCTTGTTGATCGTTACCACGCTTAATTGAGAGGCATCTGCCAGTTGGCGCTTGGTCATAGGCGCTTGCTGCTGTTTTAGCAAATCCAGCAATACTGCCTGATTATGTAATTTAATGGTCGTTGGCTGATAAGCTTTCATTTTTCTCCCCCTCAACGCTCCTATTTTAACAGATAAAAAGCTGGGAATATATCTTTATTAATTTTGTTAACAAAGGTATAATAGAAGCAACTTATTAAACAAAGTTTACTAAGTTCAAAAAAAAAAACGATCTATGTTGCTTATTAAAGGAGTTGTCGATAATGAAAATTGAACACATCGCACTATATGTCAATGATTTGGAAAAAATGAGGACATTTTATGAAACCTACTTTCAAGCGGTCAGCAACCCAAAATACCATAATCCGAAAACAGGCTTTCAGTCCTATTTTTTGACCTTTGATTCTGGCAGTCGGTTAGAATTAACGACCAAGAAATTTTTAAGCCCTCGTGTCAGTGAAAGCTTAGGCTACACTCACCTTGCGATAGCAGTTGGTGATCAAGCTGACGTCGATCGGTACGCTCAACGGTTTGTTGAAGATGGCTACCCTCTTTTAAATGGTCCTCGTACAACAGGCGATGGCTATTATGAAGCAGTTGTCCAAGACCCCGAAGGCAATTTGATTGAATTAACCACCGACGATTTACCGTCTTAGAAAGGATTTTGCAATGAAAGAAGACTTTGATTATCAAGCGATGTTGGCTGGTCAATTGTATCAAGCTGCTGGCATTCTCCCTGAGAATAGTTCAGCGGAGGGAAAAAAACGGGCCCAGGAAATCAACCATTTACCAGTCGATGACCGAGAAGGAATCATCGCCAAAGAAAAAGTACTCTTTGGCAAATTTGGGCAGCATTGCTTTGTCCAGCCACCCCTTTTTGTTGATTATGGTCGCCATGTTGAGATTGGTGATCACTTTTATGCCAATATGGATTGCATTTTTTTAGATGTCAATAAGATTCTGATTGGTGATCATGTGATGGTGGGACCACGGGTCAGCTTCTATACCGCCGGTCATCCAATCGATTCTGTGGTCCGCAGTCAAGATTTGGAATTTGGTCTCCCGATCACCGTCGAAGATTACGTTTGGATCGGGGGCAATAGTACGATTTTACCAGGTGTCACGATCGGCAAACATGCCATCGTCGCTGCTGGTTCCGTCGTCACAAAAGATGTGCCGCCGAATACGATCGTCGGCGGCAATCCAGCCCGTGTGATCCGTGAGATTCAGCCGGCTGACAAAGAACATTGGGAAACTGCCGCCCAGCTCTATCATCAAAAACGAGCAGACTGGCAGAAGCAGCAAAAATAACGAAACAAAAGGAGACGCCATGATTTTTACAGACTATCACGTCCATAGTGATTACAGCGATGATTCTTGGTATTTGATGGAAGATGTAGTCAAAGACGCCATTAAACTAGGCTTAGCAGAAATCTGCTTTACCGATCATGTGGATTATGGAGTCAAAGAAGACTGGCAAGCGACGGATACGTACCTCGTCGGGGCCAATAAAGTTGTAAAAAATGTCTACTACGACTTGTATTTTAACGAACTGGCACGCTTAAAGGAAACATACAGTGACCAAATCAAGCTAAAAACTGGGCTGGAATTTGGGATACAAATGCACACGATCCCACAATTTACCCGTCTTTATCATTCGCATCCCTTTGACTTCATTTTACTTTCCGTTCATCAGGTAGACGATCAAGAATTTTGGACTGGAGAATTTCAAAAAGGACGCAGCCAACAGGAATGCTACGAGCGCTATTATGATGAAATGTATCAGCTAGTCACGACATATAAAGAGTATTCCGTCTTAGCCCATATGGATTTGATTCGTCGTTATTTAGATAAAGAGAAGGACGCTTTTGAACAAACGAAAGAACAAATAGCAGAGATCTTGAAAGTCGTGATCAAAAATGGCAAAGGCATTGAACTGAATACCTCTTCCCACCGTTACGGAATCAACGGGTATACGCCATCGATCGAGATCCTCAAGCTTTATCGTGACTTGGGGGGAAGTGTGATAACCATCGGCAGCGACAGTCATAAACCAGAGCACCTCGGGTTTCAAATCAAAGAGGGACAAGATCTTTTACGGTCATTAGGATTTACTAAGCTCTGTACGTTTGAACAGATGCAGCCGATTTTTCATCGTTTTGCTTAACCTGCACAAAAGCTCGATCTTTTGCAAAAATCATCCCCTCGTCTTTCGTTATGAACCTAAGTATTTTAAACAACAAAAAGAACGACCGCTTCAATCTGCGGTCGTTCTTTTTTAGACATCAGTTCGTCCAAGCAGCAACTTCTTCTGGGTGATTGGCTACCCAATCTTTGGCTGCATCTTCGGCTGACGTTCCGTCATTGATTGCTAACATGACTTCTTCCATGTCTTCTTGTGTCCAGTTGAAACGATCAAGTACTTCGTAGACTTCTGGCATGTCATCTGCTAATCCTTGGCGTACAACAGTGTTGATGCTTTCTGCTTCACCCATTGTTCCTTCTGGATCATCCAGATATTTCAGATCATATTTCGCAAACATCCAATGTGGAGACCAGCCAGTAATAACGATCTCATCTTGGTTCTTGATGGCTTGGCCTAATGCCACTGTCATCGCTCCTGAAGAAGAGGTAGCGACATTCCAATCGGAAAGGTTGTCATACGTTGCAACCGTATTTTCCGCTGCATTTACGACACCAGCGCCTGGTTCGATACCAGTGATGGTTTTTCCAGCTTCGTCAGAAAGGTCTGCGATGGAATCTACATCCATATAACTTGGTACAACGATCCCCAGTTTTGCCCCCTCTAAGTTAGGACCTAAGTTTTCAACTTGGTCTTGGTACTGTTCATACTGGGATTGATGCGTAGATGGCAGCCAAGCAGCGACCATCCCGTCAACTTCCCCTTTTGCCACCGATTCCCACATGATGGCATTATCCAAAGGCGTCGTATTGACTTCGTAGCCCATTTGCGACAAAACTTCTGCCACCACATGGGTAGATGCAACTTCCGTATCCCATTCGACATACGCCAAGTTCACCGTGCCTTTGCTGTCAGAAACATTTCCAAAGGCAAACGATGCTCCAATCAAAGCAACGACTGCCGCTGCAGCAATCCCGCCAAAAAGACGTTTTTGTTTGCGACTTGTCTTGCTGGCTGCTTTTTGATGTGCCGAACGATTCAAATTCTGGGTAAAGCGATCCATGATGATCGCCAAAATAACTAAGGATACCCCACTGACAAATCCGTTACCGACTTGTGCTCGTTGTAAGGCGGACAAGACGCCGCGCCCTAACCCAGGAGCACCGATCATTGACGCGATCACGACCATTGATAATGCCAGCATCGTGGTTTGGTTGACCCCAGCCAAAATAGTGCTTTTGGCTAGTGGCAATTCTAATTTGATCAGTTTTTGCCAGCCAGTCCCACCGAAGGAATCAGAGGCTTCCACCAATTCACGAGAAATTTGGCGAATCCCTAAGTTCGTCATCCGAACGGTTGGTGGTAGAGCAAAGATCACTGAGGCGAAGACCCCTGGAACCATCCCGATCCCAAAGAAAGCAACCGCAGGAATCAAATAAACGAAACCAGGCATCGTTTGCATAAAGTCTAAGATCGGCGTCACGATACTTTGCGCTTTTTCGCTTTTCGCCATTAAGATCCCTAGTGGAATCCCAATGATGATCGAAACCAAACTCGACAACAAGACCAACGTCACGGTGTTCATCAAGTCTGTCCATAACCCTTGGTTATAGATGAACAGCAACCCGACAAAAGTAAAGGCTGGCAAGCCGAATTTTTTGCGTGAAACGAAAAAGGCAGCAGCTGTCAATAAGACGATCATTAATAACGGTGGTACAAACAGTAATACATTTGTAATAGCGTCCATGATAAATTGTCCGAAAGACTGTAAGGCTGAAAACAATCCACTAAAAGTTCCTGTTAGCCAATCAGTAAAGTTTTCGACCCAATCAGCCACCGGAATCGTATGTTGTAAGAAATTATCCATTTGTCACTACCCCTTCCTCTGCTTGAGCGGCTGAATCAGTCTCAGCCAATGCTTCAATCACACTTCCGCGGATCACGACTCCGATCAAACGATCGTTTTCTACCACAGCTAAAGGTGTAGGCGAATCATAGATCAAATTGAAGATATCCGTTACCAGCATATCTTTATCGATCTTTTTAACATTTTTATCAATAACTTCCTTCAAGGTCAGATTGTTTTTCCGTGCCTCACGAGCAGACTCGGCTGTCAGGCTTCCTTTTAGGTGACGACGTTTGTCGACGGCTAACAGCATGCTGACTTCTTCTTTCCGCATCCGGTTCAATGCTACGCTTGGTCCATCGATCTCGATGTTCGTCGTCAATGCTGGGACCATGATGTTTTGCGCAGTCAAGACTTTGGAACGATCGACATCTTCCACGAAATCACGCACGTATTGGTTGGCAGGATTCGTCAAAATATCTTCTCCTGTACCGATCTGCATGATCTGACCATCTTTCATTAAAGCGATCCGGTCACCGATCCGCAAGGCCTCGTTCAAATCATGGGTGATAAAGATAATCGTTTTTTGAACATTGGCTTGCAATTCTAAAAGTTCATCTTGCATTTCACGGCGAATCAGCGGATCTAATGCTGAAAAGGCCTCATCCATCAAGAGGATCTCTGGATCATTGGCTAACGCACGGGCAAGTCCCACACGCTGTTGCATCCCTCCAGACAGCTGGTCAGGGTATTGGTCTTTAAAAGAAAGCAATCCTGAGTTTTCTAATGCTTTTTCCGCTTTCGCTGTTCGTTCTTCTTTCGAGACCCCACGGACTTCTAGTCCGTATTCTGTGTTCTCTAAAATTGTCCGATGAGGGAAAAGGCCAAAGCTTTGGAAAACCATGTTGATTTTGTGACGGCGAACTTCTCGTAGTTCCTCTTTACTCATTTTGGCAACATCCACGCCATCTATGTAAATATCTCCGCCAGACGGCTCGATCAATCGATTCAATAGTCGAATCAATGTTGACTTCCCGCTTCCAGAAAGGCCCATGATGACGAAAATCTCGCCTTCGTTGACTTCAAAGTTCACATCATAGACCCCGACGGTGGCACCCGTTTTTTCTAAAATCTCGTTTTTGCTGCGTTGTTCTTTGACCATGGCTAGAGCTTGCTGCTTTTTCTTGCCGAAGATTTTGGTTAAGTGTTCCACTTTAACTTTACTCAAATGATTAATACTCCTTTTTCTGAAAAATTTCACGAAAGTGACCATACTATCTTAACAAGATGTGGTCACTTTGTCAAAAAAAAATTTCCCAATGCTTTTTCTTTTGCAAAAAAAGCATGGGAATCAGGAAAAAGAATTACGCTGAATGGTCCGTTGGATAGAAGAAATTGGTCATGCGCTGCAACGCCAGTTCATTTCCGACAAAATAAATCGTATTGCCTGCACTGAATTTCGCATAAGGTCCTGGTGACAACAACAATTCTTCGGTTGTTTGGATTGCGATAATCGTCGCCCCTGTGGCTTGCCAAATATTCAATTCATTGATACTTTTTTCCAAATGCTGCGCTTGTTCCGTCAACTGAAGTTCAAAGGGCACAAACGGACTCATATGGTGTACCTTTTTGGTCTGCTGCACTAACATGTTCAACAAGTCAGAAAAATTATCCAGCTCTTGCTGCTGCCGCTCCACACTGTCTAAAATGTCTTGTCTGATTTCTTGGATCGACTGCACATCTTGGTATTGTTCAACAAAGGCCTGTGCTTTTTCCTTTGAAGCAATATAGGCGCCGCTGCCATGACGGACATCCATGATTTCTAAATCAACTAATACATTGATCGCTTTGCGGGCTGTTTCAGGAGAGACATTGAAATTGCTGGCTAACGTTGAGCGCGCATGGATCTTTTGCCCAACTTGGTAGCGATTTTCAACGATTCGTTCCGCGATCGCCACGGCAATCTGCTGATAACGAGGCAAAGCGACCTTCTTTTTATCTTGAAACTTATTCGTCATGATGAACTTCCTTTACTTTTTTTTCATCATAACAAGAAACATTGTTGGTGGCAACTATTCACTGGTTCGCGAATTTTTGATCAAGCGGGCACGGATGATCGCTGTTTCTTGCTGTATCTGCTTTTGTAGATCTTGCAGCAGTATTTCATTTGTCTCATCAAGGTCAATCAAGGTATATGCGACTCCGGCTTTTCTCTCACTCGCCAAATTATCGATATCTACGCCTGCTTCAGAAATGATCCGCAATAGCGGGGCAAAAGCACCAGGCTTGTCGTGATAAAACAGCGCCAAGCGATACGGTGCCAAAAAAGGCAGCTCTGCATGAGGAAAATTGACCGATTCTTGAATCGTCCCAGCGCGCAAATAGGCATGCATGCGATCAAAAACTACGTGATCCCCCTTTTCCAAGGCATTGGTAGTACTGCCGCCGATATGCGGATAACACAACACTTTCGGTTGTCCGATCAAGCCGGCACTAGGAAAGTCGGTGATGTATTGTTTGAGCTGATTTTTGGCTAGTGCTTCTAAGACGGCTGCTTCTTCCACGATCTCCCCGCGCCCAAAATTCATCAACACTGCATTTTTTTTCATCTGCTGAATCGTTTGTCGATTCAGCATGCCTTTGGTTTCCTGACTTAAAGGGAGCAAAACCACTACAAAATCTGATTCGGCCAACAGTACGTGCAAGTCACTGACTTGTTCGTAATCGTGTGCCGCTTTTTTCGTACGGGCATAGCCGAGGACTTCCATCCCTAGCTGATGACAGGCTTTTGCCACCCGTTCACCGATCTCTCCTAAGCCTAAAATACCGATGGTTTTTCCAGCTAATTCTTCGCCGATCACTTCTTTTCGCCGTTCTTCAGCTACCTTCAACACATCTTCTGCTTCAATTTGACCGGACGTTACCTCTTCTTGCAAATCGGCTACCGTCTGGATGGCTTTGAATAAGGGGCGAACGCTGAGAAATAAATTGGAGAGCACCAATTCTTTGACTGCATTGGCATTGACACCGGGACTATTGAAGACTACTGTGCCATTTTGAGTACACCGTGCCAAATCGATCGTATTGGTGCCTGTTCCTGAGCGAGCGATCACAGCTAATTCTGGTGTGATCCATTCGTTAGGAACCGTTGAACTGCGTACAAACAGCGCCTCTGGGGCCGCTTGATTTTTTAACGAGTATCCTTTTTTTATTGCTCGCTTACCTATCGTTTCGGTCATCTTATCTAACTGATAAATCGTCTCCATAAAGCAGACCTCCTTTTGTCTTTAGTGCGTATTAGTCAAATAGTACAAAAAAGTGCGGTAAAATGATAGCAATACGCAAGAGAGGATGATTTCTATGCACCTATCGATCACAAATTTTCCAGATGAACAGCCGATCGTTGGCAAAGACTCGCAGCTTCAAGACACAACTTTAGGAGACTATGTCGAAATTGGCGAAGCCAATCACATTGATCATTCTTCCATCGGCAATTATACCTATACGGGGCAATATTGCTTTATTCAGAACAGCCAATTAGGACGTTTTATCAGTATCGCAGCGATGGTCCGCATCGGCCCTACCAATCATCCCTATGAACGCCCTAGTCAGCATCTTTTTGCCTATAATGGCGAAGGCTATGGATTTGCGCCAAAGGACGAGTCCTTCTTAGAAAAACGCAAAGCAAAAACGACCGTCATTGGCAATGATGTCTGGATCGGCCACGGTGCCGTGATCCAATCTGGTTTGACCGTCGGTGATGGTGCCGTGATCGCCTCAAACGCAGTCGTAACCAAAGATGTGCCGCCTTATGCGATCGTCGGCGGGGTTCCAGCAAAAGTGATCAAATACCGCTTTGATCCAGAAACGATCACTGCTTTGCAAGAAATCGCTTGGTGGAATTGGAATCGTGCAGAATTAAAAGCACGCTATTTAGACTTTCGCCTCCCAATCAAAGATTTTGTAGCAAAATACACCCATTGATTATGCACTTTTTCCGCTTAGTACGAGGAATGAATGATAACACATCACAGTCATTCATTCTTCGAAAGTCTTTGCCCGAATGATTTTTTAGAAATAAATAAAAAACACAAAATATCTATTGTATCGAGGAATTCCTGTGCTAAAATGGAGAAATCAAATGAATTTTTTCACGAACTTTTAAAGGAGTGTTCTATTTGTCCATTTTAGACTATCGTCCATTGAATCTATACACCAATTATCGCGAAGCTGCTGAGACGTTTCCTGACACCCCCATCATCCATGATGAAGTGTTGCCAGCATTTCCTGAGCTTGGCTATCGTAGTACCTACCGTTCGAGCCATGAAATGATTTTAAAGCGTGCTTATCAACTTGCCTCACTTGGCGTGCAAGCAGGAGATAAAATCATTCTGTATAAATCTTCAAAATTCGATACGTATTTGTTAGCAACGGCTGCTTCTTACCTTGGTGCCGTTCCTGCTATGATCTCCTATCATTTTCCTGCTGAAACCATCGAAGTGTTTGTGGATCGCTTAGGAGATCCTTACATCTTATTTGATGAAGAAACCGAAGTCCGCGTCGCACAAGTGAAAAATAGCAGTACTGACAAACAGATCGCTGTTCGCCATTTGCTGCAGCAGCCAGCGGAACCAGTGGAACAAACTGAATTACCGGTGGATCAAATTTCCTATATGACCCATACTTCTGGAACGACGGGTATTCCAAAATTGATTTGTCATTCAGCAAACTCCATGGGCTGGCGGACAAAATGGCAAAAAACGATCTTCACCAAGATCGATCGCACCAAAGCTGACTCTGATTTAATTGCGTTCCATATTTCACCGGTGCACTCCCGCTTCAATATCGGTATCTCCTCCTTGATGGCGATGGGCTTCCCGATGATGCCATTAGCCAATGCCAACGGTGCTCATGTCGTAGGCATGTTAAAAGAATACCCACCGATCGCTTTGGAAACTCATCCAAACAATTTTGTCCAATGGAGCTTTGTGGCAAAAGAAAAACCAGATGCTTTTGCTAATATTCGTTACTATCACTCAACCTTTGATGCTATCAACAATCAAACAATGGCGACTTTTTTAAATACTTCAGCAACAAAAGAAGCACTCTTTTTACAAGTCTATGGCCAAAGTGAGTGCGGGCCAATGATTCTAAAAGCACATACCTTAGAAAGCATCACTACCAACGATGCCCGTGATATGGGTGTCGGTCTGGAGGACTTAACGAGAGCGCGGATCGCCGATGCCGAGGGCAACGAGCTGCCAGCCAATACCGATGGGCACATCCATTTCCTTTCAAAAGGACGCGCGTTGACCTATTATAAAGAAGATCAGCGTTTTGCTGACAATGTCTATGGCGCTTGGTGGGACAGTGGTGATTACGGCATGATGGATGATCAGGGACATCTTTACTTAAAAGACCGTCAAGTGGACTTGATCAAAAATATTGAAAGCAATCTTGCCTTGGAAGACCTTTTGCTGGATCATTTAGACTTCCTTGCCGAAGTTGTGATTGTTCGCGACAAAGAAAACTCACCACAACCAATCATTGCTTTAGCGCCAAATCGTGAAATGGATTGGGATGCTTGGTGGAAAATGGTGGAAGATCTCCCTCACCTCAATCAGCCAATTTTGCGCGAATACGAAGATATCCCACGAACAGCAACCATGAAAGTCCAACGACTACAAATTGAAAAAGAATTCAAAAACGCAGAATAACGCAAAAGAAACGGCCAGCAGATTTCCCTGCTGGCCATTTCTTTTGTTTTTACTGTTTTTTCTTTGCTGATGTTATTCTTCCGCTGATCATTTTCTTGAGTAGATACATTCTATAGGTTGCCCATATTGACTTAGCTTTGTTTCTGCTAACGTGATGCCAAAGCCCTTTCCATCAGGTACCAGCAGCTTGCCTTCATGCAAAGTTGCAGGCTGTGTAATGACATCATCATAAAAGTAACGATCAGAAGCGGAAAGATCCCCAGGAAAATGGAAAATATCTTGACTCGCAAATTGCAAATTCATGGCTCGTCCCACACCAGACTCAAACATGCCGCCTAACCAAACGAGTAGTCCATGGGTTTGACATCGATCAAGGATTCGCAAGGCTTCGGTGATCCCACCGACACGGGGGATTTTCAGGTTGATCGCACGGCAGCTGTCCAGTGCGGCGACGGTATCGACGTCTTCTGCCGTTCGAATATCCTCATCCAAACACAGAGGTGTCTTCATCTGCCGCTGCAGCTGACTGTGCCCCACCAGATCTCGTACCTTAAGGGGTTGCTCGATCATCACCAAGCCTAAGTCATCAAGTGCCAAAATGCGTTCTGGCTCACTCTGATAGGCTCCGTTTGAATCTGCCATCAAAAGCAATTCTGGAAAGGCTTGTCGAATCGCTCGCAAGGGTGCCAGATCTTGCCCCGGCTTGATTTTTAACTTGATTCGTTGATATCCTTGCGCGACATAATCGGCAACAAGAGCCATTAGTTTTTCGACAGAGTCTTGCATGCCGATACTAACGCCAACAGCGACACTCGGTCGGGTGGCGGTATACAGCTCTTTCACACTTTGATGCGTTTGCTTGCCATATAGATCCCAAATTGCTGTTTCCAAAGCCGATTTTGCCATGTAGTTTCCTTGGACCGTTTGAAACAGCTGCCAAACTTCTTGCGGATGCTCGATCTCTTGGTCAATCAATAATGGGATCAGTGCTGTTTCAATCACTTGTCGAGCAGAAAAGAGGGTTTCTTCAATGTAATCTGGCTGCTCAAAAGCGACCAATTCACCGATGCCCACCGTTCCCTCCTCTGCCGTCACCAAATAAAGATCAAAGGCTTTTTCTGTTAATTGTCCGTAACTTGTCACAAAGGGGTGTTTGAGGGGCAAGCGACAGGCGATGCGTTCAATTTTCTCAATCTTCATTGCGTTCTCTCCTTGTCAATCAGCTGACTGTGGCCCCGATCCTTTTACAAACCATTGATCGATTTCATGACGAACCTGTGTCGGCTGTTCTAAGTGGATACAATGTCCAGCATTAGCAACGACTTTGACGGTCATCTCTGGTTGTAGCTGCTTCATTTGGTGGGCGATTTTACGAAACTTTAAATCTTTTTCCCCCGCTAAATAAAGAATTTCACAAGCTAGTTGCGGAAGCTCCGACCAACAACTTGGCTGTTTGCCAGTACCACCGTAAACCAAACTTACTGCCAAGCCAAATTTGTTTTGCTGCAAGCGTCCTTGCCGTACAGCAGCCTGCTGCGCTAAAGGTAGCTCCTTTTGACTAGCAAACAACGGCAGTTCTTGCCAGTAATCGACAAAATCGACCAAAGGCTCCCTTAGTAAGCGCAACGCTAAGCGACGATCGTGCCGCTGACGAGCGAGTCGTTCCGCTGGATCAGCTAACCCGGGTGAACCACTCTCAAGCAAAAGATGGGTCACTGCCGTTGGTTCCATGACCGCCCAGACAAGTGCGATTCGCGCCCCCATCGAGTAGCCATACAGGCCATAACGTTCAATCCCTATCTTCGCTAAAAGTTTTGCGAGATCCTCCACCAGTAAAGGAAGTTCATAACGCATGGGATGGACATAAATCGATGAGCGTCCATGTCCAATCAAATCGATTGCCAATACATTGTAAGAACCTTCCTTTGCAAAAACCGGTCGAAAGCTTTCCGAAGAACCCGTGAAGCCATGCAATGCCACAAGGGTTGGTAAGGATGGTCGATACGGCTGCAGCCACTGATAAAAATAACTGACGCCATTTATCGTGTCCTTCATTGCTGTGCTCCTGCCTCGCTAAAATGCTGTTGCAGTGCTTGCCAAGTATTAACCGGATCTTTTTGCTCACCCTTCACTTCGATTATTTGAAAGCGCGGCTGTTGACTTGTTTCCGCTAAAATCGTTTGAAACTCTAGCAAAGAGGTCGGTGTGTGCCAATCTGCCTCATATAAGGCCGCCACTTTTTGAAACTCAAGGCCTAACGGCGTGCCAAAGAGCGGGACAAAGTCGTTTGGTTCTAAGGTGTTTTGTGACAAAAAGGAAAAGATCCCACCACCGTTATTATTCAGTAAAATGATCGTTACTGGCAATTGATACTGACGCAGTAGTTGTAGGCCGTTCATATCATGGTACAACGCTAAATCACCAATCAACAAGTAGGTAGGCTTTTGACTGGCTGAAGCAATCCCAGCTACGGTCGAGACAAGGCCGTCGATCCCATTGACGCCCCGATTTCCATACACTCGATAAGTGGAGGAAGTTTTGCTGCCGTAGCGATCAAAGAAACGGATCGCATTGCTGTTTGCCAAAAGAATTTGCGCTTCTTCAGGTAGACATTGTTGGAGCATGCGCACAGCGCTGCTCTCATCCCATTGTTGCAACTGGGGACTTGCAGCAATCACCTGATCTGCCCGCGCTTGAAGTGCTTGCCATTGTTGTTGCCACGCCGTATTTTTGACGATCGGCAAGTGGGTGATGGCCACCACGAAAGTGCTGATCGCTGCTTCGATCAAATAGTTTGCCCGATGCAACTGGTCTTGCCACTGCCCCGATGGATCAACAAAGAGCCACGTCGTCGTATCGGCTGCTTTGTTCAACCATAACAGGACATTTTTAGTGACTGGTAAGCGACCAAAACGCACGACCACCTCTGGTTGGAAGGCAGAAGTCAATTGCGGGAAAATAAGATCGGCTTGGCTGATAAATGTTCCTACTTTGGTACCGGCTGTCGCCAAATTGGTCAATGGATCGCCGACAATCGGCCAGCCCAATTTCTCTGAAAAAGCCAGCAACTGCTGCGCTTCTTCGATCGTAAGGCTTTCTCCAGCAATCAGAATACCTTTTTTACCAAAGTAAGGGGCTAGCTGGGTGATCATCTCTGCTGACAGCTCTTGTTGTGGTGCCAGATAGCTCACGTCTTGCTGCATACTGCATTGTCGACTAAAGTCAGGCAACAGCGGCTCCCGTAATGGAAAGTTGATTTGGACAGGGCCTTTCGGCTGTTTTTGCGCTTCGATCGTGCAAGTTGCAGCTTGCCAAAAACTATAACGCAACAAAGCAGGATCGTTTTCTGGCACCGTCATCTCTACCATTTTTTTGACATGAGAGGCATACAAATTCTGTTGATCCATTGCCTGTGGCGCCCCAACGCCCCGCAGTTCTGGCGGACGATCAGCCGTTAAGACGATCAGTGGCAAGTTGGTAGCTTCTGCTTCACAAACAGCTGGATAATAATTGGCTGCTGCAGTTCCAGAGGTACACAGTAAGATCGTCGGCTGGAGATCAACTTTGGACATCCCTAAAGCAAAAAAAGCAGCTGAACGTTCGTCGACAGCCACCGTACAGGTGATCTCAGGATCACGATGCAATAGTAGCGCCAATGGCGTTGAGCGTGAACCGGGACTAATGACTGCTCGCTTCGCACCCGCTGCTTTTAGTCCTTGGATCGCCGCTAGTAAATAGTCTGTCATGACTGTCTGGTTATTCATCTCCTAAGATCCCTCTCCTCATCGGTTGAAATTTTAACCGTGTTTCTTGACGTTCGGATTCCGCATCTGAATCGGCAACGATCCCACAGCCTGCATACAGCGTTGCTTGATTGCCGCTAAAGAAACCTGAGCGGATCGCCACAGCAAACTCGCCAATATCTTCTTGAATACCCAACCAACCGATCGGTCCACCGTACATCCCTCTGCTGGCTGGTTCATGGGTACGAATCCATGAGACGGCTGCTTCTTTCGGTTCTCCCCCCAATGCTGGGGTTGGGTGTAGTTTTTGCACGGCGGTCAGAAAGTTGACTCCTGCCTTTCTTTGCCCTGCTAAAGGAACAAACAAATGCTGAATGTCACGATTTTTGATCACGGAACGGGCTTCTGATTGAAAGCCGTCAGCTAACAAAGTGGCCAACGCCGTTTCTAAGCGATCGACAACTACTTGATGTTCATGGGTATTTTTTGCGTCCGCTAAGAGGGCTTGTGCCAGTGCCTCATCTTCTTCTTTGGTTTTGCCTCTTGGCGCGGAACCTGCGATACTTACCGTTTCAAACTGATCGACAGTCGCTTTTAGCAAGCGTTCTGGCGTCGCACCAGCAAAAACATGGCCCCCATGTTCGATGGCAAAAAGATAGGTATTCGGCTGCTGTTGCGCCAACCGTTGCAACACCGCAGCACTAATGATCGACTGCTTCGTTTCTACCTTCATTCGTCTTGCCAGAACCACTTTTTTCAACGGTGTTTCAGTTGAGCGAATGGCTGCCACTGTCTCTTCGACCGCTTGCAGCCATTGGGGCACATCTAGTTCCTCTTGTGCCTGAAAAGCAGGCGTTTCTGCTACAAGACTCTTGTCCGAATTGGCCTGCAACCAGCTTGCGACTTTTTCCTGTAAGGCAGCGACTTTTTGTTGTCGTTGTTCCTCGGAAGAAGCGGCTACTGTATAAACGACGCCACACTGATCGCCAGTTTTGCTGACCAGTATTTTTGGCAACGCAAAGAGACCAGCACCTAGCTCAGCCCAATCCTGACTGACTTCTGCCTGTTCATCAAAAGCAAAGCCGCCAACTAACTGCGCCTGAAAAGGTGCCTCTGGTTGATAGTGGGCTTGCTTTAAGAGAGAGCGGACTTCTGAAAAGTCTGCAAGTTTGGGTTGCGAAAAAGTGGCTAACCAACCCAACCCTACCATACTAGTCGTTTCATCAGGAGTACGCCAGAAATAGCGTTCCCCTCGATATTCTTGTGCCGCTGCATAAAGAGCCAGTAAGTCACACCTTTCTATAGGTTGATACTCACTCAAATAGGTTTTCCCGGCAGCGATCGCTGCCTCATAATTACTTGTTGATTTGCTGTTCAATGTAGTTCACTCTTTCTTCACTCAGCAATAGCCTTTTTAAAACTTTACCGCTTGCTGTGCGCGGCATTTCTCGCACGTGATAAAAACGGCGCGGAAATTTATAGTGGGCGATCTGCCCTTCTAACGTATCCAATAAAGCTTTGAAGTGGATCGGTTCATTTAACGTTAAATAAGCCGCGACAGATTGTCCCCACTCCTCGTCTGGTTCCCCCACCACAGCTGCCTCTTTGACCGCTGGATGCTGCAACAAGGCTTGCTCCACTTCTGCGGGATAGATGTTTTCTCCACCAGATATGATCAGTTCGCTTGCACGACTGACTACATACAAAAAGCCCTCTTGATCAAGATAACCTAGATCTCCTGTGGCAAACCAGCCCTCTTGGTCCCACTGCTGTGGACTGCGATCGTTTAAGTAACGGGTCGTGATCGCCGGCCCTTGCAGTTGGATCTCTCCGATCGACTGGGTACTTTCAGCAGTCTGGTGGTCTGCCATTTTCCCATCCGTCGCAATTCTTAAATGGATACCTTGCAGGGGAATCCCAGAGGCGCCAATTTTTTCTGAAGCTTTTTCTGGCGGCAATGCCACCACTTGTGAACAGGTTTCTGTCATCCCATAGGATTGGATCACAGAAAGCTGTTTTTGCTGGCATTTTTCCAATATACTTTTAGCAATCGGACCGCCGCCTAGCAGGATATAACGCAACGAATCAAAGCCTTGTTGGGGCACCAAGGGCAGCAAATCTGTCAACATTTTTGCCACCAAAGAAACGATCGTCCCTTTTCCTGCTTCAAGGTCTTTGGCCATTTCTACAGCATCAAAGCGCTCATACAAACGAACACTCATTCCAAGTCGCAGTGAACGCAAGAGAATTGATAATCCACTGATATGGTACAGCGGAACTGCACAAAGCCAACAATCCTCGCTAGTGATGACTAAGTTCTTTTGCGTCGCTTCGGCACTTGCTAGATGATTCCCAAAGGTTTGCGGCACACCCTTGGGATTGCCAGTCGTACCGGATGTATACATAATCGAAGCTACCTGTTCTACTTGATAGATTGCTTTATTAGGAACAAACGAAGGATCAAAAGAACCGATAAAAGCCTCCGCCTGTTTGATCGCTTGTCCAAAGGTCAAGCTGCGAACACCCGAAATCACAGCCTGATCCGCCGCGATCACCCAGTCGCAGTGGGCATCTTGCAATTGGAAGGAGATTTCAGCGGCTGTCAATCGCGTATTCAGCAGCTGGACTTCGATCCCCAACTCCCATAACGCAAGGATCGTAAAGACCATTTCAGGGGAGTTATTGCTAAAAAGAGCTACCCGGTTTGGCTGATCAACGAATTGGGCTTGATAATAAGCAGCGTAAGCATAAACCTCTTTTTGCAAGGCAGCAAACGACCAGCTTTTTTCATGCCAATAAAAAGCTGGTCGTTCTGGATGAAGTTGTGCTTGCCTTTGCAGCCAACTCCCAGTCATTATGGGAATTTAGGGAATTGGTCGAAGTCTGGTTGACGTTTTTCTTTAAACGCGTCACGACCTTCTTTGGCTTCATCCATCGTGTAATACAATAAGGTCGCATCGCCGGCCAATTGCTGAATGCCAGCTAATCCGTCCGTATCGGCATTCATTGATGCTTTGATCATACGTAACGCCAACGGGCTCTTTTGCAGCATCGTTTCGGCCCATTCCATCGTTTCATCTTCTACTCGATCAAGAGGAACGACCGTATTGATCCAGTTCATTGCCAATGCTTCTTCGGCGGTATATTGTTTTGTCATGAACCAAACTTCTTTGGCTTTTTTATGACCGATCGTCCGTGCAAGATACCCCGAACCATAGCCACCATCAAAACTACCGACATTTGGTCCTGTTTGACCAAATTTAGCGTTGTCAGCGGCAATCGTTAAATCACAAACCAATTGTAAAACATTTCCGCCGCCGATCGACCAGCCTTTGACCATGGCGATCACCGGTTTTGGCAACGTTCGGATCAAGCGTTGCAGATCCAATACGTTTAAGCGAGGAACCTGATCTTCCCCAACATAGCCACCGTGACCACGGACTTTTTGGTCTCCGCCTGAACAAAAGGCTTTGTCGCCGGCGCCTGTCAAAATAATCACGCCGATGCCTGGTTCATCGCGACTGATCGAAAATGCATCAATCATTTCAAACACCGTTTTTGGTGTAAACGCATTGTGGACTTCTGGGCGGTTAATCGTGATTTTCGCCACTTTTCCATGTTGTTCAAACAAAATTTCATCGTACTCTTTTAAGGTTTTCCATTCTCTCATTACTTGTTCCTCCTCAATTCACATAGCTCTATTATACACATATCTAGTCGCTTTTCGTTAGAAATTGCTTTGGTTAAGGGAATTTCTTAAGACTTCTCCCCCTGTTGCCGACTTTCTGAGAACTTCGGCTATTTCTAACAAAACTCGTGCTATAATCATGGTAACTTTCTTAGAAAAAGGAGCAAAAAATGAACTTACTAGAAGCTTTAGAAATCGAAGTAGAAGCAGCAACAGCCGATTTTGTTCGTTTACGAATGCCCATCAAAGAACAGCACAAACAGCCTTTTGGTCTCGTTCACGGTGGCATTAACGGCGTTTTGATCGAGACTGCCTGCAGCATCGGTGCCAATCAAGCTTTGGCTCAAGAAGAAGCCTTCGCCGCCGGCATTGACCTACAAGTCAACCATCTAGCCGCCGCCCAAGAAGGAACCCTGATCGTAGAAGCTAGTCCTGATCGCATCGGCGCCCGTATCCAAACTTGGCAAGCCACTATTTGGTTAGCTAGCGGGTTAAAAACTGCCGTTGGTCGCTGTACCTTGACGACAGTGCGCAAATAATTCTTTTCGCTCCTGTGTTGTAAACACGGGAGCATTTTTGGCCTGCTTTGAAGAAAGATGCCACCAGTTAACCCCTTATCAAAGATATTCTTTCATTATAAAGATATTGAGAATATGAGCGTAGTTTTTTCAAAAGGTACGTTGTTTTTTTACAGAATAGGGGTCTTTCGTTATAATGTAGCTAAGAAAGCGAGGCTTATTATGAAAAATAACCGATTGATCCACTTTTTAGGCGGCAAAACAAGCTATTATGTCTTAGGACTGATTATCTTGTCAGCAGTTGCTGTCTTTTTGCTAAATCAGATTTCTTTTTTATTTACACCCTTTTCAGCCATACTTACAGCTATTATCCCCCCCTTTTTATTTGGGCTGATCCTTTACTATCTGTTTAACCCGGTGGTCGATAAATTGGAATCGAAAAAAATTCCCCGCAGTGTTTCGATTGCTGGGATCTATCTTTTGATTCTTTTGTTGATCGTCTTTGCTGGTTTCCAGCTTTACCCGATTTTGGAGCAGCAAACCACCGATCTGATCAACAGCTTACCAAGTTTGGTCAGTGACTTTGAGAAAAACGCGACCGCCTTTTTAGAAAATACCCCGTTTCAAGATGAGATGGCACAAATTACAGACACATTGCAAAATATCACCAACAACATCATGAGTTTTATTGGGGACTATTGGGAAACTGGTGCTGCTGGGCTCAGCAGTTTGTTTTCAACGATATCGACCTTGTTCATCGCTTTGTTTACGGGACCGATCATTGCCTTTTTCTTATTGCGCAACCCCAACAAGTTTTATTTTTCGGTTCTCTCGTTAGTGCCACCACGTTTTCGCAAAGACTTTAATGAAATCGTCAAGATCTCTGACATACAAGTCGGTGCCTTTTTGAAAGGACAAATCATTTCTTCCTTGATTTTAGGGGCGATCTATTGGGTCGTTTTCCTATTGATTGGCTTAGAGTATGCCAGTATTCTGGCGATCGCCGCTGGTCTGCTTTGCATCATCCCCTATATTGGTCCTTTTATCGTCTTTTTCCCGGGACTTTTCATTGCCGCACAAGACTCCACCGGGATGTTGGTTAAATTTTTGATTGCTTGGTTTGCTGTACAGTTGCTTCATGGGGATTTAGTCGTGCCCCGTGTGATGGGTGACCGATTGAAAATTCATCCTATTACGATTCTGGTTGTTTTATTAGTGATGGGTGATTTGATGGGGATCGTTGGGGTGATTTTCGGGATTCCAATTTATTGTCTGCTAAAAGTTCTTGTCGTTTACGTGTTCCGCAAATTCAAGCAGCGCTATAACCGCTATTACGGTCAAGAAGGCAAATACTTCCACAGTGCCTTCACTAGCAAAGATTACCTAGGTGACGAAGACAAAGACACCAAGAAAAAAGCCTAAAAAAACTGTCGCGAATCGTTGGTTCGCGGCAGTTTTTTGGTCTATTTTATTTCATCTCATGTTCCAAAAAGAAATGATAGAGCGCCCCTAATAAGTTGGCATCGTTTTGAAATTTGCAGGCTTGGATTTCCGGCTTCGTCAAGGTCTGCTGCAAAATCGGTAAACTAGCCAGCAGTTGCTGATACTGACGGTCGATTTCTTCCACCACGATCGCTTGGGCACTGATGCCACCACCAATCACGAAGCGCTCTAAGTCGATCACGGCTTGAACATTGAGTATGACACACGCAATTTCTCGGCAATACGCTGTAAACAGCGCCCAGACCCGTGGCTCTTTTTGATTGATAGCGTCAAAAACTGCTTCGCCATCCGCAAGATCAGCTAAGCCTAGCAGTTGGGCGCTGCGACGAATCATGGCGACCGCTGAACCGCTAAAACCTGCCAATTGCTGCAGGGTCAATCCCTGATTATTTGGTTGCTCAGCGTTTTCTGGAGCATCGCTTCTCTTAGTGGCATTTAGTAGAAAACTTAATTCCCCTGCTTGAAAATGTGCACCTTGGATCAGTTTTCCTTCAACGATCACACCACCACCCAAACCAGTACCTAAGGTTATGGCAGCCCCATTTTGAATCCCTTTAAGGTTTCCTAGCCACCATTCAGCTAATGCGGCTGCCTTGCCATCGTTGGTCACAGCCAGCGGCACTTGGTACTTTGCCAGCAGCTGTTTTAAGGAGACTCCATCTAAAAAAGGCAATGCCCCGCCAAACGAGATCGTCCCTGTCTCTGGGTTGACTTTTCCTGGAGTACTAACAGCAATGCCCCGAATGCTCCCATGAACGTCTTCAACGATCGTTTCAATCCCTGTCAGAAATTCCGTAAGATTTTTCGGCGTATCCATCCGTCCTCGTGTCAGAATATTCCCCGAGCGATCAATGACAGCCGATTTGATTTTCGTGCCGCCGATGTCGATGCTTAAATAGTTTTTATTCACTGAATCCCACCCTCTGCTTCTACTGCCCATCGCAGGACGGTTTTGGCTTTATCTGGTGAAACTTTTCGCGGATCAGACAAATAGATTTCTCGATGCTGGAACGTGTCCATCGTTGGACGGATCACTAACTGTTCTTGTTTTAACAGCTCCTTCATTTTCGCAAAGGTTTCCGCTTCAGTGTCAAAAGAGCCTGTATGCATCGCTTGCAGGCACAATCCTTCTTCATAGCGCTCAAAGATGAGCTTTTCTAGATTTGGATTGTCTTTCTTCTCTTTGACTGCCAAGAGCTGTTCTTGAAACAGTGTTTCCGTGACTGGTTCTGGTTGGCGAATCATGATTTTGTAGATCAATTCTTCTTTGTTGACGGCACCGTCTGGCTTTGTCAGAGAGGTCCACACACCTTCTAAAGGAAAGACCGTGTATTCAAAGGGTTCATTGCCAAAAGCCCCTTTTTTTAATCCCATCCTGAGTGAATAAGAAATCGTATATAAAGCGGCGATCTCTTCGCTGAATTCAGGTCGATTCGGATTGCCGCTGCCGCTCAAACTGATAAATTGATACGTTGGCACCTCGATCACTGTTGGTTTTTTGGGAAGATAGAGCTCTTTTTCTAGTTTGCGCCATTCATACTTCATAAGGACCCTCCTCGATTTGCTTTTCTTTATTTTACCATGAAAAAGAAGGACCATTGCAAAAACAGTTATCCCTTCAACTGCAAAGGGACAACTGTTTTTTTCTTATAGGGATAATGTAGCTACTTGCTGTTTTCCCAACTGCTCGTCTTATGCGGCTTCTTGTTCTTCTTTCAGCAATTTTGTGTCATAAAACTTCGCAAATGGAAAATAGATCAAGAAAGAAACTACTGCACAAACAATGGCAACGACGCCTGCACGCCAGTCTCCACCGGTGCCAATAAAGCCACCAAGTCCAACGGGTGTTGGGAAAGGAATATTGGCGATCATGGGACGAATCAATTCCATCCTTGTGGCAAAATACGCGATCGTGGCGGATGCCATCGGTGCTAACAAGAAAGGAATTGCTAAATAAGGATTATAGATGATCGGCACGCCGAAAATGATCGGTTCATTGATATTGAAAATCGACGGGACGATGGCAGCTCTCCCTAATACTTTCATCTGTTTCGATTTAGCAATGTATATCATAAATAAGGTAAAACCAAGGGTTGCTCCCGAACCACCTAATGTCACGTACCCGTTGGTAAATTGGCCTGCTAATGGGAAACTCGCCCCTTCAACATTGGCAGCTAAATTAGCTAACATGATCGGGGTGATCAGTGGACTAATGATATTGAATCCATGAATCCCTACCAACCACAAGGCATGCGCGAGGAAATAAATCACCATGATTCCCAACCAGCTATCCGTAAGGTGGGTAACAAACCCGAACGGAATTGCTACTAGTTGAAAAATATCCGTCCCTAAAACAACTAAAACACCATTGATGGTCAGAACCACGACTGCCACCACAAAGGCTGGTATCAGTGCCGTAAAACTACGAGCCACACCTTCAGGCACTTCTTCAGGCATTTTGATGACCCAGTTGTTTTTTACACAGAGACGATACAGCTGAACGGCAACGACCGCCATCACGATCCCAGTGAAAATACCAACAGTTCCTAAACGTGCGACCCCATCGGCACCAATCAACCACCCATTGATCAGCCCTTCTTCCACATCATTCATCCGTGTCATTTTTCCGCCGTCAAAAACAAGCTGAGGAATCGACATCAATGTAGCAAAAACACCTAACAACGCCCCATTGATCGGCGTCAGGTCGAGATTCTCCTCGACTTGAATGATCTTGGAATACTCATAGCCCAGAACGATACAAAAATATAATGCCAATAACCCCATGGTCGTACTATTTGCTAACATATACAAATCACTGAAATTCAAAAAAGTCGCTTCAAAAAAGTCAGCTAAAAACGGAAACGTGATCGGTAAAATGTTGAATACTAAAAACATTGAGCCTACGATCGTAAAAGGAATCGACGCCATCCCTGCCGACATGATACTACGAACGATTTTGTATTGGGAAATCTTTCCCATCGGACCCATTACTGCTTTTTCTAAAAGTTGAAATAGTTTATTGTTCGATTCTGTCAAATCAATCACCCTTTCTTTCTATCTCTTCAAATTCGCGAATCCATTGCCAATGTCGGTCTTTATTGCGAAAAATTTTCTTCAATTTTCTGATACCACTCCAAGCAAAGACACCACTTATCCAGAGAACTATGCGAACATACTCGATACTTTGCGAGGTGAAATAGGGGAAAATAACTTCTGTCACGCCAAAAAAAGTCAATAAAAAAAGAATGGCCATTGTCCCCATTTGAAGGCGTAAATACCATGTAGTAAAAAAGAGTTGCTTGGAAACGATGGTTGCGTGGTGTCCATATAAGCGGATAAACTCACTGATCGCTCTCATTGACAACAGCAACAGGCTCAGTGGAACCACACGCAGCCATTGCCCTGCCAAAGAAGCAGCCAACAGCCAATATAGGTTAAAAAAGAAAAAGAATGCGACTAAATACCGCAATAGCAACAGCCGTTGAAAATAGAGATTTTTCTTCGTCAGTTTTTGCGCCGCATCTCTTTGAGCAACTTTTGCTTGCTTACTAGCCATCTGCACTCCTGCATTGGATCGCTTCTTCAAGGCTACTCATTTTTTGATAAATCCCTAGCATTTCTAGTGCTACTTCTCTGAGGGTCATGGTTGTCATCAAATGATCTTGTGCATGGATCAACAAGATATCGCAGGTAAATGAAGTCCCTGAAGCATATTCTTGCAGCATTTTTGACTGGATGCGGTGGGCTTTGACTAATGAATCATTGGCTATGTCCAACAACTCTTGCGCTTCTTGACAACTGCTGTTTCGCATCTGTTCAAAGGCTTGATGAATCATCGTGCGGGCATCACCGCTTGCTAAAATAAGTTCAAAGGATATTTCTTGAATTTTTTCACTATCCATAGCCTACCTCCATTTATTTCGCACTTTTTTCTAATGCAATGCTTTCTTTGACTAGCTGTGCTAATTTCTCGATCCCGATCGGTATCGGAATATATGCTTGCGGGGGAATATTCACGATTGGTTTGCCGTATTTATCGGCGCTTTTCTTTAAATTGGCAAAATGCATTTTCGTTTGCGGGCTAACTAAATATAAATCATACTCATCCTTAGCGATCGTAGCGATCCCCTCTGAAGCAGAGATGGCATCGATCCTCACTGACCAGCCTTCTGTGGTTAAAAAGCTTGTTCCTTTTTTAGCGATCAACGATGAAGACATGCCTGCTGCACAAATTATCAATACTTTTTTCATTTCACTTCCTCCTTCTATGAAACGCTTCCATTTTGGTGTATCTATTCCTTTCTTCTACCCTCCTTCATGCTATAAAAAATCCTTGAGAACGATTCACTACCTGCTGATTCTTACAGGTAGTAATCCTTCTTCACATAAATAGTATTACATATCGAGTACTTTGTAAATGCAATAAAACTCTATTAGTGATATAAAACATTAATTTCTTTCTGCTTCTATCGTGTCATAGTAGAATAATTTTGTGGAGGGGATTTCATGTTTAAAGATCGTTTAAGACAGTTGCGGAAAACGCGATCTGGTTTAACACAAGCAAAAATGGCAAAATATTTAGGAATCGCCAAAACAACCTATGCTTCGTATGAGCAAGGCAATCGGATGCCCGATATTGAGATCCAAAAAGAACTTGCTGATTACTTCAATGTCAGTCTCGATTATTTGCATGGACGTCCGAATGATTTGGAAGCCCTCTCTATGAAACAGATTCGTGTGGCTTCAAGAATCAATGAGGACTTTACTGAATATCAACTATCTGAAATCATTACCTTTATCGAATTTATAAAAAACCGCCCAGAGTAAACGGTACTATTCTGCCTTTTTTCTCTGGCTAACTTGTGGTGCTGCTTCATTACCTAAAGAAAAAACTGCTGTCAATGTCTCACAAGGAAACATTGACAGCAGCTGAAGAGCCTCGGCTCTTTTTTTATTGTCTTACAGCCTCATTAGCGGCAAAGCGTTTTGAAAAATGTTGTTCTAATTGCTTTTGCCCGGCTTCAATCAAAATACACAACAGCCAATAGATGATGGCAACTAGCACATACATGGACATGTAATCAAAGGTTCGTCCGCCAACGATCTTAGCTTTTTGAAAAATATCAGGAATCGTGATCATTGCTGCCAAGGAGGTTCCTTTCAGCAAATCCATTGCCACATTACTCAATGCCGGTACAGAAATACGAAAGGCTTGTGGCAAAATAATCAGACGCATCGTTTTCGTAAAGGATAACCCTAACGCATAGGCAGCATCAAATTGTCCACGATCCACACCAGCAATTGATCCTCGGTAGATTTCCCCGATAAATGCGCTGCTGGTCAATGTAAAACAGATGATCGCAGCACTAAGCGCCGACAATTGATAAGGCAAGCCAAAATACAGTAGGAACAACAAGACCAACGCTGGGACGCCTCTTAGAAATGAGAGGTAGCCCCGCACGAACCCTCTAATGAATGGATTTTCCAACATCCCTAAGAAGGTGAGCATGATCCCTAATACGTTGCCACCTAGAAACGAAACGACAGCAATGCCGACCGTATAGGACAAGCCCGACAGCAAATAGGGCAATGACTCCCACATCAACGGCAAATCAAGGGTTGGAATATACATTAGTCTGTTTCAACCGTTTGAATCGCTTGATCAGATTTTACTGAAATATCGGTTTGAAAATACGTTTCCGCAAGTTCTTTTAAACGGCCGTCTTCTTTCATTTCTGCTAAAACAGCATCCACTTTTTCCTGCAATGCTTTATGATCCTTCACAAATAAGAAGCCCGTTTCATTCGGATTAAAGTAGACATCTTCTAAAATTTTAACAGGGATATCTGGCAAAGCAGCAACCGCCATTTTTTGCAAATAGTAATCATTCAAGATCACATCCGTTCGACCATTCGCAACATCTGTCAAATACTGATCATTCGTTGCGTTGTCGTAAGTCACTAATTCTGCCCCATAGGATTCGGCTAAGCGCATGTAGCTGGTATTCGGTTCACCAGCAGCTTTTTTGCCATCCAAATCTTCTAAAGAAGCAATCCCAGAGTCATCACTTTTACGCACGATCATACTATCGAACGAGTATTTAATAGGCGTTGAGAGACTGAATTTTTCCGCCCGTTCATCTGTCAAACCAAAATCGTTGGCAGCAAAATCGGCTTCTCCACGTGTTAAAGAAGAAACTTGTCCATCGACATTGTACTCTTTAAATGTGATCTCTACGCCTAATCGTTTGGCGACTTCTTTTGCCACATCGACATCATAGCCCACTAATTCATTTTCATCGTTATAGTAAGACGATGGATACAAGGTTCCCGAAGTAGCAACAACCAATGTTTTGGCTTCTTCTACCTTACTTAGACTGGTGTCTTCTTCCGTTGGTTTGCTGCAGGCACTTAACAGGACCCCCGCAAATAAACCTAAAAAACCAACCATTGCAACGATTTTCCCTTTTCTAACTTGTTTCATAATATCCTCCTCTTAGTTTCCTTGTTTTGGCAACAGAAATCGTTGCTGTGTTTCAAATAAATAGCCGACTTGGAAAAGTAGGTCTTCTCTGCCTTTAGACGCCATAAATTGGACCCCTAGCGGCAACCCTTCCTCGCTAAGAGCAGTTGGCAAGCTGATGGCTGGCTGCCCCGTTAAATTGGCTAATTGAGTATAAGGTGTCAGAGCATAGCTCTTGGCAAACATTTCTTCGATCAACTCACCCGCAGCACTTTTTCCAAGCGATTCGATCTCATGCAGTCTTTGGCGAATGCTATCGCTTTGTAAGTCTTCCTCAATCAAAGGGGCTGGATAAGCCGTCGTCGGGGTCAAAAAGAGATCATAGGTTGAAAAGACTTCTTCCATTTTTTCTGCCAGCTGATCCCACCACTGCAAGGCAAGGACGTAATCGGCGGCAGGCAGTTTTTTGCCATATTGGTAAAGTGCCCAGGTCATCAATTCCATCTCTTCCCGTCTGACCGGTACTTGACGAGCAGCATCGATCTCAGCAAACATCGCAGCTGTTTCGCCGCCATTCATGGCGTAATAGGTGGTCATCATTTGCTGACCATCCACTGGATAGCCCACTTCAACGACTTCATGCCCCTGCTTTTCTAAAAATGCGGCTGCACTTCGGACTGCTTGGATGGCAGTTTCAGACACTTGGCCGCCGGTCGGCGATGCGGTAGTAAAAGCAACCTTCAACCGCGGTTTTTGACTCGCTTGCTGATGATGCCATTCTACTTGCGGTGCCTGATAAGGGGCTGCCGGCTGTGACGTCCGCAACGCATAAAACAGCTGTTCCGTATCACGCATGGAAAGCGTCAACGCAAAGTTGATAGAAGCGCCTTGCCAGCTGCGCCATTCACTAGGACCCACTGGCATCGTGCCACGGGTTGGCTTCAAACCGATCAATCCGCTAAAGGATGCTGGAATGCGGATCGATCCGCCGCCATCACTGGCACCCGCAATCGGAAACATCCCCGAAGCCACTGCCGCTGCCGCACCACCACTGGAACCACCAGCTGAACAGGCAGGATTCCACGGATTACGTGTAGGCCCATACAATGTTGGATCAGTGATATTTTTGAATCCAAATTCTGGTGCATTGGTTTGCCCTAACGGCACAAAGCCTGCCTCTTCTAAACGAGAGACAAAATGAGCCGTGCGGCTGGCTCGTGCTTTAGCAAATAGTTTGGCTCCTGACGTTGCTGGCCACCCTGCTTTGGTTTGGCCGAGTATTTTTAACGGCATGGGTTGTCCCCCAAAAACCGTTTTTTGAAGATGCTGCTCGTAATGCTGGATCGCTGCTTGCGGATCAAATGTTACAAGCGCATTCAAAAGCGGATTTTGTTGATTGACTTTTTCTTCGATCATCGCCACCCGCTCTGCAAAACTGATTTTTCCTTGCCGCAATTGTTCCGCCCAATAGGTCGCATCTTGCATGCTTGCCCCTCCTTTTCCTCAAAACCTCAAACAATTATCTAAACTGTAACACACGAAAAATTCTTCTTTATATAGACTACAATATACCAAACACTAGGAAATCTTTCAACAAAAATAGAACAGTTTTTAAACCTGTATTATATCGTTATCAAACGTTCCCATCTTTTTACTACCAGCTGTCGACCAACGCTTCTTCTTAGCTGTCCCCATCATTACCTAACAAAAACGGCACATCGCCAAACGATGTGCCGTTTTGATTTACTTGTATTTTTCTTCCAGCTTGCTCATCCAAAGACCTAACCAAGCCCCCAAGACAAACAAGATAATTCCGATGACAGCCGTTACCCAAGTAAAGCCGCTATAGTTTGCCACCGGAGGAATCACGATCAATATCGTTGAGGCAATAACGATCCCTAAAATGAAGTGATAGACTTTTGAATGATAATGGCTCAATAGCCACTCCATCAATTTCGAAAACAGCAGCATCACTGCCAAGCCGCCAATGGCGATCGGTAGAAAGACCCCCATGATGTCAAAGCTCTTAAAGCCTTTCAACATCGGATCATAAAGGCCCAGAACGAGCAAAAGGTTTGAAGGACTCAAGCCGGGAACCAAAACACCTAACGCGATCAGACCGCCGGCGATCACAAAACCAATGAAATTGGCAGGGATCGTTCCTAAGATATCGCCCATAAAATAGAGGAACAAGAAGCCGATGACCATACTGCCGAAGAACCAAAGCAGGTCGCCGGTTGTCCGTTTGCTTTTCAAGGTCGATTCTTTAGCAAGTGCCGGTAACGTCCCGATAATTGCCCCCGCAAAGCCCCACAAAACGATGATTTGATAGTTTTGCAGCAGCCACTCTAATGGCTTTGATAAAAGCCCGATCCCTACGATTCCCCCGATCCCTACTGGCAGGAAAAAGAGGAGATTCTCTTTAAAATTCTTCGTCAGATGTGCCATAAAGCGCAGCATCCGCTCATAAATGCCTAAGATGGCTGCCAATACGCCACCTGAAACACCAGGCAAGATAAAGCCCAAGGCAATCACCACGCCTTTAAGAAAACGTGACAAAATACTTTCGTTTCTCTGTTTTTCCATTTACAATTGCTCTCCTTAGCGATGGTTTTCACCAATCGTTCTTTTTTCATCAATCCCTTTAACTATACTTGATTGCCAAAAAAATGGAAAGTAATTTCTAATTCCTCATACAAAGGCAGATTTCAAAGTTCTTTCAGCATCAAGAAATCCGTCTGCTCATCATCCCCCATAAAAAAGGAGTGACTGCCAACTCTTTCAAAGCCCATCGTATGATAAAAAGCCAACGCATTGTCGTTAAATTCCCAAACGCCTAACCAGATCGACTTTTTCTGCAGCTCTTTGGCGGTCTCTTGAGCAAACAGCAGCAGTGTTTTGCCATAGCCTCTGCGCTTATGTTCTTTTTTGATATAGATTCGTTCAATTTCCAACCCCTCTGGGGCAATCGCTTCCGTTTGCGCCTCACCCCAGTTAAGTTTGATATATCCTACGGTTTGATCATTTTCTTGTAAAAAATAAAACGCCGACTGCGGATTTTCTAACTCTCGGGTCAGTTTCGGCAGATTGTAGGCTTCTTCTAGATAGATACGAGTATTTTCCTCCGTATTGAAAGGAGCAAATGTATCGTAATAGGTGGATACGCTGATTTCTCCCAATTCTTCTAAATCTGCCAAAGTACATCGTTTGATAGCCATCAAAACGCCTCCTCATTTTTTCAAGCTATTCTATCACATCTCCATCATCCCTTGCAAAAGCAAAAAGGACGGACAGCTTTCCCCACTGTCCGTCCTTTCATAGACTTACTCTTTTATAACCAAGAGCCAGAAAACTGATGGATCACCATCGTACTCGGATCTTCCTCGACCTCACCAGTGATATAGCTTTTTGGTGAAAACGTCATTTGCGGGAAGATTTCTACGCCCTTAACCGTTTGTCGTTGATTATTCAATTCTAATCCGTGGTTTTGCAACAGTTCCGTCACTCGGATCACATTGGTGACGACATCTTCCGTTTTTTCTGCCCGGACAAATTTTCGGTCATCGTAATCGTGGTACCATTCTTCCATAAAGGGATGATGCGGCACCGCTCCAATGATCCCAGTAGAAATCTTGGTTTCGATCTCAAAGCCCATAAATGCCTCCAGTGTCAAGAGCTCATCTAAAGGTTTGACCACCTCGATATCGGTATCCATATAAATACCGCCTTCTGTCACTAACGCATACAAACGAACCACATCTGACACAAAGGCCCATTCTTCTTGGTCATAGGCCTCTTTTAGATAAGGACCGAATTTTGAAAGGTCGATCGTTGATTCATCCCAACGTTTGATCTCATAATCCGGACAATATTTTTTCCAGGTATCCATGTATTTCTTTTCTTGTTCACCTAATGGATTGCCGCCAAACCAGCAATAATGAATAATTTTTGGAATCATCAATCTCTCTCCTTTAGTTTATTGGTCTCTTTTAAGTGTAGCTGATTTTGCAATTGTTTCAAAATCATATACACTTTTTTCGGTGAAAGCAGTTGTTCCAGCTCCTGGGCATGATCAGAAAAATCCATAAAAAAAAGCACCAGAATCAGCGATCCTAGCGCCTTTTTGAGGGATTGCCTATAAATAGCGATTGTCCCGTAAAACGGCTTTTTTGATGTCTGCCACCGTTTGCGTCCCCGCAAGCTGCATGACCATCTCCAATTCTTTTTTGAAGAAATCAAAGACTTGTTGAACACCAGTGGCACCACCTAGAGCCAACCCATAGATCACTGGGCGGCCGATCGCCACTAGATCTGCTCCGCAAGCAATCGCTTTAAAGACATGCTGTCCACGCCGTACCCCGCTATCAAAGACGATCGGCGCCCGACCTGCCACTGCTTCAGCCACGATCTGTAAGGAATCAAAGGAAGCTGGACCACCATCCAATTGGCGTCCCCCGTGATTTGAGACCCAAATCCCTTGTGCACCTGCCCCTAAAGCTCGTTCCACATCTTCTTCTGATTGCACCCCTTTGACATAAACTGGCAAGTCAGATTCTTTGGCGATAAAAGCGACATCCTGGGGACTTAATTTTTGTTTTGAGGAGCCGTAAACGGCATCCATCGTTTGTCCGATCCCTGATTGATAGGCCTGAACGATCGGCATTGCCAACGGAAAGGTGAAGCCATTGCGGCGATCCGTTTCTCGATTGCCCCCAACAGTTGCATCTGCGGTCAAAACGATCGCTTTGGCGCCATTGCGTTTTGCCATCGCCAAGATGTCTTTATTGATGCCATCGTCTTTACTCATATAAAATTGGAACCACTGCGGCGCTTCTTGGCCACCAGCTGCTCGGATTTCTTCCAACGTACAAGAGGCATACGAACTCGCCGTATAGATCGTGCCAAAACGTGACACACCTTTGGCTGACGCTTGTTCTGCCGCAACATTTGCTAAGCCGTGGGCGGCAACAGGCGCCATAATGATTGGCGCTGACAACGTATCACCGCCAAAGGACAACGTTGTGTCCGGTAATTCAATGTCCTTTAAGACATGAGGAATGATCAATTTGTGATTGAAGGCGCGTTCATTTTCTTGATAGGTAAAAATATCCCCCGCACCACTGCTGATATAGCCATACCCACCTTTAGGAATCACTTCCTCTGCCGCGATCTCCAAATCGCGCATATTGATAAAATCGATTGCTCCTTCTGCGGTACTTGCTTGATAAATTTTTTCCATGCCTTTCCCTACTCTCCAATAAGATAACGTTTACATTTTCATCCTACCCCTGATTGCAGGATCACGCAACTCATTCGCTCACTCCTACTCAACACGCTGCTTTTACTTTCCCACTCAAGACAGCCCTCCATTTGAGTGGGCTGAATTATTTTTATGTTCGTACGAAATATTCTGCCAACAACAACGGCTGAATCGTTGGATATGTCCAGTTGGCAGGCGGCTCTGCCATTACATAGATTGCTTCGATCTCTGAGGTCAATTCATCCTGCAAGTCCGTGATCTGGGCTTCAAACACCAAGCCGTAATCGGCCTCCCCGTTTTTTTCTACACCATAGATAAATAACGGTTCTAGGGTAAAGTGCTTGGCGCCTGTTTCTTCTTTTAATTCACGGGCAGCACACTCTGTGATGCTTTCTCCTAGTTCTCGCTTGCCTCCAGGGATCTCCAAGGTGTCTCGTTCTTTGTGTTTGACATAGACGAACTTTTCTTGGTACTTGCTGATGATCACGGCAAAAACTAGCTGCTCTTCTGCGATCTTTTCAAGCTCGAATATCGTTACGTTACTCATTTTTCTCATTCCTTTCAAAAAAGCAGACATGCTTCTAAAATAAACAGTCGTTAAATCAAAAAAAGTGCTGATCCCTTATGGAAAGGTCAGCACTTGCAACTTATTACTCTTCTTCTTCCGCCATGAATGTGTTGAAGACTTCTTCAATCATATCCCATTCTGCTTCTGTTTCGATCTGTTCTAATTCACCTTCAGAACCGTCTTCGTTTTCAATATAAGCGTACGCTTGTAATTCAACGTCTTCTTCTTCTGGTACGCCTGCTGGATAAAGCAAGACGTAGTTGCGGCCGAATTCTTCCGTACCGTCAACCGTTAATAGAATTTCGTATAAGGTTTCATTTCCTTGATCATCGATTAAAGTAATGTGTTCATGTCCTTCATGATCGTGATCGTGGTTATGATCGTGTGTATGTTCTGACATTTATTTTCCTCTTTTCTGTAAATTAAAACAGCTGTTTCCCAGCACCATCTAAATAATTCTGCAAAATCATGACTGCTGCTAATTTATCAATCACTTTTTTTCGTTTGGCACGCGATGTATTCGCCTGTTCTACCAGCATTCGTTCTGCTTGAACGGTCGTCAGACGTTCGTCTTGGTAAACGACCGGCAAACCGAATTGCTGTTCGATCGCTGCGCCGTAAGCCATAGAAGCTTCCGCTCTAGGTCCGATCGTATTATTCATATTTTTAGGTAGTCCTACCACAAAACGTGAGACTTCATATTCTTTCACCAATTCAGCAAGTCGATCATAACCGAAATTGCCTTCATCTTCATTGATGCGAATGATCTCGATCCCTTGTGCTGTCCAGCCCATTGGGTCACTGACCGCCACGCCGACTGTCCGCGAACCAACATCCAATCCCATGATTCTCATTATAGGTTGATCCCGTGATTGCCTAAATAATAACGGATCAGAACTTCCATGATCTCATCCCGTTCGTGACGACGAATCAAATTCCGGGCATCCCGATAACGAGGAATGTAAGCCGGGTCGCCAGAAAGGAGATAACCGACGATTTGATTGATCGGATTGTATCCTTTTTCCTCTAATGCTCGGTAGACGATAGCTAATGTTTCGCTGACTTCTTTTTTACGGCTATCATCAAAATCAAAGCGAACTGTTTCATCTGTAAAACCCATTTCACGACACCTCTCTTTTGTATAGATTTTAGCATATGTTCCTACTATATTGTACTAAACGTTTGATAAAACTACAAACATATGCTTAGATTTTCTCCATTATAACAAAGGTTTATGATGTTTTTATGAACTTTCTTAAAAAAAGCTAGAAAGCGCGATAGACATACTGGTTTTCTGGTGCTTCAATCGTCTTCTCTTGGTCTGCTACCACCATCGGCAAGTCCCGTTTGAAGGGTTGATAGTACTTCGATTGGATCGTCCCTTCCACGTGGAGCCACTGGTTATTTTCTGCCGTTGTTTGTTGCGGTAATTCCACTCGCAAGCCAAAAACGCCTGAATCAGCCACACAATGGATAATGCCAAAACGAAACAAAAAGATTTCATTGGCATCATCTTGATCTGCATGGTACACAAATCCATCATAGGTGATTTTCTTGCCAATAAATTCGCTCGGGTACGTATAGATCAACTCCATGACTTCCAAGTAATTTTCTTCCGTTACCGCAATCGTCTCATCTTTGGCGTAACGTGCCAACGCTGCATCCATCTGAGTGTCATAATCTTCTTTGTTAAAATAAAGACTTGTATCGGGTTTCAGATATTGGGTCGTCATTTCTGGATCCCCCACAGATTCTTCACTTAGGGGGAAATTAAACCCTTTTGCTTCAACGATCGTCGTATCCAAGCTAACGGTGGGGAAAAAGAGACCCACGATGATCGGTAAGGCTAATAGAAAATACGCAATCACTCGTTGGTGTTTTTTCTCTAATCCATGCTGGTGCTCATCGTCATGATGATGCTCGGGCTCTTGTTTGACCCAAAAATACAGCTGGACCAAAGCCAATAATAAAGAAATGATCATGGATAAAATAGCGAGATAGCGATAATGAATGTTGATAAACTGATTGAGTTTACCCGTCACTTGCAAATACATCATCAATTCAAAATAGCCTGATAAGATCAAAAAACGAACCATTCTTTACACCACCCATGCATAAATTGAAACGACGATTGCGACTAAACCAACTAAAGAAGCGATAAAACGCCCCGAAAAGTACCGCTTCATCATCAACAGGTTTTTAATATCTACCATTGGACCAAAAACCAGGAAACCGACGACTGGTCCAGTGCCGAATAAACTCAACAACGAAGAGCCGATAAAGGCATCTGCTTCGGAACATAAGGATAACGTTAATGCTAACAGCAGCATGACGAAGACCGCTAACAGCTTCGTGGAGCCTAATGTCAGCATCAAGCCAGTTGGCAGATAGGTCTGCATCGCTGAGGCGATCAACGCACCAATGATCAAATAACGCCCAGTATCGAAAAACTCATCCAAACTATGCTGCAGCAAATGACGAATCTGCCGAAGGAGCGGATGACTGCTCTTTTCCGTTTGATGGTGGGCGTGATCATGCCCCTGATGGTGTGGGTGAGCTGCCTGCTCATTCCCGCCACTTAATTGATTGGCAAGCCGTGTTTTTAAGACCTCTTGTTTGTTAAAATACGCCAGCCAGATCCCCACGACCATTGCGACCAATAAGCTGCCCAGTACACGCAAAAAGGCGAACTTCGCGGAATTTCCAAAGGCAATGAATGTAGAAAAAATCACGATAGGATTGATGATCGGTGCAGTCAGCATAAAGGCAAACGCCGTATACACTGGCACCTCTTTTTTTACGAACTGATTAACGATCGGTACGATCCCACATTCGCAGGAAGGAAAAAAGACCCCCAGACCACAACCAACTGTGATCGATGCCAATTTGTTTTTTGGTAAGAGTCTCGTGACTCTTTCTGGCGTCAAGAAGACTTGTAAGGCACCTGAGATCAAGCAGCCCAATAGGACAAACGGCAAGGCTTCAATGACGATAGATAAAAAAATAACACTCATTTGCAGGACAGAATTCGGTAATGCCTGAAACATAACTTTAACCTTCTTTATCAATAAATTCGAAACGCTGGAATTACTATACGTTTTTTCCTTTTTTTATACAACGTTTTTTTTAAAGCAGCCTATTTTTTTAATCGTTGCTTTAGATTTCCCTTATCTTTGAATCCTTCTTACTCACCTAAGCGATCAGCTGCTAGCAGATATTTTGACTTTTCCTCAAGAACAGCGTACATTTTCCATGGAGGAATGACTTATGCAAAAAAATCAACCGATCCAAGAGCAGCTCGCCCAACAACCGTTGGCACTACTCTATCTCTCTCAACCGAATTGCAGTATTTGTGTTGCGGACAAACCACGCATCCAAAAACTGGCACAATCCCAGCAACTCCCTCTATTTACCATCAACACGCTGGCAGAGCCAGAAGCAGCCAGTTTATTTTCGGTCTTGACGGTTCCCGTCGTCCTCTTGTTCGCGAATGGGAAAGAAGTGCATCGTGAAGCCCGCATCATCGATTTCACACGTTTGACTCAACAAATCTTGCGGTATCAAGAAGCGCTCACAAGCGTTGAAGAGCAAGATTCCTACGAATCACTTTTTGACCAGTTAGACGAGTAAGATCAGTGGTGAAAAAGCAAAAAACAGCTGTCAGATCGTTGTATATACTACGATCTGGCAGCTGTTTTGTTGGTTCCTATTTATATGATGCGATTATTCGCTTAGTGATGGTTCTTCTACTGGTTCTTCATGGGACAAGACGTTGCCTGAATGCAAGAAATAAATCAACGTTTGCAATTCATTGGTTAAGTCAACGTTTTGAATCAGCACGCCTTTTGGTGCAGTGATCCGTGCAGGTGTAAAGTTCAAGATTCCTTTAATGCCAGCATTCACAAGCTCGTTCACTAAATCTTGTGAATGTTGTGCGGGAACCGTCAAAATAGCCACATCGATCTGCTGGATCTTCACTTGTTCCTTCATGTCATCCATTGGATAGACCGGCACACCATCTACGATTCGACCAACTAAATCTTCGTTGACATCAAATGCGGCACTGATCCGAATGCTGTTGCTTTGGTGAAATTTGTATTTCAACAAGGCGCTCCCCAAGTTTCCGACACCGACTAAAGCTACATTCGTCATGTGGTCTTCGTTCAATGTCTTCGCAAAGAACTGCATCAAGCTTTCAACGTCATAGCCATAGCCGCGTTTTCCTAATTCACCAAAGTAGGAAAAGTCGCGGCGGATCGTCGCACTATCAACTTGAACAGCTTCACTTAGTTCGGTCGAAGAAACTTTTAATTTGCCAGCTTGGTGCAAAATACGCAAGTAACGATAATATAAAGGCAATCGCTTCGCTGTTGCCTTTGGAATTTGATGATCTTTCAAAGAATACTCCCCCATTGTGAAAAATTCACTTGTGATGAAGCTATCATAACAAATACATTGTTCAAAAATCAATTTGAATGCTCATAATTTGAAATATAAATTTTATAATGGTAAAATCAAACTTTTTCCCAATCGCCGTTTCCCTTAAAATATGATAGACTTGTAGTATTGTAACCTTGATACAGACAAGTTTCTTAAAGATAGGAATGACATACACATGATTTTATTACAAGCCAACCAAATCGCCCGTCTTTTCGGAGCCGAGGTTTTATTTGAAAATATCCAATTAGAAATTGCCAGCAATTCCCGAATCGCGCTTGTTGGGCGCAACGGTGCTGGTAAATCAACGCTACTGAAAATTATTGCTGGACTCGAAAGTCCTGATAAAGGAACGATCGCTAAAAACAAGACCGCTACGATGGGCTACTTAGCTCAAGATACCGGACTTGATAGTCAGGCCACCGTATGGGAAGAAATGCTAGGAGCTTTTGCAACGGTTCGGCAGATGGAGCAGCGCATGCGTACCTTAGAGATCGCCATCTCCGAAGCAGATCCTGCTGCTGACTCTGGCAATCTCCTGAAAGAATACGACCAATTGCAACATGAATTTGCAGAAAAAAACGGCTATGGCTATGAAAATGAAATTCGCTCCGTCTTGCACGGTTTTCAGTTTGATCCTTCTTTTTACACGCAAGCCATCAATACCCTTTCTGGTGGTCAAAAAACCCGCTTGGCATTAGCAAAAATGCTACTGCAAAAACCTGATATCTTGATCCTCGATGAACCGACCAACCATTTAGACATCGAAACGTTATCTTGGTTGGAAAACTATCTACAAGGATATGCCGGTGCGTTGCTGATCGTTTCCCATGACCGTTACTTCCTAGACAAAGTCGTCAACGAAGTCTACGAACTGAGTCGTCAAAAAATGCGCCACTACAAAGGCAATTACAGCCGCTATTTGACCCTGAAAGCGGAGCAGCTGCAAAGTGAATGGAAAGCCTTTGAAAAGCAGCAAGAAGAAATCAATAAACTGGAAGACTTTGTTGCCCGCAACCTTGTCCGTGCGTCTACCACCAAACGCGCGCAAAGTCGCCGTAAGCAATTAGAGAAAATGGATCGGCTGGATCGCCCGCAAGGAGATGAAAAATCCGCCCACTTCCTTTTTTCTATTGAAAAGCCTTCAGGAAATGTTGTAATGCAAGTAGAAAATGCCGCTATCGGTTATTCTGAAGAAGAAGTTTTATCGGCGCCCATCGACTTAGATGTTCGGCGCAAAGATGCGATCGCTTTAGTGGGACCGAATGGGATCGGCAAATCAACCTTACTGAAATCGTTGATTCATAAAATCCCCTTTATTCAAGGAAAGGTGCATTTTGGCGCCAATGTCTCAATCGGGTACTATGACCAAACTCAATCCGATCTGCATTCAACCAAAACGATCCTCCATGAGCTTTGGGATGACCACAGCACCACACCTGAAGTCGAGATTCGCAATATATTAGGCAGCTTCTTATTTTCTGGAGAAGATGTTGAAAAGCCGATCACGCTATTAAGCGGTGGCGAAAAAGCCCGTGTCGCTTTGGCAAAATTAGCCATGGACCATGACAATTTCTTGATTTTGGATGAGCCAACCAACCATTTAGACATCGACAGCAAAGAAGTCTTAGAAAATGCGCTGATCGATTATGAAGGCACTTTGTTCTTCGTATCTCATGACCGCTACTTTATCAATCGAATCGCCACCAAGGTCGTGGAACTGTCTGAAAACGGCAGCAAGCTCTATCTCGGCGATTACGATTATTATTTAGAAAAGAAACAAGAAGAAGCTGAGATCGCAGCAATGTTGGAAGCAAAAACAACCGAAACCACCCTCTCAGCGGGCAAGCAAACCTTTGTCCAAAGCAAGGAACAGCAAAAAGCCGTTAGAACCTTACAGCGAAAAGTCACCCAAATCGAAGAAGAGCTTGCCACGATAGAAGAAACGATCCAGCAACTGGAACAAGACATGACCGCACCAGAAGCGTTGAATGATCATGTAAAATTGACCGCGTTGAATCAAGCGTTAGAACAAGCCCGCACTGAACAAGAAGCCCTATTAGAAGCATGGGAAAATACTAGCTTAGAACTAGAGGCATTTGAAAGTTGATCGTGGAATCGGTCTGTAGGCCGATGACAAGCGCCCCCTCCTTTGTTTTACTTAAAGAACAGGATGAATACGTACGATTCGTAAAACAAGGAGGGAAAAATGCAAAAACAGACAGATGTTTATCGAAAGCGTCGGCCAATGATTGTTTTAGCAGGATTGGTGTTGATTTGGATAGGGTTCAATCGAATCTCTCATCACGTGTTGTACGGAGAGTTGTCCGAACACGTGTCTACCGCCGTTGCCTATGATGAGAGTTATGACGACGAATATATTTACTCTCAAGCTATTTTTAGTGATGACATCAATGCTTATTTATGGGAAATGGACATCACGACACCGATTTTCTTGCAGACGAACGAAGAATGGGCCGATAGATCCTATGGCAATGACGGCAGCCAAACCTTAGCAGAAAACGGCTGTGCGATCGCTTCTCTTGCGATGGTTCAATCCTACCTTGAAGGCTATCCCATTTCGCCACTGGAAGTCCTTGATTGGGCAGGGGATCATTATTATGTTGACGGCCAAGGAACGGACTGGCGAATTTTTTCTGACTTTGCCGATGCAAACGGCTACAACTATTATGATCTCGGCACAGATCTAGCCAGCGTTGAAGCCTACTTGCAACAAAATCATCCCGTCATCGTTTCTGTGACTCCAGGGGAATTTACAGATGGCGGCCATATTATGGTCTTAGGTGGAATGATGGACGATCAAGTGTTTGTCTTAGATCCCAATGATGATCCAGAAAAATCCCATTACGCTATCTATTACACACTAGATGAAATCGCTAATCAAAGCTTACGCTTTTGGACCTTCAGCTGATTGATCAAAAAAAGTCCCCTTTCGGGGCTTTTTTCTTTGTCGTGGCGTAGGCAGCAACTGGATCTTACTTTTTTAATAAAAAAACCATTTTTTCTCCCCTTGGGAATCCGCTTTCTATTATAATGGAAGAAAGAAAGGTGTGAAGTCTATGAAAATCGGTATCCCAAAAGAAATCAAGAACAATGAAAATCGTGTGGCATTGCCGCCCTCGGGAGTCTATGAGTTAGTCCAAGACGGACACGAAGTCTTCGTTGAACAAGGCGCTGGTGCAGGATCAACCTTTTCTGATCAAGCGTATCAGGAAGTCGGCGCTACGATTACTACCGTTGAAGAGGTTTGGGCCTCTGAATTGGTTATGAAAGTCAAAGAACCTTTACCAGAAGAATACCCCTTTTTGCATGAGGGACTGGTTTTATTCACCTATTTCCACGTAGCCGCCAATCAACAGCTTGCTCAAGCATTGATCGACAGCAAAGTGATCGCTGTTGCTTATGAAAACGTCCAGCTGGCGAACGGCACCCTGCCTCTGCTATCGCCTATGAGTGAGATCGCTGGAAGAATGTCTGTTCAAATCGGCGCACAATTTCTCGAAAAAATATATGGCGGAAAAGGGATCCTGCTTTCAGGTGTTCCCGGCGTCCGTCAAGGTCGGGTAACGATCATTGGTGGTGGCGTTGCCGGTGAGAATGCCGCGAGAGTCGCCGTAGGTCTGGGCGCACAAGTAACGATTTTAGACGTTTCGATCCCACGCTTACAAGAGCTGGATCGACAGTTTTCTGGTCAAGTCCAAACCTTGTATTCCAATCGCTTGAATATCGAACGAACGATCCAATCCGCAGACTTGGTGGTAGGAGCCGTCTTATTGCCAGGACAAAAAGCTCCGTGCTTAGTGACCCGCGACATGGTGAAACAGATGCCTGAAAAATCTGTGATCGTCGATATTGCCATTGACCAAGGCGGAATTTTTGAGACCGAAGACAAAGTCACCACCCACGACGAGCCAACCTATATCCGGGAAGAAGTTATTCACTATGCAGTGGCGAATATGCCAGGTGCTGTACCACAAACGGCAACCATCGCATTGAGCATTGCCACCTTACCGTATGCCCAGCAGCTAGCGAACGATCCTTTAGCAGCGTTGCGAGAAAATCAGGCACTTGCCAAAGGGGTCATCGCCTATGAGGGCGCATTTACTTCAAAAGAAGCCGCTCACGATCTGTCATTGCCTTTTACCGATCTATCGGAATTGATTTGAGCCACTCTCCCACAATAAAAACAGCAGCCGCACAAGTAATTCGCGGCTGCTGTTTTGCTTTCTATGAGAATTTCCTTTTTTGGGTAGCATGGGCTTTGGAAGTATGCTATATTCATACTTAAAAAAATTCGACCTAGACAGGAGGAACACTGTGCTTACTCAACAACAAATCCAAGCATTTCCCAAAGTAGAACTTCACTGCCACCTCGACGGTTCCATTCGTCCAGAAACATTGATCGCCATCGCCAATCAGCAAGAACTACCGATCGAGCAAGACATAGAAGCTGTGAAAGCACAGATGCAAGCCCCCAAAGATTGTCATGACCTGAGGGATTATCTTCGCTGCTTTGATTTCGTTCGGCCGTATTTGCAAACACAAGAAGCGTTAGCAGCTGCCGCCTATGATGTGATGGAACAAGCCGCTCAAGATGGGGTCGCTTATATTGAGATCCGCTTTGCTCCCAGCTTATCGATGGACAAAGGACTCACTTGCAGCCAGACCATCCAAGCCGTGATCGAAGGCATCGCACGAGCAGAAGAACGCTACCCAATCAAAGGCAATGTATTGATCATTGGGATGCGTCAAGAAGACCTACCAGCTATTACGGCGATTTTTGATGAAGCGATCGCTCTTACCGATGAAAAAGTCGTCGGCATTGATCTGGCAGGTCCAGAAGAAGACGGGTACGTCCCTGATTTAGCTGCCAGCTATCAAGTGTTCCTCAAGAACCAAAGTGTCCAGCTGACCTTACATGCAGGCGAATGCGGCTGTGTGCAAAACATTTATCAAGCCATCGAAAGCGGTGCGCAACGGATTGGCCACGGCATCGCCTTAAAAGGAGATCACACTGTCCAAGCGTTTGTTCGAGAACAAAATCGCTGTATCGAAGGCTGTCCTACCAGCAATGTTCATACGCGTGCGATTCCCACATACTCGGCATACCCATTAAGAGAATGGCTGGAGGCCAAGGTCCCTTTTTGTTTGAACACCGATAACCGAACGGTCTCAAACACGACATTGACCAATGAATACCTGCAAATGGCTCATCATTGCGACATGTCCGAATCAGAGATGCGCTTCTTAAACGAAACTGCCGCTCAGCATTCCTTTGCGGAAGCTTCCGACAAAGCGGTACTCTTGAAAAAAATTCAAGAATGGCAATTCTAATAAACATGGACGCTAGTGATCCCCACTGGCGTCCATGTTTATTTCCAAAACGATCAACTCTCTTTCCTTCACGCAAAGAAGAGCCGATCGATCCGTGTTAACCCCAAGGCATCGATTTCTAAAAGAGCTCTTTCGTAAATTTCTGTATTCGTTAAAGCCACACTCTCGTGGGCATCGATCCCAATAATACAAGAGCAGCCGACTTCCTTGGCGATCTTCCAAAATTCAGGATGCGGATAGCCACCGTTCGTATAGCCTGCCAAATTATACTCCAACGGCAGCTGATACTCTTTGGCTTTTTCACATAGGCGGTAGGCAACTTCTTCACAATGAGAATCGAAGGTTTTATAGCCCCGCATGAACACATCTGGATGTGCCATATAAGCAAAGATCTCTGATTCGATCCCTTGTAGGGAGACTCGAAGATAATCTTTGATCGCTTTTACCGAATCCCCAGGTGTATGGTCGTAATAGTGATTGCTTTCGATTTCAGGAAAGTGATTGCCAAAAATCAAATAGTCGATCGACAGCCTTTCTTTCTCTGCAACTAGCCAAGGGATCATTGTTTCAAAATATTCACACTCTAATCCTAATTTCACATCGATTTGTCCTTGGTACTTTTCCTGTAAGCTTTTCACCGATGAAACGTAATCTTCCAATTGCGCAACATCCATCCGCATGGGCGAGACATACCCATCCTCAAAGGGCCAGGGACAATGATCAGCGAAGCCAATTTCCTTAAAGCCAGCTTGGATGGCTTTGATCACATAGTCTTCATCAGAATCCCGTGCATGTTTGCATCGAGTTGTGTGGGTATGATAGTTTGCTTTCCACATGGTTATTCACTCCTTCTTATTGCATTTAGGTTAATTTGTTTTTGTGATCGCATTTTAGGTACACTCTTCTTGAGGCGCTATCCTTCAAGCCGTTCGCTATTTTACAGAATCTTTTGTAAGCGGAACCATTTTTTCGAAAAATAGTACTAGCTATCAACACCTATCACTTAGCAACTTCCTCATTCTGGATTTATTCCAGTCCATTTCATTATAGAATTGCGGCTATCCCAAGACAATCAAAAGAAAGCTGCAATCGGTTGCTTCTTTTTCCATCACTTCCATTGAGTCGTTTCTCTTGGGACAAATGAATTTTTCAAGAGGACGTGTCTTGGTGCGGTTTTGTCTCCTTGTACCTCTTGAAAAAGTAGCTGGGTCGTCCAATCCACCATCTCCTCTAATGGTCGTGCGATGGACGAAAGCAAAGGGCTAGTACAAAGACAAACATTGGTGTTTTCATAACCAATCACTTGAATCGCTTCACCAACCTTTTTATCCAGTGAATGAAGGGAACGTAAAGCACAGGCTGCCAAAAAATCGCTTGCCGCAAAAATGCCATCGATAGAAGGCCATTGACGAAAAAGTTGATCAAAGGATGTTTGCGTGACATTTACAAAATCGAGTATGACCTCGTGAACATGGATCTCTGGGTATTGGTCCATCACTTGATAAAAACCAGCTGATTTTTCTTGAACGGAATGTAATGTCTTTGGTCCATTAATGAAGAGGATCTCGCGACAACAATTTTGGCTTAAGATCTGTGCTGCCAACTTTCCACCTGAGGTATTATCCGCAGAAACGGAGGATACTTCATCGCTAAGGACTCTACCCACACTCACTAGAGGTAATTTGAGAACCTTTTGCAACAACGGACCTTGCGTACAAAGGTTGGTACATAAAATTACCCCATCAATATTATTTGCGAGAAACAAGTTCAAAAAATAGGTTTCTCTTTCAGGATTCCCTTGTGTGGTACCAATCATCAAACTATAGCCTTTCTCAATCAGTTGCGACTCGATTCGGGTAATAAATTGATTATAAAAATCATTTTTCAAATCATAGATCAGCAAGCCTATCATCTTTGAGGAATTGTAATAAAAGGACCGTGCTAATTCATTTGGTACATAATCAAGTGCTTGAATTGCTTCTAGCACAATCTGCTTTGTTTCTTCATTGACATATTTTCTGTTATTGATCACTCGTGAGACGGTGGTCACAGATACATTGGCAAGTTTTGCCACGTCTTGCATGTTTGCCATTGGTTCCTCCTTTCGCTCTTTTACATGTCTCGTAAATATTAAATCCTTTTCCATTTGATCCATTATCCGAATGCAACAATCTAAAATACTTCTTTTTATTCTATAATAACAAATTTTACATCGTATTTTTTATTTTTATGAAAATAAAAAAGTTATTTAGATGAAATCTCATCATAAACAACTTTTCTATGCTAGATAAAATTTGCATTCAATGCCAGTGTTTTTTAAGAAAACAAGAAAACTACTCCCGTGTTCTCTTACACAATCATCTACACAACCCCCCAGCTAATTTTTTAAATCTAAGCCTTCAATCAACGCCACCGCACGATCGATCCCAGCACCTTTTGTTTCTTCTAGCACCACGTAACAGTATGGCTTATGTTTGATCAAAAGCTGTAAAATTTCTGGATACCGTATTTGTCCTTCGCCTAATGGGACAGGGATCACCTCTTCTCCCGAGAGTTCAAAATCCTTTAGGTGCAAGCAGACGATTTTCTCTCCGAAAAGAGTAAATGCTTCTTCTACCAATGCGACTTGATCAGCAGCCGTTTTTGCGGTGATCAAATTCGTTGGATCGTAAATGATCCCTAAATAATCAGAAGGAACACGTTCAATCAGCTCGGCGATGCGCTGATTCGAATACAGCGGATGATTCAGTCCGGCTTCGATCCCTACCATGATTTGATATTTTTCTCCCACTCGAACGAGTCGCTGGATCACATGGATCAAGTCTTCAAAAACCTCATCTGAAAAATTCTCTTCACTATATCCCAGTGCGGCAATGACTGAGCCTGTTTCTGAAGCCACCATGCTGGCACCAAAATAACGGGCATGGAATAAATAGCGCTCAAATTTCTGTAAGATTTTTTCTCGTTCCTCTGGTTCGGGATGAATCAAGTTACTATAACAACTTAACAAAGCGATTTGAACGCCTTGTTCTTGGAATTCATTCTTGAAGAAGGTCCCCATACCTGGATTCATCTTTTCAGGAGCACTTAGATCTGGAAAAGACGCATTCAAGGCAAACTGAACGTTTTTTATTTTCTTTGCACCTACCGCTTGTGCTAACTGCTTTGGTGTATATTCTCCTGAAAGGTCATGCCCTCGGATGGCTAAATGAATCATCTGACTCCTCGCTTTCTACTATTTTTTCCCATTCAATAATCAAATTTTCATAAGGTTCTAGCCTATGGTTCCCCCGCGCCAGCGCTTCACCTGATAAGCGTTCGAAACCGGGTAGATGTAAGGTAAAATCAGCTGTCGTCAGCCCTAAGTTACTGATCCAGAGTTGGACATGGGTCGCTGACTCTCGGCGATACTTCATCACACCTTCCGAACATTTGATCAACTGGCGCTCTGATTCATAAGGGAAAAGTTCTTTGCGACAAAATGACTGCCATATCAAACTGTCTGGTAAATTGCTAGGTAGCGCACCTAAATAGATGATCTCTCCTTGAGCCACTTGTTTCTTAGCTAGTAGCGTTTGGTCATTCCCTCGTCCGATCGTTTCCCAATCTTCTGGGCAGTGAAAAACTGTGACCAAATGATCTAAAGGTTCTTTTAGGCCGTCATAGGTTAGCTGATAAGTCAGTCCTTTCACCGTAAACTGCTGGATTTCGTCAAACCCGAGCCATTCTCCTAAACGATCTAAGCCATTCGTCGCTGGCCACGCCAGCTCTTTTGTCCGATCCCCCGTCATCGGGCCTAAAATCAGCTTGCCTCCTGCTTCAGTAAAGGCGGCAAATTTTTTCAACAAGGTAGGACTGATCCAACGAACAAATGGGGCAAGAACAACATCATACTCTTCTAACGGACTATTTTCCTGAATGATTTCTACACGAATCCCTTGGCGAATCAGACTGCCGTAAAATTCGGTAAACAGGCTGCGATAATCATAAACACCCCCATGATCAATCGTGTAAAAACGTTTCGAGTAATCCGAGTAGATAATGGCTATTTTTGCCGATACATACTTCGTTTCCGCTAAAAGTGGTGCGATCTGTTGTCTTAGTTCGCCAATCCGAACTACCTCTTCATACCCACGATATGGCTCTCCCCAAGCAGTTAACACGGCACTATGGGGTTGCTCCACACCATAGCGATGTCCACGAAAATGCCAAAAGCAGAAGGATTTCAAATTACCAGCATAGCCAATGAACGCTTCACTTGTGACAAACCCATGAGGACGAGGTGCCGCATAATTTTCAATATGACCTGCATTGGCAGTACAAGTTTCTAACAATAACATTTCCTTGTTGCGCGGTTTGACATTCCGCCAACGATCCAAGTTCATGGTATACGCTGGATAGTTGTCTGCCGGTGCATACGTATCAAAACCAGCAATATCTAAATCAGCAAATAGCTCATCATTTTGCAAGTTAAACCCAAAAGCGGAGTTATGGGTAATGGGTAACGCGGTCTCCATTCGGATAAAATGACAAAGATCATGCGCAAACTCATTCAACGTATCGGTGGTAAAACGGCGAAAGGCATTCATCAAGGAAGAATTATGCAAAAATGGGGTCGTTAGCGGCAAGACGACATCCTCAAATGCGTCATACCACTCACTCCACACCTTCGTTCCCCAACACTCATTGAGGTTGGTCACGGATTGATAGCTGTCTTTTAAATACGTATGCCAACGCGTTTGGCACGTCGTACAGTAACATAGATCGACATGACATTTAAACTCATTGTCCAATTGCAACATAACGACATTTTCATGTTTTTCGGCAATCTCAGCGATTTTTCTCGTCAAACGATAGGCATAACGGCGAAAGTCCTCGTTGTTTGTACAGACATGCTGCCTTGAGCCGTGATGCATCTTCGTTCCATCTTGGTTAGTGACCAATGCTTCTGGGTACTGTTTTGTAAACCAGCGGGGTGGGGTCGGCGTTGGAATACATAAGCAAACATCGATGCCATTTGCTTGGTACTGTTCTAGCGCACGTTCCAACAACGAAAAATCATATTCTCCAGGTTGAGGCTCCAAGTCACGCCACATGAATTCCCCAATTCTAGCAAAATTCATGCCCAACGTTTTCATCGTGTGACTATCACTTTGCATGATTTCTTCCGACCAGACTTCTGGATACATGCAGGCGCCGTAATAAATTTCAGGAAACAGTGGTTGCTCATGGAAAAACGCCTGTAGACGAATCGCTACATAGCGAGCGATCATATGCGCCCCGAGCTTTGAAAAGTGGGTATCATCTGCGAGACCTGCAGGATAATTGGGGTGCTCATTCGGTGCTAACCAAACAAAGAGTGCTTTGGAAGCTTCTAGTCCTAATGTGTCATAATAATGATAGGTATAGCGATTTAAATCAAACAAAACTACTTCTTCCGTTCGACTAAGTTCTCTTAAGACAGGTAAAAATGCTGACAACGTATGCGCCAATCGTCCCTCTTCTCCTACACGTCGTTCAACAGGTGTACAAAGAATCGGGATTCCTGCTTTTTCTTTGATTTGACGGATCATGTCTGTCAAATGAGCAATGTACGCCTCCATCGTGACATGGTTTTTCTCTTTTTGGTCATTATGTCCAAATTGCAGTAGGACGACTGTATTCGGTTCGACTTCTTGCAGGAGCTGCTCAAACAACCCTTCTTCGATAAACGAACGAGTCGTACTGCCGTTTTTTGCAAAATTGTGTACGTTTACTTCTGGGGGTAGATAGCTTGGTAAGGCTTGTCCCCAGCCCATCATTGGCTGTTGATCAAGGGGATAATCCGCCACGGTTGAATCTCCGCCTAGAACGATTTTCATTTCTTTTCTTCCTCCATCTATTTACTATCCGATTTCCAACAGCTTTGACAAGTCTGCTGGTTTTCTTGCTAAACTTAAGCTGTATTAGAAATCGCTTTCTTTTCTATTATACAAAACATTGGCTGACGAAAACATGGAAAAATCAGAGCAAAAGCTGCGAAAATACGAGCTTTTCCGCAGCAACCAACAGTGATCAGCTCTGACCTTTTCGATATTGTCCTGGGGTCATTCCCGTGCACTTTTTAAATAAACGATTGAAGTAACTGGGATTATACCCAAGGTTTTCTGCGATTTCATTGATTTGATGATCGGTTTCTAGCAACTGCCGTTTTGCTTCTACGATGCGAACATTGGTTAAATAATCAATAAAGTTGACCTGCTTGGCACGCTTGAACTCCTTACTCAAAAAGATTGGGTCTACTTCGAAACGATCCGCAACATATTCTAAGGAAATTTGTTCATTGCGAAAATCAGATTGGATGTACTCCGCTACTTTTTGGATCATTTCACTATAAGAATTAGCGACATTTTCTTGCCAGAGGATGGAGACGGGCTTTAAGAAATGATGGTACAAAAAGGCTTGGATCTGATTGATGTCTAAAAGTCGTTCGATTCGCTCTAACACAACCGTTTTCGATATATAATCCGTTCGTGAGACACCATTTTCATTTAAAAGGTAATCGACTTGATCATACAGTCGATTGACCACATAGATCACCGCAGCCTGTTGATTGTTTTCTGCCACGACCTGTTCCAAAAATCGCTGGACACTTCGTTGCAATTCTTCATGATAGCCACTTTTCAGCGCTGTTAAAATCAAATTTTCTTGCGAAAGAGAATACTTCGGCAGCGGGCGCATGTTCTCTCCTTGAAGCACTTGATTTTCGGGAATCAACCGTTGCAGATGGATTTGCTTTTTGAGACGTTGGGCAACTTCAGGCAACTTGCGAATCTCAGTTTCTTGTTGCGAACTAACGATGGTGACATAACGGCAGACGATCAAATTGATTTGCTTGGTGACCATCGTGAAGTAATCTGTCAGTTGCTGCTCTTGATTGACCACAAAAACCAAAATCCGTCCTTCATTTGACGAAACGATGGTTGATTCTGGGAAAAACATAGCTGTGACATCCGCTATTATGTTTTCTAACGCAAACAAAATGTGGGTTTCATCTTGGGAATTTGCTTGATTGCTTAATAGATCATTGAGTTGGAAATAAAACAAGCGATACCCTGGGTCACTTAAGCGCCAGTTTTTTTGCTGCAGTAATTGTTGCGATTCTTCCTCTGACAAATAGCCATAATACCCTTCCATCAAATGTTGGATCACTTGCCGCTTCAGCGAATCTTGAAAGCGTTCCGCCTGATTTTGTAGCAATCCTTTTTCCCGACTTAATTGTTGCCAACGGTCCACCAAAAACTCCAGATCGTTTTCTTTTTTCCATTGGGTATTACCAAAGAGCTGATCCATCGTTTTTTCAAAAGGTTGGTATTGTTTTTTTGCCAAAAAGAGACTCATGACTGCCACACAAGCAATAAAAAGAATACTTACGACGATCAGCACTCTAGCCAAATGAGTGACTGGCTCGGTAATCAATGCTAAGGGAACGACGGTATAAAATGTCCATATTTGGTTGAGTCGCGTACTGTTTACGGCGATCATGCTATAATCATTGCCATTGATCGATTCGACCCAGGTTCCTTGATGCTCCTCACTCAGCGGTTGGATAACATTCGCTAAGTTCTGATCGCCAATAAAACGAAAACTCTCATGATTAAAGGAAATCGCTGCGAGACCATTTTCAATTTGAGTATCATAAAAATACTTTAACAATGATTGCTCGTCGATCGTTGCAACTAAAAAAATTTTAGGCTGATCTTCACCTTGGCTATCAATGTTTTGTACAAAAATCAATTCATCCTCTTCTTCAATGATCTTCCACTGATACTGCCTACCATTATCGATCCGATAGCGTTCAAATGCTGTTTTGGTTTGCTCGAGCGTTAATTCATACGTGCCGCCACTTTCAATCCCAAAGGGCGCCTCTCCGAGCGAATAAATACCGATTCGATTGACATAATTGGAGCTATTGGTTAAGTAAAACAATTCTTCCGACAGCTGGATCAACGTCTGATAATTCGTCGTTTCCAATAAATCTTCTTGGTAGCGCCTTTGAAACGATTGCCCCCAAACGCTTAAAGTCACTTCCAGCTGCGAGAACTGTTGGTTGATGTTACTAACGATTCCTTCGACTTGGCGATTGTTTAGTTCTTGATACGATCGTTGTAATGGTCCGATCAAATAGGCATGCAAAAAGATTGCAACGGCTAATAGCGGCACGACGATCCATAGACTGGCTAGCTGCAGTTTTCGATGAAAACCGCCTGTTTTAAAGTACTTCATTCCCAAACACCCTTGTAATAGATTTTATGTAACAAATTGTCATGCGAAAAAACGCATGACAACCTATCCACAACTATTGAAGTGTATCATCCTTTGACGGATCCAATCAGCATTCCTTTGGCAAAATGTTTTTGCAAAAACGGATAGAAGATCAAAATTGGTAAAGTCGCCACAATGATGACTGCAAATTTGATTCCTTGTTCAGGCGGCACATAGTTGGGGTCCATACTTGCTAACGCATTGGCACCACTGGAGGCCATCGTGATCTGTCTTAACAATAACTGAATCGGCCATTTTGCTGAATCGTTGATATAGAGCAATCCACTCATGAAGTCGTTCCAGATACCAACGGCGTAAAAAAGGGTGAAGGTCGCGATCACTGGTTTTGATAAAGGCAAAATGATTTTCCATAAGATCCCTAGTTCCGTACAGCCATCCATCTTGGCGGATTCTTCCAATTCGATCGGCATTTCTTGGAAAAAGTTTTTGATGATCATTAAGTTGAACGGATTGATCGCGATTGGCAAAATCAATGCCCAATAAGAATTGATCAGTCCTAAATTTTTCACCACGATAAACGTTGGGATCATCCCACCTGAAAAGAGCATTGCAAAAATCACGAGATTCAACAAGGTGTTCCGTCCTTTTAGGTGCTTGCGTGATAAAGGATAGGCAAAGGTGAAGGTACAGAAAAGCTGCACCAGCGTGCCAACGATGGTAACGCCGACCGTTACAAGCAAACTACGGATAAAGGTGTTGGTTGAAAAAATAAAGCGATAGGAGTCGAGACTGATCTCATTTGGCCATAAGAAAAACGAACGTGTGGTCAATTCTAACTCCGTAGCAAATGAACCTGCGATCACATAAATAAAAGGAATCACCATGAATAACCCAATCAATGCCAAAAATAGCGCATTAAAAATGTCAAATATTTTCCCTGCCTTCGTATTGTGTAAAGTATCCATCTTTTTCCTCCTTAGTATAAGCCGCTTTCGCCAAAGCGTTTCGCTAATTTATTGGTACAAAGTACGAGGATGATCCCAACGATCGATTTAAATAATCCGACGGCTGTTGAGTAACTGTAAGCGCCATTGGTGATCCCCATCATATACACATACGTATCAAAAACATCTGCTACTGTTCGGTTCAACTGATTGGTCATCAAGAAAATCTGATCAAACCCCGTAGACAAAATCGACCCGATCCGCATGATCAGCATAATGATGATCGTCGAACGAATCGCAGGCAAAGTGATGTGCCACACACGACGAAAACGTCCTGCACCATCCATGATCGCGGCTTCGTATTGTTCCTGATCCACACCTGATAAGGCAGCTAAATAAATAATGGTCCCCCAACCGATCTCTTTCCAAATCGATTGCATTACGATCATGGGGCGGAACCATTGCGGGTCTGAGAGAAAGTCGATTTCAACGCCTGTCAACGAAGCGATAAATTGAGTGATCGCTCCATGATCGATGTTGAATAAGATATGCCAAAGACTAACGACGATCGTCCATGAAAGAAAATGTGGTACATAGACGAAGGTTTGAATGGTCCGCTGAAACAGCTTGTTGCGCAATTCATTCAGTAACAGTGCCAAAAAGATGGGTGCAGGAAACGAAAAGAAGATGTTTAAAAAGGCAATCATCAACGTGTTCCACAAGATCCGAAAGAAATCAGGATTATTGAAGAAATCCATAAAATTTTGTGTTCCGACCCATGGACTATCTGCGATTCCTAAAAAGGGCACATAATCTTTGAAAGCAATGATCAACCCATACATCGGTGCATAACGAAATACTGCAAAATAGATGATCCCGGGAATCGTCAAAATATAGAGCCATTTATTTTGTTTAAAATGGTTGAGAAAACTCCCCCATTGCTCTTTCGTTTTCGGCACTTTTTTTATTGTTGTTTCCATTCATTCTCCTCCTCTAACTCCGCTCCGATCAGTGCTAAACAACAAATCGTATTTAGACCCCACTGTGCCAGCACATTGGTCGATACCCACGGCATTTCTTTTATTTTTTTCCACGTTGTCGCTGCTTCAATGGTCGCTTCGATCGGCAATGGAACACCCGATTTGTCATTATCAAGCAATAACTGCCAAGCCCTTTGGCTGATTGCTTGATCGTTACGCACTCGCCCAGCAAAGGCCATCATCGTCGACGCAAACATTGGCCAGGCAAAATGAGGTTCCGTCAGTACCCCGTTTGATTCTTCTGCTTTTCTCTCAGGACTCAAGCTATAAAACCAGCCAAACTCCCCTAACATCTCTGTCCACTCGGGGTCTTCCAGCACTTGAGCAAGTTCTAACCAAACTTGCGGCGCCCCAAAGGAGATGACCATGTGATAGCCGCCAAAATTCCCAGTTCCCATATAAGATAAGGTTTTGTCTTGTGGATCAAATAACACTGTGGGACCAGACAATAGGCGCTGGGGCATGGCTTTGATGCAGGTGATGCCCGTGCGAATTTTTTCAAGGTAAACAGGATCATTCGTCCGTTCCCACTGGGTAAACCAGTTCGAGACTAGCGCAGCCCAATCTGGTCCGATGCGAATCGGTATCCGCTTCGTTTCTCGTTCATAAAACTCGCGCATCGGTGGTAACGCATCAAAAGCATAGGTTTCATTGTCTTTGACTTGTTCCATAATCTCCCCAATGCGTTCATCCGCTGTTAAATAGTAGTAGTAGCGATGGAGACCCGCCATTGAAATTCGAACTTCTTTAGCTTGGCAGCCCCAATGAACGACATTATGCCGTGACCCTAATCCTTTGTATTCACCAGCATGATACTGATCGACTTCTGAAGTATGTCTCGTCATGCTTTCAGCCAGATAGTAGACGCTTGGATCACCAGTCCGTAAGAAATCTAGCCAAAGCCACATGTTTGGGACCAGTTCAGTGTTTTGCCAAGCGTACCCACCAAGATCGTAGCGCCATTGGTGTCGAAACTGATCATAGGTATGCATGACATCACCATAGTTCCAATAGCCATACCAACTTCTTTGTTGGACTTCTGCTAAATAGAATTGACGCATCTCAGCCAATTGTTGCTCCAGCAACTGTTTCGTTTTCGTTGATTCATCTGGTAAACTGATCCTGCCAAAAACCTTCGTCTCTTGATAACGCTCTGGCAATGAAACGATCTGGGCAGGTTCTTGGTTTTCTTGAGCTAAGCCCAGCAACACTTCTTCTGACGGGGCTTCTTCATATAGATCCAACCAACAACGCGTCGTATTTGCTACGCCAACTGCCGTCGAACGAATCTCTTCCATTCCTTCGTATCCACTAAGCATATGATCACGTTTGGAATAGTGCTGAAAATCCATTGTCTTGGCATTCGGTGACCACTGCCACATCGAGATTTGGGTTTCTTTTTGGGTGATGCCTGTCACCTCGATCGCAGATGGTGCTTTTTCCCAAAATTTCTCCATGCTGCAAGCAACGCCGCCGGTTTCTCCCCCAGCGTAAAAGGTACCAGAATAATGCTCGCCATCCCCAATGGGCAACCAACAGTACCCAGCTTCGGTCTGTTTTTCTAATTCAAATGACCGATGATTGATTTGATTGACCCGAAAATTGTCCCAAATAGCATTTTCCACCGCATGAGACAGCATCGGCTCGTCCGCTGAGGTCAATGAAACGAGCTGTCCACTGGCTTGTTCTTGATAGGGAATGTTTTGCTGATAGTGTCGCCGTGAAAGTAACAATTGTGCCGCTTCATGATACACAGCATCTGCAATAAATTTGACTTGTCGATTCCAATTTTCACCTGTCAACGCATAATCAAATGCTATCCCCATGCCTTCATAAGCAAGTGGTTTGATGATAATGACCGTATGAATGATTTCCAATTTGCTGATTTCGCGAAAGATGCGGAACCGTAAAATAAACTCTTGCACCACTTCTTGATTGATCTCAATGACGCCCGATACTTTGATAACGGCTTTTTCTGAACCATTTTCTTCCAACATCAAGTCCGTTACTTTGGACTGCACCTTTTTGTTTTGGTATTGCAGGATTGCGTGAAGATCTTGCAATTTTTTCTGCCCCTTGACCGCTACCCAGTCCAATACATTTTTCCCTTCCCCATGTTTCGGGAAGAAGCCTTTGATCGTACCGTTGTCAAAATAAATACCGTTGTAAGCTTCCCTAGCAATCGCCTGTTTCTTCTGGACATGCTGTTTTCTTTGAAAAAGTAACTGCGTCGTTTCTGCCACCAGACCACTGTGTCCTGTCCATTTCACACTGCCATCTGGCCAGTAAGCCAGTACTTTCGTTTGCAGCGGTTCCTCCCCCAGCAAAAACAGTTCCTCCCTTAAAACCTCAGGTTGTAAAGCTCCTTTTTCCCATGGATACCCAAAACTCAGCCCACGTTTTCCCTTAGGTTTATTTTTGAGCCATTTCAATGCCATGTTCGATTTCCTCCTCTTCCCTCTCTGCAGGTTGAACTGCATCGTTTTGTTGCTTTAGCTTTTGTTCATTTTCATCAAATAATTTCAAGTAAATCCCCATTGTGCCAATGATCCACATCCCAATACTTAAAAATGGAAGGAGACCGGGGAGAAAAAAGCTGATCGTACTACAAATCCCAAACCAAAGGACGCCTAAAAAGGTGCCAATAGGTTGAAAAAAAAGAAAGCGTAGCGAAGCGCCTAGGTACTTCTTCGTTGGGAGCACATAATATTCGTACATGCTAAGCAATGTATTGATCACAGCGATCGCGACGCATTGGCTAACGATTAATAGGATCAAGCCTGTTTGAGTCAATGCCGCTAAAAATCCTTGCTGGATCACCATCATGGGGCACAAATAAAAGAGAATGATCGGTAAGCCCAAGCGATTCGATCGCCAAAAGTTCCTGCGGTAATACCCAAAGAACGTTTGAAAAAAAGGCGGCGATTCCTGTTTAAGGGTTTTCTTTGCTACGTGGAATCCTGCTTGTACGCTAGGCGCCAGTCCAAAGATGATCCCACCTACTAGCGCACCTATAATAACGGTTACATTTATCAGCAAACAATAAAAGACAAAATCTGCTGCTTGATATGCTTTCTGCCAATTCATCACCGTTCCTCCTCTAAGGAATATACCTTCAAGTCTTTATAGCGGGCCTTCATTGGCGCCATTTGCCGAAATCCGATCGCTCCTTTAGTTAATACGGGACCAAACTGTTCCTCATCAAGGTACCTTAACACCAATAAGTCGTTGATCCAAAAGGAAATCGTTGCACCTACCTTATCGATTCTTAGGTGATAAAACCCTCGGGCATCTGCTACACTCGGAAGTGGGTCTGCGCCTTGGGCGACCAGATGAAACCCATGGCTTTTGCGCAAATTACACGTTTCAAACGCCCGTTCCTCCTCATACTTTCTTCGAAAATAAGAAAGGTGGTAAGCATTGATCCCTCCAGAATGATACTCGGGATATGCCCCGGTTCGTTTGGGTACTCCAGAATCGAAGATCGAGCCACCCTTGCGATTGGTTGCTGCAAAAAAGAGCATACATAAGCCTGGTTCAGCCAGTGGTTGAAACTGCCAGGTGATTCGTAGGTCCGCTGGAAATTGTTGAGGCATCCATAAAACAAAATGTGGTTGTTTGTTTGATTCTTCAGAATACGTATTCGCCAGAATCATCCCGTCTTGGAAAGTAATTTTGGGCTCTCCTTCAGCAATAAAGTGTTGAATATCTGCTGCTTGATTCAGCGGATTTTCATAGATCAATTTCGCTAACATTTCTTCTTCTCCTTTTATGCGTATATGAGCTACTTTTCTCTTTTCATAGTAAACTTGACCTACATTTCTAACAATTGACTTTTTTTGAATTCCTTGATATCAAGCGTTAGATTAGGGTTTCCACTTGTTTTTTTCCATTTTTTCTTTTCTGATTTCTTACTACCTGTCTCGTCTCACCTAAATAGTACTCCATTTTATTAGCTGAATAATTAGCTGAATAAAATTATTGAAAAAGAAAAAGGTTGAGAGCAAGATCCACTCAACCTTCTTCGACTGTCGTTATTGTGCTTGATGAAGGGCATTCGTTTCTTCCATCAGCTGCGTGCCTCCTTGATTCTTCCAAAGTTCGTTCGCAGCTTCCCAACCCGCTTCATCGATTTGTCCTGCAATAAATTGAACCCGCGCATCACTAATGATCTGATCAAGCTGTGCCCCTTTTGTTACATACGTATCTGTATTATAGGAGGCTGCTGGGTTAAAGACAGCGTGCTCTAAATCAGCTTCCATCAATGACAATCGTTTTTCATAGCTTTCAGTAGCCGCTTCTGTATCAGGCTTAGCAATATAGTACAGGGTATCTTCCGTTACATTCATCCCAATTTGTGAGTACCCTTTGACCGCATTGGCTAACGCTTCAGCTTCTGATCCTTCTAGCGCGACGGACATTCCATCCACTACTTCAAAATTGATTCCTTCGATTCCGTTGTTCAGCAATACCTGTGCTTCTTTATCATTTAATTTATCAAGGAACGTCAACACCTCTTTTAGATGTTCCTCTGTCTGGACACTCGACTTAGGAATCGCCAAGAAACCAGAATAGCCATCTGTCGGTAACGCATTCATCGTACCGCTATTATCTTTTAAATTCCCTGTAAAGACGACGAGGTCTTCTTCTCCAGCTTGCAATAATTTATTACTGATTTGTGCTGCTCGTGAATACGTATCAATAATGATCCCACCACGTCCATTGATAAACGGCTCATCCCATTTATCTGCTGCCATGGTTGCAAAATCACGATTGACATAGCCTTGTTCCACCATATCTTTAACAAATTGCATTGATTCTAGGTATTCTGGTTGCATAAAGGATGGCTCTAAAGTGCCGTCTATTTCTTTCCAAGCATTTCCTGCCCCAAACCAAGTAGCTAACACATCGTAAGGACTATTTGAATTGATCGAGCCAGGCCATTGGGGAATAATCAAACCAAACGTATCATTTTCACCATTCCCATCGGGATCGTTCTCAGTAAATGCTTTGGCAACCTCATAGAGATCATCGATCGTTTCTGGTACATCTAAGTTTAAGTTTTCTAACCAATCTTTTCGGATGATCACCGCGGTCCGCATCGCATCACGTTTCCGATAAATTCCGTACACTTTGCCATTCACAGAAGAATTACGCAAAACATCCTCGTTAGATTGAGAGAGATTAGGATAATCAGCTAAATAGTCGGTCAAATCCCAAAAAGCGCCATTTTCTGCTGATTTGATAAATCCTCCTGATTTTCCTTGAATGACCATCACTTCTGGAATATCATCTGAAGCTAACGTAATATTCATTTTATCCTCATAGGATGTATTGGGTGCCCAGGTAATATCAATATTTTTGCCGGTGTGAGCCTCTAATTGCTTTAAAATCTCGTTGTCACTTGTAGGTGGTTCTGTTTCAATGTACGGTGATAAAATCGAAATCGTATCATAATCTGTTGTGGAACCTGCTTCCTCCTTCCCACATGCCGTCAAAAAGGCGACTGATAGTAACCCCAAACCAAGAATCGTACTTAATTTTTTCACTACTTTTCCTCCTTAGATTTTGTTGTTGAGCCCGATTAAATAAACCGCTTTCAATACCAAAAGCATAACGAAAAGCAGGATTTCCAGCAATTGACATTTTTTGTTAATCGATGATATATGGCTAGGTAGGGGTTTGTTGACAACGATCTGCTGAGTCTTCCCTTTCCAAAAAAAGTAAGAACATCTGAAGCACTGGCTCTTGGCTTAAAATCTTCGCTCTCTTTTCTCTATCCGTCTCTAATTTCATGCTATGCTTCTAAATAGATGGATAGGTCTTTCTTACTTAAGTAGCACATTCTCTTAAGAAGCTACTTGTGACCAAACCATTTAGGCTGTAAATTTTTCAAATTAAAAAAGACCAATTTCTTGGTCCTTTACAAACTGATTTCAATCTTATTTTTACTCTGATAGTGTTTGCCATCGATCAATACCGTAATGCCTTCGCCCTTGCCAAAATGTTCTCCTGATCGATCATACCAGACAGAAATAAAATCACCTTTCATCGGCAAATCCTCAAAAGAAAAATACTCAAGCGTCGTATCTTTAATTGGATCGATCGTCAGTAGTCCCTCATCAGAAAGATGAATACCACAATATCCACGAATGAATAAATCACTGTAAGCAGAATGATTGTAATCTTTTCCACGTTCATAACCACCTTTTCCTATGGGCCAGTTCTGGTCTTTTAAAATTTTTCTGGAAAGCCATTCTCCTGTATCTGGATCAATATTTTCATCAAGCCAATTGACTTTTGTCCCATCTGCTTTGTTTCGATAAAAACTATTCGCATAGGTCAGCAATTCTCGTGAAATGTCTGTTGCTTTAAGTGGACTATTTTTGTTTTGCCGTGAGGCTATCATTGCATCGATTGTTTGGGTTGTGGCAAACGGCCAAGATGGTCCATTCCAAAGGCACTCATGATTTTTCTCACTAGGTAAGTTATAACACAGATGATCTCTGGCTGCTGTAGTCAGACCATATTCACCGTGAAAACACATAGGATCATTCAAATAGTGCCAAGCCCTCGTATGAGTATCTTCGGCAATACCAAAGAGCCAAGGGAGATAGCCAATCAATTCTTTTACATTGTGTTGCTTTGGTATTTGTTTAAAATCAAATGTTGCAATTTGCGCATCTTTATCCTCTAAGGGAATCACTTTAAAAAATTCTTCTTCAGAATCCCATAAATACTTTATTATATTTTGTTTTAAAAGTGACGCTTTATTTCGATAGTCCTTAGCAAGTGAAGAATCACCTGCTTGCTCGGCAAAATAGGCAATTCCTAAGGCATTGGCATACATGTAACTATTTAATGTTGGCCTCAATCCGCTACCACTAATAGAACACTCCATGGCATCCCGGTCATCATTTGACCAAAACAAACCATAACGAGTCAGATGATGTGTTTCGATCTCTTGATAAAAGGTTACCAAATGAGGGAGTAACTGAACACCATACTCAGCATCTGTCCAAAGAATCGCATAATTTTTGATCGCATCAATGATCCAAGACGAATAGGCATACTGATTTCCACTGCCTTTAAACCAAAAATCAACATATTCGTGAATGAGTTCGCGACCACATTTTAACCAACGAGCTTCGGAAAGATGATGTCCAACAGCACAATTGATGGAATTGTATGGTCCTGACCAACGAACGGGTGGTAAAAACTCAGTTATGATCGTTCCCTCTGGTGTGGCTTTCAGATGCTTCCGAAATACCCACCATCGAAAATAATATGCTTCTTCAAATAATGGTTGATTACATGTAAATACTGGGACGTTTTGCATCATCCAGGTTTCTGCGTCAGCATTTGATATACATTGAGAATAAAGTTCTTCATCATTGTGATTAAATGTATCAATATATTTCTTTATAAGATTTTCCCTCATTGTGCCCCTCTCTTTTCCTACTTAGCGATGTACGTTCTCGTTGTCTCTCTACTACCGCTCATACACATCATTTTGATCCAAGGTCGGCGCTAACGCAGTGACGATCGTTTCCACCATCTTTAAGTTCTCAACCCCTGCAATCTTGCCGAACTCGTCGGCATGGATGGAAAGATTTTTTAATGTTAGATTGCGGATCGGTTCTGCTGGGCTGGCCTCGATGAAAAAAGCACGCACGCTTTGTTGTCCTGTTTTGGTAGCTTGCACGTTTTCAATAGTAATGTCGCAGACCTTTGCTGGACCTACTGGAATAGCTGGTTGTACCATCAATTTGTGCCAATAGTCGGGAATCTCTTCCTCATAATCAGCTGGCAGTTCTGGATAACTATAATCTGGGTACCAATTTGTTTGTAAGAGAAAAGGAAAGCCAACATCCTTCATCGTTAAATCCGAAGCAGTGACCTTGCGTATAAATCCACCTCGATTGTTGGCGGATTTGATCCGAAACCCTGCGCCAGTTTGCTCAAAGACGACTTTTTGGATTTTGATCTCTTCGATCCCACCCGAAGTTTCACTACCAATGGCAATTCCTGAACCATACCCTAACTGACAGTCTTTGATCGTGATTTTCCGACAGCTTCTTTGCTGGGCTAAGGCTTCTGCCCCACGTCCCGCCTTGATCGAGATATTGTCATCGTTGCAGGAAATGTAGGCATTTTGAATCGTGACTTCTTTACAGGAATCAATATCGATGCCATCAGTACTAGGCCCTTTTCCATTGTCTATCGTGATGCCGTCGATCAATATGTGGTGAGAATACGTGATTTGGGTATTCCAAAAACCCGACTGTACCGACGAAATGCCTTTGATGGTTACTTGCTGACTTTCATAAACAAGGATATTTCGTGGGCGCTTGCAATCATAATCTGCTGCCCAGCGTAAGCCTTTCTTTGCGTAATCCGCCATCATCCCGCTGGCTTCATCTGTTCCCCAAAACGTTTGCCACCATATTTCTCCACGACCATCAAGTTTTCCTTTTCCAGAGATCATGACATTTTCTGCGTGAAAAACATTGATCATCGCTGCAGGCCACTTCATATTGATCCCTGCGACCCGATTATCTACTTCGGGATAATCGGCCAGTTCTTGACTACCATACAGAATCGTATCCTCTGAGACAATCAAGTGCACATTGCTTTTTAAAAACAATGCGCCGATTTGATAGGCGCCGGGTGGTGTAATCACTGTTCCCTGCACAGTTGATGCTTGGTCAATTTCTCGTTGCAATAATTGCGTGATGTCTTCCATTCTTGCTTGCCTCCTACGTTTTTGTTTTAAGCTTTTGATAGGTTTGTCGATACAAATGATTGTAAAAATTGCGCATCGCCAACCTTTTTTCATCTATCATTTCGTTAGATAGAACTGAGTGCTTCTTACTGGCGCTGTCCATCAAGTAAAGCGTTCCTCTTGGCACATCTCGTTGTCTTTTCCCATGTGCTTTCTGGCGTCCTTTTCCCTACATTCTTTACTATAGTCCCCTTAGCGGGAAAAGAAAGTCCTTTTTGATTTCTGGGGATCGTCTTTTTTTGCATCGTCCTTTCTTGTTAGAAAAATGCGCCTTTTTGTCTACAAAAGCAAAAAGGCGCAACCTGTCAGGGGAGGAAATAAGGTGCTTAACTAACTGTTTCTCATTGGGAGAACCAACGCAGATCATTTTCAAAAGCTTGTTCTACGTGAGTTTCTTTTGTCCCACCATGGATAGTTCGACTGTTTCTTGGCAACTTATTGCGTCACTTATGGCCGCTCGATCAATGATCGCTGCCTCTTTAAAGCTGACCTCCTGACACTGTTCAAAAATCATTTTCTTTTGCCCTTTATCTGATTCAAAGGCAACTGACTCAAAAGCAACGCGTTGGATCGGTGAAACCTGCTGTGCTTGTTCATCGACAAACCCTTTTAGCTCGACCAAAGGGTTCTGCCCTACGATACGGGTATTCTTGACCAAAATATCCGAAATGATCGGTAACTGTTGGGCTGCCTGACCATCGGCATTGTAAGCAACAGGATGAGCCATGAAACGATCCAACAGGCAATCGGTGATCGTCACTTGACGAATATAGCCACCACGATCATTCTGCGCTTTCAATTCTAGCCCATAAAGCGTATTGGTCAGTTGACAATCTCGAAAGGAGATATTTTCGACACCACCAGATTGCTCACTACCAATCGCGATGCCATGTCCCCCACGAATAGCCAAATCAAACAGCCGAATATTTTTCGCTGGTCTATTGATCTGATTTCCTTCTGGATTTTTGCCAGATTTGATTGCGATACAATCATCACCCGTATCAAAAACGGTGTCAAAAATCAGCAAGTTTTGCGAAGAATCTGGATCCCATCCATCGCCATTGTCAATGCCTTTGGACTGAATATTCACCCCATGGGTCACAACGGTGTCACAGTAAATCATATGGACAGTCCAGCATGGTGGGTCAATCAACGTCAACTCTGTCAAATGGATGTTTTTGGCCTGCATCATACAGATCAAACGTCCCCTTACTCGTCTTCCAGGTTTTCCATCAGAAACATATTCTGGATACTGTTCACGGTCTGCATAAGAGTTTCGCATCGCCAGTCCTAATGGATTCCCGCCACCAATGATCGTTCCTTTGCCACAAAGACGGATATTTTCACAAACGATACGCCCTCGATCGCCCCGATCGATATACCCAATGTTGATCAATGAACGGAAGCAAAACAATTCCCAGCCTTCATAACGGCTTAATGGTAAGCCCTCTTGATTCACGCTTCCTAAATACTCGTGAGGGGCAACCCGATATGTTTCTATGTCGAGGCTTGCTTGCAATGTGCCATCTACCTGAAAAATCATATTGCTTTTTAGCTCCAAAGCACCAGAAAGGATCACCGCCCCTGTTGGGATCCAGACAGTGCCATTGCTAGGGCAATCGTTGATCGCTTGCTGGAGAATGGCGGTACTATCTTCTTTGCCTGCGCTATCAGCATGGTAGGGTGCTTGCGTAACATCTAACAAAACACTTTTTTTCTTTGTACGAAAGGTCGTCGTGACTGCGGTATTTGTAAGCAGGCACCCCTGATGATCGAGGCAGATGATCGTTACTTGATACGTTTGATCGGCAGATAAGTTTGTCAACGTCCAATGCGTCTTGTTTGTTGGTCTGGTTTGGATCAAATCGTTGTCTAAAAACAATTGATAACCAAAAATAGCTTGGGCGTGCAGCGGCTTCTCCCAAATAAGGGTCGCTTGATGAGCGCCGATCGTGCTTGGTACGACATGAAAATCAATTACTTGAAATGGTTCCATCGGTTTGTCCTTTCTTCAACGAATTCATTCAATAGAAAAAAGATATTCCAAAACAGCGAATATCTTTTTCCACACTTATTTAAGACCAGTCGTGCTGATGCCTTCAACAATGTATTTTTGGAAAATAAAGAAGATGATCAACACAGGCAGCAAGGAGACGACAGACATCGCGAACATCGCTCCCCAATTGGAGGTGCTGCTAGCATCTAGGAACTGCTTTAAGGCAATCGATACCGTGTAGTTTTGCGGACGTGTAAGGTACAGCATCGGTCCGATCAGTTCTTCCCATTTCCAATAGAAAGAGAAGATCGCAGCGTTTGCCAAGGAAGGCTTCATCAACGGTAGAATCACGCGGAAGAAAATACCGACCCGTCCACAGCCGTCCATTTTTGCTGCTTCATCTAAATCTGTCGGGATCGCAGAGACGAATTGAACCATCATGAAAATAAAGAAAGCTTGTCCGAAGTATGAAGGAACGGTTACCGGACGAATCGAGTTAAGCCAGCCTAATTGATTAAACCAAAGATACTGAGGCACCATGATGATCTCTTGCGGCAGCATCATCGTGACCAAGATACAAGCAAACCAAAAGCCTTTTCCTTTGAAAGGAATTCGACCAAATCCATAAGAAATGACAGCCGAAGAACAGACCGCCCCTACCATTGAAATCAACGCGATTTGCAATGAGTTGAAAATATAGCGAATGAAGGGAATCCCTGCGATCCCTTCAAACCCCTTGGTAAAATTTTCTAACGTCCAGCTTCGGGGGATCAACTCCGTTGCCGTTCGAAAAATGTCACTACTAGGTTTAAAGGCACTAAACAGCAGCCAGAAAATCGGATAAAGCATCAGTAATGCAGCAACTAAGATCACGGCATCAAAGAAATAATTTTGTTTTTGTTCACGCATCAATCAAACCTCCTCGTTTTCTTTAAACACCCAAAATTTCGATGTTGCGAACAACAGAATCGTAATCAACCCAACGATGACCAGTAAAATCCACGCTAAGGCTGAAGCATAGCCCATTTTGAAATCGGTAAAGGCTCGTTGATACATGTACAAGGAATAGACTAACGTGCCGTTACGAGGTGAACCCGTCCCATTCGAAATGATAAACGCAGGTGTAAACGTCAAAAAGGCCATGATCGTTTGATAGATCAGATTGAAAAAGATGATTGGCGTCAGGACTGGAACCGTGATATTGAAAAACTGCCTGATTTTTCCTGCCCCATCAATTTCTGCCGCTTCGTAATAATCTTTCGGAATATTTTTCAAACCGGATAAGAAAATCAACATCGACGAGCCAAATTGCCACGCTGCTAATAAAATCAAGGTCATCAACGCTAAGCCAGGACTTTTAAAGAAGTAGATCGGGTCTAAGCCGATCGCCGCTAGCACGCCATTGATCAACCCTGAATCGCCAAAAAGATTCCGCCACATGATCGAGACCGCCACGCTCCCACCTAAAATCGAAGGGATATAAAATAATACCCGATAAGCGCCGCTTAATTTCGATGGGCGGTTGATCAGCATCGCCACTGCTAATGCGACGATCAGCCGTAAAGGGACTGCCAACACAACATATTTCAGCGTAACAGTCAGTGACTGAACAAACTTGGGATCATTCGTAAAAATCGTCTTAAAGTTATTCCAGCCAACAAATTGCGCCTCTGTCAATAAATCATAGTCATGAAAAGACATAAAAAGAGAAATCCCCATCGGGACGATAATAAAAGCAAAAAAGCCAATGATGAAGGGTGAGATAAATAAGTAGCCTGTAACCATATTCTGTTTTGATTCTGGTAATCGATTAAACCAGCTTTTGAGTTTCCCAGGCTCTTTTGCCGTGGGTGATTTTGATTGTAGTTCCATAATTTTCACTTCCTACCTCCTATAGTTGATTACGCTTACAAGTTGATTTTAACGAAGTGCTTCTTAAGAATGAATAGAAAAAAAAGCACAGAAATGTGAAAAACTAGAGGACCTATATTTTTTCCTCCATTGCTTCTCCTAAAAAAACGCCTTTACTGAAAAAGTCAGTAAAGGCGCCGCAGCTATGTTTATTGATAGTTTTCTACAAAAATTTCTTCGCAGCGTTGCGTAAAGGCATCATAAGTTTCTTCTGGTGTCATGGTGCCATAAGTGATCTCTGCGTACAGCTCTTTAAAGTACGTGTTGATTTCAGCAAACCCAATTGGTGGGATTGGGGATGGATCACCAACGATGTCTGCAATATCATCTAAGAAATCAGAGGACTCTTGTTCTTCTGGTGTCATGTCGGCATAAAGCAATTCTTTGATGGCATCATTGGAAGGAATCCCCCGCTCAGTACCGATGATCTTATTGGCTTCTTCACTATTTACTAAAAAGTCAACAAACTTCGCAGCTGCTTCTTTTGATTCAGAAGCATTCGCGATCGAATAAAAGAACCCTGGTCGATACGCCATCGCCCCGTTTTCTGAGTCGAATGGACGAGCCAAGTTGATTTCGACATCTTCTGCGGCGGAGGCCTTATAGGTCAAGTATTGATTGGACCAAGTCATCATATAGGCTGCTTTTCCTTGTGAAAACGGATATTGATCCATACTGTTGGCGTTGCTAGTCACTTCTGCGGTTGGCATTGCTTTGGCTTCCGTAAGGTCCGCGATAGCCCCCATAAATTCAACCCAGTTTTCTTTGGAAAAACCGATCTCTGGTTTGCCGTCTGCATCGTATTGGTATAGATCTTCGCCTTTAGTACGTAAAAAGTATTGTAAAATCGTACTGTTGTCATTGTTATCATTCCAACCATAATCACCGGTTGCTTCAGCGATCGCTGCCGTACTTTCTACAAGGTCATCGAAGGTATAATTGCTAAAGTTGATCCCAGTGCCCCCTTGTTCTACCAATGATGGATTGTAGAGCATCGCCATCGTATTGACAGAAGTTGGTATGCCAAAAACTTTTCCATCTAACTCGCCAGTTGCTAAAATCGATTCTTTGATATCATCGGTTTGAATCTCATTGCCGATAAATTCCGACATATCTGCTAATTGATTTTTCGTTCCATATTGCGCAATGTACTGCACATCCATCTGGATCACATCAGGTAATTCTCCAGAAGCCGCTTTTGTTGCTAGTTTTTTCCAATGGTCATCCCAAGAACCATATTCATATTCAACTTTGATGTCAGGATTTTGTTTCTCAAATTCTTTGATCGATTCGATATACTTCTCGTGTCTGACTTCTGAGCCCCACCAGGTAAAGGAAATCGTCGTTTTCCCATCTGCATCAGCTTCTGAGCTTCCGCTACTATTGCCGTTGTTGCCACAAGCTGCTAAGGTCGCACCAAGAAACAACAAGCTCGCTGCTTTTAAAAAAGTTTTCTTCATTCTTCTACACTCCTTTTTGTTTGCGCTTACAAGGTGATTGTAATGGAAATCCTCGTTAATAAAAATGAAAAAACAAGAGCAAATATGTGAAAAACTAGACTGCCGTTTTTGCTGAAGGCTAAGCCTTCACCGGCAATAGCTAGAAAAAAATAGAAAAACAGATGAAAAATGTAAAAAAACAGACATGCTCTATTTTTTCCAATATACTATGCTATACTAGCGTTGAAAAGGCTTACTTTTCAAAAAACAAGGTAGGTGGAAACAATGAAAAAAATACAAACCGGACTGTTTCGTCTTTTTACGGTAACAGCTTATTTTGCTAAATTAAACCTTTTATGGCTTTTCTTTACCCTTTTAGGGTTGGGGATTTTTGGCTTCGGTCCTGCCACCGCTGTCACGATCAAATGTTTACATGATTTTCGTAAAACTGGTCATGACTATTCAGCTGTTGCCTTCTGGCAAGCCTACAAGCAAGCCTTTCGCACCTTTTCCCTTTTTGGCATCGGATTATTAAGTACAGTACTCCTGTTGTTGTTTAACTTACGGATTACTCATTTTTTCCCGACTGAAATGGCTTGGCTGCGCCCTGTCTATTTACTTTTAACGATTCTCCTCCTTTACACTGCATTCATCAGCTTTATGACCTATGCCAAAGCCGAACAACACGCTTGGAAACAGACCTTGTACGTCAGTATCTTTCTAGTCTTTCGCTACCCACTGCAAGGCCTTGCCTTGTTGTTTACCTGGTATTTATTGTTTCTCTTATTGACTGCCAAAACCTCCTTGTTACTCGTCTTTGGACTGGTGATTTTCTTGTTTTTCGCTGAATTTTTTCATGGTCAGATGATTGAAAAAACCAAACAATTGCAAGCAAAGCGAGGCAGTGTCCATGAAGTCCCAGAAGCTGATCAATCACTTTAAAAAGCAGCCTTTTGAGCGACAGTTACATTTTGTCTTTTTTGCAACGGTGGCAATTATCGTCTCATTGGCTCTTCTCCTGACCTTAGTTTGGCGACAAGTCTACATGGCGCAGCTGAAAGAAGCCGCGTATAAAGATGTCTCGATCATTTCAACAAATATCGCCAAACGTTTAACTGCCGTCGAAACCCTCTCTTTTCGCATTATTGATAGTGCACCGATCCAAAATGGCCTACAAAGGATCTTGGCACAAGATTCCTTGCAATCCTTAGAGGCGATCGACCAAAAGAATGCCTTAAGTGCAGAAATCAACGCCCTCGTACGCAATGAATCAACGATTCAAAACGTCTATCTCTTTACCCCAACGAACGAAAACATGATCAACTTTCTAGCCGAGACCGACCATATCTTTAATGGCCAAACCATCAAAGATATGATCGAGACTTTGTCCGATAAGCCTGCCAAAGGGAGTTGGTTTTTTGCAAAGGACCTTTCTCAAGGTGTCTACCTGCGAAAAATCTATTCAACAGCCGATCTTTCTTTAACCTATATTGGTACGGTGATATTTCTAGTCAATACGTCCTTCTTTCGTAACGAGATCGAAAGTCTTCCCATTGTCTCTGAACAAAACCAATTTTTCATGGCGTATCAGAACCAATTTTATAGTACCGCAAATGACGAGCAAACCCTCGCTGCGGATCAAAATACCTTGCAGCAAAAAATGGGAACCTTCCAGCGATCGATCGGCTCCATGACGTTTGATAATCGCCAGTACTACTATGCAATGGATCGGAAGACGATGCCGAATATGACCTTCATTTATTTACTGCCTGAAAACCAAGTCTTAGCGGATCTTTATAAACTACAAGGCCTTTCCATCGCTGTGAGTTTGCCTTTTTTATGTTTGATTATTGTTGTGATTCGTAAAATAAGCAATCAGCTGACCCGTCCTTTAGCTGACTTGGCTTCGCAAATGGCCGTTCTGCGGAAAACGAAAAAACTGGCCTCTTTAAAGACCCTCGCTGTCCCAGAAAATAGTCAAGAAGAGATCATGGTCCTTTACGAAAGCTACAATACGATGATCGATGAATTAAATGCCTTGATCAAGGACAATTATGAAATGCGTATTTTGTCCCAAGAAATCGAATTTAAGGGATTGCAAGCGCAATTAGATCCACATTTTCTCTACAATACGTTAGACTCGATCAACTGGATCGCCATTGAAAATCAGCAGTGGCAGATCTCAGAGATGGTCACCTCCCTTGCCTATTTGTTTCGTAAAAAAATCGATACCAAGTCTGACTTCACGACGCTGCAAGATGAGTTAGATATCGTGCATGCCTATATCAATATTCAAAACGTTCGCTTCGGGAAACGGATCGAGTATATCGAAGTAATTTTGGTGAATGACCTGTCCTTTAAGGTTCCTAAGTTACTGATTCAACCATTGATTGAAAATGTCTTTAAATACGCCGTCAATGATATGAAGGAGACGTGTCGCCTCGTCCTTACGATTGAACAACAAGCAACCTTTCTCCAAGTCAGTGTCTCTGACAATGGCCCTGGTTTTAAAGCCAACTTCTCGATTGAAAAAGAAGGCGGCATCGGATTGACCAATATTCAAAAACGATTGCAACTGCATTATGGTGATCAAGCGTCGTTAGCCATCGTCTCCTCGATTCCCTTCAAAAAGACGACGGTGCGCTTTGTGATCCCCTTAAAAGGAGTGAGTGAAACATGAAAAATATCCTCGTTGTTGACGATGAACCCTTGATAGCAAATGGTGTGGCTAACCTCGTTGCTTCTTTTGATTTCCCATTAGTGGTCAAAGGAATTTACACAGACAGTGAAGAAGCCTTGGCATTTTGTCAGCAAAACACCATCGACATCGTGATTACCGACATCAATATGCCTAAAGTCAATGGACTTGCCTTGATCAAAAAATTAAAAGCCATCAATCCTGCGATTCAAATCATTATTTTGACAGGCTTTGGCAGCTTCTCCTTTGCCAAAGAAGCGATGGCTTTAGGGGTCAAATTTTTCCTTGAAAAACCTGTTTTTCCGAGCAAGCTTTCAGAAGCGTTGGCTGAGACGATCGAACGCTCTGAACGTCGCCAAATGGAATCTACCCTCTATTTAAAACAACAAATTGAACAATACATCAATAGCTGCGGAGAAGAACCGCTGCCTGAATCATTCGTTTTTCCATTTTGTATGTACTTATTTGATTCGAAATTCTATCACGCCATCGCTAAGCGGATCGAAAGCTATGAGAACCATCACGAGTTGGTGATCGGTCATCAAAACAAAGTTGGCTATATCCTGAATTTCAGTACGGAAAATACCTTTAATCTCTTTTTTAAAACGAAGGTACAGGCTGCGCATCTAGGAAAAGGGATCGCCATCAATTGCTGGGTCGAAACTCCCGAAAAATTTTTACTCAGTTATCATTTAGGTAAGCGAAACTTGGATAAGGAGTTTTATTTTGATACCTTTGAAGTCATCCAAGAAGCCCAAATCTCACAAGAAAATGTCTATGAAAATAGTCTCTACATGGAATACCGTGAAAAACTTTTGGCATTGATCGACAAAGGCGAACTGACTTTAGCCCAAGTTCTTACGGAAAACTTTTTTTCTACCTGTCGCATGGAGCTTTACCCTGTCCAACTATTGCGGCTGCAAGTCAACGATTTGTTATCAGCAATTTTTGAAAATCATCGCATCAAAAAAGACATCTACTTCGATGACTATTCCCCAAAGATCATGCTCTTGAATAATTGGCACGAACTCCAGTTTATGCTGCTTCACTGTATCGATTTGATGCGGGGCAGCTTAGACGATAGCGAGAACATGCAGTTGTCCCAAAAAGTCAACCTGATCATCGAAGAATATTATGACCATGAAGCATTGTCATTGAAATGGATCGCCGCCCATCTTTTGTACTTAAATCCTGAATACTTAGGAAAAACCTATTACAAAGAAACCGGGATTCGCTTCAATCAAAAATTAGCCGAATACCGCATCCAAAAAGCACAAGAATTGCTGAAGAAAAACTACAAAGTCTACGAAGTGGCAGCGATGACGGGCTTTAGTAATGCCCCCGAATATTTTGTTCAAACGTTCAAAAAGATTACCGGTATGACACCAAAGAAATTCTTGAAGCAGCAAGAAAAAGCACTTCTCTCTTAACGGTTCTTCTATCCGAAATGATTGTTTTGCTATTTCAACAAAAGAGGTAGTCCGCTCACATTCGTGAGCGAACTACCTCTTTGACTAACCAGTGATTGATGTCAAACAACTGATACGACCGTGTTCGTTTTAAGAAATGCATATTTTTGTCTAGCTTACAGCGTAAAGACTTCCTTTAACTCCTGTGTCACTGGCGAATCATCAGGATTTGTTTCCATGAGTTCTGCCATGTAATGCCACCATTTTTGGTTGATCTCGGTTGCCGCTAACTGCTGCCAGCGGGTTTCATCTTCAATCTCAAGGTAGCCAAACAACGCAAGGGTTTCTGGATCTAAGAAAATCTGGTAGCTTTTCGCCCCGTGTGCTATGAGCTGCTCTTTTAGTTCTGGCCATAGTTCGCGATGCCGTTTTTCATATTCTGCTTCATATCCAGGATGTAGCTTCATCCGAATCGCTTTTTTGATCATCTTTGTCTGCTCCTCTCTTTATTGCGTAAGGTGTTCTACTTAACAAAATGAAACCAATAGTTCAGTAAATGCTAAGACTGTCAGTGATTGCCCGTAAGGCATCGCCGTAATCGCGATGTTTTTGTAGTACGCCAAGTCTTCTCCCATTCCAGTACCGATGGAAACATTTTGGACTTCTCCATCTTCTGCGACTTGTTCGATCAAACCGGCTAACGCTTTATAGGCAACATCTTCCCAAGCTTTGTCAATGTAACGCTTATGAACGGCTTTTAAAATCCCATAGGCAAAACCAGCCGTCGCGGAAGCCTCCACATACGAGCTAGGATCATCTAACAAGGTGTGCCACAGGCCACTTTCATCTTGCATTTCTTGCAAGGCAGTTAGTTGGTCTAAGAGGGTATTGATCAAGAAGCCCCGTAACGCATCTCCTTCTTGCAAGTCGAGAATGTCAATGATCTCAGGAATTGCAATGGTGATCCAGCAGTTGCCTCTTGCCCAAAGCGCTTGTGCATAATTGTGGCGTTCTTCAAAGGTCCAGCCGTGGAACCAAAGCCCAGTTTTTTTATCCACTAAGTATTTGATATGGATCATAAATTGTTGTTTTGCTTCTTCGATATAAGCCGGACGATTCAGCAACATGCCAATTTTCGCCAAAGGCAAAGCGGTCATCATCAAGGTATCGTCCCAAAGCTGATTGCGATTTTCTGGTCCATAGGTTGCATGCTGCAGACCATTTTCATCGGTTCGCGGCATATCATGCATGACCCATTCCGCCCATTGTTCAAGGTAAGGCAAGTAACGAGAATCTTTGGTGTCTTCATAAAGATACGCCATTGCCAAAAGCGGCGCCATCGTGTTGACATTTTTAGGCGGCGCGCCTTCTAACATTCGCTGCTCAAACCATTCTTCCACAACTTGGAGCGCTTTGGGATTTTTGGTGATTTGGTAGTTTTTATAAATGCCGTATAGTCCCACACCTTGCGGCCAGTTCCAAATCCCCCAGCTTTTATCATCAACGATCAAGCCGTCAAAGTCTAATAGAAATTCACCATTATCATCCTTGATCGTCGTTAAATTTTCGATCATGCGATCAATTTTTTCTTCCACGACACGTTTTTCCACAAACAACTGTTCTAAAATCACCATTGGGTTCATCCTCTCATCTCTCTTTGATAGATTGATCGTAACACGCTTACATTTGCATAAAAATAGCAGTTATTGACACTTTACTATCTATTCTTGTATGATAAAATCAAACGAGCACGAAAGGAGCCAATCATGGAGAAGCAAAGTGCGGACACGATGATCAACGATCGCTTTGAGGCCTTTCATATCAAAGACATCGTAGAAGAAAACAATACCCTTTATCATTACCATAGTTTTTATGAGATTCACTGTACCTTAAAAGGATCAGCGGTCTTCTTTATCGATGGCGGAGAATTCCCTCTAGAACCTGGTACGATCATCTTGATTCCTCCAAACGTCTTGCATCGAATCGTCCATCAAACTTCTGATTTTTTCGAGCGAACCTACCTGTATATCAATCCTAGTTATCTCACTGCCCTCTCCACTACCCAAACAGATCTCACTGCCTGTTTTCATAGCAACGGCGGCATCAACAGTCGTATTTTATCGATCGATGCCGACCAACTAGACCAGCTGTTGCGTCCTTTGCGCAAAAAAACGGATAGCAATTATGGCACCGACTTACTTTATCAAAATCATTTGATCGCGTTTTTGATTTCCATCAATACGATTGCCTATCAGGAAAAAGAACCGCTGTTTTTATCCGACTCACTCTATAAAAATAAAGACATTTTGGCTGCCATTACCTATGTCAATCAGCATTTGACCGCTGATCTCTCCTTAGAGACCGTCGCCAAGGCCCTTTTCATGAGTCCATACTCGCTTTCTCGGACCTTTAAAAAAGAAACTGGCGTCGCCTTTCATGCTTATGTCGTCAAGAAACGACTCTTAAAGAGCAAAGAAATTTTACGTAAAACCAGAAGCGCCACCGCCACCTTCGAAGCTTGCGGCTTCAACTCCTATACTCATTTTTTACGCTGCTTTAAACAAGAATTTCAGCTGACACCAAAAGAATTTTTACAAGAAGAAGCCCAAAATCAGTTTGTCCGTTTTACGCATTTTGCAGGGAAAAAATAGCAAGCCGTTGCAAAGCGCCAATCATTGGCTCGTGAAAAAAGAGTTGCTGCTTCCCTTTCCTGATGTTAGATGACACAATACAAAAAGAATGACACGAGGAAATGTGTCATTCTTTTTGTATGCTATAAAACTTCCCCATTTGAAGCGATCACTTTTTTATACCACTCAAAGGATTTTTTCTTGGTTCGTTTCAAGGTGCCGTTGCCTTGATCATCTCGATCCACATAGATAAAGCCATAGCGTTTACTCATTTGACCGGTGCTGGCTGCTACAAGATCAATACAACCCCAAGTAGTATAACCAAGTAGTTCCACGCCATCGATCGTCACTGCATCTTTGAAAGCTTGAATATGTTTTTTTAAATAGTTGATCCGATAATCGTCTGCGACAAACCCGTTCTCATCAGGGGTATCGATCGCCCCTAACCCATTTTCTACGATAAACAACGGTTTTTGATAGCGATCATACAATTGATTCAATGAATTTCTCAGTCCTAACGGATCAATCTGCCACCCCCACTCAGTCGATGGTAAATGTTCATTTTTAATTGATGGAAAGAGATTCCCGGTCGCTTGCGCATAGTCTTCTGGATGGGCACTGACCGTTCGCGAACAGTAATAAGAAAAACTGACAAAATCAACAGGAGAAGCCGCTAAAATCGCCTCGTCTTCAGGTGTCATTTTGATCGTTAAGCCTTCTCGCTCAAATTTTTTCAAGGCATAATTGGGGTATTTGCCTCGGGCTTGCACATCGATAAAGAAATAGCCTTCGCGATCACGATTGATTGCTTCTTGGTAATCTTCAGGTCGGCAAGTATAAGGATAATGACTGCCGCCAGCCAGCATACAGCCGACTTGATTGGTCGGATCGATCTCATGAGCTTTTTTGGTTGCTAAGGCACTGGCGACTAACTGATGATGCGCTGCTTGGTATTTGATTTCTTGACGATTGTCCCCTTCTTTAAAGACGATCCCGCCACCTACAAAGGGCTGATGCAGCAAAATATTGATTTCATTGATCGTCAGCCAATATTTGACCAACCCGCGATAGCGTTGGAAGACGGTTTCCGCATAAGTCACATAGAAATCAATGAGTCGGCGATTTTTCCAGCCACCAAATTCCTTGATCAAATGCAGCGGAACATCGAAGTGAGCAATCGTGACTAATGGCTCGATTTGATGTTTTCTCAATTCTTTGAAGATTTTCTCATAAAAAAGCAGTCCTTCTTCGTTGGGCGCTTCGTCATTGCCATTCGGAAAAATCCGTGACCAAGAAAGTGACATCCGATACACGTTAAAACCCATTTCGGCAAAAAGGGCAATATCTTCCATATAATGGTGGTACATATCAATGGCCGTTTGGGCTGGATAAAAAGAATTTTCCTGCCATTCCAACATTTCCAGTTCACCAGCAGCGACCTTTGCGCGATCAGGACCAGTTGGTAAGAGGTCGACATTTGATAAGCCACGTCCTCCTGCTAATACGCCTCCTTCTGCTTGATTGGCAGCCGTTGCACCACCCCATAAAAAATCATCTGATAATCCCATGTTATTTCCTCCTAAACTTTGACTACAAGTACTTCCTCTTCTTTAGCTACCAAACCTTCCTTCACAAGTTCGACTGCGGTATATTGTGGTGTATTGGTAACGATGATCGGTACTTGTGTGACATATCCTGCAGCTTTTATCTGCTGTACATCGAACGTCAGCAGTCGCTGTCCTTTTGTAACTTTTTGCTCTGCTTCTACTAACGCATCAAAATACTGACCATTTAGTTCCACTGTGTCTAAACCGACATGGATCAACAATTCGATTCCCGTGTCTGAAACCAAGCCAATCGCGTGTTTGGTAGGAAAAACAGCAGCGACTTTTCCATCAAAAGGCGCAATGACTTCACCGATGGGTTCATCGACCGCAAATCCTTTTCCGAGTGCTTCAGAAGCAAATGCGTCATCTTTGACTTGATTCAGTGGCATCACGGTTCCTGGTACAGGATTGATCAATAGGGTATCTTCTAAGACTACTGCTTTCATATCTGGAACATCAATTGTCACTTTTGTTTCATATTTGAAACTTAAGACATAGGTAACGACCGCACTCACCACAGCTGCAATCACCAATGCGATAATGATATTCCAAAAATAGCGCATCGTATCATCACCGATATATAGTAAGACTGCTGGGAGACCAGACGAACCGGTCGCAAAGCGATGCGTATTGGTCAAGCCAGCATACAAACCACCAGAAGCCCCACCGATCATTGCCGCAACTAACGGATATTTTTTTGGCAAATTGATTCCATATAAAGCGGGTTCAGTAATCCCCATGTAGGCAGTGATCGCCCCTGATACCGCCAACTGCTTAGTCTTTTTCTCTTTCGTACGCAATGCGACAACTGCTACTGCGGTTGCTTGAGCAATGTTTGAGACCAATGCCCCTGGACCAAAAATACTGTCATACCCAAGTTCTGCCATTTGCATCACCCCTAAAGGAGCAATCCCATTGTGCAAACCAAACATCACCATGATTGGTAAAAAGCCCCCAATCAAAACCGCTGGAACCCAGCTAGCATGGACACTTAAGAAGGTAAAGAAAGTTGCCAAATAGCCCCCCAAGATACTACCGATCGGTCCAAATAGCGAGAAGGCTAATGTACCCATTATCAAGAATGTTAGCATTGGAACAAAAACCAGTTCTACTGATTTTGGAATCACTTTGTTCAAAAACTTTTCGACATACGATTGGAAAAAAATCACGATCAGGATCGGAATAACTGATCCCGTATAGTTTGCTAATGTAAAAGGAATAACCCCAAAAAAGTGAACGGGTTCGCCTGCTGTGACCAAGGCACCCCAATTAGGATGCATCATCATAGCAGCCACTGAAGCCGCTAAAATTGGATTGCATCGCAATTTTTGTGCCACAGTGAAGGCCAGGATCATTGGTAAGAAGAAGAAAATACCATCTGCAAAAAGATTCAGCATGTAATAGGTTTGCGAATCAGCGGTGATCACATCAAAGACGATCAACAAAGCCAAAACTGCCTTAACCATTCCAGCACCGGACAATGCCGGAATAATTGGTTGAAACGTTCCTGCCACAAAATCGATCACTGCAGCTGCCGGTCCTTTTTTCTCCCCAGGCTCTGACGTCCCTGATGATTGAAGCGAAACCAATTTTGTGACTTCTTCATAGACATCTTTGACATGTGTTCCAATCACGACTTGATGTACCCCTGCGTTATTGATGTATTTGGCAACCCCATCGAGTGCCTCTAGTTCTCCTTGATCTATACGCTTTTCATCTTTGACTTTAAAGCGTAATCGTGTTTGACAATGATAGGCATCCGTGATATTTTCTTGTCCCCCCAGATACTGGACGATTTTTTTTGCTAATGATTGATAATTTTCACTCATACATTCCACCCCTAGATAAATTTCAAAGAAAATCTATGTTGTATGTGCTCACCGGTAAAACATACTGTTCTTTCTGCCAGCAATGTACCATTTTTAGAGAGCGGTTCCAATACATTTTCCTAAAGTCGAAATGGATTTCACCTTTTCATTAAATACCGCTCTTTTTCCGAAATTTATTCCACGAAAAGCCCCCGCATTGCCTTGACGAAGCCAGGAGAAACAATGGTATAATTTACTCTATGAATGCGACACTTTTGAATTGTGGCAATCAAAAACAATCGATGAGCGCACGCCATAGAATAATCATGTAAAAAAAGGCGGCACAATACTCTCTTAAAATTACTGGAACTGCAGCTTCTTTCCCCCAAACCGTTGAAGCACCTCATAATGGAACAACGATTCAGCATAGCCTGTTACGAACGGCGATGCTGCGTTGGATTTATAAAAAACAGGCGAAGGGAACGAAGAAACATGACAAACGCGAAACAAGCAATACCCCCAAAAACGATTTTCTTTCATGAAGAAGCTTTTCAAAAAACAGATCAAACGATCATTCGCTGGTTAGGAAACTCCGGTATTCTTCTAAACAGCCGTGGTACATGTATCATGGTCGATCCGGTCTTAGAAGGATTTGACCTGCCGTTACTGATCGATCTGCCAATCAAACCGGCGGCAGTCCCTCACTTAGATGCGGTATTGATCACCCATTCAGATAATGATCACTACGGCATTCCGACGATTGAAAAATTAGTCCCGGTTACCGATAGCTTCCATGGACCCAAATATGTTGCCGAACTTATGCAAGAGCACTTTCATGTTGCTGCCCAAGGCCACGATATCTATGATTCATTCACCGTGAAGAATTTGACGATTTCTTTAACAAAGGCGTATCACCTTTGGCAAAATGAAACGACAAAATTTGATCGTGTCTTCCAAATTGAGGACTATTGTGGCTTTTGGATCGATACACCTGATGGCTCCTTGTGGATTCCTGGAGATTCTCGTCTTTTACTAGAGCAATTAGAGATGCCTCAGCCAGATGCGATCTTGTTTGACTTTAACGACAACGCGTGGCACATCGGCTTTGAGAATGCCGTCAAGCTGGCAAATACCTATCCGCATGCTGAATTGATCCTCTCCCATTGGGGAACAGTGGATGCTCCGCATATCGATGCCTTTAATGGGGATCCTGAAGCTTTGTACGATCGGATCGTCAATCCAAAGCGGATTCGTCTTGTCGCTGCCGGTGAGCCAATCGAACTGAAATCAATCACTCCTAACAATGTACAATAGGGAAAAAGGACCACACCATATTCGGTGCGGTCCTTTTATTCTTCTGCCATCTCTTTAAACGTCGTTTTTCGGCTCATCTCTAAAAAACGAGCATTGGTGATTTTCATCTGGATATTTTCCTGATAATCGAGGGAAAAAATCTTAGCAAACAAAACTGTCAAAAGGAACTGAATCGATTCTTCTGTGGAAAAATTTCCAATTTTGGAATACAGTTTTTCTCGGCTAGCAATCGTCAAGACGATCGTCGAATAGTCCCGCAAATAGTTGTCCCCACCACTCGTAAGACTGATAATCGGCACACCATTTTTCAACAATGTTTTCACATTTTTCATAGGATACGTTTCTGAATTATTACCAGAATAAGAGATCAGAATGGCACAATCCTGTGGGGTCAGCGTATTAGAAATCAAGCCAGATTCATCCGCATCTGCAAGAAAGGCTTTTTTATGGATCGTGTTTAAGTTGCGTTTAAACAGCTGTCCGAAATAAGAATTTGGACTACGCCCATAGATGACGATGGTTTGAGCGCCATTGATGAGCCTCGCAGCTTGATTCAGGTCTTTTACGGTCATAAGTGCCGCTGTTTCTTTAATCGTTTGCATACGCAAGTTCGCCAAGTTTTCAATGATTTCTAATGTGTCTGCAGCTTCATCAAAAGGAATGTTCACATCGATTGCTGCTGACCCATCATCAAAATGAGCCAATTCGTGCATGAAGGCATATACAAATTCTTTCCAACCAGAAAAGCCAAAATATTTTGCAAAACGGACCAGCGTCGGCTTGGAAGTATGGGTCAGTTTTGCGATTTCTTCCATGCTATACTCACTAACTTTTTCTCGATTACTTAATAAAAAGTCACCGATCGTTCGTCTCGCATCATTTTGTTTAAACGCTGCTTCTTCAATTTTTTGAAAAAGATACATCTGGTTCTCCCCTCTGATTGACGCCTGCAGTTTGTCTAGTACGCTCAACTCATCATTGTTTCTTTTTATTATAAGCGATGAGAAGGATGAAATGAAGACGGAAAACGAGGATCAAGCTAGCTTTCGCCTATCCTCGTTCAAAATACAGAAAGTATTTATTTCCCAAAAAAGCTAGGACACCAATCAAGCACAACAAGCCCCCAGATAGAATCATCTGCATCCCTGCTGTTTCATTGCCGCTGACTAGTATCAGCAAGCGTGATGCATAAGGTGCTAACGTGACCCCTAAATTGTAAGCAACGATCGAGACGATCGTGCCAAACTTAGCTTCTGCTTCACCACCAGTCGTCAGCAAGTGGGTGAAAAAAGGCATGATGCTGCGAAAGGCAAAGCCTAGTAGTAGAGAACAACCCAAGAGCAGCCCCACCGTCTGCAAGGGATAGGTCAAATAGATGCTGCTTCCTGCAAGCAATGCCGCAATGGGCAGCAACCAGCGATGTAGGCGTCTATATATCAAGCCAAAGGCATTGCCTGCGATAAATGCCCCCGTCGCAATGGCGGCGATCATGTTACTGCCATCGGTCGCATCACCAATTCCTTTTTCCAACAACAACGGGGTGATCTGCAGATTGTAGTTGATAAACAAGACAACGATCAGAAACAAGAGCACCCCCAAAACAAATGACTTTTGTTTCCGTTCTTTTGAAACCGTGACGTTCGCTATCAGAGCCGCATCGGTGGTCGCTTTTGTTTCATTGGGAATAAACACCTGAACAAAAAAGAGACTGATCAAGGCAAAGCCATAAACGAAGAAAGAGATCTCCCAACTGATCTTCACTAGCTGCCCTACCAGCAAAGTCATAAAGATACCGCCTAAACCACCGACGGCACTTTCTAACCCAAGGGCCTTGGCTTTCTTTTGCGGCTCATTTTGAAACAACAAACTAATCATTTGAATCGCCAAACGATTGAATAAACCGATCCCGAAGCCAAGAATCGCGCGCGAAAGAAACAAGACAGGAAAGCTCCCCTGATACCATGCCGGCAGCGTGCCAAAAATCGCCACAATGACCAAGCCGGTGACCATCGTGTATTTTTTGCCGATCCTTTTTTCGATCATGCTGGTAGTAAAAATCCCTAGCAAAAGAAACAATGACGGAATCGTGGTCAGTAACCCGACGTAGACCGCATCTACTTCTGGAAAGCTTGCCGCAATCGCTGGAACATTGGCAGAAATCGCCGGTGCCGAATAGACGACCATTGCCACCGACAACAGTGCCAGCAACTTCATTGAAAAAAATTTCATAGTTACCCCTTTTCTTTTTACAAAATACTTTTTTTGTTTCTCTGAGCTCAACCGGATAAGACACCAAAGCAATCTTTTCCTACCTCTTTATTATTTGCTGGATCGCCAGCTTTTGACCAATGCTTCCTACGCTGAGGCTTTATGCTTGAAAAGCATTGGTCTTCTGCATTTGCTGGAGATCATCACCGATAGTCTGCGAAAAAACCTTGCAGTCTGTTTTTCTGCAAGGTTTTCTTCGATCATTCATTTTTTAACAATCCTATCAGCTACACAAGACACCCTAAGAGAACTTATTTCTGCAGCTGTTCTATGACATCTTTCGTAATTGCCTCAGCAGTGATACCAAGTTCGGATAAAACGTCCGCTGCTCGGTAATTATCATAAAATTTCTTTTCTAAGCCATAGTTTTTGACGGCAATCTCACGATCACCAAGATAGCTGGCAATCATTTGTCCATAGCCGCCCTCTCGTATGCCGTCTTCCAACGTGACAACGAGTTTATGCGCTCGTGCCACAGCATCCAGCAACTCTTTGTCGACCCCTGAAATAAACTTAGGATTGATCACCGTTGGGGTAATTCCATGTTGCATTTCCAATTGTTCTGCGATCTCTTCTGCTAGCGCATAAAAGTTTCCGACACCGACGATGGCTACCTGCGTGCCAGCTTGAGTCACCTCATTTTTTTGATCGCTGTAGTCAGTAGAGGCTGCTCTTACCGTTTCGTTGACAGGTCCAACCGGTACTCGGATCGCAACTGGAGCGTTGGTTTGTTCCAGCGACCAATCCAACATTGCTAGATATTCTTCTTTAGAGGTTGGCGCAAGATAAACAAGGTTGGGAATATGTGCCAAAAATGGAATATCAAAAATTCCCAGATGGCTCTCGTCATTCATTCCATGAATCGATGCACCGTATACCAGAATCGTTCCAGGCAGATGATTTAAGGCCAAATCATGGGAAATTTGATCAAAACTACGTTGCATAAAGGTAGAAAAAACGGCCCAGACAGGTTTCGCTCCATTTTTTGCTAACCCAGCAACCATCGATACCGCATGTTCTTCTGCAATACCCACATCTACAAATTGTTTACCTGCTTTTTCTCGTTGTTCTGGAGAAAAAAGCAGCATCGGTGTACCAGCATTTACTGCCACGACTTTAGGATCTGTCGCCATTTTTTCTAATAAATAATCCGTCGTTAAGCTGTTGTAGGTTACTTGATTGCCGCCAGCAGAAATATATTCGCCTGTTTCTAAATGAAAGGGACCACCTGCATGAAACTTTTCACGATTTTCTTCCGCAAACTTGAAGCCTTTGCCTTTGATCGTATGAATGTGTAATAAAACAGGATGATCAATGTCTTTCACTTTTTCAAATAAAGCGATCAAGGCAGCGAGGTCATTTCCTTCATCTAAACAGTGGTACTCAAAACCAATCGCTTTGAACAGATTGTCTGCTGCTTGCCCTTTGGTTTCCCGCAATGCCCGCAAATTCTGATACATCCCCCCATGGTTTTCTGCGATTGATTGGTCATTGTCGTTGAGGATCACGATGGTATTGGTGCCTAATTCCACAATATTGTTCAAGCCTTCAAACGCTAAGCCACCTGATAGAGAACCATCGCCAATGACGGCAACGACGTTATACGTTTCATTTTTTAGGTCACGGGCTTTCGCCACACCATTTGCCAACGAAACTGACGTGGAGGTATGACCGACCGTAAAGAGATCGTGCTCGCTTTCTTTCGGATTCGTGTAACCAGAAACCGCATCATACTGAGCAGCATCAAGAAAGGCATGGGCGCGTCCCGTCAACATTTTATGGATATAGGTCTGATGAGACACATCAAAAATCAGCTTATCGGTGGGGGAATCAAAGACTTTATGCAACGCAATCGTCATTTCAACCATCCCCAGATTGGGGCCATTGTGCCCTCCATGGTGACTGATTTTTTCCAATAAAGCAGTTCGTGCTTCTACTACCAGTTCTTGAAGTTGCCCACTGGTCAATTCTTTTAACTCTTTGGGGCTTTTGATTTTTTCTAATAACATGTACGTACCTCCTGTAGAAATGTTTGAATGGTTCGTGTGTTTACTCACAAGTAAAAAGACACGAAGTCGAAATGAGTAGATCGTTTTCTAGAATGAAAAACGTGGCCATCGGAGCTAGACGCTCTTTTTAGAATTCCTGTCAAACCTAGAAATAGCCAGTTATCCTAAAGGGAAATCGTGATTTTTCTGAGTTTCAACAATCGCTGCTCATTTCTTCTATCTAAAAAGATACCACCTAGAGTTGACTTTAGGTCAAGCACTTTTTGTGAATTTTTTCTATTTTGATCCTAACGTTACGGCACCCCCACCATAATGATACAAAAAAAGATAAGAAGCGCTTGCTTCTTATCTCGGGTTTACTTGTTCAATGGTCATTCTTAAGAAACCTAAATTTTTTCATTGTCCGCTTGTTCTTCTTTCTCTAAGCCAACAAGCACTCGCTGTTTACGGCTCGATTCTTCTGCAACAAAGTTTAAAACTGTTTTCAATTCGCTAGGCGTTGCCTTTTTCTGTAAGATCGAGAAGTTTCGATGATATTTTATCATGATTGTTTCTACTTTTTCTTTCTCAGTCATTGAGCTTCTCCTCCAATTCTTCCTTTGTGTATGTTAATGGCAAAGCGAACGATACATTGTCAACTGCCATCAACGTATGAGAATGGCGATTTTGAAAATCTTTTATAAAAATATTAACGGTCACATTTTCTTTATACAATTCCTTCATTTTAATCAAGTTATATCTTGATTGATATAATAGATAAGCACATCATAATTCTTTTTTAAGCATCCCGCAATATTTTGATCAGCTTTTTTTAGGTGGGAAAGCAAGAATCATTTATTGTGAAAAGTAAGATGGAAAAAAGGTTACTGTTAGTAAACTAGAAGCAAAAACAGACTACATTTGTCATGCAGTCTGCTTTTCCAATTTTTGCTATGAAATTTCTTCTGCTAATTTACGCATGTAAGCTACGTCATCTTCTGAAAGTTTAATAGCTAACGCTTTACTATTTTCATCTAATTCTTCTGGCGTCATAGATCCACTCAAAACATTAATATTATTACCCTGTGCCAAAATCCACGCAATTGCTAAGTTCGCAATACTGCAATCATATTTATCGCAAAGCGGCTTCCATTTTTGAATCATTTCTACAACCTTAGCTAAATTTTCTTTTTGGAACCACTTCTTTCCATAGCGTGCTGTTCCTTTTGGAGCAACATAGTCTTTATCAATTGTACCTGTTAAGATTCCCATTTCTAATGGTGAATAAGCTTGAATTGTAATATTATTTTGTTTGCATAATGGCATTAATTCTTCTTCGATTTGTCGATCTAAAATACTATACTTTGCTTGAATAATATCTAATTGTCCATGTTTTAAATATTCTTTTACATGATCAACATCAACATTTGCTGCACCAATCGCACGAATTTTCCCTTCGTTTTTCAGTTCGTTTAACACTTCCATCGTTTCTTTAATTGGAGTAAAATATGGTTCAACAGATTGCCAATGACTCATATAAATATCTATATAATCCGTTTTGAGTCTTTTTAAACTCGATTCAATCTCCAGCCGAATAGATTCTTTCGATAAGTTTTTGTAGAGTGATGTTTCTCCTACTTTGTTAAAAAATGTCCCTTCACGTTCCCACGTAATACCAAATTTAGTGATCACAACGTAATTTTTACGTTTATCCCTAATCGCTTTACCAACTATTTTTTCACTATTACCAAAATTATATCCGGGTGCTGTGTCTAAAAAATTGATATTTAAATCTAATGCATGCTGAATAGTAGCGATTGAAACAGATTCATTATCCTTATTTTCAAAAGCTGGTCCACCTCCGATCGCCCATGTCCCCAATCCGATTCTCGATACTTCAATATCTGTTTTTCCAATTTTCATTGTTCTCAATTCACTGTCTCCACCTTTATCAATATTTTTTGTAATTTTCAATCATTTTTTCGACCTGTTCACGGCTTTTAACACCTTCCGTTGCTCCTAAAGACTCAATGGATACGGCAGCTGTTGCATTTCCAAAATAAGCACATTCCTCAAATTTTTTTCCATTTAGTAATTCAGAAATAAATCCTGAAACAAAATTGTCTCCCGCTCCGATAGTATCAATTTTCGTTGTGGAACTTTTTTTAAATGCAGGAACAATCTTTTCAACATCTGAATTTTTTAGATAGCAGCCTTTACTTCCTATTTTAATCACTACATTTTTTACACCAACTTCTAAAAATACATCTGCAATTTCACTAAGATTTTCTTTTCCTGTTAGTTCAGACGCTTCTTCGTAATTCGGAAAGAAATAGTCTACATATGAAAGTGCCTGTCTAATTTCATCAAACGTTTCATCCAATCGTCCCTTGACCATATCCGCACATACAATCATTTCCTCTTTTTTAGCAGCCTTAAATATTGCTACCAGAGCTTCATTATCCAGTAATGGATTGTTAAAAATACTAGCTAAAGATAATATTTTTGCATTCTTTATTTTTTTTATATCGATGTGTTTCAATGACATTTTCCACAAACTACCATTTCGATTCGTAACGAATGTTCGTTCACCATCTTCACGTACCATTCCAATATTTAAAGACGTCGTCAGCTTTTCATCAACTTTTAAATGATTTATAATCACGTTATTTTTATCTGCAAAATCTCGAATAAACTTCCCTGGCACATCGTTTCCTACTACACTCATCAACGAAACTTTATGACCTAGTCGTGTGATGATGGTTGCCTCATTGATCGCATCACCACCTATTTTCATTGTGATATCACCTATCGGATAAGATACATGGTCAAAAATGAATTTCCCCACTGGATAAAGGGGAATATCTACAATTGCTGCACCAATACAAATTACATCTACATTTGTCATTTTCCATTCATCCTCTATTTCAAATTTGCTACTTGAATTACACCTTTGATCAGTTCACTCTTATTATTAACAGAAAATTCAAATGCCTGTTGTGTATTATCGTAATCAAAGTATTTATCAGCCATTGATAAAACATCAAATTTCTTTTTAGAAATAAGATCTATCGTTTTTTTATAATCATTCGCATATCTGAAAACTGTTTGGATTGATACCTCACGGTTTATTTTCAGAAAATCTATTGGTGTATCTCCAGGAATTGTCCCAACAACCATCACTTTCCCACGACGCTTTACTAACTGTAAAGCCATCTTAGCGGTAGGGATTGCTCCGGCTGTTTCAAAAACAACATCTGCACCATACTCACCAATGATTTCTTTGACTTTCTCAACAATTTTTTCATCTCGACCATCAAACGTAGCCGTTGCACCTAATTCAATCGCTTTGTTTAAACGATTCTGTAATACATCAATTACAACAATTTCAGCAGCCCCCATTAGTTTTGCTGATTGAACTGTCATCAAGCCTATACATCCTGATCCCAATATAACAACTTTTTTACCTAGTAGATCTCCAGCCATTTCCGCAGCATGTATACCTACAGCAGCTGGTTCAACCAATGCCCCTTCCACAAGTGACATATTATCAGGTAAGCGATACGTCATATCTGCTGGATGAGCTAAGTAGTTCGTCAATGCCCCTTTATAATTAGGTTGTGTAGCCATAAAATCAACGTCTGGACAAACATTATAAACCCCCTCCATACAGAACTCACATTTATAGCATGGAACTCCAGGTTCAATACATACTCTATCACCAGCTTTTAAATTGATGACATTCTTCCCGACTTTTTCGATAACCCCAGCAACTTCATGACCTAATCCAATCGTTTGATTAGGATCTTTCGGTGGAATATATGGACCAAATTGGAATCCATGTACATCCGAACCGCAAATACCTACATATCCCACTTTTATTAAAACTTCATCATCTTTTACGGTTGGGAGATCCGTTTCCTTCATTACCATTTTTCCTGGTTTTTCTAAAATAGCAACTGTATTTTTCATAAATTCTTCTCCTTTGATTCTCTTATTTCATTTAAGGTTAAATATTTATCTTTTGCTTCTTTAAAAAAATTACTCTCAATCTCTTCAATAGATTTTTTCCTCGTCTCAATCCCAAAGAGAGCCAGAATCAAGGCACATAATCCTAATGTACAACCTAAAACGATAAAAACAGCTTGAACACCATAGTTCGTTAACAACCAAGCTATAACAAATGGTGTAACGATTGCCACGATACGTCCTATTGAATTTGAGATACCTGCACCACGCATCTTTACTTTAGTTGGCCAGATTTCTGGTGCATAGACTGCTGATGAAAAACTGTTGAAAATATAAAGAACAAAAATCAAAACTGATCCTAAAACAATAATTCGAGGTTCCTCTGTTTGAACAGAATAAACATAGCCAAGAATAGCAATGAGACTTATTAAAACTACACCAAACCACTTTCTGGGAAATCTATCCATAAGCAATGTAGAAGCAAATACTCCCAATGGTGCCCCTATCATAATTAAAGTAGTCATTAATAGCGATCTTGAAATATCTATTCCACTATTCACAAAAATAGTAGGTATCCAAACTGTAATCGTATATAAAGAAATATTCATTGCTATCAAAACTGTTGAAGCAATTATCGTCCGAACTCCTAAATCTCCTTTAAAAAAAGCTTTGAATGGTATTTTTTGTTGATCATACTCATATACATTCTTGCTCCCCTGATCAAAACTTAAAGAAATATCTTTTTCTTTTTCAATTTTTGAAATCACCTTATTCATTATTTGTTCACCATGATCAGATTGGCCATTCTCAAAACACCATCGAGGTGATTCATCCAAATAAACGCTTACAAAAATTAGACTAATTATTGATGCTACTCCTCCAATAATAAAAACCCACCGCCAACCAAATGTCGGAATAACCAAAAAACTTACCATCGCAGCAATCAATGGAGAAAAATTACCAATAAGGGACAGCCTTGCTGACCATCTTCCTCTAACTTTCGCGGGGAGAAATTCAGTGAATGAAGCATATCCAACTACTATCCCCGCCCCCATTCCAACCCCCATCGCTCCTCTACAGAAGATTAAGAACCACATATTGATTGATAATGCAGCTAATAGTGAAAAGAGAGAGAAACAGAGTATACTTGCTTGATAAGCTTTTTTTCTTCCATACTTATCACCTAACATTCCACCTAACAATGATCCTAAAAAAAATCCAGCCATCATCGCAGACGAAAACATTGCATTAAAATAATTGTTAGACCATCCTCTATCCACTAAATCTGCCAAGATGGAACTTCCAGATGAATTGAGAAAACCATTGATCTGCAGTCCGAATCCAATCAGAAAAAAAGTCTGCCAATGCCATTTGGAAATTGGCAGCTGATCTAATTTCTTACCTGCTTGTATCCCGTTCATAAAAACCCTCCAGTCGTTTGTTTGCGCTTTCAATATCTTTTCTATATCTTACTTCAAACAAAGCAAAAAGCCAACGTTTCGGACAATAATTCTTTGTTTCGAAGATTTTAAAGTTTGAAAACCTAAAAAAGCATTCTAAAAAGGATAATTCCTTTTTTAGAATGCTTTTCATTAATAGTATATAAAATATCTTTTCCTCTTCTAGTCAGCTTAATAATGCAGTTCAATTTTATTATCAGCGAAAAACTCGATCCAGTCATCACTTGGTTTTTGATCTGTAACCACATGGTTGATTTGACTTATGTCAGATAAATGAACGAATCCTTTTTTACAAAATTTTTCACTGTCGATCAGAAGCATAACTTCAGTGGTCTGGGCAATCATAAGTTTTTTGATGCGTGCTTCAATCTCATTTGTATCTGTTGCCCCCGCACTTTTATCAATACCTTTACAACTGATAACAGCCATTTCTACATTGTAATTTTCAATTGCTCGTTCTGTCAAATCACCTTGCATTGACAGCGTACGCTTGTTAAAAATACCTCCAGTAGATAAAACGTTAACATCAGATACGATTAGTTCTCTCAACGCCTCAGTTGAATTGGTAACAATCGTCATGTCATCTCTATCTTTCAACAGCTTCAATGCTTCCATTACAGTCGAGCTAGCATCGGCAGAAATAGTATGAACAGAATCAAGTACTTCTCTAACTTTGATGGCAATTCTTTGCTTTGCTTCAATATTGTGCTCCGCTCTTTTGTAAAATGGTATATTTGAAACAGTTTCTTCTGAGTTTAACACTGCTCCTCCATACGTTCTTGTCAGAATTCCTTCTGATTCTAATTTATCTAAATCACGTCGAATCGTTTCCTCTGTAACTGAAAATTTTTCACTAAGACTTGATACAGAAACTTTTTTCTCATTAATCAAAAGCTGTTTTATTAACGATAATCTATCTTTCGCAGCCATATTTCCACCTCCTTAATAAGTCTATCATAGGAACAAAGCAATAGAAAGATTTTTGATTTTGAAACAAACATTTATTCTGCGTTAAAAAGTTTTTCCAAAGTAAAAATCTGTAGTTTAGTTTCCCAAACTACAGATTTCTTTTATTTATCCATTTTACCTTCAGTACCAAATAGTTGAATTTTCTCGATTGCTCTTTGTTTCACTGATTGACGAACGGCTCTTTCTAACTCTAAGAAAGAAGAATTTTGTTTTTCTCGAACTGCATTCATTGCTGCTAAGCATAACTCTGTATGGATATTGATTTTGGAAACTCCAAGTGAAATAGATGTTTTTACATCTTTATCCGGAATACATGATGCACCATGCAAAACAATTGGAATATCAATTGCATCTCTCACTTTTTCTAATACATCAAAAGCGATTTTGGGATCTGAAGAATATTCTCCATGTACATTACCAATTGCCACTGCAAGCGAATCACAACCTGTACGTTGAACAAATTCCGCAGCTTGGTTTGGATCTGTATACTGATAAGCAGATAACGCTTCTTCATAAACGGTTTCATTCCCTACATGACCGAGTTCAGCCTCAACTGGAATTCCTAAAGGATGGAAATAGTCGACAACTTCCTTTGTCAAACGGATATTTTCCTCAAAGGGTTCAGCAGAGGCATCTCGCATTACCGAATTCATCCCATGATGATAAGCATTTTGAACGATCTCTAAGCTACGACCATGATCCCAGTGAGTAATGACTGGGACAGAAGCATTCTTCGCCATTGAGACCATCATCGGCGCAAATTCTTCAAAAATCGTATTTCCTATAAAACCTGTTCCAAATGAGATGATAATTGGTGCTTTTGTTTCCTCAGCAGCTTCAATCACTCCCATTAACATTTCTGCATTCCAAACGTTAAAATGTGGAATTGCAAAACCATTTTTTTGTGCTGTTTCTTCCCAATACTTAATATTTGCTAACATATTATCTCTCCTTAGATACTAATCTTTATCATCAAAGTCATAGGTGAAGATGACCTTAACTGCTTCTTTTTTTGCCATCAAATCAAATCCTTTTTCCCACTCTGAAAGACCTAGTCTGTGAGTGATCATTGGCTGCACTCGAATATCCCCTTTTTCAAGTAACCTAATAGCATTACGCCAAGTGGTTGAATCATATGCCATATGTCCGATAATACTGATTGCCCATGTTGTGATATCATTAATTGGATAATTGAATGGCTGAAATCCCATCCCTACGCGGACTACTTCTCCGTTTGGTCTTAACATATCAATAGCTTGTTTCAACGCAATATTTGCACCTGAACATTCAACAACCAACCCAAGATTTTCTTTTCCACAAATTTCCTGACAACGAGCTACTACATCTTCTTTTGAACCATTCACCGTGTGAGTGGCTCCTAATTCTTTAGCGATTGGAAAACGTGTTTTTGTATCCTCCTCTAAGCCAACCATTACAATATTGACTGCTCCCATAATCCGAGCGATCTGCACAGAAAACAATCCCAACGGGCCAGTCCCCATTACAACAACATCTTGTCCAGGCAACAGGCTTGATCGCTGAGCGATCGCTTTGTATGCATTGCTGATCGGGTCTAAAACACATGCATCTTCATAATCTAAACTTTCTGGAATTTCCCAAATTGCATGCTTATGGATTCGTAAGATTTCTCCAGGAATTAAACAATACTTTGTAAAACCACCACCCCAACGGTTATTATCTAAACCCAAATTAACCTTGTCGGGGCAGGTGAGGAAATCACCTTTCTCACATGATGGACAGGTACCACATACATGTCCAGAGTTATCAGAGACAATCCGTTGACCAACTTGCCAGTCTTTTACTTTTGAACCTACCTTAACGATATCTCCAGCGAATTCATGACCGCGGATAGAGTTAAACTCATCCGATCCGTTTTCAACACGGAAATGTTTCATATCTGCTCCACAAATAGCAGCTGCCTTAATCTCAACTAAAATATCTTCATCGCCAACCTCTGGTACAGGAACATCTATCAATCGATAACCACCAAATTCTTTTCCATATCTTGCTAATGCTTTCATAATTTTCCCTCCAAATATTTACATTCTTATATACTCAATTTTCAGCTTTTTGTTTCCGGTATAACATTTCCGATCTCTTCAACTGATGCACTTCTAGTCTCAATTCCCAAAAATAAAATAATTACTGCAGTAGCCAAAGACACACCACCAAGTAAAGTAAACACCCCTGTGACCCCAGCATTATTTAATAAATAAGCTACAGCGTAAGGTGCTGCAATACCGCTGACACGTCCAACAGCATTTGCAAGCCCAGAACCTCTCAGTTTTGCTGCAGTGGGCCAAATTTCTGGAACGTATACAGCTGATGCATAACAAACATACATGTACACAAAAGTAATTAAAAAGAATCCTAGAATTGAGATCATCATAATTGTGGTCTGTAGAGAATAAAAATATCCTAGCACAGCAATGATGATTAGAAGACCTGCCCCCATAATTTTTCTTGGGATACGATCAATGATAAACGTAGCAATAAAAATACCTATTGGAGCTCCAAACATGCTCATTGTATTCAGAACGACGGAATCTTTTAAATCTATTCCTTGTGTCAAAAAAATAGTTGGCAACCAGTTAATTAATGTATATTGCACGACATTCATAGCAATTAATACAAACGAGCCCAATATCACTCTTTTTAACAGCTCTCCTTTGAATAATTCTGAATAAGAGATTTGAACTTCTTTGATTTTTGTATCCGTTCTTTCTAATTCAATTGGTGGCAGCGGCTTTCCAATAGAACGTTCAACACGCTTTTCGATTTCTGTCATGATTTTGTCAGCTTCTACGTACCTCCCCTTTGATTCTAACCATCTAGGAGACTCAGGAAATTTACGGAAAACGATTGCAAAAAGAATAGCAGATAACCCCGCGGGTATTAAAAATTGGATTCTCCAATTTAGTTCAGGAGCAACTGCTGGTGTAATAAACATTGCAATAGTTGAGCAAATCGGATATGACCAGTTACCAATAAAAGAAGCTCTAGCAGACCATGTTCCACGGTTCCTTGAAGGCACATATTCAGTAAACCCAGCAAACAACGTAACTAGCAATGCTCCTAGGGCAAATCCCATAACCACTCGGCATACGATTAAAAATGTCATGTTAGGTGAGAATGCTCCAACTACCATAGATACAATGTGGACTGCTACAAAAAGCAGATAACTATTTCTTCGACCAATTCTATCGCCAATGATTCCACCAATAAATGCTCCTAAGAACATACCTGCAGTTGTCAACGATGAAAATACCGCACTAAGGTTATTGTTCGTCCATCCTATCTCAGCTAACTGAGCGAGAACCAATCCTCCTATAGCATTGCTCCAACTAACTAATAATCCGAAAGCAACCATTCCAAAAAGCCCCCATTGGGCAGAACTTGTGGGTAAACGATCCAAACGCGCACCAGTATTCGGCTTAATATTCTTGTCCATTTTCTCCTCCAATTTTCAGTTTTAGTAAAAAAGATATTCAAAAAAGATAAACGCTTACAACTAGATGAACCAGGTTTTTATATTCTGTATGTTACACTACCTTTTTTCCGATGTCAACATTTTTTCTTTGTTTTAAAGATTTTTAGTTTGGTTCACAGATCACGATCCTTTTAAATAATACCTATTTCTATTCGTCGCGCATCGATTCAGTTGGTTCTCCATAAAAAAATATTTCTTTAAGTTTTTCTTCCTGCTAACCTCTCTACCTAACATCTTAAAGTAGAAGTTTCAGAAATTTTCCCCTCCACTTTATATTTAATAATTTATGTAATAACTTTATAATTCCTATGTAGAGAAAAAAACTGCCATTAAACAGGATACATTCCCTGCTTAATGGCATTTTGCTTATTTCCGATACATCTTCAATTCCAAGAACAAATCATTATAGATGCCCAGATACTCAGCACCTAAGTTTTCATAGACTTCGAGGTGTTCCATTAATTCATCGGATGGATAGAATTGTTCGTCTTCGGTGATCTCGTCAGGCAGTAATGCCATGGCTGCTTGGTTAGGTGTGGAATAGCCGATGTATTCTGCGTTTTGTGCAGCGTTCTCGGGTTCTAGCATAAAGTTCAAGAAGGCGTAAGCACCGGCTTCGTTTTGTGAGGTCTTAGGAATGACCATATTATCAAACCACAGGTTGGAGCCTTCCGAAGGGATCACGTAATGAATGTGCTCGTTTTCGTACATCATGTCGGCTGCTTCCCCAGAAAATGTGACCGCAACCGATGCTTCTTCATTTGCCATGTACATCTTGATTTCATCTGCGACGATGGCTTTGATGTTTGGGGTCATGGTCCGTAGCTTATTGAATGCCTCTTGCAGCTGATCATCGTCTTTGCTGTTAAGAGAATAGCCTAAGCTGTCCAAACCTAATCCCATCACTTCACGCGCGCCATCGATCAGCATGATGCTATTTGCTAATTCGGGTTTCCAAAGATCGTCCCATTGGGTGATCTCACCTTCATCAAAGAATTTATCGTTATAGACGATCCCCAGTGTTCCCCAGAAATAAGGGATGGAATATTGATTGCCTGGATCAAAACTCAAGTCCAAAAAGCGAGGGTCGATATTGTCTAGCCCTTTGATTTTACTGTGATCCAATGGCTTTAAAAGATTTTGTTCCATCATTTTCTCAATCATGTATTCACTCGGTATGGCGATGTCATAGGACGTACCGCCTTGTTGGATCTTCGTGAACATCGCTTCATTTGAGTCAAAGGTTTCATAATTGACTTTGTAGCCAGTCTCTTCTTCAAACTTACTGATCAAATCAGGGTCAATGTAGTCGCCCCAGTTGTAGATGTTGACAACCTCAGCGCCTGCCATACCAGAGGAGCGTTCCAATTCACGGACACCAAAGAGCAAGATCAGGACAATCGCAACAATACCGATAATCAGAGATTGTAGTCGTTTCATCGCAGATTTGCCACCTCCACACGGCGGTTTTTACGCAATTTCTTCGCGCCGTTTTCTTTACTGATAAAGTAATAACCTACCACCAGGATCATGGAGAATAAGAAGACAAGTGTACTTAATGCATTGATTTCTAAACTGATTCCTTGACGTGCTCTAGAATAGATCTCTACCGATAAGGTACTAAAGCCATTGCCTGTCACAAAGAATGTCACGGCAAAATCATCGAGTGAATAAGTAAAGGCCATGAAATAGCCGGCGATGATGCCCGGTGTCAAGAAAGGCAAAATGATATTTTTAATGACTTGAAAATTATTCGCGCCTAAATCACGGGCAGCATCGATCATTGAATCGTTCATCTCTTGCAGTTTCGGCAAGACCATCAACACCACGATCGGGATACTAAAGGCGATATGCGAAAGCAATACGCTGAAAAAGCCTAAGCTAAACCCACGGAACAAGTTGCCGATCATCGTAAAGAAAATCAAGAAGCTGGCACCAATGATGACATCTGGTGAAACCAACAAAATATTATTCAAACTCAACAATGCCGTTCTCGTTCGGCGTTTGCGGGTATAGTAGATGCCCATCGCACCAAATGTGCCGATGATCGTTGCCAGTAATGCTGATAAAAATGCCAGCATAAAGGTGTTCAACACGATGATCATCAAGCGGGTATCTTGAAAGACGGATTGGTAATGTTCAAAAGTGAAACCCGTAAAAGCATTCATGGTGCCTCCTTCATTGAAGGAATAGAAAATCAAATAAAAGATCGGCACGTACAAAAGAATAAAGACGACGATCAGATAAAGATTCGACCAGCGAAATTTTTTCATTTACGTTGCCCTCCTTTTTTCTTTTCTCCCGTAAACAGCATCACGAGGAACATAGCGATGATCAAAATGACGCCGATGGTCGAACCCATGCCCCAGTTTTGGGTAACGAGAAAGTGCTGCTCGATCGCCGTACCAAGCGTGATCACGCGATTGCCCCCAATCAAACGGGTCAACATGAAGAGGGAGAGCGACGGAATGAAGACGGCTTGGACGCCGCTTTTCACACCGTTTAACGACAGAGGGAAAATCACTCGTCGGAAAGTATCATAGCTGTTTGCCCCTAAATCGCGGCTGGCACTGATCAAAGAGGGATTCATTTCTTCTAAGGCATTAAAAATCGGCATGATCATAAAGGGCAGTTCGATATAGACGGCAACTGTCAAAAAGCTAAAGTCGGTAAACAAAATCTGCTTTGGTCCAACACCCATGATTTCTAGGAAGTTGTTGACACTGCCATGAATGCCGAAGATCCCAATAAACGCATAGGCTTTTAACAATAAGTTGACCCACGTTGGTAAGATGATCAACAGCAGCCACAAATCTTTGTGACGCAGCTTAGTTAAGAAATAGGCTGTCGGGTAGCTGATCACTAAGGTAATCACGGTGATCAAAAAGGCATACCAAACCGAGTTTAAGGTCATGATCAAATATTTGCCAGAACCTAAGTAGCTTTGATAATTGACCAGCGAAAAGTTGCCGTTCATATCAAAAAAGGATTGGTAGATGATCAATAAGACTGGTGCAATAACAAATAGCAATAACCAAAAGACATAGGGTATCGCATAAAAACGACGCATTTTCGTCATTAGCTTTCCCTCCTAATCTTCGTAGCTCTCTAAACGAGCATCAAAATCTTCTTCGGACTCATTGAAACGCATGACGTGGATATCTTCTGGTTCAAAGGAAAGACCGATCTTGCTTCCTTCAGTGGCTTTTCTTGTAGAGTGAACCATCCATTCGTTGCCTTGTTCATCGTAACAAATGATTTCGTAATGCACGCCTCGGAACAATTGCGTGTCTACTTCAACGACCAGCTTGCCTTTTTCCGCCGTCGTCAAATTCAAATCTTCTGGACGGATCACGATCTCAACGGCTTCATTCGGCCGCATCCCGCCATCGACACATTCAAATTGCTTGCCGACAAATTCCACTAAGTTGTCTTCGATCATCGTACCTGTGACGATGTTGCTTTCACCGACAAAATCCGCCACAAAATGGTTGATTGGTTCATCGTAAATATCCACCGGTGTGCCGCTTTGGACGATCTTCCCTTTATTCATAACGAAAATCTCATCACTCATCGCCAACGCTTCTTCTTGGTCATGGGTGACAAAAATAAAAGTGATGCCTAGTCGCTGCTGCAATTCCCGCAGCTCGTATTGCATGTCGGTTCGCAATTTCAAATCCAATGCGGACAATGGTTCATCCAGGAGCAATACTTTGGGTTCATTGACGATCGCTCGTGCGATTGCGACCCGTTGGCGTTGACCTCCAGACATTTCGCTGATTTCACGATTCTCATAACCAGGAAGTTGTACTAGCCGCAACGCTTCTAAGACTTTTCTATTCACTTCATCTTTTGGTAATTTTTTGATTCGCAGACCAAATGCCACATTTTCAAAAACGTTCATATGTGGGAATAAGGCGTAATCTTGAAAGACAGTATTCACTTGCCGTTGATTGGCAGGAACGTCATTGATTCTTTGTCCATCAAAATAAACGTCGCCTTCTGTTGCGTCCGAAAAACCCGCAATGATGCGTAAGATGGTTGTTTTTCCACAACCTGAAGGACCTAACAATGTATAAAAGCGACCTTCTTCAATATCAAAACTCACTTTTTTCAAAACTGTTTCATCATCATCAAATCGCTTCACCACATTGTTGAATGAAATTATTGTTTTTCCCACACTCTTTCCTCCTGTACTATAAATAAGAATCTGTCACGACTACAAGCACACGGCTTTTTTTGCCCGCAATATTTTTTAATTGATGCGGCTCAGTCGCCTGATAATAAATCGATTGGCCTTTACGAGCCTTGTACTGCGTTTCTCCTAGTGTCAAGGCCACACTGCCCTCTAAGACATAGATAAATGTTTCTGCTAACGATGGTTCAAAGGTCTTGTATTCGCCCGCTTTATCAAAGGTCAGCAAGACTGGCTCCATTTCTTTTTCATTGGAATCGGGAATCAGCCACTTCAATTCATAGCCATTTTCTTCATCATAATAAAGCGTGCTGTCTTCTTCGCGATAAACCACTTGATGCTGCGCATTTTCTTCTCGGAAAAATTCCTCTGGTGTCACGCCTAAAACTTCTAAGATCGTAAAAAAAGTTTCCATAGAAGGCGAACTCAAATCACGCTCCAACTGTGAGATATAGCCTTTCGTCAAATCGGTCCGCTCGCCTAATTCTTCTTGGGTCAAATTCTTTTGAACGCGCAAATTGCGCAGCTTCTCGCCAATCTCCATGTTCATTCCCCCTTTGATTGACACAACTTCAAATAAAAAAGTTTGCTATAAGTAAACTTCATGTTTAATTTCACTTTTTCTAGTATACAAATAATTGCAAAAAACACAAGCCTTTTTTCTTCATTTTTTTGAAATCTTTTCTCTCTGATCAAAAAAGGAGTGACGCTAAACGCTTGTATTATAAAGGAAAGGAGTGGCGGTCCCGTCATTTTCACTTTTCAAAGGTTTAAAAGAACAACTTCTATTTTAACGAAGAAAAGGTAGATTTAATAATGATCTGTTTTTGCTGATTTTTTGATAAGAAGACCTGCCTTTTCTTGCTTCACTGGTTAAAAAAATAAAACTTATGGTATTATGAGTACAAACCATCAAAGGAGTGTCTGAAATGACGAATTTCTCTACCTTTCGTGTCATGAATGAACCAAATTTTACTGCTTCACTCACAACTGCAACTCTTGACGAGCTGCCAGCAGGCGATGTGCTTGTCCGTGTTGATTACTCAGATGTCAATTACAAAGATGCCTTGGCAGCAAAAGAAAATGGCGGCGTGATCCGCACGTATCCGATGACGCCGGGAATCGATTTAGCAGGGGAAGTCGTGGACAGTCAGTCTGCTGATTTTGCCCCAGGCGACCAAGTCTTAGTGACAGGTTATGGCTTAGGGGTTTCTCACCCAGGCGGTTACAGTCAATTTCAACGGGTCCCAGCCGAGTGGCTCGTGAAACGTTCTGCTGGTTTTTCAGCAAAAGACAGTATGACCTATGGCACTGCTGGGTTCACAGCAGCTTTAGCGGTGCAAGAATTAGAACAGCTGCACTTAGCAAAAGACGCTGCTATTTTGGTGACAGGTGCTAGCGGTGGCGTCGGCAGTGTCAGCATTGCTTTATTGAAAAAACTGGGCTATACAAATATAGTGGCGCTATCTCGGAAAACCGATGCGCAATGGTTGTTGGACCTAGGCGCAGCGAAAATCGTCAGTCCTGATGACGTGGTACCAGAAAAGGTCAAACCATTAGCAAAACAAACGTTTGCAGCGGTCATCGATACAGTTGGCGGTCCATTGCTTGCGGCAGTGCTTCCGCAAATCGCGTATGGGGGCGGTGCCTTCTTATGCGGCAATGCTGGTGGGATCAAAATCGAAACGACTGTCTTACCATTTATTTTGCGTGGGATTCGCGTAATTGGGATCGATTCGGTCAATGTTTCCCATGAGATCCGCTCGGCATTATGGGAGAAATTAGCGGGTGAGTGGAATGTGATCGATCAGCTTTACACGAAAGCCATCACTTTGGAAGACTTGCCAGAAACATTGGCAGCTTTATTAGCTGGTACGCACCAAGGACGGACGATCGTTGAGGTGTCACAAGCGCAATGAGAATTTTGATTACGGCTGGCGGTACTTCCGAAAAAATCGATGATGTCCGTGCAATCACGAATCATTCCACGGGCTCACTTGGTCAAGCCATTGCCAAGGAATGGCTGCAATACCCTGAGGTGGCCATCGATTACGTTACGACGAAAACTGCCAAACAACCGCCGACCGATCCACGCGTTACCTGTCATTTCATTGAAGGGACCACGGACTTGTTGACGCAGTTGACCGATTTATTGACGACCCATTCGTATGCTGCTGTGATCCACAGTATGGCAGTCAGTGATTTCACCCCTGCTGCTCATTTTTCAGAAGCAGCGTTTTATGAAGCAATCAACGATGCCCTACCAGCTTATGACAACCAGGTCACTCCGGCATTGATGGCAGACGTGCTCACACAATCTGAAACAACGGCAGGCAAAGTTTCTTCCAATACTGATCATTTGTTTTTAGTGTTGAAGAAAACCCCGAAAGTGATCCAAACCATCAAAGCATTACAGCCGACAACCTTATTAGTCGGATTCAAATTATTAGTAGACGTAGCGGAAGCCGAGTTGTTTGCGGTCGCACGAAAAAGTCTACTGGCTAGCCAAGCGGATTATGTGTTGGCCAACGACTTGACGCAAATTTCTGGAAACCAGCATGTCGGACACCTTTTGACACAAGAAGGACAAATCGGGACTGGCCGCACAAAAGCTGAGATCGCAACCTTGATCGTTGACACATTACGCAATGACCTGCGTGCTTAGCTAGATGTTTTTTTAGAAAAGGAGAAAGAAACATGAAACAAAAACACGTTCTGCTTGGCGTCAGCGGCAGTATCTCTGCATACAAAGCAGCCGACCTAACCAATGAATTAACCAAAAAGGGCTATGCAGTGGATGTCTTAATGACTCAAAACAGCACACAATTTATTACGCCTTTGACGTTACAGTCATTATCCAAACGCCCGATCCATGTCGATGTTATGCAAGAACGTCAACCAGATCGCATCAACCATATTGAACTAGCCAAACAAGCCGATCTTTTCTTGCTCGCCCCAGCCAGTGCCAACAGTATTGGCAAGCTGGCGCATGGGATAGCCGATGATTTGATCTCAACAGTTGCCTTAGCGTTGCCGTTATCCGTTCCCCGCTTGATTGCGCCAGCCATGAATACCGTCATGTACGAAAACCCGATTGTTCAAAGAAATTTGGGGATTTTGAAAGAAGTCGGCTTCCAAGAGATTGAACCCCGTGAAGCGTTACTGGCTTGCGGTGATTTCGGCAGAGGCGCATTAGCAGCAACAGAAACGATTCTTGAAAAAGCATTGACTGCTTTGGAAGTACGGAGTGTCTAACAATGAAAAAAATATCAACTTTTGAACTTGTCTTAACAGCTTTCTTTTTAGGAATCTTGATTCTTTTAGCATCGGTTCCCTTTCTTGGGTTTATTCCCTTAGGACCAATCAATGCGACAACGATGCATATTCCTGTGATCATCGCTTCTATTGTATTGGGACCTCGGATCGGCGGCTTTTTAGGCGGCGCCTTTGGGATCATCAGTATGGTGCGTTCGACCTGGATCATCACCCCGCTTTCTTTTGTCTTCTCCCCTTTCGTACCGATTTATGGGAGTGATCAAGGAAGCTGGAAAGCGATCCTCGTAGCGTTGATTCCTCGTATTTTGATTGGTGTCGTTCCTTACTTTGTGTACAAAGGCTGTCAAAAAATCTGGAAAAACAAACAGCAAAGTCTTTCGCTACTGATTGCTGGTGTCGCTGGAGGCTTGACGAATACGATCCTGGTAATGAACTTGATCTACTTCTTGTTCCAGCAAGAATATGCGGAGGTTGTGGGGAAAGCTGGCAATGCTGTCTATGCAGCGATTTTGGGTGTAATCTTCGCCCAAGGTGTACCTGAAGCCATTGTAGCGGGAATCGCCACGATGGCAGTTGGAACCGTCCTTTTGCGCTTAGTCATGAACCGCAAAAAAAATCGTATCTAAAAAAATCGTATCTAAAAAAATAGCGACCGCCCAAAGTTAGCTTTTTGGCTAACTTAGGCGGTCGCTTCCCTTTTGAGTGACTCATAGACTTTGTGTCACTTGGAGTGCTTCGACAAGCTCTTGATACTGCTCTTGGGTCAAGTACTCTTCATAAAATGTCAGATAATCATCGATATCTGCTTGGGTCAAATAAGGCAGCTCTTGCTTGATTTGCAGCAGCAGTTCTTCAAACTCCTCATCCGTCAGCATATAAGAAGACCAATCATCGGCTTCATCATAGCTATCCCAGTACTCATCATCATTTTCATACCCATCGTCATAGCTGTCATCCCAACCATAATCATAGGGAGAAAACAATTCTTCTGGGTCAATCAATTCTTCCGCTGTAGGGATTGCAACAGCAGTATCACTTTTCTTCCCTGTAAAAGTCACCGTGGCTCCGATAGTGGTTTGCAGCTCATCCGCTTGCACGAAGTGAAAAGCCATTTTCTGCTGATTTGTTTTCGTATTGACGGTCATGGTTAAGTCAAACTGCTCGACTTCTTCCAACATCGTTTCTAATTCGGCGACTTGCTTTTGATCGGCGCCGTGTTCTTGGGCATAATCTGCATAATCTGCCAATTCTTCTTTGGTAAACGTGTGACTGATCGTATCTCCATCTCTTTTGAAAGCATCTGGTTCAAAGGTTTTCAAATAGTCTGCAAACGTCTCATTATGAAAAAGACTGTTCATGGTAAAGAGGTTTTCAGGCTCTTTTTCTGCTTCGGTTGTCCCCTCGCCGTCCTCTGCAAAAGTTCCTTCGCCAAAGTAAGAATCTAAGGTTTCTTGATCGATGCGCAGGTATTTGCCTTCATATTCCGCAGCGTCTGGTTTTGTCCCATAACTGTCACTACCAAATGCGCTGATATACCCTTGCAGTGTTTCATAGATTTCAGCTGACACATACGCTTCTTGTTTTTCTGGATCGACGATCAGCTTGATCGGCAGCTCCTGCCCCCCAAAAGCGACTGCCAGATTGAGTAAAATCGCTTTGGTTTCTTTGTCCTGGACGAAGTCCCCTTTAAATGACGAGCCGACTAACTGTGACATCAACATAGAGGCATACCTATCGGCTTCTTGACCGTATTCGCTGCTGCTGCCCATCTCAAAGGTATCGATCGTCGCTTGGAATTCACCAGCATTCGCTGCTTGCTGATTCGTCAACTGTTCGGCAAACTGTTCTTGCGGTAATTTCGTACAACCGCCGAAAAGAAAGGCGAACCCAACAAACAAAATGACGCGTCCCCACTTTTTCATCCTGCTCACTCCTTTTCGTTTATTGTACCGAAGACTTAGAAAGCTTACAAACCTAAGCTCTTTTTTATCAGCTCTCATAAAAAAAAGACTGCCCCTCAGGACAATCTTTTTGCTATTCTATTCTTCGCCGATGATTCGGACTTCTGTTTCTAAGGTGACATCAAAGGTTTCTTTGATGACTTGTTGGATATGAGCGATCAGTTCAACGTAATCCGTTGCAGTGGCTTGATCGACATTCACGATAAAGCCCGCATGTTTTTCCGAAATTTGGGCTCCGCCCCATTTCAATCCTTGTAAGCCTGCATCTTGGATCAGCTTGCCGGTAAAATGACCGAGTGGACGTTTAAAGACACTCCCACAAGAGGGGTATTCTAGCGGTTGCTTCAATTGCCGCAATTCTGTCAGTTCATCCATCCGCTTTTTAATTTGCTCTTGATCGCCTTTTGCTAAATCAAAGCGACTGCTTAAAATGATCATCTTTTGCTCTTGTAATTTGCTATGACGATAAGCAAATTCCATTTCTTCCTTGGTATAAGTCACGATTTGACCATTAGCCAGCAAAACGTCGCAGGACGCAAAGACATCTTGGATTTCGCCATCATAGGCGCCAGCATTCATAAAGACGGCACCGCCGACACTGCCAGGAATCCCGCAGGCAAATTCAAAACCAGTCAACGATTCATGCAAAGCGACATAGGTGGTATCGATCAACTTTGCTCCAGCATCGACGATCAAAGAAGTGCCGTCCACCACGATTTGGTTCATTTCTGATAGCATGATCACCACGCCACGAATACCACCGTCACGGACGATCAAGTTGCTGGCATTTCCTAAGACGATCCAAGGAATCGCTTGTTCTCGGCAATAATCAAGCAGCTGTTTGGCTTCATCTGCTGTTTTGGGAAAAGCCAAAATGTCTGCCGGTCCACCAGTTTTTGTATACGTATAGTTCAATAAGGGTTCATCTTTTAATAAGGCAATTTCAGGGAATTGCGCAATCATCAAGTCTTTATTCACGAGAAGGTTTCCTTTCACAATAAACATCTCACTTATTTTAGCATGTTCAAGGAAAAGTTGCTACCTCTGGTGAATCAAAGAAAAGCTTAATGGTCGAATGACCCATAAGCGCCTCTTTTCGAATGACCTGATTAATAAAGAGTAAGCTTCAAAAAAAGTGTTTTGTTATTTCAGATAATCGTTCTTTCATCTCCGTAGTGACTTTATCGACTACTTCTAAGTTGCTGCGATGCAAGAAGTCCACACTGCAAATATGCTGACAAAGAATCGTCCCTTGAACTTTACTTTATTGTGTTTCGGTAACTGTTTGAAACGCATTCGATCGAGCAAATTTTTCTTCTACATATTTTTTTGAGCTACTGAGTGGCATCACTAAGATGGTATTGAAACTCTTGTTATAATAATCATTACTAACCACTACACACGGTCTTTTTTTGCCATTTCATTTCCTTTGGTGGGATTTAAGTCAATAAAAGAATATCTCCTTGCCTTACCATTCAATGTTCTCCTCACCTAAATCTTTTTCAAAAAACATCTCACCTGTGTCAAATTTTCCCATTTCTTCTATGATCGCTAATTCTTGTTTCCAAAAAGCTTCAAAAGAAGGTGCTGCATTTTCGCCTCTTACCTTGATCTCACCTTATGGGGTAAATTCAAAAATTACCCAGTGATTCTCTTTTAGGCCTAGTATTTGCCGCACACTTTTTGGAATAGTTATTTGATTTTTCGAAGTCATTTTCGCTGAAACTTGCGCTTTGATCGTCATGAAACTGCCCCCTTTTCAAAATGACTGTATCATAAAATGGAAGTAAGCGTAAGGAGCCATCGTTCCTTTTCCGTACTACAAACGAATTTTCTCTAGCATCCAAATTTATTTCTCATTCTTCCTCCTTGTTTTCCTCATTCCGCTCACTTGCTTTGCGCTTCTGGCTTTTTTAGGTAAAATGGGAGGCGTAGTGGAAAATAAGGAGGAGTCTCAATGAAATTTATTTCTTGGAATGTGAATGGTTTACGGGCCATCGTTAAAAAAAATTTTTCTGAAGTGTTTGAAGCCCTCGATGCTGATTTCTTTTGTTTACAAGAAACAAAGCTGCAAGAAGGTCAGATCGAATTGGATTTACCAGGCTATCATCAATACTGGAATTATGCGGAGAAGAAAGGCTATTCTGGCACAGCAATTTTCGCAAAAGAACCTGCACTATCGGTCCGTTATGGATTAGGAATCGAAGAACATGATACGGAAGGTCGCGTCATCACGCTGGAGTATCCTGAATTTTTCTTGATTACTTGCTATACACCGAATTCCCAAAATGAATTGCGCCGCTTGGATTATCGCATGACTTGGGAAGATGCCTTTTTGGCTTACTTGACTGAATTGAAACAACAAAAGCCAGTGATTCTCTGCGGTGATTTGAATGTTGCCCATAAAAATATCGACATCAAAAATTGGAAAACCAATCAAAAAAGTGCTGGGTTTACACCTGAAGAACGGGAAAAGTTTTCGACTCTTTTGGCTGCTGGCTTTACCGATACGTTCCGCTATTTCTATCCAGATGCAGAAGGTATTTATTCTTGGTGGAGCTACCGTTTCAACGCTCGCAAAAACAATGCTGGCTGGCGCATCGATTACTTTGTCGTTTCGGATGACTTAAATGAGCGCTTGCTAGACGCCAAGATCCATACAGATATCATTGGCAGTGACCATTGTCCGGTGGAACTGGATCTCAACTAACCGTAAGAAAACTTCAGTTTTTCTTAACGTTTGTTCGCTTTTCATTCTTTGATTTTGTGCTAGAATGGCAATGAGGTGAGTCTGATGAATTTTATCGCAATGGACTTTGAAACAGCAAATTATCAAAAGCATAGTGCCTGTTCCCTTGCACTAGTCATGGTACAAGATAGCAAAATCGTGGGCGAATATTACACATTGATCCAACCGGAAACGGAATTTTTTTGGAAAAACATTCAAATTCATGGCATCCGTCCAGAAGATGTACAAGAAGCGCCTAAGTTTCCTGACGTATGGAAACAAGTCCAACAATATTATCAACTGAACAGTTTGATCGTTGCGCATAACGCTGGTTTTGATACTGGAGTTTTGGCGGGATGTCTTGATTATTATGGGTTGTCACAACCAAATTATCTTTCCTTATGCACGGTGCGAACGAGCCGCAAGCTGTATCCAGAATTTACGAATCACAAATTAAACACGGTTTGTGAGCAATTACAGATTCCTTTACTAAACCACCATGATGCACTAGAAGATAGTCGGGCATGTGCCCAAATCTTATTGCGTCAAGAAGAAGAATTTGGTATCGATCCATTAAAAAAATTGGTTTTAGTCAAATAAATAAGAACGTGCGTCCTAAAGTCAGCATTGCGCTAGCCTTTAGGACGCACGTTTTCATTTAAGGAAGGATTCATTTTAAGTCAGATCGATCCAATAATGACAGATTATAGCGCCATCTTCAGGATCAATGACTTTTTCTGTCAATTTACCACCGTTGTTTTCAATGACTTTGGTGGAGGCGCGATTAGCTTCTTCACAGGTTACTAACACGTTGTTCAAGCCAAATTGTTTGGCCTTTACCAATGACTGTGCCAGCATTGCCGAGCCGATGCCTTGCTTTCGATGGTCTGGGTGCACTGAATACCCGATGTGTCCACCAATTTGGCGCAAATACGCATTAAGTGTCAGACGCAGATTCAAGAGACCGACCACTTTTTGATCTTGGATAGCCAGATAGGTACGGGCGGGAACGAATCCTTCTGGTACCGTTTCTGCTGTTTTAAAATCCACCAATCCCTCTAGCCAGTCTTTGGCTGTGGGACTTTCTACAAGTCCTGCCCCACCGTGGATGACTTCTTGATTCTTCTCGAACGCTTGCCGATACGCTTCGATTTGATCGCAGTCTGCGATCGTCGGTTCCCGAAACTCCATTTCCTTCACTCCTTTTTTATGATTCAAAAAGACGTGCCATCATCAAGACGTCAACTTTTTGCCCCTCGCGGGTTTGCACCGCTTCTTTCATACAGCCTTCTGTTAAAAAACCAAATTTTTGATACAGATGGATCGCCCGTAAATTTCTCGCTTGAACGGTCAACTCGATGCGGGTCAATTCGCCAACTTCTACTACCCAGTCCAGTAATTCTTCAATCAGGAGCGAACCTAAGCCCAAGCCCCAATAGTCTTTTAAAATCGAGATACCGATCTCCCCGACATGGGCTAATTGCCACTCTTCATGGCCTTTGACTGATGCCATGGCGATCAATTGTTCTTGATCAAATGCCAACAACAGCAAATAGTCGTCCCGTTCATAGATAGCGTCCAGCTGTTCTGCCAATAAGGCTTCTGGCAACGCCAAGCCGCTTTCGTCCATCAAGAGAAAATCCGTTTCTTCTCCTAGCTGTTGACTGACTGCTAACACAGCTTTGGCATCAGCACCCGTGGCTTCTTTGATCTGTAATTGGATCTCACTCATGGGCTGCCTGCCATTTTGTTGTGATCCGTTGCAAAAAGGCGATTGCTTTGGTGCCATATGCATGACATTTCACAAGACGTTTTTGTTCATCTGTATCATCTTTTTCCAAAATCAGTTCTAAATAATCCTCTGGCAGGGAGGCTTCTAAGAGATTGCCCCATTCGATCACACACAAGCCATCCCCTTCGAAATAATCATCCAGTCCTAAATCTTCTGCACCGTATTCCACCCGATAGACATCCATATGATACAGCGGTAGCCGCCCATTGGTATATTCACGAATGATCGTATAGGTCGGACTTTTGATCAGTTGCTCGATTCCTAGCCCCAAGGCGATGCCTTTCGTCAAGGTTGTTTTGCCAGCACCTAAATCGCCCGTCAATACCAGATTATCCCCTGGCTCGGCTGCCTCTCCAATGATTTTTGCAAATGCTGCGGTTGCTTCTAAGTCGTTAATGGTAAACATAGTCCCCATCCTTTGATCAATCTAATTTACTAGTTGCTAGTATAGCTTGTTTTTCAAGGAATTGTAAAGAAGGAGCTTAGGGAAAATTTCCCGACGATCACTGGATCGTTGCTTTTGCGTCCCCTTCCTCCTTTGCTGCCCTCAACTTTCCAAGAGCAAAACAAAAAACTGACCCTCAAGGGATCAGTTTTTCATCAGTGCAGCAATTGGCTGCTTATTTTTCCATTAGTGTTTGTGCCGCAGTAATGATTGATAATTTGTAGACATCTTCTTCATTTGAACCACGAGACAAATCAGAGATTGGTTTGTTCAATCCTTGTAAGATTGGTCCAATCGCTTCAAAGTTACCGAAACGTTGGGCGATCTTGTAGCCAATGTTTCCTGATTGTAAATCTGGGAAAACAAAGACGGTTGCTTTACCTGCTACTTCAGATTCAGGAGCTTTCAATTGCGCAACTGCTGAGATATACGCAGCATCGAATTGCAATTCTCCATCGATTTGGTATTCTGGTGCCAATTCTTTGGCGATTTTTGTTGCTTCAACGACTTTATCTACTTCTGGTGCTTTCGCAGACCCTTTCGTTGAGAAGCTTAACATAGCAACTTTTGGATCGATTTCAAATAATTCAGCGGTTTTCGCTGAGTCAACAGCGATTTCTGCCAATTCTTGTGCATTTGGGTTTACATTGATGGCACAGTCTGAGAACAAGTATTTTTCTTGGTCACGACCACGAACCATTAGGAAAGCACCACTTGTACGGCTCACACCTGGTTTTGTTTTGATGATTTGTAAAGCGGGTCTTACTGTATCACCCGTAGAATGGATCGCTCCTGAAACCATTCCTTCTGTAATGCCCATGTAAGTCAACATTGTACCGAAATAGTTGACATCTTTTAAGATTTCTTCTGCTTGTTCTTTCGTTGCTTTGCCGTTGCGGCGTTCCACAAAAGCTTCAACCATTTCATCCCAACGATCATAATTTTCAGGATCTAAAATTTCAAAGTTTGATACGTTGATTCCGCGAGCTTCCGCTGCTTTTTCGATTTCAACCGGGTTACCGATCAAAACAGGTTCAATCAATTCTTCTGAACGTAAACGGCTAGCAGCACCTAGGATACGAGGATCTGTTGCTTCAGGAAAAACGATTTTGATATGACGACGCACGATTTTAAATTTTAAACTTTCGAATAATTCCACGGGTAAAGACCTCCAGTTTTTTTATACCCTTCCATTGTACAATAATTGCGAAAAAAAGAACAGATAAAAATCCTGTATTAGTCGATTATTTTAAATATCGTTACCTTTTTCACAAATTCACTCATTCTAAATAACACAGTTTTACAACTGTGTTATTTTTTCTGGCAACGCCCAGGAAATCGGTTCTTCCCCTAACGCTAGCAATGCTTGATTGATCTTAGAAAAAGGCTTCGAACCAAAGAATCCTCGATGCGCTGATAACGGACTTGGATGAGGCGCTGTTATAATAATATGCTTGCTGGTATCTAGCAAAGCGGCTTTCTTTTGGGCGGGTTTGCCCCAAAGCACAAAAATGACCGGTTCTTCTCGTTGATTCAATTTTTCGATGATCGTATCAGTCAGCTGCTCCCAGCCATGTCCATGATGTGAATAGGCTTGCCCTTCACGTACTGTCAACACGGTATTCAACAATAAGACCCCTTGTTGCGCCCAAGGTACGAGATAACCGTGGGACACAGGTGGAATCCCTAAGTCATCAGCTAATTCTTTGTAAATATTCCGCAACGAAGGCGGTATTTTGACCCCCGGCTGTACGGAAAACGACAGTCCGTGGGCTTGGTGAGGGCCATGATAAGGATCTTGACCTAAGATGACAACTTTTACGTCATGGTATGGTGTCAGTTTTAAGGCTTCATAAATATGATCCATTGCTGGATGGATCGTTTGCTGGGCATATTCTTGTTTTAAGAAAGCCCGTAGTTGTTGGTAGTACGGCTGCTCAAATGATTCCTGCAATTGTTCTTGCCAATCATTGTCCAATAGTCGTTTCATGGCGAATCTCCTTTGTTTTCTTCTAGGATAACAAATCCCTCCCCTTAGAAACAAGAATTACTCTTCGAAAGAAAAAAAATGCGCGATTTATGGTACACTATTTGTAGAAACGATTAAGAAAGGACGCTGACAATGATCAAATTAATTGCTTCTGATATGGATGGTACGCTTTTAAATGCTAGTATGCAGATTTCAGAAGAAAATATCCAAGCAATCAAATATGCCCAATCCAAAGGAATCGAATTTATGGTCGCAACTGGCCGTAACCGCAAAGAGGCTTTGCCGCCGCTGCAAGAAGCCGGGATCGACTGTGCAATGATCACCTTGAATGGTGCCCAAGTCTACGACGAAGCGGGCAATTCATTATTCACTGTGCCCATCAGCCATGAACAAACTCGTTCGTTGATCGACCTACTAAAAGAAAACGACATCTATTTTGAGATCTCCACGAGCAACGGGATCTATTCGGAAAGCCAAACACGTCGGATCGAAAATTTTGCGATCCACACGGCAGAAGCAATGCCCCATTTAACCCATAAGATGGCGATTGCTATGACAGCAGCCCGTTTAGAATTTTTACCGATCAATTATGTCGATGATTTCAGTGAGTTGTTTTCGATCGAAGAATTAGAATTTTTGAAAGTGATCTGCTTCCATCAAGATGGTGCGCGGGTATTGGGTCCTATCACGAAAATCATCGATGGGTACGGCGATCTAGTGGTGACTTCTTCTGGACAAAACAATATTGAGATCAACCATCGAAACGCGCAAAAAGGAATCGCAGTGGCGCATGTCGCTAAGGATCGGATGATCTCACTGGAGGAAGTGATGACGATCGGTGACAACTTAAATGACGTAAGTATGCTGCAACTGGCAGGCGTTAGTTTTGCAATGGGAAATGGCGAGTTAGAGGTAAAAGAAGCCGCGAAGTATTTGACGGACACCAATATTGAGTCTGGTGTCGGCAAAGCGATCGTTCGGGCAATTGATGAAAATCTTTAAATCACGCAGCTTTTTGGGGATACATGAGGAGGCGTAAGTATGTCAGAATTTTTCATCCAAGACAGACAACTTAGCAGAGTCACACGTACCATTGTCAAAGATGAAACAGGCAAATCACTGTTTTTAATGGTGGGCCGCTGGGGAACTAAGGGCGATGCTCTTTCCCTTTACCGCTTGAATGGACAAATGGTCGCTAGTATCAAACAAATCAGCTTTACTTTTGGTACACGCTTTGAGATCTACAAAGACTTTGAGAAAGTCGGTACACTGCAAAAAATCTTTAACTGGCCAGGTGATTTCTACTATATCCAGCAGCTTCACTGGGCGGTCCACGGCGATATCTATAATCATCGCTATGGGATCCATCATTTCAATAAAAAGATTATGGAGATGGACAAAGCGACCTTGTTGACGGGGGATTATTATGTACTGGATGTTGTCGATGACCGGGATGCGCCGGTCTGCATCTGTATTGCGGCCGTCATGGATTACTGGCTGTACAATCGGCACCGCAAAAAAGACCATCCTCTTGAGCTTCGACTAACAAATGGAACCAGCTGAAAAATCAGCTGGTTCTTTTTTGCATATGGTCGTAAAGATGGCCACTGATCTCTCTTTGGGCCACGACTTCAAAGCCGTGCTTTTCATAGAGCCGCTTCGCATGGGGATTTGCTCGGTCAACACTCAAGCCGATCACCTCATAACCATCTCTAGAAGCAATTTTCGGCAATGCTTCTAACAAGGCTGAGCCGACGCCTTTGCCCCGAAATTTCTCAGCCACACAGATGGTATCTAAGTACCATTCATTTGGTAAAGTCTCTTCATCGATAAACAGCTTCATGTCTTTACTCAAACCGTACTGTTCCAGCACTTTATCTAGAGGCTGATCGATCGTCGCCTCTTCTTTGTCTGGATATCCAAAGGCGACGCCAGCAACTTCTCCGTCGATCTCATTGACTAGCGCACGGCGAAAGCCGTAACGATAATCGGGTTCTAGCATGGCATCTGCCAAGATCTCTAAGGTCTTGGCTTCTCCGATCTCTTTGACAAAGGGCAATTCCATATCCTTTAAAATGACTAAAACGAGTTCAGCCATGACAAAGCGATCTTCTTTTTTTGCAAATCTTATCACGTTTTCTCCTCCTTACTTCTATACATAGAATAACAATTCTCTCAAGAAAAACCAAGTTGAATCGACAAAGGATCCACACAAAGTTTTCCTTATTTATTCATGCAATTCCAACGGCAAGCCGTCTGGATCTTGGAAAAAGGTCATTTTCTTATTCGTAAAGGTATCGAAACGAATCGGTTCACACGCAATTCCTTTGGCGGCTAACTTTGCTACGACTGCTTCAATATTTTCCACCGCAAATGCCAAATGCCGCAAGCCAGCTGCTTCGGGGAAACTTGGTCTTGCTGGTGGGTTTTCCACCACAAACAGTTCTATTTCTGATTCCCCAAAGCGCAAGTCGATTTTTACATCTTTCTTTTCTGGGCGCGCATGTTCACGAATCACTTCAAAGCCTAATTTCTCTACATAAAATTCTATGGTCTGCTGGTAATCACTGGCGATGATCGCCACATGATGCATTTTTGAAAACATTATTGCCACTCCTTTGTATTGGACTCCTCTCTCAGTTTAAAGCCTTTGGCTGCATTTTACTAGAAAAGACTGCCGAAGTTCTCCTCTTTTCATAAATGGTTTCTGTTATACTAGAAAGCGGAAGGTGATGAAAAAAATGAAACTACTTTATATTTCAATCTCTGGAAATACCCGTGCATTCGTCAACCGCTTGTTGGCCTATGCGGATCAGCAAGACACTCCGAGTACTTGGGAAGCCAAAGAAATTCATGACAATAGTGTCTTTGAACAAGAAGACGAACCTTATGTGGTTTTTGTCCCTACCTATTTAGAAGGTGGAAATGGCGTCGATAACGGCGATCAGGAGATTCTCACAGAAACCATGCGGGAATACATTGACTATGAAAACAACGCAGCTCTTTGCTTAGGCGTGATCGGCAGTGGCAACAAAAACTTCAATTATCAATATTGCTTGACCGCAAAGCAATATGCGGAGCAATTTTCGATCCCGTTCTTAGCGGATTTCGAGCTGCGAGGCACGACCCAAGATATTGAACGGATCTATGCTTGTTTGAAAGAAATCGATCCTGCCCACAGCAACACTTAGCTTTAGCCAGCATTCATTAGCCATTAGGAGGACTTTTGCATATGGAACCACAAACGATGGTCATTTTGATCATACTCGCCAGCATTCTCATCTTGACCGCACTAGATATCTGGAATCGATACAAAGTACGCCGTTACGTTCGGCTGGCTTGGGGAAAGCTTCCCCGTCAGCCCCGCTTTGATAAAGAAGCGAGTTTGAAAAAGGCTTGGCTGACTGAGAAGAAGTTTCACGATTTTGATAGCGAGGTCGATGACATCACTTGGTATGACTTGGATGGCTTTTCGTTGTTTGAGTCCATTAATCTGACGTTTTCCAGTGTTGGTTCAGAAGCGTTGTACCAGCAGTTACGCAATTTTCGCTTCAGGACGGACAAACAGCTGACCAAATTGATCGACTTTTTTGCTGCTGACAGTGCTGCACGCGAACAATCCCAATATACGTTTGCTCGTTTAGGAAAACAAGATGATAATTTTTCGAAAGCCTACTTGGCCAATGAAGCTGCGCAATCGATCGGTTCTCTGCCTTTCTTTGTCTTTTTAGGTGTGCTGCCGTTAGTCGGCATCTTGCTGCTCCTGCTGGGGTTTGTCCAAGGCATCCTGTTGACGTTGGTTAGTGTCGTTTTCAATACGATCTATTACTCCATCAAAAAAGCCAAGCTGGAAACAGAACTGAACAGCATGCGCTATTTGGTTCAAACGATTGCCTGTGGCAGTCAGATCGCTAAAATCAACACGCCCCTCCAAGATGAGATCAAACAATCCTTGGCACCATTAAAAAAGATCACTCGTTTCGCTTTCTCGTTTCGTGCCAAAAACGGCAGCGAAGGAGATATGTTGTTTGAATACATCAATATCATTTTTATGCTGCCGTTTATTTCCTATCAAACGGTCACTACTACCCTGGCAAAGCACCAACAAGCAGCCATCGATCTGTGGAATTTGCTGGGAAAATTGGAAGTCGCAGCCGCCATTTTAAATTTTCGCACGTATATGCCCATCACTTGCCTACCGACCTTCCAAACAAGCGGAGGTGTACAAGCAACAGGTACGTATCACCCGCTTCTAAGTGAAGCAGTCATGAATGATGTTGCTTGGACCCACAATACCCTCGTGACTGGCTCCAATGCCTCGGGCAAATCGACGTATGTCAAAAGCATCGCCATCAATTGCATTTTGGCACAAACGATCCAGACAGCAGTTGCCGAAACTTTTACGATGGTTCCCGGTCACGTCATTACCTCGATGGCTGTTGAAGATGATTTATTTGAAGGCGACAGCTATTTCGTGGCGGAGATCAAATCCATCAAACGCCTGCTAGACACCGTTGCCACGAACCAGCGCTGCTATTGTTTTGTTGATGAGATTTTAAAAGGAACCAATACGGTGGAACGGATCGCTGCTTCTGCCAGCATCATCCATTGGCTGCGAGCCTACCCATCATTGGCATTTGTCGCCACTCATGATATTGAGCTGACTGAAATATTGAAAAATGACTGCTGCAACATCCATTTTTCTGAACAAGTCACGGAAGATGACGGCATCTCCTTTGATTACAAGGTCAAATCCGGTCCTGCCTTGAGCCGCAATGCAATCGCCCTCTTAAAAGTCATGGGCTACCCTGAAACGATCGTTCAAGACGCCTATGCCGCCGCCAATGATTTTGATCAAAACCGTAAATGGCAGGATTTATAACTTCATACAAACAAAAGCGCCTTATCCTGTGACTAACACTGGGATAAGGCGCTATTTTACGTTTCAGTTAGTCAAACAAACCAGTCGTTAAACTGTATTGCTCTCCTTGTAACACATCGTATTGGATCAAATTGTAGGCATCATAGATTTCTTGGGCTTCTTGATCCAATGCAAGGGTCGTCTGCCATTGCCCGCCTTGATAGTATTGACCCATTTCAAAAGCCGGCAGCTCATCTTGCAAGGCCAATAACAACTGGTAAAACCCGCTCGTTGGTTGGTCACTGGCTTCTAATAGGTTCGGCGCAAAGTAAAAGGGACTTGTTACAGGTACATCTTCTGGGGCAAAATTTCCTTGCGAATCGACCATCAAAAACTCCGTTTCATGCAGGGCAGCCGTTTCATTTTGCTCCTTGATCTCATCGGCATAAATGCCTGGTAAATGATCCCCCCAAAAGACGACCAGCGTTCGCCGATCCAGCTGCTCTAATTCAGCTACAAAGTTTTTCAACGCTGTACTGCTGTAGGAGATATCCTGCAGGTAGTTTTCCAAAGAAGCCATATTGCCCGGACCGCTTGCTTGGTAATTCAAGGTATCGTATTTGCCAGCATACGGCATATGGGTCTGCATCGTCACTAAATGGACAAATTGCGGTTGCTGATCGTTTTCCAACAATGCCAGCACTTCTTTGTAGGCCGCCTCATCAGAAATATAAGGATTATTTTCGATTTTGTCGGTATAGGTCATCGTCTCTTGATCGATAAACTGTTCAAACCCCATCACGCCATAGACATCCTTGCGTTTGTACATCGATGTATCGTAAGGATGGATCGCCGTTGCCGTATACCCGGACTGTTCCAAGAAAGAAACCAAGGATGGCAGTTGCGTCAATTTCGGCACCAGCATCGTGTAAGGCGTTGTCATCTGTGGATTCAATAGGCCCATGGCAAAACCAGTCAACGCTTCAAACTCGATGTTTGCCGTACCGCCCCCATAATTTTGCGAAAGCATTTTTCCACTGATGGTTTGATCGGCGACGTGGTAATAGTCTTTCAACGGATCGCCGGTGATCGACAAGCCATTTAAATGGCTCGGGTCGGAAAAGCTCTCGCTCATCACATAGACGATATTTGGTGCTTCACTTTCACGGTCTTGATTTTTCTCCGCAGCCTGTGCATTGTAGGTGTCCGCAATCGCTTGGATCGCTTCTTTTGAATACCCCTCAGGCTTCGTCATGGCATCTACCCGCAGGTTGTACAAAAACCCACCGATAAATCCCGTATTGTAGTAGTTCATTTTTTGTGAATACGGAATCCAGAGCGCCGTCTGATTGTAAGCTTTGCGTAAAAGGTTGTTGCTGTCATTGAAGTGAGAAACATAGACTAAGCCCAGCGAGCATACGACCAGCACCGCTCCTCGCATCACTTGCAAACGCAGGTTTAATTTGCGGCTGCGATAGATACTCCAGCCGATCGCCCCGATCGCCGCCAGAGCAAAGAGGATGGCTACGAAAAAGGCGCCATTGCCGATCATGGTTCGTAGAAGGTCGAATTGAGTGACCATCTTTAAATCATCGGGATAGATTGGTTCTTGGCGATAGACCATCTTTGTGTGGTTGGCATATCCTAAGATTCCGATGACGACACTATAAAAGACGCCTCCGATCAGTACCGAACCTGCCAAGCTGGCAAACACCCCATACACCAGCAGTAGCACCCCACAAGCCAAGAAAAACTTTGCTGTATGCCACGAAAAGGCAAATTTCAGAGCTAATTCAACGGAAAGATTGTTTTGACACCATTGCAAATATAAATTACTGAAAATGATCAACAGGACGATGGCGATGCCTTTTAATGCGATCTTCAGATAAGGATGGCTATTTATTTTCACGAAGGAACATTCCTCCTTTTCTACACGTTCTAGGTACCCTCGTATTTTATGCTTTCGAGGCAAGAAAGTAAAGCCGAGGCAAGAAGCTTTTGTTATTTTTAAAGAAAGCAAGCCTCATAAAAAAAGAGTCTAAGGTTTCTTGCCCCTAGACTCTTCTTTCTATCCGAATGGAACTCAATCACTGGTTTCGTTTATTTCCAAAAATCATCAAAAATCGTGACGGGCAAGTGGCGTTTGTGTTGCGTTTTGTTCCACCAGTTTTCAATGGTTTGTTGGGCTTCAGCCGAAATTTCCTTGCCTTCTAAATAGTCATCGATGTCGTTGTAGGTCACTCCTAAAGCTGCTTCATCTGCCACTAAAGGTTTGCCATCTTCCAAGTCCGCAGTTGGGACTTTTGTATACAACGCTTCTGGCGCGCCTAAGTATTGCAAGAGTTGGCGGCCTTGGCGTTTGTTTAAACGAAACAGTGGTAAGATATCGGCACCGCCATCGCCGTATTTCGTAAAGAAGCCGGTGATATTTTCAGCAGCGTGATCCGTACCCAGAACAGCTCCTGCTTTTTCACCCGCAATGGCATATTGCGTAATCATCCGTTGACGGGCTTTGATATTGCCTTTATTAAAGTCAGAAACCGCTAAGCCTGCTTCTTCCACCGCTTGCACTTGGGCATCGACGGCGGTTTTGATGTTTACCCGCAGCTCAATATCTGGTTTGATAAATTCAATGGCTTTTTTTGCATCTTCTTCATCTGCTTGTTCCCCATAAGGTAAGCGTACCCCTATGAACTGATAGTTGGGATTCCCAGTTTCGCTGCGCATTTCCTCCATCGTCAATTGCGCAAGCCGTCCAGCTAACGTCGAATCTTGTCCACCACTGATCCCCAAGACAAACGTATGCAAGAACGGATTCTTTTGCAGATACGCCTTTAAAAAATCAATACTCTTACGAACTTCTTCTTTCGGATCGATGGTCGGTAAGACTCCTAATTCTTTGATAATTTCTTGTTGCATGGTCATAGAAACGCCTCCTCTTATTTTTTGAAGCAGCTGACTGATCCTAGGACCAGCACAGTTGCGGATTACAAAATCGCGCCATTGGTTTGTTTGCGTACTTTTTCAATCGTGCGCATTTTATGATCCCAGCATTCTTGCGAAAGATCGACTGGGTATTTCTGTGGATTCAAGTCACGTTTGTACTCGTCCCAAAGGGAATCCAAGCAATTCGTCGCATAGGCTTTGATGTGTTCTAAGTCAGGCACTTGATACACTTGCTGGCCATCCACAAAGATGTCTTGCAATAATGGTCGCGCATCAAAGTTCGTCACTGTTTTGTTGATAAAGGTATGAACAGGATGGAACATGAACAGTTCGTCTTCTGCTTGTGGATTTTCTTCCCATAGCGTGACATAATCGCCTTCTGACTTGCCGTCAGATTTACGGGTGATCCGCCAAACTTGTTTTTTTCCAGGGGTCGAAACCTTTTCAGCATTGCTGGATAATTTGATGGTGTCGATCATTTCTCCCTGCTCATTTTCGATGGCCACCAGTTTATAAACCGCGCCTAATGCCGGTTGATCGTAAGCGGTGATCAGCTTGGTGCCGACACCCCACACATCGATTTTCGCCTTTTGCATTTTCAAGCTTAGAATCGTATTTTCGTCTAGATCATTGGAAGCATAGACTTTGGCTTCCGTGAATCCCGCTTCATCCAGCTGTTCACGGACTTTTTTCGAGATATACGCCATATCGCCGCTGTCGATCCGCACACCTAAGAAATTGATCTTATCCCCCATCTCTTTGGCCACACGAATCGCATTTGGCACACCTAAGCGCAAGGTATCATAGGTATCGACTAAGAATACGCAATCTTTGTGGGTTTGGGCATACGCCATAAATGCATCATAGTCATTGCCGTAGGATTGCACGAGGGAATGGGCGTGGGTTCCGCTGGCTGGGATGCCAAAAATCTTCCCTGCCCGCACATTACTCGTCGCATCTGCTCCGCCAATATAAGCCGCTCGGGTCCCCCAAATGGCTGCATCCAATTCTTGTGCCCGTCGTGAACCAAATTCCAACAAGGGATCCGTGCCGATCACGGATTTGATGCGGGCCGCTTTCGTGGCGATCAGTGTTTGGAAGTTGACCATATTCAGTAACGCCGTTTCGATCAACTGTGCTTGTGCCAACGGCCCTTCTACTTGAATGATCGGTTCATTGTTGAAGACTAAATCGCCTTCTAACGCAGAACGAACGGTACAAGCAAACTTGAACTCCTTTAGATACTCTAAAAAGGCTTCTGGATAGCCGCCGATTTCTCGCAAGTAGGCAATATCCGTTTCTGAAAAGGATAAATCGTTCAAATAGTCGATCAATCGTTCCAGACCGGCAAAGATCGCATAGCCGTTTTCAAAAGGCATGTCACGGAAATAGCATTCAAACACCGCATTACGATCGGCTCTGCCTAACTCCCAATAGGTTTGCATCATGTTGATTTGGTAGAGATCGGTGTGCAGCGTCAAGCTGTCATCTTTAAATAATTTCTGCATGTTCTTACTCCCTCTAGCTTACTTCTTCTCATTATAGCAAAAAAAACACAAAAGACAGAAAATCTTGTTTTTTCAAAAAAAAGTTGGGTTTTTGCTCGTACAAGGCAATCCATCTGAGAACAAATTGCTCAAAAGCATGGGTCAGCCTCCTACTTATTGGCGCATCATTCCTGCGCGCGTATAAGGTCGCCCCTTTGTTCAACGTTTGATTGCTCTTGCAACGTGCATGTCCCAACTTCTTTCAACTACTATTCTTTCACAGGCAATTGAACAAGAATGACATCTTTCCTCGGTTTAGAAAAGGTGATGCCTCTTGCTTCCATTTCTTTACGAATATTAACATTGACGGTCACGTCTTTGCGATCGACCTTCAGCAAACGATGAATCGCTGTGTCGACTTCTTCCCGACTGATTTTCTTTTTATTGTTGATCAATACTAAAGAAATCGTATCAAAACTATCCACATAGAGAATCTGCGTCCGATCAAGCGAGTACAATTTATAGTATTTGATCGCTATTTTGTCGAATAGATACTTGGAGATGTTCGGGTAAAAAGTTTCCATATTTAGATTTTGGTTTACTGGGGTTTCAATCAACTTCATGCACAACATCCTCTCTCGAAACTAATTCTGTTAAAATAAAGCGGCCAACACCGCCGTCTTCCGCGCGCTCAATGGTTCGATCACAAACTGCTTTGATCGCTGGGCTGGCATTTGCTACAGCCAAAGAAACATCCACCGCTTCAAACATCGCAAGGTCATTTTCACCATCACCGATCCCGTAGCTTTTGGCAGCGGGAAAAGCTTCTAAAAAGGAACGGATCGCGGCACCTTTGGTCGCCAATGGATCAACGATCTCCAGTGTTTGGACAAAGGATTGAAAAATCGCAGCCGTTTCTGATTGGATCATCGCCCGCAGTCGTTCTCTTTTTTCGTCTGACGCTTCCATCAGTTCGATTTTGATGACCTTTATCTCTGGATGTTCCTTCATAAACTGCAGCACGTCGTCTTTATGAAGACATTCGTTGTAAAAGAACTCATATTTGTAGTCAGCGATGATTTGTCCTCGCTCCCCTAACTCCGCGAGTAACTGCTTGCGGCTTTCTTGAAACTGCGCTTCATACAAATGCGCTTGTGGGGAAATGATGCCATGGTCAGTATGTAAGAAATAAAAAACCTCTTCTGTTTCTAAGATACCAATCACTTGCGCCAATGTCTTATAGGGCAAAGTATGCGTCAAAACAGGCGCTTCTCCTTTTACCATCAGACCAGCGCCGTTTCCAAAAATCACATCGCAGGAAAGGCCTTCTTCCGCCATCATATCTTGAACAAGCTCAAATCCTCGCCCTGTGACAAACACAAAGTGATCCCCTTGGGCTTGCAAACAACGGATGGCTTCTTTATTGATCTCATGAATCGGGTGCCCCATTTCTTGGAACGTCCCATCAATATCAGAAAAAACTATTTGCATCTTATCTTCCTTTCTTTGTTATAATTATAGCACATTTTAAAAAACGCAAAAAAAATTTCTTGACTTTGTCGTTACGTCAACCTTTAGGATACAGGTGTAAGGAGGGAAAAGCCGATGGAATATACGATCAGTGCCTTAGCTAAACTGTCAGGAGTCAGCAGCCGTACCCTGCGGTATTATGATCAGATCAAGTTGTTACAACCGCAACGCACCAACTCAGCTGGTTACCGTATCTATGGGAGACAGGAAGTCGATCGCCTACAGCAGATTTTATATTTTAAGTCTTTTGGGCTGTCATTAGAAACGATCCGCGGAATCTTGGATGAGCCACAAGAATCGATCCAAACGGTCTTGTTGCAGCATTACCAACAGCTTTTACAAGAGCGAGCAGCCCTGGACAGTCTTTTGACCACCTTAGCGCAAACAATTGATTATTATGAAGGAGAAAAGACGATGACCGATCAAGAGAAATTCCGTTATTTTAAGGAACAAAAAATTCGTGAAAACGAAGCGAACTACGGTGCCGAATTACGAGAAGCCTACGGTGAGGAAATCATCGAACAAAGCAACCAAAAGTGGCAGCAGATGACCCAAGTCGATTATCAAGCACTGACCGACAACGAAAACCGCTTATTGCAGCTGATAAAAGAGCTATTGAATGAAAAGGAAGGGAAACGAATCCCTTCTGACAAAGCCGAAAAGGCTTTTGCTGCGCATCAAGCATGGCTTAAACAAGCAGCGCCCTTTTACTCAGCAGAATATCACCGATCTTTAGGGGAAATGTACGTTCAAGACGAGCGTTTTACCGCCTATTACGATCAAAAAGCAGGCGTCGGCAGCGCGCAGCTGTTGAAACAGATCATTGAACATTACACCAAATCCCATTAAAAAAACGATGCGCAAGCACTGCCCGCTCAGGGGCACTGTTTGCGCATCGTTTCGTCTGTAGCTATCGTTTGATGAACTCATAGGGCATGCGATAGTTGCCGCTTTTTTCCATTACCGCCAATTGGACGGCAGTCTCCCCGCAAGCTTGCAAGTGATGATCGATCGTTGAAAGCTGCAGCAGCTCGCTGATGTATAGATTGTCCCGTCCAATCACGAGCCATTCTCCCGGCGCCTGCGACTGGATCCCAGCAGCAACATGATCCCCATTGGTGAAAATCGCTTCGACTCCTTTATCTGCAAAATAAGCAGCCGCTTCTTTGCCATCTTCTTCCGTCAAACAATCCCAAAAAATCAAGTCTTCGGAAAAGGTCGAAAAATAGTCATGAGCCAAACGGACCGTGATTTTTGAATTGCTGCTGAGCTTGCGGCTACGTCCCAATGTCACGCCGATTTTCTGGATGCCTTGTTCCTTAAAATACGTGAAGACCTCCTTGATCGATTCCTCTCGATCGATATAGGTGCAGCCGTCAGTCAAATACGAGATATTTTCACAAAAGACGATGCGTCCGTATGAACGATAAGGCAATAAGGTTTCGATCGGATTCGCCCGCGAAGTAATGATCAAAGCATCAAAACTTTTCGCCGCAAATTCTTGCAAATACGCTTCCTCTACTTGAGGATCATAGCTCGTGGCTAAAAGCGTCACCTTATAGCCACGAGCAAACGCTGCTGTCGTGATGCCGCTCAATAATCGATCAAAATAGGGATGATTGACAAACGGCAGGATCACACCGATATTTTTGGTTTTGCCGACACTTAATGCCCGCGCCGTGTAATTCGGAATATAGTTGACCTCTTCCATGACAGCCAGGATCTTACGACGCTTTTCTTCACTGACATAAGGATTGTTATTAATGACTCGTGAAACCGTTGAGACCGAATAACCGGTCAAGCGTGCAATATCCCGAATGTTTGCCATGACTCACTGCTCCTTAAACGAATAATTGTTCTTTCATATAGTCTATCACACTTAACCCACATGTATAAAATTCATAGTAATCATTGTGATGGATAAAACCGATCCGCTGAGACCCGAAGTGTTCATCACACGTCAAGTGACTGATCTCATCCACAGGAATTTCTACTAACCGTTCTTGAAAGAACCCTTTTGGCTTCGTCAATACCAGTTGTTGTCCATCAAATGCCAACGTCACATAACAACATTCCGCACCATTTTTCTTCATGTATGTATTCATGTTTCCATCCCGCCTTCCTTTTTATAAAACAAGCATACTGTATGAAACGCGTCTCAGAGCAAGTCATTTGTTTCACTTTTTGACAAAAACCGATCGCCCTTCATGTGAATCACTTCGCATATTTTGCTTTTGTTGGTACAATAAAAAGAGAACAGTGCGAAAAAAAGCGCTATTTTTTAAGGAGGACCGCAAAGTGACATTAGAAGAAGCTTTTTTATTAGACACCTTGCGTTGCCGCTTCAAATTTTTAAGAGAAGAACGCGGATTGAGCCCAAAAGAAGTATGCCAGCATCTCGATGTGTCTTACCCCGATTACACCTTATACGAAGCAGGCGATCGCTTACCCGATGTATTGACGCTGCTACACGCAGCTTCCCTCTATAATGTTTCTGTCGATTACTTATTAGGACAGACAGAACGACCAGAACGGTATTTATGCTAACAATCGACTTTATCGAAAAAACGATCAAATGGTCGTTTTTTCTTTTGCCTCTATCCCACTTTTCATCGATTAGCAACAATTGTTATCTAATCAAATGAAAAAAATCAAATCATGCGGTTCTTCTTGAAAAAAAATGATAGAATAAACCATCATACATAGAAGGAGTTCAAACAAACATGACCTATGCACTAGAACTAACCGATTTACGCAAAGTCTATGCTACCGGCGTTGAAGCGTTGCGGGGCATAAATTTGACGGTGGAAGAAGGCGACTTTTATGCCTTGTTAGGCCCAAACGGCGCTGGAAAGTCCACCACCATCGGCATTATCACCTCTCTTGTCAATAAATCTTCGGGAAGCGTCAAAGTCTTCGGCTACGATTTAGACAAAGAATTGGTCCAAGTCAAACAACAGATTGGTCTGGTTCCCCAAGAATTCAATTTCAATCCCTTTGAAACGGTCCAGCAGATCGTCGTCAATCAAGCTGGGTATTATGGTGTCCCTCGCAACGAAGCCATCAAGCGCAGCGAAAAATACTTGAAGCAGTCGAATTTGTGGGAAAAACGCAATGTTCGTGCGCGGATGCTGTCAGGCGGGATGAAACGCCGTTTGATGATTGCTCGTGCCCTGATGCATGAACCACGGCTATTGATTTTGGATGAACCGACGGCAGGTGTCGATATCGAATTGCGGCGGGAAATGTGGAGCTTTTTGCGAGAGCTGAACCAAAAAGGCACAACGATCATTTTGACGACCCATTATTTAGAAGAGGCGGAAATGCTTTGCCGCAACATCGGGATCATCCAATCTGGTGAACTGATCGAAAACACCAGCATGAAGTCCTTATTGGCAAAACTGCAATTTGAAACCTTTCTTTTTGATATCGCACCGATCAAACAAGCACCAACGATCACTGGGTATCCGATCCAAATGGAAGATGAACAGACCATCGCTGTTGAAGTCGCTCGAGATCAAGGCGTCAACGATCTTTTTGCCCAATTCAGTCAGCAAGGGATCAATGTCCTCTCCATGCGCAACAAATCCAATCGCTTGGAAGAACTATTTTTGAAAATCACCGAAGAATCACACGAAGCGGAGGAAAACCATGTTTAGTCTTTATTTTACAGCCTTAAAAAGTTTAGCGGTCAAAGAGACCAACCGCTATTTACGGATTTGGGTGCAGACCCTCGTCCCACCCGTCATCACTACTTCCTTATACTTTATTATCTTTGGGAAAATGATCGGCAGCCGCATCGGCGAAATGGGCGGCTTTTCTTATATGGAATTTATCGTTCCCGGGCTGATCATGATGTCGACGATCACCAGTTCTTACTCTAATGTGTCTTCTTCCTTCTTTTCACAGAAGTTTCAAAAAAACATTGAGGAACTCTTAGTGGCGCCGGTCCCTACCCACGTCATCATTTGGGGCTTTGTCTTTGGCGGACTTGGACGTAGTATCTTGGTGGGCACATTGGTGACCATCATTTCCCTTTTCTTCGTCCCATTACATGTTTATTCTTGGGTCATCGTTGTCTTAACCCTTGTCATGACTGCCATCTTATTTTCATTAGCAGGGTTGCTAAATGGGATCTTCGCCCAATCCTTTGACGATGTTTCCATCGTGCCAACCTTTGTTTTACAACCATTGACCTATCTTGGAGGCGTCTTTTACTCCATCAGCATGCTGCCGCCAATTTGGCAAACGATCTCCAAAGTCAACCCGATCGTGTATATGATCTCTGGTTTCCGTTACGGCTTTTTGGGCACCATCGATGTCCCGATTTTCCTCTCCATCGGTATTTTGGTCTTGTTCATTGTCGTCTTATACAGCGTATGCTGGTACTTGATCCAAAAAGGCCGTGGGCTGCGTAGTTAATTACAAAGAAAAAAAGATGAACTTCGTTAACGAAGCTCATCTTTTTTCTTTTATTAGGCATTCAAAACGACTTTTTCCAGCAATGCACCGGCTTGGTGTCTGCCTTCTAAATCAGTACTTCCAGAAAATTGCTGCACGCGATCCATGTTGGTGATCAAAACGATCACCATGGTTTCTTTGCCTTGCTGCTTGATAAACGACAGATCCATTTGTGCCAGTTTGGTTTGCGGAGTGACTTGCTCCCCAGCTTTGACAAAGACTTCAAAGCCTTGACCGCCAAGGGAAACTGTATCGATCCCCATATGCACAAGAACTTCCACGCCGTTTTGAGTTTTGATCCCAACGGCATGTTTTGAAGGGAACACAGTGGTGACTTCGCCACTGACTGGTGCAAAGATTTGGCCATCTTGTGACTCGATGGCATAGCCTTCTCCCATCATTTTCGTTGAAAAAACTTCATCTGGTACATCTTCTAATGGGACGTATTCACCATGGGTCACGGCATGCAGATCCACTTCGTTGGTGTAACGATCGCCTTCTGCTGCTTGATTTGGTACCAAGAACCAGCTCATGGCAAAAGATAAGCCGATCGCCAAGATGATCCCTAGAACGGCGTAGATAAAGTATTCCCCGATATAGGCTGGCAAACTAAAGATACTTGAAAGAATGTACCCATAAATACGAACACCGAAGAAACTGATGAAGGCAGAAGCTACAGAACTACCAACTGTTGCCGCGATAAAGGCTTTTTTATACTTCGACAAAATCCCGAATAACGCAGGTTCTGTGATTCCTAACAAGCCTGAAACCGCCGACGATAGAATGATCGATTTTTCTTCTTTGGTTTTGACTTTGAAATAAATAGCTGCTGTTGCGCCGGTGATTGCCATATTTGCCATAAACATCATTGGCATCAGCATATCATATCCTTGATTGGCAAAGTTTTGCAAAGCGATCGGGGTCATGGCATGATGCAGTCCCGTGAAGATTGCGATTGGTCGAATCGCCCCTACCACGATTCCTGCTAAGACAGGCGAGATAGTGAATAATCCAGCCACGCCAGCAGCCAATAAGTTTCCTAGATGGATACTGATTGGGCCAATGACCGTTAATGTCAAGATACCAGCGACAAACAACGAAATCGTCGGTGTAAACACGGTACGCAGCACTTGTGGTAAGAGTTTATCGACCCAACGGTAAATATAACTGAGCGCCAGCACGGCAAAGATAATGGGAATCACTGTCCCTGCATAGTTAAAGACGGGTACTGGCAATACGCCGAACAAACGAAAGGCGGAAATGCTCCCTTCGGCTACCGCATTGGTCATCGTTGGAAATTGCAGCGTTGCCGCGATTGCGATCGCTAAATATTGATTGGTTTTAAAAATCCGAGCGGCAGAAGCAGCAACAAAAAATGGCAAGAATGTGAATACGCCGCTCGCGATCATGTCGATCACTAAATAGGTATCTGTTTGATTAGAGATGACATTCAATGCCACCAATCCAGCCATCAATCCTTTGATCATTCCTGCGCCAGCGATAGCTGGAACGATCGGACCAAAAACGCCAGAAACGGTATCCATAAATAAGGAAACGGCTCCTTTTTTCTCTGATGTTTCCCCTTGGTTCGCTTCATCAAGACCTAATTCTTTGGCTAAAGGTACATAATAATCAGCAACATCCGTTCCTATCACTACTTGCAGCTGATTGCTTTGATATTTTGTTCCTACGACTTTGGGTGTTTTTTCTAACGCCGCATAGTCGACTTTTTTCTCATCCTTTAAATCAAAACGCAAGCGAGTCATACAGTGCCATGCATTGTTGATATTGTCTGATCCGCCAACATCTTTAATGATCTGTTTTACGATGTCTTCTTTGGTCATCTTTTTTTCCCCCTGTTGTTTGCTAACGGTCCTGATCCTTTTGACGGGCGCCCTTTCAGGTGTTTCCGTTTTCACACACATAGTAGCATGCTCACACAGACTTGTAAAACCAGTCCTTTTTTGATAAAACCAGAATAAAAACGCTATATATCAACGTTTTATTATAAAATAGGCAAAAATTGGACTGGTTTTATGGTGTATATCCAGTTTTTATTAGACCAAATTGACAGCGGTTGCCAAGCATGTTTCAATGGCTATAGCAACTAGAGACAAAAATTGGAGTGAATGAAATGACACCAACGATCATCACCGACGTCAAAGCCTTTGCGATCAAACCTGATCGTCATAACCTTGTTGTCGTTAAAGTAGAAACGAACAAAGGCGTATCTGGGTTAGGTTGTGCAACCTTCCAGTTTCGCCCACTAGCCGTAAAAACCGTCGTTGACGAGTATTTACGCCCCCTCTTACTTGGCCGCGATGCCAATCAAATCGAAGATCTTTGGCAAGTGATGAATGTCAATTCTTACTGGCGGAATGGTCCGATCACCAACAATGCCATCTCAGGAGTCGACATGGCTTTATGGGACATCAAGGGACAATTAGCCGATATGCCATTGTATCAACTGTTAGGTGGAAAAGCGCGTACGGCGATTCCCGCCTATACCCATGCCGTGGCAGATAATCTCGAAGACCTTTATCAAGAAATCGATCGCTTCTTGGCTGAGGGCTATCGCTATATCCGTTGCCAATTAGGCTTTTATGGTGGAAATCCTAGCCAACTGCAAACACCCGATCAGCCTATCGCTGGTTCCTATTTTGATCAAACAGACTACATGGACACAACACTGAAAATGTTTGCTGCGATCCAAGAACGATACGGCAATCAATTTCAAATGCTGCATGACGTGCATGAACGGCTGCATCCAAACCAAGCGATTCAATTTGCAAAAGCCGCTGAGCCTTTCAATCTCTTTTTCCTAGAAGATATTTTGCCGCCGGATCAAAACAAGTGGTTGCAGCAACTCCGCAGCCAGTCGGCGACCCCGATCGCGACCGGCGAATTGTTCAATAATCCGATGGAATGGCAAGAGCTAGTCAAAAATCAACAGATTGACTTTATGCGTGCCCATGTCTCACAAATCGGTGGGATCACGCCAGCATTGAAATTGGCTCACTTCTGCGATGCGATGGGCATTCGGATCGCTTGGCATACGCCGTCTGATATCAGCCCTGTCGGCTTAGCCGTCAACACCCATCTAAATATCCATCTCCACAATGCCGCGATCCAAGAAACGATTGCGATCCCAGCAAATACCCAGTCGGTCTTTGGTGGTAGTCCACAACCTGAAAACGGCTATTTTTATCCCATCGAGAAAAGTGGGATTGGGATCACGTTCGATGAAGTAGCAGCTGCGGAATTTCCCGTGGTTTACCGTCCTCACGAATGGACCCAGAGCCGTACACCAGACGGCACTTTGATCACTCCTTAAACACAACAAAAGACATCCCCTGTCCAATCGACAGGGGATGTCTTTGTTCTCTCTGGGTAAAGACGACGCAACTGGCACATTTGCTTTCCTAAAAATCAATCGATGCGTGAGCGATGGATCTCACGGTCAAAGGGACGGATGTAGGTCACGGCATAATCAATGGCAACGATATTGCTGAACTCATACACGCGGCCGTCTTCTAAAATCGCCCGATTGCTGATCTGCATTGCCGGCGTCCCCCGCTTGCACAATAAAATACCCGATTGCGCGGTCGATGTGGTGATGGGGGTATAGCTTGTGATGTAGTGGGAAATGCGGTATCCGCAGCTTTCGACATAGCGTTGGATCGAGTGCTCCACGATTTCTTGTGTCAATTCGGGAAATAGGCTGACGGGCAATTTAGACGTTTCCAGCTATTCGATTTTGTAATTGACGATCCGCACTCGTTCAAAGGTCCAGACTTCCTCGTCTGGGCCTATTTGGAAAATCTGCTGTTCATCCAACGTTGCTGCCGCCTTATTCAAGGAAATCATTTTGGAATGGATGCGGTCATAAGGGGTGCGGGTCAAGGAATTAAAGATCATTGGGTTTTTGACCCATTTTTCATGGATAAAAATCCCTGAACCTTGTACCACTTTGACGATCCCGATCTCTTCAAGGTTTTTGATTGCTTGCTGGATCGTAAACCGAGAAACGCCATAGGTTTGCGCAAGGGTTCTTTGGTTGGGTAATTTGCCGGCAGAAAATTCTTCTTGATAGATTTTACTCAACAGATCTTGCACGATAAATTCACGTTTTTTCATAATGGCTCCTTCATTTGAGCGGGAGCGATCTCGCTCATGGACCAACTGCAAGCCTTCATATCGATACGACCACTGGCTTTGAAGACCACCCCTTCATCGACGAGGGCTGCTTTTCGCCCATTGGCGGAGGGACCAACTAAGACGCCATCTGCCCGCACGACTCGATGGGCAGGGACATCCTGAGGGCTCAAGCGCATCGCTCGACCGACTGCTCGCGCGCCGTTGATTTGTCCCAATTTCCACGCAATCTGACTATAGGAGACGACTTTACCAAAAGGGATCTGCCGCGCCAGCGCATAGACTTCTTCATAGAATGGATTCATACTGTTCGCTCCTTCTTTGATTCTTTCTATCATAGTACTGGATTCCCTGCCAATAGTAAATGAACAGACGCAACTTTAGCAATAGCCATACAAACACTCGATTCCTTCTCTAGCAAGCCAAGAACGAATCGAGTAGTCATTAGTTTGGAAAATCAAAGTAGGTTTTCGCATTGTGATAAGAGATATCTGCGACGATCTGCCCTAAATATATTTCATCTGCTGGTAGTTGTCCGTCTTCTACCCATTCACTGATCACCTGACACAAAATCCGCCGGAAATACTCGTGGCGTGGATAAGACAAAAAGCTGCGAGAATCCGTCAGCATGCCGACGAAGTTTCCAAGAATCCCGCCTTCTGCTAGGGTCGTCAACTGATATCGCATACCAGAATACGTATCATTGAACCACCAAGCAGAGCCTAATTGCAGCTTGCCTTTGCTCTCTTCTTGGAACGCCCCCATCAGCGCAGTCAACACTGGATAATCTTTGGGGTTCAGTGAATACAAAATCGTCTTCGGCAATAAGCTTTCCGCCTGAAGCTGCGCCAATGTCCGACTTAAGCCGCTCGCTAGACGATCGTCCCCCATCGCATCACCGCCGCTATCAGGTCCTAGTTGTTGGAAAAGTTTTTGACTGTTGTTGCGAGTCGCCATCAGATGCAATTGCGCGGTCCAACCTTGCTTCGCGTATTGGCGCATCAAGTCAATCAGCAAGCCGGTTTGAAACTGTCTGATTTCTTCATTAGTCAGTGTCCCAGTGGTCAAACGCTTCTGAAAAATCGCTTCAAGTGCAGCGGTATCGTAGGCTTCCTCTCCAAGACGTGATAGACTGTGATCTGCTAAACGACAGCCCCGTTGCTGGAAGTAAAAAATACGTACGGCCAATGCTTCAACCAGCGTTTGATAGCTAGTGATTTCTTTGTTCGCAGCTGCAGCCAATTGCTTAAGGTATGCTGGAAATTCTGAATTCTGCAGATTGATTGCTTTGTCAGGACGAAAGGTAGGATACACAGCAAAGGATTCTTCTGCCAGCTTTTGATGATACGTCAACGAATCAATGGGATCATCCGTCGTACAGATCACCTCAACGGCCATCTTTTTGATCAGCCCTCGTGGTGAAAATTCCTTCGTCTGCAACTGTTGATTGGCTTTTTCCCAAATGCTTGCTGCATTGGCTAGTGTCAACCGCTCATCAATACCAAAGATTCGCTTCAATTCCAAATTGGTCCAGACATATAATGGATTGCCAATGCAAGCCTCCAAGGTCTGCGCCCAAGCACAGAATTTTTCGTAGTCATCAGCATCGCCAGTGATCAAAGATTCTGCAACACCATTGGCTCGCATTAAGCGCCATTTGTAATGGTCTCCCGCCAGCCACGCTTGGGTCAGATTGGTGAAGTTTTGGTCTTCGAAAATCTCTTTCGGATCTAAATGACAATGGTAATCAATGATCGGCTGCTTTTTTGCATACCCATGGTATAACTCTTTGGCAAAGCTGTTTTTCAAAATAAAATCGTCAGTTAAAAACATTTCTTCGCTCCTTTTCTTAACGCCCCACGCTCTTGTCGATGGCTTCCCACAACCCTAATAAGTAGGAAGCGCCGATCGCCCGATCATATAAGCCATAGCCTGGACGTCCCGTTTCTCCCCAGATCATTCGCCCATGATCTGGTCGAATATAGCCGTCAAAGCCATTTTTGTACATCGCTTCTAGGATCTGATACATGTCTAACGAGCCTTCAGAGGAGAGATGCGGTGCTTCATAAAAGTCTTTGTCATTGCCCAAGTATTGAATGTTACGAACATGGGCAAAAGGAATTCGATCCCGGCGACAAAACTCAGCCAAAATCTCATAGACATTATTGGCTGGGTCTTCGGCGATACTGCCAGTACAAAGTGTGATACCATTTGACGGACTGTCGACCACGTTACAGACCCAATCCAGATCATCACGGTTTTTAACGATACGCGGCAGACCAAAAATCGAATAGGGAGGATCATCTGGATGAACAGCCATCTTGATGCCGACCTCTTCGCAGGTGGGAATGATGGCTTTTAGGAAATAAGCAAAGTTTTCTCTTAATTTGTCATCATCGACATCCTTATACGCAGCAAACAATTCTTTGACATGAGCCAAACGTTCTGGTTCCCAGCCTGGCAAGGTATAGCCAGAGCTTGACTCCTCAACTTCTTTGACGATCTCTTCTGGGTCTTTGTCGATCCCTGCTTTTTCAAATGCCATCGTAGAAGAACCATCGGCTAAGCGATAATCGAGATCCGTTTTGATCCAATCAAAAATCGGCATAAAATTATAGCAGATCACTTCGATCCCGTATGCTGCCAAATTACGAATCGTTTCTTTGTAGTTTTCGATATACAGGTCTCTCGAAGGCAAGCCAATCTTGATGTCATCATGAATATTGACACTTTCGATCACCTTCAGAGAAAGTCCAGCTGCTTCGACTTCTTCCACGAGCGCCTTGATCCGTTCTTTGGGCCAAACTGCTCCAGCAGGCAAATCAAAGAGTGTACCGACGATGCCTTTCATCCCAGGAATTTGACGGATATCTGCTAACTTGATTTTATCGTATTCTTTTCCATACCAACGAAATGTCATTTCCATTTTTTATTCGATCCCTTCTACTGTTTCATGTAATGTTTTACGGACTGCGCCGGTTCCTGCTAGCATCTTAGCGAACAAGTGACCCACCTTTTCAGCGATTCCTGCTTGATAGAGATCCAAACCAAAAATCTGCGGATTTGCTAAGATTGGTCGAATGATCCCTTGAACATCGGCGGCTGTCCCCAATTGACACTCACGTAAAATCTCTTGTAATTCTGCTAAGAGGGGATCAGGACTTGGGACAAATGGATGGCCTTCATCATCGATCGCTAAGAGATAACGCAACCAGCCTGCAATCGCTAAGGGAATGAAAGTCAGCTCAGAAGCCGAGCCTTCTTTTTCCACATACTTTTTGATGGTTTCGCCAAAACGGATGGCGATTTTCTGTGAGGTATCTGCGGCGATCCGCTGTGGAGTGTCAGGAATCAGCGGATTCGGTAAACGAATACCCACCACCTCATCGATAAATTTCTTTGGCTGAATGATCTCAGGATCTTCCACTACCGGTAAGCCTTCACGATAGCCGATTCCTTTGATCAAAGCGACAATATCTGGATCCGTCATTTCCGCAGCAATGGATGTATAGCCGAGTAAACAGCCGAACAAACTCATTGCCGTATGCAGTGGATTCAAACAAGTTGTGACTTTCATACTATCGGTTTTGTCTACGATTTCTCGACTCGTCAAGATCACCCCCGCTTTGTCTAAATTCGGGCGACCGTTCGGAAAATCATCTTCAATCACTAAGTAATGAGTCGCCTCTGTGTTAGCAAACGGAGCGATCGTCGTTCCTTTATCGGTCCGGATGACTGGCAGCTGCTGAATGCCAGCTGCTGCTAATTCTTCTGCAACTGCTGTTGAAGGATTTGGCGTAATCCGATCGATCATTGACCACGGAAACGTCACTTGCGCGTTGTTTTCTAAGTATCGGACAAACGCTTCTGAAACATGCCCCAGCTTTTGCCACTCTTTTGCGATGGTGACAATCGCCGCTTGGAAACGGAGCCCATTTTGCGAAAAATTGTCGGTAGAGACCATAGCGATCGGAAGAGCCCCTGATTGAAAACGATCCCATAAAAAGCTAGCCAAAATGCTCATTGTATGGTTGACCTGATGAGGACCCGCAGCGAGATCCGCTTGGACGACAGGCAAAAAATTCCCCTGACTGTCTTTTAAGCCATAGCCTTTTTCTGTGATTGTTACGGTGACCAATTGTAGTGACGGCTCACGAAATACTTTGCGTATATGCTCATAACTCGCAGTGCGGGAAGGATGGCAATAATAACTAGCCGCCGTTGATTGGAGCAATTTTTTCTCCAACCGTCCCCCTTCGTGCATGATCACTTCTAAAATGTCATTCTCGTAAGGCGCGTACACTTGATCGATCACTTGTTCATCAAAGGTTTCACACACTACGATTCCTTTTGACAACGCTTGTTGATCGATCAACGTTTGGGCTACTTCTGCGTGAAATGCCCGATACAAATTTCCCCCACCAAAGTGTAGCCATTGAAACTGAGTATCTGATTGATCCCTCACTTCTTTGGGAACGACCGGTATCGTAACTCCTGCCTGCTTCAAGGCAGCAAAATCAAACATCCTACTTCCTCCTTTTTCTTAAAACTGATATATTAGTATTCTAGTTCATTCCATACTGAATTGCAAGCCTTTACAAAAGGTTATTCAACTTATATACTAGTTTTATTACTCAAAACTATCCCTAGGCACCTTCCTTCAGAGTTTTTCTTTCGAAGGGAATTGAATGCCTGATACAGAAAGAAGCGTTTATGTTGAACCCTACAAATTTTCAATCACAAGCTTATGAATCAATCAAAGAGTTGATCTTAACCGCCAAGCTGATTCCCGGTCAAAAAATATCTGAAAAGGAATTGGAGCAACGGCTAACCATCGGTAGGACGCCGATCCGTGAAGCAATTATTCGTCTGCGCCGTGAAGCACTGATCCATGTCGTTCCCCAAAGCGGCACCTATATTTCTAAAATCAGCATCAAACAAATTGAAGAAGCTCGTTTTGTCAGAGAGACGCTTGAAAAAGAAGTATTCGTAGCGGCCTGCCAAGCCGTTACAGAAGAACAGCTGAAAGAACTAGAAAAGCTCGTTATTTTGCAGCGGACCTATGCCCAATTGAAGGATGAAATCGAATTTTTCCAACTCGACGAGGCCTTCCATCAGTTGATTTATAAAATCGCCGACAAAGAAAATGTCTGGAATTGGTTACAAACGATCAATCTGCCATTAAATCGCTTCCGCTTCTTACGTTTAGAGGTGGAGGAATTGTCTTGGGAAATTATTTTGCGAGATCATGAAGAAATCTTAGCAACCTTAAAAGAAAAAGACCAAGCCAAAATTGCTCCCTTGGTCGGACAACACATTGATGTCATTGATAACGATCTGGTTTTTGTGGAAAAAGCCTTTCCCGATTACTTTACGGAGTAAAGCTATTTGAAAATCATGGACCCTAAAAACCACCCTCGTCGAGTAGATAGCCTACTTGACGAGGGTGGTTTCATACGCTGAACAAGCGAGAATACGCTCATTCGATTGGGTGATAACTAAAGCCTTGGCCCAGTACTTCTGAGACATTATTGACGATCACAAACGCTTTTGGGTCAATGGTCTCAATGATTTGTCTGATCTGCATAAACTCTTGGTCGCTGGCCACGATCAGCAGCACTTGCTTGTCGGCTTGCTGGTAACCGCCTTGGGCAGCCAACAGGGTCGCACCCCGAGCTGTTTTATCAAAGACCGCTTCTCGAATCTCATTCACGTGGTTCTCACTTAAGATCATGATAGATTTCTTTCGGTTAAAGCCGGTTTCAATGTAGGTCATCACACCAGAGGTGATCACGATCGATAAGATCGCAAACAAGAACTCTTCAAACCCGAAAACGAACAAGTTCATGGAAACAACGATCGCATCGGTCGCCAGCAAGCCAATCGCTGGATTCAAATTAAAGTATTTCTTGAAAATCAGCGGTGGAATCGTTGTGCCGCCGCTGGAAGACTGATTTTTGTACAAAATCGCTACTCCTAAAGCAAAAATCGCACTGCCAAAAATCACGGAAAGCAACCGGTCTTCAGCCACCATATATTCCGGAACTAAAGCAATTGCTACTGGAAAAGCAAAACTACCATAGAGGACTTTCAAAAAAGGTCCCTTCCCTAAAAAGGCATAGGCAAGAATAAGCATGAGAATATTCAAGACCATGATCACAGCCGCTCGATCCCAACCGAGTGCTGACTCTAATAAAATACCGATTCCGCTGACACCGCCAGCTGCCACATGATGCGGGCCCAAAAATAAATTGATGCTTGCCGCTAACAAGAAAAGTGCTGCGGTGATTTTTCCATAGGTTTTCAGAATTGTCATTTGTTTCCTCTTTTCTCTGTCATTTACACGGTTTACTCAAGCTGCTTTGCAGCCATTTTTACTCCTCACTATACGCCCATTTGATGTCACCGACAAAATTTATGTTTAGCCAGAGGGAATAACCGGAAACCTGTCGGCTGATTGCTTGATTCAACCGTTCTCGCATGGGATCTTGTTGACTTACTGTATCGAGAGGAGTTGCAGGTAAAATCACTACATCTAATTCCACGATGATTTGATTACCGACTTTGGCGGTACGTAACACAAAGTCCACCACTTCTTCTGCGCGCAATTCTTTTTCAACGATCGTCATGATGGTCTCCCGCAGTTCTTCTTTTGGGGTAGAAGAAGTCAATTCTAAAATCGCTGCTTTCAACTCTTTTATCGAAAGCTGGATAAAGAACAAGGTGATCCCGATGGAGATGATTGGGTCGACATACATCGTAAAATTCCCATAGGGACTGGCTTGGATCAGCCAGGACACAAGAAACGAACCGACGACACCCAGACTAAAGAAAAAGCCGAAACGCCATTGTTCTAGTTCTACCCAGTAAAAGGGATGAGTCAGTGGTTTCTTTTTTAAGTACAAGTAAAAAGAGAAACAGTAAATCGTTCCAACCAGTGAGAAATACAAACCGATTGGATCAATCATGCCATCACTGACGTGTAATAAACTAAAAGCAGATTCAATGATTCCATAAATGGAGATCAGCAGGATGATACTATATTGAATAAAAACAACCAACGGCATCAAAGCTTCTTTGCCGAATGGGAAACGTTCAAAGTCTTGGGCTTGGATATATTTTGCCACATACAAAGCAATCAGTGACATCACTGCACCAATCAATGTATAGACCCCATCTAACAAGAGGACGTTATAACTGACCAGCAACCCAAAAAGCAAGGCCCCGCCACCATAGATACTCCCAGCGACAATCGATGCCAGCAAAAGCTTGCGTATTTTTTTCTTTTCACTCATGATACTCCTCATCTTTCACAAAAAAACTATTCTTTTGATTGCGTTCTTCTATCTATAAACCTATCTTCCCATATAAATAACATGAAAAACAGTCAATTTTTTCATACAAAGCGGAAAAAAATAGTGTTGCTGTCAATCATTCACTCTATTCTCTAATGACGTATATACGGTTTTCCTCTTCCTCTCTTTTTACATTCTGGTGTAAATCCCCTTGACTACACAGATTGATTCCCTTATCATCAAGGGTAACCATATTCAATCAGAATTTTCAGAATATTCCGTTATATTTTTCATGACGGCGATTCATTGGAAGACAGGGAGGATGAAGAGAGTGAAAGAAACAAAACAAGTCCCATGGACAGGAGAACCAAATCAACGTGCGATCAACTATTTGAATGAAGAAGGCAAAGTGATCGTTTGCCCAACCAAAGTCGGCTATATCATTGCCGTCTCTGATAAAAAAGGGCTGGAACGCAAGTTTTCAGCAAAGAATCGCAAGCGTAACAAACCAGGCGTCGTTCTTTGCAGCTCATTGGAACAGCTACATGAATTAGCCGAATTAAATGCGGAAACCGCCGCCGTTTACGAAACTTGCTGGAACAATGACGTGTTATTTGGTGCGATTTTGCCTTGGAAAGAATCAGGAAAAGCCTATATCCCAAACGATGGTTCAGAAGAATTGATGACGGACGTTCGGGGAACCAGCTGTTTTGTGATCAAATTCGGTGTCCCTGGTGAGCAGATCTCTAAAGAACTTTGGGATCAGAAAAAGAAATTGCTTTTCGCCAGCTCAGCGAACCCTTCAGGCAAAGGAAACCGCGGACTTGTTGAAGGGATCGGCGAACAAATCGCGCAAGAAGCCGATCTAATCATTGAAGGCAACGACTATGTTGCATCGATCCAACCAGACAAAACGCTGGAAACCCGCTATGAGCAAGGAGTCATGGTTTCTTTCGTTGATAAAGACGGCAACTTGATTCCAGAGCAAGGAGACCAACGCTCCATCACTCCCGCACCTGTCTTGATCCGTAAAGGACTCGATGTTGAAAAAATCCAAAGGTACCTTTCTGATCACTTCAACTCATGGGACTATCGCCACGGGGAGTACTATTAATCTTTCATCGTCAACAAAGAACCGAAGAACGAGCTAGCTGCCTCCTTTTCAAGGAAAAAACGCTCAGCTCGTTCTTCGGTTTTTTAATTGAAAAAAATACTTTTCTTCTATCGTACTTCATAAGAAAAGCGATCATGCGCTCAGCATCATCACTTTCCTGTTTTCCTAGTTCAAAAATAGAGCAATGTAACAAGCGACAAAGAGCCTTATTGTTTGCTCAATCCTCTTTGATTTAAATACTCTTTCATAAACAGTCGAGGCAAGCGGGAAAAGCTGCCTATTGCTGTTGTAGACCAGGAGCGTTCAGCATTGGTTTTTGTCCGCTTCGCATAATAGCACTTTGTTTCATCATCATAGGCATGAATGATGTCTTCTTTATTGCGAGAATATGTATTTTCATGATAAATTCCTTCAAATGGTATCCGTGGTTTTTTTTCATTTGTTTCAATAGGATGACCTACAGCGATTCCAAATACAGGATAGACATAATCAGGTAAATCTAGTAGCTCAGTAATTTCGATGATTGCATCTCGCACCCCGCCGATATAGCAAATACCTAACCCCATTAATTCCGCAGCTATCGCCAAATTTTGGGATGCCAGAGAAGCATCAACAGCACCCACTATTGAGGCATCAATTCCTGACAACGTTTCTGTCAAATCGATTCCTTTTGCCTCTGCCATCTTTTTTATGCGATACAAATCAGCACAAAAAACAAAAAAGTGCCCTCCTTCTGCAATAAAAGGTTGATTTCCAGCGACTGCAGCAATCTCTTTCATCAGACGTGGATCTTCAACACCGATGATTGAATAAGATTGTTGATAGCTTGCGGTCGAAGCTGCTTGAGCCGCTGCAACGAGTGTCTTGATTTCTTCCTGTGTAAGTTTTTGCTCACTAAACTTGCGAACTGATACATGATTAAGAATCGTGCTTACTGTTTCGTTCATAATACCCTTCTTTCTCCAATAGATACATTTTCTCTCGACCTATTCTTTATTTTCACATCGTACTTGTGTGTCTTTGTCATTAGCAAAGCTTGTGAAATTACTAGATTGTTGCTTAGAAATTGGACCACTACAATAAATTCTTTATCGTAATTTCAGCAATTTGTTGTGCCATCGCCTTGTTTCTCATCGAAGCATTCAAGGTTCGCAGTCCATAATAGGCATTAAGGTAACAAAGAGACAGTTCTTTGGCTGTCTTTGTCGTTTTGATCTCTCCACTAAGCAGACTTTTTTCTATATGCTTTTCAACTTCTGCCTCAAGTTCCTTTGCATGTTGTTCGGACCATAACACCACGGCTGGATCAATACTGCCTCTTTCCATTGCTGCATTGATCAAATAACAGCCATTGCTGTCTTCTTGAAAATCTACTTCAATTGCCCAATTTAATAATGCTGTTAATTTTTCTAAAAGCCCTTTTTCCTGATCCAATAATTGCTTTTGCTCTTGAATCCAGCGCTCATGATATACACGCAATGTTTCTACGTATAAATCGTGCTTACTACCAAATGTGTTATAAAAGCTACCTTTCCCCAGCCCTGTTTCGCGACATAGATTCTCGGTTGAGCAGGCTTCATAGCCATGGGACCAAAATTCATGCATAGCAATCTTCACTGCTTCTTCCTTATTGTGTTTTTTAGGACGTCCTCGCATCTTTCCAGCTCCTTTTCTTTACCGATCAGTACATAAACAGAATATCATTTATGTACCAACCAGTCAAATATTATTTTGAGTTTTCACCTGCCTGTCCCTTCTCTTTTACACAAATGCTATTGTTAAGCTTCATTTATTAGTTTATTTCTCGTGTTTCTTTCAAAAGCTGAATGATCTCTGCCTGCTGTTTGATGATCGTATCTTGTTGCTTGATTTTAATCCAGTTTTGATCGATTTGGATAGCTGCTCCGAGATCTTTGTAACTGAGTTTGGGGATCTCCATGAACAGTCCGCGGTGAGCAGCTAAGTCATTAAAAATCTGAACAGACAGACCATCACTCAATTCATGGATCTCTTTTTCTTCAAGATATTGGTTGATCAGGTCTTCTACAGTCAAACTCTTTTTTCGTTTCTTGCCTTGTGTACCATTCGTATTTTCGGATTTCTTGTTCGTACCAAACATTTTTGTTCTCCTTTCGTTAGGTGATCCTTCCTCCATTTTGTGATTCTATGTCTCTTCTTCAGTGACCAAAATAAAATCTAGCGAAACCTACATACGAATATTTTGTCATAAAACAGCGTTATTATCTACAATTATTGTTTTTAAAGATAAATTTAACAAAGAAGGGGTTACGATCAGGTTTCATCTGTCTTAGAATTCCAACTCTATTTCTGCTATAATACTCTCATAAACACATAGGAGGTACTCGATGAAGAAGCATTCCTCAATTGCTTTCTAGGGGACGACGCCAATGACAGTGACTTTGGACTACACTTACTGCTGGGTTGTGGGCTGCCGCAACACAGTGCTTAGCACAAAACGAAAAAACTAAGCGTGGTACGGATTGCGAAATCGCATGAAGCTGGAAGCAGAAGTAATCGTTACGGACGGTGAATGTGTCCCTAGCCTAAGAAGCCTGATGAAGAACGAACGGAACCCTTTTCTCTCAAAAGAATTCATTCTTTTGGAGGAAAGCAAAATGAGAAAAGATGAAAATACGACCTTTGTTTGTAAAAACTGCAGTACGCCTGTGGCACCCTTGACCAATGGTTCTTACCGCAACCATTGTCCCCAGTGTCTCTACTCGTTACACGTGGATATTCGCCCGGGTGATCGTCAAAATACTTGCCATGGCTTGATGCGACCGATTGACTATCGCCAACATTCCAAAAAAGGCTATCAGCTGCTGCATGAATGCACTCGCTGCAAAAACCAGCAGTGGAATATCGTGGCACAGGATACGCAACAGCCAGACCATTTTATTGAGTGGTTGGCTCAAACCGCTGCGTATCACTAAAAAACCAAAGAAGACCATGCTTAAGGCTGGTCTTTTTTGTTTATCAGAACAACGGACCCCTTATACCACTAACTGCTCATAAACATTGTCGTCATAAGAAGCGCTTGCTTTAACCTAAAAAAACAGCCCGCTGTTTCGTCGATTGGTTGACGAAATTGCGGGCTGTCCTGCTAGTGTCTTCTTGATGATTTTACGTTGGTTTGCGCTTATTCAAAAACGAATTGATTGTGATACAGTTCCGCATAAAAGCCATCGGCCGCCACCAATTGATGGTGATTGCCTTCTTCAATGACTTTGCCATCCTTCAAGACTACGATGCGGTCGGCATTCAAAATCGTCTTCAAGCGATGGGCGATCACAAAACTGGTTCGACCTTTGATCGCTTCATCCATTGCTCGTTGAATTTTCGCTTCGGTCACGGTATCAACGTTACTGGTGGCTTCATCCAAAATCAACAATTCTGGATTGGTCAAAATCGTTCGGGCAATACTCATCAATTGTTTTTGACCAGTACTGAAAAGATTGTTCTCTTCGGTGATCTCCGTGTCATAGCCTTTTTCCAACGTCATAACAAACTCATGGATATTGGCTTGTTTCGCTGCTGCAATGACTTCGGCTTCAGTCGCTTCTGGTTTCCCAAAAGCAATGTTTTCGCGAATCGTCCCTGAGAACAACACGGATTCTTGCAAAACGATTCCCACTTGAGAACGCAGCAGATCCAAATCTAGCTCCCGGATGTCGATGCCGTCAAAGGTCACAGAACCACCATTCACATCATAGAAGCGATTCAACAGGTTCATGATGGTCGTTTTTCCTGAACCCGTCGGCCCGACTAATGCGACCATTTCGCCTTTGTTGACTGTGATCGAGACATCTTTTAGGACCAATTTTTGACTGTCATACCCAAAGTCCACATGATTCAAAGCAACCGCCTCTTTGATGCCCTTCACTTTGATCCCGTCTTTTGGTTTGACCTCATCGGGTTCATCAAACATTTCATTGATTCTGCGCGCACCGGTGATCGCCAACTGAATCATGCTGTAACCAGAAGAGATCTGCATCAACGGTTGGTAATACTGCTGCGAATACTGGACAAAGGTCACAACTAATCCTAAAGCAACGGAACGTTCTAAGTCACCGTTCAATGCTAACCAGCCACCAAAGAAAATCACGATTGCCGTGTTCAACAAGGACATCCCTTGCATCAAGGGGAAAAGCAGCCCAGAGTAGACTTGCCCTTTGTAGGTAGCTTCGCGGACTTGTTGGTTGTGGACCAGAAAACCATCAATGGTTTCTTCCTGCAATCCATTCGTGATGATGATTCGTTGACCACTGATTTTTTCATCGATATAGCCGTTTAATTTTCCGACTTCATCTTGTTGCAGATCGACATATTTGCGGGCTTTTTGGATCACGATCACCGCGATCAATACCGCAATCGGGGTAGAAGCAATCGTTGCCCATGCCAATTCAACGTTTTGACGGAACATCATGATCAAGATTCCCACCATTAAGACTACATTGGTCAGCACTTGCAACAATGCTTGGTTCAGACTGTTTTGGATGTTATCCAAGTCACTGGTGAAACGGCTCAAAATATCACCGTCTTGATGGGAATCAAAGAATTTGATCGTCAATTTTTCCAGTTTATTAAATAAACCGATCCGCATTCTGTTGGTTGATTTTCCCACCACTTGCGTGAACAAGATACTATAAACAAAATTGGCTGCACTGGCTAAGACATAAAAAATCAACAGTTTCCAAATGATCGATAGAAAAGCTGATTTATCATCGACCCCTTGCATCAAACCACCAACATAATTCGCCAACTCTTGGAACGCTTCTCCGACAAAGACTGGCGCCTGCACTTGCAGATACGTTGCCAGAATCACCGTCACAAAAATGAATAGAAACGACCACTTGTATTGTTTTAAGTAATGGTAGAAAAATTTATTCGCTTTGAACAAATCTGTCATGGTTACTCCTCTCCTTTCTGTGTTGCGAAGATTTCTTGATAGATGGCATTGTTATTGGCTAAAAATTCATGGCTTCCTTCACCAACCAAACGTCCATTATCTAAAACGAAGATGCGGTCGGCTTTCACAACAGAGGCAATCTTTTGCGCGATGATGATCGTTGTCGTGTCTTTTAATTGTTTTTCAAACGCTTCGCGAACCAATTTTTCCGAACGAGCATCTAATGCACTCGTACTATCATCCAAAATCAAAATTTTCGGTTCACCGATCACTCCTCGAGAAATCGATAAGCGTTGCTTTTGCCCTCCAGAAAAATTGCTGCTGCGCTCGGAGACCGGCGCTTCAAACCCAGCGGTCAATTTTTGAATAAATTCACTGGCTTGGGCGATTTCCGTTGCGCGAGACATCTCAGATTCTGAGGCGTCTTTTTTCCCTTGCCGCAAGTTTTGGGCAATCGTTCCTGAAAAGAGGATCGCTTTTTGCAAGACAAAAGCGACCGTTTTACGCAAGCTTTGTTCATTGACTTCTTTCAAGTCAACGCCGCCAACTCGCACGACACCTTCCGTTGGGTCAAACAAACGAGGAATCAGCTGCGCCAGTGTTGATTTGCCGGCACCAGTCGCCCCTACGATCCCAATCATTTCACCAGGTTTGATGGTAAAACTGATAGCCGTTAGGGCATTTTTTTCATCCCCAGGGTAACGGAAGCTGACGTTTTCAAAAGCGACACTTCCAGACAACTCTTGTTCTGGGACATCTTGGTATTGCAGATCCGGTTCGGTATCTAGAATCTCTTTGATCCGTTTAAGCGAAACTGCAGCCCGCGATGTCATCATCATCATCATGCCGCCGATAATGATCGCCATCATAATTTGCATCAAATAATTCATGAATGAGGCAATTCCCCCAATCAAGGTTGGATCATCTTTCGCTAGATCACTGACAAAGAAGATCGCGCCGACGACGGCTAAGTTGGCTGCCAGCATAAAGGAGGGGATCATTACAGAGAACAGGGTTCCTACGATAATATTATGCTTCGTTAACGTTTCACTGACTTTGGAAAAGCCTTGTAGCTGGTTTTCTTCTTGAACAAAAGATTTCACCACACGAATCCCCATCAAATTTTCTTTGGCAATCCCATTGATTTTGTCGATCAAGTTCTGGATGATCATAAAGTGTTTGCCCATCCGTGTAAAGGAGAGTGCCGTAATCACTAGGACAGCGATAATTAGTAAGACGATGATCCACCAAAGTTGCGGCATAGTTGTCATCGCCAAAATGAAGGCACCGATAAATAAGAACGGGATGCGAAACAACGATTGCAGCGAGATCATCACTAAGTTTTGAATTTGCGTGATGTCATTGGTCAAGCGCACCACTAGGTTTCCTGCCGAGAAGGTTTCGATATTACCAAATGAGAATGTCTGGATTTTCCGAAACATCTCTTCCCGAATATCGGCACTAACGCCTTGCGCCACTTTCGCAGAAAAAATCGTGTTGATAATCCCTGCAACAAGGCCTAGCAATGCTAGCCCAATCAGCTGCACACCAATTTTTTTCATTTCATCATTGTTTTCGGTAATAATTGATTCTAGCACTTGCTGCAAGAGCTTCGGCTGCCATAATGCAGCAACGACCATTAAAATGACCGATAATAAGGCAATGCCGGTTGCCGCTTTGTACTTTTTGACATGGCGTAAGACCAGATCCATATACGTACCACTCCTTTGTGTTTAGCAGAAAAGACTGCCAAAAAATTTCGGTTGCACAACAATTTACCATGGATCACGACGGGAAACAAGCGAACAAATAAAACAAAAAGAGCTTTCATGAAAGCTCTTTGAAAATATTGCATAAATGTTGTCGAAAATAACGAATAGTAAAGGGATTATGATGATCCTCGATACTGGTTTGATTATTTTTTGTCGCTAAATCTTTGACTTACGATTCGCTGTTTTCCAGCTCACTTTTTTGTTTTTTTGTCAGCTTTTGTTTGACTAAATCGTAGGAAACCAAAATCATTTGTTCGATGTTTTCTTCCATCAAGGCATCAGATGCCAACTTGATGGTATTCCAATGGGTCTTATTGGCATAATACCCTGGAATGATCACGTCAGGAAATTGCTCTCGCAGCGTTTCGTTGACCTCGGGCAGATTTTTCAAAGTCAAAAACGCTGTTTCTTCTGGTTGTGGACTCATGATCCCAAACTGCTTTCCTACTAAATCAAAGTAGATTGCATCCCAATCTTTGCGATAATAGACTTTGGCTCCCGGCAAGCCTTCCCCAAAAGCTTGAAATCGCTGCATTTTTTGTGCAATTTTTTCTTCAATCGATGTACTCATTGTGTGTCCCCCACTTTCTGCTATCAAAATCGCCATTTTCTGCCTCAATTTTGACAGATTGAATCGCTTGCTGCTCTATTTCCTACTATTATACATGGTTGTCGTGGAAAAAGGGATTTTTTATCAGTGGCATGTCGACTGATAATGACGTTACATGCAGCTGTAAGCGGCGTTACATTCATTCACCTTTCTCAGAAGACACAAAAAAGCCCTCATCAGCGAGTAAGTTGTACTCGCCAATAAGGGCAATTGATTACTAGATGTCATGGACAAGATTCATTTGAGAATCTTAGTACCAACCATTTGCTTCCCAGAATGCTTTGGCAGCAGACCAAGAACCATAACGTGATGCAACATATTCATCGGCAACCTTTTCTTGGTTAGCAGCTGAATAGTCACCATTTAAGTAAGAGTTGGTTAATTGGTAACGGCCATAGTATTGTCCGTTTGTCGCTGTGTAAGAACCACCAGATTCTTTGTTTGCGATCCATTCTTTTGCTGAAGCTTCTGAGCCGCTAGCTGAAGAGCTGTAGCTTGAGCTGCTTTGTGTGCTTGCAGCAGCAGATTGTGTGTTGCTTGATTGTGAAGCTGCTGGTTCACTTGGTTGTTGTACACTTGCTGCAGCAGTCGTGTTTGCAGATTCTGTATAAGTTGCAGTGCCATCTGTAGGGATGATCAATGCTTCCCCAACAAAAATCAAGTTTTTATCAGCAATCTCGTTTGCTTCAACGATCGCATTGATCGTATCATCAGAGCTATAACCATAAAAGTTAGTAGCGATTGTTGATAATGTATCACCAGATTGAACAGTGTATTGTTCGTCTGCAAAGGCGTCTTTCCCACCTAAGAAAAGGCCGAAACCGGCAAGGACAGCTGTACTAAGTAAAACAGTTTTTAAAGACTTCATATAATTAAATCTCCTTCTTTGAAACTCATTTTGCGTCATTTGAGATGACTCAAGCGCATAAACAAGTCTAACATCGAAGAATATTTCATAGGTAAAGAATTCATTACAGATGATTACGAAAACGACAGTTGCCTTACGTTTCGTAAGAATTTGAGAATCCTATCATATCAAGCTTTACTCTGCTGTAATTTTTAACATTACAGTTATTTTGTTTTCAGGTAAACCAGTTAACCTTAGAAAACCTTTCCTATATTACAAAAAACCCTCTTTTTACACAGGATTGTAACAAAAGAAGGAACGAGACAAGGTCTCATTCCTCATTTACTTTCTATTTTTTCTTCACTGGGATCAATTTATTCATGACGATCGCCGCAATAGCGCTTAAAGCAATCGGTGAATCTAATAAATATTGTAAGAATTGAGGAGCGGATTCTTTGATTTCTGCTGGCATAAACAACAAGCCAATGGCAATAATCAACGGTACCCCGATAATATACAACTCACGCTCGGAAAACTCTTCATTCTTAATGACCCGAAAGCCGCTCAACAAAATAATGACGCAGACGACCGCGAACACGCCACCGATGACAGCAGAAGGTACTGCGTGAATCAAGGCTGAAAGTTTTCCCATGAAGGACAATAGGATAAACCAGACGGATGCCATCACAAAGACTTTTTTACTAGCAACCCCGGTGATCGAAATGATCCCTGCATTGGTAGAATAACCAGTCACAGGGGTCGTTCCTACTAAGGCGGCAACCAAGCAGCCTAATCCTTCGCCGATCACGCCTTTATTGATCTGTTCATCTGTAACAGGTTCTTCTGTCACAGAACTGACCGCATACCAAGTCCCTGTTGTTTCTGCTAGGAGCACCATATAGATCACTAGCATCGTTAAGATCGCTGAAACATCAAAATGCAGGCCATAGTTTAGAAATACCAGTTTTGGCAGACTAAAGAAAGAAGCATCCGCCACCGACTGAAAATCAACGCCTCCCATAAAGGAAGCAATCACGGTACCGATAACCAAAGCAATAATGACCGAACTGATTCGGAAATATTTACCCATTCCCGGAAAATAATCGCCTAGCATGGAAAACAAAATCAAAATCGCCGCAGTAATCGCAGCTAACAACATGTTTTGATTGGCACTTAGCGTTTCAGTGGCAGGATAGATATTGCTGGTAAAGGCCGTTGGCAGCAATGTCAACCCAACGATCATAATGATCGTTCCACTGACGATCGTAGGAATAAAATGACGAACGATATACTTATAAATGCCCGTAAAACCTAGTAAAATGACTGCTGCGGCACCAACAATGCTGGCACCTAACACCGTGTCCATACCGTTGGCACCAAAATAAATACCGATGATCGCTCCAACGGGTACAAAGGATGGTCCTTGACATACGGGTAATTTCAAGAAAAAGAGGACTTGGATCAAAGAAGCGATCCCTGCTCCTAAAAAGGTCGATTGGATCAAACCTGATGCGTCTGAAGAGGACATCGCCACCGCAGTTGCGATAATAAATGGCGGCACATACACGTCCATTGCCAACACATGCTGTAATCCTAAAAGTACTGCTTGACCAAAGGGAATGTCTTCGTTCATTCCGATCGTTAAATGTTTGTTTTTCGTTGATTCCACTGTCTCATTCTCCTCGTTTTTCGTGTACTTTTTTTCCTTGGACCCAGACTTGGCGAATATTTTGCATCGTTGCTAAGTACAGGATTTTTTGTAATCTTGCTTCAGGTGAGGTGAACACACCGAAGTCAGGCAAAGGATTTTCTTTTTGTCGCGTATCGATCACTTGCACATCAAACGCATACCCTTCTTTGATGACACCTACTGGTAATTTCAGTGCCTCACCGCCGCCTTTTGTCGCCAATGAGAACGCATCGATCACGGATATACGAGAATCTGCTACTCCTCGTGTGTTTTGAGGAAGCGTGACATCCACGCCATCTTCTAACATTCTCGAAGACATCACAGCTTGTTTGATGTTGTCATACAAACTCGGTGAAAAACCGCCGGAGATATCCGTTCCTAAACCAATCGTGACCCCTTGTTCTTTCAAGCGCTTGATTGGGATCACGCCATTGGCAAAGTAGGCATTTGAAATGGGACAGTGCGCAACTGCGGCGCCGGTTTCAACAAAACGAGCGCCGTCAGCTGGGCTGATGAAATTGCCATGAGCCATCACTGCTTTTTCACGCAACAAGCCAAAATCTTGCAGCACTTCGGTATCCGTTTTGCCAAATCGTTCTTGAACAAAGTCATGTTCCCATTGCCCTTCACTGCAGTGGGTCTGAACATGGACATCATATTTTTCAGCCAATGCGCCTAACCCTGCCAAGCCTTCATCGGTACAGCTGGGGACAAATCGCGGAGTGACCACAGGATAAACGCCTTGAGGTGCAGTCTTTGCGATTGCTTGTACTTCTTGAATAAAACGTTCTGTATCCGCTAATGCCTCTTCTGTTGACGCGTCTCGATAAAAAGCAGGATTGGCTTGGGGATCGTCCATAACGACTTTTCCGACTAATCCCCGTTGACCAAGAGCGGCACAAGTCTTCGCCAATTGAAGGCTCGCTTCTAGATGGATCGTTGCAAAATAAAGAACCGTTGTCGTTCCTCTTGCCAATAGCTGTGCCACCAAATCTTGATAGACAGCTTTGGCAAATGCTGGATCGGCATATTTTGCCTCCAGTGGAAACGTGCATTCATCTAACCAGACATTTAACGGTTCATCTAACGCGATCCCTGCTTGCGGCCACTGCGGTGCATGGACATGCAGATCGACAAACCCTGGTAAAAAGCACTGGCCTGCAGATAAAGCCAGCAGATTCTCTGATGCTTTTGCCAGCTCTGCCTCATACCCCTGATCTGTTTTGGCAGTAACTTTCGTGATGATCCCTGCGTCATCGACTTGAATCAAAGCTTCTTCTATATACTCCAATTTTCCATCACTTGGCGTATGGAAAACATCTCCTTTAAAATAGCGAATGGTTGCCATTTGTTTGATTTCCCCCGTTCTCTAAGACATTGTCAGGAAAAAGCCGTTCATTTAATGTTCCTTTTTCACTAACACGATGTTCTTATTTTAACGCTATTCGAAAATAGTGCAATAAAATTCACTATCATAAAGGAAGATAAAACGCTGAACGTTCGGTTTTTATGCGATTTCAAAAAAAAAGACACCGTCTAGAAATAAGACAGTGTCTGCTTTTTGAGAATATTCGCTTGGTTTATCTATAACTAAGACGTTACCTAAACTAGACTAACGGTCAGGGTTTTTCCGAGGGCGGAAGCAAGTTTGGATAATGTTTCGAAACTTGTATTATCCCCTCTCTCAATACGTGCAATGGTTGACTGAGGAACAGCGGCGAGCTCTGCAAGTTCTCTTTGTGTGAGTCCTGCACTTTCTCGCGCTTTCATCAATGCTACAGCACTAGCAAGTTTCGCTTTTTCAGCTTCATATTCAGCTTTGAATTCAGTGTCTTTCATTTTTTCTTTTAAAAAATCATTGAATTTAACTGTTGGCATCTTTGATCTCCTCCTCAAATTCTTTTCGGATCTCTATCGCTTTTGCTATTTCTTGAATTGGTGTCTTCTGCGTTTTCTTGGTGAAACCATGGGTAATAATGAATTTAGAACCTAGCCAATGAAAATATAAAGCTCTTTGAATGTTTCCTCCCATTCCTGATCTCAGCTCGAATAGGTTATCTCCCAGTTTTTTCACCCATTTCATTTTTTGAGCGATCAGTATTCCATGTTCTTCCACATTCGCAATGACTGCTAACATTTTTTTCTGGTCTTTCTCAGGTAACTGTTCAAAAAACTCAATAAATTCATTGTGTCCATTTGGTCGCTCATAAAACTCAAACTTAGGTTTGTCCATACACAAATGATAGCATATATGCTATCATTTGTCGATTCAAGTTACCGTTCATTATTCTTTCTTAGACTTTATTCCCTATAATTGGTTTCATCTTTTTTTCTAGTTGATACAAAACTACTTAACATTCTCTTTGTCGATTACACCGAATCAACTCCAAATCATTTCTCCATCATTTTTCTTTACGATTCCTACGAAATACCACCAGTCCGCCTACTAGCAAACAGAGTACTCCTGCAATCGAGCCCCATTTTGCTGGCTCTAAAAAGCTTTGGATCCTTGAGGTCTGATTCGTTGCCGTCGTTCCTGATAGCTGAAACAAGAAAGCCAACGGCTGATGTTCAAAACGAAGAATGACAAACAGGAGTGTCATCAAAAGAAATTGATGTACCAGACTCCCTTTGCTTTGTGTGGCATACTTGGCTAAACTCTGCTGTTCAATTGCTTCCGGTTTTGCCGCCAGATACTGTTTCGTGAGCCATTGATTCAATCCCGCATTAAAGAAACTAATGACAAATAAACTTATTGGGATCAAAAGATCGCTGCTAAATAGAAGAACACCAACCATCAATCCAAGCAAATACGCCGGTACTAACTGTTTTTCTAGCAAGCGTGCGAGTTTTCCTCCGAGAAACATTGCGCCAAAAAGGCCCAGTGCATAAGGCAAGTAAACGTGAGTACTGAGCGCTTGTGCCCCAAATCGACCGGTAACATAGACCGAGCCGAAAAGAAAAAGAAAGTTACCGATCACTCCCCGAATAAAGGTGAGGATGTTCAAGTGAAGCGGCTGTCTCCACGACTTACTGCGTTTCGTTAAAGTGATCAGTAGCAAAGCAAAGAGAAACAAGAAACCAGTGATCGCCCACTCAAAGAGGGCATTCGACTTGATCAGCCTGGCTGCTCGCAAGCCAAACAGTAAGAGAAAGAAAAAGAAATACAACAAAAATTGCTTGTTGAATAACTGGTTGCGCTGCATCAACGGTCTTTTTGGGAGGTTGTTGAAGGTTTGACTACTCTTAGCCGCCAGCACAAAGAGTGCAAAATAACTGCCAAATAGGCCAACGCCTTGAAGGTCATCAGGCAACCGTAAGGCAAACAGTAAAACCAAAAGAAAGAACAGCGCCTCCTTCCAATCATTTTTCAGCGGCTGTTCAGTGAGCTTGGCTTTTTGGCGTACCATCAGGTCAGCTGGCGGCAACCAAGAAGCACTGATCCCCAACAAACCAGCAGCTGGCAAGAGTGCAGCGCTCCACCAAGTGCTCAAGATACCTACCAATGCGCCGGCGCCGCCGATCAAGACACTGGCTGCTAAAAGCGATGGTGCGAAAAGCGCCGTAAGCGTCTGTAAGAAAAAGACCCCTGTCATGCGAAAGGTATAAAAGAGCGCAAAGGCTAATGCTGCACTTAGCGACTGCTCTTTGCTCAAAGATAAGAAATAAAGATACGGGATGATCGTGATCGTATTGCTGATGATCAAAAGTGCGGTATGGGATTTGAAAGCTTTCATCGTCCGACTCCTTGCCTTGATTTAAAGTTCCATCTTTCTTCTATCCTACACTTTCAAGCAATCCTGTCAACTTGCGTGTCAAATTTAAGCAAAAAGAAACCAAGTGTGTTGTCAAAAGACTGACACTTCGTTTCTTTTTCTTATTGCGATTTTCGGTTAGGAGCCAGTAGACTGAATCGTTTGCTTAATTGCCTGAATTTCTTCATACAACCCTTGAAACTCTTTTGCAAGCTCACTCATGATATCTGCGCTCATCAAAAGATCTTCCGCATGACTTAATAGTAAGGACATCCAGACTTTTTCCCCTTGGGCTTCTTGTTGAACTAACTTCCGATGTGCCAAATGGGCTTCATGATAATGTTCTTTTCCTTTTTCGATTGCTTGCAGTGCAGCCAGATTTTGGGCTTCTCTTCCTTTTTGAATACTTTCAAAAAAGCAACTCCTTGCCATACCCGCTTGCGAAATAATCTGAAAACAAATTTGTTCTTTTTCTTCCATTCTACTCTCCTATTAGTTCAAGTGCTTGTTCCAATGCTTTTTTTCCATCCATCATGCCATAGGTGCGCATGTCGATACTGGCTGCTGGACAAGCAACTAAGCCTTGGACTTCATTTAATCGGTAAGAAACTTGCGGTCCTAACAGTACGCAATCAGCATCTTTTGCTGCAGTCGTTACTGATTCAATGGAGAACGCATCGATCGCCACCGTTTCTCCTTTTTCTTGCGCTGCTTTTTTCATATTATTTACTAAGACACCAGTAGACATGCCGCCAGCGCAAACTAATACTATTTTTTTCATCATTGTTCCTCCATTTTCTCGTTATTTGTTACTCAACGACTGTCGCTTGGGTTTGCAGATTCTTTTCTTCAGCTAGTGCCGCTTTGTCTTGCAGACGCATAAAAGGGATATAGATGAGGACACATAAGACAAATTGAATCAATTGTGCAATAATCCCTTGCCAGCCATTCACTAAGAAGCCACCGAAAATAATCGGAAATCCAGTTGGGATATTGACTCCATTGTGATAAGGCAAAAAGCCCACAATTGTTAAGAGATATGCTGACAACACGGAAACAGCCGGTGTTAACATCAAGGGAAGCAGCATTCTGATATTCATCACCTGAGGAATCCCAAATTTGATTGGCTCAGAAATACCAAACATGGAAGGGATCAAACCAATTTTACCAACAGCTTTTAGTTGCTCTGATTTGCAGCCAAAAATAGCCAGTAAAGCGACTGCAAATGAACGAGCCCCGCGATTGTTCAAAATAAAACCAATCGTAAACAAATGTGGTAATGCTTGACCGGCACTGTACGCCGCCAGATTATCAAGTCCTGGTTGGTAAAAGACCAGCATCAAGATCGGATAAACAGCCAACACTCCGTGAATGCCAAAGAACCAAAGAAATTCGATAAAAGCCACAATGATCATGCAGGCAAGAATATTCGCTCCTAGCAAGGTCAGTGGAGCTTGTACCCAAGTATAGATCATATCTGTCAGCGTGCCATAAGGGGTTGCCGCCATGCCCACGTAGATGATGCCCATAATGGCTGAAACAATAATTGCTGGCACGATCGCTGCAAAGGATTTGTTGACGATCGGCGGTACCGAATCCGGCATTTTGATCATCAGATTCTTCTGTACACATAAAATGTAAATTCTGGCACCCAACAATCCACCAAACATGGCGACAAACATCCCACCGGAGCCAAGGGTCGACAACTCCATCGTACGGGTTTCTTCTAAAGTCGAAATCGGACTCAAGATCAAAAATGAGACCAAACTCATGATACCGGCATTTAGTTGATCCGCATTTAAATGTTCGGCTAATTTATAGCCAACTAGAAAGGCGACATAAACGGAAACGACATCGATCGTCATCGCGTTGACTTGGGTTAATAATGCTTTCAAACCAATTTGTTCCATTATCTGTTGCGTTGCCCCAATGTCGATCGCATTGATCAAGGAAGCAATAGAACTGATCATCATGACGGGCATTAAGACCATCATTGCATTGGCAATGGCTTTCATATAAATATTGTTTTGTACTTGAACGGCTGCAGCTAGTATTTTATCTTTCAGTGTATTCATAAGGTCCTCCTTCACTTAATCCCGCAAGTATTTATCTTTAAGCAGCTGGATTTTCTGCTGTGAAAAACCCAGTTCTTCTTTTACATACGTTTCAATCCCCCCATGAGCCTCAATCAAATCCAAAGCGGTTTGTAAAAAACACCGATCAGCTTCTTTGAAGTATCGCATTGCTGCCACAAAATCGGGGTTGTTCGTTTCTTCTTGTATCTGCTTGAGACTCTTGGTATTTTTCTCCCTTTTGTACTCGTTGGTCAGCAGATAATCTTCCATGACCTCTTCATAACTGACACCCAACAGTAACTGAATCAGGGCAACCCCATAACCGGTGCGGTCTTTGCCACCACGGCAGTGCTGAACCACTGCACCTTCAGCTTCCAAATGAATGTCCAATACTTCTTTAAAAACGGTCTTGCATTGACTGTTTTCAACAAATTCATAATTTTGCCGAATCATCAATTCTTTTGCAACTTCGGCGGTGATTTTTTCTGCAGAAAGCGCCATTGGCTCCCCTTCTTCTGAAGAAGCTAAAGCAGCAATATCAGCAATTGGCGTCAAATAGAGTATCTGAGCATTCCCAATGGGTTTGTCTTCATTGTCTGCTCTTTCTTGGGCATTGCGGTAGTCAATAATTTTCTCAATTCCCAGAGCTGCTAATTTTTTCTGATCAGCTTCTGTCAATTTGCTCAATTCGTCTGAGCGGTATAGTTTTCCAGTCACTACGTATTTGCCCTCTTTGGTCCGATAGCCGCCAAAATCGCGAAAATTATACGCACCTTCTAAGGTTACTTTTTCATTTGTCATACACTACTCCTTTAAATAATTAATGAACGTCATAAAGTCCGTTGTCGCAGCTAGTTTGTTTACTTTATCCAACGAAGAACATTGTTTGATCAAATGATCATTCAGCGGTTTCACTTTTAAGTGATCTTGTTCAGCAATCACTAATAAGAAAACGAGACGAACCGACTGTTTGTACCAAAACACTGGCTTTTTCAAGTTTGCAACAGCAATCACCGTTTCTGAACCAATCAGTGCATTGGGATGAGGGAAAGCGACCGACGGTAAGAAATCGGTTCCAAAAAAGGCTTCTCGCTCAAAAACTAATGTTTCAAAATTCTCAGGCATTGAATACTGTTCTTTGATTTGTTGACATAAAAAATGCAATACCGCTTCTTTTGTTTCAAATTCTTGTTCACAGATGAATAATGATTCCTTAAAGTAGTTCAAAAGCACTTCTTCTGTGAAGACAGCGGCCAATGCGGCTTCGATCTTTTTGATCATATCCGGTTGCATAAAATAATCAACATTCATAACAGGAATCGTTCCTTCGTAAGGAAGCGGAATCGAAGAAAAGATGAAATCGAACTCCTGCTCTTCGATCATTTGCAAAAATTCATATTGATTGCATACCGTGACTTTCTTGATATAATTGCGAAAATAAAACTCAAATTTCTCTTTAAGGAAGGTATTGGCCGCTCGGCCTAGGTCATTGACCACTAAAATATACTTGCGCTGTGTTTGCGAATTTTTCTTATTTAAAGCCACATCAAAGTGCATCGCCAAATAGCTGAGTTCATGATCACTGATGGTCTTTTCAAATTGCTTTGCAATGACTTGACCGGCAATGATGGCTAAATCATAAGCGACATTACAGTGTACCTTCACCTCATTCAACAAAGGATTTTTCAGCTCGATCCCCAATTCGATCCGATCGATCAGCGGAGCAAAGTGCAACATCAACATCGTTTGCAGATCCAAGTCTTTGCTGAAATCGATTTGGCGGCTTTCCTTGATCGCTTTTAAAATTTTGCTGACCAATTCTGCTGCTTCATCTGAAACAGTCATCTTTTCATTTCTAGGGACTACTCGTTTACCAACGATTTGCCCTAAAACATAATTTCGCTCGTATTCGGTAAAGTGTACAGCACATTCTTTTTCAATTCTGGCTATGATTCGCTCTCCTAGTAACGTCTGTTCATCATTGGTCCTGCCGCTGATTGGCAGATTTCGATCCAAGTAGCGGCCGCTTTGCATGCGTAAGACAGCGATCGCTAAATGATTCACCAGATTGTTCAAAATAGCCTCCGACATGGGGTAGGCTTTTTGCGAAAACTCCGACGAAACGATCGCTTTTATCTGCTGATGAAGAAGCGACGGTGTATCTTCGCTGATTGTGCCCTCTTCTAACTGCTTGATATGGGTTCTTTGCAAATAATTACTAGCCATAAACCGTCTCAAGTCAAATTCGCTGCCGCTAAGTTTCATTCCGTAATACGGCTTCGTTTGAATGGAGAGCTGGTAATGGCTTAGTATCCGTCGCAGCTTTTTCAATTCTTGAGATAGCTTACTCTGAGAAATGAATAAGCGTTCGCAAAGCATTTCGGACTTAATATACGTTTCTTCTTGAATAAAGAATTCAATAATTCTAGAAACAAAGTCGTCATTGTGTGACGCTTGTTCTTTCCTTCGCTGAAAAGCTTCTTCGTTCGTTATTTGTAAATACAACCCACTCCCTTTTTTCGCTTGAATCATACAACCGTATCGTTCTTGATGCTGGTTGATTTCTTCTGCATAACGGCGAACGGTTTTCCTGCTAACACCCAACTCGGCAGCAGCCGCTTTACTCGTCATAAAACCGTCATGCTTCGAAAGTGTTCTTAACAACAATAGGCTTAATTTTTCCATCTCTCTCTCCCTCGCTTACTAGTTTAGAGTCAAACTCAAGCAACCTCCATAGGTATATCTTCCCTTTCATTAAGGGAAATTTCTACAAGAAGTTGCTTGACTTGTGCTTTGCTTCTTATGAAAAAAACGAATGGTCGTGACTTTCACTTTGTTGTTGCCACATATGACCGACCAATTTGTTTGAGTTTTCTTCTCCACAAAAAAAGACATGATCTTCACTCAATGATGCTGGGCTCCCCGTCAAGTGGACAATGAAATAGAATAAAATTATTTTGACGACTGTCTACCGAAATTCGGTAGGCAGTTTTTATGTTTTTTACTTTGTTTAACCTCAACTTTGCTCGACTGGCCTCCTTCTTGGTTAAGCGGATTTATTCTATTCGCTTGTCCAAGAGGGGGAGTGATTAAGCTGCCATTAATAATTCTTGATGAACTTGGATCGGTGTTTTGCTCTTCAAACATCGTTGATAGCGACCATTGTTGTAATAGTTCATGTATTTCTCGATCATTTCAACGAGACTTTCTCTACTGATAAACTTTCGCCGATAATATTTTTCTCGCTTAAGCATTCCCCAGAAGCCTTCCATTGGACCATTATCGGTACAACGGGCGACACGAGACATACTCTGCTTCATTTTCGCTTTCTTTAGCTTTGTGCAAAAAACTTTACTTGTATATTGAAATCCGCGATCGCTATGAAATAGCGGATGAGCGGTTGGTTCGGCGGCGACTGCTTGATCGAAGGTATCAAAGACTAATTTATTGTCATTTTTGTCGCTGATGACAAATGAAACAATGCGACGATCGGCGAGATCGAGAATAGCGCTCAAATAGATTTTCTTCACTTCGGCCCCTTCATAATACTTGAATTCACTCACATCTGTTAGCCATTTTTGATTCGGTTGATCCGCATAGAACTTTCGATTCAAATAATTTTTCGCAATATGATACGGAGTCTTGGATGCCTTAGTGATACTATTGCCTGAATGCTTGATGGTTGATTGGATTTGAAGTTTGCGACAGATTCGAAGAATACGCTTGTCATTCACTTGAAAGCCATAATCATTCACGAGATCTTCACAGATTCTGCGATATCCTTTATCGTTGTCTGCTTCATAAATATAACGAACAAGGTCTGCCAACTGTTCATTCAATACCACTTCAGGCAGTTTGGGATTTTTTAACCAACGATAATAGGCCGATCTTGTGACATGGAGCAGGGTACACATGGTGTTAATTGGATAGCTTTTTGTCTCGTGCAGCTCTTTGATCGATTGGTATTCAAACGTATGACGAACTAATTCAAATCCCGCCTCCTTTCTAACTCGCTGACTTTTTTTAACAGGTCATTTTCCATTTCAAGCAACTTGATCCGTCGTTCTTGTTGAGCCAGTTTATCGCGCATTTCTTCTTCGGGTGTTCTGGCAGGTTTACTTCCCGCTCGTTGCCCTCGACGGTCTTCTAAGCCTTTTTCTCCCATCTCGTCGTATTTCAACACCCAGTTCCGAACTTGTTGGTAAGAGACTTGGTACTGAATTGCGGTTTTCCCATAGTCTCGACCGTTGATAATACAGTCATGCACAATTTTAATTCGTTCATTCAATGTTGTTTTTCTGGATTTACTCATTCTACTTCCACCACTTTCTGATTTGAAGTTTCTATGAGTATTATATATCTTTAACCAGTCTTCTAATTGTTTTTTGTTACGAAGCCCGTATTTCTTGGCGACAGCTCTTAAGCTACCATATGTTCCAGCTAAATAATCATGGATCGCATTCAGTTTCAACTCTGTTGAGTATGATTGATTCCTTTTTGTAGGGAGTAAACCTGTGGGTCCTTCATTCTCATAAAGAGTGATCCACCTTTCTATCGTACTGAAACTTACTTGTGCTTCTTTGGCCAGGCTGTTTATGCTAGCTTCATTTTTTAAAGCTCTTTCTACAAAAGCTAGCCGTTCTTCTGAACTTAATTTCATTTTTCCTCTAGACATACAAACTCCCCCTATATAAGCCACTTTATATTTCAGTGTCCTATATAGGGGGAGCATATCATGAAGGTCATGTCTTTTTTATTTAGCGAACCTCGCTGATTTTCTCTACCGACTGTCGCACTTTTAATTGATGGGGACTAATTTTTCGATGGCTCGTTTCTGCTTGATTGGTGATGATGTCTGCTAGTAATTCAGCTGCTTCATAACCGATTCGTTCCATATCTTGGGCAACGGTTGTTAATTCAGGCGTTACGTAGCTAGCCAAAATAATATCATCGAACCCGATGACCGAAATATCTTCAGGAACCCGCAAGCCCATGTCTTTGATTCCTCGTATCGCTCCGATTGCCATAATATCACTAGCACAGAACAGTGCAGTGATTTCTTGATTATTTTCTAACAGATTTTTACAAATCAAATAGGCAATTTCTTCTTCATAGTTGGCGTACTGAATATACGACTCATTCACTAACAAGCCATGCGCTGCCAAAGAAGCGCGGTAGCCTTTTTCTCTAAGTTCACTGACATTGGCATCACGACTCCCGTTGATCATGCCAATTTGTCGATGATTATTGGCAATCAAAAAATCCACAGCTTCTTGCGCCGCTTTTTCATTGTCAATCGAAACCAAGCCGATCTTAGGATTGTCGATTTCCATATCAATCAGAACTGTCGGCAAAGAGGTTTGCTGTACTTCCTGGTAGTAAGGATCGGTGGTTTTTAACCCTTGGATCACTACACCAGTGATATTGTGCTCATTGCAGAACTGACTAAACGTCTTTTGCTTTTGTTTCTCAGTACTTGTCCCATAAAAGACAAACTCAAAATCTGACTGATCCGTATAACGATAGACCCCATTCAACACTTCCAAAGGCATCGTTGATTTTCGGTTGAAATTCAACTCATTTAAAATCAAGGCGATGGTTTGTTGTTTCTTGGAAGACAGTGTCCTTGCTGCCATGTTTGGGGAATAGTCTAATTCTTTCGCTATTTTTAAAATTTCTTGCTTGGTTTGCTGGTTGATATCACTATACCCGTTAAAAACTTTGGATACAGTCGCTATTGATACACCGGCTGCCTTTGCCACATCGCGAATCGTTGTTCGCATTTGCTATCTCTCCTTTATCCAAATACCACCATCAGTCTTCGTAGCGAGCAATTGGGTTGTCTCCGCTAACTGACAGTCAATATCGCGATCCTTTAAACTGATTTTAACAGGTTCTCCTTGATAAAAGAGCGTAAATTTTAGTTCTTTTATTTTCTGTGGCAAATGATTCGCTAATCGCAGGCCTTGATCGTAATACAACCCTGCAAAACCGTAAATCAAGCTCAGCCAACTTCCCCCCATATTTGCTGCGTGAATGCCATCGACAACATTTTTTTGGAGATCCGTTAAATCCATCAAAGCCGTATCCATAAAATAACGATAGGCTTTTTCAGAATCCCCAATTCGACTCGCCATCACGCTAAAAATAGAACGAGACAAGGAGGAATCATGCGTCGTCACTTGTTCGTAATAGTCATAATCTTTTTTTAATTGCTCAAGACTGAAGTCTCCTGTATAGAGCATTTGGGCTAAAACCGTATCGGCTTGCTTACAGACTTGATGTTTGTAGATGACCATTGGATGATAATGCAGCAGGAGAGGATACTTTTCAGCAGGTGTAGTTTCAAATGGCCAGACTGCTTGTTCTAAGAATCCATCGTCTTGCTTCGTAATCCCTCGCTGTTCATCGTAACCAAAGTACATTAAGTCGGCTGCTTGCTGCCAAGCACTAATTGTTTCTTGGTATTTACCATACCGCTGTGCTAACTCAATGGCATAATATAGATTATTTTGAACCATTTTATTCGTATAAAAATTATTATTAACAAGGGCACTGTACTCATCAGGTCCAGTCACTCCATTGATGCAAAAGGCAAGTTTGCCCTCTTTTTCTACTAGATCGCCATAGCTCAACCAGAATTTCGCCGTTTCAAAAACAACATCACTACCCACGGTTTCAATGAATCTCTCATCACCTGTCACCCGTTCATACAATTGGAATGCATACACGATATCCGCATTGATATGAACTTGAGCGGTTCCCGCTGGATAGTAAGCACTTGTTTCATGTCCGTCGATTGTCCGCCAAGCAAATAATGCTCCCTCTTGCCCTAGCTCCTGCGCCCGTTGTTTGGCTTGTGGTAAGATGTTCCCCCGATAAGAAAGTAATGCTTTGGCAATTTCAGGATTCGTAAAAATAAAAAACGGTAAAAGGTACATTTCCGTATCCCAGAAGTAATGACCTTCATAGCCTTCCCCCGTCAATCCTTTGGCCGCGAAATTTGTTCTACCATCTCTTCCTGCTCCTTGATTCAAATGAAACAAATTGAATCGAATCCCTTTTTGAAGAATTGGGTCTCCTTCGATTTGAATATCACTGGCTGCCCAAAAATGCTGGTAGCTTAGTTGTTGCTCTTGCAAGAGAACTTCAAAATCGGCTAACTCTTGTTTAAAAGGTGTTTCGGGATTTTGATTATCTTCAAGTAATTTCATTTGGAAAACCGTCGTAAGCGTATCTTCTGCTTGTAATTGCTTTTCGCCATTGATCACTCGAATTGCTATGCTTCGTTGACTAGTTTCAGCGGTCCAAATCGCATAATCCTGATAATCAGCTTTTCGTAAGCGATGCGCTTTACTGGCAACCCGAGGATCATCTGTTTGAACAATTGCTGCTTTTTGTTCCATCGGGTGTGTCATGGAAATTGGCTCTGAGAAATTTGTGTTTTTAATCTGATAATGACAGATGTAAAGCTCACTTCGTACCATTGAGGCAAAAGACTGCATCACCAATTCAAAAGTTTTACCCAGTGGCGTTACTACTTTATAGGATTCATCCAACACGCCTTTTTTCAAATCTAAAGTCATTTTTATAGGCTTTATTTGCCATTCTGAAGCACTAGAGTCCTCGTCACCAATCTGTAAGCGCACGCCTCTTAGATTTGGCAGTTTGATGATCGTCTGATGCTCTTTGGCATAGCCATACGCCCATTCACCGTATTGAATCGGCTCACTATCAAAAAAACCGTTAACAAAGGAGCCCGGATTTCCCGCATAGCGCTCATTAACTTTTAAAGGATGCCCTGCCCGCACGCCAATTTGACCATTACCAACTGCAAACAATGTTTCTAGGTACTCAGGTGTTTGATGAGAAAGTTCCTCTGCACTTACTTTAAACGAATCATTTTTCGCCATCCATTCGCACTCCTTGTAAGAAATATTTATTGAACAGCAAATAAATGATCACAATGGGAATGATCGTGATCACACTTGCCGCCATCGTCTGATCCCATCGTACACCACCATTTCGACTTTGGAAAGTCTGCAACCCTAGAGTCAAAGTATATTTACTTGGCGTAGTCAAATATAGCATTGGTTTCATGAATTCATTCCAAAAGCCCATAAAAATAAAGACAGCTTGTGTCGCGATCGATGGTTTTGCTAATGGCATCACGATACGAAAGAATGTTTGAAACCTTCCCAAACCATCGATCGCAGCAGCTTCTTCCACATCTTTAGGAAACGATAAAAAGAATTGGCGCATCATAAAAATATTCCCGATATTGATGGCAGCCGGTAAAATCAAGGCCGAAAAGCTATCTAACATCCCTAGATTCATCAAGATCAGGTAGTTGGGAATCAACAAGACTTGAGCTGGTACCATCATCAATGCCAAAAAACCATAGTAAATTCGTTCACGTCCTGGAAAATTTAACCTTGCTAACGCATAACCAGCCATCGTATTTAATAAAATATTGATGGTCGTTCCAATAACCGATATGATCACGGAGTTTAAAAACCAGCGCATAAACAAGGAGGAGCGCCCTAAGACATAACGAAAATTGTCTAGAGTAAACTCATTCGGAATCAAGCTCATATCTCCAGAAACAATTTCTCTATAAGGTTTGAAGGATGCAGCGATTGCCCAAATAAAAGGATAAAACGTCAACACTGCATAAAGAATCAAGATTATATAGAGAAGGATTTTCAATAGTTTTGTTTTCTCTTTTCCTTTCATTGACGTTACCCTCTTTCTTTGTTCAATTTTTCTGCTAGAAGTGATGTAGTAAAAATAATGATTGCCAATACAATCGCTAATGCAGCCGCATAGCCCATCGTGTTCATTTGTCCAAAGGCGTATTGGTAAATCATTAGTGACAAGGTCAGAGTCGAATTGTTGGGTCCTCCTGATCCGTTCGAGAAGATATACGCCTGATCAAACATCTGAAAGGTACCAATGATGCCCGTCAGCAATACATAGGTAGTGATTGGTCTTAGATAAGGAATCGTAATATATCGTAATTTATCCACGGTTGTCGCGCCATCGATCTCCGCTGCTTCGTACAACGAATGAGGCAGATCAACTAAGGAAGCCAAATAGATCGTCATATAATAGGGCACGGTCGACCAAATATTCATCACCATAATCACTTTCAACGCATAGGCCGGTTCTTGTAAAAAATTGATTGGTTCTGAGTAAAATCCTAAATTCATAAATAAGTCATTGACTGGACCGTAAATATTAAAAATAAACATAAAGATGATCGTCAACGCTGAACTAGAAGTTAGAGTCGGTAAAAAATAAATCATCCGAAACAATTTTTTCCCTTTGATTCCTCTGCTACTTAAAATATACGCAATGATCAAAGCAAAAATCGTTTGTAATGGAACGACGACCAACGCGAAAGTGGCCGTATTTCTAAGTGCGATTCGTGCTTTTTGATCGGTAAAGATACGTACATAATTCTCTATCCCTTTAAAAGAAAACGTATTGGTAAACAAATTGACATCGTTGAATGATAGATAAAAAGCAAAGAGAACAGCTAAGACGAAAAAGATTCCTACGACAATAATTGCTGGAGCCAGAAAGAGCCACGCCTGTCGGATTTCTTGCCATTGGCTTTTTGTATAGTTGTGTTTTTTTCGTTCCATCGTGTTGTCACCTTTCTCCAAAGAAAAGAGGGAGGGTCTCCCCCCTCTTTATAATATCTGACTAGTTTGCTGTAATATCCGCATTCGCTTGATCATCGGCAGCTTCCATCGCTTCTTCAAAGGTCATGTTTCCATTCAAAGCATTAGGTAAAAAGTTTTGATACGCTTTGTTGATGGTATCTAGAGTGGTTCCATTTTGCCAAATCGTTGCATAATTCCATGCCTCTAAGTGAACATTCAAGTCACTATTTTCAGTGATTTTCGCTGCATCTGCAACATCTTGGCGACTAGGCAAGGTTCCTGTCCCTTCTACCCAAGCTTGCATACCACTTTGTCCAGTAGCGTGTTGAATCCACTTATCTGCCAAGGCACTTTTTTCAGTCCCAACATATTTTCCCCAACCGACAGAAAACATCATTGACCCTTCCGTTCCTTTATACGTTGGCATTTCTTTTACAACAAAAGGAATATCAGGAAATTCTGTCTTCAGTGTCTCATACACCCAGTTTCCTTCATCCATGATCGCAATTTTTCCAGAACCAAAAGCTTCGCCGTTCCAACCTGTTCCGATATCTTGCGGGGTAACCGCTGCGTTCGTATCGACCAATTCTTTTAAAATTGAAAGATTATCAACTACTGCTGGGTCAGCCAAATTAGCCGTCCCGTCTTCATTGATTGGTTGAGCATTTTCACGCGTTGCAAGATGGTAGTTACGAGCCATATCTTGGTTATAACTCATGGCAAAAACATTCCCTTCACCATAAGCTTCATTGATTTTTTCTTGAAACGATGGCAGCCATTCGACATACGCTTCAAGAGTGTCTGGTACTTCATTGATCGATACACCAACTTCATCAAAAATCGCTGTATTGAAATAGAGTGCTAAAGTTGACATATCTTTAGGAACAGCCTGCAGTTGTCCATCCGAGGTTGTAAAAGCATCGATCAAGCTATCATAAAACTGTTCACTTTCAAAATCAGCCGGATCCAATTCTGCAAGTGTGCCGTTCTCCGAGAACCATGGGAACATATAGGCATCCACATAAAAAACATCAGGTGCAGTTCGACCTGCCATATCAGCTTGAATTTGGGTGTTATAATCGGTATATACTTTCTTTTCAACTGTAGCACCCGTTGCTTCTTCAAAAGATTGGATCATTTCATCCAACGATTTTTCTTCCGCCTCATTTCCACCCCAAACACCGATCGTTAACGAATCCCCCGTGAAATCCGTTTGATCTGTCGAACTACTGGTGTCTTCGTTCCCGCCACAAGCTGCCAGCAATGCTGCTACAGACAATAGAAGCCCTGTTCCTACTACTTTTTTCCATCCAGTCATTTTGTTTCCTCCTAAAAATTGATTTTGATTTGTTCTTTAAGCTGATAAACTTTATCAAAAGCGATAAACTCGATCGCTTGCTCCCCATGGTTAGTGACCGTAAAACCTTCCTGTGTGACTTCGATCCGTAATGGCTGTTGGTGCCACATAATACCAAAATCAAGTGCTTCCCAAGCCTTTGGTAAATGTGGTTCAATTCGTAACTGGCCGTCTAAACAACGCACGCCCCCATAACCGAAGACTGTCATTTGCCAAATCCCACCGAGTGATGCTGCATGGATCCCTTCATTGGAAGACAGCATATTCTCCCCCATATCGATGTTGATCGCTTGTTGAAACAGGTCATAAGAAAGTGCTATTTCCCCTAAATCAGCAGCGAGGATGGCATGTGTCGATAATGACAAGGAGGAATCATGGAGCGTTTTTGGCTCATAGTAATCCCAATTCAACCGTTTCTCTTCTTTTGGAAAAAGGTTCTCAAATAAGAACAAGAGCAAGAGGACATCGGCTTGTTTTGATACTTGCATTTCATTGACTTGTTCTAAGTTATACTCATGGAACAAGGTGCCTACTTGCGAATCATTTTTATACTTGGTGAGATCGATTTCTTTTTTCGACAAATAGGTATCGTCTTGTGGAATGATTCCTACTTCATTCGGCTGTGGTAAATAAATTGCAGCTACTTTCGCTTGCCATTCTTGATACGCCTCATTTAACGACAGTTTTTCCGACAGTTTCCCAAAAAGTTCCGACTGGTTCTTTTTCAGCTCATCATATAATGAGATTGCCAATTGAATGTTCCAGTGCGCAGTATGATTCGTGAATGCATTATTATCGACATGCTCCTTATATTCATCTGGTCCAACGACGTCTAGAATTTCATAGCGTTTGTTTTCTTCGGACCACTCTAAACGACTCGCCCAAAAAATCGCCGTATCAAAAATCACTTCATAACCTTTTTCCCCCGCGAATTGTTGATCATTCGTTACATCGATAAATTGCTTGATGCCATAAGTAACATCACTGGTAATATGCTGTTCAATAAACCCTGACCAAATTTTTGTTGGTAAGCCTGTGATAATATCCGCAGCGCCCCAAACTGGCGTAGTTTCACCATCTTCAGGCCAAGCAGCTTCCCACGGAAATTGGGCGCCTTGATAGCCGTTTTCAGCAGCTTTTTTGTGGGCACCAGCCAAACCTAAATAGCGGTAAGTCACTAGTTTTTTGGCGATTTCTGGGTGTGTGAAGGTAAAATAAGGCAACATAAAAATCTCAGTATCCCAAAATGTATGTCCTTTGTACCCTTCTCCCGACAGGCCTTTGGCACCTATGTTCATGCGTTCGTCATGGGCTGGTGTCATCACATGCAGGTGGTATTTCGCAAAATGAATCGCTAGTTGATCTAGTGGGTTCTCTGTCTTAATGTTGATTGGAAAAAGGGACCAAACTTCTTTGTCCCATGCCGCGGCTGAAGCTTTTGCTAATTCCTGATAGCCGTTTTTACGAATCTCTTTTAGCTCTTCAAGAGCAATCCTCTTCAACTCTTGTGGTGATTTCCCTAAATATTCTTTATCGATACTGGTATAAACAGAAGAAAACTTCTCAATCTTTAACATCTCATTTGCGGCTAACGTTTGCCAATAACGATTGTAGATTTTTCGTCTACCCATCTCGATCCGTTTCTTGGTTTCATCATAGCAATCTACTGTTTTTTCTAAATTATGTGCTGTCGAAAGAACAAAGGCGATGTTAGATTGAGTGGTCTTTGGCATCATTTGTAAAAATCGATTATCGACGAGTGATTTGTCTCCTTCAGTAAAATGCTGCGAACCACTATTTGTCATCTGTCCATCAATACCAGAAATAATTTCCAACGTGACTTCTTTTCCTAAATTCTTGATCATCACTTGTTGCGCAAACACATGCTTTTGTGCAAAGGAAACACATCGCTTAAAGGTCAGTTCGACATTGATCTGACCATGCTTCCATTGAAAGGACCGCGTTAGTTCCCCTGTTTTCAGATTTAAGCAACGTGAATAGTTTGAATAAGTGCCTTTTGATAAATCTAATCGTTTGCCATCAAAAAGGAGTTCCATCCCTATCATATCAGGTACATTGGGCAGCTCAGTCACTTCATTTTCGTCGAATTTATTAAAGGTTCCTGCGACAAAAAGATTACGGGTTTCACCAACATATTTCTCTTCTGTGGCAGAGCGCATCCCCAGATAGCCATTGCCCAAGCACATAATCACTTCTGCCTTGCCTAACCATTTTGTATCAAAGGCCTTTTCCGTAATTTTCCATGGGTCTTCTTTTAAATACTGCATTGCTGTTTCCATTTTTTCCTCCTAGATCTTAAGAAAACGTTTTAGTTTCTTTCAAAAATTTTTTTATTTATAAAAATAATTATTGGACCGAAATAAAAGCACAATCAAGCCCATTAAATAACTACCAATTACTAGAACAATTGCTGCGTTAAGAAAAACAAATCCTACGATTAAGTGAAGTGGCGCATAATAAGCATAATCTCTAATTATTTTTGCGGCTTGGTATTCGTTTCGCCACTTCCAAGCAATAAGACTCGCACTAGCCCAGGCAAGAACAACTAACAAAAACAGAGCTTGTGTATTGATTTCTACTAAAGGATTTCCAGCTAACAATTCATCGAAGGAGGTTTCGCTCATAGTGATCATTCTCCTCTTTCTTATTAAATCCCACCGTACTCTGTCCTAATATATCGTGTAAAGTTTTTTTCGTACCCAAATAGACTAAGAAAGAACCAATGAAAAACAACCAACCGATCATTGGCAAAAAGTAGAGCAATTTTGCTACTTCCCTCATCCCCACCGTTAGTAGATTACGCTGATTCGTAAAAACAACAAGTTTCGCAAAATGCTTTCCAATCGTTTTTCCTTCAAAACTACTCAAGCAAACCATGTTGTAGACCACAAAGAGCAATTGAGGCAAAACAATAGTTATTCCAGCAGGCACCATTAGCAGATAGCTAAGCATTGTACTAGGAAGAAAAATAATTATTCCATCAATTAAAAATGCTAGCAATCTTAAGATCAGCATAAGTACCCTCCTTTCGAAAACCTTTTCGTTACATCCACATATTACCAGACAATTTTTCTCTATTCAAGCGTTTTCACAAAAAAATTCCGAGAAAATTCCTATTACCAGAGAGAAAAATAGCTATATTGCTAAAACGTTTTAGTTTGTCTGTTTTTTTGCAAGCGATTTGATTGGGAACCAGCCGCGGTTATGATACCATGAAGCAAACACGAAAGAAGGCGATTTCTTGGATTTATGGCTTACAAATGTACAACTTGAGACGAGTTATTTAAAAGAAGGCGACTGGTCTTATGGAACCAAAACAGAAAATACAGCAATCGGGATCAATGATGGAAAAATAGCGGAGATCGTGCCGATGTCCGAATGGCAGGCAGCAAGCGGAGCGACGATCATTGATGGGGAAAATCAGTTATTGTTGCCAGGATTGATCGAAAAACATTGTCATTTGGACAAAAGTAAATTAGGTACTCCTTGGCGTCCAGTAACGCCAGCAGCTAGCTTGGTGGAACGATTTGAAACTGAGATTCCCCAATTAGATGCCTTACCGTTATCGATCAAAGAACGCGGACAAGCGCTGATTGATTTAGAACTACCTCACGGTGCGGTGATGTTCCGCTCACATATCGATATTGAACCAATGACTCAGCTGCGTTATTTTGATGCGATCACTGAATTCGTTGCCGAACAGCCTTTTGGTTCAGAGCTGGTCTTATTTCCCCAACATGGCTTGCTGCGCTCAAATGCAGCTTCTTTGATTGAAGAAGCCTTAGCAACGGGCAAAGCTTCTTATATTGGCGGTGTTGATCCTTATACACTCGATCAAGATTATAAAACTTCCTTACGGACAACTTTTGAACTTGCTCAAAAAGGGCATGTCGGTATTGACCTCCATCTTCATGATCGGCAAGAAGCTGGCAGAGCGACCGTCAAAGAAATGATTCGTTTGACGAAGGAATTCAATATGCAAGGAAAAGTAGCGATCAGTCACGCCTTTGGTCTAAATGACTTTGAGGGAGAAGAACGCAAAGAAGTCTTTCAAGACTTAGCAGACTTAGAGATCCATATCATTTCAAGTATTCCCATCAGCCCAAGAACGATCCCGCCACTGAAGGAATTGCAAAGCTATGGCGTGGCTGTTCATATCGGTTGCGACAATGTCTATGATTCTTGGTCTTCTCTTGGTGACGGTTCTTTACAAGAAAAGCTGGCGCGCTATTTAGAGATTTTTGCCGTCAAAAGTCAGGAAGACTTGACGCAAGCCCTAGGTCTGGTTACTGATGGCAAAGTGCCCTTAGATAAAAACGGTGCGCAGCAATGGCCTAAGGTTGGTGATTCGGCTGATTTCTTGCTGACACCAGCTGCTTGTACGGCAGAATTCGTTGCCCGCAAAGGCTTCGTCAGCAAAAGTTTTTATCAAGGAACAGTTGTCTTTTCAGCTGAATAAACTATCTGATAACAACGAAATGAAAAGCCATTGTCTGAACTCAGCAGACAATGGCTTATTTCTTTCGATCATTAAACGTTTCTCAAAAATTCCATTTTACCCAATCAGCAAATAATTCTGGCCAACGGACAACCGACGCTTCGATCCCATGTTGATCGCTGTTGGCGGTTTCTGGCGTTCCTAAACTTAACCCGTGACCGCCCCGAGGGAAAATGTGTAGCTCATAAGGTATATTAAATTTGCGCAGCTGTTCGGCAAAAAGGAGGCTGTTTTCCGCCAAGACTAATCCATCTTCTAACGTATGCCAAAGAAACGTTGGTGGTGTCTGTTCATTGACTAAAGTCTCTAAAGACAAGGCGGCTTTTTCTGTTTCGTAACGATCTGCTAATAATGAACGGAAGGAATCTTGGTGCCCAAGTTCTCCACTAGATAATACTGGGTAGCTCAATAGTAACCCGTTAGGCCGCCATTCTTCATTGGCTCCTTGTAAAGCCTCTGCTAGAAAAGGTTGCTGCCAAGACACACCCAAGTTAGCAGCTAAATGGCCACCAGCTGAAAAACCAGCAACGATGATTTTTTCAGGATCGACGTGCCAGGTGTCATGATTGGTGCGGACAAGACGAACGGCAGCAGCCAATTCCTTTAAGGCTAACGGATAGACAGCCGGTTTGATACTATAATGCAACACAAAGGCTTGGAAACCAAAGCTCATCATTTTGATGGCGATAGGTTCCGCTTCTCGATCCGACAACATTTCATAGCCGCCGCCAGGACAGATGATGACAGCTGGTCGGACACGATCTGGTTCCATTTCAGGAGAATTTTCGATGACATAGGTAGTTAAACTTGCTTGGCTTTCTGGTAAAAGTGCAGATCTTTTTTCATGTATCACGGGTTGCGCCTCATTTCATTGTAATTTTATAGACAATTGGTTGGTCGGTTTCAATTGGTTCAAAAGTTAGTTGCAAGCCTTCATCGGTCACTTGCCAATCAACAGGCTGTTCTTCGTATCCTAGAATCGTGACGGTTTTGATGATGCCGTGAAATTCTGGCAAATTTTGGTCTTTGGATTGTGCCAGTGCTTGGATCCTTGCGTGTCCATTCTCAGGACTTGCCATGCCAATCGCATACAACGCATCCCCCTGAACCGTAAAGCGGAAATCCTGGCTCGTGTATGTCGTCGCCTGTGCTTCTTGAAATTGGCCCGAAACTACGGTCGTGGGCCCTTCCCCTGCTTTGCGCCATGGTTTCGCTTCATAAATGGCTTCACCATTTACATCCAGCCACGCACCGATTTCTTTTAAGATCGCTTGATCTTTTTCTGGGATCGAACCATCCCCTTTCGGCCCGATATTCAAAAGGAGATTGCCGTTTTTACTGACGACTTCGATCAAATCCTGTAAAATCTCACGTGTTGTTTTATAATCCAATGTCGTGGTATAGCACCATGAATTACGAGCGATTGCTGTGTCTGTTTGCCAGTAAAAAGGTTGTGGTTCGGCAAATTTCCCCCGTTCAATCTCCACGATACCGCTACCAAACATCATGGCATCGTGCTTGTAGCAAATACCAACTTGTTTGCCCCATTCAGCCCCACGATTGTAATAGTAAGCAGCGAAAAGTTGCAAATGCTCCTTGAAGGCTTCATGTTGGATCCACCAATCAAAATACAGCAGCTCTGGTTGATAGTTGTCGACGAGTTCACAGGTTCTAAGCAGCCAATCATCTAAAAATTCTTTTGACGGGTATGGCTCGCTAAAGAGACTTTCATGGTCTGGCTCTGGCATCGCTGGCCAGTAAAAGTCGCCTTTTGCCAACGGCTCCTTGATATCACTGTCAAAATCCTTACCGTGTCCCATAAAAAACCAATGTTCGGCACGATGAGATGAGGTACAAAAATGCAGGCCTTGCTCCTCTGCGGCTTCTTTTAGTTCCCCAAGAATATCTTTTTTCGGCCCCATAACTGACGCATTCCATTCAGACAGTTCGCTTTTATACATCTGAAACCCGTCATGATGTTCTGCAACGGGAAAAAGATAATTGGCACCGGCTTGTTTGATCAAGCGAATCCATTCATTTGCATCAAATTTATCTGCGGTAAACATCGGAATAAAGTCTTTGTAGCCAAAGTTTTTTTGTGGACCATAGGTTTCAATATGGTGATCATATTCTGGATGGCCTTTGATGTACATATTTCTTGAATACCATTCATTGTGAAAGGCTGGAACACTGTACAGTCCCCAATGAATGAAGACCCCAAATTTTGCTTTGCGGAACCATTCCGGTAGAACAAAAGCGCCCAATGACTGCCAATTTGGAAAAAAGGGGCCTTGATGTGCGACTTGCTGGATCGTTTCTACTGTGATCATTGTTTTTCCTCCAAAATACCGACTGTTTCCAGCCATGTTTTTGCAATCAACACATGTCCTGCAGTCGAGGGGTGCACGCGATCACTGCTTAAGACATAGGATGATTGATAAAGCAAAAAATCATCAAACTTTTCCTGCGTATCCCCTAAAAGGATACCATACTCTTGCGCTACTTTGGCAAGCACTTGTTGGTAATTGGCAAGCATTTTTCTTAATGGATCTTCTTTGTTGGCTTCAACCATAAACGGGCTCAAAAGAATCATCCCTTTGACATTTGGCAAGGTCTGCTCGATCAAATCACGCAGCTCTGATTCAAATCTCTCGATCCCCACTAGTTCCGTTTGAGCAAAGGTTCCATCAAAATGCCGCCACACATCATTCACACCGATCATGATCGTTACCCAATCTGGATGAAATGCCAACACATCATCCTTCCAGCGCTTCTTCAAATCGACAACCGTATCCCCACTGACACCCCGGTTGACGATCATTAATTCCATTTGCGGGAGTAATGCTGTGGTATAGGCGTTGATCAGATGAACATAGCCGTCCCCCCATGAAGACCAACCTGCGGGTATCGCTTGATAATTTCGATTGCTATCTGTGATCGAATCCCCCATAAAAAGCAAACGATCTTTTTTATCCACTATCATTGTTTTCCTCCTTAAAGAAAGAAGACTGATCCGCTGGTGCTGGATCAATCTTCTTAAGTGATTGCTTATCCAAAGGCTGTATACTCACTTTTGCCAAGGAACCGTTGGCAAATCACTCGAGCGATTCTTTGTTTGTTTTTGATTAGTCCCCAAATTCTTTCGCTACTTCTATCCGTTTTTCGTTTTGATCTTTTGCATTGTTCATGTCAAATTCCAAAACGGTTTGATAGCCAAGACCATCTGCTGTTTCTTGCATTTCTTTTAGCAATTGGTCAAATTCTGCTTCATCTTTGGCAAAAACCATTCGCCAAGAGTACTCGATGATTGTCGCTTTGGCTTGGTTCCGCAACGTAGAGATCTCTGAACTATCTTCTGGCGCTACATAGCTGGCACCAGGGGCAACTAACAATTGGTCGTTCTCCTCTAAATAGCCAATGGTGGATTCTGCACCACCCATATTTTTTGACCAATCTTCTTTTACAGGATCGGTTGTTTCATTTTGATAGCTTTCCCACATCGTATAAGCATAAGGGAAGCCTGTATCAGGATTGATATCGATTGGTAATACCGTATTGACGTTGAGTGCAGATACGCCATCTTTGTAACTTCCGCCACCATATTCTTCTGGCACATCCCCATCACCATCTAGCAATGCTTGTTTTCCGAACTCAGTTAAGACAGGCTCGCCGTCTTTCATTTCCCAAGTCAACCCTTCTGGACCACTACTGCCGCTTGTTTGAGAAGAATTTGCTAACACACCTTCTGAAGAGTAGAGCCAGTCAATGAAGGCTGCGATTCGTTCTGGGTCTTCGGCATTAGAACCGATCCCGATAAATTGTTTGCCACCGTATACTTCCGCGCCATAAGAGAAGATTTTTTGGTCTTGGATCGGTGCCAACATAAAGCCTTTTCCTTCAGTCAAGTTCGTGGTCGTATTAAAGGCCGCTTGACCTAACCAAGGCCACCATGAGAATAACACTTGTCCTTCTTGGAATTTTGCAAAAAGTGTATCGTAATTTTGCGTCGTTGATTCTGGGTCAACTAAGCCCATTTGATTGGCTTCGAAGTAAAACTTAAGTGCACGAATATATTCAGAGTCACTATCGAGAATGCTTTGATAATCAGATCCATCGGCTTTTGCCAAGACAAATCCTGATTCATCGTACCCATAGTAGGTGACAAGCTGTTTGCCTGCATTCATCATGTTGCCGTCCCAATCGCTGAATAAAGAAAACCCATAAACTTTTTTACCAGAATCTGTTGTTGGATTGTCTTCTTGCATTTTTTGAATCACAGGAAGCAGGTCTTCCAATGTCCCGATTTCTGGGTATCCTTGCTCCCCATAAAGATCCCAACGCACGTAAGCACCAAATGTAGGGTCTAATCCTTCTGAAGGATCGGTGGCCTTTAAGGTAGAAACGGAAGTTGGAAAGCCATATAGACCATCGGCATCTTTGTTTAGATTTTGAACAGCCGCATCGAAGCGCTGAACGTTTTCCATAGTTTCATAATACTCGCTCGCATCGGTCAATAAACCAGCTTCAACCAGTTCGTTGTATTGTTGGCCATTATCAACAATGATCAAATCACCCAAATCGCCTGCTGCCGTTCTCGTTTGATAAAGGGTATCACCGTTTCCAGCAACGTTTGGTGCGATGATGTTCAATTCCATATTGAATTTATCCCGCACGATTTTGGCAAACCAACCTTCTTGCATCCCCATATAGTTGGCTAGCCCATTATAGACATCGATCGTGATCGTTTCATCGTAGCCACTTTCACTGGAAGCAGCATCTGTGTCAGATTCAGCTGCTCCTCCACAGCCGGCTAAACTACCTAGCAATGTCATGCCTAACAAACCTTTTGCTACATATTTGGACATTTTTTTCATTTTCTTCCCTCTTTCTTTTTATTAGCCTTTCACCGCACCCAACATAATTCCTTTAACAAAATACTTCTGGAATAGCGGATAAATGAACATGATTGGTAAAACAACAATGACTGAAACGGTCATGCGGATCGACGTCGGCGTCTGCGTTGTTGCTGCTGAAGCGATGCTGGAAAGTGATCCCGAGGTATTTTTGACCATTTGTGCCAACGAATTGGCTTGATTGATATACGTGTAAAGAAGGTATTGCAAGGAGTAGAGACTTTGATCCGTAATGTAAATCAGTGTATCCTGGAAGGAATTCCATTGACCCACTGCCGAGAAAATCGCTACTGTTGCTAAAATCGGCGTACAGTTGGGTAAAATTACCCGAAAGAATACTTGAATGATGCCAGCTCCATCCATTTCAGCCGCTTCTTGCAATGATTTGGGGATCGACTCAATATAGGTTTTCACCAAGATGATATTAAAGGGCTGAACGACAGCCGGCAAAATATAGACCCAAAAGTTATTCGTTAAACCTAATGTCTTCATCGTGATGAATAATGGAATCAACCCTGCATTGAAATACATTGTAATCACGACAAAGCGATACCAAAATTTTCGTTTCCACATTTTTTCTTGGGTAAACATGAAGCCTAAGAAGGCTGAAGCTAAGACAGTCGCGGCGGTACCAATCACCGTTCTAGCCACCGAAACCGTTGCGGCTAGAGGCAACCCTTTTAGTTGTAACACTTGACTGTAGTTTTCAAAATGGATCTCTTGTGGAAAAAAGCGAATTTGTCCTAACGCACTCAACTCATTATTACTGATTGAATTAATAATCAAGTAATAAAAAGGATACGCGCAAATCAACGTAATCAGAAAGAAAAAGGTATAATTGAGGATACTAAACGTCAGGTTTTCACGTTTGGGTACTTTTTTCGCCTTTTTCTTTTCACTAATCGATAGTTCCATAGATATCCTCCTCTCCTAAATAATGGAAGTGCCCCGAATTTTTTTCGACGCAATATTGACGATGGCTAACAAGGCAACAGAAATGACACTTTTTAGCATACTGATCGCGGTCGCTAGCGATAGACTATTTCCACCCATCCCTAAATTGTAGACATACAAATCGAGGACTTGGATCGTATTTCGATTGAATGCATTTTGGAAGACAAAGTACTGATCCATTCCGTTGTTCAGCAAGTTGGCGATAGACAGCATCAACATCACAAGGAACGTCGGCATCAAGGCAGGTAGTGTGATATGACGCATCAGGTGGAAACGATTCGCCCCATCGATTCGTGCCGATTCATACAATTCGGGGTCAATTCCTGAAATGCCTGCAAGATACATGATGGCACCCCAGCCCAAGCCTTTCCAAATATTCCAAAGACACATCATCAGCCACGTATGATTGCCGCTATCCAAAAATTTGACTGGATCGGTAACGAAGCCCCATTCTTGCAGCAACGTGTTTACCAGCCCTGTTGAAGAAAATAAGCTAAAGGCAATCGTATACACCAAAACCCAACTGATAAAATTCGGCAGCGTGGTCAGCGTTTGAACCAAATTTTTAAACCATTTGCACTTGATTTCGTTCAGTAAAATGGCGAAGCCTACTGGTAGGATCGAAGTGGCGATCCCTAAAAAACTCATGGCAAAGGTGTTTTTCATTACTTGTACGATCTGATCCACTTGTGTTGGACTAGAGACAAGAAGTCGAAACCATTTGAAGCCTACGAACTCGCTGCGCGCTAAACCTAATGCTGGTTTGTAATCATAAAGTGAATAAATCCATCCGTGCAAAGGAAAATAAGAGAACAAAAACACGAGAATCAGAAAGGGAACGATACATAAAAACAAAATCTTCCCTTCTCGTGTCACCCGCTTATTTTTTCTTGGGACACTGCTTAGTTTACTTTCCATTTTCCTCCCCCTTTTTTTGTAACCGCTTTTACATTTTTAATACTAGCACCTGAATGCTTATTTGCCACCTGTGAAAAATAGAGGTCAATCCGTACATTTTAGACTTCATTTTTCTTTTATTTATAAAGAACGTTGATCTATCAATGTTTTCGCTAGAAACCGCTCAAATGGTAAGGCTTTCAAAATTTGTTTTTTGCGAGTACTATAGGAATATATCAATTTTGGAGGGATAAAAATGAAGTACAATCCTGATGGTCAACTGTACAAAATAACCACCGTTTTTTCACAATTCACATTGTTAAATTTACTATATATCATTAGCTGTTTGCCAATTATTACGATTGGTGCTGCGACAGCTGCCCTTTATGAAGTGACGATTCGTTATGCGGATGAGGAGCGTGGTGAATTGATTGTAGGCTATGTGCGAGCGCTACGAGCAAACTTTATGAAAGCCACCGGTAGTTTTCTCCTTCTTGGGCTCCCCATGGTAGCACTACTGTATAGTAGCTTGTTTTGGTTTTCCTCAAAAACCATTCTTGCCAGTATTTTTGCTTTCGTTCTAATTGTTACAGCTATTTATCTGTTTATTGTATTAGTCTATTGCCTTGCCTTAATTGGACGTTATGAAAACAGCTTTAGGCAAACACTAAAAAATGCGTTTCTGTTACCGATCGCGGACCCTATCCGTTCGTTAGCTCTCGCACTTATTCCTATCGCTGCGTTTTGTTTTGTTGTTTTATTTCCGTTGTTTAAATTTCTCTTGTTGATTTTTGGCTTTTCTTTTGTTATTTATTGTAGTTCGTTCCTGTTGCTTTCTATCTTTCGTAATCAACAAGCATGAAAAGAATCAGTCATCTCTCACTTTTTCGTCGTCTGAGTCAGTTTTCCATTCGGCGACAATTGTTCATTCTTTATCTACCTGTTGTTTTTTTATCCACAGTGACTATAGGTCTCTTATTGGTCTACGATTCAACCAAACAGCTGACAGGCAATTACCAGCACTTGGCAGAGTTGAATGCGCAGCGTGTCAAATCTGTTCTTTTTGATACAACAAACACACTGACCAACACGGCGAGTTCCTTATCAAACGATACCCATCTACGTCAACTTTTAACTGCCAATTACCTTGACGATCAAGAAGCGATCGTGGACATCAATAGCTATGATCAGCTAGATGAGATCAGAAATCTTCAAACCTCGATTGCGAAATTAACCATCTATACAACGAATCAAACCATTCCGAACTATAAATATTTTCAACAGGCAGATGACACGATTCAAGCGACCGCCTGGTACCAACGAGCGCTCAAGCAACCCGATGCTTTTTTGATGACGATGCCAGAGGATTACAAAGCAAATCGTTTGAGTCTTTATAAAACGTTGCCTTTGCCTTTATCAAAAGAAACAGCCGTTTTGGAGATCCAAGTCGATTACAATTATCTCAGTAACCGACTTCGTAATTCATCCTATGAATTGGAATTACAGTTAAATGATGATGTCATCTTTTATAGCGACAAAATCAATCAAGTTGGGGAACCGGGACAGCTGACAGCTCTTTCTGAGCCGCAAACGAGTGCTGCCTTTTTAAAAAATGATGGTACCAAGGTGATGCTCACCAAAAGCACCTTACCCATGAGTAACAAAGAAGACATCATCACGATTTATAGTGCGGATACAAATGCCTATAGCAATCTACGCACCAATCTGATCCGGTGGAGCACGATCGTTTTGGTGATTTTGATCACTACTTTCATCATCGTCTTTCTCTTTGCTCGATTCTTTACCAAACGAATCTCTCAACTGCAGCAGGCGGTCTACTTTGCCTCGATCGAGGATTATGATTTCTTTCAAAATATCAGCGGCGAAGACGAGATTTCACAGATCTCTCTTGATTTCCACAAGATCATTCAACGAATCAAGAAAAAAGAAGAAGAGATCTACCGTTCACGTTTGGCACAGCAAGAGCTGTTGACTCAGCAGCAGCAAATGGAATTTAATATCTTAGCGGGGCAAATCAACCCCCACTTCTTGTTCAATACATTAGAAACGATTCGTATGATGGCGCTGACTTCTGGCAATTCTGACGTCGTTTATGCCATTAAGTTACTGGCAAAATCGATGCGCTATACGCTAGAAGCCCACGGAACCAAGCGAACGAGCTTAGAAGAGTCCTTAGACGCGGTTCACGTGTATGTCAAGATCCAGCGGATGCGCTTTGGCGATCGAGTCAACTTTTCCTATTCAGTCTCCAATGAGATCGACCAAAAAGAAGTCCAAATATTGCCCCTCCTGATTCAACCATTGGTGGAAAACGCCATCTCCCATGGCTTGGAAGGCATCACCTATCCAGGGTTTGTCCGTTTGACGATTACCAAAGACGGCCATGATCTGGTGATCGTGGTACAAGACAACGGCAGCGGGATACCGCCAGAAAAACTTGAACGCTTGCAGCAAAAAATCAAGACGCCCTCCACCCATGCCAAAAAGAACATTGGGCTAGCCAACGTCAATCATCGGGTCAAAATGTTTTATGGACCTGAATACGGCTTGTCGATCGAGAGTGTGCTGGGCAGCGGCACACAAGTCACCTTGCGGATCCACGATCTAAGCCAAGATTCATTTTCTCCACGCTAAAACAGTAAAGCCCCCCTTCGATTCCTGTTTCAGAAATCGAAGGGGGGCTTTTGATTGATTAGAAATCCCGCACACGAAGGGTTTGTTGGGATGAAGAGGCGCTAGCATAGCAGCCTACCATGATCCCAGTAAAGACACCGCCAACTTCAGTAGTCAGATATTTTGTTTCTCCCCTACCTAAAGGTTGTGCTTGTCCTTGCTCATCAACAAAAGAAAAACGATAAGTTTCTTTATCTGCGCTCAGCTGCAAGGTGACTGTATCTGCTGCATAAGGCAGTTTCTTTTCCACTTTCCATAGGGAGCCGATTTGTCGGCGGAAAACTAGCTGCTGACTGGACGCCGTTTTTTCCAGGTATCCCTCATAGTGATGGGTGGCATTTAAGAAAACCGTCAATCCCGCTTGTCCATCCGTTAGTTGCCGACAATCAAAGGTTGCTTGAAATTGTTGATCAAAGGCGGTTTGCCGTTGGAACACAGCCGCAAGTTTGCCTTGATCAGACAGACCCGTCTGATTAGGATGCAGCAAGAAGCCATGCGGCTCTTCTTCAATCAACGTCGGGTCCCATTCGAATAAAGTCACGTAATCAGGCTTGCTGCTCTTCTTTTGTGTTTCCTTTGGTGCCGCCATTGTGTCTACCTGAATGGTTTCTGGTAAATGACCTTCTTCGCCAAACACCGGCCATGGGTTTGACCAGTCTACTGGCAGTAGGCATGTTTCCCGCCCTAACAAATGCCTCAAAGGATAGCTGATGGGGCGTACTGCTAGACAGACTGCCCACCAGTTGCCTTTAGTGTCTTGCACGAGATCCGCATGCCCTGCGGCTTGCAGTGGCAGATTCGTACTGCGATTGGTCATCACTGGATTGTTGGGGCATGCTTCATAGGGTCCCGTCAAGGAACGGCTGCGGGCCATGGTCAGCATATGCCCATAGGACGTTCCGCCTTCGGAGATCAACAGGTAGTAATAACCGTCTTTTTTATACAAGTGGGGGCCTTCTGGATCAGCCGCTCCGCTGCCCGTCCAAATATTTTGCCGCGGGCCTAGATCTCCAGAAGCCAAATCGATCGTCCGCAGATAGATCTCCTTATGGGTGCCTAAGTAATAGGTCTGTCCATCGTCATCTGCGAAAATTGTTGGGTCGATCCCAGGGGTGTCCAGCCAAATCGGGTCAGACCATTCACCAGCGATGTCATCCGTCCAAATCAGAAAATTGCCTTCTCCTCCTTCGTTTGCACCAACATTGGTGCAAACGAGGTAAAAGCGGTCCTTGATGAAACGCAAGGTTGGGGCATACAGACCAAAAGCATTGGGGTTTTTCGTCGGTAGCTGCAACTGCTCAGGTCGCGAAAGTCCATGGCCAATCAGCTGCCAGTCTGCCAAGTTTTTACTGTGATAGATTGGTAATCCAGGAAAATATTCAAAGGTACTCGTCACCAGATAAAAGTCTTCACCGACACGGCAAATACTGGGATCTGGATGAAATCCAGGCAAAATTGGATTCGTAATGGTTCGCATGGGCATCTAGAACTCCTTTATCGTGGTTTGGTCAGCCGTTAGCTCATGGCTCGTTTTTCCAGAAGTCGTGTGTATCTGCAAGGATGCTTGCTGGATGCCAGTCAGCTTGACGATCAGTTCTTGATCGACTCTTTCGACAGCCACCTCGCCAAGCCACTCACCGTGGTGATCATAGATAACGGCAGCGGTCTTGTCTTGCGGATCAAAGAGATGGATCGTTGGATGTTGGGCATAGTCATAGACTGCTTTGGTTTGTTCATGGCCTTCGATAATGACTTGATTTGGTCGGACTAACAGTGGCAAGTGGAAATAATCGTAGGTTTCTTGGTACCAGCGTCCGCCCTCGTAAGCTTTGCCAGATAAATAGTCGATCCAATGCCCCTTCGTTTTCGGTACGTAAAATGAGACTGTTCCTTGATCATTAAAAATGGGCGCCACTAAAAGGTGTTCCCCCAGCATGTATTGGCGATCCAAATGATGGGTCATCTCGTCTTCAGGAAACTCTAAGACCATTGCCCGCATCATCGGAATCCCCGTTTGAGCGGTTAGCACCGATTGGGCTTGCAAGTAAGGCATCAAGGACAGTTTTAACTTGGTAAAGGCTTTAGCTACCGCCACGGCTTCGTCGTCATAGACCCATGGCACTTTGTATTCCCAGCTGCCATGGTAACGGCTATGGGAAGACAGCAGACCAAATTGTGTCCAGCGCTTGTAGAGGTCTGGAGTTGAGCCAGCTTCAAACCCTGAGATATCGTGGCTCCAATACCCAAAGCCGCCTAACCCAAAGGACAGACCTGCCCGCAGCGACTCTGCCATCGATGGATAATCTGAGGTACTGTCGCCGCCCCAGTGTACAGGCAAGCGTTGTGAACCAACCGAAGCTGCCCGCGCAAAAACGATGGCTTCTTCTGCTCCCTTGACTTCTTTCAGCAAGTCAAAGACGACTTTATTGTAAAGATAGGCGTAATAATTGTGCATTTTTTCTGGATCAGAGCCATCATAGTACACCGCATCGGTGGGAATCCGTTCACCAAAATCCGTTTTGAAGCAATCCACACCCATGTCTAATAAGGCACGCAGCTTGCTGTTGTACCAAGCGATCGCTTCAGGATTGGTGAAGTCGACGACCGCCAAACCAGCTTGCCATTTGTCCCATTGCCAGACATCTCCATTGGCGCGTTTCAAAAAGTAGCCATTCGCCATCCCTTCATCAAACAAGGGTGATTTTTGCCCAATGTAAGGATTGATCCAGACACAGATTTTCAATCCTTTGGCTTTCAAGCGCTGCAGCATTTTTTCAGGTTCTGGGAAAGTTCGTTCGTCCCACGTGAAGTTGCACCACTCATATTCTTTCATCCATAAGCAGTCAAAATGAAAGACCTCAAGAGGGATATCACGTTCTGCCATACCGTCTACAAAAGACGTCACGGTTTGTTCATCATAATCCGTCAAGAACGAGGTACTTAGCCACAAACCAAAGGACCACGCAGGCGGCAACGACGGTTTCCCCGTCAAATCAGTGTAGCGCTGAATCACTTGTTTTAACTCATCGCCGGCAATCACAAAGTACTGCAGCGATTGTCCTGGATTGCTGAATTGAACACGCGAAACTTTTTCACTCCCCACTTCGAATTGCACCCGATCTGGTGAATTGACAAAGACGCCATACCCTTTATTACTTACATAAAAAGGAATATTTTTATAAGCTTGCTCTGTACCAGTCCCCCCGTCGGCATTCCAAATATCAACACTTTGGCCATTCTTCACGAAATTAGTAAAGCGTTCCCCTAAACCATAGATCGTTTCTCCCACATCCAGAGTCAACTGCTCGCTGATATGGGTATTTGCTTGCGGATCGATCACTAAGGCTTTGCTGCGAGGCTTGCTTTGGGTAATCAGCTGTTCTTTGTAATAAAACGAAGCTGTCACATTTTCCTCTTTGGTGATTACGACTTGCAAGTCTCCCGAGCGAAAAACATAGGATTGCTCGTCTTCTGAAATATCAGGAGTGATCGCTTCTGTCATCAATTCAAAATCGGGGGCTTTGGCTTGGACCCCTTTATAGTTATAGAGGGTGATCCCAATGATATTGCTTCTAGGGGTAGTGACTTCCATCGTTAACAATCCGCCATCCAGCGTTGCCCCTTTATGTCCGACATAGCTATAAGGCAGATATAAAACCAATTTGTTTTCTTCTTTACGGGCATCGTAGACATGCACCGCAAATTTCACATCAAATCCTTCACGAAATAACCAACCGCCATCTGAAAATTTCATTTTTTTCCTCCTTGTTGGATCAATGTCAACGCCCCTAACAGACCAGAATCATTATAGTAACGACAAGTCTCGATCGGCACTTGGAAATCTGGCCAATGGGGGTTCTCATTGATTGCTTGTTTGATTATAGCTAATAGATCAGGGTGTTGGCTGATGCCGCCGCCGATCAGTATTTTTTCGGGATTCATCGTGACAGCTAGGTTGTAAATCGCAAGTGCGACATAACGTGCCCACTGTTTCAGGATCTCCTGCGTTTCAGGATCACTCGACCGCTGTTGCATGATGGTTTCGCCTAAAATCTCCTCTGATTCAGGAATCGCTTTTGCCCGCCGATAGGCAGCAATCAGTCCTCTCGTTGAAGCTAGATCATGGAGGGTCGCAAAAGAAGATGCTTGAAAATCAGTGATCATCATTCCGAATTCTCCTGCCCGAAACCCATGTCCGTGAATCAACTGGCGCTGATGAACGAGCGCGCCACCAATACCGGTGCCTAATGTGATCATGACAAAATCTTGTACGTCAGCAGCATTGCCGGTAGAAAGTTCTGCTAAAGCAGCACATTTCGCATCATTTTCGATCCAGATCGGATAGGACTTGTTTAAACGCTGCTGCAGCTCTTGTACAACAGCACAGCCGTGTAAAGGAGCCAACGCCCCCGCCATGATCGCTCGGCCATTTACTGAATCAATGAAACCAGGAAAACTCAGCCCGATCCCTTCGATGATATGCACTTGCTCGACTTCTTTTATTTTGGCAGCTAAGGCAGCAAAAAATTCATCCCGCGTATTACTCGGGGTTTTGATTTTGCCTCGGTCCAGCCATTGATTCTTCTCGGTAAAAACCCCGAATTTGATATAGGTCCCCCCTACATCAAAGCATAGGCGTACATCTGTCATTTCTCCTCCTCCGTTCGAAAAGCGCTTACAGTTTCATTTAAATTATATAAAAGAAAAAAAAGAAAGCCTACTTCTTAGAATAGACTTTCTTACTATAAAAATTAGCTTTTTTCTGTCTCCGATAGGCAATAGGATACTTCTTTTTTATTTCAACATTGCTCCATTTGAAGCAATGACTTCCTTATACCAATCAAAAGAATCTTTCTTGATTCGATCAAGCGAACCATTCCCTTCATTGTCACGGTCTACATAGATGAACCCATATCTTTTTCGCATTTCACCTGTAGTAAATGAGATGAGATCAATACAGCCCCATGCTGTATACCCAATCACATCAATGCCGTCTTCCTCGATGGCAAGCATCATTTGTTTGATGTGTTCAGCTAAATAGTCAATCCGTTCGGGATCATGAATGCCGGTTTCTGTCATTTGGTCATTAAAACCAAAGCCATTTTCCACAATAAAAATCGGCAGTTCATAACGGTCCTGCAAGAAATTCAGCATATAGCGCAATCCCATGTGGTCAATCGTCCAGCCCCATTCCGTCATCGTTGCATAAGGATTCGTTGTTAGCACACTGCTGCCCAACAAAGGATCATGTAGATAGTTTGCATCTGAGCGGGTAGATACTGTATTGCTTAAATAATAAGTAATACCGATATAATCAACGGTGCCGTTTGCCAAATCATCAAGATCAGCTTCTGTCACATCGATCGTGTACCCTTTTTTCTGCCATTCATTGAGAATTCTTTTTGGGTAGTGTCCACGGACATGTACATCTGTGAAATAGAGTTGATTATTATCTTCTTGTTGTGCTAACAATTGATCACGAGGATCAGAAGTCAGCGGGTAATTAGGCGTGGCAGCTAAACAGCAGCCAATTTGAAACTCAGGATTGATTTTTTTCGCAGCTGTGACGACCCGAGCAGAAGCAACAAACTGATAGTGAGCGGCTTGGTACATGCCTGCTAGTTTCTCCTCATCCTCGTCAAAGATCACACCAGAATTGGTAAAACTGTAAATTGGATTATCGATGATCCGCTGATTGTTGATCTCGTTAAATGTTAGCCAATACCGCACTTTTTCTTTGTAGCGTTCCATTACAGTTTGCGCAAAACGTTCAAAAAATCCGATCATCTTTCTGTTGCGCCAAGCCCCATAGGTTTCAACTAAATGATAGGGCATCTCGAAATGAGACAACGTCACAACAGGTTCTATTCCATATTTTTGCATCTCGTCAAAGACCTGATCGTAAAAATACAGCCCTTCTTCGTTCGGTAGTTGTTCATCTCCTAAAGGAAAAATTCGTGTCCATGCGATACTGATTCGCAAAGCTTTGAAACCCATTTCCGCAAAAAGTTTGATATCTTCCGGGTAACGATGGTAAAAATCAATGCCTTCATGATTCGGGTAATGTTCCTCAGGCAAGATTGTGTTGGTAATTTTCCGAGGCCGATCTTTCGTGCCTGCTGTCATCACATCGGCAATACTGATCCCTTTCCCGCCTTCTTGCCAAGCACCTTCCACTTGATGAGCGGAGATCGCACCGCCCCATAAAAAGTTTTCTTTCATTTTCAAACTCCTATCCTTCGTTGTTTACGGTAAACAGAATCCCTTCTACTTCAATTGTTCCGGCCGTTGTTTCGTACTCGATTACTGTATCTGGTCCACAATTTGTAACGATCACGGGTGTCGATAATTGATAGCCTTTATCCAGAATCGCCTGCCGGTCAAAGGTCAACAAACGATCTCCTCGTGCAATTGTCGCACCATTTTCGACGTTAACATCAAAAAACTCACCATTTAGATTCACGGTATTCAATCCGACGTGGATCAATAATTCAACCCCTTGATCAGATTTGATACCAATCGCATGCTTAGAAGGGAAAACAGCAACAACAGTACCTGCAAAAGGTGCCCGAATGATTCCTTCATCGGGGATGACCGCAATTCCTTGTCCAGCGATTCCGCTGGCGAAGACATCGTCTTCCACTTCTGCTAAAGGCATCACTTGTCCTTTTACCGGTGAATAAATCGGAGTTGCTGCATTGGTTAAGATACTTTCTACCTCTGATTCAGGCTCTGCTTCAAATTCTGTTAGTTCACTTTCCTTCACGCCGAAGAAATAAGCCAGTAAAGCTCCTGACAACAATGAAACGGTGATTCCGATCAGATAACCCACCAAAGGACTGTAAACAGGCAAGGAAAAAATATTATGGAAAACATACGCATTCATCGTCACACCAAAAGCGCCTAACACTGCTCCGCCTAAACCACCGGAAATAGCTACGATCGGCAAAAGTCTTTTGTAACGAAGAATAATCCCATAGACGATGGGCTCTGTCACGCCGGCAAAGAAGCCAGTCAAGGCAACTGGGCCTGCCAAAGCCCGCATTTTCGAATGTTTTTTCGCTCGTAAGAAGAAGCCAACTGCAATCCCGATCTGAGCAAAAACAGCGGCCAATGCCATTCCTTCAATAGGGTCTCCACCTAATCTTGTCAGATTATCTAACGTTACAGGTGTAAAGCCCCAGTGCAAACCAAACATAACCATGAAGGTCATCCCGCCGCCTAAAACGATGCCTGAAAGGATCCGGCTTTTTTCAAATAACCACATTACACTTCCTGATAAAAGATCCCCGAAAAAGGTGCCGAATGGACCAAAAAGGATAACGGTCAATGGAATCATGATCATCAAACTAAGCATTGGTACGGCAAACAATTGAATGTCTTTATAAATAATCTTTTTCAAAAATTTATCTACAAATTGATAAATAAAAATAGCCGCAAAAATCGGAAATAGGGTTGTGGCATAGTCCACGGCTTGAACTGGTATCCCTAAGAAATTTGTATTTTCCACGCCAATCAACCCAGTAAACTGAGGTTCCAACAATGCTGCACCAATCACACCGCCAACGTACATGTTGGCACCTAATCTTTTCGACAACGTGATCCCTAAGAAAATCGGTAAAAAATAAAATATTGCATTACTCGCGGCACTCAAAATGACATAAGTAGAAGATTCTGCTGATAACCAATTAAATTGGGTCAAAACCGTCAGCAGCGCTTTTAGCATCCCCGAACCTGCTAGAGCAGGAATTAAAGGAGAAAAAGCACCTGAGATAATTTCAAATACGGCGTTCAAATTAAAACCTGTTTTTTTCGAAGAACCTGTTTCTTGATCTGATAACCCAGCCATAGCTGAGATCGTCGCATAATAATCTGATACATTGCTGCCGATTACGACTTGATATTGTCCTCCACTTTGTACAACGGACATCACATAGGGCAGTTTTTGAAGTTCCCCTTTATTGGCCTTGGTGTCATCCTTCAAGCCAAAACGCAATCTCGTTGCACAATGAACCAAGCTGTCGATATTTTTTTCACCACCGATCAAGCGAATGATCGCGGCACTTTCGTTTTCAAATTTCATAGTTATTCTCCTTTTGCATATAATAAAAAGCGTGATCTAGAAGACACCTCAAACAAAAGACTCGTTTGAGTGCTCACTCTAGGTCACGCCTGCTTTACCAGTAACGATCCGTTAAGATGCCAATCGATTTAAATGTAAGGTTAAATACAACACTTCATCTTCAGTGATTTCCCACTGATACCTATTTTCCAGAAATCGCTTGATTTTCATAGCACACTCATAATCCAACGGATATTTCAGTTGAATCACATCTAATAAACTAGACGCTGGTTGAGCTGGTAGCTCATTGCTCATCTGTCGTTTAACAAAGTAGCGAATGTGAGTGATGAATCGGGAAAAATAAATAGAGTCTTGTCTGAATTCTTTCCCATAATGATAATTGATGATCGTCAAAATATCTTTCATGACTTTGGAAATCAGCATTGTTTCTTCCATTCCGTTGTTATCGCCTAAAAAATTCACGAAATGCAGCGTAATAAAAGCAGCCTCATCTTGCGGAATATTTAGATGTGTTCGCTTTTGCATCAGCTCAACCGCTTGAAGACCAATTTCATATTCTTTCGGGTACACCTGCTTTAATTCCCATTCTAGGGGTGTTTGAATTTTCATCCCTTCTCTTGCCCTCGTCAGAGCAAAACCGATATGGTCTGCAAGTGCCACTAGCAGTGCAGGATTGCTTTCGCATTGAAACGCTTCCTCAAACAATTTTAAAATATCGCTGGCCAGTTGCAGATCACGATATTCAATCCGTTTAAGCAGCTGTTCCAAATCTGCAATGCTTTTTTGGTCGTTAATGATGAATCGCTTTTCTATTTTCTTTTGATCGACAGTGTCGCCTGGCTTCAAACCAAAGCCGATGCCACTCCCCATCACAACTTCTTCTTGGTGATTGTCGTTCAGGACTAATGAAGCATTATTATTAAATACTTTGACGATTTCCATGGTCAACACCTCCTAAAATAAAACAAAAAAATAACGTCACCAACTAGCTATGATCTTTTTCCAAAATAAACGAATGGAGAAAATCTCATACCTGTGGTCACGCCTGCATTATCAGTAACGATCCGATGCACTTACTATACTTCAAAATGAAAACGACGTCAATAGCTTTTTTAAAGCATTTTCTTGTATGAGCTTCTGACGAGATTATTCAAAAAAATGGCGACAAAAAAGACGTGTTGTCTCTTGCTGCCGCCATGCGAACCTGTAATGCCGCTTTTTCTTTTCACAAATTTCTCTTTTCATTGCCTATGCGATGGACTGTTTTCCTGAAAAATAGCTGCTCATGTATCAGCGAATTTTCTTATGTTTTCCGAAACTCATTCGGTGAAACCTGATGGTATTGTTTGAACTTTTTGTAGAAATAATCAACATTGCTGTAGCCCACCAATTCAGCAACTTCGTAGACCATTAGATTGGAATGACGCAAGATTTCCACCGCTTTTTCCATTCGTACTTCATCCAAGAACGCCAAATAATTTTTCCCAGTTTCTTTGCGAAACTTCTTGCCTAGATAGGCACTATTGTAATTGAAACGTTCCCCGATTTTTTTCAAGGTCAAATCTTCTTGATAATGCTTTTTCGTGTATTGGATCAATTCTGCAATGATATCGATTTGGTTCAAACTGCTGGCGACGGTTGCTTGCAAGTCTGTTAGTTTTGCGGTGATCACCTCTTGCAGCATTGGAAACGTCTGGGCGAGAAAAATCTGCTGATGCACTTCGTCTGTCGACCATTCGATTGCTAAGGCTACTTTTTCACTGATTTGATGCTGCAGCCATTCGATGTCACCATTGATTTGCCATTTGATCTCTTCTTCCAATGCCAATGAATGATAAAAGGTTTGATAATAGCGGGATAACGGCTGTTCTAACGGATCGTTTGCCAAAATCGCCTTAACTAATTCTTCACGCAAATCACTTCGTTCTTCTGCTTCTTGCGTCGTATCCAAAACATGGTGAGAAATGACTTGATTGGGAAATAAGAAAATCAATTTACTTAATGTCTGGATATCGATCATCAATGGCTTCAAGTTATCTTGCGCCGCAAACCAGCGGGAGATCAAGATTTCTTGGTGAGCCATTTTTTTACGGCACCACGCATCGATCGCCTCGTCGGGAAAGCGCTCCTCGTTTAACAGAACCAAATACCGATGATGTCGATGGATCAAGGTGACGACTTGCGCCACTTGCTCCTGCAATTTCTCAACCAGCTTTTGGGCATCTGCCTCCTCGGAAAGACGCAATAGCTTGATGGCTTGTGCGTCTTTGATTCCCGTTTGATCCCCGCCAAACAATTTCTCCATCAACTGACTCTTCTGATTTTTCTGCTGATCGGTCTTGGCTTTTTGATCGATTTTCGTCAAAATACCGATCAGCTCTTCTTCGTCAACTGGTTTCAGCAAATAGGTCACAGCGCCCAGTTGCAACGCTTGTTTGGCATAATCAAAATCTGAGTAGCCGGATAAAATAATGGCAAAAAACAAAAGCCCTTCCTCCGATGCTGCTTGCACCATCTCAAGACCATTTTTTCCCGGCATACGGATATCAGCGATCACAACGTCTGGCTTCAATTCGTGGATCATTGCCAAGCCAGCTTCGCCGTTTTCCGCCGACCCGACGATTTGATACCCCAGACGTTCCCAATCGATGATCAGAGGCAGTCCATTTCGGATCGATGCTTCATCGTCAACGATCAACACTTTACGCATTTTCCAACCTCCATTTTCAGCTACTCCTTCGTTACATCATGTTTCACTTGTCAAACTTGCCCCGTTGGTGCGAATCACCTCTTGATACCAATAAAAACTATCTTTCGGGATGCGCGCCAACTGACGTTCGCTTTGATTGTCGCGATCGACATAAACAAACCCATAGCGTTTTTTGTATCCATTCAACCAACTCAGTAGATCTGTAAAGGACCAAGCACAATAGCCGATCAGCTCAACCCCATCCGTGATGGCCTTTTGCAGTTCCACCAGATGTTCCTGCAAATAGGTGATGCGGTATGGGTCATGGATCTGTTTGTCTTCTGTCAATTGATCGATAGCGCCTAACCCATTTTCAGTAATAAAAATCGGCAAGTCATAATTGGCTTGGATGCGCCGCAAGGCTACACGGAAACCAACGGGATCGATCTCCCAGCCCCAATCTGTTTTTTTCAAGTGAGGATTTTCTGCTGTCGCAAACATGGTTTCTTCGGGTGAGAACTCACCAGCTGCCGCTTGCATCAAATACGGATCGACTTTAGAAAATTCTTTCTTTTCAGCTGACTGCTTTTGCAAATTGTTTTGCTGGGCCGTCCCACCGTGATAGTAATTGATTCCTAAGAAATCAGGTTTTGCCTGTTTTAATAGTGCTTGATCTTCTGGAGTGACTTCAGTAGCCAAGCCAACTTTGGCTAATTGCTTGTACACAAATTTCGGGTATTCGCCTTTGCAATAGACATCTAAAAACCATGCGTTGTTGAAGGCTTCGCCATTTTCTGCTGCTAGCACATCTTCTGGGTCACAGCTAAACGGATACATCGGTCCATAGCCAAAACTTGGACCGATCTTGCCCTGAGGAACCAGCTCATGGAACAAATTGATCGCCTTAGCATTAGCAAGGTTGATGATATGATTGGCTGCATACATCCGTTTTAAGTCCTTCAAGCCCGGCGGATGTGCCGCCCAACGGTACCCAAGAGAAGTGAAGACATTTTGTTCATTCATGGTGACCCAATAGGTGACTTTCTTTCCTAGGCGTTCAAAAAGGATCCGGCAATACCGTTCAAATGCTTCTGCTGTTTCTCGGCCTTCCCATCCTTGGTATTTGTCTTGCAAAGCCTGGGGAAGGTCCCAATGATACAGCGTCAAAATCGGCTCTACTCCTTGCCGAAGCAATTCATCCACCAGCTTTTCGTAAAACGCCACACCCGCTTCATTGACCGCGCCTTCGCCATCAGGCAAGATTCGCGACCACGCCACGCTGAAGCGATAGGCTTTCAAGCCCATTTGCTTCATCAAGGCAACATCTTCTTTGTACCGATGGTAGTGATCGATCGCCACTTTGCCGTTGGTTTCCTCAAAAGTATTGCCAGGAATTTGGGCATAGGTGTCCCAAATCGACGGACCTTTGCCGTCTTCTGCCCATGCTCCTTCAATTTGATAGGCCGCCGAAGCTGCCCCCCATAAGAAGTTTTCTGGGAAAGGATCTAAGTTTGTGTGAAACATCAAGTTGCCTCCTTCATTTCCTAAACCGAAATAAATCGGTTACATTTTATCGTATCATAAGTTGGTTGATTCGTAACAATTGCCAAAAGATATTTTTTAGGTGAAAAAACTGCCGCTCCTCAGAACGACAGTCGTTTCTTATTAAAACAGGTAATCATTCAAACGAGATTTCACATATTCAATGTGGCTGGATTCTAATTCGATTTGATCATGCGCCAATGCGTAATCTGTCAGTGTTTCTAAGTTTTCCTCATCAGCAACGATCTTCGCTCCGATGCCTTCTTGGAAAGAGGCATACCGTTTTTCCTTCAACTCGTCTAAGAAGCGGTCTTCTTTTAGTTTCGCTGCTGCTTTCAACGCTCGGGCATACGTATCCATACCAGCGATGTGGGCTAACAACAGATCTTCCATTTCAAATGACGAACGACGGACTTTAGAATCGAAATTGATTCCTCCCGGTGCGATGCCGCCGTTTTCTAAGACTTCGTATAAAGCGAGTGTGGAGTCAAAGACGTTGGTTGGGAATTCATCCGTATCCCACCCTAACAGCATATCTCCTTGGTTGGCATCCAGTGAGCCTAATGCGTTATAGCTACGGGCAACGGCGATTTCATGTTCAAAGGTATGGCCAGCTAATGTTGCATGATTGGCTTCTAGGTTTAATTTGAAATCTCCTTCTAAGCCGTAGTGCTGAATGAAGGCCATCGTTGTCGCTGCATCAAAATCATATTGATGTTTTGATGGTTCTTTTGGTTTCGGCTCTAATAAGAACTGCGGTTTATGACCGATTTTTTCGCCATAAGCGATCGCCATTTTGAATAGACGGGCGATGTTGTCTTGTTCAAATTTCATGTCTGTGTTCAACAAGGTTTCATAGCCTTCACGACCACCCCAGAAGACATAGTTTTCGCCGCCTAATTTTTTCGAGATGTCTAAGCCTTTTTTGACTTGGGCTGCCGCATACGCATAAACTTCCGCATTATTGGTGGAAGCAGCGCCGTTATTGAAACGAGGATGTGAGAACATATTTGCTGTGTTCCATAATAGTTTGATTCCCGTTTGTTCCATTTTTTCTTTGATTAAATCGGTGATTTCGTCTAAGTTTTGGAAAAATTCTTCTAACGTTTCTCCTGCAGGTGCCACGTCAACATCATGGAAACAGAAGAACTCTGCCCCTAATTTTTCGCAAATCTCGAAGAAGGCTTCTACTCGATTTTTCGCCGTTTCCATTTCGGTGTCACCAATCCACGTCCGTTTGTTGACGGGTGCGCCGAAAGGATCAGAGCCGTCTTGCGTCATCGTATGCCAATAGGCGATTGCAAAACGTAGATGATCTTTCATTTTCTTGCCTAAAACAACTTCTTCGGCATCGTAGTGGCGAAATGCAAACATATTGTCTGTTTTAGGACCTTCGTAGCGGATTTTTTCGATCTCTGGGAAATAAGTCATTGTTGTTGCCTCCATTTTATGTTTTTTAGTGTAATAAACTAACTTACTTGTTTCCAATCATTTAGAACCAAAAACGATTCCTCGCTTTGATCAGGTAGATTGCCTGCTGCCATTACGCTACTCGATTTGCGCCAATGCATGGCAGATAGGTGCGGTTTGTTGGTAGACGGTCCGGTAGATCGCATAAATTTCTTGGTATTTGGCGACATTTTCAGGAATTGGTGCAATGGCCTTGCCGTATTTGACAAAGGCGTTAACACAAGCAGTTGCATCTGGATAAATGCCGCTGCCGATTGCTGCTAGCATTGCTGCACCCATACCTGGACCTTGCTCAGTAGACAAACTCAGCATTTCTGCATTAAAAATATCGGCTTGCATTTGCAGCCATTCGGCATTTTTCGCACCGCCCCCCACAGAAACGATCTGGGTGAATTTCCGCTGTGCCCGTTCTTCCATGATCATTTGGGAATCTTTCAAAGAGAAGGTGATCCCTTCTAAGACCGCACGACTGAAATGCTTTTCGCGATGCCGTGTGTCGATGCCGATAAAACTACCCCTGATTTGGCTGTCGGTATGCGGGGTGCGTTCACCCACGATATAAGGCGTAAACAGCAGGCCTTCTGCCCCTGGGTTTACCTCACTGATCGCTGAAAGCAATTCCTGAAACGATTGGTTGGGGGCAAACGTATCACGATACCAGCTTAAGGAATTTCCAGCGGCTAACGTGACCCCCATTGAATACAACTTGTCTTTGATCGCATGACGGAAAAGGTGTAGATCTCCTTGATAATCAACCTCTTGCGCTTCTTCAAAGGATAAGAACACACCGCTCGTGCCAATCGACACCATGCCGACACCTTCGGCGATGATCCCTGAACCTAATGCAGCACAGGCATTGTCTGCGCCACCTGCATAGATCGTCACCTCTTGTTCAAACCCAAAGGCTTCTTGCAGCTCTTTTCGCATTTGCCCCACAGGCGCTGCTGATTCAAAAAGCGGCGGCAGTAAATCCGATGCGATTGCGAATTTTTCTAGAATGGCTTCAGACCAGCACTTCTTTTCGATATCCAGCAGTAACGTACCCGCTGCATCGGAATAATCCATCGAATAGTTCCCAGTCAGCCAAAAAGCCAAGTAGTCTTTTGGCAGCATCATGTGACGAACTTGTTGCCAATGTTCAGGCTCGTGTTCTTGGACCCATAAAATTTTTGGTAAAGTGAACCCTTCCAAAGCAACATTCTTGGTGATTGCTTTTATTTCCTCTCCAAAGGATGCCATGATCGCTTGGCATTGTTTGGTGGTCCGAACGTCATTCCATAATATTGCCGGACGAATGACTCGGTTTTCTTCATCCAATAAAACAAGACTATGCATTTGCCCAGAAAAGCTGACGCCGATCAATTCCTTTTGCAGCGTTGGAAGCTGCTGGATCAAGGTTTTGATCACCTTATCTGCCGCCTCTTGCCAATGCACCGGCTCTTGCTCACTGAACCCCGGTCTAGGGGATGACAATGGATAGTCAGCACTTGCTGTTCCTTGGAGTTCCCCGGTTTGATCAAAAACTAAGCCTTTTAACGCACTTGTTCCCAGATCCAACCCTAAAAAATAAGCCATCTCTTCTCTCCTTCCTCTGTTTGAAGCAGTTAACCATTGACTCTCAAATGGTTAATTAGCATTCAAAACTAACTAATCGAATAGTAAACGATTCTCGCATTCCTGTCAAGCGCTTTCAACGAATCTTTCATGGTTTTTCCTTCTCAAACTGCTGCTCCTACATTCTTCGTCTTTTCTTTATTCTTCAGCTTGCACAATATTAATTTGCACGGTAAACTAACACTAATCACATCTACGAAGAGGAGTACACATGATTATCAATAAAATGGGCATACGCGAACAAAATGAAGCGGCTGTATTGAAGACGATCATTGACAATGAAAATGTGTCACGAGCGGAAGTGTCAAATTTGACCCATCTCAATAAAGCGTCTGTTTCTCAAATAACCAAAAAACTGATCGACACGGACTTCGTGCGCGAAGTCGGCATCGGTGATTCCACTTCGATCGGTGGTCGCAAACCGATTCAATTGCAATTCAATCACCGTAGCAGCTTAGCTGTTACCTTTGACATCGGCTATAACTATGTTCGAGGGATGCTCTCTTATATCAATGGCGAGATGATCGCCTCTGCCGACCATTCCCATGAATTGATCACCAAAGAAAATGTACTAGCGACGATCGATTCCATGATGAAAGAGTTTTGGCCGCAAATGCCGCAAACCACTCATGGATTAGTAGGAATCTGTTTGGCGATCCACGGCATCGTTCACAATCAGACGGTCACCTTTGCCCCCTACTACGACTTGGAACACTTTGATTTGATCGCCCCTTTGAGCCAAAAATACAATACGGCGGTCTATATAGAAAACGAAGCCAATCTGACGGCTTTAGGCGAGTACTGTTTTTCTTCTGATTCCACGAATTTACTGAGCGTCAGCGTCCATAGTGGGATCGGTGTCGGAATCATCGTTGATGGGCAGTTACAAACCGGTACTCACGGCATGGCGGGGGAAGTTGGCCATTCTACGCTCTTTCCTCACGGCAACTTGTGCCCTTGCGGCAATCGAGGCTGCTTAGAGCAATATGCGTCGAACAAAGTCTTGTTTGACACCTACAGTCACTATACAAAAACAGCGTTCGTTAATTCGGATACCTTTGCACAAGCCTATCATGCCGGAGAAAAATCAGCAGTCGAATTGGCGCAACAAAATGTTGAGTTTCTTAGTATTGGGCTAAACAATGTCATCACTTTTTCTGATCCCGAAGAAGTCTATATCAACAGCTCGGTCTATCGCAAAATTCCTGATTTATTACTGGCGCTGCAACAAAAATTGACCAGCCAGTTCACCAAAAACACGAAGATCAAAAACAGTCGATTAGGCGATCAGGCCCCGCTGTTTGGCGGTAACGTTTTAGTGGCGAAACATTTCTTGAATATCAACGATTTGCGCTTTGCAGCACTTGATCTCTCCCGTGTAATCCGTTAAATGAATGCTGGACTGAAGACTCAGTCCAGCGTTTTCTTTTGGTAAGAAGGTCTCGCTATCCTTTGATTCCGCCAGCCGTCACACCGCCCACGATGTATTTCGATAGAAACAGGTAAATCAGCAGTAAAGGAATAATACTTAATGAGATCCCTAGATACATACTGCCAAATTCAGTACGGTAAACATCGGTTTTCAGCAATTGGACCAGCATCGGCAACGTATACTTTTCCGTATCGTTGATCAAGATCAAGGGCATCAAGAAATTATTCCACGAGGTCACGAACGAGAAAATCGCCATGGTGGCTAAGCCCGGTTTCATCAAGGGCAACATGATGCGATGGAAAATTTTGATTTCGCCGGCTCCGTCCAAACGAGCAGAATCTGCCAAATCAGGATGATAGATCGTTTCTAAGTATTGCTTTAAGAAAAAAACGGTAGCAGGTGATGCGATCGCTGGTAAAATCAATGGCAGAAAATTATTTAAGAGCCCTAAGCGATTCATAAATTGATAAAAACCGATCATGCTGATTTGCTGAGGAATCATGATCAGCCCAAGAATGACAGCAAACAGGACTTTCTTGCCACGAAACTCATAGGCGATCACGCCATAAGCTGTCAATGCCGAAAAATATACATTGAGAACGGTAGCGCCAGCCGCAATCAAGAAACTATTTTTAAATCCATTGAAAACATTGAAGCCTCTGCCCATTAAGACGGACCAGTTGTATTGGAGATTACCGCCAGGCCACAAGGACAGCCCTTGCTGGATCTGTTCTGCTGAACGGGTCGCATTGACTAAGACGACCCAAAACGGCAGAATACTTAAGATGGTCAGCAACACCAAAAAGACATAGATCAACAATCGTTTTGCTCGATAGCTATTTTCCATTTATTTTCGCCCCACTTTGCTGTTTTCTTTGAAAAATTGAAACAATAACGTGCTTAATACGATCGAAAGTACCAATAATAGCACCGACGCGGTTGCGGCAACGTTGAAATTCCGACTCCCGGTAAAGGCTTGGTTGTAGATAAACATCGTGATCGTTAAGACACTATTGTTGGGATTGCCGTTTGTCAGCAAAAAAGGAATGTCGAACATTTGCAAGCCGCCAATCAAGGATGTCACTAATGTATAAAGCAAGATTGGTTTTAACAAAGGCAGCGTGATCTTGCGGAAAATTTGACCATCATTGGCTCCATCGACCATTGCTGATTCAAAAAGAGCATCATCAATGCTCAAAATGCCCGAAACTAAAACGATCGTTGTCTGACCATACCACATCCAAAATTGGATAAAGGAAACGATCAGCCGAGTGCCCGTTTCACTACGGAAAAAGTCATAGGGCTGGTCCAAAACACCGAAATGCTGCAAGACTAGGTTGATCGGACCTAACGGAAAACTGAACAAAACGAAAAATAAGATTGCTACTGAAGCGGCAGTAATGATGTTGGGTAAGTAAAAAACGACTTTGAAAAAGCCTTTCCCCCGCAAGCGCAACTTGATATTGGTAAACCATGCCGCCAGCAACAGAGCCAAGCCAATTTGAGGGACAAAGTTTACGCCCCACAAAATAAAGGTATTGCTGATGGATTTTAAAAATAACGGGTTGCGAAAAATCGCAAAATAGTTATCCAGTCCGACAAGATTGGCAGCTGGATTCCACCCTTTTAGATCCGTAAAGCTTAGGTAAATCGTATAGAGAATTGGATAAAGCTGAAAAACCAAGAATGCTAGAAAAAATGGTGCGATAAATAATAGCCCATAGCGATGATACTGTTCAAATCTTCTCTTATTCTGCATCGTAATCCCCCTGATATTTTTTTCTTCTACTGCCAACTTCTGCATGTAAAGACAAGCTATTTAAGCAGCGCATAGTACCTAGAAAAGGTTGAAACCGACCCCGTCTTCGGTGCCGGTTTCTCCAACACCTAATCTACTTGAACATCTGGATAAGCATTGACGACCGCATCTTTAAAGTTTTGGATCGCCGTTTCCTGATCCACTTCACCTTTTGAATATGGTGTCAAACAACTATCCGTAAAGAGGGTTTCAATCGTCTGGTCATACTCGGTCAGAATTTTCGCGTTGATGTCTTGAACCATATCGGCAAATTCTGCATAGTGGTTCTGACCGCCTAAAAATTCCTCTTCATATTCGCCTTTAATTTCTTCAACGACTCGCTCATTCGATACAAAATCACCGGTATCTTCGGCCCATTGTTTTAAAAATGCTTGATCTGTGGTCAAGTAAGCCACCAATTGCGCAGCTTCTTCTTGCATCTCAGAATTTGCCGTAGCACCGATCCATGTGCCGCCCCAGAACCACGACGAAGGTCCTTGGATCATGCGCCAGTCCCCTTCTGTTGAGCTGGAGTTATCGGCAGCTGTCGCATTTGGTTTTAACCAATAGTGCAGCCCCCATGTCGGCAAACTATAACCGAATACATTGTCGCCATTCATTCCAGCAAACCAAGCTTCTGATTGTCCTTCTGTATCTTGTGTCAGGCCTTCTTCTACAAATTTTCGTGATACATCCAACAAGTCATACAAACTGTCGTCGATCACTAATTTGCCGTCTTCAACCCAGCCATGTTCGCGTTGACCATAAAAAGGCTTTGCCAAATCTTGGACACTAGAGATCATATAGGTGGTTCCACCACTTTTTTCTTTGACTGCTTTGGCTTGCTCATAGAACTTGTCGTAGTCTGACAATGCCGCTTGCGCAGCCGCTGGATCATCGATCCCTAGCAGCTCTTCTGCCATCGATGCCCGGTAATAAAAACCGCCAGGAGCAGCTTGCCAAGCCAAGGCATGAAGAACCCCGTCTTTTGAAGTCCCTACGTCTTTGACATATTTATACGTATCTGCCGCGGCTTCATCAAGCCCCAGTGAACCAAGGTCTGCCATCATGCCTGATTCCACATATTTTTTGACAAAGGCAGATTCTAAAGCAATCACATCTGGTGCATCTTTGGAACCGAGAATCGGATCGAGCTTGGTCTCGAATTGGTCAGAAGGAATCTCCACGATCCGAATGTCATAGGCCAAGTCGTCATGCGCCGGCAAATAATAATCATTGATCATCGTTGATAATTCTGAAGTAAAGGTCCAAACCACGAGTTCATCCTTGCCACTACTTCCCGTTGCGCTATTATCTGAGCTGCTGTTTCCAGAACCATTCCCGCAGCCACTAAGCATAAAAGCTGCTAAGCCCGCTACTGACGCTGTTTGTAAGACCCGTTTCCAATTTTTCATCTTTCTTCCTCCTCGATTTTTTGATAGTCAAATGAATCAAAATCAGCCGCCAAACGATTGCCGGTCGTATCGATCGCAAATATCCCTACAAAAGCCCCTGTAAAGAATCCACCGTAATGTTCTGCTACATAGTCGTCAGACAATTGCAAGCTGTCAAATAGCTGATCGATGACCTGCCACTCTTTTTGATCAAACGAGTACGCGTATTGATAGTGGGCATAATTAACGATCGTTTTGAAGTAGACAGTTTGTACATCGGCTGGTATCACACCTTCTGGTGCTTTTTGACTCTTCAGTTGGCCCTTCTCGCTTGCCAATACAGTGATGATTCTGCCTTTCGTCTCATCATGAGTGATGTAGATCGCCGACCAGTTTTGTGTATTGTAGTAATTCGTCATGCCTGCCAACTGTAGAAACGAGGTCGGTGAAAATTCGACGGCAGTCGTTGCTTCGAAACGAAAATCGCTCCATCTTCTTGCCACTAGTGCTTGATGGAACAAGGAATTGAACGACTCTCGCCCATACAAGCGCAAGTACCCTGGTCGTGCGGTCAAACTACCGATTTCCTCAGAAAAAGGAATCCGCAAGGTTTGAAACACTGGTGCCAACGACGCCTCTTCAAAATCATCAAAGCCTGATTCTGTTTCCCACGGATGTTCGGGCAGCTGTGGCTGTGGGACTTCCTCTTTTGGAAAGTTTCCGCCTGTGATATACGGCCAATCATTTTCCCAATAAACAGACTGGATCGCTGTTTCTCGTCCGAGCGGGCAATAGCCGCGATTTTCTAAGAGGGGCGTTTCGGGATACTTCAGCGCTCGCCCTGTTAAGTGAACAAAATACCATTCATCGGTCTGCGTTTTCACAAATGAACCATGGCCAGCTTTTTGTAGCAGGATCTCTGGCTGTCCCCAGGAACTGATCAGAGGGTTTTGAGGATGAACTTCATAAGGCCCTTCGATGTGCGTCCCACGAGCGATGGTACTTGCATGTTCAAACTTGGTGCCGCCTTCTGCCGTCAATAAATAATAATAGCCGTTCACTTTATACATGACCGGTGCTTCCGTCAATTTGCGCTCTGTTCCTTTGAAGATGATTTTGGGCTGCCCCACCAATTTCTTGGCTTGCCAATCAAACTCTTGGAGAGCGATCCCATAAAAGGAATGGTTTGTCGGGCGATAATCCCAAACCATGTTCAGAAAATATTTTTTGCCGTCGTCGTCATGAAATAACGAGGGATCGAAACCAGAAGAATTCATATAAATTGGTTCTGACCAATCCCCATCAATGGTTTCACAGGTGATCAAATAATTGTTCACATCTTTCCAACTATTAGATTGTGTTTTGACATCTGAATAAATCAACCAAAAACGACCATCACTGTAACTTAAGTTTGGCGCCCAAACGCCCCCAGAATCTGGGTTTCCTAGCATATTCAACTGACTGACACGATTGACTGGTGTACTGATCAAGCGCCAGTTCTTCAAATCCTTCGAATGGAAGATGCGCACACCTGGAAACCATTCAAAGGTCGACGTAGCAATGTAATAATCTTCACCTGCACGACAAATACTCGGGTCTGGATGAAAGCCTGTTAGTATTGGATTGGTAATCAAAAAAATTTCCCCCTCTTTCCCTTTTTGGCATTTTGTGATTCAGCTGAGTGTCAGTAGGAATGAGCTTCATTCAGTTAGTAAGTTTTCTTTACTAATATACCTAACAAAAAAAAGAAATTTGCTGCTGCAGCTCATTTTAAAAATATTCACTAATCATTGTTCTATTTACTTTCTTCAGCTGAACTGTCATAATTATAGAATGAAATCGCTATCATTCACAGGACGATTTCCACACATCGATAGACAAAAAATGGAGGATAGATCGCGTGACCATTTTAGAAGAATACCATTTCGGCGAATACCTAGGCGTTTCCAGTTACCATCCCTACTCGCTTAATTACATGGAACATTTTCATCGTTCCTTTGAATTGCTTTTTTGTAGTGATGGCGAAGCGGTTGTCAAAATCGAAGAAAGTCCCTATGTCCTTACGACAGGCCAAGTGTTATTAGTCATGCCTTATCAGACTCATGCGATTGAAACCCCTAAGGAATCACAATTGCATATTCTTGTGTTTTCACCTGAGTATATTCCAGATTTTTACGCCAAAACGAAAGATTTCGCTTTGTCAGATCCGGTGATCACCATTGATTCCTCTGTTGCCAAGCAGCTCTACTATCCTTTATTTGAAACGGATTCCCTCTATTTACGAAAATCGGCACTGTATCAAGTCCTTTACCTTTTTGAACACCAAACGACTTTATTACCAGCCAAAAATCAAGAGGATATCCTGATCCAGCTACTTGTTTACATCGAATCCCACTTCAAAGAAGAACTGACGCTCGAAAAACTAAGCAGCAGTATCGGTTATAGCAGCGTCTACGTTTCCAGAATGATCACCGATAAATTGAAAAGCACCTTTCCTCGGCTTTTGAATCAAGCAAGAATACGCCATGCCTCTTTTTTGCTGACCCATAGTCTCTTGCCGATTACGGAAGTAGCAGAACAAGCAGGCTTTCAAAATGTGCGAACCTTCAATCGAAATTTCAAAGCATTGACCTCACTGACGCCAAAAGAATACCGTTTAAAACACAATGCGCATTTTTCGTTGCTGAAGGAATAGCGTAAAAAAAGCAGCTTCACTTAGCTGTAAAGTGAGCTGCTACAATCTTACTCGTTTTTCTAGTCATCCTTTTGCCTCATTCCCAGAAAATAGTGAAAAACGCTCTAACTCCCCCTTCTTCATAGAGAAATGAGCAGGAAAAAACCAATTGCCAAAATGAACCTTTGTTGTTTTACTGATTCCACAAAACTATGCCTGTTTTAAAACACCGTACATTCTTGCTTCATACCCTTTTGCTTTGTCGATACTTCTTGGAATATCGATCAATCCCAAGAAAAATGATTCGCGACGAGCCAGTCTTTGACTTCCGTCAGATCAGAAAAAGTTTTCACCTGTGCAGCTACTTCTTGCTCAAGTTTTGGCTGTTTAAGCAAAGGATACTTCCCATTTTTCTTGACTGGCAAAGCACTCAAATCATCCGCAATCAGAAAAGCTGGGATCTCGGCTTGTTTTGCGGCTTTTATGCCAGCTAGAGAATCTTCTAATACCAAGGCTTCTTCAGGCTTTACGCCTAATTGTTGGCAAGCTGTTAGAAAGATTTCTGGATCAGGTTTGCCCTTTCGCACTTGATCCCCAGAAACCACCGTATCAAACCAATCTGGCATCTGTTCCATTTCAAAGTACGCCTTGATTTTTTCTTTCGATGAAGAGGATGCCACGGCTATCAAGCAATCTTGTTTTTTTAATGCTTCCAACAGTTCAAGAAGGCCGGGCTTTTTGAACACCCGTTTTTCTTCAGCTAAAATCACTTCTTTCTGACGATTCATCGCTTCTCGCCACCGATCCGTTGGTACTTGATTGCCATAAAGTTCCTGCATCCCTATACGAATATCTGCTTCCGTTCTGCCAGTCAGGTAATAATAAACTTCTTGGCAAACTTCAAAATCATATTCCTCCGCGGCTCTTAAATAAGCGCGGTAAGCTAGACGACCTGTTTCAAACATCAAACCGTCCATATCAAAAATCACCAGTTTTATCTTTTTCATCCTATAGCCTCCTTTACTTTTCTGCGAATAAAAAAGCAATGGTACCAAAATCCTTTGGCACCCATTGCTTCACCTTGTTTATTTACAGCTGACTGCTCAACTTAGCAATGATTTTACATGCGCCAAATGGCTGTCAGCCTTTTCCCGACCTTCTTTTACTAGTGATTCTGAAAGAATGAAGGAGCCGCCAACTGCTAGCACCTGCGGATCAGATAAATAGTCTTGCATATTTTCGAGGTTGATTCCACCAGTTGGGACAAATCGAATATCATAAAACGGACCGCTGAGGGCTTTGATCGCCGGCAAGCCCCCGTAGATATCCGCGGGGAAAAATTTCACAACTGATAAGCCATAAGCCGCTGCTCGTTGAATGTCATTTGGGGTAGCTGTTCCTGGAAACACTGGAATGTTTTCGGCAAGACAAAATTCCACCACATCAGGTACAAGAGCAGGGGAAACAATAAAGCGCGCCCCTTTCTCAACTGCTGCTTTCGCTTGTTCTAAAGTGCGCACCGTGCCTGCGCCGACGATCAATTTGCCTGATTGAGAGAGTTTTTCAATCGCTGCTAAAGCAAGGTCACTGCGGAATGTCACTTCAATAAAGGGTAGTTCATGTTCGATCAACAGTGATTCTACTACTGGCAAATAGGTAAGATCCGTTGCAGTGTAAAGAGGCAATACCCTTGTTTTTGCCAATTGTTCATAGAGTGTCATACACTCTTCCCTCCCTTCGTTTCCTTCGATTGCATTTGTTCTTTCAAGACGGCTTCATGAAGACCTTGAAGATAACTGATCCCAATCGCACGATCATACAGACCATAGCCTGGCATCGCCACTTCCCCCCAGATCGTCCGCCCGTGATCTGGACGGATGACGCCATCAAAACCGACCTCAACCAAGGCTTTCATGATGGCATACATATCTAATGATCCTTCGGTGGATAGATGGGCGGATTCTTTAAATTTACGTTCCCCCATAAACAACACATTGCGGAAATGAACAAAGTTGATGCGTCCCTTTAAGGCATGAACGATCTCCACCATGTCGTTTTCTGAATCGGCACCTAACGAACCGGTGCACAACGTCACCCCATTATAAGGCGAATCCACGATAGCCATGATTTTTTTCAAGTCCTCTAAATTTTTGGTGATTCGTGGCAAGCCAAAAATTTCCCAAGGTGGATCGTCGGGATGGATCGCCATTTTCACATCTACTTCTTCACACACAGGAATGATCCGCTTTAAGAAATAGCTTAAGTTATCAAAGAGGATCTCTTGAGTGACCCCTTCATAAGTTGCCATCAATCGCTGGAACTTTTTCAGTCGTTCTTCTTCCCAACCTGGCAATTGAAAGCCTTTTGATTGGCTATGGATCAGCGTATACATCTCACTAGGTTCCATATCATCCACAACGGCTTGATCATAGAGCAAGGAGAAGCTGCCATCCTCGTTTTGATAAAATAGATTTGTTTTGGCCCAGCCGAAGATTGGTTTGAAGCTATAGCAGATCATATGTACATCACAAGCTGCTAAATTCCGAATTGTTTGAATATATTGATCGATGTAGTGATCCCGTTCCTCTGTTCCAGCTTTGATCGCATCGTGGATCGCCACACTCTCAATCCCTAATAGCGAAAGATGCTCTTTTTCAATTGATGCTTTTAGTGCGTTGATTTCGGAAATCTCCCAGACATCTCCGGGCATTTTATTCAGAAGTGTTCCTACAATGCCGTGCATTCCTGGAATTTGTCGAATATTCGTTAACGGGATCGTATCCCCTTCCCCGTACCATCGAAACCCCCATTGCATTTGCTGTCATCCTTTCGTTTTTAAAAATCATCTTCCTCATCAGTTTCTTCGCTACTATCACCTGCTGAAGAATTGTGCCAAAGCGCTACACTATTTTCTCCTTGCTGGATCACTGCTGCTACCGCCTGTTCAATCGGTGTCGCCAAAAATTGGTGATTGATCGCTTCTAATACCATCGGCAGATTCACTCCGCCGATCACATACGTCTTTTCCTGAAGAGGTTCTTCTAATTGATTGATCGTTACAACCGACTGATTGTAGGGACTCGCACTCAATAGATCAGCAAACACCACTACACCGTCCCCTTGATCTGTTTCGTGGATCGCTTCATGGATTTTGTTTCCCAGAAGTTGAATATCCTCTCCGTGGTTCAAATTAACGACCGCAATATTTTCGACACTGCCCATGATCACCTCTGCAGCATCTTTAAAACCAGTACTCAGCTGTCCGTGAGTTGCCAATACGATTCCTAACAAATGTTGTTCCTCCTTTTTCGCTTCCTAACCAAATAACGCAAGGACTTTTTGCATATTCCTACTATTCAGCTCTTTTTGCTTTAATTGTTTTCTACGCAACACATACGTCTGATCCTGCTGCTTTTCTGCACAAAACAGATAGTTGATGCTGCCCATCGCTTCACTACTGTGTTCGATCGCCAGCTGCTGCAGTTGCCCTTCATTGAATTGCTTGCCGATAGCTCGAACCGGAGCATCGGCGCCGATAGAATCTAAATAATAAATCTTCGCATTCGGCCCTACTGAATCACGTAACACTTCCAACCCGCGTTCTCCGTAACTTCCTTCATCAAGAAATGCGAAGGCCGTCGTTGTTTGACTGTTTTGACTGATCAGTGACAGTAGCGCTAAGATAGAGGAGGTATTGCGGGTTAGATTTTGCTGAAATCCTGCCCCGTGGCTTACGCGATTTAATAGCAGAAAATAAATACCGACCCCTGAAGCAAAAAGCGCTGTTTGCCAAGACAATAAGGGAAATCTCCCTGAGGCAAAGTGGATATAAAGCCAAGTCCCCAACAACCCTAAAAGAATCATCACTGCTGAAGCAGTCAGAATAAATTGATTTGTTTGACGGCCTTGCTCCTGCCGATCAAAAAAATGGTAATCGCCGAAATGCTCTGGCGGTGTATCATAATATGTGCAGATGATCCGTTTTGCTTTGGTCAGATCACCAACATACAAATTGCGTGAGGCGTTTTTTTTCGTGTGATCATACTCGATCACCTGAAGGTCTTTGCGAAATGGAATGATATCCGCGATGAGTGCCTTCAAAAATCTTTGTTTGCTTTTATCCGTGGAACGCGATCGGTAGACATACCGATAACGAAAAAGCCAATCACGAAATGTTTCTGTTTGATTCATGGCGAATTCTCCTATTCACAAATTACTGACAAGGAAGGAGGAACTCTATTTTTATAAAATCCTCCGCCTTCCTCTTCAACAGATGACGAACGCGCTCAATGATTACAAATTGAACTGCTTCAACACATCTTTAAGCGTTGATTTCGGTGCAGAAGGTGTTGCTTGAAAATAGATTGATTCCACACCGTACGCTTCGTTCATTTCTTTGAGTTTTTGCGCATCAGCTTGATTTAAATAAACAGATTTCGTTACCAAGAGATCTTTCTCGGGATCTTTTTGGGCGATACCGCCTATGTTCAATTCTTTCATTGGCACGCCGTGTTTGACTAAGTCGTACATCACACTGACGGTTTTAGCGATCAAAATACAGTTGTAATCTTTGAAGTTGTATTCATCCCAGTAAAATTTGGCTTTTTCTGGTGTAACGACGATCGTTTTTTGCCCTGTGCGGCTACCGGCATTTTTGTATAATTCCCGCATGAACTTATCCTTAGCTACTACCTCATCCACTACAAAAATCGAGTTGACTCCGCTTTTTTGTGACAAGGTCATCATGACCTGCCCATGGATCAATCGTTCATCTACTCGTGCTAAATTTACTACACCCATTTTTTCCACTTCCTTTTCTTATAAAATACCGACACCGGCTAAAATAATCAGAATCAAGGTCAGCCATAGTAATGCTTGCGTGACTTTTAATCCTTTCTTTGTATAGAACCAGTAGACGCCCATTACAACTGCTAACGGCAAGATCCCTGGTACAATCTGATCAAGGATATCTTGGATAATAAATTCTCGTCCAGAAATATCAAACTGCAGCGAAGAACTGACTTTGACATAGTTTCCAGCCAGAACCCCCATCATAAACAAACCGAGAACCGACAGTGTTTCAATGGCAGTTTGAACACCTGTACTCTGCATCAAGCCAGTTGCGTTGCGTCCCATTGAGAACGCTTGGCGGGCAAAAAACATTCCTAGAGAAACTTGATACAGTGCAAAGCAAATGAACGGAAACAACGCACCTAGCGGACTTCCTTGCTGTGCCCAAGGGACGGCAATCGCAATAAAGATATATTGAACGGTTCCTGAGTCGATGGCATCCCCGATTCCTGCTAAAGCACCCATCAAACCAGCTTTCGTGTTGTACATTAGATCATCCTGCATCAAGATCTCTTTTTTCTCATGCTCTTCCTCGGCCCGCTGTTGTTCCATTGATGACATCAGCCCAGTAATAACACCACCACCCCAACTCAGCTGGGTATTGAAAAACAACAGTTGGCGTTTGTAGGCAGCTTTCAGTGCCTCATCGTCTTTGTAAAGTTTGCGCAAAATCGGCATCATGGCGTATAAAAGCGATGGTGATAAATACCGTTCAAACGAATGCGGGATCTCATTGGCGAAATGCCATCTTAGGTATGCTTTTGTGACATCTTTCTTCGTGATTTCTTCCGGTGCGCCTTGCGCTTTTTGAATTATTTCGGTCATTACTGCTCCTCCTTATCGATTAGAACCCGTCATCATAGTCATCGTCATCATCGAAGGATGGTGATGCTGTATTCGTTTCTGGGGCTGGGGCCAATTTTCCTTTTTGTGACTGAACAAAAATCAACGCGATCAAAATACCAAAAATCGCATAGGTGACCATGGTAATTTCTAGCGAACTGAAAACTACACTCATGAAATAGGCCAAGAAGAAAAAGACCATATAATCTTTTCGACCGATCACATAGACGGTAGTTGCAATCCCGATCGCTGCCAATCCGCCGCCGACTACTTCTAAAATATGGATAACGACTGTCCCCTCAAGAGCATTGATGACATCAGCAATCAGTGGAGCGCCTAAATAAAGTGCAATAAATACCAGCGGAACAAATAAAATAAATGAAGCCAGCGTTGGGTATAAAATAATTGAACGCGTCATTGCTTTGTCATTAAGATCTTCCACTGCTTTATCCGTATATTTTCCTAAGAAGGTATTGATAAAGAAACGGAACTGATACAAATAACTCCCTAGCAAACCAACAGGTACGGCAACAGCAATCGCTGCTTCTGGTTGCAGATTTCCTAGCAAAGCTACCGGTACGGCAATCGCCGCTGCAATCGAAGGTTCCGCCGGCATGGATCCGCCGGGAGAAAATACCCCCATGTAAATCATTTGTAAAGCGGCAGTGACGATCATGGCTTGAGGCACATTTCCCATCACCAGTCCGACAACTAATCCCGTCATCAACGGTGAAAAACGTAAAGTCAGTGTGGCGCCTCCGCCGAGCCAACGAGACATGACTGCTGCAACCCATAGCGCAATCAGTAAACTTTGTGTAACACTTAATGTATCCATTTTTCCTCCTCCTAAACTTCTTTCAAATAGTTTTCTAAATCAAGAACAGCTTCTTTCAAGCGTTCTTTGGTGATTAAGACTGGAATCAAGTGTACTTTTTCTTTTGAATCTATGAACTGCACCAACTGATCAATGACTTGTGCATCTTCAGGAAAAATACCCATTTGATGTAAACTCATTGGTAAGTGCAATTCTTGATAAAAGGGGATCAACTGATCGATGACCGTCCATTTTTCTTCAAGCGCTAATTGATAAAACATCCCATAGGCAACCTTTTCCCCGTGAAGAAAACGATGACTCTCAGGCAGATATTTACTGATGGCATCATGCATCGCATGCGCCGCTGCATTGCGGGCATATTTATCGCCTAGCCCGCCTACCATTCCAGCAACTGCAATAACGATCTCCGACAAATGACAAAAGGCGTCTGTCACTTCCTGCCACTTCATATCTTCAATCGCTTGTTTCGATTGTGTCAAAATGGCTGTTTCGCATAATTTTGCTGTATAGCCTGCCATTTGCAAGAAAGGCTCATTTTTCAAATGTGGTTGGGCTAAGATTGCTTCCGATTCAATCCACTTTGCCAACGTATCTGCTAAACCGGCGATAAAGTAGGAGACTGGTGCATCGATCACTAACGTCGGATCGGTAATCAAAAAAGCAGCCTGTCTTAAATAGTGTTCCGACTTCCCTTCAGATTCTCCCGACTCTTTATACATGACAGACAAGGGTGTCCATGGTGCACAATTACTGGCCAATGTTGGGATCAGTCCAAAGGGTCGATTGACTACATGTGCTGCATATCCCACTAAGTCAGCTAACTTCCCGCCGCCAACCCCCAGAATAAAATCGATCGCCAGTTCTTCAACAAGATCAGCAATCAGTCCAGCGCCATAATAGCTACATTCTCCTGTGTAGCGATGATAAAAAATTTCCAAATGCGCATCTTCTAAAAAAGGTAATTTTGGTTTCGCTTTTTCCCAAGAAACCGTTCCATGTACGAGCAGCAGTCGTTTTACTTTGTACTCTTTTAATACTTCCGGCACATAGTCGATCGCGTCTTCATGATAACGATAAACTTGCGGTCCAACCTTTACTTTTAAATCCGTTAGCACGAGCTTCACTCTCCTTTATACAGCTAAAAACCGACTTTCCGCTTGAACAGCACGATCTGGCAGCAGTCCCTTAACGATTCGTTCAATATCCGTTACACATTTGTTTCCCATCTCTTCTAAGCATTCCATAGTATAAGCTGATGTATGCGGTGTCATAACTACATTTTCAAAAGCTAAATACGGATGATCTTTATGACCAGGCTCTTCCTCTAAGACATCGGTGGCAAGACCAGCGATTTTCCCACTTTTTAATCCGCTTACAATTGCCTCTTCATTCAAAAGTGCGCCACGGGCACTATTGGAGAGATACACTTGATCTTTCATTTTTGAAATTTCTTCAAAGGAAATCATATGATAATTTTCCTCCGTCAAGTTAGCACATAGACAAATAATATCTGATTTTGCTAGCAGCTCGTCTAGATCGACTTTTTTTCCGCCATAGCTTTGAATATGCAAAGCGGACTTATATGGATCGTATGCCAAAATCTCGCAGCGGAAACCATTTCTCAATATTTCTACTACACAACTTCCAGTATTGCCGACACCAATCACGCCTACTGTCTTGTTAAATAGTGCGCGTCCGACAAAGTTCGCTCGTTTTTCCCATTTATCTTCGCGGACCTTTGTATTCGATTCAACTGTACAGCGCAGAAGCGCCAATAGATTGGTCACGTTATTTTCTGCTACTGCATCTCGCTCGACCAAAGCTGGAATGATCGAAACAATCGTTTGGTGCTCCTTCGCTGCTTCTAAATCAATATTGTTATAGCCGATCCCGTGGCGTGTGATCAGTAGCAATTCATCTTTATACTCAAAAAACTCTTTGGTAAAAAATGGGGTAACACTTGCTATAATGATGTTGTATCCCTTAAGCTTTTCTGCCAATTCTTTCCCATTGATTTCGCTATCGAACGTGAAATGACTGACAGTTCCGATTGCTTTCAACCGCTCGATATGTTGCGGAAAGATTTTTCCAAAGCTGCTGGAATTCACTATAGCGATCTTAAACTGTTCCATATTCTTCCTCCTTACTCTTTTGCAACAATCTCGTGACCACCAAAACCATTCCTTAGCGCAGAGACGACTTTCGCTGAGAAACTGTCTTCTTCTTGGGACAAATTTCTCATAAACAAACTCATAGCGATCGTCGGTACAGCAACATTCATCTCCAAAGCCGTTTCCACTGTCCACCTAGCTTCACCAGAAGCTGCAACAACCCCGCGATATTCCTCCAACTTAGGGCTCTCATTAAATTGGGCCGCTGCGATTTCCATCAGCCAGCTGCGAATAACCGATCCATGATTCCATACCTCTGCGACGGAAGCCAAATCAAAGTCATAGGCACTTTGTTCAATCAATTGAAAGCCTTCACCGATGGCTTGCATCATTCCGTATTCGATACCGTTATGGACCATCTTTAGAAAATGACCGCTTCCTGATTCCCCTGCATAAAGGTAGCCTCCTAAAACAGCCACATCTGCAAACAAAGATTCCACCTCTGAAAAAGCGATTTCATTCCCGCCAATCATCAAACATGCATCTTTTCTAGCTCCGGAAACCCCACCAGAAGTCCCACAATCAAAGTAATGCACCTCTTTTTCTTTAAACCAGGCTGCTCGGCGAATCGAATCTTTGTAATTAGAATTTCCGCCTTCAATCACGATGTCTTTCGCTGATACAAGGGGCCATAGTTCTTCAAGAATCCCCTCAGTCACAGTTCCCGCAGGAAGCATGAACCATAAAACCCGTCGGCCGCTAAAAGAATTCGTCAAATCAGCTAGCGTTTGATAGAGTGTAATTCCAGCTTCTTGCGCTGTTTTCTGCGCATGTATCGAAAGATCCAGCCCTTTTACTTGATAACCTTGATCTTTTAAATTGAGGGCCAAGTTCAATCCCATTTTTCCAAGTCCGATAATTCCTATCTCCATGACAGCGCCTCCATTTCATACTTTCATTATACAAAAAAATATTTTTTTGTAAACATAAAAAATAAAAATAATTTTTATTTGCTTTTTTTCTTTAAAAGAGGTAACGTAACAATACAAAGATAATAATGTTCATATAAAGGAGGTAACCGTCTTTGACTGTTTCGATTCGCCTGCAAATAAAAACGCTTTATAAAGACTTAAGTCTCAAAGAACAAGCGATTGCCGACTACATTTTGGAAAATCCTAGTAAAGTCAGCCACAGTTCAATCAGTGATTTATCCAATGAATTAGGCATCGCTGATTCGACCTTTTTTCAATTCACAAAAAAACTCGGTTACAACGGATTTAAAGACTTCAAAATGGCAATGCTGATGCAGGAAAATGATTTTTCTGCCATTTCGATCCATGAAAATATCCAGAAGTCTGATAATGAATTGACTATGGCTCAAAAAGTATTTGATTCCAATATGACCACATTGACTGATACCAAAAATCTTTTGAAAGAAGAAGATTTAAAGCTTGCTGCTGCAATGATCAATCAATCTAAACGACTTTTTTTCTTCGGCGTTGGTGGTTCAGAGATCGTGGCAACCGATGCCTATCACAAATTTTTGCGCTCGCCGATCACTGTTTTTCACAGCAGTGATTATCACATCCAACTGATGGAGGCTTCATTGTTGACGCCAGATGATTGCGGCATTTTTATCTCTCATACTGGAAAATCAAGAGAAACCATTGAACTAGCTCAAGTTGCCAAAAACAATGGTGCCAAAATTATCGTCATTACTAGCCATGCTGCTTCCCCTTTAGCCAAACTCGGCGACGTGGTTTTCATCTCTATTTCCGAAGAAACTGAGTTTCGCTCAGAGGCATTGGCATCCAGAATCGCTCAACTGAGCATCATGGATTCCCTCTATGTCATCTTAATGTTTATTAATCGAGACAAAGCGCAACAATCGATTGCCAAAATTCGACGCTCCATTTCAAAAATCAAAGAACCCTGAGAAGGGAAGAAAAAACTTACATTTTTCTGCGTTTCGCTAATTCTTTTGTGAATCACAGTTGATATGCAAAAAAACTTGTGCGTTTTTTCTGTACTCTTCGTTGGTTTCTTATCAACTTTTTCAGTTCTGAATCTCAAATGCGCTGAGCCTGCCAAAAATCTTGTCCCTTACTCTTGCTAATGTTCGCAAAAAAACCACATCACAAAGCTATCCGCTCTGTAATGTGGTTTTTTAAGACTATCTTTTTTAGGTAAATCAATAACGACTAGACACAATCTCTGCTCCAAAGGGCATCAACGCTAAGCGCGCCATTTTCAATGATTGCGCCGCAAATGGAATGCCGATGATCGTGATGGCTAGAATGACTGCGCTAGCTAAATGGCCTAAAGCCAGTGGTATACCAGAAAAAATCAACCATAAAATATTTAGAATCATGGACACGCCACCGCCACGGTAAACGATGTCTTTCCCAAATGGTGCGAGTGACAACGTCGCAAACTTAAAACATTGCAGACCAATGGGAATGCCGATGATGGTGATACACCATAAACACCCAGCCAAAAACCATGAGATCGCACCGATCAAGCCGCCAAAGACAAACCAAATCACGTTGCCTAAAAAATTCATCTGATTGCCCTCCTTCTTTTTTTAATAAAGACTGCTCCTGTTTTAGCAAAGAAAGCAGGGGACATCGAAAGCACTCAGACGTGCGCTATCGTCTGATGCTCCGCTTCTCTTTTTTCTTAATACAAGCGAAATGTGTTATTTTGTAAAATGCTTATTGCCCAGAATCAACGGTTGATTCGCTGCTATTGTTAGACTCATTTGAGTCATTTCCGAAGACACCGGTGATCGAAGACCAGATGCCGCTAAAGAAGCTCTTGATATTTTCCCAAAGTCCCTTAGAGGTTTCTTCGATTTGCTTGCGGGCTTCTGATAGATCCAATTCTTTGATGAAGTCATCGAAGATATTGTTGTCTCGCATGTCGCTCATTAAAGAGGTCAATTCAGAAATTTGATTCTCCGTAACGATTCCTTCCAGTCCATTGTTCTTCAAGGCTTTTTCTACTGTCTCTTGAATATCTGCTTGGGTTAATTCCGTACCATCTGCGGTTTGAGCAGCCAAATCGGTTTTCGCTTGTTCTTGTGCTGCATTCAATGCTTCATCGGAATAGCCTTCTTTGTCTTTGTTCTCTTCGGTGATCGTCGAAAGCACATCCATCTCATCTTGAGCTACAGCTACTCGATTCTGATTGATGACGCCGCCTGATTCTTCAACGATTTTGTATACCCCAGCTAAAGCACCGGAACCGTCGATTGGTACAGCAGAAGCGACCGTTAGCTTCGCATCAGTGATCCCTGCCGTCAGCGCTGCATTTTGATATTGGGCTGCGGTGATGCGGGTAATGTTATCTGGTGTCGCGATATCGACAGTGATTCCTGCTCCGCTTTCTTGCGTCTGCATTCTGACCGAGCTATAGACCGCCCAATCTGCGGTAAAGCCACCATCGGGAATGTATTTCATCAAGTCAGTACCGTTTGTCGTATAAATCGGTGTTTCGCCTTGAATGCCCAGGCGTTCAAGTGTGTAGTCTTCTTGTGCTTTCGTCAAGGCATTTCCGATCGCCACGGCATTGACTTGCAAACGATCTGAACTGCTGTCAGAGGTATTTGTTTGACTGTCGGTAGTGGCTGTCGTTGCGGTAGAATTGCTCGTTGCAGTGGAACTGCTGGTCGTTGAATTGGTTTCGTCAGCAAAAACTTGTGGTGCTGCTAATAAAACTTGGCTAGATACCAAGAGAGTCGCTAAAATCATCGCTGGTTTTCGAGTCTGTTTTTTCATCACTATCTCCTCCAAGTGTTGATCTCTTTTTCAGGGATTTTTCCCTCTTACTGCTGTTATTGTACTATAGGTTTTCTTGCAAAGCCTACGTCTAGAGTCTGAAATGAAGAAAAACTTAGAACTCTACTGCTATTTAAAAAAGGCGCAATTTGGTATTATCCTTGGTACAGCAATACTTTAGACGCTTTTCTTTTCATCAACTGTTTTTTTAGCAAAACCAACAGTATAGGATTTCAAACGGCTGCCCACTTTCCTCAAACCAAGAAAGGCTCCCGTTAAAGCTATCGTATAAAAGAACAACGGAAACCCTGCGAGTGAAAAAAAGACCTTCCCGGTTTCTAGAAACAGCGGGTGACTCAGAAAGATCAATCGACTAGCCTCAGCTGCTTGTTTTGCTTGCCAAGTCCGCTTTGGGGGTTGCTGCTTGATCAGCCAAGCAAGGAAAAAAAGAGTCGTCGGCACAAAAAACAGCATGAAATTCTTATCGTCCCCCTGATTGAGATACACCAGTCGACCTTCAATGCCTAATAAGCAAAGAGAGACCGCGAGTTTTCTACCAAGATGCTTCGTAAAAAAAGGGTGTTTTTGGTGTTCTCTTAAACAAACCCCACACAATAAAAATAAAAACCCATAAAAGAGTCCGTTTCTCGTTGTAAAAAATAGTGTCCGATAGCTTTGATAGCATACCAATAAAGGTCCACTTAAATAACTGCTGTACGTTTCAAGACAGCCAATCACATACAAACTGATCGCCAGTAAAAACTGCCGCCGATAGCCAAGAAAGCGAGTTTTTCGTACTAACCACATGCCAAAGAGCAACGCTGGAAAATACCAAAGATGGTACCAGACCCCTACTGTAAAAAAGCCAGTAGCCAAGCCGATGACCCGTAATGAATCAGCAAGATTTTGCTGCCCTAAATAAAACCAGCCTAAGGGAAGATACACGATCGACCAACGCAAGTAAAGCTTGAGTTGTCGTTTGCACCATTGCTGCCATGAACAGGTACTCTTTTGAAAAAAATAGCCATTCAGCAGCAGAAAAAAAGGAACCGCCAAACGACATAAGAGACTCTTTAACAAAAAATGAAGCCCGTTGTTTTCTGCCAGTCGGCCACAATGAATGAGAATCACCAATAAGGAAGCGATGAATTGGATGTAGCCAATTGGAACCATAGGTTGTTTTGTCTTCATTCGATCGTTTCTCCTTTCTCCGTCAAATTTGATCAAACATACTTCACTCTACTGGTCCTTTCTTTTTGTGACCAGCACGGAAAGCTTCCAAGATAGAAAGGCAGCGCAACAAGTAGAAACATTGATAAATAAAGATGTTACCCTTTGTTGCATCGCTAATTTCAAAGATCCTCGTTCGCATAGAAAAGAGTTTGCTATAATATAAGAAGAATGATGGAGGCAAAACAGACACATGGATATTGGGAAAATTATTAAAGAAGAACGCACCAAACGAAATCTCACACAAGAACAATTGGCGCAGGAATTTTTTGTCACTCGGCAACTGATTTCAAAATGGGAAAACGGCAAGAGCTATCCTGATCTAGACCAAGTAGTCAAGTTGAGCAACTATTTTGAATTGACCTTGGACTATTTATTAAAAGAAGACCAGCAGATGGTCCAAGAACTCAATCTGACCACCCACCGCAAACGAATTGGCCTCGTATTGATCGCCCTTTTGACTGTTCTCAGTATTAGCTTAAGTACGATTTTGCTGGCAGGATTTTGGATCGATCCAGTCTTTTTCACAAAAGAAGACCTAACGATCACTTCTATTAAAAAGTACCACTTGCCTGCCACTGAGATAACGAATCAGGAAACCGGACAAGTGATTCAGCTGCCTGAAGATACGGAATACTTGATCACTTATACGATCGATCGGCCGCTGGTAAAAACGGATCGTCTGTCGGGTTATAAAGAATACAGCAGCGAAAATGCCAGCCAATTAACGGCTTTGGGTCATCGCGGTTTTCATTTTGGCGCGCAAACAAGCAAAATCGTCATTCGCAGCAATCGCGAAGACAATTTAGCTGCACCAGAATTAAATGCAGGCAAGGATCTTTATCTTCGTAATATGAATAAAGCGCGCGTCTATCAAAAATCTGCAGCTGGTGTCGCATTTTCTATCGAAGATGAAGGCGACCTCCTCTTTACTGCAGAAGAACTGGCGCAATTGCCCTTTGAACAAGGACAGCTGCCAGAGTAAACAAAAACCACCGAATCGTTTTGATTTGGTGGTTTTTTGCTGACTTTCTTATCCTAGCAAGATCATTGCGATCGCCGCCAAGGCGTTGTTGAGAAAATGCATGGCGATGGCTGTTTCTAGACGCTTAGTTTTTACATAAATCAACGCCATGATCAGTCCCATAGCACCATAAATCAAAAATTCGACCAGATTGGTGACGGAATGGATGATACTAAAAACTGCTACACTTGAAATGATCCCGACTATTGGGTATTTCTCGAATAAAAGGCCAATAAACCCACCACGAAAAACGATCTCTTCCATAATTGGCGCAGCAACAGCGATCAATAAAAAGATCAAAAGCGGATTTTCGCCTGTAAACAGTTCCCCTAACAATGCATCATTGGCGGTCGCCTCTTGATCGGATATATGCTGCAGATAGAGCGTTCCGCCAACTGCAACGACTCGACCTAAAACAAACCCTCCGACGATCCATAGCCAATTTTTCTTCGTTGACCAGCCAAAGTCAAAGGTGGCAAGTCCTAACTTTTTAGCCAAAAACATCAGTAGACCAATGTTTGCCAAAAGCAAGGCAATCAACCCATAGCTGATCATCGCAGGAATCGTCGGTTCTCCTGCTTCCAAATAATAGATTTTTACCACGCTAAATGCGGTCATCCCTACTTGACTAAGTAAGAATAAGCCAATCAAAATAAAGACATTCTTTACTGCTTTCATGCTCTCCTCCATTATTTGCTCATTGCATTTTTCAGGATTGGGTTACGACAAATCATGACACAGCCCATCATTTGGTTCCCCATGTTTCCAGAAAATGCTCAGCCACTATCGGCTGCTTATAATGATACTTAGTTTCCTCATTATTTACAACTAATAAAAAATAAAAATAGTTATTTTGCTCATTTTATCGAATAAACCACGCTTTTTCATTCCCATTCTTTTCAAAAAAAATATAAGTAATGTTTGAAAAAAGCGCTCTCTTATGCTACACTGTTCCTACTTTTGTTTGGCTGACGAACCGCTGCCCCAACCATGTTCGTTTGGACCAACTCGTTGCGAGTATTCGATTTCGAATGCTCTTTTTGTCGCGTTTGTCAAAAGAAAGTGAGTGAATCCAAATGATCCAAGTAGAACACCTCAGCAAGACCTTCCAAGTATCCAAGCGAAAAAGCGGCTTTCGCCAAGCAGCCAAAGCCTTTCTTTCTCGTGAAACCACCACCGTCCATGCGTTGCAAGACATCAGCTTTACCATCAATGAAGGCGAAATGGTTGGCTACATCGGGCCTAATGGTGCTGGAAAAAGTACCACCATCAAAATCATGTGCGGGATTTTGACCCCTGATCAAGGCGTTTGTCACATCAATGGTCGTACGCCTTGGCAAGAACGTATTCAACATGTCAAAGACATCGGCGTCGTCTTCGGGCAACGCAGTCAACTCTGGTGGGATGTCCCCGTCAATGACAGCTTTGATTTGATTCGTGATATCTACAAAGTCGACGCTGCTAGTTATCAACGCAACCTAGAAGAATTAGTCACCTTACTAGATTTAGGTGAGATCTTAAAAACCCCTGCTCGTTCCTTAAGTCTCGGTCAGCGTATGCGCTGTGAGATCGCAGCCTCCTTACTCCATGACCCCAAAATCTTATTTCTTGATGAACCCACCATCGGTTTAGATGCTGTGTCAAAAATCGCCGTGCGTCAGTTCATCAAAAAAAGAAACCAAGAAAAAGGTACCACAGTCATCCTGACGACCCACGATATGCAAGATATCGAGGCGCTGACACAACGAATTCTGTTGATCGGCAAAGGGCAAATTTTGCTAGATGGTCGCCTCGATGAACTAAAGCACCGTTTTTCTGATGTCAAAACGCTGGAGGTCGACTATCAAGGGAATGAGCCCCATCTGCCAGAAAATGTCCAACTTCTTCAAAAAGACGTCGGTCGCCTTGTTCTGAAGCTTGATCCCAAAGAAGTGTCGGTCGCTCAGCTGCTCAGTCTGCTCAGCAGTCAAGTCGAGATCACCGATTTGGCCGTTGCCAGTATCACCGCCGAAGAAATGGTCGCCAAGCTGTATCAGGAGTATCAGATATGAGGAAGTATCAGGCATTTTTCCGCATCCGCTTTATCAATACCTTGCAATACCGCTCGGCGGCAATTGCCGGGATGGCTACGCAACTAGCTTGGGGCTTGATGGAAATTCTGGCATTCCACGCCTTTTACCAAGCAGATCCTAGTGCCTTTCCCATGACCTTTCAACAAACCGTCTCCTATGTTTGGCTCCAGCAAGCCTTCTTGTCTTTATTTATGTTGTGGTTCTTTGAGGCAGAAATTTTCAATACCATCACCACAGGGTCGATCGCCTATGAACTTGTGCGGCCGATGGATCTATACAATCGCTGGTTTTGCCAATCGGCTGCCAATCGCTTAGCAAAAGCCGTCTTGCGTTGCGGACCGATTTTTGTGATTGCCTTTTTACTGCCAGCACCTTATCGTTTAATTCTGCCAGCAAACATCGTTGCCCTGTTCTTGTTTCTTTTGTCTATGGCGCTGAGTTTAGGTGTAGTGATCGCTATGTCGCAGCTGGTCTACATCTCGACTTTTTATACATTATCCTCCATCGGGGTGCGGGTCGTCATCAGCTCCATCGGTGAATTTTTAGCTGGTGGGGTCATTCCTCTGCCTTTCTTTCCGCAGCCTTTTCGCCAATTCGTGGAACTACTGCCTTTTGCTTCCATGCAAAACGTCCCGCTGCGAATTTACAACGGGGATCTGACTGACTTGGCGCTGGTTTCAGCATTGCTCTTACAAGCCTTTTGGCTCGTACTTTTGATCGTGATCGGAAAAATTTGGCTGCAGCAGGCGCTCAAACGTGTCGTTGTGCAAGGAGGTTAAGGAATATGGTTTATTGGCATTATTTTTGTATCCATCTCAAAAGTCAGATGCAGTATAAAGTTTCCTTTGTGTTAACCGCTTTGGGACAATTTCTAGGTTCCTTTACTGCTTTTTTAGGCATTTGGTTTATGTTTACCCGCTTTCATCAAGTGGATGGCTTTACCTTTGAGGAAGTCCTGCTTTCCTTTGCGACGGTTTTGTTTGCCTTTTCGATTGCGGAATGCTTCTTTCGCGGGTTCGATCTTTTTCCGCAAATGATCAGTAATGGCGAGTTCGATCGAGCACTCGTGCGCCCCCGCTCCTTGATTTTTCAAGTCTTAGCTTCCAAAATGGAATTCTCGCGTCTCGGCCGTTTTATTCAAGCCTTGCTGTTGTTTGCTTATGCGATTCCTAATAGTGGAATTGCTTGGCATTTTGGAAATGTCCTGACTCTTTTTCTGATGATCGTCTGTGGCGCCCTCTTTTTCGCCCTATTGTTCTTAGTGTATGCCGCCATTTCCTTCTTTACGATCCAAGGACTTGAATTTATGAATATTTTTACCGATGGTGCCCGCGAATTCGGCCGCTACCCCTTCAGTATCTACGGAAAACACGTCTTGCGTTTATTGACCTACGTCGTGCCGATGGCTTGGTTTCAGTATTATCCGTTTCTGTATGTCATTGGTCGCGTAACTAATCCTTGGTGGATCTTATCACCCTTGGTTTGTCTACTCTTTGCCTTTCCCGCCTTCTTCTTTTGGCGAGTAGGTTTGAAGAACTATATTTCTACGGGTTCGTAAATAAAAAGGAGCGCCTCTCTTTGAAACTAAGAGAATGCGCTCCTTTTTTATTCGGTTATTTCAAGTGAAAAACAGCCTCTCCTTGCTGAATATCGCCGTCTGTTCGCAGGCACTTCCCGCCTTGTTCCTCCATGAAGACAACGATCACCATGGTCTCTTTGCCCATTTCCTCAACTGCTGCTACATCCATTTCTGCCAGCAACTCACCTGTCGTGACTGACTGGTTTTCTTGGACCGCGATCGTGAAGGGCTCCCCTGCTAACGCCACTGTTTCAATTCCCATATGGATCAAAAGGGAACGGCCATCCACCAACTCAACGGCTAAGGCATGCTGTGTTGGAAAAATCGTTCGAACCGTCCCGGCTGCTGGTGCATAGATTTTTCCGTGATGATGAGAAACGGCAAATCCATTTCCCATCATTTTAGACGAAAATACCTCATCTGGTACTTCTTCGATCGGTAGCAGTCGGCCTGTTACCGGTGCACAGATTTCTATTTTTCTTTTAAAAAGCATCCGTAATTCCTCCTTAGATTGCCGACAGTGTTCTCTGACAGCTAGAATAGATAAGAAAAGCTACGAAGGGCAATAAACCAAAGATAAAGATGGCAGTATCGAGGGACAGCACCTGCGAAAGAAAGCCGCCAGCTAATGGCGAAAGAAACGATGCCGCACCAATGTACACACTGATCGATATCAGTTGTCCAGAAGAAAAAACAGCTGGCGGTGTAATAGCACTGATAATCATTCGACTGCCGATGGTAAATGCCGGTACAGTGAAAAACTGCAGAAAACTGGCTGCCAAAAGTAAGAATGGGCTACTAGCAAGCCAATAGACAAAAAATTGTAAGGTTAAAAATATGCCTGCAATCAAAATCAAGCGCTCATTTTTCCATTTAGCAATCATGCGATTCAGCAAAAGGTACGCTGGAATTTCACAAAAGGATTGGATCGACCATTTCAGACCAACAAATTCACTGCCTCTTTCCATTGTAATCAGCTTGTCGATAACGACCGTATTGTTCGCAACGATTGTCAAGTACAAGAGAAAGAACAGTCCCGTATAAACCAAAAAGCGTCGGTCTTTGCATAACAGAAGAATGTCTGCCAGCGAGACACCGCTGTTTGTTGCTGTTCCTTGCTTTTGCGGTAAGGCGTTTTTCTCTGGGATCGTTCGTGAAAATGTATAATTGATAAGCAAAAAGAGGAGCAGCGGCAAACTAAACCAGCGATAATTATTGGAAAATAAAAAGAATGGCACGCAGACACTCATCATACTCCACCCTAAAGAGCCGTTTGCTTTGATTGAAGCAATTCTTTTTGAAGTACTGGACTCCGATAATACCCAGTTATCGAGCACCGTTGCTGTTGTATTGGCTAATCCACCCGCAATAGCCAATACCAGAAGATGGATCAGCCAGTGGTCTTTTCCTAACCAATAAAAACTAATGGAGAAGAAAACCAGAAAGATCATCAGAAGCATCGAAATACGTTTTAATCGTTTGCTCTTGTCCGAATAATAGCCGATCACTAACTGAAAAAGAATTGTCGTGATGCTGTAGGAGGCTAAAAACCAGCCTCTTTCAAGCGCATCATAGCCTTGCTCAGTTAAAAAAGGAACGATTTGTGTCATCAAAATCGCCATCGTTGCATATTGAACAAAATAGATTACTTGAAATTTGTGTTTGATTTCCATTCTTTGTTTATGATCGGCTGAAGGAAATTCCTTCAGCCGATCCCTTTCCTTTTTACCTGCTGAACCTATTTAAGTTCTGGCCAATATGGTTCGTTCGCCACAATCATTTCATCTAATATTTCTTTGGCGACTTTCGCACTTGGTACAGTTTTGTTCATAGTAAAGGACTGCCACAATTTTTGGTAAGACTCTTGTTCCCAAGCATCAACTGCCAATTTTTCAGATGCGATCTGCTGCTCCATCAATCCCTTTTGGAATGTTGGAATATCACCGATCGACAAGACTTCGTAGCCATCTTTTCCAACTAGACAAGGCAGTTCCACCATTGCATCATGGGCAAAGTTGGCAATTGCGCCGTTGTTTTCAACAATAAGAATCATACGTTCTTTCGTATTAAAGGTTAGTGCGCAAGCAAGGTCTGTAATAAAGGAAGCATGTTCGTTTGAGGCAAATGTTGTATCAACTGCTGTGTTGTTTGCAACGATTCGTCGGCATTCATCAAACACATACTTCTCTCGTCCGTCAATGATCTCATTGGCACGGGTATACTCTTTGTCCGCATGAGCCACCGTTTCATCAGCCATCAAATAATATTTCAGATAGGTATTCGATAAAAATTCTGGTTCAATTTCGTGCAGATCTTTAGCCGCCCACATCGTTTCCAGCCAACTGCTTTCTTTATGCTGGCCTTTTTGTGTTTGTTCGGTGTAGCCGTACTTTTGAACATGCGCACTGATTTGTGGCATCAAGTCATTGCCGTCATGGTCTTTGATGCTGGTCCACCAGCCAAAATGATTCAAGCCGAAATAGCTCGTCTCAAATTCTTTCCGATCCTTCAACCCAATCACTCGCGCCATGATATCTTCCAAACAAACTGGCATATCACAAATATTGATGATTCTTGAATTTGGTCGGAATCTTCTGGTCGCTTCGGCAACGACTGCTGCTGGGTTGGAATAGTTCAAAAGCCAGGCATCTGGCGAGTATTTTTCCATGTAGTCGACTAGTTCTAAGATCGGTCCAATCGAGCGCAGGCCATAAGCTAAACCACCAGGTCCGCAGGTCTCTTGTCCGACAACATTATGCCTGAAAGGAATTTTCTCATCTTGTTCCCGCATAGCATATTTGCCGACACGAAGCTGTGCCATTACGATATCGACATCCGTAAAAGCTTCCTTTGGATCGGTTGAATATTCGAACTGTACTTCTGGCGCTCGCTCGGCAATAATGATCGCACAAGCTTTTGCTACGGTTTCTTGTCGCTTTTCATCGTTGTCATAAAATTTGATTTTTCTAACTGGAAAGCGCTCTTGACTTTCTAATAACATCATAACTAGCGATGGTGTATAGGTACTTCCGCCACCTGCAATTAAAATTGAACTTTTTTTCTTACTCATGGTACTTGTTCCTCCTTGTGATTCTGTTTTATTCGGCCATTAGTTCTTCGAATGATTCTCTAACCGTTGGTACCGTTAATCCTACAATGATTTGAATGCCGCCATTTCCAGGGTTGACCAATCCTGAGGCACCTGCTTCTTGAAACTGCGTACTATCTGCAACTTTGTCGGCATCCTTAACAGTCAAACGCAGCCGTGTCGCACAATTCGTTACATCAATGACATTGTCTTTCCCACCTACCAAGTGCATATAGGCCTGTGCTTGCCGCACATGTTTTGGTAATTTTTCATCTTGCTTTTTGTTGTCATAATCTGCTTTTGTATACAACTGCATTGCTGCAGTATCATCCTCACGTCCAGGCGTTTTTAAGTTGAACTTCTTGATCATAAAGGAGAACACAAAATACCAGATAGCGGTAAAAATCAGCCCGATAATGATTTGGGTAATATAAGTTGAACTGTGAAATTTCCACAAGGGCAGCCAATTTAGACCTAACCAGTTGATCAATCCGCCGCCAAAGTCCCCGACAACCCCGAAAGCATAGGAGATTGTGGCGATCGAAGCATCCAGTAAAGCATGAACGAACCATAATGCTGGTGCAACAAACAAGAAAGTAAACTCGATTGGTTCAGTGATTCCGGTCAAAATAGCCGTCAATGCTGCCGGTGCAATCAATGCGATCACTTTTTTCTTTTTATCAGGCCGAGCCGCTTGGATCATCGCTAAACTCAGACCTGCCGTTCCAAAGACTTTCGACATTCCTGATAGTGAGAAACCGCCAAACGGATAGAGTTCTTTCAGCGAAAATGCAGTAGTTTGGAACTCGCCAATGTGGGAGGCCCAATAAACGGCCATTCCCCCTTCGACAACCGCACTGTCATAGGCGAACGGTGCATAAACAAAGTGATGCAAGCCTGTTGGAATCAGTATTTTTTGCAAGAACTGATAAATAAAGACACCGAAGTTTCCTGATTCAATGAAAAAGCCTTGCATGCTTCTCATTCCCTCTTGGATAACTGGCCAGACAAAACACATGAGTACTGCCAAAGGAACCATGGCAAAAAAGGAAATCATGGTTACAAAAACTGAGCCGCTGAAATTCGATAGCATTTCTGGCAATTCTTTTTCATAGAAGCGATTGTGGAGATAGACAACGATTCCCGAAATCAGCAAGCCGCCCATCATGCCGGTATCTAAGGTGATGATTCCTGCAATCGAGGTCAACCCAGAACCAGCAGTTGCCCCTTGAGCTAAATCTACCGCAAATGATTCTGGCCACAAAGTTAAAATTGCATTTACAAAATAATTAAAAGCGATATAAGTAACGAGTGCCTCCATCGTAGCGCGAGCGGCGTATTTTTTAGCTAGACTGATCGGCAGCCCTACTACAAATAAAAGCGGTAATTGGAAGAAGGGCGTCCAGCCTCCTGCTGCGATCACATTCCAAAATTTGAACCAGAGGGTATTTGGTGCTGCGATATCCCCCATAATCGTCTGATTCGAAAATAGCAGAGAAAAGCCGATAACGATCCCAAAAAAGGAAAACAGCATGACCGGTGCCAGCATCGCTCCGCCGAACCTTTGAATTTTTTTCATCATAGTTTTTCGTCCTTCACGTTTTTTAGTTAAGCGCTTTACTGATTCTCATTTTACTATTAAAATGATGCTATGAAACCCTTTTCCGTTGTTTAAAAGTTTCTCACATTTGAAAGGTTTTTTTCACATAAAATGTGAATTGTCACACAGAATCAATGGAGAGATAAAATGAGGAGATAGCCTATGCTGCAAGACCGTATCACTACCTACCAGTCAAGATTAACCGAGAATGACTTTTTGATCTGGTCCTACATCACCACTCACAAAAAGCACTGCTTGGCAATGTCCATCAATGATTTAGCCAAGGAGTGCATCGTTTCTAGGACGACGATTATGCGCTTTTGTCAAAAAATCGGCTTTGATGGCTTTTCAGAATTCAAATACCATTTAAAGAACGAGGTACAACAAGAAAATGCCCTACTCTCTGAGATTGAAGGCGAAATTCTAGACAATCATATTCAAACGATTGAAAATTTAAAAAAGAAAGATTTTACAGCATTGTGCAAGATGATGGCTCATGCCAAACGAATCTTTGTCTATGGTTCAGGGGACATTCAAAACCTTGTTTCCAATTATATGAAACTCTTATTTTTGCCTAATGGACTACTTGTCTACGATTTTGGTGCGATCTCAGTCAATGAACAATTTTATCGCATCATCGAGCCAGATGATTTAGTGATTTTGATTACTTTAAACGGTGAGTCACCCACCGTTGTCAAACTAGCAAAGCAACTGAAACAGCGCAATATCAACACGATCGGGATCACGAAGCTGAGAAACTCAACGGTTTCTAAACTCTGTTCTGAAACGATTTTCTTTTTAAATCCAGAGATCCAGTCAACCGAAAATGCGATCGCTCCCTTTGAAACGACCGCCACACTTTTCTTTGTGATCGAGTACTTATTGTTAAAATATGATGCTTGGCAAAAACAAGCCGCAAGCGTCTCAGAGCCATAAAAGTTCTCTTGGTTTTCCTTCATTCATTTAACTTACAGTATTTTGAAAGACGCTTGAATAAGCCATTTTCAGCCAATTTCTGCTAGGAAAAGCAGCCAATCTCTGGTAAGATAAATAAAAACGTAAAAGAGGACCAGTTATGGAATATTTAGCGATTTTACTTGTTTTCTTTCTATTGAATGTAGTGATACTTGTACTTGGATTGAAGAAGAAACGAATCATGCTGCTTTTTCTGTCACTCTCTGGTTTATTGTTGGTTTGCTTGATTGCCATATCTTACGTTTTCTTCTATTCAAATACACTTTAAGTCGTCAAAAACACGGGAAGCTGGCTACGAACCTACCGAAACAAACGAGGCTGTTTTAGTCATTACACCCGACGTATAGGACACATTTGTTAAAATTTATTTGAGAAAAAAATGACTGTGACATAAGTCGCGAAAAAAGCGTAATGAATAACGGATATCCGTTCATTCATTACGCTTTTCTCTTGTTCTTTTTTCATGATGAATAATTAAACGAGCTATACTCTCCACATGTTTCACAGATATAGTAATAGTTGCGTTTCTTCTTATTATAAAGTTTCAACTTCTTCCCATTTTTACAACTCTTGCATTCTTCTAATTCAGTCAAGGTTTTATAATAAAATAACTCACTGATCATTTCTGGATAAAAATGCGCAAGCAGCTCAATCAGCTTTTTTCTGTCAACCAACAGTAGATTATCACCGGCTATTTCTAATGCTTGATCTGTAAAAAAATGTGTAGTGATGAAAAGCCCATTGGGAAACCCTTTGTCTGGAAAAATCCCTTTAAATGCGGCAACAAGTGGCTTACTGATCCGCTCCGTCGTCTTTTGCGGATTCCAAGCTTTACATTGGACCGCTATTGCCTTTTTATTATTAGAAAAAGCATACACATCAATACCACCATCTTTGTAACCATCGATGTTTTGGACGGTATATCCCATCTTTTGTAAAATACATTCAGCAATATAATTCAAATCCTCCGATTTACAGGTTTCTAATTGAGCCACAATCTTTTTCAATTTTTTCGGGTATGTACGTTCATTAAAGTTGCTTAGTTCTGGTAAATTAATAACTTCTTTCTTTTTCTTAAATGAAAACATGTCTCTTCCTTTCTTGATTGTTTTGGATGTGATTAGTTAAAGCTTAGCTAGTAAGTGGTCTTTAATTATGTAGAGTAAAACTGGTTTTTAAAGAGAGGAAATAACTACTTTTCTCAAAAAAACGTTTGAATTCGGTGAAATAAGTCAAAATAAGAAACTTATAAAGGGATATTATTAATTTAATGATAATTTTATTTAAGCTAAAAGTCAATTGAAGCTTGAATATTCAATAACAATCGAAGGTTAATCAAATCACTCTTGATCACTGCTTCATTTAAAAAAATTTCTAGATAGGATTCGTTATAGTGCTAATTTCCACATTCTTGTCTTACTGATCTATTGAGTCCTCTTACTTTACTTGTAACAGATTCTGAATGGTTTCTTTCGCTTTAGCAGTTGATTGTCTATTACCAATAAAAATAAAAAAAGGTTTCCCTCGTAAAAGGGAAACCTCTGAAATGTTGTCGAAACAACATTTGCAGTTATTTGTCTTATTCTGCAGCGTTGTTGTCTTTGAGACCGTATTTCATATCTTTGAATTTTTTAATAAGTTCTAGTATTTCTCAATTAGCTTAAATTCAGCTTTTTTAGTATTGCAATATACTCTATAAATTCCCTTGTTTTCTTCTAGGGGTAGTCAAGGGGTAGTCAATCCGCCAGCATGATACGAACCAACATACATAGTTTTCAAAGCCTGTATTAGGCTTTTTTCTTTACCTTTTGTTCGCTTTACAACAAGAACAAACGTTCGTATAATTCTTGCAAGGAGTGATTGATATGCAAATACCACTTGCGCACCAACGGACATATGCTTTTGAACGCTACTACTACGAATTTATCGAAAGAATGGGCCCAGCTCATCTATTATACGATCAATTCGTTAGAACCATGGATAATTTCGGAAAGCCCTACTTTACCGTTCCCTCAAGCTACAGTGGTTATTTGGAAGAACTGGCTTTTGTGTTTAAAAAAGACGGCGACAACTATCTCTTTGATCATGTTAGGACACAAGACATGATTCTCCGAAAATACGATCCGAATATAAAATATAAGCCCGGCGGTAACTGATATGAACATAATCAGTCAATATGAGCAGGGCTACCTATCTTTCTCTGAGTTTATAAATGGTTTTCCGTACAGTATTTCTGAATCTCAGGAAGCTTTATACGGCGCAAGATGCGTCGAGTTTTATGTCGCTGTCACTTTAGGTAAAACGGATTGTCGCTATTATTTACAAGATTACGGAGGCGATTGTTATGAAAACGATGAAAGGTCATGCATCGAAGATACGTGTGTTGAAGATGAGCAAGACCCCTTTGGTGCGGTTCTCGATTGGTAGAGTGAATTGTTTAATTGCGGGGCATAGTTTGAACTTCTTAGCCGATGTGGATGAGGGAATGCAGATTGTGGTTGCTGGTGAGTATAACGATCGCAAACAGTTTGTTGTGAAGAAGTATACTGTCATTGGCAAAACGAAGATCATGATTGAATTTGAAAATATCAATGTTCGATAAGCGTATTACTTTTCCTATTAAGTAAATTACTATATGATGATTATTATGATGACGGAACATAGTTCCACTTGCACGGCATATGAGAATATGCTGTGCTTTTTTTGCAAAAAAACCACTCCCGGGGAGGAGTGGCACAATTAGATAAAAAAGTTTTTTTATATGGTAAATTAATTATATGAGCGATCTAAAATTTATTCAAACCTTCTGCTCAAAAATAACCCACCCTCAAGGAGAGTGGGCCTGAAAAAAGATATAAAATGAAATAGCCCCGGTCAAGGCTATGATTCCATTTTACAAAGTAATATTTTTTATTTCAACAAAAAAGCCTCCCTAGTTATGATAGAGTGGATCAAAATAAGTAAAACAATGAAAAATTAAATTGGTTAGTTATTTACATACTATAGCCTTATTTGGATACAATTACCCTTTTTTAAGATTTTCTTTTTTCAGACATTTTTAAATAAATTTCTGATATACTGAAAAAAAGAAAAGAGGACCGTCATGAGAAAAATTTTAGGTGGACTATTGCTAATATTAGTTTTAAGTGGCTGTGCATCAGCCAGTAAAAACTCTGATTCGAATAATATCGATGAAGTTCATTTTAAAGTTATGAACGGAAGTATCTATCAATTTGAAGATATAAATAAGAAAAGTTTGGATCAAGAAATAATTTCAAAGGTTCAAGATATGATATCCGAACTAGAGCTTACAGATAAGAACAAAGTAAAAGATTATGATGGACTTGTTGGAGCTAATACTTATGCGCTAGATTTATCTGAAAATGACAAGATAATTACTAGCTATACTTTTTATGGAAATTTTGTCACAGTAAAAACCGATGATGCAGAAAGCATCTATGAGTTGGATAATATGAAAGATGCAGAAAATCTTATTAATTTTTTACAAAAGATCTAGCGGTTAACTAAATATTTTTACAAGCCCGCCGAAGCGGGCTATGTATTTATATAAACCAACCATCTCCATAGAGGAGTAACATAATTAAATAAAAAAATTTTTTTAATGAATATTGTTTTTCACATTTCATGCTGGTCAAAAAAAGCTGTATACTTCTCCAAAAGTTTAAAATCCTGCTCAAGATTTTTTCTAATTATTATCTTATCTCTTAAAAATGACTTACGAGATGTACGTGCTATCTTGTGATAAACATCATTTTTTATTAAATAGTCTAATTCTTCATTAATTGTCTCGAGGTTGCTTTGATCAGACGAAGATTGAAAATAGCGTATCGAATTGTATTCTAGGTGTCTTGCGCTGTTAATTACTTTTCTATAATGTAGTTTATCAACTTTCATAGAATCACCTCTAATACAAATCTACATCATTCTTAACTTTCTATCAATATGTTTAATTAATAAAATACTAATTTTAATACAATAATTAATATAAGTGGTCAAATTTTTAGAGCTTAGAGTATATATAAGAGATTTCTAATCAATAATATCTATTACGTTGAAATAATGATAAAATAAAAAAGAAGAGTGTTAGGCGCACTTCCCCAAGTTTTCACCGCCTAACTACTCTTCATAAAGTATTGCACGCACCTACTAATTTATAGTATAAACTTATTTACTGCAAGTAAAATGAATATGATCTATGTACAAGCCCGCCGAAGCGGGTTATTTTTTAAACTACTGTTTTTTGAAGCTCTGTAAAACTTTCTACAGTTTTGATTTGTTCACTCCCACGAGGCCAACGATATTCCCTGCAAGCTGCACCTGTTGCATTACGCACCATCGCTCTAAAGTGTTTGACTTTTTCATCATTGTTCAGATGAAATCGTTTATTCCCCCATACACCATATCCATCACTGATATTTCCTTTTGCTTGTGGTTGCCAATAAATAAACATACCAATTCCTCCTAAGATTTTTTCGATTTCTGGTGTATCCTTGATTACTGATTCTTGATTATTTGAATTGATCGTATATCCAAATAATTTAACAACTTCTTGAACTGCTTTATCAAGATTTGGAAGCAACTTATTCATGTCGCCCTGATTATCAATAAAGCCCCATTCAATAAGCAATGTGCGCCCATTTGAGTTACGAATAACATACAAGCTAGTAGTTGCTTTTGCACCTCGGTTAAATAGCCCAGTTACTTTGGCGATAGTAGCAGAGACTTTTTCTGCCATTTGTCTAGCCGATTCATCGCCCGCCCAATACCAAACTTCGACACCGTTCGCAGTACCATTAAAAGCATTCAAGTGATTGCTAATATGATAATCTCCCGGAAAGTTGTTCATATTCGTCACAATATTACCTAAGTTTTGATTGACTGAGGTCGCTTTATAATCTGAAGTATCAGGTACCCCAGTATAAGAGCGCATCAGCTCATTTATTTTATGTGCGATTTCAGCTTCTTTATATCCGCAGCCTAAAGCGCCAGGATCCATCATATTTAATCCCCAATGACCACCATGCGAATCTTTAAACGCCATTCTACTCACCTCTTCCTACATAAAAATAATCTTCTAATACTTCCCCTAAATCAGAACCCGTCTTTTCATGCAGATTCTTTTCGAATATGAAGGATTCATCCTTGCCTGTTTTGCTGAACTCATTTGGAAGTACATATTTAAGTTCATTTGATTGGTTCATTGCATGTGAAGCATCTTCTACTGGATCGACCGTTTGAAGTGCTTGTTCGTTAGCAACTTTTTCAAAGTCATTAATAAATTTCTCTTTGTTTCTCATGTTCATCATCCCTTCAAGTTAAAAAGATCAACCTATTGGCTACTCTTTCTTTTCTGTGAACTCCTGCCCATCACCATAGTCTGGTTTAGCGTTGGAATCTTTAATAAATCCAGCGCCTAAGTCATAAAATCCACCTGCGGCCAATCCTGACAAGAATCCTGCCCAACCAAACACAATCAATTGATCTGGTACCATTGTTGCGGCGTAAACGATCCCGACTGCTGTCCCTAAAAAAATATTAATGACCGGCAATAATTTGTTATCTGGGATCATTTTCTTTACTAATCCCGTCACTGCCATAACTACCCCTACGATTACTGTTGCTGCTGTTAAAATATGTTCCATATTAAATTCCACCTTTCAAAATTTTATTCTCATTTTTTAATGTTTCGTTTTCGCCTTCCAAAACATCAATAACATCTTCCAAACGGTCAATTTCCTCTTTATAAAATGCAATTTCCTTCTCATATTTTTCTTGCAACTGCTCTACTTTCTTTTCTAGCTTATCAACTTTATCTTGCAGCTCTTTGTTTATCGCAACATATTGATCATATAGGGCTTTTGCATTCTTGACATTCTCATTCTGCAAGCTGACTTTGTTTGTTGATTTGGTCGCAAGATAGGTACCAGTTGAAGTAACCAGTGCTACCAAGATTAGCGTAATTTGCTGTGCATCCATGCTAGCCCTCCTTTAGGGCTATTCCAAAAGCAAGAGCAGCCATTCCAAGCGAAAAAGTCCACACAGTGTTCGGTGGCGGTGTTAGTAAAAAAGAGACTGAAAAGACTGACCAAACAGTTGCCAACAAAATGAGTGATCCGTGTTTTATTTTTTTGTTATTCACCCAAATTCCAATAAGCTTTAAGCATCCTAAAATGATAAAGACTGCACCTATAAATTGGTTATCAAAAATATCATCGATTAAATCGTATACTCTATAACCTTGAAGAATTTGCGGATAAAAGAGTAGCATCATCCCATATAAAATTGATACAACACTTAGTACTAAACTATCCCATTTGAGTATGATTATATTTTTCATAATCCACCTACTTTTCAATAAATTAAAAGAGCAACCTATTCTGGCTGCTCTTTCGTCAACATATTAACAATCTTATTTTCTGCAACTACTAAAACTTCACTTAAATCAAGTGTATCTGCTGAAATAATTAATTGTCCCGTAATTGATTCGTTATTCTTATTTTGACTATCAACTGAAACATAATACTTAGTAATCTTCCCGTCTTGATCATACTCGGGTGTAATGCTTGTCCATCGCACAAATATTCCTCCGTTTCTATGGTATGTCGTATGTTAAAGCCGATATATCAACGTATTGAGAATTTCCAACAACCTTGATTTGTATAGAATTCCCGATACTTGGCTGCGCTGTCCCCAACATAGCTACACGAACTGTTTGCAATTCTGTTGCGTCTCCTGCAGCTAGCTTAAATGTGTTTCCGGTCGGCCTGATAGAAGCTGGAACGGTGCCTATCCCAAAAGGATAGGTTGTCCCTGTCATAGCACCACTTGTTCGCTCAACCTGCCCTCTGAAGGTAATTGTTCTCTTTCCCTTCATGTTATATGAGATCTGATACTGGCAGGGATTATTTTCAGAAGTCCTGAAACCAGCTGCATATGACAAATTAATCCAAGGTGTATCAGTTAGTTGTCTAGCATGTATCATTCCAGAAAAACCATTTTCTCTGTCATTTAGAGTCAAAGTATCAAAAGAAAGTGAAGCAGATGCGATCAACTCATTTTGATCTCCTGCAGCTGACCCGCTATACCTAGCCATCGACACGAACTGGTGACTAAATATAGTCTCGTATGATTGGGTTATTGCCCCTTGAGAGTTCTTAATTACACCTGAGTTATAAAGTTCAGCAGATCCAATTCTTTGGGTACCCTGTGCAAAAGTCCCATCATTGTAGGATCTTGTGTAAGGATTTATAAACTCAGATCCAACAATCTCGGCCCCTTCTAACCTTTTGAACACCCCATTCTCAGAAAGAATGTTGGTAGCAAGTAAGTTATCAATAGGCATCCCCCACATACTCCATGCAGTGCCGTCAAATACTTTAATGATCTGAGGAACAACGCTGCTATCTTGCCATAAAGTTCCTTTTGTTGGATTGGCAGGTGCTGTATCAGAGATAATGATCGCATCTTTGCCTTGTTGAGCGACAAGATAGAAATAAGCACTGTAGGTATTGTCCGTATATTTGAATCTGGTACGTGTCCACATATACCAGCCCGCTTTAGGTGTGGGTCTTGTCCCTGACCATCCAGACGTTGGCGGAGTTATTCCATCTTGAGAAATAGAATAGCTGATTTCTTCTGCAGCAACCCCTTTGCCGGTGTTCCCTGTTGCCCCTTGTAAAGATAGAGCGTAAGAAAACTGCTTTGTGAATGTTTTGCCATCAGCTGTGATTGTGATTGGCACAGTACCACTCTTACTTGTCATAGCCGTAGTGACTGTAAATGTAATGATTGCTGTACCAAGTCCGCTAACTGTAGAAGTCATTCCTGTTGGCATAGTTCCGACAGATATCGCAGTAGGGTCTATTTTACTGATTCCCTTGTAAATCACAATTTGTGTTGTAGTTGAACCAGCCAATGCTGCAGTTGTTGATCCCGCAAAGGTGTAGGATTCGTTTGTAAGGAAAACAGTATAAGCATCTGCACCAGGGGTACCTTCCCCACCGTCTTTGATTCTAGAAATGGTGAATACATCGCTCACAGTCGCATCTGCCGCCTTGATGGTAAACGTATCAAATACAGCTTTTGTAGGATCAATCGTCACAATGTTACCTGATCGAGTAACTCCTGTAGGAACAGCTGAACCAAAATTCCCACCGTTTAGACTATACGTCCAATTTGAGATAGCAGTGTTTACTGCAGTTCCGTTCACCGCAAAACTAGAAGCTGGAGTGATCTTTCCATCTTTATCAACTGTGATCGCTTGTGTTGCACCTGATAAAGAAATGAGTGGTGCTGAATCTCCTTTGGGGCCTTGTCCCCCTTGCGGTCCCATGAAGGGTGTCCATGGTTTGTAATCGTCAGGATTATCAGACCCAACTTGATTCGTATCTGAATAGAATCCTTCATATTTTGGATAGGCTTCGCTATAATTCTCATTCGGCGAAGGTATGTCCACAGTAGAAAGACTCCCCAACTCAACCTTAACATTCTTAATAGTTGGTATACGTCCACTATCGTATACCCCGTAAAATGCCAAGAGCGCTTGGGTCATAGTTGTTCCTGTTTGTAGTTGTGGAGTAACCGTCACACTATAGCGTTTGTATTCAGTTGTTGCTTGGACTGTAGTTGTTCCAATGTTGTACTTAGTTCCAGATCCATTTTGAGAATAAACTTGTATTGGACCTGAAACAGCAGATTTCAAATCAAACGATATTGTATATTCGATCCCGATACCATATTTTTCAAATATCGGAGCTAAATCCCATCTGGAATCATTTACAAATTCCCTAGAAGCAGTTTTTTCGAATCTAGAAATTGAAAGTAAATTCTCATTCGGATAAACCTTGGTAAACATCCCATCTGCCATCAAATATCCACGATGTGGATAGTATGTTTCACCTTCTTTTCCATCTTTTACCTTTACAATACTCAGTATGTCGCTTAAATTATCCAAAGTTGCGGTAATGGCGATCAGCGTCCAATCTTTGTTTGTCCACTGCGAACTTGTTAAAGTTCTTGTGTTACCAGTTCCACCAAGAGTGATTGCGGTTTGAGCAGTGTTACCAATGTAGGGAATAGCCGTAAATGTTGCTGTTCCTGTGACGTTTTGAAGTTTTGCCGATATGTTGATTGTCTGAGTTGTCTTCGGAGTATCATCGGCATTGAAAGCCATATTCTCAGCTGAAGCTGTAAGATAGAGCAACTTAGCATTCGCACCATCTGCACCCATCTTCCCTACCGAATAAGCATCCGTTTTTGAATCATCCGTGTAAACGATTGTTGTTCTAGTCCAAAGATATTGGTTTGCAGAAACAATAGGAATTGTTACTTGCCATCCGCTTGAAGGTGGTGTATTTCCGCTTGTTCCCACAGCATAACTAATTGATTTATCTCTGATACCTAAACCTGAAGGTCCATCAGCCCCCATTAATGTAGGAGTCTGAGTTTCAGAAGTTGTGTTATCGGTATAAGTGGTAACGATTCTAGTCCACAAGTACTCCCCAGGTTCTACATTTGGTCTTGTCGATGACCATGTTGTCGGAGGAATTGTTCCATCTTTAGACTTCGCAAAGGTAGAAACGGGAGATCCTAAAATTCCTCGACCGTCCGATCCTTTTGACAGACTCCATGTGTAAACACTTGGATCACTCGGCTGCTGATTCACTAAACTAACCGTTAAACCAGTATATTTCTTTCCTTGAGGACTCAGACTAAAACCAGTCCCTTTATCATCATCTGCATAAGCATAGAAGATGAAGTTGCTTACTCCATCTTTTCCTTTAAGCTTGTCTGCCATCGCTTGAATTTGTTCAGCGATTCCACTATCACGAATCAGATAATCTCCTAAAGTAATTTCAAAAGTGTCGTTACTCCTACTACGATCCGTTTTAAGAATACGTCCTTCTAGGTAAAGTTCATCTTTATCGTTGACGATCGAAACATAATCACCAGCTTTTAAGGTACGTGGAGCATCAATAACATCGACCTCGTAATTTACCTCTGGATAGCCTGTCTTCTTTAACCGAAGAATGGTTTCGTTGGCCAAAGCATTCTGTGTTGTTGCTTCGCTGTTATAGATACCTGTGTAGTATCCCTCGTCTTCGCCTTGTTCGTAGGGATTAAGATAGCGGCTGTACTTATCATTTGATTCGGTATCTTTCAAAATATTTCCACTCAGAACAAATCTTGCTTTGCCGGTCTCAGGATTAATTTCTTTTTGTGCGGTGGTCAGAGAGTAGCCGTTTAAAGTTATTGGATTTTCTTTTCCCTCAGGTGTTGCACCGTAACATCGATAAGCGTTAAACATGTTTGCTCGACTGCGCTTCATCCGGATATTTTTCACTTCACGATTCATCCGAAGCTCAATACCTGTATCATTTCCTCGTTTCTTTAGGATATCAATATACTTGTGTTTTAACTCAAGTGTGTTTTCATCAATATCAAAGCGAAATTGTAATTCTGCGTTGTCAAATTGCGTAAAAATAGACTGCAGTCGATTTAACCCAGTCGCTTCTCCATCCCACTCCAATGTTCGAGTCAGATTAGGAATCTCATTAATTCCGATTTCAAAGCCCGAATCTGCTGCTGCTCGTTCGATATAATAAACGATCGGTTTAGCACTGCCCGGCGATCCCCACGCTGGGAGCATCTCATTAATTAGATCCATACCCGCATCTTCACCATAAAAGTAGTGGAACATTGCTTCTTCATCTGATTCATCATCAATGACAGACCATAGTCTTCCATGGCCTTCCTGATCAGTAGTGACAAAATACGTTGCTTCCTGACCATATGCTCGCACAATATTTCGATTTTCTTCGTCAAATCCCACATAGACTTCAAAAGTCGAAGTGCCAGTTTCGACATCTTCGACTTCGTGATCATCATAGTAAGTAACACCTTTAGGCAGTTTTGCTGAAGCTTTTCCAAGAGGGTTCCAGAACCGATCGAAAAAAAAGATAATCATAAGTAAGCCTCCTGATTGTAAAGTTTAAAACTTGGCGCTTGTGCCCAAGAGGAATAAATACACTCTATTTGATTAATCCCAGGTTCCAAAAAGAATTCTTCCCAGTCATTCCCTAAACTGCCCAAGCCTTTTTGCTCGATTCCGTTTAGCGTGACAATTCCCGTACTACAATTTGCTCGCAGAACATCAGCTTCCCCAAAAAGATTCTTCACATCTCGAACCTTCTCAACTTTATCTTTTCGAAATGTGGAATGAGTGAGTTTCATATGTGATAACGGTGTGCCATTTACAGGAACTCCCATATAATAAACAACATCAGTCACTTCAACGTCCTTCAATTCATCTAATCGAATGGAATGGATAAAGCCGCCGTTGGCGACTCCCCCAACATGGAATCTCAACAAGTTCCCTTCTTTCACAATCGAAAACTCTCTGCCTTTTTTGGTATAGAAATTCCATGCAGTCGGTTGAAAGGACCATTCTTTCCAATTACCTTTTACATTGATTCGAATCTTCGCATTATTATTTGAAGAAGAAAGCTTATAAAAAGTCACTGAGCACACCGCTTTACCTGAAGCATCACGCAGTTCCACAATGTAGATACCTGTTTGCCGAATATTTCCAGTTTCAAACCACACACCATGACGAGACTCAAAATCTTTTGCCCCGACATGTCCTTGTGAATCAGGCGACACCTTACGACCATACGTGATCCCTTTGAAGCCTTGTGTGCCAGTTCCGTAAGAATCCGGCGTTACAAATCCGTAGCCGCCATCTGATCCAAACTTCCTAGTACCGTTAGCATTTAGTTTTTCCGTTCCATTCCACAAACCGTCAAACTGGTATCCATTTATTTTCCATCCCCGGCTTGCTTCAGCAGAAGCAATCATGACCGTATCCCAAATGACACGATCTGATTCAGTGTAACCAACTCCATCAGCTTCATCGGGATTACCAAATTGCAAGATTTTACCTCTATTGTTGATAAAAGCAACCACACCATTGTCTCCTGGCATCGTTGCTTCTAAGATTGGATATGATTTGTATGTCCCTTTATTATTGACGGTGAATGTATCTGATTGAGTGGTATAGATATCAGTCTTTGTAGCATATGCGATTCCTTCTGGAACATAAAACGAAAGACTAATCCTCACTTGATTCTTATCATCCATTTCTCTGACAAACGATGATGAGCCATCAATAATAGCATTCCAATACCGATCTTTAAAAATTGAAATTTGTAACTGTTGGGGTGTTTCCTGATTCAAAATCTGGGCTAGAGTATCACGATCGGCAATGTAATTTTCGGAAGCCATCAGGAAGCTAAGAGGGATAGATTTCCCTTGATTTCGTTTGTACTTAAATTTTTTACCATCATTTTTGGTTTGATCCTCATAGACATTCTCAACTTCCGGAAGTATGCCCCAATCAGGAGCTTCATCTAAGTCCATTTTTTCTGTTAAATTTGATCCACTATAGATTATAGTTACATCTGATATCAACCTCTTATCCCCCTTCCTCTGATTTGTGTTCGTTCTCTTCGATTAGACTCCTCTATAATCACATCGCCTAAAACTCTACGATTCAGTTCAAATTTCACGTTTCGGAGATCCTTTCCAAAGGAAGACATTATGGCAATCAATTGATCAAGTTTGTCCGAATAGTCTTGCGTATTAACAATCGTAGTTGATGTTGGCTCTACAGATGGACTCATACTTCTCAAGTTCCGAACCAATGAGGAATCTTCCGGAATACCCACGCCGTCGGCATACTTTGGAATGCCCAAGCGCCGCATGATCGATTTGGTGATACTAGCTCGAGCAACTTTCGTTCCTGCAGGAGCATTGGGAATATACACATTTCGACCTTGAGGTATAAATGGAGCCTGACCAGGGAACTGAACCAACTCTTTGTATAATGGTCCTGATTGATCATTTACGATCATATCTCCACCCGGGTGGTAATTTGTTCCTTTGGCATTTGGAATAGCTGTTTGTCCTGTTCTTCTCCCACGATACTCAACATCGATTACCACATTTTTGCTATATACTTGAGCAATTTCACTCTTCGCTCTTAGTACTTCAGAATAATCTGCTGTTGCATGTAAATGTTTCGCACCAACACCAGTAGCATTGTAATCATTGATTTTGCTCTTAGAGTTTGCCAATATGCTATTTACATTTGTATTGTCTCCCAATAATCTTTTCAGCTCTGGAGAAACACTGTTATATGTTTCTAGCATTTTCTTAGATTGACTAACCGTTAAAGTTGCTGGATCTTCTGCTATCAATCTTTTAACTTCTGGATCTAGTGCGTTATACTCGTTTAATGAAGTTTTCGAAAAGCTTAATGCATTTAAGAGATCATAATTTTCAGCATTCAAATTTTTAATCTGGGGTTGAAATTGCTCCCACATTCCCAAATTAAGCATTGTTTCTGCCATGACTTCAGGAGTATTAGAGTAAAGGAATGCTTTTTTCTCATCAAATGACATCTCTGCCCATTTTCCCGAGTCTTCTAATGCTTTGTACATTGTTATCGAAAATTCGTCCTGTAGTATTGCTTTTTTATCGGACCAAGCCATACCGTCCCACCAACCATTAGCAATTGCAGCTTCACCGATAACGTCTTTTGCATTACTATCTAAGTCGGCATCATGGACTACTAGCTTCAAATTATTCCACGTTAGAGAATCTTTAGTAGCTTCTGTAACGACCTCTGCAACATTGGATTTAACTTCTCCGGTCTTTTCATCAAAAACTAAATCATTCCAAGTTTGAGCTGCTTTCTTACCAGCCTTACTTGATTCTGATGCAGTCCAAGAGATTTTTTCCGCATTCTTTTCTGCATTTGATGCCAATTCTCTTGATAAGTCAGAAGCGCTCTTTAGGATTTTTTCGTTTTCTGCAATTGCACTATCAGCATAATCACCCATACTTGAAATTAGTTGCCCGTTTGCAAGAGAGACCTCATTTTGTAATTCAGGATATTTTTTAAGAATCGTTTCCATTTGAGAATCAAAACCTTTTACAGTCGTTGAATTTATCTCATCCCAAGCCGCCAGAAATTTCTTAGCGAACTCACCATCTAAGTTGTATCCCAAATCTTGTAGGTACTTTTCTTTTTCTTGTCTACTTAAAGTTGCATTTTGCTGGGCTATCTGCCTTTGCTTACCTAAAGATTGCAACCACAATTTCGCTTCTTCCTCTGTTGCATTTGCTACATCTGCGTTCATGGCTGCAAGTATTTTTTTCTTCTCGTTTGCAGAAACATCTAAAGTTTCAACATATGCTTGAGTTGTATTTTTCGCCAGATCTTGAATAATTTTTGCTTCAGATACACTAATCTCTCGATTGCTATTACTAGCTGCTTTCTTTATCTCTGTGATTCTTGCGGTATTCTCTTGAACTGTTTGTAATGCAGATTCCGCCTTAACTTTTTCGTCTTCTACCATTTCACTGACAGAAGAATTAACAGATTCAGGAAGCTCTTTTATTAATTTATCCAAGCCCTCGACTTTCTTCACAAGGCTGTCTTCAATGGTCTGACCTATTTTCTCAAAATTTGAGATCATAGAGTCAGAGTTAGTGGCAAATCCATCTGCCATTAAACCAAATTGCCCTGATGCTTTTTGCGTATTATCCTGCACTTTTGTTAAGGTGCCATCAACGGCTTCTCCAACATCAGTTCCCCATCGTTGAACACGTTGACTAGAATTCCAGGCTTCTTCACCGAATAATTTCCATGCACCATACCCGACTGCAAGAGCACCACCAACACCGACGATACCAAGAATAAGTGGACCTAATGGACCGAGCGCAGCCGACATGGCTCCTATGCCACCAGATCCTGCCGCCCCACTGGCTGCAGCTCCAAATTGTGTCATGGTGCCTGACCCACCTGCTAAAGTTTTTAGAAAGTCATTGGCGGAAATATCTCCATCAATAAATGATTTTTTAACTTCATCGATAGCTTTTTTCTTGGCCATGTTTGCACTTAGATCAATAAAGGATTTTCCTAACCCTCCAATTGTGCCGCTTAATTTTCCGGTAATTGATAACAAAGGGCCAGCGGCCGCAGTAGCAGCTATCAATTTTACGATCATCTGTTGGGTTTTAGGATCTGCTTTGCTAAACGCCTCAGCTAGATTACCGATTTGTTTGATTAGAGGCTTGCTAGATTCTAAGCCATCTCTTAATGCATCAACAAACGGACCGCCCAAATCAATCGCAGCGTTAACTGCTTCGTTTCTCAGCATCTTAAGTTTGGATTCTGTTGTCTCGTAACGCTTACCAGCTTCTTCAGCAAGAGCGGTGTTTTCTCCGAACGCTTCGTTCCCCATTTCTACAGCACCGGCGAAAACTCCACTAGCATTGGCTGCACGAAGCAAACTGTCTCTCAGTCGAACTTCTGTAATTCCCATGCTATCTAAAACACTAATTGCAGACGATCCCTGTTCTTCGGCTTTTCCAAGACCTTCGACAAACTTCATGATTGCTTCAGAAGGATTAGATTTGAACATATCTGAGAATTTATCACTCGTCATCCCAGCAACATCGGCAAACTGTTCTAAGCTTGTTTTTGAATTATCAGCTTCTTTGTACATCTTTTTGAGTTCAGCAGATGTAAAGCCCATTTCCTTGGATACGCCAGTTAATTCTTTTCCACCATTTCGAACGGCCGAAACAAGGCGCTCCCACGATACACCCTGATCGTCCGCATGAGATTTCAGTTCTTCAAAAGCGCCTGTTCCCTTCTCAACAGCTAACTGCATGTTGATCATGACCTTAGAAAATGCTGATCCACCCGCTTCTGCTTCTACACCAACAGAACTTAAAGCAGCCGCAAAACCTAAGATATCCCCTTCGGACATGCCAATTTGAGCGCCGGCACCTGCTAACCGTAATGCCATCGCCGATATTTCAGATTCTGTTGTTGCAAAGTTATTACCTAAGTCAACCAATGCAGAACCTAAGTTGCTAAATTTATCTTGCGACATTTGAGTAATATTAGCAAAACGAGCCAACTCAGTAGCAGCTGTTTCAGCGCTCATGTTTGTTGACTCGCCTAGATCGATCATTACTTTAGTAAATGCAGAAACATTGTCTGTTTGAATCCCCAACTGCCCTGCAGCTTCGGCAACAGCAGCTATTTCACTATGGGTTGACGGTAGTTCATTTGCAAGATTTCTTAAACTCGCTTCAAGATCATCGTATGAATAAACAACATTACCATTGCTATCCACCACTTCGTCTGATGTTTTCTTTACACCAGCAAATGCTGATTCCCAACTAATAGCAGCGGCAGCCACAGCAGTCACACCAGCCGCAATAGGTACAGTTAAGCCTTTTGTCAAACTAGACCCTATGTCCCCTAGTCTTTTGCCGTTGTTTATTAAAACATCGCTTGCTTTATTGATTGAACCAGTTAAACCTTCATTTCTGATTTGATAGTCAGCAATCGCTCCTGCGGTATTTTGTAACTGTAGCTTATAGTTTGCCAGTTTACCGTTAGCATCTTGTAATTGATTAGCTAGCCGCTTAGTGGAGTCTGTAGCTTTACTATCAACAAATGAACCATCATAAGCTTTCTTGAGGGCGGTCACTTGATTTTCTTGTGCTTTGATAATCTGTGTTAAACCATCGTATCGAGTGCCTAATTTGCCAAGTTTGTTCCCTGCCAAGTCAGCAACTTTCATATTTGCTTGCATTTCTTTTGCTAGGTATTGTACTTGCTTTTTAGAATTAGCAACGCCTTTCCCAAAATCAGCATCATCCAAACCTAGCTTTATGACCATATTTCCTAATGGAGTTGCACCAGCCAAATCATCCGCCCCCTTTCACTAAATCAGCCAACGGCTTAATTTCTTTGCGTTTCTTGTTTTTCTTTACTTTTGGCGTTTGTTTAAACATAATTTCATAAAGGTACAGCGTATCTGTATTTAGAACGTCATTGATTGTCCAACTGGGATAAATCTTCAATATAGATCTCACAACATCTAGCTGTAACTCATGATGATCGGACGAACTTATTTTCCGTCCTTTTTTCCTTTTGGGTCTTTCTTGTCTGTTGGATCTGGTTCATCCACGTCTTTCTCGTAACCTAAGACACGGTACATAATGATTTCCATGATCAAGTCTCTGTCCCATGCATCGATACCATCTAAAAGGACAGTTCCTGTTAAATCTTTATCATCAAACAAGCCTGCTACAAACTCAGCACGGAATTCAGTAAGCGCTCTGGCTGAAGGAGCAATCTCATTGCCATCGTCATCTTTCTTAAAAAGTTTTGCTTCACCATCCGTGTAATCTAAAGCTTTTGAATACGGTACGTGGCTTTGTGTGAAGGTCTTTCTTGTTCCATTGATCATTAGATCCAATCTGATTTCTTTTCCAATTTCTGACATGTATAATTCCTCCTATTAATCAAAAATAAAAAGGCTAGTCCGAAGACTAACCTTTCCCTTCATTATTCACCGCCACCACTTGGAGGAGTAACAGGCTCACCAAGTACAGCAGTTTTCATTTTCGCAACTGATTCTTCTCCAAAAGCACGCAATACTTTTACCGTCTTTTCATTTGTGTCAATTTTGACTTTCCGAGAGATTGCGTTGTAAACATACTCGCCCGCTTCTGGTGTAAAATCTTCATCGTTTTTAGTGGCCAATGAAAAACCATCACGGTTAAACGAACCTGCTACCATAGCAAAAGCAACTGGTTCACCATATAAATCTTCCGCTTCAGCGACTGCAGCCATATAAGGAGGATCCGTTTCATCACCGAAACCGTCAATACCTTCCGCCATTTTGATCAATCCTAAGATTTCTTGTTCAACTTCCACAGGGACATCCAGTAAACCGAAGTTTGCAGCTACTGATCCGGTACCTTTTTTGGACAGGTAATATTCAACGTTACCGGCAAATACTTTCACTGCTTCTTTGGATAGACCAGTTAAGTCGAAGGCAGTTGGTCCACCTTCTTTTTGTTTACCTTCTAAGACGTGAATTTCCGCTGCTGTATCTGGTTCCAATGCTGTGGTAAGTTTTCGAACCGATAATTTATCAAACCCATAAGTTTCCATTTGTAAATTCCTCCTAATAAAATAGACACCGATTAATAATCAGTGTCATGAATTTGTGTGTTTTTTCTATACCGCCTTGCATCCACAAAGCGCTTTGTTTCCGGGAAATATTCGTCAAGCCCACCATTTAACTGTACATAACCGAATTCCCACATCGCAGCTTTCACTGCTTTAGCAATTTCTTTCGTCAAAATCCTTGATTGAGTTTCAACGTTAATTTGATAACTGAACGTTTGCGACATCTCTTTGTTGGCAGCATAGTAAGCACTATTTGGCGGTCCAAGTGGTGTATCGATGATAATAAAAGGTTTGGTTGAATCGAAGCTTTCAGGTACTTCATAGAATTTGATGTTCTTTGCAGTCACCTCTTTTGCAATCGTAGGATCAGCAGATAAAACATTGTAGACTTCCATCATCATATCTTTCATCGTGCTAACTCCTCCAATTCTGAACGCATCTCCTCAAATGCAGATCCTTCTGTTTTATCAACAACCCCTTGTAATTTCCCCATTCCTCTAGGACTGACATATCTACCAAAACGAGTATAGCCAAATTCATTTAAATGAACTAAGCGCCATCTTGAACCTTGACCCCAACCAACTTCGATCGTTTTAGGCGGTCCTTTTTTTACTCCGGAAGAAATTACTGTATTATACGTTTCGCCAGTGTCCATATAGCTGGATACCGCTTCTTGCACATCTTGTTGCAATTTTTGCCCATAGTTCTTAAGCGACTTATTTACGATTCGATTGGTTCTTGCCGTACCAAGCTTGGCTTCTAGATTCTTTAGTATCTCGTCCACGCCCTTAACTGACACACTCATGAGGTCACCCCCAAGATGATTTTAAGAAAATCGTTATTCTCAACATCAGGCGCAAAATCTACAATATCCCATACATCATCTCTGTATCGGAAATCATCCAAGACTACTTTATGCGCATTGTTTGGCAAATAGTCTGTGAATGGATCTCGAATCTTGATTGTGACAGCTTTCTTTGTTCCTTTGCCGCTAAGAATATCCCTATCCTTAGAAGAAGGATTGTAGACTAAGCAAGTGCAGTAATACAATTTCTTGTTTTCTTGTTCACCCGGTTCAGGCCCATCGTTTGGTTTTACTTCAAAAAAAGTAACCGGCGTATTCAAATCACCGGCTACAATTTCTGGTCTTTCATATTTTGTTTTAATCGGCAACTTGATCACCTACTAAATCTATCGAAGCATCCATAATCATCATCTGAAAGTTGTCATAAAAGTATTCGAGCGCCTCGTTTCTTAAATAACGAGTACGCTCATAAACCAACTCTTTGCCCTTTTCATACTTTGTAGGATCGAACTCTCCAATGATTGATTTTATATCGGCAAACCCACTTTCCAGTTGTTTGCCAATACTGAGATCTTCGGACGAATGAAAAATACGAAAGCGCTCCTTGAATTCATCAATAAAGACTTTTTCGTTCATTCGTCATCCCTCCAATAGATCAATCAAATCTTGTTTCTTAGCGTTGCTTGCATAATCAATTGCACGCTCGTCTAACAACGCCTTTAGTTCTGGAACCGTAAGGCTAGAATAGTCTACAGTCGCCATACGAGCGTTAGGCGTTGTTACTCCCCCGAGCCACCGCTAGTTGGAATAGCAATGTCATAGACTTGTGCTGCATAATTATCAACAGGCTTACCGTTACCCAACATGTCAATTGCATAAAGCGTTGCGCGTTTCATCGCAAAGGTTTCTTTGTATTCAGAAATTTTTTCAGGCTGAGACTGAGTAGCATCATAGCCATTTTCGATAAATACAATTAGTTTGTTCACAGGAACATCAACCGACTGGATAATGTGATCTGGGGAAATGAAAGGCATGTTCGTCACGAATACCCCATTTGCATTTTGGATCGTTAGGCGTGCAACAATATCGTAGTAGTTGACTGGGTTGATAATTAAGTAAATCTTACCGTCAACCACACGTGTTTCATCAGTAGCATTTGTGTCACCAGTACCAATTGAATGTTTGTAAGAAGCCATTTTTTTCATAACAGCTGCAAATTCAGTAACCATTGAAGGTGCGTCTTTGAATGTCAAAGTACCAACGCTGGCTTTATCCGGATAAACCCCACCAACAACGGCTCCATCTAAATCTTTCAACAAACCAATCGGTTCGTCTTTACCGGTACCAGTAACAATTTTAGTTGCCCAAGCATCTTTAACCGCTTCTGTTAAGCAAAGGCGTACATAACGGTTAATCCATCGAGCGCCTAAGTGCAATGTATCATTTGAAATTAAGAAGAAAGCAGTTAAGGCGATCTGTGTTGCTTCTTCCACTCCGAATTCAGCATCTAATTGCCCTTCAAGATCTTTATGCAACGGACCGAAAACGGCAACCCCTTTGCGGCGAGAACGAATTGTTTTAGTTAAACCAACAGTAGGCGTGAAATTCACCAGACGTAAAATAGGATGTTCTTTTTGAAGATCTTCAAATACACGTTCGAAAATGGTTACTGGCCATGTAATGTCCTTGTCGAAACCACCGGCTTTTTCTACTTCATTGTAGAATTTAGTTTCTTCTGCTGTTAAAACTGGAATGCCACGTGATTGAAGGATTTGGTTGTCAGTGACGTTCTTCAATTCTTCATACTCAGCACGAACTTGAGATCCTGCATCTTCTGCAATCGCAGTCACATAAGCTTCTAAAGCATCGTTTACTTGTTCAGGTGTTGCATCTTCTTTTGCAGAAATAGCGTTAAAGATTTTCTTCGCATCTGCAGTTTTGTCTGTAATTCTTAACATAATTTATTCTCCTTTTCGCAATCGTGCGATTAATGATTTTTGTTTCGGTTCTTGTTCCACTTGATTTGTTACGGGTTGGCTTAAATTAGCCATAGCAACAGCAACTGCATCTTGAATCATTGATGCAATATCCTGCGGTTCTTCTTGAGGTTCGGCACGTTTTACAGAATTAGCAAATCCAAACTCTACAGCTTCATCTGCCGTGAACCATTTTTCTTCATTCATCCATTCACGTAATTGGTCAGCAGATTGACCGGTCTTATCAGAATAAATTGCCAGAATTGAATCATCGATGGTCTCCAATGCATTCAAAGTTTTTTGGATATCCTGTTTGTTTCCCCAAGCAAATGTTGAAGCTTCGTGAATCATCAATGAAGTGCCAACATTCATGATCACTTCGTCAGCGCCAGCAATGATGAAAGTTGCGGCACTGGCTGCCAAACCAGTTACTTCGACAGTGACATTTGATGGGTGATCTTTTAGGTAGTTGTAAATTTCAATCCCTTCAAACACATCGCCGCCAGGACTATTCAGTTTGATCACAATATCATCTGTGACTTTATCCAGTGATTCTCGGATATCTTTCGCATTAATGACATCATCATCACGCCAGTATTTCTTTTGGACATTGCCACTCAAGGTGAGAATGTGCTTACCATTTTGGATCTCATTGGTAAATTGAAACGGTACTTTTTTAACTTTCGGCATTTTCGTTCTCACCCCCTTTCGTTACTTTTTCATAGTTCTTAGTCATAATCAGTTGCTGTCCTTCGCCATTCGGCAATGGATCATAGTCTGTCACTTCACGCACTTCATCACGCAAGAAAGTTCCAGAAGAAACGATCTTGTCAATCTGAGTAGCATTTTCCAGAATGCTGACAGGCAATACTTTAGAAACTTTGATACGCTCGCCGTTCTTGTATTCTTTTTTTGTAATAATCTTGGCCATCAACTCATCCTGAAGCTTCTTCATCAACGGTGCGAGACACAGCTTCCTGAAGGCTTGAAGGTTAGAATCAAGTTCAGCTTTTTCACCATAAATAAGCGCCGTAGGAACTCCTATGGCGTTGGCTACATCATCAATTAACGATGTTTTCATTTTGTTTAACTCGTCAAGAGATTGATTGGAAACCCCTTGTTTGTTGGTATATTCCTCATACTCAATATTCTTCACTTTTGCCACAATCGCTACTGATTTTGTCTTAAAGGCTTGGTAGATTTTATCGACATATTCTTGAAGTTTTTCTGTTCGAGTCTTGCCGTTTTCATCTTTCTTTTCATTGGCAGTACCAGTTGCATTAATAGATACTGATCCACGAATTTGGTTGTTTCGCATAGCAACTTCAATGATTCGCCCAAATAATTCGGAATAGTCCTCGAACAAGCCTTTTGTAAATCGATCAAGCTTGTCATTGTTGTATTCAATGTAGATCACGTCAGACATACTAAAGCTTTTTTTAAATACATAGCCCTTAACGGTAACATCAGTAAACACATCATCGTAAATAGCATATTCAGTACGAACGAAGTCATCAGCTATCAGTAATTGGTTATCTTCAGTAAAAATGACCAGCACTTCGTTGTCGTCCATAAGTCGGTAGAAAAACTTTTCCCAGAACGTCGCAGCCGACATATCATTGTTGGGTCGAACATTCAAAATGTATTCCCAATCAGCAGTACCATCTTTGTTTTTGAACTTTACTTCCAATGTGGACATTGTTCTTGCTACAAAATCAAGCACTGTGTTCTTAGCCATGATTTTCAGATACGCTCGAGCGGATTCATCATCACCATAGACGAGATCAGGAATCCAGTCTGAAGGTTCTTCATTTCGTATGGACTGCTTAAAGACATCAAATAAACTCACATATTTTCACCACCTTTCAATTGGATTAGATATATGGATCACCTTCACTTTCCGGCAAATCGCCTACCTGATTTAATTTGAATCTGTTCAGGTGGTTTCTTCTTGTAACCCAAAGGCGTTGTAGTTACTTTAGTGAAATAAACTGTGTTGCCAGCCATTACGTTATTTTTTACACGCTCTACATTAAGATATTGAGGTTTATACATAATGATCACTCTCCTATTGCACACGTTTTGAATCCGGCTGAAATTAATTTTTGGTTTAGTTCTTTAATCATTGGACGCATTATTTTTTGCATTCTAAAACTACCTCCTCGGTAGTCAATGAACAGACCAACATCACTAGTGTTTAAATCGTATTCCCCCTCCTTGCAAATTAATTTCTTAACAGCGAAGATTGTAGAATTACCTTGATACCTATAATCACTATTTAATGTTGTTTCACCAAGCAGATACTGCATTTGAAAGTACCTCAACTCGAAACCCAAAGCATTTTCGATTTTTTTTGCAGTTTTATAATCGATTTTCAATTAGATCACTCGCTTTCTAAAATTCGATTTCATCCAACATATCAAAGGCATCATCATAATCGTAGTCAATGATCTCGTCAGCTCGCCATAAACAGTATTCAAAAGCCTTGAAGCCGTCTGTCTTACGACGAACCTCTTCTTTCTTCTTGTATGATTTATTCCCATCACCGTTAGTCTTAACTAGTACATTGTTTGTGTACCAGCGCATCAATGGATTATCACCAAAGATAATGTGATTATTTGCGAATGCATCTTCAATCCTTGGCGCTAGTAAATTATCTGCAGCTGTTGGATTTCTGATCACTTCGATTTCAAAACCTTCCTCCAAAAACAATGGTCTCAGTAAATCCATCCGAAAATTATCGGCTACTATTTTCGTTATGCCGTATTTTTCACGTTGCTCAACAAACCAACCAACAACTGTTTTAGGATCGATTGTGGGCCCGTCTATGACGGTCAGCAATCCTTTTTCTTCCCATTCTCGTATTGGAGCAAATTTTTCTTTTGTAGTTTCAGAAGCCTTTCGAGAATACCCGTAATAAATGTCCACAAATTGCTTTCTAACGAACGAATGGGTCTTGAATACATAATCATCCCCATCACGAAACAAAAGCCCACAGGCGGCGAAATCTCGCAAACTAGCATAGTCTAAACCGCCGATAGCTTGTTTGCCAATTAGATTCGTTGGAAACGGTCTGTTTGTTGCTAGAATTTCTTCACGACTAGCCACCGATCGCTCTAAGTCTGTGACAGGTAAATTCATGCGCTTAGTCATGAACTCTTCTCGGTTGCTCGGGTCATCTTCCAAATCCTCGTATTCTTCCATAACAGTTTCGTAGAGATTGTCCGCGTACTCAGATAGCGGATGATGAAACATAGGATTGGCTAATTCCCAGTTGTCAGGATCATTGACCTGCTCTTCTGAGTCCAGTTTGCAAATGAAAGGAAAAAGAGCATTGAAACGGACTGAACCGCTCAACACTCTTTTTGCTTTTTCTTTCATGTTGTCTAAGAATCCCTCACGAACATAACCGTCAGTCCCCACATAAAACTCCCTCGGGTTCGGACGTTTACCAAGCCCACTAATATGGACTTTTACATCTTTGTTCGATTCGTATCGATGGATTTCATCAAAAGCTACTGCTCCATCACGCAACCCATCTTTTGTATCGCCGTTACTAGTACGAAATTTTATCTTGCTTCCAGTCTTTTTGCTGGTGATCACTGACTTCCCATATTCGAAAGCTTTTTGTAACGTCTTATTCCGTTTGATTGTATTGTATATCTCTTCGAATGAAGTTTTCGCTTGATCCTCACTATTGGCAACGATCGAAACGTTGTAGTCCATGATGCCGTGCATTTCAGTCTGAAGGAAATTCAGCACGACTGATAACAATCCGTTTTTACCACCGCCACGACCAAACATCCAAAGGAACTTTCGGTAGACATTCCGGTCATTCTTTTTGAAATAAAAAAAGATAAATGCGATTAAGAACTTTTGGAATGGCTGCATTGGGAAATACCATTTCTCACCATAAGCAATGCACTTATCAATCATCACATCATCGAAGTAAATATCATCCCGAATAAGAACATCACGTTCTAAATACTCAATTAAATTTGCTCGCTCTTTATTAAACTTTATTTTCCCTGATTTGAATTGCTCAATATAGTAATCAACGTGTTTTTGATGAATCATGTTAGATCACTCTCATCGTAATCATCTTGATTATCAGTTACTACTTTACCGTTCAAATCATCAAGGTTAAGGTCTTTGCCAAGAGCAATAATTGCACGAGAAATCGTAACTTTTTGAGCGATTGCTGGGTTAGTTTTAAGATACGTTTGAGTGCCGTTGAAGCCTTCGACAATTGGTCCGTATTGCTTAACAGCTTTATCCATTTTTCGATAAAGCCTAACTAAATCAAGGTATCTCTCAACTTTTTCAAGTTCCATCTGATCGTTTACGTCAATCTGTCTCAGCAACTGTTTCTTTAAATCTGACATCTTCAAAGGCTCTCACCCCCCTAGCAAAAAAATTTTAGTCATAAATTTGGACAGTTGACCCCTCCCACCGGTTCCCTAGATTGGGATTTTACCCCAAAATAATTCGACCGGGGGTATGTTATTCCCCACTTTGGTTTGATTTTCTAATCATTTTTGGGATTTGGTTCTGTGAAAATGACGTCTGCATAATCAATGTCAATCGATAGTAGATTGCATACAAGCTCATCAGACTGCAATAAGTTCCAAGTGTCTTCGACTCGTCCATCAACCAACAATATACTACCTTCGTTTACTGCTGCTCTCAACATTTGTAACTTACCGATAGCTTTGTCAATTAAATTCTGATCAAGTTCTTTCTTGCTTACTCTTGTATCTTTATTCATTGGTTAAATACCTCCCCAGTAATACGATCGATAGACAATACTTTCTCTTCAGAATAACCCTCCGTTAAATAAACAAAGGTGATCAGGTTAACACCTTCACCACTATCGTGCTTTGTGACATAATGATTAGTCATAACCACGACTCCAACTTCTCGACCTTTGATATAAAGTTTAGGAACTTTCCCGTTCAAATCGAAGCTAACGTCTTCGCTATTCAATCTCAACACTCCCTCGTAATTAATACCTCCCACACCCAATATAGGTTCAGGAACCCAGTCGTTCTGTCTGCTGAATAATCTTTTGAAAATACCTACCACCATTCATCATCCCACTTTCTTTTCTTTGGTTGCCCACGATAGTTCATCCGATCGTGTCGCTTGTTGTGACAGTCTTTGCATAACGTCCTTAGATTGTCTGGATCAAACGCAAGCTCTGGATTTGTTTCCAATTCTTTGATGTGATCGACTTCCAGCATCGAATCATACTGTGTAGTTAGTCTGCCTTCTGCTTTACACCACAAGCATTCGTAGTGATCTCTCTCAAGTATTTGTTTCCTTAGATTGCGCCACTTGGTCGACCCATAAAACCTAGCTCGATCTGCTTTGGTTTTGACAACAGGTATCATTGATCTTTGGCAAGTTGCTCAACGTAAACATTTACCAACGCACGCTGAACTTGTAAGATACCATCTACCCCAAGCTGAGTGACATCAAGATTCATACGTTCTTTTATAAACGTAGCATTCACAGGTGCCTCAAGTGATCGCTTCATCATGTAGTAGTTCAATGCTGCAAGTTCATCTACCTTCAGTCCGTATGCCGTAATAACTTTCCAGAACAGATCAGCAATAGCATCTATGTCCTTCTCTTCTCGCAACTGAGTTAGCATCTTGATGAAGTCGTTTTGCTTTTCTGGAACAGATTTCTTTTTATGATTCTTTGGTTTTTTCATACTCATCTCTCCTTTTTATGTACAAAAAAAAGACACCCTATTGGATGTCCTAAATATTATTTGTAAAAGACTAAAGCGGAATGATTTACCCGTGGCACTTCATTGCTTACAAAAGCTGCAGTCTGATACTTAATGTTAATAACTTCTTTACCTTCTTCTGTTAATTCGGTTAAAAGTTTGTTTAACTCTGATTCAAAACTTGCTTCAAGCGTATTTGAAATCATTACGACTTGCATACTATCACCTCCATTCAAGATAAGCATACTCTATGATGGAAATGAAAACAATTACAAAAAGACAGCACTAGCGAATTCTGAAATAAGGAGTTTCGCCTAGCTTCAAAAAATTGTGCTGTCTTTCTTATCCGTCAAAGAAGTAAAGCGATGAGGGATTAGCCCCCTTTCGGTATTTGGATTAGTGTGAGTAGTCCAACAACCATCTCTCGTTTCTTCTACGCTATTAATATAAACCGTTTAAATCAATAATTGAATAGTTAAAACTATCGAACATTTATCGAACATTTAAAAGAGCGATATTTGCTTTGTTTCATTGGCAACTCTATTATAGGCATCTATATCATTAACCTTGTTTCGCTTATCCTGCTTTTCAGACTCGTACTGATCTAAGAAATTTAATGTTCTTTTTATCTCGGCGTGTCTTTGGCGCACATAAGATGAGCTATATCCAATTTCTTCAGCGATTATATCTAATGAGCAACCTTCAATGTATTTCTTACGAACTATTTCATTATCTATACCATTGAACGAATTAATAATAGCAAGCATTTCTTTCCTTTGCTCTTCTAGTATTTCTATCTCGTTCTCAATCTTAGCAATGTTTTCTTCGAGTGACGATGATCTAGAGTTTTTTTCAAGTCTTACATCAGATAAATCTCCAAATATCCATCGGCTTAATTCCAGTCTGCTTTTGCTAAGATTCCATTTTAGATATAAAATTTGATTTTCTAATTCCTGATAATCTTTTAGCCATTGAAATCTCACAATCGCCACCCCTTTATGGTAAAATAATCATGTCACTGGTCACTTACCCAAAAGGTAGTGGCTTTTTTATTTTCCTTCTCTATCGTCCATCTTCTTTCCGACAATAACTGCAATGACCATTATCATTACGAATCCTGTGAACCCTAAAACTGCAATTGTCATAATCATCCTCCACTTTCCATCGCATCTCGTACTAGCGGATCATTAATAATAATCTTATACTTCATCTTCTCATGCTGCAGCTGTTGTTCTAGCTGCTCAATTTGTTCCTGTTGATCAACTATTTTATAGGATAGCCAACTTAACCCTGCAATCGTCAGCAGTATCGATATCATAGCTAATACTGTATAATGATTAAATTTCATTGGCTGGCTCCAATAGTTCTAGGTTCTCGTAGATATTGCCACATACAACACAATAATCTTTGATGTTATATAGCCAATCCTCATCCCCTGCTGTGAAAGTTCCATTCTCGAAAACTATCTTTTCATAGTAGTGATATCCATGTTCAGAATACTTAATTACTACTATATCCCCCTCGAAAATCTCCATGCCGTTCTTGTCTTTCAAACCTGTTGATTGCATGAGACACTCTGGTTTCACTTCTATCCAACCAAAACCATCGGTAGCCTCTACCAAAATCTCACCATCGCCGAATCGGTTACTCGTCACTCGGACTTGATCGTTCATAAATTTCGTATCTGGTTCCCACGCTCTAAATTTTGGTATCATTTTATCCCTCCTGTTTGCTATCGCTGACGATTGCTGATTAGTCATAATAGCTTTCCAAAATCTTCCCTACCTCTTCTCCGTTAACAAAATCGGATAAAACACTGAAATAATAATCCCCATTTCCGTTGTCTGCTCTCAGTTGAGCTTGGGCGATAGGATTTTGATCATGCATTACTACTAACTTCGCGACCATTTGAGTTTCTCCCCACTCTTCCACATCTTTTTTCACATCGATTAGTTGCACATCGGTTATAAGACCATCGGCTTTAGCTGTTTCCCAAGTACCGTCAGCAGAAGCGCAACAATCTGCATCAGTACATTCAAAATTGATGGTTGTACCATCTACTAAGACTAGACTATTGTTTGATAGCTCATTGATTCTTTTCATCAAAACTATCTCTTTTAGTTTTTCAATTGTATCTTTGTGGTATTCCATTGATATCATTCCTTTCTAGTTAGTTATTTCGTCGGATAACTGACTTGGTAAAATGTAAAATATGTTAAAATACCTAAAAGGAGGTATTGCTTTGGGAACTTTTTTAGCTTTTATTTGGTATATTTTTATAGGATTTATGCTTTATGGAATCATCAGATTGGCAGTTAAACACGGAATTTCCGATTCCAAAAAAAATAATTTATGATTCTGTTGCTACTCTTTTAGGGTAGTTTTTTTATTTCCACAATTTTGGTGGATAACTGACTAAACCAGCGATCCGTCAACTGCCAATAATGTCGGTTCATTGTCATTAATACAATCAAAAACTTGCACCTCTGCCTCTTCACTACCGACTGGCTCCCCTGTTTCTTCACTCACTGTATTCGCAACTTTTGTGACCGCATCTGGCTTTTCAAGTTCCTTCATACTAGCCATAAAATATTCTTTATCTTCTACGTCACACACTACTTCTTCATAAAATCCAATACATTTTTCTTCATTTTCAGCTGCTACAATTGCAAAATACGGGTTATTAATTTCAAAAAATCTCATTTTTTATCTTCCTTTCTAGTTTGCTATTTCTGTCGTTACTAAATTTTCATATCTAAAAACATTTATAGTATTTATTTATTTTGTTTGTTAATTATGGTATTTTATTTAAAAGGAGTGATTTTATGGCGAACAATATTGAATTTGAAGTTGAAAAAGTTTATAAAGGCAGAACCAACGAAATCTTTGTTATTACTGATCCCGAGACACAGGTACAATATATTCAAACAATTGTTATCGGTTCTGACGGAAAAGGCGTCGCAATTACACCAAGACTAGAGCCAGATGGAAGTATTCATTATAAGGATTAATTAGATCAACTTGTGTTGGTCTTTTTTCTTTCCAAGTTGGTAATTTCTTCCATTAATGGAAACCTCATATCATTTTTATTTTTTAATTTGGTATAATGAAAAAAAGCATTTGCTGGAGGTTAATCATGTTAAGCTACTCTTTTTTAAATACCGAATTGTATTTTGATACTAATAACCAGTCTGAATTTGTTCATTTTTTTCATTTGTTCTCTAATTTTTACCCCATTTTTAATAATCACATGTCCGTGGTTTCAAAAGATACATTATCTATTGTTAATCCGACAAAAACCGGACCTGTGTATTTTAAAGAAACTCAAGTTATCTTTTTAGCTGTCGAACCTAGTATCTGGAACGACACACAATTTGTTTACCAATCATCTCATGAACTTTGTCACTACTTTATTGAGAGCGATAAATCTCTTATCATGAAATGGTTTGAAGAAACAATTTGCGAGGTATCATCTTTATTCTTTTTAAACAAGATGAGCGAGTATCATCAAAGTATTGGTGATTTGCAAAATTCATTGCGATACAAATCTTATCTGACAACCTGTATATCTGAAGTGGAACCGTTTAATATAAACTCTAATATCACTTTGGAACGTTATGATAGAAAAAAAGAAAGATACTTGGCTACTTTGCTATTACCTATCTTCGAAAAACATCCTTTACTTTGGAGAGAAATGCCAACTTTGATAAACAGTAACCCGAAAACCTTTGTTGAGTTACTTATTAATTTTGAAAAGATGGTACCCACCTATCTAGACGAAGCCAAAAGGGAATTTACTGATCTTTTCCCGAATTGATATTATTGCAAACTATTGAAACAGGCGGACTTCCAGTAGGCCCTTTGGGATCTTGATGACCCACTTCGACTGAGGCTTTCGCTTGTTTCATTTTGTATTGTATTTCTTCTAGCTCTTTCAACTGCTCTTTGGTATTATCATGAATCACACTTAACCCTCCTTGTCTCTTCCGATTCTGGAATTATTTCAGGTCACTGGATTTAACGAAAACACCATTGACCATCTTTCCAGTCCGTCCTTTGATTTCGTCATAAGCAAAATTCAAACATTCGTACAAGTCCATATCATTTTGCATTGCCAAGATGATCAAGGTTACTACTACATCGCCAATACCATCTCTTAGTGCATCTCGATCGTTTCTTGCTAATCCAGCTGCAACTTCACCAGTTTCTTCGACAACTTTCAACATTTGTTTGCTAGAATCTGCTTCATCCAATCCTTTTTCTTTTGCCCATTGTTCTACTAATTCAACTAATTCATTCATAATTTTGCCTCCAATAATTATGCTTAATCAAAGTCAACTTGCTCTTCAAAGGATTCAGTCCAATCCTTATAACGGTAAGTCCTTCCTTGTTTATCTTCATGACCATAATGTAATAAATCGCTCATCGTTCGATTTGCTTTTTTGCACTTCCGACATACGTCTTTCCGAGTACCTGTGAAAATCACTTCGCCTTTGTATAGAACCTCTACAATTCGCAAATGGGATTGCTCCCCTCTCCAGAGTTCAACACGCAATGCTTCCCGCTCTTCCTCGCTTATTGGATCAATCTCTCGATCATCAAGGTTAGATAGATAAAGTAATCGTTGTAGTTTTAAAGCACGTTCTCTGTGACGCTTCTTTTTTTCATGTTCTTTCTGCCTCATCGCCTGTTGGTTCTGTTTCATGTTGATCACCTCCTGCATCTGCTGGCTTATACACATATTCATAAGGTTCCCACTTCTTATTTCCGAGAAGGCGATAGTACTTCCCTGCAAGTGTAATAATAAAATGATAGGTATCTGCCTTCTCCGGAACGTAACATCTTGCATAGTATTGACGGTAATTCTTTGGATTGTTAGAAAAATACTCAACCGTCCATCCTCGTACCTCGCAAAACATGGTGAATTCGACACGTGCTACTTTAAAACTGGTTATTCTTTCATCCATAGGATCACCAATTCGTTTTATTCAGAAAATCGATGTATCCCGGCGTAGCAACCTGATATTCTTCCAACTCTTCTTCAAGAATGTACTGACGGCCATATTTTGCTTTCATGTTCTGCCAATCACTCCATGGGATAAACCCAACGGTCTTTTTGATCATGCAACAAACACCTGCCATCGCTCCTAATTTTTGATGGAGATCCAACAAGGCCGCCTGATTTTGTGTGATCACTGATTTTTTTAATCGATCCGTTGTGGTCATCTTCGCTTCAAAAACAATGGCACGTCCATCCCATAGAGTTCCTTTGTAATCTGGTTGAGCTTTCCCAATCGGATAAACGATCATTCTGCCATCGCCGAGTATCTGCTTCACACGAAACGGTTCAGGTGTTTTTTCAATTAAAGCTATTTCTTTTGTTCTGTAATACCAACATCCTTGATCAATCATTTTTTCAAAGATATCGCCCAAATCATTGTTGACTCTATTTTGGTATTTTCTTGAAGACATCGTTTCTACCTACTTTCTTCATTAGTTCAGTAATAAATCCTTCTTTGTCGTTTTGCCCAAATGTATCTAATATTCTTCGGTAAATGCGCTCATAATGTGCTTTATCTTCAAAACAAACGAATTGTGAATACCGATCACTCTTAACTATTCCTGTGTATGCTGACTGATCATTTAACTTGTTTGATGCAGCATCGCAAATTTGCTGATTTTGAAGAAACCGGATTTCCTTTGCCTCTGATTTGATTTCCAATGTTTTAATACATGGAGAAAATTTCCCTTTGTTTTGATCATCAATGTTTAACATCAAAAAGACTTCCTGCATCATGTCGATACAATCTGATTTATCAAAGCAGGCGACCAGATACGTTTGTTTACTTTCCATTTCTACCTCTTTCTCTATCCATCATCATTTCTGAACAGTTCAATTTTGAAATACCACCCACGATCCTCATCGTAGATTTTCAATATATCTCCTAAAATCCGGTATTGAGGAAACCTCTTAAGAATTTCCTCTGCTCCATCATCGTTGGACATACCTAATTTATTTAGTTTTCTAAATGACCAATAATCATCATTCGTTGTTTCGTGTGGTTCTTTAAGGTTTCTACTCTTGGACCATCGCTTTTGACCTTTCTTCCACTGGCGATTTTCCCATTTCTCTTGACCAGTTAAATAATTGACCAAGCCTTGCATTCCATCTGAATCGTATTGAATGTTTTGCACTTGCCTTCGACCAAGAGGCTGCTTCTTCTTTCCTCGCCCTTTAGACCAAACACTCTCGATTGCATCCCTTGATGGTCCATTGTTTAAAACGATATGGTGATGGATTCGAGTGATATAGCCTACTTCCTCATCGTATTGATAAGAGGTAAACCACATGTACTTGAGTTCGAACCCTTCTTTCTCATAGAGTCTTTTTAGTTTTTTCAAAGTATTTTCTTGATCACGCTTTGCATCAGCAGGCTTTTCAGGGAGAAACTGATCGGAATAAGTGAATGTGGCATAGTAATCTTTCTCTCCAAAATTTGCATATAGAAACAATGCAGCCTTTCTTTTACTTTGGGCTTGATTCCATCTTGCTTGAGATAAGCCAGTTACTTTCTTTCTCCTACCTCTGGGTTCTCTACATTTTCGTTCTTGCTCGATCGTCCTACTGTAAAGTCGGATTTCTTTATATGGTCCTGCTTCCACTCTGCGTTCTCTAACAAATGATTTCTTCATGACAAACACCCCAGAATTTTCTACGTCCGTTAAGTTAGTATCTAATACAAGGACGATAAAACGCCGAAATAGCAGCGTTTTTTGCAAAAATAGACTGAGGATGGTATACTTATCTTGTCAGGGAATAAGTTATACCATTCTCAGAAGTCGCCAAATTTGGCGACTTTTTTTATTGTTCTGAAAACTGGAAAAGAACCTTTTCTTCGGCTGGTTTTCCCAGATGAAAAATATGGTGATACAGAGTCCTTCCACGCAACTGAAATGTTTCTACTCTACCTCGTTCAGTTTTCGCTTCAATACTGTATACATAATTCTCGCCACGTTTTCTCATACGCACCTGCATCACAATTGCAGGCATCTTTTCCAAATATTCGATCGCCTTAGATAACATCTACATCACCTGCGTCTTTCACTCATACTGGATTCCACCCTTTTTAACCAGATCCGGTAACAAACTTGGGATGGCCATTTGTAACTTTTGAAACTGATCATCTGAAACAACAAAATATAAAGCAATCGTTGGTGTTTCATCGCTATCAAATGAACGATCCTCTACTTCACATGTCGATTCAAACTTATTCCAGATAATCGACTTAATTTTTTGAGTGTATGGCTTAACATACATTCGATTAGTAGTGAAAATAATTTCTCTTTCTTTAAACATCTAGTTACCCTCCAATCATTAATAGGAAACAAATAGCTAACAAAATACCGTTTAACAATAAGCTGGCATAAGCAATCCCTTGTAATTGGCGTGCTTTGTACAAAGGATCGTTGTGGAGTGTTGCTAACCATTTTTTATTCATATAAACTTTCCTTTCTTTGGTATAATTTCCTTATCAGTCATTGATCGACCGAAATAATCGATAAGGGGAATAATATGGATTTTTCAATTTACTTGTTGCTTTCTATCGCCAACTTAAAAGGCAAGGTCAAAATTAAGGACAATTATCGGCACCTTGATTTTCTAGAAGAAAAAAATTGGGTTGATCGCTTACCAGATGGAACTTACTCATCAGGACATTGGGAACTACCTAACTATGGAGATTACTTTGCTATTACTACTGAGGGTAAGAGTGAACTTTTCAACTTCCGTTCAATAGTAATAACTAGAATTATTTCTATAGCAGCTCTTATAATTAGCTTCCTAGCATTTATATTTTCAATTTTTTAATTGAAAATATAAATTTATCAACGCTATGATCAACGCACCCACAGCAAATGTCAGATTTACGAAATCGTCCCAGTCACGCCGTTCTTTATCAGTTGGGAACGGCTTTTTGGAATAGTTTGGTTTTTTTGGTATCTTCACACTTCTCACCTTACTTCCATCGTTCTATTCAACCGATTCTGATAAATTAACTCTTGATAACTCCGCAGTTCTCGAATCGATAAATCTCGTTGTGTCTCTGTTAGTTGTACTTTCCGATCGTTAAGTTGATCGTGCAAGCTTCTGATTTTTTCTTTGGTAAGATCATGTATCAGTAGTTCTTGGGATAATGTGTATTTCATTTGATTCCTCCTGTTTCTTCATGCTGGCGGGCATTAGATTTTTTTATTGTTTAGGAATCTTTTTATATCATCACGGTCAAATCTAGTTTCCTTGCCAAAAGGTATTTGTGGTAACCCCTCAATGATCCATTCGTTAATCCGTTCTTCACCAATCCGGAGAATTTGTTTTACCTGCTTCTTCGTTGGATATGGTGGAAGGTCTTCAGCTTTGATCGATTCTCCTACCTTTTGAAGAACCTTAGCAGCAATAACTGCTGATAATTCTTCCCCAAATGATTCTGGTATTTCTATTGGTGCTGAAATGACTGCCATAATAACCACCTCGATATATTTTTATTGATCACTTTGTTCGTGTAGCGTTTTTGCGACTTTATTACCAAAAAAAATTTGAATAGCTTCTTCCCCAGATAGTGGCACTACTGCCGTAATCTTTTGCGCTTCTTCTACAGAAAAACCTTTGCCCTCGCCCTTTAACTTTCTGTAGAAAGTACTTCTATTTACACCAATAAGCTCTGCTACTCTCTGTTTTGTGTTCCTTTGTTCGATAATCTCATCCAACCTTTCAACATCAACTGGCATGATTTCACCTCCTAAATTTGTCGCATTATTGCAACTCACATTTTTATAATACAAGCGATAAAAAGAATTGTCAACATATTTGTTGCATTTTTGCGATTGATTTGTTGCATTTTTGCAACACATCTGATAGTATTTGATTAAAGATAAATTATGGAGGTATTCAAATGGAAGTGGGAAAAAGAATAAAGCAAAGAAGAAAGGAGTTAGGATACAACGCTGATTACCTAGCAGCTAAATTAGGTGTCTCAAGATCCACCATATTTCGTTATGAAAAAGGGGAAATAGAAAAGCTTCCTACAGAAGTTCTAGAGAAGTTAGCAATTTCTTTGGATACAACCCCAGGATATTTAATGGGTTGGACAGAAAAACCTCAGGACAAGTTACTGAACATTTTTAATCAATTAGACAAAAGAAAACAAGATGAGGTTTACAACTTTGCTAAATTTAAGCTTAACGAACAGAAGAAGGAGATTTTCACTATAGCTGCTCACTCAGAAGATCCTAATAGAATGGTTCCAGATGAGGATCTTAGAAAGATAAATTCATTTCTCGATGAGATGGATAATAAATTTGATAAAAAGTAGGTTTGTTTATGGATGATTTTGAAGTGCTTCTGTCAAATGTTGCTGCTGAGTTACCAGTTATTGAAGGTCCTGTTGAAAGTGTAACTGGCTATACTGCTTTATATAGAAACGGAAGAATTTATTTAGAAAAAAATAAGTCCAATAGAAAAAAGAAAGTTGTTTTGGCTGAAGAGTTCGGTCACTATAAAAGAACCGTTGGAAATATTCTTGATTACAAAGCTGATGGGGCATGGAAAGAAGAGTGGAAGGCTAGAAGGTTTGGAATTGAGATGTTAATCACACTTGATGATCTTTTAGATTGCGCTTTAAACGGTTGTAATAATATTTATGAATGTAGCGAGTTTCTAAATGTGACTTTTGATTTTTTTGAAGATGCACTTATACATTACTTCAACAAGTATGGCAAATATCATTACCATCGCAACTATAAATTTACATTTGACAACGAGTACCTATTTGTTGAACCCATTAAAGTTTTCGGATAATAAAAAGCCTTCTAGAAGGTGCAACTTCTAAAAGGCCTACTCATTTCTGAGATTGTACAAATATATTATATCAAAGAAATGAGGAGGAAGAAATGAAGGGTATATGGAAAATTTTAGCAATCATTACAGGTACGTTTGTGGCGTTGTGTGTGTTTATCTTGGTGGCAGCCGCATTATTCGGTACTGATGAAAAAGAAGCAACTGCCATTAGTGAATCCACTACAATCACGACTATCGAAACTAGTGAAGTTAATTCCGACGAAACAATTGTACTATCAAACTTTATCAATAGGTTTTACGAATACGTTGTAGCATACGATGCAATTCCTAATGAGAGCGGTTCTAAAACTACAGCTTGGGAAGAAGTAAAAGGATCCACTGTCGAATGGTCAGGAAAAGTTATTGATTCATCTGATGATAGATTATATGTAATTGCTGATCAAAAATACGAAGACGGACTTACCTGGTCCGAGGTCTCCGGTACAGATTTGGCTTATTATGTATTTATCGCTAAATTTGAGGATGGAAAAACTATTTCTAATTATTCAAACGGTGACCAAGTAACCCTATCTGGCATTTTAGAAAGTCGTGGCGATAAAGAATTGAAATACAATTGGGATATTGTTAATTCTTCAATAAATTAAAAACATGCCCACCGACCAAAGTAAGAGCGTGCTGAAACAAATTAAACACATATCTTTTATTTTGGGCCCAATCATATTTAATAGATAGCAAGATAAATTCAACTTAGAAATGGAGAAATAATAATGGAAGATAGAAAGTTTCAATTTTATGTGGTAGCTATACCAGATGAATTTACTATATTGGTAAACGGAGGAAGAAATTATAATGAAAGTATTTATGAGAGTAACTTGCAATACATCGAAGAACCTATAAAAGTTGGTGATTCCTTATCTGTTGTAATTCCTGGAACAGAAATTTTTGATCCCAAAACTAAATCTTCTCTAGGTTTCTATGATTATGTAAAAGAATCTTTAGAAGTCACCAAAATCCACTGGGATTTTTTCGAGTGTGCAAAAATAACTAAAACACCAAATGGAGTATTGGGTTCCCTTTCCCCGATGTTCGGATCTTCAGAAAATAAATTAGCGGAGTTGAAAGTTAATAACAAAGATCTCATTAATACAGACTCTTTTGATTTTTCGGAAAAAATTTCGATTGGTGATCCGGTTAGGTTCAATTATTGACATATATGATTATTTTCGGTAACATATGGTTAATTGCAATGGTCGTTGTAGTAAGATGGCTGTGGAATAACCTCTGTTTCCGAAAGGAAAGGAGGTTATTTTTCTTTGCATCCAGATAAACCTTTTATGACGATAGACCAACAGATTGATATTATCTCTTCTAGAAACGTAAAAATTGAACGTGATTTTTTCACTTATGAGTCATTATCTAGCATTTCTTATTACACACTTATGAATGGATACAAAAATACTTTTTTAGCTGGTGAAGATGATGATTTTGCAGATGGTACAACATTCGAGATGATTTACACATGTCATTGGCTTGATATTTCTCTTAGCAATATTATTTTGAAATATATATTGCTTATCGAAAAATCTTTAAAGACAAAATTATCTTATGTTGTTTCTGAACGTTTCGGTGTAAAAGAAATAGAATACTTGTATTTTAAAAACTATGCAAATCCGAATGCTTCAAGAAGTGGCACAATTACTGATATTAAAAAGGTTCTGTCAAAACCCAAAAAAAATAGTGTAACAGCATATTATAAAAATAAAAAAAATCATGTTCCTCCTTGGATACTGGTTAATGATCTGATGTTCGGGTTAACAATTCAATGGTACACAATTTTGAAAGGGTCTGAAAAAGAATACATCTGCTCAGACATATTCAAACATTTTAATCTTATTTTAAGTACCGAGCATCAAAAAGAATTTTTAAAAAATGGCCTAATAATGGTTAAAGATTTTAGAAATAAAGTTGCACATGGAAGTCGAACATTAAATTTGAAACTTCAAAAACAACTTCCTATGAATTCTCTATTTTTTATGATAGAACAAGATACTCTCACAAAAGAAGAGTTTAACAACGGACTCGGAAAAAATGATTTATTTTCTGTTATGCTAATTATATTAATTCTTCTAAATGATAATTTTCAATTAAATAACTTTGTTAGTGAGTTAGACTTTTTACTCACTCCTTATGCGGAAAGAAAAACAAACTTCAATGGAAAAAATATTTATCAGCTATTTAATCTTCCAGAAAATATAATTGATAGGATGAAATCCGTTAATGATTTAAAAAGAATGTAGACATCTTTCTATACTATATAATTTTTATTGGTCTTACTTTTTTGAATTTCCTAATAGACATACAGAAAGGAGTGATGCCACCTCGTTCTACATGCTGGCGGGCAAAGAAAGGACGATGAAAAATGATAAAAAAGTATAAAAAGAAAGATGGAACTAATGCCTATATGTTTCAAATCTACTTAGGTGTAGACCCTATTTCTGGCAAAAAGAAACGGACTACAAAACGAGGGTTTAAAACGCAGCAGGAGGCAAAGCTTGCACTTGCTCGTTTACAACTAGAATCAAAAGAACCTGATTTCATCACTGAAACAACAAAAACATTTGAAGAAGTATGTAATATGTGGTTAGAACAATACAGAAACACGGTTAAACCTAGTACTTACACTATTCAAAAGGTTGCGATAGACAAACATATTCTCCCTTTATTTGGTCATATCCGAATGAGTAAGATTACTATTCAATTTTGTCAAAAACAGGTAAATCATTGGTTTAGTTACTATAAAAAATACTCCAACTTAATTGGTATCACGACATCAGTATTCAATTATGCTATCAATATTCGGTTGCTCAACAATAATCCAATGGACGGTGTAATTCGACCAAAAAAACAGCAAAAAGTAGATGAAGAGGACTACATCGCTCCTTTCTATGATCGTGAACAGTTGCTTACTTTTTTGTCGGTTGTAAAAGAAAATTATTCAGAACAATTATTTGTGATGTTTCGAATTCTTGGGTATACGGGTCTTCGCAAAGGAGAATTGCATGCCTTACGTTGGAAAGATATTGATTTCGATAAGAAAACTCTTAACGTCAAACAAACACTAGCAACTATTCAGAATTGGGAGTTAGTTTTTCAGCCGCCGAAGACAAGAAAAAGTATTCGTACTATCTCTTTGGATGATGAGACGCTGGGTCTGATAAAAAAATGGAAATTACACCAACAAAAATTTCTTTTTCAGTTTGGCATAAACTCATTATCTCAAGAGCAATTGCTCTTCCCTTCTACTGAAAACAAACCGCTTTATCTAGATTACCTGAACCATAATCTTTCGAAAATCCTGAAAGAAAATAATTTGCCTAAAATGACTGTCCACGGATTTAGACATACTCATTGTAGTTTACTATTTGAAGCAGGTGTTTCAATAAAAGACGTGCAGGAACGAATGGGCCATACTGATATTAAAACTACTATGAACATTTATGCTCACGTAACTGAACAAAGAAAAGAAAAAACTGCTCATGACTTTGCAAACTTCATGGCAAACGGCAGCCCAGATCCAGATAAAAATACTAGGGGTAGTCAAAGGGGTAGTCAAATGTAAAAAAAGAGGTTTCCCTATAAATAGGAAAACCTCTAGAAAGCTGATAAAACAGCCCTTGGACAATGTTTGTCTTATTCTGCAGCGTTTGTGTCTTTGAGACCGTATTTTTTGTTGAAACGGTCCACACGTCCGTCTGCTTGTGTGAATTTTTGACGTCCAGTGTAGAATGGATGTGAATCAGAAGTTACTTCGACACGGATCAATGGATACGTGTTGCCGTCTTCCCACTCAACAGTTTCTTGAGAATTCTTTGTAGAACCTGATAAGAATTTGAAACCAGTAGTTGAGTCCATGAATACAACTGGATGATAATCTGGATGGATATCTTGTTTCATTTCTTCTTCTCTCCTTTGCCCTGGCTCATTTGCTTCACCAGAGTTGATTTGTCGATTTTACAACATGACTATCTTACCATGTTTGGTTTTTAGATGCAATTATCTTTTTATATTTCTTTTTTGCCGTTTGTCTCCGAAATGGACATCATGAAAAGCCGCTAAAAACTCTTCATTGTTCTTCGTTTTACGCAAGAATTGAATGAATTGTTCTGTGAACTCCAAGGAATCCCCCAACATGTTGTTGCGTAAGCGCCAGGTTTCTTCCAATTGCTCGCTGCTCATCAGCAATTCCTCTTTACGGGTACCAGATTTCTTGATGTCGATCGCAGGGAAAATCCGACGTTCTGCTAAGCTGCGAGAAAGCTGCAGCTCCATATTGCCGGTTCCTTTAAACTCTTCATAGATGACATCATCCATGCGGCTGCCGGTATCCACCAGTGCTGTGGCAAGAATCGTCAAACTGCCGCCTTCTTCAATATTGCGGGCAGCACCAAAGAATTTCTTTGGTTTGTACAAAGCAGCTGGATCGATCCCGCCGCTTAGTGTACGTCCACTTGGAGGTACCACTAAGTTGTAGGCTCTTGCCAAACGAGTGATACTATCCATCAAAATCACGACATCACGCTTATCTTCTACCAAACGCATCGCCCGTTCTAGTACCAATTCAGAAACACGGGTATGATTGCTAGGCTGCAGATCAAAGGTTGAAGAAACAACATCGCCTTTGACACTGCGTTCCAAATCAGTCACTTCTTCTGGGCGCTCATCGATCAAAAGAACGATCAATTCCACCTCAGGATAATTGTCAGTGATCCCATTGGCAATTTCTTTCAAGATACTGGTTTTCCCAGCTTTAGGCGGAGCAACGATCAGTCCCCGTTGTCCAAAACCCACTGGCGACAGCATGTCGATCATCCGAGTAGAAAGGCGTCCTGACGTTGTTTCCAATTTTAAATGACGATTCGGATAAAGCGGCGTCAGCGCTGGAAAATGCGGACGCTCTTTGGCATCTTCTGGATCTTTGCCATTAACAGACTCAACGTGCATCAATCCATAATAGCGCTCAGATTCCTTGGGCGGGCGCGCCTTACCGGCGACTTTATCACCATTACGCAAACTAAACCGACGAATCTGTGATGAAGAAATATAGATATCTTCTGCACTCGGTCCGTAGTTGATTGGGCGTAAAAAACCGTAGCCTTCTTGGCCTACGATATCCAAGATTCCTTCCATATAAAAGAAGCCTTGTTTTTCCGCCTGCGCCCGTATCACAGCCAATGACAATTCTTTTTTATTCATCTGGCTGTAATAAGGAATTCGAAACTCTTTGGCAAAGGTGTAGATTTCTTTTAAGGTTTTGTTTTCCAACTCTGCCATCGTAAGATAATCGCTCATAATTACTCCTCTATCATTTGAATATCAGCTCCAAGAGCCGTTAGTTTTTCGATGATATGATCATAGCCGCGCAAAATATACTCGACATTAAAGACGCTGGTCGTGCCAGTCGCCATCAATCCGGCAATGACAAGGCAAGCTCCTGCTCGTAAATCAGAAGCGACAACTTCTGCTCCGTGCAATTGGCTCGGTCCGCTAACAAAAATCATGTTGCCTTCTGTCGTTGCTTGTGCGCCCATCCGTGCTAATTCAGGAATATGGTTGACCCGTTTGGCGTAAATCGTGTCCATGATCTCCGATGTTCCGTTTGCTTTTAGCAATAATGGTGTGATCGGCTGTTGCAGGTCTGTGGCAAATCCTGGATAAGGATAGGTTTTCACAGTCGCTGGTTTCAAGTCTTTTGAGGGATGCACATAGATTTCATCTTCGCTGATATCCATTCGTACGCCAATTTCTTCCAATTTCGCAATGTAGCTTTCTAAATGCTCATAAATCACATTTTTGACAGTAATGCCTTCCCCCGCTGCTGCGGCTAAAGAAAGGTAGGTTCCTGCTTCGATCCGGTCTGGAATGATGGAATGACGACAACCGTGCAATTCTTCCACGCCTTCGATACGAATTTCATTGGTACCTGCACCTCTGACTTTCGCTCCCATATTATTTAAAAGGGTCGCAACATCAATGATCTCAGGTTCTCGTGCGGCATTTTCAATGATCGTTTTGCCTTTGGCTTTTACTGCTGCCAGCATCACATTGATGGTTGCTCCGATGGAGACCATATCTAGGAAGATTCGTTCGCCAGTCAAGCCTTCTTCTTCGGTACGCAAATACATAGCACCATGTTCGTTGGTAACTTTTGCGCCAAGTGCTTCGAAGCCTTTGATATGCAAATCGATTGGTCGCGGACCTAAGAAGCAGCCGCCAGGCAATCCAACGACGCCTTCACCAAACTTCGCCAACAATGCCCCCATGAAATAGTAAGAAGCTCGTAGACTGTTGATTTTTCCGTTAGGCATCGGGATCGAAACGATGTTTGTCGGATCGATCTCTAGCGTATTGTTTTCAAAATGGGTCTTCACACCCATGATTTCGATAATCTCAATTAATGAGTGCACATCTTGGATGTCAGGCACTCCTTCTAAAATGACCGGTGAATCAGCTAAGATCGCTGCCGGGATCAATGCGACTGCACTGTTTTTTGCGCCGCTAATGGTGACTTCACCTTTTAAGGGACGATTGCCGTTGATGACAATTTTTTTCATGGAATTCCACCTATACTCTTTTTTAATTTATGTGTATCATTCCAATTTTAGCACAGATCACTCAAAGAAAAAAGATGCAGGATATTTTTGATCCCCGCATCAAGAATATTTTCTTGGAAAACAAAAAAACTCTTAGAATCAGTGATTCTAAGAGTCAGACTGTAGACAAACCTTATACAAACATGAGGTTTGTCTTTTTTCTATGTAATATTCTATGGATAATCGATAGATTAGGCAGTTTTCCTTTAGGAAAACGTCTCTTTTGCGCTCTGATCCTTTTTATTTTTGCTAGCTTTTTCATATTAAGACACGCAAAAGTAAGCCCAATTTTCATGTGCATTTTTTCAATTCCTATTTGATTGGTATAACGTAACCCATGAAATTCTTTTGCTGTCCCAAAAATTCGTTCAATGGTTTCTTTTCTCTTTTTATAAAGTTCTTTGAACCAACTTTGATGGCGTATCTCTTCACAGGTCTCTATAGCTTCAGCCCAAATGTGTCTAGTGATTACTTTGGTATGATTTTTTGAGTTGGTACACTTAGACAAGAAAGGACAATTTTTACAATCCTTTGGATTGCTTTTGTATTCGATATATCCTTTGCGATTGGTAGTGGCATAAGAGAGTATTTTATTATTGGGACAGATATAACAATTATAGTAATCGTCATAAACATATTCATGTTTCTTGAAATAGCCTTTTTTAGTCATAGGACGTTTGTATGGGAAAATTGGGGTCAATTTATGTTCGAGTAGTAAATGTGCAATTGCTGGTGTCTTATACCCAGCATCCATAATTAATTTTTCTAGGGGAAAAGCTCCTTTGAGCTTGTTAAATAAAGAAACAAACGTACGACTGTCATGAAAGTTCCCTGGGTGTGTAGTATAACCTAATATCCATCCATGTTTATCACACGCCACTTGTGAGCTATAGGCAAAAACTTCTTTGTGTTCACCTTTATGAAACCAACCACTTTCAGGATCAGTCGTACTTCTTTTTTTCAAGGAAGTTTTACTTTCTGCGCTTGTTTCTTTTAAGGGCTTTTTTAAATGTTTTTCTCGATTCTTGGTGATTTCTTTTGTCAGCTTATCTGTATAAAAAACAGCTTGTTCCATTACTTCGACAGATTCTTTTTTGTTACGATTCGCATGTGCTTTAATATGCGTACTATCAATAAATACTTCGGAAGTATCTACGATACCTTCAGCGATACATTGTTCTAGAATTTCATAAAAAATTTTTTCAAAGAGATCTGTTCCTTTGAACCGTCGCGTATAGTTTTTACCAAATGTTGAAAAATGAGGAACGGGATCTTCTAAACTCAAACCTAAAAACCAGCGATAAGCGATATTCACTTCTATTTCTTTTATTGTTTGTCTCATACTTTTAATACCAAATAGATATTGAATCATTGGTAATTTAATTAGAAGAATAGGATCCAAGCTAGGACGTCCTTGGATTTCATCGTATTTCTCTTTAACCAATTCATAAATAAAGGAGAAATCAATACATTGATCTATTTGCCGCAATAAATGGTCCTGTGGGACCAAGTCTTCAAGAGAAAAGAAACCGATTTGTGCGCGTTTACTCATATCTTGTTTTGAGAGCATCTGGATACACCTCCAATTGATACTCTTATTTTAACGGATAAAAAAAGACAAAGCACTAAAAACTAGTACTTTGTCTACAGTCTGACTCTTAGAATCAGTGATTCTAAGAGTTTTGATCTTTGATTAAGATTAAGCTTTACCAGCTGAACCGAACCAGTCGATGTGTTCTTCTGCATCTTTAACGATTGCAGCAACACCTGGTGCTAATAATTTACGAGGGTCGAATCCTTTACCTTCTTTATCTTTGCCAGCTTCGATGTATTCACGAGTTGCTTTAGCAAATGATAATTGGAATTCAGTATTTACGTTTACTTTAGAAACACCCATTGAGATTGCTTTTTCGATTTGGTCTTGAGGAATACCAGAACCACCGTGTAATACTAATGGTACATCAGAACCTACTGCATCAGCGATTGCTTGTAAGTGGTCAAAAGCAAGGCCTTTCCAGTTTTCAGGGTATTGACCGTGAATGTTACCAATTCCGCAAGCTAGGTAATCAATACCAGTTGCAACCATTTGTTTACATTCTTCGATGTCAGCTAATTCGCCAGAACCGATGATTCCATCTTCTTCTCCGCCGATTGAACCAACTTCACACTCAACAGAAACGCCTTTTGCGTGTGCTTTTTCGACAACTTCTTTAGCCAATTTCAAGTTTTCTTCAAATGGTAAGTGAGAGCCATCAAACATAACAGAAGTGTAACCAACTTCGATACATTCCATTGCTGCATCATAATCACCGTGGTCTAAGTGGATTGCAACGGGAACAGTGATGTTCATTGAATCAACCAAGTTTGTAACGATGTCTTTAGCAACTTTGTATCCGCCCATATATTTGGCAGCACCCATTGAAGTTTGGATTAGAACTGGCGCTTTTTTCGCTTCAGCAGCTTTTAAAATCGCTTGTGTCCATTCTAAGTTGTTTGTGTTGAATCCGCCGACTGCATATCCGCCTTGACGAGCAGCTTTTAAGAATTCAGCTCCTGATACTACTGGCATAAAAAATTCCTCCTAAGTTTTGAAAAACTTTATTTGTTAAGCAATGCTTAACCGACAATGCTATTTTAGCAAAGATTTGCGGTATTTGCTACTAAAAAGAGGAATTTCTCTTTTCAAAAAAAGATTGCACAAATATAAAAATCCAGCATTTTCATCATCTTTTCTGAAAGTCTAGGATTCTGTAAGGTTTTGCTCTTCTGTCTGTGGTCGTTAGATAACAAATCGGCATGTGAAAATTCGAGAAAAATTTCACATATTTTTTCGTTATTTTATCATAATCTTCCAGCAAATCCTTTCTTCTTCTCTTTTGAGCATAAGAATAGCCTTGTGAAAGCAGCTATATTATTATGTAAAAAAGGAGGGATAAAATGAAAAAAGCGCTTATTGGATTTTTGGCAGTCATCGGAGTTCTTTTCTTGGCAAGCTGTAGCTCGGGGGCCAAGGAAGAAACCAAAACATTCACAATGGATCAAAATGGGGTTTCGATGGAACTGGTCTTCACTTATGAAGGCGATAAAGTAAAAACTCAGACTGCGAACAATGTCATGCCTTATTCAGCGATCGGGGTAACGACTAAAGAAGAAGCACAAACCGTGCTTGATCCGATCGCAGAACAGTATCAGCAAGTCAAAGGGTTGGACTATTCCCTCGACTATACAGATAGTGAGGCGACTGAATCCTTGACCATCAATTATGATGAGTTGGATTATGATTCAGCGAAACAATTGCCTGGGGTTAGTTTCGAAGGAAACACCGAAAATGGGATCAGTATGGAACGTACAGAGGAAATGCTCTTAGATCAAGGGTATAAGCTAAAAGAATAATCCTCTCTAGGCACCAGCAAATCAACATGGGTTTCCCGCTGGCGGATTTCATTCGAACTGCTAGCGAAAAAAATAATGCATCAGCCAGAAACTTCCGGTCGTTTTGACGGAAGTTTTTTGTGTGCAGAAACAGATACCTTCTACCAACGCTCACGCAAGTTTCAACCTTTTATGGATTACTGGGATGGCGCAACTCAAAAAAACTCCCCATCTTGAGATGAGGAGTTTCGCATATTCATTCCATGGTTTGCCGCTAGCGATTATTATGCTTGGCGGTTATCCAATGAAGCTCCAACAAAGGCTTTGATCAAGCGTTGTGGGCGAGTTGGACGAGAAATCAATTCTGGGTGGAATTGGCAACCCACGAAGAATTTGTTTTCTGGGATCTCAACGATCTCCACCAAACGATTGTCTGGTGACACACCTGAGAAAACCATCCCGTTTGCTTCAAAGATTTCACGGTATTTGTTGTTGAATTCATAACGATGACGGTGACGTTCTTGAACAACTTCTTCTCCGTCATAAGCTGCAGCTGTTTTGGTGCCTTTCTTCACTTTACATGGGTACAAGCCTAAGCGCAATGTCCCACCTAAGTTTTCGATGTTTTCTTGGTCAGCCATCAAATCAATGATGTTGTTGGCTGTTTCAGGATCTGTTTCTGCGGAATTGGCATTTTCCAAGCCAACGACATTGCGGGCATATTCCACACAAGCCATTTGCATCCCTAGACAAATCCCTAAGAATGGCACATCATTTTCCCGAGCATATCGGATCGCTTCGATTTTTCCTTCAATCCCGCGATCACCGAATCCACCAGGAACAAGAATACCGTCTACTTCACCTAAGTAAGAATCCACGTTTTCTCGTGTGATTTCTTGGGCTTTGATCCAATCGATCTCGATGTCTGCATCAAAGGCAAAACCAGAATGTTTCAAGGCTTCGACAACTGATAGATAAGCATCTGGCAATTCCACGTATTTTCCGACTAATGCGATACGTACTTTTTTCTTCAAATTCAGTACCTTTTCTTCCAATGCTTGCCATTCAGTCATGTCAGCAGCTGGTGCAGTCAGTTTCAAATGATCACACACGATTTGATCCATGCCTTGCGCTTGCAGTGCCAATGGAATCGAATAAAGGGTCTCAACGTCACGAGATTCGATCACGGCTTCTGGTGCCACGTCACAGAATTGTGCCAATTTGTTTTTCGTTGATTGTCCTACGGGTTGTTCTGTACGAACGACCAAGATATTTGGTTGAATCCCTAAGCCGCGCAGTTCCTTCACACTGTGTTGTGTCGGTTTGGTTTTCATTTCGCCTGCTGCTTTCAAATAAGGAATCAGCGTGGTGTGGATGTACATCACATTGTCTGAACCTACGTCTGCTTTCATTTGACGCAAAGCTTCTAGAAATGGCAATGATTCAATATCCCCTACTGTACCGCCGACTTCTGTAATGATCACATCTGAATCAGTCATTTTGGCTGCCCGCATGATTTTTTCTTTGATCTCGTTGGTGATATGCGGGATCACTTGAACAGTCGCGCCTAAGTATTCTCCTTTACGCTCTTTCCGCAAAACTTCTGAATAGATTTTTCCAGTTGTTACATTTGAGTATTTGTTCAAATTGATATCGATAAAGCGTTCATAGTGACCTAAGTCTAAGTCGGTCTCTGCTCCATCATCGGTTACGAATACTTCACCATGTTGGTATGGGCTCATCGTTCCTGGATCGACATTGATGTACGGATCGAATTTTTGAATCGTTACTTTCAAGCCGCGATTTTTCAACAGACGTCCTAATGATGCTGCTACGATCCCTTTACCAATAGAAGAAACCACACCGCCGGTTACAAAAATATATTTTGTCATAAACTGAAAAACTCCTTTAATCTATTTTACAGGAAAAGCATTTAGAAAATAATAAAAGCTCCCTATCCATAAATGAATAGGGAGCGAAAATTCTAAATCACTTTCTGACTCTTGTAAAGAGTGCCCAAACAGAATGATACATTCTCACCTAGCAAATGTCAAGAAAACTTTATCTGATTTTTTCAGAAAAAAACGAGGTTTCCAGACAAAGCGCTTTACTTATCGATACAGCTGGTTCCTTCTTTTTCTCGACTAAATTCTATGGTTATTCTTTCTTAAACAACCTTCATGTTTTCTGCACAACTTTTTGCAAATTTTTCATTGCTTCTTACGAAATCGTTGAACTCTCTTTGGCATAATACAAAGTGTAGATGAAGTCTGGCGCTTTACTCGTTTTGGTAAAAATGATCGGAACGTATTTCTGGTTATTTTTGGCAAAGACGAGGTGCAGGTTCGATTCCTGCCTTCTACGCTAGTGATGCGGTTGAAAGGGAGCTCTGAGGATCAATCGCAGCAATCCTTAGATTATTGTTTTACCAATGAAACAAAATCAACGTTCGTCCAAGCATTTGCTGATGCCTTGCTATAAACCCCGATTTCACAAACACCTGTTGTAATTGGAATGTCTTTGATTGTAATTTTTGTCCATTCACTTGTTTTATCAACCGCAGTATTTAGTTCCGCTCCACCATAATTTTTGATATATAACTGATTGGTATCAAACTCTCCCCCAGACATTACGTAGGCACTCAATGTGTAAGTTCCATCGCTGATGCCACTAATATTTTGATAAGCTGATGCCTCGTAAGCTTGGTCCTTCCAAAAAGTTAATTTGTAGTCTCCAAAAAAAGTCCCTGCTTCCGTTTTGATCGTACCTTCAGCTGTTCCTTGTTGAAACCACGTTTGCCAATCGGAAGGACTGGTCGTTGGTCCATCGCTCTCGAAACTTGCATTTTTAACCAGATTTGTTTGCGTCCCTGCTTGTTTAAACGCACGCAAGCTTGGCAAGGCGTTTCCAGCAAAATCAAACATCGCCTGGTTGTCCCATTCGTTTCCCATAGTGGATTGAACACCGAGATAATTCATACCTGCTTGTGTTGCCCAACTCACGTTTCCGTTGTACCAAAGAGGTTCCCAGTAAAAGAAGCCCGCCCCGCGATCATTCGGCACCGCTTGAATACGATCGGCTAGATCCAGCAAATACTCTGCTTGTCCTGACGGTGTTGGTTCATATCCCCCCGCCGCTGCTTCGGCTTCGCCAAAGGCATTTGGCATAGTATCTGCATTCGCTGTTGTATGCCCATAAGCTGTTTCAACTACGATCACTTCTTTGCCATACCGTTGACTGATCGTATTCATATTGGTTTGAAGTTCATTCATTGAACCGTGCCAATACGGATAATACGATACTCCAATTAAATCAAATGACACACCCCGACTGGTGATTTCATCAAACCACCAAGTAAATGCTCCTGTATCGCCACCATCAGCTAAGTGAAGCATTACTGGAGTTGTTTCAGGTTGAGTGTCTCGAACAGCTTGGACACCAGACTTCAAAAAAGTAGCCAATCGATCAAACTCTCCCCCGTCTTCTCCCCAAGACTTGCCATAAGGCCAGAGCATGCCACTATTCAGTTCATTGCCAATCTGAACCATATCAGGATAAACGTCTAGCTGCTTCATTTCCGACAGAACGTTCTTTGTATAGTCATACAATGCCGTATTCATTTCTTCAAAGGTCAGATCTTGCCACGCTTTAGGAACATTCTGTTTCCCAGGATCAACCCAAAAATCACTGTAATGGAAATCTAGCAACACGTTGAGTCCAAGATTTTTTGCTCGTTTTGCAAGCGCAACCGTCGTTTCCAGATCATTTGTTCCTGCCCCATAACTTTCTCCGTTACTATTATAAGGATCCTGCCACAAACGCAGTCGAACATAGTTGACACCATTATTTTTTAGAATCTCTAAGGCATCTTTTGAAATACCATCTTCATAGTATTTTGCACCATATTTTTCCATATCTGACAAGATTGAAATATCTGCTCCGCGAATAAATTCGCTGGCAGATGCTTCAACTGTTTTTGAAACAGCCCCAAAAGTCCCTATCACAGCTGCAAATAAAGCGACTTTACGCAACCAAGCTCCCTTTTTCATTCATTTGCTCCTCCTTTATTGAAATTGGCTCAGAATAAATTGAACGGCTTTTTCAGGATCTCTCGTTAATCCGATATATTCTGCTCCTTTTGTCGCAACCAGCTTGATTCCTAAGCGATCGGTATCTTCTTTGATATCATCATAGTAAGAATTGACTTGCGGTGCTAAGACCACCATATCAAAATCCTGCAGCATTTCGTAATGAGAACCATAAGCACCCGCCATTGCACTGATCGGTGCTTTCGATTCAGATGCACCTTCTTTTAAAGCATTAGCTAACATCGCACTTGTCCCTGCTCCAGCACAAAGCACCAACACATTGATTTCTTTATTTGTATCGCTGATAATTTGTCTCGCTGCCACAGGTACTTCCTCACGTATAGCAGCAGAAGCACCTTCTTCGGTAGCGATCACTTCCGCTTTTTGTGCTTCTTGCTCTACTAAAACAGCATCGTATGCTTTACAAAATGGTAGATAGATCAGGAAGTCAACGACGATTAGAACCGCTGCTAAAACAAAGGCTAACACCCCCATGCCTGTTCCTAGAACCAAACCGATCGGTGCCGGAGTTGCCCAAGGTAAAACGTACATAAAACTGTTCATGCCTAGCACATCGACAAAAAACTTAAACAAGCAAACGTTTACAACTGGTGTTAACAAAAACGGAATGAAAAAATAAGGATTCAAAATCATGGGTGCTGCAAACAACAATGGTTCATTGACAGCAAAACTTACTGGAATAAAGGAAGCTTTCCCGACTGCCTTCAATTGTTTAGACTTAGCAAAGAGTAAGAAGATAAAAGGAACGACCAATGTGGCCCCAGTTCCTCCCATAGTTCCTACAAAATTTCCTAAACCGACTGTCAGTACTTTTGAAGCTTGCTCACCGGAATTGAACAATTGCAGATTGGTTTCCACATTGGCATAGATAATTGCTGCAATTGCTGGTTCCACGATCGACGGTCCATGAACACCGACAAACCAAAATAGCGCCATCGCTCCCCAGATAATAGCGATTCCTAAATAACCGTCGGCTGCTGTGAATAATGGCTGCAGCACAGTAATGATTGCTTCTGCAAATGAGATTTGGAAAATTTGCCGAATACCTAAATCAATTAAAACGGCCGCAAATACTGAAAAAGAGAAAGGAAAAATATCTCGGAAGGTTTGCGAAATCGTACCAGGAACTTCTTTAGGCATCTTAATGGTAATATCTTTCAGCACACAAAACTTATATAAATTAACTGTTAAAAATGCAGCGACAAAGGACGCCAAAAGCCCCTTTGTCCCCATGTATTCCGTTGAAAATCCGCCTTCGATTGGAGAGACGCTTAACAACAGGAAACTTACCACAGAAGCCAGCATCACAGAAGTCGTGTTGATTACTTTGTTTTTCGGTAAGCGGCGATTCATCGAATCAGCCAAGCAGCGAGCAGTGGTTGCTGAAACAAGTAACCCTACAACCCCCATCGAATAATTATAGACTTTCCACAACCAAGTGGAGACAGCTTCAGGCCATTGGTAACCAAAAATCTCAGGAACCGCAGCAATCAAAATGAATATGCTTGAGAATAAAATAGCCGGCATCGCTGTTAAAAATCCGTCACGAACGGCTCCCAGATAACTATTGCGTGAGATTTTTTCAAAAAACGGTTTCCCTTTTTCGATTTGTTTAATGATTCCATCCATAGCGTTCTTCTCCTATCCTTGATTCTGCTTGTACAGTGCAATAAAGTCTTGAATCAGATCCCTCAGCAACAAAGTGGTCATTAAATGGTCCTGTCCATGGATAAAAATGAATCCCATCTCCATCTCTTTTCCCGATGCTTCTTCCGCTAAAATTTTCGTTTGCGAATTGTGTGCAAGGGTTAAATTTTCGTCGGCTTCTTTCAGTGCTGAATCAACATGCTCAAAGTTCCCTTGTCTTACTTCTTTCAATAATTTTAATAATGTACTGCGAGCGTCCCCTGAATAAGCAACGATCTCAAAACCAAGCATTTGTAATTCCTCTTTATTCATCTTTTCTTCCTCCATTATTACTTATTAAATAATCGTTTTGGTTTCACTAACTAATTTGTACCAGTATGCTGACTCTTTCGGGTAACGCTTCTGGGTTTCAAAATCAACATAAAACAAGCCATACCTTTTGTTATACCCATTTGTCCATGAGAAAAGATCCATAAGCGACCACAAAAAATATCCCTTCACATTTACCCCAGCTGTTATCGCCTTGCTTAAGGATTCCAAATAGACTCTCAAATAATCGATTCTCGGCTGATCCATAATGATGCCATCTTCAAACTGGTCTTTATACCCCATGCCGTTTTCAGTGATATAGATTTTGTTGTAATGCGGGTAATCGCTTTTAATTCGCAACAACAAGTCATAAAGCCCTTCTGGATAAATCAGCCAGTCCCAATCTGTTCGAGGAATTCCTTCTTTATAAATGCGTTCTCCGATCCCCTTCACTTTATAAACAGAGGTCCCTTTTTCACCCGTGCCATTATGATGGATCGCGTTTTCTCCATCGTAAGCTTTGACAAAATGGCATTGGTAGTGATTGATCCCTAAATAGTCATTACGCGTGGAGGCTTTTTTCAATTCAACGAAATCTTCTTCAGGAAAATGATAGCTGGCCTGATTTGCTTCACATATCTCATCAAGAGCAGTCAAGGTTTCAGTTGAATAATAGCCTAAATAAGTAGCATCTAATAAGAAGCGGATCGACAATGCATCGTCTAAAAAGGCTGCTTGCTTATCTTCTGGAGCATCTGTTGCCGCATATTTCGTCTCCAATGAGTGAACGACACCGATTTCGCCTGGAAGTTCGTTTTCTTTGAAATAGTTCACTACACGTGCATGGGCAACCATCATATTATGAAGACAAGCGATGATTTTTGTAAAATCATATTTGATACCTGGCGGGAAAACGCCTAACAAATATTGATTGGTCGCAACAGGATAGATTTCATTAAAGGTACTCCACACTTTCACTTCTTTGAATTCATGAAAACAAAAAATGGCATAGGAAACGAATGCTTCTATTGTTTCTCGATTCAAAAAATCTCCCTGGTCAAACAAACGTTTAGGGGTATCAAAATGATGCAATGTCACAAACGGCGTTACGTTTCTTTTCGCACATTCTTCGAACACACGATGATAAAAAGCGATTCCTTCTGGGTTCGGTTCCCCATCACCATCAGGAAAAATTCGACTCCATGCAATGGATAATCTTAGCCCATTCACACCAAATCGTTCACACAATTCAATATCCTTTGCATATTGATGATAAAAATCACTTGCCGGATCGGGACTAAATCTACCCTGTTCCTCTAAAAAATCATCCCAAGCAACAGCGCCTTTGCCGCCTTCCTTAGTGGCTCCTTCAACCTGATAGGCTGCTGTGGCTCCACCAAAAATAAAATCTTCTGGTAATTTAAGCATATACATCTCTCCTCAAATCTATAATCAGTTTCCGCACTTTCTAACTGATTGAATTGTAATCGCATCCAAAACATTTGTCAACAAAAACAAACATAAATAATCACAAAAATCGAAAAAAATGATAAAACCCATTGAAACAAACATATACCACGCGAATAATTGTTTGTTTTTGTTTGAAACAGATTGACTGTTATCCGATTATATGGTAGATTATCCTTAAATTAGAGGTGAAGACGATGCTAAAAAAAGAAAGATTGTTTACTATCGTAGAAATGGTCAATAAAAAAGGAATCCTTACCGTTAATGAAATCATCAATCAATTAGATGTTTCTGATATGACCGTTCGCAGAGATTTAGATGAATTAGAAAAATCGGGCAAGCTGCTACGTGTCCATGGAGGGGCGCAAAGTCTTTCCTACACTTTAGATCAAGAACTTTCTCACACCGAAAAAGCCACTTTGCAGATTCAAGAAAAAAAAGAAATTGCTGCCGCAGCTGCCTCCTTGATTCAAGAAGGTGAAACGATTTTCTTAGGGCCTGGTACAACAATCGAACTTTTGGCGACCCATTTACTCAACAAGAAAATCCGGATCATTACTAATAATTACCCAGTTTTTGATATTCTTGCGCAAGCAGATGGACCAGAAATTTTGCTAATTGGCGGTGATTTCCGAAAAAATACCGGCGCATTTGTTGGACCAATCACCAACGACAATTTAAGAAGACTAAAGTTTACAAAAGCATTTATCAGTTCAAATGGCGTTCACAACGAAGCAATTTCTACTTACAGTACAGAAGAAGGAGAAGCGCAGCAGATCGCATTAAATAATTCTCGCAAGAAATATCTGCTCGTTGATAACAAAAAGTTCAATCGGGATGATTTTTATGTGTTTTATAATTTACATGATTTCGATTTACTCATTACGGATCGCCAGATCTCGCGAGAGGTTCAAGAGCACTATGCACAATATGTCGATCTGCAAATTGCTGATTCAACCGAAAATACCACTATAGGAGCGTAACTATGAAAGGGATTATTTTTGATTTCAACGGAACAATGTTTTTGGACTCTCATCTACATGAAGCTGCTTGGCTGCACATGATTCATGATCATACAAAAGATGGTTTATCAGATGAGGATATTTTAAAAAATATCCATGGTCGAACGAATACGGAGATTTTAAAACATTTCATTTCAGAACATTTGACCGCCTCTGAGATCGCCGTATTGTCAGAAGAAAAAGAAAGCTATTATCGTATGCTTTGCTTGCAAAATAAGAACGATCTCCAATTGACAAAGGGGCTTGAAGCGACTCTTGATCAGCTGACTGACCAGCAGATTCCATTAACGATCGCCACGGCTACTGTTAAAGAGAATGTTGCTTTTTATTTTGATACTTTCGATTTAGCACGCTGGTTTGATTGGGATAAGATCGTCTATGACGATGGCTCTTTTCCTGGAAAACCGCAACCGGATATTTTTCTTAAAGCGGCTGGCAAATTGGACTTAGCTCCTGCTGATTGTCTTGTTATCGAAGATGCTTATTCAGGTTTGCTTGCTGCCAAGCGTGCTGGGATTGGAACAATTATCGCAATTGATCCATTCGGAAAAAATAATGCAGTATTTGAACAGGCACAGCTAAATAAAGATGGAACAATCAAAGATTTTACTGATTTTTGGACAGAGCACCTGTCAAAAGTTTTCGTTAAATCATAATATTCAATACAAAAAGCGGCTCAACCAAGAAATTTTGATTGAGCCGCTTTTTTATTATTTGTTTCAATTTTTCTAATTCCGACGGTTGTTATTACCAAATAAAATAATCAAACGTAAGAGCTGCAATAGGGTTGCTACGGCAGCTGCGACATACGTCAACGCTGCGGCAAAGAGCACTCTTCTTGCTTGTGGTACTTCATCTTCTGTTAACAAGCCACCATCTGCCAAAATACGGATCGCCCGTTTTGAGGCATCGAACTCGACTGGCAAGGTCACTAATTGGAAAATAAACGCCAATGAGAAAGCCAACAAGCCTAAGTTGATCAGAAACGAGCCTCGTAATAGGACCCCGATCAAAATCAACGGGATCGAGATGCTGGTTCCGATATTAGCGATCGGTACGATCGCATGACGCAAACGCAAAGGAAAATAACCTTTGGCATCTTGGACTGCGTGTCCACACTCATGGGCCGCAACACCGATTGCTGCTACCGAAGTTGATTGCGCGGTGGATTGTGATAAACTCAACATTTTGTTGCCAGAATTGTAATTATCCGTCAAATCACCAGCGATCGCTTGCACACCCACATTATTGATTCCTTGGCTTTGCAAGATGTACTGCGCCGCTTTTGTGCCGGTAATATTATTTTTACTTCTGACTTTGTCATATTTGTTAAAGGTACTTTTGACGTACGCTGACGCTGCTAGCGAAATCACCATACCGATAATTACAAGAATGAAAGTCGGGTCATAAAAAAAGCCGAACCCGTATCCGCCCATACCATACACGATAAAATTCCCCCTTTTAATCTTTGACCTTATTTTACCATTAAAGTGGTGAAAAAATTATGAAGATGACTGGAAGATTTTGTTTTTAACCTTTTTTTACAAATTCTGATTTTAGTTTCATTGCGCCGAAGCCATCGATCTTGCAATCAATGTTGTGGTCGCCTTCGACTAATTTGATGTTTTTCACTTTCGTTCCTTGTTTGATGGCGCCAGATGCGCCTTTGACTTTCAAGTCTTTGATGACCGTTACTGTATCACCATCGACTAAAGTATTGCCGTTGGCATCTTTATATACGGGTGCTTCTTCCGCCGCTTGTTGCTCTTGCCATTCGTTTCCGCATTCAGGACAAACAAACAGCCCACGGTCTTCATAAGCGTATTCAGATTGGCAATTTGGACAGTTAGGAATTTGAGTCATAGTGTTGCTCCTTTGATTGATAATAGTCGTATTGTTCACTATCGAACAATACTAAGCATACAAAAAAACCCACCTTTAATCAATAAGAATTATCGAAGTGATTCTCTACCACAAAACACTAAACGTATACTAAGAAAAAATTGCCGCTGCAACAGCTGACAACTAAGGAGCATTTCTGCATGTGCAAAAACGCCCCTCAATCATGACTTATTCAACTCATTTGCGCCAAAATGGATCAATCTGTCACACAGTCAAATTCTCATCTAAAATCAAGCCTTCAGATACCATAACCGCATCGCCGATCAATTCTAATGCGCCCTGATCAACATCAACTTCTACCGTTAACTCGCCACCTAACACGTGCAGCAAGACATTCGCTGCCGCTTGCTGGTGACGTTTGGTCACGACATACGCAGTGGCACCAGAACCTGTGCCGCACGCATAGGTAAAACCTTCCACCCCTCGTTCATACGTGCGAACGATCAGCTCACCCTTGTCATCTTCTTCATAGAAATTGACATTCGCCCCTTTTGGGAAAACCTCCCAATAGCGTATCTCTTTGGCAAGTTCAGCCAGCTGTTCCAACTCAGTTTCTGCCAGACCAGGATAGTGAACCACCGCATGAGGGATTCCTGGATCACCCAATTCCACATAGTCCACGAAAGAAACCATTGGATTCGGGTACGCTTGATCAAATGTAGTCACGGTCGGTGGGTTCAAGGTTACTTTGTAGTGTTTTGCCGACAAGCGCCATGCGGGGACATCGCCAGCAACTGTTTCGATGGTCATCTGCTCGCCAGCAATTCCCTTCTCAAAGGCATAACGGGCAATACAGCGAGCGCCGTTGCCGCACATTTCTGCTTCGGTCCCATCAGCATTGTAAAACCGCATCCGAAAATCAGCGGTTCCTGTGGGAAAATCCACTGCCATGACTGCATCCGCGCCAACAGAAAATTTCCGATGGCAAACCTGAGCAGCAAATTGCGACAGTTGTTCATGGGAGAATTTCAATGTGCGGTTATCGATTACGATAAAATCATTTCCTGCACCTTGCATTTTTGTATAAGGAATCGTCATGTTGTCACCTGCTTTTCAAAATTTTACTTGCTGGAAGCTCCCTCTTTTAGAAACGAAGGAACCACTTCATTTTGCAGCATTTGCTCGTAGGACTGGCGTTTAACGGCTAATTCCGCTTGGCCGTTTTCCACAAAGACGACTGCAGGAATCTGTAAATTATTGTAGCTGCTGGCCATCGAATAGCCATAAGCTCCTGTTGCGAACGTAGCAAACAGATCCCCAGTTTCAACGGGCGGTAATGCAAGGTCTTTTACTAAGATGTCCGTGCTCTCACAAGCTTTACCAGAAATGGTGATCTTTTGTGTCGCAGCTTCGGAAGCGCGGTTGGCTAAGATCCCAGTGTAAGTTGCCTGATAAAGACCAGGACGAATATTGTCTGTCATGCCACCGTCAATGCTGGCGTATGTTCTGATTCCCGGCAATGTCTTGATACTGCCGATGGTGTGCAAACTGATACCTGCTTCTGCGACGATACTGCGCCCAGGTTCAATAACGATGGTCGGGCGTTCGCTCTGGTGCTGCGCATAAAAGGCGTCGATTTTTTCCATCACAGGATCTAAAAAGTAGCTGTAGGGTTGGCGAATATCTACGTCTGTGTATCGAACGCCAAAGCCGCCGCCAACATTTAGTTCTTTGATCCAATAATCAAAGCGTTCATGAATGGTTTGGACAAGGATCAAAGCCGCATCAACTGCCGCTAGATGTGAGCGATTGTCCGACAATTGACTGCCGACATGAAAATGCAGGCCATAGAAATCCAATTCAGGTGCTTGAATCACTTCTTCCACTAACGGAAATAAGATTTCTTCATCTAAAGGAATCCCGAATTTCGAATCTTTTTGTCCGGTCGAGATAAATTGATGGGTGCTGACCGAAACCTCAGGTGTGATGCGCAACAAAATTTTAGCAACGACTTGCTTTTCTTGACATAACGCGCGGATCAAGCCGACTTCTTGAATGCCATCAACGATGATCCGTCCTACGCCATAATCAAGGGCAGCTGCTAATTCTTCAATCGATTTATTATTGCCGTTAAACTCGATGTGTTCTGCTGGAAAATCAGCTTGGATCGCTGTATACAGCTCTCCACCGCTAACCACGTCTAATGAGAGTCCTTCTGACTTGATCACTTGCAGCATTGCTGTGGTGCAGAAAGCTTTAGCGGCATAGGCTGCCCGTGTCTTGCTGTAGCGCGTCAAAAACTGCGCCTGAATCTTTTGGCATTCTTCGCGAATCTCCGAAACGGAATACACGTAAAGGGGGGTTCCGAAGGTTTTTGCCAGCTCAACGGTATCACAACCGTCAATGTATAAGTGATTGTTCTTGATTTCTTTTGCCATCGCTTTACTCCTTGTCTGTCGGCTCGTTCAATGCCTCGATCAAACGAACGTAGCATTCGATGCCTTGCAATAGATTTTTTTCGTCAAAATTCATTTTGCTGCTGTGTAAAGGGTGGACATAGCCTTTTTCTTCATTTCGGGTACCCACAAAGAAAAAGACACCTGGGATCTCCTTTTGGTACATCGAAAAATCCTCTGCCAACATATATGGCGGTGTTTCTCGGTAGCTCTCCCCAACCACTTTTTCCAATACTTCCACCATCTCAGGATCATTGTCCACGACACGATAAAGATGTTCGAATTCGACATCCGCCGTGCAATCATATCCTTTGGCGATTTCTTGTGCGACGGTGGTGATTCTGCGCGTCATCGTTTCATAGACTTCATCTTCAAACGCCCGCATCGTTCCTTTTAAAACGACCTTGCCGGGAATGATATTTTCCGCATCTCCCCCATGGATCTTCCCAAAAGTGATGACCCCAGCAGAAAGCGGGCTGATATTGCGTGAAATGATCGAATGCAATCCTTGAATAATCGCAGCCGCGGCTAAAATGGCATCATGTCCTTGATGAGGCTGGGCACCATGGGCACTCGTGCCGTTGATCGTTAGATTGATCTCGCCGTTACGGGCCATCATCGGACCTTTCCGGCTCGCAATGACTCCTTCGGGAAAGTCTGGGAAGACATGCAGCCCCACGATTTTTTCCACGCCAAAATCTCGTAAGATGCCTTCATCGATCATCAATTGAGCGCCACCGGGGCTTTCCTCGGCTGGTTGGAAAATCAAAACGATCGTTCCACGAATCACTTCAGGATGTGTTGCTAAATATTTAGCAAACCCTAGCATCGTTGCCATATGGCCGTCATGACCGCAGGCATGCATTTTCCCTTCATGTTTGGAAACAAAGGAAACACCTGTCTCTTCTTTGATCGGCAGTGCATCGATATCCGTTCGAAAGGCCAGCGTCTTTCCTGGACGATCGCTGCGAAAGACAGCAATCAAGCCGGTTTCAATCACTGGATAGATTTCTTTGATTCCAAAGGATTGCAACTGACGCAGCAAGTATTCCTTTGTTTTGAACTCAGTTAACCCTAATTCAGGGATTGTATGTAATTCACGACGAAAACGAACCACGTCTTCGGTTAATTCTTTGACTGCTTGCGATACTTGCATGTTAAAACACCTTTCTATTCATTCCTTTTAAAAATATCCATAAAAACCAACGAATATTCAGTTTTTCATTGATATTGTTTAATATTATAGTATATAATTCGAATAATCTATAGTATAAATTGTCGAAATGTTTCGATTTTTATTGAAAAATTTACCCCTCGTTTTGGTACACTTATACGTAGAGTTACGAAAAATAAATTGGTTGAAAGGATGTGTCGTAGTTTGACAATATTCAAAGGTTCTGGCGTTGCGTTGATCACCCCTATGCTTCAAGATGGTTCGGTGGATTTCGATAAGCTGAAGGAGTTAGCGGAGTGGCATGTACAGCAAGGAACGAATGCAATCATTGCATGCGGTACGACCGGTGAAGCATCCACGTTAGACGATGAAGAACATATCGCGGTGATCGAAGCGGTGGTAAAACAAGTTGCTGGTCGAATCCCCGTCATCGGCGGAACAGGCTCCAACAACACCCAACATGGGATCCATCTTTCAAAAGAAGCACAGCGCGTTGGTGCTGACGCATTATTGGTTGTAACACCCTACTACAACAAAGCGACCAAGAAAAGTTTAGTCGCTCACTATGAAGCAATCTGTCAAAGCGTTGAGCTGCCAGTGATCTTATACTCCGTCAGCTCAAGAACCGGCTTAAATTTAACACCTGAAGCTGTGGCAGAACTGAAAAAAATCCCTAATATCAAAGGCATCAAAGAAGCCAGCGGCGACATTTCGCAAATCGCAGAAATCGCTCGTCTTGCGGATGATGACTTTGCGATCTATTCAGGAAATGACGATCAAGTAACCCCAATTCTAGCTTTAGGTGGCTCTGGCGTGATTTCAACGATCGGCAATATCGCTCCGAAACAAACGGCACAACTCGTTGCTGATTTCTTAAATGGTGATGTAAAAGCCGCCATCAAAGAGCAATTGCGACAAAAACCGTTGATCGATGCGATTTTCAGTGAAGTAAATCCTGTGCCGATCAAAGCAGCGGTCTCCTTGCTAGGCAAATGCGAATTGCATTATCGTTTGCCTTTGGGTGTCCCAGAAGATGCGACCCTCGTTCATTTAGAAGAAGAAATGACCAATTACGGATTGCTGTAAGGAGGAGTTTTTGGTGAAACAGATTTTATTAAGCGGTGCAAACGGTCGTATGGGCAAAGTGTTGCAAAGCCTGATCGCAAAGCACCCTCAGTTAGAAGTGGCCGCCGGATTGGATCGTACCGAGCAATTAGATGGTCCCTTTCCAATCTATGATCGTCCAGAAAAAATCACGCAGCCGATCGATTTGGTGATTGATTTTTCTCATTATAGCAATGTCCCTGCCTTATTGAACTATTGTGTCGAACAGCAGCTGCCTATCGTGGTTGCTACAACTGGTTTGACGGAAGACACGCAGATGATGCTGCCGTTGGCTGCTAAAGTGATCCCAGTTTTCTATTCTGCCAATATGTCGTTGGGGATCAATGTACTGATCAAAGCACTACAAAGTATCACCCCCGCATTAGAAGCTGACTTTGACATTGAGATCATCGAAAAGCATCATAATCAAAAACTCGATGCACCAAGTGGTACAGCTTTGCTGTTGGCAGATAGTATCAATGACAGCTGCGAAACGAAAAAAGAGTATCTCTACGGGCGTGAAGGCAGTGATCTAGTAAATGACCGCAAGCAGATGGGCATCCATGCCGTTCGCGGCGGAACGATCCCTGGAGAACACATTGTCATCTACGCTGGGCAGGATGAAATCATTGAATTAAAACACACAGCGCTCTCCCGCGAAATCTTCGCCAATGGTGCGCTAAAAGCAGCGGAATTTTTAGCCGACCAACCAGCTGGTTTTTATTCCATGCAAAATCTAATCGACAAGTAAAGGTGGTCTCTCATGACAGAATTACAATTTTCCGATCCTTATCAATTAGCAAAATACATCAAAGAAGCAAATAAACAAACACCTGTAAAAGTCTATATCAATGGAGATCTTAGTAACGTCCAAGCAGATGGCATCCAATTGTTTGGTAATGGCACTTTCTATTTCGTGGTTGGTGACAGTCAAAAAGTAGCTGAGTTTTTAACCGCGCACCAAGACAAGATCACCGATCACTATCTGGAAAATGATCGCCGCAACTCAGCGATCCCTTTATTGGACATGACGAAAGTCGATGCCCGTATCGAACCAGGTGCCTTTATCCGTGACCAAGCCATCATTGAAAAAAATGCCGTTATCATGATGGGGGCCGTGATCAACATTGGTGCCGTCGTTGGTGAAGAAACCATGATCGACATGGGTGCGATTTTAGGCGCCCGAGCAACCGTTGGAAAAAAAGCCCATATTGGCGCTGGTGCTGTCTTGGCTGGCGTTCTTGAGCCACCTTCAGCAAGCCCAGTCATCATTGAAGACAATGTTTTGATCGGTGCAAATGCCGTCGTCCTTGAAGGCGTCCGTGTCGGCGAAGGTGCAGTCGTCGCTGCCGGTTCTGTGGTAACGGAAGATGTCCCTGCTGGCGCAGTCGTTGCTGGCTCACCAGCCAAAGTCATCAAAATGAAAGACGAGAAAACGAAAAGCAAAACCGAATTTTTAGACGATCTACGGGGCTAAGCCGCGCTTTTCTCAAAAATAAGCAAAAAAACGCAGTGCGGGTTCAGTGATGAGCCTGCGCTGCGTTTTGTCTAAAAAAGGGCGTGCCGAAAGCTTTTGGCACGCCCTTTTTCTATTGGTAAATGTTCTTGTAAAAGTGTTTATTCTGCTTGAAATTCTTTGATCGCTGCTTGGATCTCTTGATAGATCACGGCAACTTCTTCAAGGTCTTTTGCGTTTGCTCCACTGGCAAGGGGATGTCCGCCGCCATGATGGCGTTTGGCGATCTCATTGATCACTGGACCTTTCGAACGCATCCGCACCCGATAATAGCCTTCTGGTTGTTCGACAAAGATCGCCCAAGCCATCACTTCGTCGATTTTCCCTGGTAAGGAAACGACTGCTGAGGTTTCCGAATCCACTACGCCAAAACGCTGCTGCAATTCTTGTGATAGGATCACTTTGCCAGCACCAATCTCATCGATCTCGATGTTTTCGTAGACATACCCTGAAAGGCGAGCAACACTGCGAGAGACTTGATCCAATTGCCGATTGATCTTCGGTGCATCAAAACCGTAATCCAATAGTTCAGCCGCTAAGCGCAGCGTTGTCGCTGTCGTTGCCGGATATAAAAACCGTCCAGTATCACCAACGATGCCCGCATACAGCAGACGAGCCGCTTCTTGCGTCATCGTCAGCTCGTTTTGAAACATTTGCCAAAATGAAACGATCATCTCACTACAGCTGCTGGCTTTCGTATTGACCCAGACCAGCTCTCCGTAAGGCTCATCATTAGGGTGATGATCGATTTTGATCAATTTCGCCCCTTGATCATAGCGTTGGTCACTGACCCGTGGTGCATTGGCCGTATCTGTAACGATCACCAACGCTCCTTTATACAAATCATCAGGGATTGTCTGCATCAGCGCCAAGTAATCCAATCCTTCAACAGGTCCGCCGACTTGATAGATTTCTTTTTTGGGAAAACTAGCTCGTAAAATTTCTGCCAAGCCCACTTGTGATCCTAATGCATCTGGATCAGGGCGTTGGTGCCGATGGATAATGATTCGGTCGAATGCTTTGATTGTTGCAAGTATTTCTTCTTGTACCTTCATGAATGGTCTCAACTTTCTCTCTAAAATTTTTCCATAAGTGCCGTTTTCGATGATTTATGGGCGTTCCATTACTTGGCATACCACGATCGCTTTTGCCACTAAGGAATTTTCGATCGATACTTCGATATCGATTTTCGCCGAACGTCGCCCCAGTTCTAGAATCTTCGGTTGAATGATGATCTCGCTTTCTAATTGGATCAAACGGAAGTAATGCAGATTGACTTGCTCGATCCAACTATTGCGCCGTTGATTCAACTGCATGGTACGTTTTGCCGTATTCGCGATCACTTCACTCAAGACACCAAAAGAGATCGTTCCGACTTCATTGACCATTTGAGGCGTCACCGCAAAGCTGAAATGTGGCTGCGGCAATTTGTTCCCTTCAAAATCTTGTTCGATGACTTGCATCTGTCCCGAGATTTGGTCTGAAATCGTATCTGAAATTTGTGTTTGTCGTTGGACCATCTGCATCGCTTTCATGATGTCTTGGCGTGTAACGATCCCAATCAAAGAAAGGTCATCTGCTACGACGGGCATCACTTCTAAGCCATCCCAAATCATCTGATGGCTGGCAGAGGCCACACTCATCTCTTTTTTTACGACCCGGGGTTCCCGGGTCATGATTCGTTCGATGATCTGCGTGTCAGGCTTTTCTAGGACATCTTTGGCTGTGATGATCCCAACGACCCGCATATTCTTGTTGACAACTGGATAGCGGGAGTGATTGGTAGACTCCGAAAGCAGTTTGTAATCCTTGACCGTATCAAAGGTGTGCAGATACTTGGTTTTTTCCAATGGCATATAAATGTCACTCACCAGCATGATGTCCTTTTTGATCAGCTGGTCGCTCAAGGCACGGTTGATCATCGTTGCCACGGTAAAGGTGTCATAGGTCGTTTGTAAAATCGGCAGCTCCAATTCGTCTGCTAAGCGACAGATTTCCTCTGAGGTTTCAAAGCCCCCCGTGATCAAGACGGCTGCGCCATCTTCCAGTGCCAACTTGTGGACTTCGTTACGGTTTCCGACGATCACTAAGGAACCAGGCGTGATGTAGCGTTCCATTGCCGATTCCTTCATGGCGCCGATAACAAATTTGTTCAAGTCTTTGTCTAAACCGGCTGCGCCGCCCAAAACATCGCCTTCAATGATTTGGACGACTTCGCCGAAAGTTAGTTTTTCAATGTGTTTCTTTAGTTTCCGTTCAATCCGAATGGTTCCCACACGTTGGATCGTTGAAACCAAGCCGATATTTTCCGCATCTTTGATCGCCCGATAGGCTGTTCCTTCACTGACATTCAAGTCTTTTGCGATTCCCCGCACCGAGATGCGATCGCCTACAGGCAGATTCTCGATATGCGCTAAAATCAAGTCGTGTTTTGTCGCCATAATTATCCCCTATTCCTACTACGAATCTTCCTGTTGCTTAAACTTCTAATGTCTCACCGACTGCAAGGATCTGGCCCACACCTGCCGGCAATAAATTCACGAAGGTTTGCGGATCTTGCTTGATCATTGGAAACGTATTGTAATGGATCGGTACTACTTTGCTCGCGTTTAAAAGCGCCGCTGCTGTTGCAGCATCTTGAACGCCCATCGTAAAATTATCCCCGATCGGTAAAAACGCCACATCGATGTCGAAACGTTCACCGATCATCGCCATATCGCTAAAGAGGGCAGTATCGCCAGCGTGGTAGATGGTTTTGCCTTCTGCTTCTAAAATGATCCCCACTGGATTGCCCATATAGATCATCGTTCCGTCTTCTTCAAGACCAGAGCTGTGTTTCGCTTCCACCATTGAGATTTTGCCAAACGGGAACTCAAAAGAGCCTCCCATATTCATGCCATGCGTCTCAGCAACGCCTTTGCGGGCTGCATAGCGGCAAATTTCAACGACACTGATCACTGGTGCTTCATTTCTTTTGGCGATCGGCACCATGTCCCCAATATGATCGCTATGACCATGCGTGATCAAAAGCCAATCGGTTTCCACTGTGTCTGCATCCAAATCAGTCAGAGCATTTCCAGTAATAAAAGGGTCAAACAACAATTTTTGGCCATCCGCTAATTGGATAGCAAGCACCGAGTGTCCGTGATACGTAAGTTTCATACAACATTCCCCTTTCCATCTAAGTAATACAGTCTAATATTTTTCATTATAACAGATAACGCCAGAAATCCAAAAGCACAAATTCTGGCAGCTTTATTACATCCGTCCTTTTTCTGGTTCTTGTCAAGAAAAATAAAAAAACTGTTCTACCCTTTCTGAATAAGGAATAGAACAGTTCGACCTGATGACTTCAAGCGATCATAGCGTTTTCTTACGTCCACCTTGTTTATAGATGCGCCAGACTGTTAAGAATAACGCCGTGATACAAAGAAGGAACGCCCCAAAGAAGGTGATTTTCATGCCATAGGCAAAAATATCTGCCCGACCTGCGATATAGGTCGTCACATGCTTCCCATAGGCTTGACTCATTGCGGCATAAAGAATCGTCGTTGCTAAGGATATCCCTAAGACCATGCCCAAGTTACGGGCAAAGGAATTTAGACTACCTGCCACCCCAAGGTTTTCTTTGGTGACACTGCTCATCACCATCGTATTGTTAGGGGATTGGAACAACGAATTGCCTAACCCCATGATAGCAGTAGCGACGACATAGTACCAAATCGGCGTATGCTGATTCATAAACATATACATCAGCTGAGTGATGGACAGCAACGCTAAGCCAGCTAAGACCAAGATCTCCGGTCCTACACGGTCCGTCAAATAGCCGCTAAGTGGTGAACCAATGACCATCATTAAGGGAAAGACCATCATCAGCATTCCTGCCACGCTCGGCGTTAAGCCTCGGGCACTTTGCAAGTAAAAGGGAATCACAACATTGACAAAAAAGTTTGCAGAAAAGATCAGCAGCGCCGTGATCAGGCTCATGGTGAAAATTTTATTACGAAAGATCCCAAAGGTAATCAGCGGTTTGCTCACACGCGCTTCTACTCGCAAAAAGACGATGAATGCCACTAAGGCGATCCCCACCAGTAGCAGTGGTAGCCACGTTAAAAAGCCACGCTCTTGTCCAAGAAAAATGCCGCCGAAGAAGCTGATAATTGCAATTGAAAACAGCACAAACCCGGTTTTATCGATGGAATCATGACTCATGGTGATATCTTTTGGCAACACCTTTTCTCCAGCAATCATTGTCAGAATACCGACTGGAACATTGATCCAAAAAATAAACGGCCAAGAAAAATGCGCCAAAATCACTCCGCCTAATCCAGGACCGGCGATGGATCCTAACGAAACAAAGGCACCAATCATCCCTAAGGCACGTCCTCGTTCACTCATAGGAAAGACTTCAGTAATGATTCCGGTATTCGTCGCCATCGTCATGCTGGCTCCGATCGCTTGCACGACTCGGGCAAATAGCAGAAATGCTAAGGAATGATTAAACCCGCATAACAGCGAACCGATAATAAAGATCAGCATCCCCAAGCGGAATACTTTGATCTTACCCCAACTATCGCCTACCTTACCGAATAACAAAAGGCAGGCACAAACGATCATCAAGTAGACGGATACGACCCATTCCGCTTGATTCATAGGGACACCCATATCTGCCGAGATCGTCGGCAAAGCGATATTTACGATACTCCCATCCAGTGTTGACATAAAGGTAAACATCGAAACAGCAATGAGAATCCACCACTTTCTCTGTTGTACTACGGGATTTTCTTGATAACTATTCACAAATCGACCATCCTCTCTTTGCTTGTTTTGTTCCTCTAGTCTTAGGGGGACAACTTTGTATTATTGATCGAAATCCATTCGCCGTCAATCCTTATCTGCCCTTCACGACCAAAATAAGGGGCATTTTGTAAAAAAACCGCCACCTGTTTCTTTCATAAAAAAAAGACAAAAGCTTCGGTGAAAAGAAATCGGCCGTCAAACGGCTATTCTTTCACCTGCTTTTGTCAGTAGGTCAAAACGAATTATTTACGGTTGCGATTTCTTTGGCTTGATTCCATGATGACCGGCAAGATGACTGGACGGCGTTTGGTTTGTTCAAACAAGAACCGACTCAAACGATCACGGATATCTTGTTTCAATTTGCTCCATTCAAACTCTTCATCATGAAGGTGTTTTTCTACGATTTCTTCCACGATCTCGCCACTTTCACGAATCAGATCGCGGCTGGCTTTCACGTAGACGAATCCGCGAGAAGTGATTTGTGGTGCAGAAATAATTTTCTTTTCACGACGATTGATCGTCACTACCGCAACGAAGATTCCGTCTTCAGATAAGACTTTGCGGTCTCGCAGGACGATATTCCCAATGTCACCGACACCGATCCCATCGATCATGACGTTTTCAGCTGGAACCGCACCTGCGGCAAGCATTTCGCCTTTTTTGTACTCTAACACATCTCCACGAGCAGTAATGAAGATATTTTTCATCGGAATCCCGACTTCTTGCGCCAAGTCCACATGGGCGGCTAATTGGCGGTACTCGCCTTGAATAGGGATAAAATACTTCGGTTTCATCATATTCAACATCATCTGCAGATCATTCGGGTTAGCATGACCAGAAACACGGAAATTATCCGAGATCTGTTTTACGGTACCGCCAGCGCGATAGATGATATCTTCCGTTTTCGCAACCACAGTTTCCATTGCCGTTGTCGGCGTTGTTGTGATGTAAACAAGATCTCCTTCTTTGATACGCAGCGTCCGGTGAGAGCCGTTGGCCATTTTTTGCAACGCTTTGATTGGTTCACCCATACGACCTGTTTCTAAAATCAGCAACTGTTCGTCTGAGTATTTTTTCATTTCTTTTTGGGTGATCAGCAAGTCTTCGGCAGGTAATTTTAATTTCCCTAACTTCATGGCCGTTTTGATGATCCGACCAAAATCTTGCCCGGTCAAAACGACTTTGCGATCAGAACGAAACGCCGCATCTAATACTTGTTGCACCCGTTGTAAATTGCTAGCAACGCTAGCGACGATGATCCGTCCTTCCCAGTAACGGATATTGTCATAAACTTCATCTTGAATCGTCAATTCAGAAGCGATCGGCGTTGGATTTTCGGCATTTGAAGACGTGCTTAGCAATGCTAAGACTCCTTCTTTTCCAATTTCCGCTAAGCGGCCAAAATCGGTTTGATACATAGGGATCGCTGTTTGGTCAAACTTGAAATCTCCTGTATAAACGATATTGCCAGCTTCTGTTTTGACGCTGATCCCAACAGAATCAGGGATAGAATGGGTCGTACGGAAAAAGCTGATGGTCGCATGACCAAAGTCGATCTCCGAATGTTCATCGATCACATGAAAATCTTTGAAGCGCTTGGTAGCTTCATTTTTATTCACGGTCAATTTTGCTAGTTCGATCGTTAACTCGGTCCCAAAGACCGGTACTTGGATATTCTCCAAGAAATAAGGCAATGCACCAATCGCATCTGCATGCCCGTGGGTCAAGAAGACACCCGCCACACGGTCGGCATTTTCTTCTAAATATGTGAAGTCTGGAATCACTGTATCGATCCCTAATAATTCATTTTCTGGATAACGGACACCGCAATCCAGCACAAATATATCCTCGCCAACTTCAGCAATGTACATGTTCTTTCCGTTTTCGCGTACACCGCCAAGAGGAATGATTTTTATCGTTTCCACTTTTATTCACCTCTTAATTTTTTTCTACTGTATTATTTCCCAAGCATAAGCCGTCCCTATTATTATACAACAAAAAAAAGAAAAGCGTGGCATTCACCACACTTTTCTGAAAAACTTATGGTTTACACATGAACTAATCCTTGCTGATGTAGGCTTTCGGCGATTTGAACAGAGTTCCATGCCGCACCTTTCAGCAAATTATCAGAAACGACCCATAAATGCAAGCCGTTTTCGACATCCAAATCTTTGCGAATCCGACCAACAAAGGTTTCCGTTTTGTCCACACTGGTCAAAGCTTGCGGGTACACTTGTTGACTCGGATCATCTTGCAAGACAGCTCCTGGCGCTTCGCTGATCCACTGTCTGACTTCCTCAACACTAGCATGGTCTTTGGTCTCGATATAAATCGACTCCGAATGACCGCTAAACACAGGGATCCGCACACATGTAGCTGCTACTTTGATCTGCGTATCTTCCATGATCTTCTTCGTTTCATTGATCATTTTCCACTCTTCGTAAGTATAATCCTCTTCGGCGAAAACATCGATTTGCGGCAAGGCGTTAAACGCGATCGGGTAGTGCTTTTTGTCGCTGCCTGCTGGTAAAATCTCAGGGTTTAGTTCATCAGCGGCTTTGCCAGCTAATAATTCTTGAGATTCACGAGTCAATTCAGCCAAGGCTTGTGCGCCAGCACCTGAAACTGCTTGATACGTCGAAACCAAGACCCTCGATAAACCGACTTTTTGACGAATCGGTTCTAACGCCACCATCATTTGAATCGTTGAACAATTCGGATTGGCAATGATTCCTTTATGTTGCGCTAATGCATGAGGATTCACCTCAGGAACGACTAGAGGAACATTCGGGTCCATCCGAAAATGACTGGTATTGTCGATCACGACTGCACCGTGTTTGACTGCTTCTGGAGCAAATTGTTTTGAAATGCCGCCACCGGCACTGAACAATGCAATATCGACGCCTGCAAAGGAATCTGTGGTCAGCTCTTGAATAACGAGCGGTTCATTTTTGAACACAAGGGTCTTCCCAGCAGAACGTTTGGATGCCAACAACGTTATTTTTTTGATCGGCAACGTGGTCTTCTCCAACATCTCAATCATTTTTGTTCCTACTGCGCCGGTAGCCCCGACAACTGCTACGTGATACCCTGTACTCATCAAATCACTCCTCGAATAAAAATACATTTTTACTAGTTTATCATATCTTGTAAAAAAGAAAAGACCTTTCGTGGAAAGAAGCGCAAAAAGAAGGCAATACTGTCTAAATTTTCAATCTTTTCCCCCTTTACAGAAAAAATCTACCTATATTTAAGGGTTATCATTTGTCACATTCAGGTGTTATAGGATATAATACCGACAGAAGGAATTTTGGGGAAGATTCTTTCCAACGTGCATGGGGAAATTAAAAATACCCAAAACATTGAATGAGGCAAGAATTGCATATGCAATTCTTGCCTCATTTTTATGCTTCATTCGATTCTTCGTTGTTTACTTTCACGATAGCAAAGCCTTTGTTATCAATAATCATCGTTTCATCTTCCAGTTGGACAAACTGTTCCATCAGGATCGAATCAGGACGAGAAAGAGTGATTTGGTCATCGCCCGTATTGAAAATACCGATGATCCGCTGTGCCCCTAACTCTCGTTCGAAAATGATCAGTCCATCCTCTTCCGAAACCCAGTTCCAACTCAAGGAACCTTCTGATAAGACTTTCTGATTGTCTTTGCGAATGCTGATCAATGAGCGAGTGAAATGCAGGAGATCACGATCTTGCTTTTCTTCTTCCCAAATCATACATTTACGGCAATCCGGGTCCATATCGCCGGTCAAACCGATCTCATCACCGTAATACAGGCAAGGAACACCTTGTTGCAGATACGTAAAGGCCATCACTTGGCGCATCAAGTCTTTGTCTCCTCGAGCCAAAGTTAACAAGCGCGGGGTATCATGGGAATCCAAGATATTGAACTGTACTTGATTGGTTTGCTCCCGATACAACATCAGCTGGTTATTTAATTCCGAGACCATTTTCGTCATAGAGATCTCGTCTTTGACAAAATATTCAATGATTGCATCCGTAAAGGCGTAATTCATTACTGCATGAAACTCGTCGCCTTGTAACCACCGTTGAGAAGAGTGCCAAATTTCCCCAAGGATATAAAAATCATCTTTGGCATCATCACACACTTGGCGGAATTTTTTCCAGAAGTGGTGACTGACTTCATTGGCAACGTCCAAGCGCCAAGCATCGATATCAAACTCTTCGATCCAATAACGAGCGATCTTCAACAAATAATCTTGCACGTCGGGATTTTCTGTATTGAGTTTTGGCATATGCGGCGTAAAGGCAAACACATCATAGGTGATGTCATAAGCATCTTCAAAGTTTTCCCCTTCTTTGTAGTTGACAGGAAACTCATTGATGTGGAACCAATCAGCAAAGGGCGAATCTTTGCCGTTTTTGATGACATCTAGCCATTGATGCGAAGTATCCCCCATATGATTGAACACAGCATCTAGCATGACTTTGATGCCGCGTTTGTGGCATTCCTCCACTAAGCGTTTAAAGGTGTCGTTATCCCCAAACGCTGGATCGATGGCTAAATAATCGATGGTATCATACTTGTGATTCGAATAGGCCTCAAAAATCGGACAGAAGTAGATTCCATTGATGCCTAGATCGACGAGGTAATCCAAATGATCGATGACCCCTTGCAGATCCCCGCCGAAAAAGTCTTGGCGATCGGGATTTTTTGAACCCCATGGCAATACACCTTCTGGATCATTTGATGGGTCCCCATTTGCAAAGCGTTCAGGGAAGATTTGATACCAAACGGTTTCTTTTGCCCACTCGGGAATTTTGAAACGATCGGCTTCTTGGAAGTAAGGCATCCGAAAATAATTGTTGTTCATTTCTAAATATTGCTGCTCAAAAGGATAGACCCCGTGGTCTCCATAAAAGACATGCAACCCATCGTAACTTTCGATGGAAAAGCCGTAAGACAAACGGCGGAATTCTGCTCCGACCGATACTTGCCAATAATCATGCAAGTCCGTGGAAAGAATTTTTTTCATTTCAATTCTTTGCTGGTACCAAGCTTCTTTATACAGTGTGTAAGGATCACCGCAAAGCAGCTGGACATGGCGGACGTCTTGACGGGCGGTACGCAAACGGATATGCATTTTATCCTTCTCGTACAAATACGCAAATTCACTTTCGGGACGATGATAAATGGCAGTAGTATTCATAGCAGACTCCTTTGACTTGTTTGATATACTCATTGTCGCACAAATCAGAAGTCAAAACAAGAGAAAAACGCAATCGGTTGCTTTATCTAAAAAATCTATAATATAAGTTAATATGAAATTAATTCAGTAATTAAAAAGCAAACGATTGCTTCGCCCTTTTTTAATCAAACGGCGTATTTTTCTCACATTGATTGCCAGTCCGTAAAATGTCATATTTCCGCAAGATCCCCACTGCCTCCGTCAACGACTGACTCAACTGCTGGATATCTTCTGCAGCCATTTGAGCGGTTTTGGCATTCAAGCGGTCTTCCACTTGTTTTTTCTTTTGGACAAACAACTGCTTCCCAGCTTCTTCCAAATAAACATTGACGTTGCGGCGATTGACGCCGTTGGTTTTGCGGACCACAAAGCCAGCCTTTTCTAACCCCGAGATCGAACGACTGATTTGGACTTTTGACGTACCGATTTGCTGGGCCAACTCGGACATCGTGATTCCTTCATTACTAGAGATCACCACGAGTTCCAAGATTTCCATTTTGGTCAATTTTAAATCTTCCAGACCGATTTCTTCAAACAATATGTTTCCCATCAGCGAAAAGATCTCCGCAAATACCGCCATATTGAATGTTCCTAACGCTTTTTCCATACTCTCCCTCTTTTCTGTCTTTAGTTTAGTATAAATTATTTGTTTAAACAATGATAATCGTTGATTTTTGTTAACCATTATGATAGCGTGGTTACATAATGAAAATAATCGTGAAAACGGCAAGAAAAGAGTGACAGCATGTTAGAATTAAAAGATATCAAGAAGTATTATACGGTTGGCGCCAGTACTACAAAAGCCCTCGATGGTGTCTCCGTCGCCTTTCGTAAACAAGAGTTTGTTGCCATTTTAGGGCCAAGCGGCTCTGGGAAAACAACCATGTTGAACGTGATCGGCGGCTTAGATAATTACGATTCTGGTGATATGATCATCAACGGCAAATCAACGAAATCCTTTAAAGATCGTGACTGGGATGCGTATCGGAACAATTCGATCGGCTTTGTCTTCCAAAGCTACAATTTGATCAGTCATTTAGGCATCATCGACAACGTCGAGCTTGGGATGACCTTGAGCGGTGTGTCAAAAGAAGAAAAATGCGCAAAAGCAACCGATGCTTTGACGCGTGTGGGCTTAGCTGAGCATATGCACAAAAAACCAAATCAGCTTTCTGGTGGTCAAATGCAGCGGGTAGCGATCGCTCGTGCCTTAGCAAATGATCCTGATATCCTTCTTTGTGATGAACCAACAGGTGCCTTGGATTCAGAGACCAGTGTCCAAATCATGGAACTGATCCAAGAACTATCAAAAGAAAAATTGGTCATCATGGTTACTCATAATCCTGAATTGGCGCACAAATACGCTGGACGGATCATTGAGTTCAAAGACGGACGAATCATTAAAGATTCGAACCCTCATGTCGAAGGACAAAAGAAAGACCAATTCGAATTAAAGCACACAAAAATGAGTTTCATGACTGCCTTACGTTTGTCGTTTAACAATATCCGCACCAAAAAAGGGCGCACCTTCTTGACAGCCTTTGCTTCTAGTATCGGGATCATCGGAATCGCCATTGTTTTGTCACTGTCAACGGGATTCCAAAAACAAATCGACAATACCCAGTCAGAAACATTAGCTCGTTTTCCGATCACGATCTCGCAAGTGGCCACTGAACAAGATCCATCAGCCATGGGGACGCGGGATAAATCGGAAGATTTCCCTTCAGATAAAGAGGTCACTGCCAAATTAAGTGATGCGGATCGTGCAACCCATATCAACAAAATCGATCAAGAGTTTCTCGATTACATCAACGACATTGATCCTGAATTAAGCAACAATATCGGCTACACTCGTTCCACTTCCTTGAACCTTTTCCGTAAGATCGATGATACTGTGGAACAAGTCAGCTTCTCCAATGCATCGCCTGACAATGAACAGACCAATGCCATGATGTCTGCCATGAGTGCCTCCACCGGGATTGGGGTTTCGACTTTCCCTGAGCAGTTATCAGAGGATAACGGCAATTTCTTAAAAGACAACTACGACCTTTTAGAAGGCAGCTACCCAAGTGCTAGCACAGATGTCGTTTTGATAGTCGATGAAAACAACGTAACGAATGTCAATGCATTGATCAATCTCGGTTTTGACATTGAAGATGGCGACAAGGTGTCCTTCGACGATATCGTGGGAACAAAAATCACATTGGCGTCTAATGATGCCTTTTACACCGAATTACCAACTGGAAACTTCATTCCAAATCAAGATTTAAATGACGTTTTCGATAATAGCAGCAACAAAGAACTAACGATCAGCGGAATCTTACGTATCAAGCAAAACTCTACGATGAACTTGCTGTCAACTGGCATTGCCTACAGTGATGCCCTCGCGCAAGAAGTCATCAAAGAAAACCAAGACTCAGCGATCGTCCAAGCCCAAAAAGACAGCGACACCAACGTGATGACGAATGAACCCGTTGACGAAAGTGCCAAAGATTCATTGATCGCTTATCTTGGCGGCAGTGATTTACCAAACAGCATTATGATCTATCCGAATGATTTCAGTGCCAAAGAAAAAATCCTTGATTACTTGGATGACTTCAACAAAGGCAAAGACAAAGAAGACCAAATCGTTTATTCCGATTTAGCGGGTACGATGACTCAATTGACTGGTGGCTTGATGGATGCCATCACCTACGTCTTGATCGCTTTTGCAGGAATCTCCTTGGTAACTAGCATGATCATGATCGGTATCATCACCTACACCTCTGTGCTAGAACGTACGAAAGAAATTGGGGTCTTAAAAGCATTAGGTGCTCGTAAAAAAGACATCACCCGCGTCTTTGATGCCGAAACCTGTATTTTAGGGATCGCTTCAGGAGCTTTAGGTGTCCTGATTGCTTGGTTAGCCACATTCCCGATCAACGCGATCTTATATAGTATGACTGATCTCGAAAATGTTGCTCAATTAAATCCGGTCCACGGCCTGATCTTGATTGCTGTCAGCACCGTCCTAACGATGATCGGCGGCCACATACCAGCTCGAATGGCAGCGAAAAAAGATGCAGCGATCGCTTTACGCGCCGACTAATTTTATAAGAAAATCCAGCAGACAGCAGCCATTCCTTTGGCTGCTGTTTTTTTGTCCTTCCTTCTGACTTCCAAAAGGTTTCTCTTGAAAAATCCATAAATGAGGAATACAATAGATTTGTTTTTAGGCATACCTAAAAAGATAGGGCGTGAAACGATGAATGATGAAAAAAAATTGATCCAAGCGGCCAACGGTCCTAGCTTGGAAGAAATAAATAATACAGTTGCCATTCCAAAAAACGGCAGCTTTTGGCGCAATCTCTTAGCGTTTTCTGGTCCTGGGGCATTGGTAGCCGTGGGCTATATGGACCCAGGAAACTGGATCACCTCGATCGGTGGCGGTGCTGAATATGGCTATCTCTTACTTTCTGTGATCTTGATTTCCAGTTTGATCGCTATGCTGCTGCAATACATGGCAGCCAAGCTAGGGATCGTGACCCAGATGGACCTTGCGCAAGCAACTCGTAAACACACCAGCAAAGGCTTAGGCTTTGTTTTGTGGATCGTCACCGAATTGGCTATCATGGCAACGGATATCGCGGAAGTGATCGGAGGAGCGATCGCTCTCAATCTACTATTCGGCTTACCTTTATTAGTTGGAGTCATCTTAACGATTTTCGATGTACTGCTTCTGCTCTTTTTAATGAAATTGGGTTTCCGAAAAATCGAAGCGATCGTCATGACACTGATTTTGGTCATTATGCTGGTCTTTTGTTACGAAGTCATTATTGCTCAACCAAATTTGCCTGCTGTCTTGCAAGGCTTTATTCCCCAAAAGCAAGTCTTGAACCATGGACAGCTGACAATGGCGTTGGGGATCGTTGGTGCGACTGTGATGCCGCATAATCTCTATCTGCATTCTTCGATCTCCCAATCACGAAAAATCGATCGCAGCGATACCCAAGAAGTGGCAACGGCCGTGCGGTTCGCTACTTGGGATTCCAATATCCAATTATCCGCTGCGTTTTTGGTCAATTGCCTGCTTTTGATCTTAGGAAGCGCCTTGTTCTTTGGTCATAGTGAAGAAGTCGGCACCTTCTCCGCGCTGTTTGATGCTTTGCAAGATTCCTCCATTGCTGGTGCTGTCGCCAGTCCAGTCTTGAGCGTTCTGTTTGCCGTGGCGCTCTTGGCATCTGGTCAAAATTCAACGATCACTGGGACACTGACGGGGCAAGTCGTGATGGAAGGATTTATCCATATGAAGATCCCTACTTGGGCGCGACGTCTGATCACCCGTGGCTTATCGGTGATCCCCGTCTTGCTTTGTACGATTTACTTTGGCGGCAACGAACAAGCCTTGGACGATCTGCTGATTTATTCGCAAGTCTTTTTAAGCATCGCCTTACCCGTTTCGATGATTCCGTTGGTTCTTTTTACCAGCTCAAAAAAAATCATGGGGGAACGCTTCAAGAATCCGCTATGGGTCTCTACCTTAGGCTGGATCTGTGCCATTGCACTGACGGTCTTGAATGTCCGCTTGATCATCGAAACACTCGGCAACTTCTAATAGAAAAAAAGCTTACGAGCTAGCCTCGTAAGCTTTTTTTGGTTAATTCGTTTCTAAATCATGTAAAAACAGACCGCTCAACAGTTTTGGTTCAAACCAAGTTGATTTTGGCGGCATAATTTCTCCCGCATCAGCTACTGCCAAAAGATCGGCCATTTGCGTTGGATACATGGAAAAGGCCAATGTCCATTCTCCTCTATCTACCAAACGTTCCAGTTCTTCTGGACCACGAATTCCGCCGACAAAATCAATGCGTTTGTCTGTCCGCACATCTTGGATCGCGAAAATATCAGCCAGCACGTATTGTTGTAAAAGCGACACATCCAGCTGTCCTACCGCATCTTGCGGCACAGCTTCCGGTTTGATGGTCAACTCCCACCACGCATGGTTTAGGTACAGATGAATCGAACCACGTTGCGCTGGTTTCTTCCTTGTAGTTTCTCGAATCGTAAAATGTTGGGCTGCCTGCTCAAAAAAGGTTTCTGGCACTGGTACCCGCAAAACCCGATTGTATTCCCAAATCGCCAATTCATTTTCTGGGAATAAAATCGCTAAAAAGCGGTCGCTTTCTTGACTGCTTTGGCCATCGGCTCGCTTTTGCAAGCCGACTTTGACTGCTGACTCTGTGCGGTGATGCCCATCCGCAATATAAAGGGCATCTACAGCTTGAAACTGCTGGGCAAAAGAGGCGACTAGCGCTGGATCATCGATCAGCCAAACACGATGTTGCACCTCATGATAGCTGACAAAATCATAGATTGGTGCATGCTCTGCTTGCCACGCATCGATCGCTTCTTTGACTGCTGCTGGTTGGCGATAGCTCAAGAAAATCGGACTTGTATTGGCATCACATGCCAGAATATGATTGATCCGATCGATTTCTTTTTCTGGACGGGTAAACTCGTGTTTCTTGATTTTCCCAGCGACGTAATCATCGATCGAGGTACAGGCGACAAGCCCAGTTTGGCTTCTACCAGCCATCGTCAATTCATACAAATAATATGCGGGCGCCGTTTCTTGAATCAACCAGCCTGCTTCTTGAAAAGATGCAAGATTTTCCGCCGCTTTTTGATACACCTGTGGATCATAAGGATCGATTCCTGGCAAGTCGATCTCCGAACGGTCGATGTGGAAATAGCTGTAAGGATTGCCTTGCGCAAACGCTGCGGCTTCTTGTGAATTGACCACGTCATACGGTAGCTCGGCCACTTTTTCTGCCAATGAGGCTTCTGGACGAATGGCTTTAAACGGAAATACTTGAACCATTAATACCCAACCTCCTGATTCTTGATGACCCGTACACGAACGATATTTTCGTTCTCCCGCAGTTTATCGGCTAATTGATTCAACAAGGCTTCATCTTCAGAAGCGACATCGGCTAGGGTGTAAGCAAAGTCTTCCCGTCCACGATTCAGCATATTGTCGATATTGATTCCAGATTCCGCAATGATCGATGAAATCTGACCTAACATATTCGGTACATTGCGATTGATGATCGTCAGACGATAAGGCGAATGAAAAGCCATCTCAACAGTTGGAAAATTCACTGAGCGCTTGATGGTTCCAAATTCCAAGAATTTTTTCAATGTTCGGGCTGCCATCTTGGCACAGTTGACTTCGGCTTCTTCTGTTGATGCACCTAAATGCGGCAAGACGAGGACTTTTTCATTGTGCAGCAATTGTTCATCCGCAAAATCAGTCGTATAGCCCGCTAAACGGTCAGCTTTTAATGCACGTAAAACCGCATCTGTATCGACGATTTCTTTACGAGAAAAGTTGAATAGCTTCGTTGTTGGTTTCATTTTCGCAAGTTCGGCTTCCCCGACGAGATGATGCGTGTTTTCCATTAGCGGCACATGAACCGTGATAAAATCACAGGTTGAAAAGACTTCCGCAATATCATTGGCACGCTTGACCCGACGAGAGATCGTCCAAGCAGTATCCACTGACACGTAAGGATCATAACCGACTACTTCCATCCCTAGACGATAAGCATCGTTAGCGACCATCGCTCCAATAGAACCAAGGCCGATGATTCCTAACTTTTTGCCTTCTAACTCTGTTCCAGCAAATTGACTTTTTTGCGCTTCTGCTTGTTCTTCCACATTATCACCGCTCAAGGTTTGGACCCATTGGGCACCTCGTAAAATCGGACGGACACTTAAGAGCAGACTAGCGATCACTAATTCTTTGACCGCATTGGCATTGGCGCCTGGCGTATTAAAGACGACGATCCCTTTTTCAGTACATGCTTTGACGGGAATGTTGTTGGTCCCAGCCCCTGCACGGGCAATACCTAAGACACTTTCAGGAAAAGCGTAATCGTGCAATTTCTGGCTGCGCAGCAAAATCCCTTGCGGTTGGTCGCTTTCGTTGATGGCATACTTTTCTTTTTCTAAACGCTGTAATCCTTCTGGTGCGATCGCATTGAATGTTTTAATTTGGAACATTTATTTGACCTCCGCTTCAAATGATTTCATAAAGTCGACTAACGCTTGGACGCCAGCTAATGGAAAGGCATTGTACAAGCTTGCTCGCATTCCTCCAACGGAACGATGCCCTTTCAAGTTCTCAAAGCCAGCTTTGACAGCTTCTTCATTGAAGCGCTGATCTAATGCTTTATCCCCTGTCACAAAAGGAATATTCGTTAGTGAGCGGCTATCAACAGCCACAGGACTACTGTAAAGAGCAGAGGCTTCGATCGTTTCGTATAAAAGCGCCGCTTTTTGGCGGTCTTGTTCTAAAATTGCAGGAATGCCGCCTAATTCTTCCAACCATTCAAACACCAATTTAGCAATATAGATAGCATACGTTGGTGGTGTATTGTACAATGAGTCATTTTTAGCCTGTAGACGATAATCCAGCATTGGAGCGAAAACAGCATCATCATTGAGTAAATCTTCTCGGATGATCACTACCGTCAACCCTGCAGGACCAATATTCTTTTGGGCCCCAGCATAAATCACACCGAAGTCTTCTACGCGATAGTCATTGGCTAAAATATTTGAGGACATGTCTGCTACGATCGGCACATTGCCAGCCTGCGGAATCGTTTGAAAGGCCGTCCCTTCAATGGTATTGTTCGTGGTGATATGCAAATAAGCCGCTTCTTGATCGATCGCATCTTCTGAAATTTCTGGAATATAAGTAAAGTTTTGATCCTCACTAGAGGCAATGACTTCCACCGTCACGTTTCCAAACGCTTTTGCTGCTTCAATAGCTTTCTTCGACCAAGAACCGGTATTTACGTATAAGGCTTTTTTGTTTTGTGCAAGATTCAAAGGGATCATACTGAATTGGAGACTCGCGCCGCCTTGTAAAAACAGTACCTGATAGTTTTCAGGAATTCCCATTAATTTTCGTAAAAGTGCTTCTGCATCTTTAATGATTGCTTCAAACAAGGAGGACCGATGACTCAGCTCCATAACGGACATCCCACTTCCGCGGTAATTCAAAAGTTCGGATTGTGCTTTCTCCAATACGGGACGGGGCAATACGGCAGGACCAGCTGAAAAGTTATAAACTGTCATACAAAAAATCTCTCCTTTATGTTAGATGTGAAAATCATTATAACAGATAGCCGAAAATGAAAAAAGCCTTAAAAGAGAAAATAATTTTGAATTTTCAGAAAAGACTACCAATTTCTTAACGTTCGTCATTTCGGCATTTTTTCAAATAGCCAGCGAGAAATTTCATTGTAAACGATCTCGCGGTTGCGCTCATTCAAAATCTCATGACGGCCATGTTCGAGCAAATACATCGTCACGTCAGCATTTTGCTTCAGTTGCTGAGCCAATTGGCGGACGCTTTTGCCATAGTGCCCCACAGGATCATCTGCACCTGAAATCAAGAGCAGCGGCAATTCTGGATCAATCCTGCGCAATTGGTCCGGATCACTGGCAACTTGCGTCAATGTAAAGAGATCCTTGTAAGCCGCTAAAGAAAAATGAAATTGGGTGTAAGGGTCCTTCAAGTAGCGATCAACTTGTTGCGGATCACTGGTCAACCAATCCTTAGCGGTCCGATTGGGACGAAAACGCCGGTTGTGCTGGCCAAAAACCAGCTGTTCCATTACGTGATAAGGCCATTGCTGAGCGGCAAACGGGCGCAACAAGTTCGTAACGAGTTTGCCTCCTTGCATCAGCACGGCTTTTTCCATCGTGGTGCCCATGATGATCGCTCCTGACAATGGATGTGGCTGACTAAACAAATAATTCCGCAACACCAGCGACCCCATACTGTGCCCTAAGATAAAGTATGGTCGGTCTGGGTAGCAAGCAGCTGCGTACTGATGGACCACTCCCACATCTGCCACTAAATAGTTGGCGCCCTCTTTTTCACCAAAATGCCCATAGGCCTGTGTTTCCTTCACGGATTGCCCATGCCCTAAGTGATCATGACCGATCACCGCATAGCCTTGCGTAGTCAAACATTCCGCAAACTCGTGGTAACGTTCAATGTGTTCGATCATTCCGTGAACGATTTGCACGACTGCTTTCGGCTGTTCTTCTGGCAGCCACGTTTTGACAAAAAGCTGATCCTTCCCATTTGATGAAGTCAGCTTTTCTTGATTCATCCTCATAGTTCGCACCTCTTTTGCTTTTTCTTTTCCCTTCGCCAAATAAAACGGTCGTTTTCTTTATTATACATGGAATTTTAGGCTATGGCGGTAGGAGTCGGGAATTTTCAAGGATAAAAAAATCCTGCCACATTGTCTAAAGACAAAGTAGCAGGAGTCAAACGATCATCACCCATGGCTTGGATTTAAAAAAATTCCTCATTATTCTTTATTGGAATTTGACGATTTCTAAACGATCAATACTTAGCGTATCAACCCCAATCTCAGACGAAAGAGTGATTTCCTGCGATCCTTTCGGTAACTTCATGCGGACTTGTAGCGGTTGATAATATTCGGAAGGATAGACATCCACCACGTGACTTGCTTGTTTCGTTTCAATCTTGACCTGAATTGGGTCATTTAAGGAGAGATAATCAGTGGTTTTGACATAGGCAATCACCAGAAATTCATCTGATTCTTCAATCTGCGGGGTAAAGATAATTTTGTCAGTCGTTGATTCAAAGCCTTGGACGACTTTCTTAGAGAGTGCTGCCTCATCTTCGACAAGCGCTAAATCACCTTCCAACAAAGCACGGCTAGCAGTTAATCGCAGTCGATTCGGCTCAGCTTTTGGCAACGCTTGAACATGCCACTCATCCAAAGGAGCTTCCAGTAGGACTTTATCCTCTTGATCCCAAACAAACTTTTGCAAGCGGATCGAACGGTCCCAGCCCGAATGATCCCACCGAGCAGCGTGATAAATCAACCAGTCTTCAGAACCATCTTTTGATTTGGCAAATCCATTATGACCAGGTCCATAGACAGTGTTTGTCTGTTGGAAAATCGGCTCTGGTTCCTTTTGCCAATTCGCTCTTTCTAGCGGATCATCAGCTATATCTAGGGTCATAAGACCAAGAGCGTAATCATTGTCCCAGCTTCCACTGGCAGAGTATACCAAATTGACTGTTTCGTCTTTGATAATCACTTGAGGGGCTTCATTGATCAATGGTGTTTGCCGCATTTCCCATTCATATTCTGGTTCTGAGATAAGCCGTTTCTCCCCAATCACTTCCGTAGGAGAGGCCATTTCTGCTAAATAAAGATTTTGCGCAACATTTTCATACCCTTCCCAGCCCGACCAAAGGAAATAGCGTTTGTCATTGATCTCTAAGACTGTTCCATCAATCGCAAATTTATCATCCATCCCTTTGATCTCTTCCAATTGCCACTCACCCATGTAAGGATCTTTTTGATGATTGACCAATGCGTACATACGATGCGTTTCTGAAGGACGATTAGCCGCGAAATACATCACCCAGCGATCATCTAAGTAATGAAGCTCGGGTGCCCAGATACTTTCAAATTCTGCTGGCATTTCCCAGACGACCTTTTTTTCACCAGCAGCAACGTGAGAGAGGTTTTCAGCACGCCAGAGCGTTAAATTATTCCCAGTCGTTTTGGTATAATAAAAGAACGCTTCCGTTTGCAAGATCCAAGGATCTGCCCCATCATTATCGATAATTGAAGTAAAATCGGACACTTCTTCCCCTGGATCAGTTCCAGTGCTACAACCGGTTATCATAAGCGCAGCAATCAAGATACTTACTCCACTGAGCCAAGCTGCTGATTTCCCCATCGGACATCGCCCCTTTCCTTACCAATCATTTTATTCTATCTGTGGTGGATGAAACTGCTCATTGATCTCTTTAATCGCTGCCAAATCAACTTTTGGTTGGCGGTCATAGGTCAGTAATCCATTGATTTCTTGTTCAACATCTGTCAACTGAGTGTAGCAATAGCCCCAGAGCCCGACAGAATCATAAACAGCTGTCATGATTCGCTGATAATCCTTCAAGAAATCTTGTTGGTTTTCCACTGAGGTATAGCCCCAACCGGGTTGCCCCGAAACATCGAAGCCAATACCGCCAAACTCGGTCAATAAAATAGGCTGATCCTGATAAGAAAATCCTCCAGCGAAAATCGGCCATGGGGTCGATACTCGATTCACCAATTTTTCTCTCGTGCTGAGACTGTCTTTGAAGTATAGATATTTTTGCCGTTCAGATTCTTGCCCATGCGCATAATTATGAATCGCACAAATATCTGTCTCCGTCATCGCCCAACCATCATTTGAAATAACCAACCGTTGCTGGTCTAGCGAATGGATAAAGTGATACATTGCTTGAGAAAAATGCTGTTGCTGACGATCAAATGATATTTTTGGCACACCCCAGCTCTCATTGATTGGTACCCAAGTAACGATCGAAGGGTGACTATAGTCCCGAGTGATGATCTCTGCCCACTCTTGCATCAAACGCATCACAGAACGATCGGTATAGATTGCCGGCGCCGCACACTCTCCCCAAACAAGAAATCCTAATTTATCTGCCCAGTATAAAAAGCGTGGGTCTTCTGTTTTTTGGTGTTTTCGGCAACCATTAAATCCCATTTCTTTGGCCAATAAGATGTCTTGTTTAAAGTCCTCATCTGTTGGTGCAGTTAACAAGCCGCTCGGCCAATAGCCTTGATCGAGAACCAACTTCTGGTAGTAAGGCTTGTTATTTAAGTAAATCATACCGTTTTCTGTATGTATTTTACGCATACCAAAATAACTTTTTAGCTGATCGATGGCATTCCCTGCTTCTCTAAGCGTCAATACAACATCAAATAATTGCGGCTTTTCAGGTGTCCAAGACCAGCCTTCGTGGTGAAAATTCGTCCGAAAAATTTCTTGCTGGAAAATATCAACTGCAAAACTCAACTTAGAAGTGATAAAGTCTGCCTTTCCGCTGGTAACTATAGCATCTTTAAAATAGATTTGATATTCTAAGACTACTTGCGGCTGTAACTGGTTCAGTTCTACATCGATCTTCACGGCGCCAGCATCAAAATCACTCGTAAATTTCACCTGTTGCAGATGGGTTTCAGCAACTACTTCAAGCCAGACTGGCTGCCAGATCCCTGTTGAGTTTGTGTACCAGATTCCTGCTGATTCTTCTTCCCAAAATTGTTTCCCCCGTGGAATGCTTTCATCAAAATGCGGGTCAAATGCTCGCACACTTAGTATTTGCTCTTGTCCAGACACTAGAGCATCCGTGATGTCTATAGCAAACGAGGTATGCCCTCCGCAATGATTTTTCACATGATTTCCATTGACAAACACATCTGCTTCATAGTCCACCGCCCCAAAATGCAAAAGGACACGACTTTTTTCAGGGACTTGCACATCGAAGGTCCGATAATACCATACAACGTCGTGCACTTCTCGATGATCAATGCCGCTCAATGCACTTTGATAGACAAAGGGAACATTGATCTTGTACGGATAGTTTGCTTCGTTTGTGTACCACTTTTCTTTTAAACCAAGATTTTGGTCATCAAAGGCAAATTGCCATTCACCATTTAAGCTTAACCAATTCTCTCTCTCAAATTGCGGTCTCGGGTATTCTTCTCTACTCATATTTCCTCCAAAAACAAATTATTTTATGCCACTTTGCAACGACATTGACGCCATAAAGCTTTTTTGCGCCACCAAATACAATAAAAAGGTAGGGATCAAGGCTAAGATTGCTCCAGCAGTTCCAATTCCCGGATAGGTCATGTATTGCCCTTGTAGCAATTGCAGCCCCGGTGTAATCGGTAATTTATCAATATCGTTTATCACGATCGATGGCCACAAGAAGTCATTCCATGAGCCAGTAAAACTAAATAACGCAACCACCGTCAATACAGGTTTGATCAACGGTAAAATGATATGATAAAAGATTTGAAACTCGTTGGCCCCATCGATCACAGCCGATTCATCCAATTCTTTAGGAATCCCTAAAATGAACTGCCGAACAAGGAAAATGTTATAAACACCTGCTGCTCCAGGAACGATGACTGCCAGAAATGTATTGGTCCAACCTAACGTATCAACGATTTTAAAATTCGGGATCAAATTGACCACCCCGGGAAACATCATCGTTCCTAACAATAAGGCAAAAATCAAATCTCTCCCCTTAAAGGTGAGTCGTGTATAGCCATAAGCCGCAAACGAGACGATCACCATAACTAACAGCGTATGTGAAGTTGAAATAATCATTGAATTCACAAACCAGCGGAACACAGGAGAAGAATCATTGCCATGTAACAAGCCCAAAAAGTTAGCCAGCGTCCAATCTTGCGGAATCAAACTGAACCCAACCTTTTGAATCTCTGCCTCCGATTTAAACGAGGTAAAAATTGCCCATATTAAAGGAAAGATCCAAATCACACAGACGATCGCTAGCAAAATAAAGGCAATTCTTTTCCCTAGTTTGTTTTCTCGCATCTTCATCCCTCCTATCTTTCCATTTTTTTGATGACCATAAATTGCACAATCGAAACTGCCATGATTACAAAACCTAGTAGAATGGCCATCGCTGAAGAAATTCCTGCAACCGAGGTACTACTACCAAAGGCATTTTCTTGGATGTACATCATCAACACGCGAGTAGAATTGTTGGGTCCGCCTCCCGTCAGCATTAGTGGCTGACCATAAATATTAAACTGAGCGATGGTCGTCATGACCGTGGTAAAAACAAGCTGGTTGCGAATACTCGGCAAAGAAATACGGAAAAATTTCGTGATACTATTCGCACCATCTAATTCTGCTGCTTCTAACTGCTCTTTGGAGACGCCATTTAATGCAGCAACATAAATAATTAGATTCCCACCTAATGTCCACCAAATCGTCACGATCAAAATAGCGATCCATGCCCATGGTTGCGTGCCTACAAAATTGATGTCGATACCGAATACTTCTTTGATCGGTCCAAAAGATTTGCTCAAAAGGAACCCCCAAATAATCATGACGGCAGAGATTGCAAATAATGTTGGCAGGTAGAGAATCGATTGAAAAAAACGCATCATTTTTGGTTTAGCAGATAATGCAACCGCTAGCAACAAGGGAATTACAATACATAACGGAACGGAGATTGCCGCAAAAAACAGCGTATTTTTCATTCCATTAAAAAATTGCGTATGATACAACGAGTCTTGATCAAACAAAATCGTTTTAAAATTATCAAACCCGACAAAAATCGGTGTACTGAACAGATCCCATTCAGTAAAAGAAACATAGATCCCAATCACTGCAGGAACTAAAAAGAATAAAAGAAAAAGGAGCATATGCGGACCAATAAAAACGATTGGCCAGCCATTTAACCTTTTTTTCATCAATACCCATCCTTCCTTGTATTTCTAGTGCAGCTCTCAACAAGAAACGACTGTGACAGCCCTTTAAGCCTCCCCATCAGAATTCCTACCCTATCAAAAAATGGACTGAATTCTTTTATGGTCGCTTTTCCTTCTGCCACAGCCTCCACGTGAGAAGATTATTTCATCTTTTCTTCTACAACTTTTTGGATCTCACCAAAAGTCGTTTGAATATCTGCTTTTCCTGTGATCATGTCCCATGAACGATTATCATATTCTCCAAAAATATACGATAAGCCATCAACTGCGTTAACAGAAATTGCCGCTTGTCCTTTTTCTGTCTTCAATAAGAAGGATTGTGGCATCTCAACATATTCTTCATTGTTTAGCATTGCTAAGGAAGTAGGATTTGCACCTGATTTGACCCACTCTAATTGGTTTGCTTGTAACCAAGTCAGAAAGTCGACCATGCCACTTTTCTTTTCATCGGAACGTTCCTCGTTCGTTTTGAACATCGCAAACTGATCGACGCCTGAACCCTGAATGATATGTTCCGCATCCCATTGAGGAGTAAATGTTTGACCCCAAGTGAAGTCACTGATTTCTTCCATATTACTTAGCATCCATGTTCCTTCTGGAAGAAAAATCAGCTGCTGGTTTGCAAAAAGTTTATTTGCATCTTCACCATCTGGGACCATGTAGCCGGCATCGTATAGATCCTTAAACTCTTGAACGGCATTGTAAGAAAACTCATTATCGATATTGATGTTTCCTTGTGCATCTTGCCATTCCCCACCCATTTGTTGGTAGAGATTCGAATAATTCTGCATGCCCCATGTATAACCAAAACTATAGATACCATCTGCTTTTGCTTTTTCCCCAGCTTGTCTGATTTCTTCATACGTCACTACGCCATCATCCAACGCTCCTGGAACATATTTATCCACCAAATCTTGGTTGTAATACATCACCCACGAACCCATGGTTGCCGGAATCCCATATTGACTATCATCCACTACACCAGTGTCCCAAGCAGCTTCTACGTAGTTTTCCCGTGCCAATTCTGTCCCATCGATCATGTCATCCCAAGTTTCAAGCATGTCTTGGTGTTTGTACGTAGGCAAAGCTTCTGAGGCGATCAAAGCCAAATCAGGGACACCTTTCCCCGATTTCCCCGCAGTCGTCAACTTTGAAGTAAAGGTGTCACCTTGCATGCTTACTAGCTTCACTTTAAAGTCTGGGTCTGTTTCGTTGTATTGATCAATCGTTTTTTTGATTTTTTCACCGTCCGGTCCTGTTGTCGAAGACCAAAGCAAAATTTCTGAATTATTACTTGAGCTACCACTCCCGCCACAAGCAGCTAACAACACTGTACATAATAAGCTTGTCCCTACTAAAACAATAGATTTACTTACTTTCATTTTTTACACTCCTTTTAATTTAACTAAAAAGTAAAATGACATCCAATTATCAATAAACATAATCGTTAGACTATCGTCAAATAATGTTTACACCGTAAAGTTACTATAAATATAAAGCGCTGTCAACATTATTTTAACAAGGTATAACCAAAAATTATATCATTTTACTATTTTGTAAATCCACAAGGTTGTGTTATAATTAAACCATCTTTTCATTAAACATTTTAGTATAACGAGGTGATCGCTATGGAATTGGATCTAACAAACGCATCTTTACCGATCTACGAAGCACTAGCAAATGAAACTCGCTTAGCGATTTTAAGAGAATTAGGCGATAAGAAGAAAAGCATCAGTGAAATTGGACAAAAATTAGCAATCAGCAATGCTTTGATGACCAAACATATCCGTAAACTCGAAGAAGCTCAGTTGATCAAAACAGAAAAAGGATCGGGGCAAGACTGGAAGAAAAAATATTTATCTCTAAAAACTGATTTCATCAATATCAATTTCCCAGCAAAAGTGTTTCCAGAAATGAATCTAACCTCCCAATCCGTGAAAATTGGCCACTTCACCGATTTTAAAGCTGAGCCTTCTTGTGGAATGGCGACCAAAGACCGCTTGATTGGCGCCTTAGATGATCCAAAATCTTTTCTGGATCAAGAACGTGTTGATGCAAGTATCATCTGGCTAAATAACGGTTTTTTAGAATACAAAATCCCAAATCCTTTGAAAAATGGTGAAAAAATCGAATTACTCGAAATCAGTATGGAGATCGCTTCAGAGTTCCCAATTTCGAATAACTATTGGCCCAGTGATCTTTCCTTTTACTTAAACAATCACTGCATCGGTAGCTACACCGTACCAGGAAACTTTTCGGATGTCAGAGGTTCTCTGACTCCGCAATGGTGGATCGATGAGTTCAGTCAATATGGATTACTTAAGCATTTACGCATCAATCGCTATGATACTTCCCTCGATGGAGAAAAATTAACAGATCACAACCTGAATGAAATCGACTTAGACCACAGTGACTTTTTCACCTTTAAAATTGCTGCACCTGCAACTGCCGAAAACGCTGGTGGTTTGACCATTTTCGGCGATCGATGGGGAAATTATCCTCAAGATTTATTGTTCAATTTTTACGTATCGGAATGACTGTTGTCGTTTCATTACACAAAAAAAGCACGTAGCGAAGAGAGATCACTCCCTCAGCTAGTGCTTTTTTCTATTCTCTTACGCTGTGGCAAAAATGCGTTCAATCAACTGCATCACTGCTCGGACTTCTTCGTTTTTAACGATAGGTTCGGCACCGTTGCGTACAACGTTGTAAAAATTCTTGTAGAAAGGTTCAAAATCCGCTTCGGTTTTCGGGAAAGGAATCTCTTTGGCTGCCAATTCCGATGGCGGTGCCATCGTTTTCGTCAAGCCAACGCCTGCTTGAACTGGTTTTGGTGCGGCCACGTCTTCGCGACCTGTTGCCTGAACCATTTCACCATTTAGATCCCAATCGGTGATGGTGGCTGTTCCTTCCGTTCCTTTGATGTACCAGCGAGGCAATTGCGTGTAATTGGAGGTTCCAACTTCCACGATTGCTTTGACCCCATTTTCAAAGGTAATCAAAGCGAAGAACCCATCATCGACTTCTTCCCCCAACACAAAGCTAAGATCCGCTTTGACGTCTTTCACTGGGCTGTCGATCAGCCATAGCATTTGATCCAGCAAGTGAACGCCCCAGTCTAAGAGCATTCCCCCGCCTTTTTTTTTCACATGACGCCAGTCTCCTGGGATGCCGTTTGCCCCTTGGACCCGTGATTCTAATTGGAACAAATCGCCGATCTGTCCATTACGGTACAGTTCGCGTACAAGTAAAAAATCAGGATCCCAACGGCGGTTTTGGTGAACCATAAAGGTATTGCCGGTTTCTTGGGCAACCGCCACGATCTCATCTAGTTCCGCAGTATTCAGCGCAACAGGCTTCTCGCAAACAACATGTTTGCCTGCTCTCAATGCAGCGATCGATAACTCTTTATGCAAGTCATTAGGTGTGGCGATCAATACTGCTTCGATCGTCTCATCGGCTAAGACTTCATCATAGCTTTTAAAGATCTTATGGCCTTTTTCTTGTGAGATCGCTTGACGTTCTTCATTGATATCGTAAGTTCCTACGATGTGGATTCGTTCGTTTTCATTTGGTAAGATATTGTGGACATGGTACGCACCCATGCCGCCATATCCGATTACTGCAAAATTGATTGCACTCATGTCTGACACTCCTCGGTTTTCTTCTTATGCCCACCACATGGATGAAGCTTCTTCACGGATCATAATCGTCTTCAAGTTGCTGATGGCACGAGTCAGTCCTTCATCAATGGACATGATTGGATCTTCATGCTCAATACTCAAGACATAATCATACCCATAAATTCTAAGTGCAGAAATAATATCTGACCAGACTTGTAAGCTGTGGCCGCAACCGACTGAACGGAAGGTCCAAGCTCGGGTTTTGACATTGCTATATGGCTGCATGTCCGTCAAGCCATGCATGTTGATATTGTCTTGGTCCAAATACGTATCTTTGGCATGGAAGTGATGGATCGCATCGGCTTCCCCTAAGATTTTGACCGCTGCCACTGGGTCGATCCCTTGCCACCATAAATGACTTGGATCCAAGTTACAGCCGATGGCTTTACCCGCAGCATCCCGCAGTTTCAACATCGTATAAGGGGTATGTGCCAAAAAGCCGCCATGAAGTTCGATCCCAATTTTAACACCAGCCGCTTCCGCTTCCGTGTTGATGCCTTTCCAATAAGGAATCAGTTTTTGTTCCCATTGATAATTATAATTGTCATCGTATTCCGTCGGCCATGGCAATACTGGCCAGTTGACTTGTGTATCTGTTGCATTTCCGCCTGAAACGCCTGAAAATCCGTTCACAACAGGTACATTCATTAAGCTGGCTAATTTGATGGTTTTGCGCAAAAGTTCATCGGCTTCTTGCGCTTCTGCTTTTAATGGAGAAATTGGGTTGTTGTGACAGCTCAAAGCTGAGATTTCCAATCCTTTATCAGCTAATTTCGCTAAGTATTCTTTTCGCTCTGCTTCACTTGCTAGTAAACGGTCAATGTCTAAGTGGGCATTGCCGGGAGAACCACCGGTACCGATCTCGACGGTTTGGAGCCCTTTTTTCGCTACTTCATCGATCATTTCTTCAAAGCTAAGTTGATTGAATAACGGGGTAAAAACACCTAATTTCATTTTCTTTCCTCCTCAATTGCTTGAAAATGCCCATATGTTGGGTAACGATTTTCTGTTGGTGCACACCAGCGAGCCGCATTTTGGATCACTTTTTGCACTTTGGGATTGTAATAGCTGGGGAATGTCTCATGACCAGGCTGGAAATAGAAGATTTTGCCATTCCCACGGCGGAATGTACAGCCGCTACGGAAAACTTCACCACCAGGGAACCAGCTGACAAAGATCAATTCATCCGGCGCTGGAATATCAAAGTGCTCGCCATACATTTCCTCTTGCTCTAGTTCGATCCATTCGCCGACTCCTTCAGCGATTGGGTGGCTTGGATTAACATTCCAGATCCGCGCATGCTGATCGTCTACCCGCCATTTCAAATCGCACGACGTTCCCATCAACGTTTTAAAGATTTTCGAAAAGTGGCCAGAATGCAAGACGATCAGTCCCATTCCTTCCCATACACGCTGCTGCACACGAGCAACGATAGCATCATCGACTTCTTCATGCGCCATATGGCCCCACCAAACCAACACATCCGTGTCAGCCAATACTTGCTCCGTCAACCCGTGTTCTGGTTCATCAAGGGTCGCCGTTCGTACTTGAAAATCATCCTCTGCTAAAAAATTGGCAATTTGACCATGGATTCCTTCTGGATACATTTTTTTGACGGTCTCATTCGTTTTTTCATGACGAAACTCGTTCCATACCGTAACATGGATCATTGGTAGACCTCCTCTACGATGTCTTTTAATTGCAGATAATCAATCCCGCTGGCTTCTAAAGGAGCGAATTTTTGAAACGCTTCCTGCTCGACGATCAGCCATGGTAGTTCTAATGCTTTAGCTGCTTCTACATACGACTTAATTGGTAAAATCCCATTGCCGATCTCGGTGCTTTCCTGCGGCTGCTCTTGCATATCTTTGATATGAACCAAGCCGACCTTCGTTTCGCGTTCCTTTAGCCAAGGTAAAATAGCCACATTTGCAAAGGCTAACCAGTAAAGGTCGGCTTCCAAACGCAGTTGCGGATTGTCTTTGATCAGTTCATCGATCATGGATTTTCCAGCAACTTCAGTAAATTCATGGGCATGGTTGTGGTAGTAGCAAGTCAGCCCTTCTGCCTGCAATTTTTGGGTGATCTGGGTCAGCTCCGCAGCAAAGGCTTGCCATTTTTCCAAAGAATCAAAGCTGGCATACGGAATCACGATTCGTTGATTGCCAATCGTTTTTTCAAAAGCGACGGTTTCTTCAAAACGATCTTGCAATGCTTCAAACGGGATATGGGAAGCCGCGACCGCCAAATCCAACTGCTCCAGCATTTCTTTGATCTGAACAGCGCTGTGTCCATGATAACCGGCAAATTCAACACCGTCATAGCCGTTTTGTTTTACTGTTTTCAACGCATCAAAAAGATTTGTCTTGCAGTCCTCTTGAATACTCCAAAGCTGTAAAGCGATTTTCGGTTTTGTCATTTGTGCTCGCTCCTTTTCTTCCAGCAGTTCTTATAGGTAGACTGGCTCACCGGTTTGCGATGATTTGTAGATCGCTTCTAGAATCTCCGTCACGACCATTGCTTCTTCAGGTTTGACCACTGGTTCGGTATCGTTGATGATCGCATGGATCCACGATTGTGCTTCTAAAATTTCTGGCGTCTCCCCGTTTCCTTCATAAAAATCAACGCCGCCTGTTTCAAGTTCGATATTTTTTTCATACAGCAAGCTGTGGTCTTCCCCATTGATGGTCAAACCGTTGTTCATATCCGCACCGGCTTTGCTACCCATCAGTGTCGTTTTGGCTTCTTTCACATCCAAGCTGTTGAGCGCCCAGCTGGCTTCTAAGAAAATCGTTGCGCCATCTTCCATGACCACAAAACCAAAGGCCGAATCTTCTACTGAGAATTTCTCTGGGTCCCAAGGGCCCCAAGCATTTGCGGCATTTTTGGTTTGCGACAACTCATGATACGCTTTTCCGACAACAAATTTTGGTTTGTAATTGTTCATCATCCATAAGGTCAGATCCAATGCGTGGGTACCGATATCGATCAAAGGACCGCCGCCTTGCGCCTCTTCATCAAGGAAAACACCCCAAGTTGGCACAGCCCGACGACGGATCGCATGAGCTTTCCCAAAATAAATGTTTCCTAATTGTCCTTCGGCGCACACTTCATGAAGATAACGAGAATCTTTTCTAAAACGGTTTTGGTAGCCGATCGTGAGTTTTTTTCCTGTTCGGTTGGCTGCTTCGATCATTGCTTTGGCTTCTGCCGCTGTTTTTGCCATTGGTTTTTCACACATGACATGACAATCCGCTTCTAGTGCAGCAATCGTCAACTCAGCATGTGAGGCGTTTGGTGTACACACATGGATCACATCTAGATCAGCTTGTGCCAACATTTCTTGATAATCGCTGAATACTTGAGCATCTTCGGTCCCAAATGCTGATTTCGCTTCAACTGCACGTTCAACCAGCAGATCACAAAAGGCAACCATTTCTACTTCCTCTACTTGAGACAAGGCAGGCATGTGCTTGCCGTTTGCGATCCCACCGCACCCAATGATTCCAACTTTAACTGTCATATCTTTCCTCCTGAAAACGCTTATTATTTTCTACCCCCTCATTATAGCGAAACATCGAAAGCAGTTCTTCCCAGTTTCCATTGAAAAAATTCCCGAAAATTATCTTATGAAACTTTAACAAAAAGAACCACTCCACAATTTATGCAAAGCGCTTAAAAAAACACTATCGAGAAAAAAATAGTGCCAGATCAACAAAAAAATAGTCGACAAGCAAAGGCTCATCGGCTGTTTCTATCAATTTTGATTCAATTGTTTCTGGTACTGCAACGGTGATTGACCAACAGCTTCCTTAAAGACATGATGAAATGTTTTGACACTGGCAAAGCCTGCTTTTTCAGCGACTTCTGCCATCGGGATCTTTTCATTTGCCAAGATAAATTTGGCTTGATTGATGCGGTATTCCGTCAAAAACTGCATGAAGGTCTTGCCAGTATTGGTTTTAAAGAAACGCGTGAAATAATGGGGACTAAACCCTACATGTCTTGCGGTGTCCTCCATCGTCAAGACTTCTTGGTAATGGGATTCGATGTACTCAAAGACATCATTCAGACGCTGCAAGGTTTCTTTGTATTGTGCGGCCGTTCGTTTTAGTGGATTGACGGCTCGTTTTCGCTTTGGCAAGCTTTGATAGCACTCCCCGATCAACTGGTAAAGCAGCCCGAGAGTCAAATAACGCTTCCCAACAACATTTTCCTCTTCCAACTGATACAACTCGATCAAGAGACCTGTTATTTTTTCCGTAAAACTCGCTGGCCAATTTTTGCTGTGGGGCTCCCCTTCTTCAAAGAGTGTCATCAAGGATACTTCATTTTCTCGCAGCAACGGCTCTTCAAAAAGCTGCATATCAAATTGATAGACATAGCGTTCACTCTCAGGCGATGCTAGAAAATAGTGGGGTTGCCCGCTGGAAAAAAGATACAGATCCCCTTCCTCCAACTCAATGATCGTATCGTCAACACCAATATTCACCGTGCCACGCTTAGCGTAAATGATCTCGATTTCTTTATGGACATGGGGATAAACGATGGTCAAACCATCATTTAGAAACGTTCGAAAACGAAATTCACTTTCAAATTCAGGAATTTCAAGATACATACTCATGGCTGACCGACTCCTTCGCTCTATTCTTATTTATTATAAGCGAAAAATTGCCTAAGAGAAAACCTTTTCTCAGCCAATCATAGTTTCTTCTGCTTTTTTGTGGTATCGTATTCAAGAAAAGGAGTCTTGTTTATGAATTATTATGATCAACATCTGCATACATTTTTGTCTTTTGATTCAGATGAACAGTTTGAGAATTATCTAGCTTACCAGCCTGCCTACTTCGTTGCGACAGATCATTTCGATTTGAAGAACCCCTATTCGGGATTCCGTGATGATATTCCTGACTATGAATTACTAGTAAAAACCCACCAGAAGCTGCAAGAGACCACAGCGACGAAACTCTTAAAAGGCATCGAGATTGGTGTCGTGCCTGGTCAAGAACAAGAAATCTTGCGCTATCTTGAAAGCCATCCTTATGACTTGAAATTGATCAGTATCCATCAAAACGGTACCTTTGATTATATGGACGATGCCGTGTTGAAGAAGGACAAATTTGCAGTCGCCAAACAATACTTTGACCAAATGGCCCACGTGTTGGACTCGTTTCCAGACGGGCATATCGTGACCCACTTTGATTATGGCTTGCGTCGTTTCCAATTTACGGCTGAGGAGTTGGCCGCCCATTTTGAAACAGAGTTAACGACGATCTTCAAAAAAATCGTTGCCCGTGACTTAGCGATGGAAATCAACGCTAAGAGCTTTGGCCCCTATCAAAATGCCCACCTTTACCAATATGCTATCCCGCTGTATCAAAGTGTCGGGGGTAAATTGTTCACCCTCGGCTCTGATGCCCATAAAGCCAGTGATTATCGATTAGATTTTGCAGCGATGAGCGATCTGCTGCGTTCCTTTGGTGTCAATCAATTAGCGGTCTTTCAAGGTAGTGAACGGTTTATGGCGGATCTGCCGACAGAATAAGCTTATTCTTTGACTATCATGCAAAAAAATTAAAAATGACCAGCCTATAAAGGATGATTCCAGCTTCATTAGCAATCATCCTTTATAGGCTGGTCATTTTAGACGTGCGTATTATTTAATGGTTTTCAATCCTTGCACATTCAGGTCACGAAAATCAATGATCGTTTGATCCGCTGGCAGATCTTGCGCAGGGAATGCTGGATTTGCAAAACCAATACAGTACATACCCGCATCTTTGGCAGCTTTACAGCCATTGATCGTATCTTCAATGACGATACATTGCTGAGGGTTCGTGCCCAACAAAGACGCTACTTTCAAGAATACGTCGGGAAAAGGTTTCGAGCGTGCTACCTCTTCACTACTGACGATCTCAGTAAAATAGTTTCGCAACTGCAATTGATCCAGGTTCTCCTCAATCTCTTTTTTGGGAGAAGAGGAAGCAACACCAAGCTGAAAGTTCGCTTCTGCTAACTGCCGAATCAATGTTTGCACATGAGGAATCGCTTTGACGCCATCACGCGTGATCAACGCTTTTCTTCTGAGATTCATTTCTTCAATGTACGCTGAAACAGATTTTTGTAACTGTAATTCTTCCTTCATTTTTTCCCACATAAATTCTGCAGTGGTCCCCATGAACTGATAGTGATACGACTCATCTACAAGGTGTCCTTCACTATGAAGCATCGCTGTTTTTGATTCTAAAAACGTATACTCAGAATCTACGATAACCCCATCCATATCAAAAATTACCGTTGGCATCATTGGCATAACCCCTGAATCGATGGCGACTCAAATGTCTCGACCCAGTCATTGTGAAAGTCCGTTATTGCTTTTTGAATGGAAGGCATGGCTAATCCCTGTCGATAGATGTCTGGATCAGCAGTGAGCGCATGTGCCCCTGCACGAATCGCGCGATTCATTTGCGCAGTGTTCTTAAAGCTTGCAGCAAGGATCTTACTTTGTGCTTGAGTGGTATGAATCGCTTGTGCCAATGATTCAATGACTGTTGGTGCATCAACATTGATATTTTCCATACGGTTATAGTATGGCGCCAAATAATCGACTCCAGCACCAATCGCTAAGAACCCCTGTAATTCGGTATAAATGGCTGTAGCTGTTAAATTGAATTCACGCTCTTTTAATCGTTTGATGGCTTCTAACCCATTTTCATTGACAGGGATTTTGATATAGACGTCGTTTCCCAGCTTATTGATAATCGTTTCTGCATCTAGGATCATCTCATCGACAGTTTCCCCAACCACTTGAACGTGTAAGGACGCTTCTCCGATTCGTTCTTTCACTGCTTGCAAATGAGTAAAAAAGTCGATGTTCCCCGCAGCTTTCAAAATCGTGGGGTTCGAGGTTACTCCTGCCAGCGGGAGTACCTTTTGATAGTGGGTGATTTCCTCAAGATTTACTGTATCCAAAAAGAATTCCATTGTTTACACTCCTTCAATCTTACGTTTTACTAGACAGTTTCCTTACTTAATACTGATTTTTGTTCCTTTTTCAATCACAGGGATCGTTTTTTCTTCTACATAAAGTGTGCCTGGTAATTCAGAGGTCGAACTGCCATCAAATTTAATCGTGATGTGTCCTAACTCTTGCAAATTCCTTGATACCACATCACCTACCGAGGTAATTTGATAGCTTTGATCATCGATCCATAATTTTTGTTCAGATGTAATCGTGCCATTCATTGGCTGTACTTCAATATTGTAACAATAGTCAGCTAATGCTGCCGGTGCATCTTTGCCAAAAAGAATGATCATATTTTCTTCGCGAAATAATTCTGCCTCCACACCGATTGAAAGAACTGTCGTAGTAAAAACTGCCATTTCTGCTTCCTCCTATACTGATTTAACTATAAAGTCCAAAACTTGCAAGCCATGCTACGAAGACCCGTGGTACACCATTTAAGAAACGAGAATAAAGAACAGAAGGTACCCCAACCTCAACCGTTTCCGCTTCTGCCTCTTCTAATCCTAACCCAACTGGAATGAAATCACAGGCATTTTGAGTATTGATCGCAAATAATGCAGGTAGAGCAAGTTGAGGTGGAATCGTTCCTTTACCGATCTCGACCCCAATCAGAGTTCCAATCACTTGACTGATCACTGCCCCTGGTCCAAGTAACGGGGAGAGAAATGGCAAGGAACAAATAAAGCCAATGATCATCAATCCCCAAATATTGCCAGCCAATGGCGCCATTACATTCGCAAAGAAATTTCCAACGCCTGACCCTTGAATGATCCCAATCAACAGGGAAACAAATGCCATGAAGGGAATGACGGTATTGATCATCGTCTGAACCCCATCTCGTGCAGATTGGTTAAAGGTCGCAACGACTTTCCCGGCGCCCATCCCGATCTTGGCAATAAAATTTTGTTGCTCGGCTTTTTGCTCCGTGATTTTTTTCGAAGTATCGTAGGTAAATTCCCGCTTAGGAGCTGTTGCTTCATTGGTGACAGTGATTGCTTCTTGCTCTTCGCTTAATGAAATTTGGTCGACCCCAACCGCCGAAACATAGATCTGTTCATTGATATATTGTGCTAATGGCCCGCTTTTCCCCGTTGCGACGACATTGATCGTCGGAATCCCTTTTTTGGGATAAATACCGCAACGTAGTGTGCCACCACAGTCAATGATTGCCAATGCAATTTCATCATCGGGAATCGATGTTTTAAAGCCATTGACTGCTTCCATTCCCGTTAATTCAACAATTTTATCAACGATTGCAGGTCGCTCACCACCACCAGTAATGTAAATAAATTTATGTCTTTCTTCTGTCGGCGTGATCACTAAGGGACCGCCATAACCACCGCTGCCTTTGACTACTCGTATACTTTTATACGTCATCTTGATTCCTCCTTATTCTGCCACTAGTTTGACGGTTTTACTCAAAGTGATGCCTTGCTGCTTACACACGTAAGCAGTCGTAAAGTCGGTGACCCAACCACCAATAAAGTTCATGATCATACCGACCAACAGATAACGAATCGCCAGCTCCATCGAGTTTAAGCCTAATGTTGTGATTCCTTGGGCAATACCCAACCATACAAAGAGTTCTCCCGGATTGATATGAGGAAATACCCCATTACTGGTGTGACAAAATTGCGCTTGTGAAGCATAATAGCTAGGTTTATAGTATTCAGGTAAAAAGCGAGCCATAGTAAACGACATTGGATTTCCTAACATAAAGGCAGATAGGAAAGGTAAAAGCAAATAGCGAGTAAAAGGATTTTTTGAAGATAAACGTGCCACTTTGGTCACGCGTTCTTCTCCTAAGAAAGCAATCAGCGTATTCATGGCGACCATCAGCATTAGCACCACTGGAACGATACCTGTCATCCATGAGATAAAGGTTTCTGCTCCGGTTTGAAAAAGGCTCATAAAACCTTCAGCAAATTTTGTAATATACTCCATTATTTTGCACTCCTTTTTTCTTTCATGTATATTTTCTCTTTCCATGTTTGTATTTGTATTTTCAACAGTGTTACAGGCGACACTCCTTGACTTTCGGTATAGTTCCCGGCTTCTGTGCGCAAATAGATTTCTCTGGCATTTTCCATCGCTTGAATCGTCAACTTGTTTTCTTTTTGCACATTGGGATGGTACTTATCGATATAATGAATATCTTCTCCTAGATAGACCGGCAGCTCTTTAAACTTCGCCAACACGGTTACCCCTTGCATCTTTCTGGCATCAAGAATGATTCCTGCTGGATCGACCGCAAATAAAACGATCGTTCCTGCTTTTATTTTCCCAGCTCTGCGTCCAATCGCTACCTTGCCTTTTTTGCGCAGTTGCTGATAGTTTTGATTAAAGTGTTTGATCTGTTTTAACCCAAAAAGAATTTGTAACAAATAGGCGCCTAAGGCAAAAATACCAAATAGATAAACAAAACTCATATAATCAACTCCTTCTGATAAAGCCATTCTTTCAATGCCAATAGATTTTCTCGGGCACTGATTTCTTCTCTGAAATCCGCGTTGCCAGCAATCGCAAATAATTCATCATAAATGCGTAACAAGTCTTGTTCGTTTTTCCCTGTCAATTCACTTGGAATACCTAACAAAAAAATCAGTTTGATATTGCCCTCAGGAGTAACCAATTTCCTTTTGAATACACCTATCGACAGAACGATTTTATCTGTTTGATCATTGATCGCATGGGGAAAGCCAATCTCAGAATCAAAAATCGTGGCATGTTTTTCCTCTCTTTGTCTGATTCGTTCCAAAAAGCACTCATCTACTATATGCTCCTTTGTTAATTCGGCGATCATTGACTGGACATTCTCTTGATAGGTCAAGTCAGGATCTAAGTGGTTAAAATGTAAGAGGATCGACTGCTTCCCTACTGACTGCAAGCGTTCGGCTTTTTCCCACTCATTGCGCAACCAATGATCGTCAAATAAGTTGGTCAATTTAATGATTGGACTTTTCACTTGCTCTAAATGTTTTAATGGAATCGTGGTAAAAATGGCGAAGTAATCGGTCAGATTTTCCTGCTGATAGGCTTCCTCTGATAAATGGGTGATGCGAATATCATTGCCTAAGACTCGTTCCAATTGACGACGAATGATCATCGCCGTACCTCTGCCACTGTGACAAACTACAGCAATTTGCTTTTTGGCTGGTTCGTTTTGTTGGCTTTTCAAAGCAAGTTCAAAATAAAGTGCTAGATAACTGATTTCGACTGTGGGTATGGTTCGACCAACCACTTCTTCAATCTCTTGTAGACCGACTTTGGCTAATTCATAGGCAAAGGGATATTGTCGCTCGATTTCGCCGTAAAACAAATCGCTTAATTTTGCTTGGACCACGATTCGGTTGATCATATACTTTAAGTGTTCTTTCATTTCTAAAAACAAAACTTTCTCATTGATATCCAAAACGAGCGTGCGATGGATTCGCTTTAGCATCGCTTTAAAGTACTGTTCGACTGCTGTCGGGACAACCGTACGCTCAATTAAGGAATTTGCAGATAAATTTAACGGGAACCAGAGAAAGTCCTGTTCTGTTTGACTTAAAGTCACTCGGTATTTGGTCTCTAGATGATAGATCAACTGCTCGATTTGTTCTTCTTCTTTGATGAAATTTGTATAACAATTCGGTATCGTCTCTAAATAATTCCCTTCAATGATCCTTTTCATGGAAATAGAAATCACTTTATACAGTAAACGACCATAATACTGCGGAATCCCTGAGAGAGAAATGATTTTTTGGATCATTGCTTGTGTATCGTTTTCTAAATAATTTTCATAAAAATAATCTTGTACATAATAGATGTAAAGCAAACGCAGATTAAATTCACTTCCTTTAATCTGAATTCCTCTGTTTGGCGTTCCGATTACTTCTGTATCAAAAGGTTTGAGTAGCTTTTTTAGCATCCGAAAATCATTATAGACAGTACTCCTACTGATCCCTAGCGCTTCAGACAGATCGTCAATTAAAATAAATGACTTTTCCTCGATCAATTGTTTTAGGATAAATGCCACCCGTTTACTTGCTGAGTTAAAATCGGTTTCTTTTTTTAACTTTCCAGCCAAAATGAGTTCAAATTCTTCAGCGTCTTCTACCTCAATCGAATAGCTCTTTTTCCTTTGCACGATTTTCGCAATACCAATTAGTTCTTCATTAAGCAGATCAATACTACTCTTTACTGTTTTTGAACTACTGCTCAACTTTTTCTGTAAATCAATGATTGAAATATCCTTATGGGTTATTAACAAGTCTAAGATTTGATACCATCGATTTACGAATGCCATTTTATCCCCCTATATCTATCCCCTAGTTTTTCCTCCCGCTACATTTGTTGTCACTCCTGTAATATAACTGGATCGATCAGACAGGTAATAGCAGACCAAGTCAGCTACTTCTGTCAATTTGCCACTCCGACCTAGAGGAATTGTACTCGTTTTTGTGTATCCTTCTCGCAGTTTTTCAACTGTCGTCCCTCTTGTGTAAGCCAATGCCTCCTCATAGGCAGGCGTTCTCAAACCTGTTTCTTCCATGATGCCGGGTGCAATACCCACCACTCGAACATTTGATTTTCCTAATTCTTTTGCCCATGATCTTGTATAGCTATTGAGTGCCGCTTTGGTAGCAGCATATGCACTTTGCCCTTCAGATCCTTCAAGCCCTGATTCTGATGACATATTGATGATGACTCCAGATTTTTTATTGACCAATTCTCGGGCTACTGTTTGCGTCATTAGGAAAACGCCCTTTTGATTGATTGCACTCATCTTGTCAAAAATAGGATCTGATAATTCATATTTCCCATGAGGATCTTTCTTATCTACTAAAAGACGTGGAATATTGATCCCTGCATTGTTCACTAAACCATCGACAGTTCCAAACCGCTCAACGACTTTTTCTACACCTGACTCCACCTCTTCCCTTACTGAAATATCCGTTTCAACAAACAACAAATTGTCATGTTGTTGGGTAGCTTCTGTAAGGTCAAAATTTGCCACATTCACCCCTTGCTCTAATAAACTTTCGACAATCCTCTTTCCGATTCCTGAAGAACCTCCTGTTACGATCACGGTTTTTCCAGCTATATTTAACCAGTCTTTCATACGTTCCCTCCTACAATTTGATTACGCTTTCAGTATAAGCGTTGACCAATAATAATTAAGACAGGATTTTTTCAAAGATCTGGAAAAAAAGTGTACGAATTCACTGAATAATCTTCAGACCGTTTGCCTTATAAAACAATGCAATTTTATTTTGCAACTGAAAGAATTCATGTTGAAGCGACTTCTATTCTATCCTATCTTCTCCTTAGATGGAGCCATCCACTCTTTTTTAAAGGATGGTTTGTGTACTAATTGCTCTCGATTTTTCCACAACAAAGCCACTCCAATAACAAGCAGTCAAAGAAAGAAAAACTCCTACCTTTTTCTTCCACAAAAAAAGCTTAGGAAAATTCCCTAAGCTAATTGAAACGATTGAAATTAGAGTGTATTAAAAAGGCGGAGATTGGTTAGTACGCTCCTTAAGAATGACCCAACTCGTTGACTTTTTCAAATGAAGACTTCGGCGAAAGTCAATCTCAGATATCCGTTTAACCGTCTGGAAGCCAGCATATGTTGACACCTTATTTCCCCAAGTTCAGATATTCCCATTGAAAGAAATCATTCAGTTGTTGCCTGACAAGAAGAAGCTGTTTCCATTAGCACTTCATTCAATGTTTCGATGTTTTTTCTACCGTCTGTTTGCATCCATTGTCTTGCAGCAGCTTCTCCTTTAGTGGCAAATACCTTAACACCATCTGCCCAAGTTGCTCGCCCGCATAATACACCATTGAAGGTTGAACCAGCTGCTTTGGCAAAACGGAGGGTTTCTTGAAAAAGCTCCGCACTGACGCCCCCGCTAAGAAAAATAAATGGACAAGCAGTCATTTGGCTTTGTTCTTTAAAGAATGCTGCAGCCTCTTTTTGTGTATAGACAACTTCATTTCCGAACCCTTCAACAAACTTCATATTGACAGGAACTTCTACTTTCAAAACAGCCACGTTATAGCGCGACTCCGCAAAAACCTTCATCATTTGATTGACTTTATGTGGTTTGATCGTTGCGTATTCTTTCGATGTGTTATCCGAAATGGTCGCATCATAGGAGACTAGCTCTAAGAAAAAGGGCAGCCCTTCCGCCAGACATTCAGAACCGATTCGTTCTATATAAGCTTTCTTTTGATCGTTGATCGCATCGCTTTCGTCTACATCATAGTAGAGTAAAAACTTACAGGCATCTGCTCCTGCCTCTTTGAGCTTCTTGACTGACCAATAATTTAACGAGTCTGGGAGTCTCCCAGGCGTCGTTGCGTCATACCCCGTTTTTTCATAAGCCATCAATAGACCAGTTTGCTGAGCGCGTTCTTTTGCTGCCGGAAGTCCGTATTCTGGATCTAATAAAATAGCCGATGCATAGGGTGTTAGTTCTTCAGAGACGATGGTTTTAAACTGCTCGATCGCTGCATCCGACACTTCTTTTTTATATTGACTTAGCATCCTCTTTAATGCGCCTCTTTGATCGATCGCTAAGGCACTGATGATTCCTTTTGAATTACAAAGTTTTGTTACTGCTATCGGTTGCTTCATTGTCGTAGTCATTTTTTTAATTCCCTTCTAGATACTGATTCATTACTTGTAGTAAAGCTGTTTTAGAAGTAGTTGTTTGGATCGCTTTTTTAAAATCTTCTTTCATCAGCATCCTTGCCACTTGAGATAAAATCGTAAGGTGGGTACTCCCAGCTTCATTCTCTGGTATAAACATAGCGATGATCGTATGGATTTTTTGTCCGTCTAAACTGTCCCAATCGATTGCTTCTCTAAGTTTGATTACACTAATAAATGGTCGTCTAATAACACTGCTCTTCGCATGAGGAATGGCAAAACCATCCATCATGCCTGTAGAGCCTTGTTCTTCTCGAAGGATAAATGCTGCTTCCACTTCTGAAGCATTCGTAGCATCGCCTTGTCTCCGACTTTCTTTTGCTAGAAATGATAAAGCTTCTGCTTTATTCTTTAAGAGGGAATCGATAAAAATATATTCTTCCGTAATCATGCTTTCACGTCCATTCTCTGTTTGGCAACTTTTCTTTTTTGAACCAATCCTAGCAACAAACCACCTGCGATCGATCCTGCCAAAATCGCACTTACCCATAAAAGACCATGAGTAACAACGGGTAATACCAGGAAGCCACCATGAGGTGCAGGCACTTGCACTTTGAAGAGATAGGTCAGTACAGCAGCAATCGAAGAACCAAACATCATGATCGGTAACACTCTCAGCGGGTCTTTTGCCGCAAAAGGAATCGCTCCTTCTGTAATATGTGTTGAGCCTAAGATAAAATTGACTAATCCAGCATTTTTTTCATTTGCATCAAAATACTTCCCAAAGAATAAAACGGCAAAACCTGTAATCAATGGTGGGGCAATGCATGCTGCCGAAACTCCTGCCATGAAACTAGTATTTCCTTGTGCCAATAAAGCAGTACCTGTTACATAAGCTGCTTTATTGATTGGTCCTCCCATATCGAATGCACACATACAGCCAACAATAATTCCTAATACAAAGGGACTAGAGTTTTCGAAACCAGCTAAGAAGGACATCATTGCTTCGTTGATTGTTGCCATCGGTCCTGACACAAAGTCCATAATCAGTCCTGTAATCAAGACTCCTAAAACAGGATAAAGAAAAATTGCTTTCAAACCATCTAATGATTTAGGTAAAAGAATCAATGCCTTCATCAGACCTAGCACGACATAACCGGCTAAGAAACCTGAAACGATCCCACCTAAGAAACCAGTGCCGCCGTCTGCCGCGATCAAGCCCCCAACAAACCCAACCACTAGTCCTGGTCGTTTCGCGATGCTCTCCGCAATAAATGCTGATAGGATCGGGACCATCATACTCATAGCAAAACCACCGATTCCATTGAGTCGGGCAGCAAATTCGTTGTACTGAGCGTTAGTTGGATCAGCCGAATAAATCCCCCAAAGAAATGAAATAGCAATCAAGACTCCCCCACTGACCACAAACGGCAACATATGAGAGACACCATTCATTAAGTTTTTGTAGATCGTATGTCCAATCCCACTGACGGCTACTTCTTCTTTATCGGTCGGAACAGATTGCTTCGACTGTTTGATTTTCCCTGCACCCTCTAAGGCATCAGCGATCAATTGATCCGCATTGCGAATGCCCGAAGCTACCGGGACATCAATGATTTTTTTGCCTGCAAAACGTTCGGCTTGAACATCTTTATCAGCCGCGATAATGACTGCGTCGGCAGCTTCGATCTCTTTAGCAGTCAATGCATTTTCGATCCCAATCTGTCCATGAGTCTCTACTTTGATCGAAATGCCTCGCTTCTTAGCGGCTTGCTCTAATGCTTCTTGTGCCATATACGTATGCGCGATCCCCGTCGGACATCCCGTCGCAGCTACTATCTGAAATTTTGTCATTTATGGACTTCCTTTCTATGAACATGTATTTGCGCTTCCAATTCAGGGATATCTAAAAAGTCAGTCAATCCCTTTTTAAAAGCAGTTGAACTTCCCGCTGCAATACTTCTTTTCAATGTATGAGAAACCTTCTCCTTGCGAACCATCCCAGCAATAAAGGTCCCTAATAAGCTGTCTCCCGCACAGGCTGTATTTACCACTTTGCCTTTTGGAGCATTAGCGATCAGACAAGTTGCTTCATTTAAAAAAATCCCCCCCTCACTTCCTAAAGACAGCAACACATTTTGCGCTCCTTCTGCAATTAACATTTGACCGTATTTCTGATAATCTTCGGGTGCGATCGTGGTGACATCAAATAGTGTCGCTAACTCTTCTTCATTTGGTTTGATTAAGTAAGGACGATACTGCAAACATTCCCGAACTTCCTTATAACTACTATCAATAATCAGCTTGACTTCTCGTTCCTGACAGATTTTACTGATCTCAATCAAAACCGTCGGCTGAACACCTTTTGGCAAACTCCCAGAAACACAGAGAAAATCACCTGGAACAAGAGTCTTGATTTTTGCTAACAATCGTTCCACATTTTCTGGACTGATCGCTGGTCCTTGATTGACCAATTTATATTCTTTGTTTTCTTCGTTGACTTGTGTAAAGACATTGATCCTTGTCATTCCATTAACCGCTACAAAATCGTTCTTGATGTGCTTTTCGCTTAAAAAATCTTCAATATATTTTCCTGTAAAGCCACCACTAAATCCTAAAGCAGTGCTGGGAATACCTAGCATTTTCAAAATAAGAGAAACGTTCACCCCTTTGCCATTGGCTTGGATATCATCATCTAGTGTACGATTGACAACTTGAGGCAAAAGCTGTTCTGTTTCAATAAATAAGTCAATCGCTAAATTCATCGTGCATGTGTAAATCGTTCCCATAATTGTTCCTCCTTGCTGTACCTTAAGTATGCACTGTTTCTGAATGTACATGTTTTCTAAAACGATCCATTCTGTTGAAAACATTTTCAATCTTGTTTGATTCCATTTGATTTTCAGATACAATCACACTAAAATAGCGATAAGAGGTGGCAAGATGGACAACAAATTAAGTGAAGCAGAACTATTTTTATGGAATTACATTACGCAAAACCTTTCAGAAATTCCGAGCCTTTCGATTATCAAACTAAGTGAACTGGCAAATGTTTCAACGACAACGATCGTCCGAACCATGAAGAAAAAGGGCTATGAGGGCTACACCTCTTTTAAACATCATTTAAAAGAGCAATCGAATATGACCTTGAATTTTTCAAACGTGGAGATGGTGGATGAAGAGATCCGTCGCTCCATTATTAAAAATGAACAAGAAGTCATTCGTACCTTAAATATGCTGGATACGGGCACTATTGAAGATGCGATCCAAAAAATATACAACGCGAAACGAATCGTTATTTTTGCACGGGGCTTTTCAGAATTGATTGGGGAAGAAATGAAGACAAAATTTCAACTGGTGGATAAATATTGTGAGTTGTACACTGATCCCAATATTATCACTACGATCAGTAAGCGTTTACGCAAAGAAGATACCGTGATTTTTGTTTCATTAAATGGGGAAACCGAAGAATTAGTCATCGCGGCTCAAAATTGTTACGACAAAGAAATCGGATCGCTTTTGATCACCGCCTCAAAAGAAAGCCGCTTGCTGGAATTAGTCGAGCTTTCTTTGATTGGCTTCAAATCAGAAATTTCCTTTTTCCCTGATTATGAAGTCCGCTCACGACTGCCCTTATCGGTCATTGCTCGAATATTGTTGGATTCTTATGCGATTCGCATCAAGAAAAAATAAGCAGACTCACTCGAAATCAATAAAAAAAGTCTTTTCGCCCTCATAGTGTTTCTGCTATGAGCGAGCGAAAAGACTTTTTGCTGAATGATTTGGATGCAGTCTCTTAAAATCGCTACTGACTGCTAGCGATTTTAAGAGTTATTACCTTCGCAGAAGTGTTTACTCTGCTGCTAAAATATCTTCCTTGGCATGGATCATTTGAGTCAAAAAGTCACAATAAGGCGTTGGCACTTGGTACTTGCGGCCTTTTCGTGAGATTGCGCCATTGATATAATCGATCTCGGTTTTGCGATGATTATTGATCAAATCTTGATACATGGATGGATAGTGCATTCCGATGCCTTCTGGATCATAGGTTTCCTCAATATGGTGGACTACTTCGGATACATCCAGTTGAACAGATTCATGGGTAGCAACTGCCGCAAATTCTTCCACAATCGTTTGGACCATCGCACGCGCCGTTGAGGTTTGTCCGAATTGGGCAATATTCACATTTAAAATCGAACACAAACCATTTAGTGTGCCGTTGACACAGGCTTTGCGATAGATGGAGTAGCGAATGTTCTCAGAATAAGACGCATTTAACCCAGCATCAGCCAAGACTGCCGCTAATTGACGGGCATCTTCTTCTTTGCCCGGTTCGATATTTTGCAGTTCTACAGAACCATCCCCAAACAAGCGAACATTACCAGGACCAATCAAGTCCGCCGTCCAAATGGTATTTCCTAAAAAGATTTTATCCGTGCTGACATATTTTTCAATCGTGTCCTCATGACCGATCCCGTTTAATAAGCATAAGACTTTCGTTTGCTCTCCGATCATCGGTTTGATCGTTTGCATCATTTGATCCAGTTGCATCGCTTTAGTAAAGACCAGGATCAAGTCTGCTTGTACAGTCGTTGGGATCTCATTTTGCGAATAGATCGAAAAAGGGACTGCGATCTCTTCACCGTTTAAGTTCGCTCGTAATCCGTGTTCACGGATCGCTTCGATATGCGCCGGCCAGCCGTCGATCAACGTGACGTCATTTCCGCCTCTTTTTAGCATAATAGCAAAACGGCTGCCCATAGCACCTGCACCAGCAATAACAATTTTCATCTGAATTCCTCTTTCCTCTTCCACAATTAGGTATAGTTTACTCTAAAATCGTGAAATATGCGAGAGCCTTGCGTTTTTTCTCGATAGGAAAGAAAAAAGAACAATTGGAATAGTTAGATTTTTCAGATAATTAAAAAACGGTCGTTTCCAATTTTGTCCATTCAAAAAGTCGCACGGAAGATTGAAAACTTGACTGAGCGAAACCAGTTTTCGGACTCACGTGCGACCCTTCTATTCAATTATTTCCTGTGAAACAGTTGTCGTTTTAGGCAGTGACTGTTTCATTGTTTGTTGCAAAGTTTTTTAGCCGTTCAGCTTTTTCCGCTTCTGTGATCCCATGTTGTTCCACGTAACGGTTGTGTTCGTGGATGGCACAATCATAGCTACAGGCACCTAAATGGGCAGCTTGATTTTCTTCAGAAGTCAAAAATTGGCGATTGCATTCTGGGTTGGCACAGTTTACATAGCGCTCGCAAGGTGTGCCATCAAACCAGTCGCGACCAATAACTTTTTTATCCACATGATTGATTTCCACACTAATGCGTTCATCAAAGACGTACATTTTGCCATCCCAAAGCTCGCCTTGAACTTCTGGGTCATTCCCATAAGCAAAGATACCACCATGAAGTTGGGCCACATCATCAAAGCCTTCTCGCAGCAACCAGCCTGAGAATTTTTCACAACGGATACCACCAGTACAATAAGTAACGACTTTTTTATCCATAAATTTTTCTTTATTATCGATGATCCATTGCGGCAACTCACGGAAGCTGCGGATATCGGGACGAACGGCTCCTCGGAAATGGCCTAAGTCATATTCATAATCGTTACGGGCATCGATCACCACGGTATCTTCATCTAACAAAGCTTCTTTGAACGCTTTAGGATCTAAATATTTTCCAGTCATTTCTAATGGATCGATGTCATCTTCCAGGTTCAATGAAACCAATTCTTTGCGCGGACGAACGAATAGCTTTTTAAACGCATGTTCTTCTACTTCATCGATTTTATAAAAAATCCCTTTAAAACGGGGATCAGCTTCCATTTTTTCCATATAGCGATTTGTTGCTTCAACCGTTCCAGAAAGCGTGCCATTGATCCCTTCATTGGCTACTAAAATACGGCCCTTGATGCCAATTTCTTTTCCAAATGCTAAATGCTCCTTGGCGAAGCTTTCCGGATCTTCAATTGTTGTATATTTATAAAATAATAAAACGCGGTATGTCAAACCAATTCCTCCTTTTTTTGCACCCTACAGTATAGGTTATCGCGTGACAAAAAACGAGTTTTATGCTTGTACCTTTTCACACAATCTTTTTCTTTGAGCAAACAGTGTCATGGATTGGTTTGATTGAGCTCTGCCACGAAAAAAGCTGTGACTTGATCCATCGTTTCTCCACGCACCAGATGGCGTTCTTCTCGCGAGATAAACTGCAGATTTGCTTCTGGATTTTCTGCCACAAAGGCTTCCACATCAGCATAAGGAATTTTCTCGTCTTGGGTACCATGCCAAAACAAAAGAGGACGCTGTCCTAATTTCTCTGGTTGAGAAGACAGATCGTAAGCATCCATCCAGCTTAAAAGCTGACCATAATCCTCGGGTACAAAGAACCCAGCAGCGCCAGCGTGCATTTGGATGCGGTCACGGTATTTCAACATGGAAGGAGAACCCATGATACAAGCTGCCGCTGTGATTTCTGGATGCTGGCACAATAAACCGCACGTGGTCATCCCTCCCATAGAGACTCCGCCAACTGCGATCTGCCCGTTGACCAAACCAAGGTTTTCAAAAAAATCGACTAAGTAAGAAAACTCAAATAGATTGGTTTGGATACTTTGCCAAAAAGTTAAAGAAGGAATCTCCGATAGCTGGGTCTTGCGCTCCCCATGATTGGCTGCATCGGGCAAGACCACCCGAAAACCTTCTCTAGCCAACTTTCTGCCTTGTGTCAACACTAATTCTTTACTCGTCTGCCAGCCATGATAGTAAATAATCAATGGCAGCGGCTCATAAATCATTTCTTCAGGTACGACTTCTAAGACCGGAATATTTCCGATTTTTCTTTTTCGAACAGCTAATTTCATTCTTTTTCACCTCAGCTTAAGTATACAAAAAGTCGCCAAAAGCGCCACTGATACGCTGTAAAAAAAGATCATACCCGAAGAGTATGATCCGTTTTTTCGTTTATGAATGTAAGACCGCTTCTCGAGCCAATGCCAAACAACCGAGGGTTCCAGCGTTGTCTTCCAATGCTGGGGTCACGATATATTTGCTTAACTCAGGTGTTTCAACATACCCATTGACCAATTTTGCAAATGCGTCGTGGACGTTTTGCAGCATATGGCGTTGCTTCATCACACCACCACCAAAAATGATCACATCTGGAGAAAACATCAAAGTTGTATTGTAGGCACATTGAGCAATATAGGAGGCTTCGATTTCCCAATAAGGATCATCTTCTGCAACCTCTTGTCCTTTTTTCCCTAAGCGTTTTTCGATGGCGGGTCCAGCGGCCATCCCTTCTAGACAGTTGCCATGAAATGGACAGCTGCCAGCAAAGTCATCTTCTGGATGAGGGACGACCAGCATATGCCCCATTTCTGGATGACTAAACCCTTCGATAAAGCGCCCTTCTTGTAAGGCACCGCCGCCAACACCTGTACCGATCGTATAGTAAACGACACTGCTCAATCCTTTGCCACTGCCGAAGACATACTCACCATAGGCAGCCGCATTGACATCTGTTGTCCAAGAAATCGGGATCGGAAATTCTTTTTTCATGGTACCGATGAAATCAAAATTTTGCCATGCCAATTTCGGGGTTGAGGTAATGTACCCATAAGTGGCAGAATCGCGATGGATATCGATGGGCCCAAATGAGCCAATCCCAATCCCTGCTAAATCTGCTTGGTATTGTTTGAAGAAATCAATGACTAAAGGCATTGTTTCCTCAGGTGTCGTTGTCGGAAAGCTCATTCTTTCCTTGATCGTCATTTCTTCATCGCCAATGGCACACACAAATTTTGTGCCGCCTGCTTCAATCGAACCGTATAACATGCACATCGCTCCTTTTTTTCTAACTACTTGCTGAACTTGATGCTGCGGCATCATCTGCTTTGACGCGATCGATGGCTACCACTAATGCAATGATCAGGTCATCTAGATCTTCTTCATAGATCACGACTTCATAGGTATCGCCCCAAGAGATCCATTTTTTGTGGATCTCTGCGATCCGCTTGCCGTTGCGGTTGACCACAAAATCCATATCCCACCAATTGCCGTCCACATCGATGCCTTCTGCACTGATGGAATAGCGGGCTTTAAAAAATGTGAAATGTTTTTCTAAAACGATCGCTTCTTGGCCGTGGACTTCCACAAAAAATTTTGGTAATAAACTGAACACTTTTTTGGTGATCTCCGCGATCGGTCGCTGCTGCTCATTGAAGATCGTAAAACTTTTCGGGATCTTAAAAAAACTGCCTTCGACATAATAGCGAGGGTTTTGTAAGTCATCGGTCACGGTAAATTTTTCGCCGATGCTGAAAACCTTCTGTTTGATGTAAAGTTTCTTCAAATACTACACTCCTTTCTCTTTGACATCGCCCGTATTGATCACCGGCTGCGTGCCTTTATCGGTAATGATCGACACCAATAAATTATTGATCAGTTGGACTTTGCGGTCATCTGTGAAATTGATGTCCTGTCCGTCTTCGATTTGTTCTAACGCCATTTGTGTCATGGAGACGGCTCCTTCAACAATGATTTGCCGTGCTGATAAAATTGCTTTAGCTTGTTGGCGCTGCAGCATCGCACTAGCGATCTCAGTCGCATACGCGAGGTGATTTAAGCGGGTCTCTATGACTTCGACCCCAGCAACAGCTAATCGTTCCTGCAATTCTTTTGCCAGCTCCTCCGAGACTTCACTTGTATTGCCTCGCAACGTCAGATCATCGTCATTGAACGTGTCATAAGGGTATTGCGTCGCAATATGACGAATCGCTGTTTCACTTTGGATCTCAATGAAGTCTTGGTAATAATCGACATCAAACAATGCTTTAGCGGTATCTACAACTTTAAATACCACCACTGCCGAGATCTCGATCGGGTTTCCGTCTGAATCATTGACCTTCAACAGCGAACTGTTAAAGTTGCGAACTTTCAATGAAACATTGATTTTTTGGGTTAATGGGGTTGTCACAAACAAGCCGTTGTCTTTAATGGTTCCTAAATATTGCCCAAAAAAGAGGATCGCTTTGGCTTGGTTGGGTTGTACGATCGTTAACGAACTAAGGAAAAGAAACGAAACGATCCATAAAAGAATACTGAGAACGATTTCGAGAACGCTCTCATTTACGAACCCATGATAAAACAAATAACCGCCGCCAACTAATAACCCGATTAGCACAACCAGTGCTAAATACCCATTCACATGAAATGTCTGTTTTTCTGTCATTTTTATTCCTTCCCTTCTTGCTCTTATCTTACCTTGGTTAAAGCCGCTGTGCAAATGTTCTTGCGCATATCAGCGACGATTCCCAATCAAGCTATTTTGTTTTCTGCAACTTTCCCGTTACAATTAAGGTAGGACAAAATTTTTCACAAAAAGGAGTAATTCTTATGGCACAAAAAATTGACTTAGAAACGAGTAAATGGTCGTTGGAATCGATCATTAAAACGGTCGGCACCGATCTTTCCTCTGTTGTGGAGATACAAAACAAAGACGGCATTGACGTTGTAGTGATCTCGAAAGACGAGTGGCAACATCTTTTGGAATTACTCGATGCGCGTCATGCAGAAGGCTATCGGTTAGAACAAGAGCTTCCTGAAGAAATTTTAATTGACGTTGCCGATACCGACAATCAGTATACAGAAGACGGCGAGTTAGAAATGGAACTGCCTGAGCGTGTGCATCCAGCACCTGATTTTGAACTGGATTCAGAAGAAATCGTCGAAAGTGATGACGTACTAGATTAAACAAAAAAGCAAAACGGCCCCGGGCTCGTTTTGCTTTTTTATATCTTTTTTTCTTGCCTTTTGGTAATGACTGCTTGCAATCGTTCGATGGCAGGCTGCAATTCTTGTAGCGCCTCTTCTTCGGGTTCTAACTCTGCACACCGTTGCAGTCGCTCTAACCACATTTCTGGTTCTTTGACGCCCAACTGGCCAATGGCCCAATAAGCCGTTCCTCGAATCACTGGGCGCACGTCTTCTGTCGCACAGCGCCAAATCGCTGGCAAGGCACTGCGATCCCCTACATTGGCTAAGGCGATGATGGCATTACGCTGCAACGGTTTTTTCCCCCGCCAAGAGCCAGATAGATGGCCAAATTGTGCCTTGAAGGCTTTATTTGATAAAGACAGCATCGGTTGCAGTTTTGGATAAACGGTATCGACTTCAGGCTCCATCTCTTGATGAAAATGGAAGTCTTTCCCCCGATTATAAGGGCAGACCAGCTGACAAATATCGCAGCCGTAAATCACGTTATGCATCTTTTTGCGGTACTCTTCTGGCATCATACCCTTCGTCTGGGTTTGATAGGACAAACAGCGCTGGGCATTCATTCGACCATCGCCCAATAACGCTTTGGTGGGGCAAGCCGTCACACAACGCATGCAATCACCACAACCAAACGGGACTTCTTCATCTGGTTCAAGAGAGATATTAGTGACGATCTCCCCTAGATAAACAAACGAACCAAATTCTTCCGTAATCAGCAAGCCATTACGACCGATAAAGCCAAGACCCGCCCGCTGCGCTGCCACCACATCCACCAATTCCCCTGTATCGACTTGCGGTGCGAAACGCCATTCGACTTGTTCTTCCATCGTTTGCGCTTGTTCTTTGATAAAGGCGATCAAGCGATCCAATCGTTCTCGCAAAATATCATGGTAATCGATGCCCCACGAGGCACGGGCAAACATGCCGCGTTTTTCATCCCGCGGGACTTTCTCTTTGATTTTTGTCGGATAAGCTAAAGCGATCGCAATGATCGTTTGCGGATTTTCAAATGTCCGTTCAGGATAGATACGCTCTTCGATCACGGGATGCTCAAAACCAGACGTATGACCTTTGGCTTTTTGTTCCCGCAAGGAAGGCTCCAATGCCAAAAACGGCTCCGCTGAAGCAAACCCGATTTTGTCAATGCCAAGCCGCTTGCTTTCTGCAATAATTTTTTCTTTTAAAGACATGCTCGCTACCCTCTTTTGTCCGCTAAGCATCTGCTTCTCGGCTTTTTCTCTTCCCCTATTATACGTAAGCACCTGAAAAAAGTCGATGGTGCGGTTTGTTCCCCCAGTTTTTTTCTTTCTTTAAAAGAACACGTGTTGATTGTTTAAGATTTTAATTAATTTTATCGTTATTTTCCTCGCAACGATTGCATTGCCTTTTTCGAATGCTAGACTAGATAAAGGAATTAGAAAGAAATGAACAAATGAAATGGAGATGCTTATGACTCAATTACCCACCGGCTTGACTGCAGCAGAAGTCGCCAAGAAAACCCAAGAGGGGTTGCACAATGATTATGAAACAAAAACCAGTAAATCAACTGCTGCGATCATCAAAGACAATTTACTGACATTATTCAATTTTCTCAATCTATTGATTGGCGTTTTTTTATTTGCCGTAGGCGCCTATTCCAACATGTTCTACTTAGCGATTATTTTTGTGAATATCACCATTGGGATCAGCCAAGAATTGCACGCGCGTAATTTAGTAAAAAAACTCTCACTTGTTTCACCGCAAACGGTACGAGTGATTCGAGATGCCCAAATCCATGAGATTTCAGCCAAAGAATTGGTCTTAGAGGACGTAGTTATTCTTGGTGCTGGGGACCAAATCCCCGCTGATATGACTGTGCTTTCTGGACTAGTCGAAGTCAATGAAGCGATGCTGACTGGTGAAGCCGATCTGGTTGTCAAAGAAGCAGGTGCTTCCTTACTCTCAGGGAGTTTCATCGTCAGCGGTGAAGTGACAGGAACAGTCCTTCATGTCGGTGCAGAAAACTACGCAGCAAAACTAAGCAATGAGGCAAAGGTCCACAAACCGATCCGCTCTGAGCTGCTTGCTTCGATCCGTAGTGTATCCAAATTCACCAGCTATGTAATCGTTCCTTTAGGGGTGATTTTGTTCTTCCAAGCCTTTATGATGCGAGATGCTGGGATCAAGGAATCCGTCGTCGTTTCTGCCGCTGCCTTATTAGGAATGTTACCAAAAGGACTTGTCCTGCTGATCAGTATCGCCTTGACGACAGGTGTCATTAAATTGGCCAAAAAACGGATTTTGGTCCAAGACATGTATGCCGTTGAAACCTTAGCGCATGTCGATACCCTTTGTCTGGATAAGACGGGGACGTTGACGGAAGGCCATATGGTTCTCGAATCGATCGTTCCTCTCCAAGCCGACAGCGACCCTAACATGCTCTTAGGGAATTATTTGGCAGCCAGTACGGATAACAATTTGACGATGCAAGCATTGCGTCAAGGCTGTCCTGAGCTAACGGATCATCAGCCGATCGACGTCGCTGCCTTTTCTTCACAGCGCAAATGGGGTGCTGTGGCTTTTGAACATCTAGGAAATGTCTATCTTGGTGCACCTGAAAAAGTCGCCGGCTCTGCTGCCTTGCCGCAAGTCATAGAAGCGCAAGAAGCTGGTCTACGGGTGTTGATTTTAGCCGTAGAAACTGATCCAAAAACGCCGACATCCTTTGACCCAACCAACGCACAAGCGGTGGCTGTCTTGATTTTATCCGATATCATCCGCCAAAACGCAGAAGAAACCTTGGCTTACTTAGCGGATCAAGGCATCGATCTAAAAGTGATCTCTGGCGATAATCCAATAGCTGTCGCAGCGATCGCCCATCGTGCAGGCCTAGCGAATGCCGATCAAGCCATCGATCTTTCTACCTTAACGACCGAAGCAGAAGTCCGAGAAGCTGCGACACGCTATACGGTCTTTGGTCGTGTGACTCCTGAACAAAAGAAACTACTCGTTCAAGAATTAAAAGCCAATCAACGGACCGTTGCCATGACGGGTGATGGCGTCAACGATGTGTTGGCACTACGGGAAGCCGACGTCAGCATTGCAATGGCTGCTGGCGACAGTGCGGCTCGTCAAATCGCTAACTTTGTCTTATTGGATTCTGACTTTACTACGTTGCCAGATGTTTTATTTGAAGGACGCCGCGTCGTCAATAACGTGACCAAAGCGTCGGGAATCTTCTTTATCAAGACGATTTACAGCTTCTTGCTCTCATTGGTTTGTATCCTGACATCCAGCGCCTTTCCGTTCTTGCCGATCCAAATCACATTGATCGACTTAGCAATTGAAGGTTATCCATCTTTCTTCCTTTCCTTTGAAGAAAACAAAGCACCGATCAAAGGTCGTTACTTGCCGACAGTCTTGCTCAATGCGTTGCCAAATGCCTTGTTGGTGTTAGTCAATTACTTTGCGATCCGCTTTTTACAAACCGATTACGGTTGGTCGCAATTTGATACGACGACCTTGTTGTACTATTTGTTGATCGGGATCAGCTGTATCGCTGTGATTCGCGCTTGCTTGCCATTAAATCCATTGCGATTGTTCTTAGCGATTACCACTACCGTGGGGATCTATGTCGCAGCAATGCTTTTCCACGGATTGCTGGAAGTCGGTTTCTTGACCGCCGTAACATTGCCTTACTTCCTTGGCATGATGGCATTGAACATCTGCCTGTACGTGGGGCTTTCTTTCCTAACGAAGCGCTTTTCAGCCAAAGTGCTCGTTAAACAATCCTAATTGATTTTGCAGCATCGCTCTTTCTTGCTTTGTCCAGAAAGACGATGCTGTTTTTTTGTCCTCTCCATAGGTGCAACCATACAAGAAGAAAGAAATTTGGTATACTGAACCTGTAGGCGGTTTCAACAAGGACGGTGTTTCTTTGGAAAAGGCAACCCCCTTGTCAAACAGCCAAATTTAATCAGAAAGTGTTGGTGAAATTGGATGAAAAAAAGTATTTTACTCGTTTCTCACAGTCAGCAACTCACCGAAGGATTAAAACAGATGATCGAAGAAATGGCTGATGGCGAGTCAGTCACGATCTATTCTTTAGGCGGGACAGCAGAAGGAGAGCTGGGTTCTGACGCCACGAAAATCGTGGATGCCGTCAACGAATCCGCAGATGCTGAACTGATCTTAGTCTTTGCCGATCTAGGCAGTGCCGTTTTGAATGCCGAACTTGCTTACGACATGCTGGAACCTCAGCAACAAGAACGCTATCACCTGATCGACGCGCCGCTGGTGGAAGGTGCCTTTGCTGCAGCAATCACCGCTGGTTTTAGTGATGATTTGGCGCAAATCGTTGCAGAAGCAAAAAAAGCAGCCGAGAAAGGATGGCATGAAGCATGAAAAAAATCATTAATGATCCCTCAATGATCGTAGAAGAAATGTTGGCTGGTATCGTAGGCAGTTATCCTGAACTGGTCCATCAAGTCGCCGACTCACGGGTGATCGCTAAGAATAATCAAAAAGAACAAGTCGGTCTTGTTTCTGGCGGTGGGAGCGGACATGAGCCGGCCCATGCTGGCTTTGTCGGTGATGGGATGCTTAGCGCCGCCGTTTTAGGCGATGTCTTCACCTCCCCGACCCCCGACCAGATTTTGACGGCTATCCAAGATTCTGATCAAGGACAAGGCGTCTTGTTGATCGTCAAAAACTATACTGGCGATATCTTGAACTTTGAGATGGCCAAAGATATGGCAGAAATGGAAGAGATCACAACGGAGATCGTGGTCGTTGATGATGATATCGCTGTTGAAAATAGCACCTATACTGCTGGGAAACGAGGAGTTGCCGGTACGGTCTTAGTCCACAAGATTTTAGGCGCAGCTGCACGTAGTGGTGCCAGCTTAAGTGAATTAAAAACACTGGGCGATGCCTTGGTTGCATCGATCAAAACCATTGGGGTCGCATTAAAAGCGGCAACAGTTCCTGAAGTTGGGAAACCAGGTTTTGACTTAGCCGATGATGAGATCGAGTATGGCGTGGGTATCCACGGCGAACCTGGTTACCGTCGAGAAAAACTGAAACCCTCACGTGAACTAGCAAAAGAGTTGGTGGAAAAAATCTTGGCGGATTATGAAAAGACCCCAGAAAAAGTCGGTGTCTTGATCAACGGTATGGGTGGTACGCCGCAAATGGAGTTATTCGTTTTTGCCAATGATGTCGCGAAATTACTCGCAGAAAAAGACATCCCTGTCTCCTTCCATAAAGTCGGCAATTTCATGACTTCCATCGATATGCAGGGACTTTCACTGACCTTGATCGACTTCAGCGAAACGGATCACACCGATGCGTTAAATGAAGCCGTCACAACAATAGCCTGGTAAAGGAGCGAATAGAGATGCAATTGACAACAGAAACGGTGCAAGCATGGTTAGATACCTTCACGAAAGAAATCGAAGCAAACAAGGCCTATTTAAGCGATTTAGATACACCGATCGGCGACGGTGACCATGGCAACAATATGGCACGCGGCGTAGCCGCTTATCAAGAAGCTTATGCCAAACAACAGCCAACGACGATCAGTGATACCTTTAAAGTCTTCTCGATGGCAATGATCTCAAAAGTCGGCGGAGCTTCGGGTCCCCTTTATGGTTCGGCGTTTATGAATATGACCAAAGCAACGAAGGAACTAGAAACAATCGACTCCTTTGAACAATTAGGTACGATCGTTGAAGAAGGCTTGACCGGCATCAAAATGCGGGGAAAAGCTGAGTTTGAAGACAAAACGATGGTCGATGTGTGGCAACCTGTCGCAGAAGCCTTGAAAAAAGGTGAATTGACCAAAGACACGATCGAAGCAGCGAAAGAGCATACCAAAGAACTAGTGGCTAAAAAAGGCCGTGCCTCTTATGTTGGTGAACGTGCCATCGGTCATATCGATCCCGGATCGGCTTCTAGTGCGATTTTATTTGAGTCTTTGTTAACGGTGATAGAAAAGGATTAAAAAAACGATGCTCTTACAAAATACCGTTTAAGACAAAAGACAAACCTTATGATTGTGATATGCTCCCCCTATATAGGACACTGAAATATAAAGTGGCTTATATAGGGGGAGTTTGTATGTCTAGAGGAAAAATGAAATTAAGTTCAGAAGAACGGCTAGCTTTTGTAGAAAGAGCTTTAAAAAATGAAGCTAGCATAAACAGCCTGGCCAAAGAAGCACAAGTAAGTTTCAGTACGATAGAAAGGTGGATCACTCTTTATGAGAATGAAGGACCCACAGGTTTACTCCCTACAAAAAGGAATCAATCATACTCAACAGAGTTGAAACTGAATGCGATCCATGATTATTTAGCTGGAACATATGGTAGCTTAAGAGCTGTCGCCAAGAAATACGGGCTTCGTAACAAAAAACAATTAGAAGACTGGTTAAAGATATATAATACTCATAGAAACTTCAAATCAGAAAGTGGTGGAAGTAGAATGAGTAAATCCAGAAAAACAACATTGAATGAACGAATTAAAATTGTGCATGACTGTATTATCAACGGTCGAGACTATGGGAAAACCGCAATTCAGTACCAAGTCTCTTACCAACAAGTTCGGAACTGGGTGTTGAAATACGACGAGATGGGAGAAAAAGGCTTAGAAGACCGTCGAGGGCAACGAGCGGGAAGTAAACCTGCCAGAACACCCGAAGAAGAAATGCGCGATAAACTGGCTCAACAAGAACGACGGATCAAGTTGCTTGAAATGGAAAATGACCTGTTAAAAAAAGTCAGCGAGTTAGAAAGGAGGCGGGATTTGAATTAGTTCGTCATACGTTTGAATACCAATCGATCAAAGAGCTGCACGAGACAAAAAGCTATCCAATTAACACCATGTGTACCCTGCTCCATGTCACAAGATCGGCCTATTATCGTTGGTTAAAAAATCCCAAACTGCCTGAAGTGGTATTGAATGAACAGTTGGCAGACCTTGTTCGTTATATTTATGAAGCAGACAACGATAAAGGATATCGCAGAATCTGTGAAGATCTCGTGAATGATTATGGCTTTCAAGTGAATGACAAGCGTATTCTTCGAATCTGTCGCAAACTTCAAATCCAATCAACCATCAAGCATTCAGGCAATAGTATCACTAAGGCATCCAAGACTCCGTATCATATTGCGAAAAATTATTTGAATCGAAAGTTCTATGCGGATCAACCGAATCAAAAATGGCTAACAGATGTGAGTGAATTCAAGTATTATGAAGGGGCCGAAGTGAAGAAAATCTATTTGAGCGCTATTCTCGATCTCGCCGATCGTCGCATTGTTTCATTTGTCATCAGCGACAAAAATGACAATAAATTAGTCTTTGATACCTTCGATCAAGCAGTCGCCGCCGAACCAACCGCTCATCCGCTATTTCATAGCGATCGCGGATTTCAATATACAAGTAAAGTTTTTTGCACAAAGCTAAAGAAAGCGAAAATGAAGCAGAGTATGTCTCGTGTCGCCCGTTGTACCGATAATGGTCCAATGGAAGGCTTCTGGGGAATGCTTAAGCGAGAAAAATATTATCGGCGAAAGTTTATCAGTAGAGAAAGTCTCGTTGAAATGATCGAGAAATACATGAACTATTACAACAATGGTCGCTATCAACGATGTTTGAAGAGCAAAACACCGATCCAAGTTCATCAAGAATTATTAATGGCAGCTTAATCACTCCCCCTCTTGGACAAGCGAATAGAATAAATCCGCTTAACCAAGAAGGAGGCCAGTCGAGCAAAGTTGAGGTTAAACAAAGTAAAAAACATAAAAACTGCCTACCGAATTTCGGTAGACAGTCGTCAAAATAATTTTATTCTATTTCATTGTCCACTTGACGGGGAGCCCAGCATTGCATAAGGTTTGTCTTTTTCTTGTTTATTCATCTTGTAAAATCGTTTGGGCAACTAGCTTCACGTATTGATCCATGCCATCTGGATTTGGATGGACCCGATCTTCATAGAACCAGGACTCTTGGTCATTACTCAAATCATACCAATCGATCAAGGTCATATTGTCGTATTTTTCCGCCATGCGCTCCAACATCCGATTGACTTCATTTTGCCAACGCTGTGTCGGTACCCGTACATTGATCCAGTAGACTTTGCGATCACCGATCTCGTTCATAAAGCTGTCAAATTGGGCTTCTGTAAAGGAACCATTCGTCCCTAGCCCCACAAGGACGGTATCCCGCAAAAGATTTTTTTCTTTCAAGTCTTTGATCAATTCAGGGCTCGCATACAGCTGGCGCCCAACATCCCCATCAACTACCGCTTGGGTAAAGACTTCTTTCAAGTCAGCCGTTGCATCCAGCATCACAGAATCACCAAAAGCCGTGATTTCAAGAGATTCCGCTTTTTTCACTTGGGCTGCTGTTAAATCATACTTTTCCATGATATTTTTTTCATCTTCACTCGTGTTCGCCTCATCATCCGCTTCATTTCCTTCAGCATTCGCGTTCTTTTGCGATTGCTCTGCCGCTTTTTTATTGGCCGCAATGTTGTCTTTCAACTGCTGCTGCTGGGCATCGACATAATTCGTCGGTGCGGTCACGACGCCAAACAAAGCAACGAGGGTAATCAGTAAGCTGGGCACTAACCACGGTTTTTTCCAACTAAAAATTGGTTTACTGAACCAACCGCGGACCGTTCTGAATGTATCTTTGTACTGGAATTTACGCATTGGGTTTTCGATAAACCGATAGGACAATTCACTGATAAACAAGATCAAGAATAGTTCCACTAACGTGTGCATCAGCACGTTCTCCCCGATATTCCCCACTTTTGCTTCGTAAAAAATCATCACTGGAAATTGATACAAATAGATCCCATAACTGCGCTTGCCGATATAACTGAAAATCGGATTACTCAATACCCGATTCAAGCTGGCTCCGGGATGAGCGGTGACTGCCACAAGAATCGTACATAGGATACTGATCAAGAACATGCCGCCATAATAGACAAAAGTCAAATGATCATCTAAGAAAAAGAACGCTGCGATCAGACCAGCCAAGGAAGCAAAGCCAGAGATATTCAAGACCCGTTTGGCTTTTTGCGGTATCTCTTTCTTCAAATGGGTACTTGGCCAAATGAATGCTAAGGCACTCCCCATCCAGATCGAAAAGAGCCGCGTATCCGTTCCATAATAGACCCGTGTCGGATCAGCGCCTGGTGTGTAAAGGACTGCTAACAGAATTGCCGACAAAATCGTGACTGCGGCAGTAAATTTAAAGGCGCGATGCCTCTGCTTGCCGATTTTCATCAGCAAAATAAATACTAAAGGCCAAATCAGATAGTTCTGTCCCTCCACAGCCAGCGACCACAGATGGGTAAAGGGGGATTCATTACCGAACCGATCAAAATAGGATAACCCATGATTGATCTGCCACCAGTTGTTGTAATAAAGCAACGAGCTAACAAAAACCCCGCGCAAATTATTCAACAGGTTTCGCTGGAACAACGTGATATACGCTGCTGAGATAAGCAGCATCACCACCATTCCTGGATAGAGCCGTTTCATTCGCCGAACATAAAAATCTTTGACTTTGATTTTGCCGTTTTGATCCCACTCTTGCCTCAGCAAGTCAGTGATTAAATAACCTGATACGACAAAGAATACTGGAACTCCTAAATACCCGCCTCGCATATGAGTAGGTAGTAAATGATATAAAATAACGCCGATGACTGCCAAGGTTCGAATGCCGTCAAACCCGGTAATATAGCGGCTTGTGCTTAAACGTTTATTCATTTTTCAACCACTTTTCTCTAATTGATCCAATTGTTTCATAAAAAAACAATTTCAGCATGAACGCTATTGATTCCATACTCTCATAATTTACCAGAAATCCCCCATATAAAGCTAGCAACATCTGCTATATTTCAAAAAAATTAATTTTTGGCGAAAAAAAAGTACTTCTATAAAGAAATACTTTTTTCAACTCCTTTTTCACAGTTCTTCTTCATAAAAGCGACCCAAAATCTGGACATTTTCTGCAATACTGACAAAGGCTTTTGGATCGGCTTCTTTCATGGCACTGCGCAGCATCGGCAGTTCAAAGCGTGTCACTACCGTCAGCAAAACCGTTTGTTTGTCATGCTTGTACGCCCCTTCGGCTTCATTGATGATGGTAATCCCTCGCCGCATATGTTTTTGGATCGTTTGAATGACTTCTTCTGGGTTGCGGGTGATGATCGTCACCTGCATTTTCTTTTGCTTCGTAAAGACCGCATCCGTCACTTTTCCACTGACAAAAATCGCGATCGCACTATACAACGCATATTGCCAGCCAAACAAGATCCCTGCGGCGAACAAAATAACAATGTTAAAGAAAATCGATATCGAGCCGATCGTCTTCCCTGTCCGTTTGCGGATGGCAATGCTGACAAAATCCAGCCCTCCTGAAGAAAGACCATTCTTCAAAGCATAACCGATCCCCACCCCGTTGATGGCACCACCGAAAATCGCACAGATCATCGGGTCCGTCGTAACGGTTTCTTCGGGTAAAATTTGCACGAATAAGGAGGTGAGTAAAACAGTAATTCCAGTAAAAATCGTAAACTTGTGGCCGATCTTAAACCAACCTAGAAAAAATAATGGCACATTCAACAATAATAGCGCAAGGGATAAGGGGATATAAAACCCGAGCCCTTCTCTTGAGATCGTGGTGATGATCTGAGCGACACCCGTAATGCCGCTGGAATAAATATTACCTGGTTGATAGAAGAAATTGACCGCAATCGATGCCAGCAGCGCATAGACGATCGAAAACGAAAGTTTGTTGGCGTATTCTGGATGAGGGAGCCATTTAAACAGAGGAGTCATTGCATTTCATAGCCTCACTTTTTTGATTTGCCTTTATTATACTTCAGCTCATAAAAAAAGAAACGAGCAATGAAAGAAATGGGTGAATTCTCATGAACTTTTTTCATTCATTCACCAATTTCTATTTCATCACTCATTTCATCATGGTTTAACGCTTATTCGTTTTCTTCAACCGTTGTTACATCGATGTTCAAGTCAAACAATTGCATTGGCGAAACGGTACTTGGCGCTTGAGACATTGGATCAGCTGCTTTCCCATTTTTAGGGAAAGCAATGACTTCGCGAATGTTTTCTTCACCAGCCAAGAGCATCACTAACCGGTCTAACCCAAGGGCGATGCCGCCATGTGGTGGGAACCCATAATCCAAAGCATCCAATAAGAAGCCAAATTGATTTTGCATCTCGCGACGTGAGAAGCCTAGCGCTTCAAACATTTGCTCTTGCACTTCCCGTGTATGGATACGCAATGATCCGCCACCTAGCTCGTAACCGTTTAGCACGATATCGTAGGCTTGCGCATAGACTTTTGAAGGGTCTGTCGTTAACAACGGCAGATCGCTTTCTTTTGGCAATGTGAATGGATGGTGAGCAGAAACGTAGCGGCCTGCTTCTTCATCGTATTCAAATTGCGGCCAATCAGTAACCCATAGGAAGTTGAATTTGCTCTCGTCGATCAAGCCTAATTCTTTTCCTAATTTATTACGGATCGCCCCCAATGTTGCTGAAACGATCGCAAAGGAATCGGCACCAAACATCAGAATATCGCCAACTTCCGCATTGGCTGCTGCAATGATCGCGTCGGTCGCTTCCGTCAAGAATTTAGCGATCGGTCCTTTCAATCCATCTTCTTCAACTTTGACCCATGCCAATCCTTTGGCACCAAATTGGCCAGCGTAATGACCTAGATTGTCCATGTCTTTTCTGGAGTATTTGTCTGCAGCCCCTTTGGCGTTTAAGACTTTCACAACGCCGCCTTTTTCAAGAGCCATTTGGAAGACTTTAAAATCAACGTCTTTCACAACTTCTGATAAGTCGATAAGCTCCATGTCAAACCGTGTATCTGGTTTGTCACTGCCGTAGCGTCCCATTGCCTCATCATAGGTCATCCGTGGGAATGGCAAGGTAACTTCGATGCCTTTGACTTCTCGCATCACTTTTGCCAATAGCTCTTCCGTATAGGTTTGGATTTCTTCTGCCGTCAAGAAAGAGGTTTCGATATCGACTTGGGTAAATTCTGGTTGACGGTCGCCCCGCAAATCTTCGTCACGGAAGCAACGTACGATTTGATAGTAGCGATCGAAGCCAGCACCCATCAATAACTGTTTAAAAATTTGTGGTGATTGCGGCAACGCATAGAAATGACCTGGATAGATCCGTGAAGGAACCAAATAATCCCGCGCACCCTCTGGTGTTGATTTTCCTAAATAAGGTGTTTCGATATCCAAGAAGTCGTTCGTATCTAAGAAATTGCGGATCGCTTGCGTCGTTTTCGCCCGCATCACGATGTTGTTCGTCATTTTTGGACGACGCAAGTCTAAATAACGGTATTTCATGCGAATCTCATCGCCAACGGTTTGATCATCTTCAATCAAAAAGGCTGGTGTTTTTGCAGTGTTTAAAATCGTGATTTCGCTGATCATCACTTCATAGGCACCTGTCACCATTTTCGGATTGATGGCTTCTGGTGCACGATTGATGACTTGACCTGTTACTTCTAACACATATTCACTGCGGCATTTGTCCGCGATTTCCCAGGCTTCTTTCGAAACCTCAGGATTGAAGACGATTTGCACGATCCCTTCTCGGTCGCGCAAGTCAATAAAGATCACGCCCCCTAAGTCACGGCGCTTTTGCACCCAGCCTTTTAGAGTTACTGTCTGGTTTAAATGGGTCTCATTTACTAACCCGCAATATACTGTACGTTTTGTCATTCTTTTTCTCCTCACTCAAACATTTTGGTTGTCATTTCATCGTAGATCTCATCGAAGCGGGCATAAAGATCCGCTAACGGAAATTGTTTTTCTTCACGGCTTGCCATGGATTTGATATTGATCACTTGTTCTGCTAATTCTGTTTCGCCTAGAGTCAGAACCAACCGTGCTCCTTGTTTATCAGCAGATTTAAACTGGGCTTTGGCTTTACGATCCATGAAATCACGATCAGCAGAAAAACCGAAATTACGAATCGCTTGCACGACTTTCAGCGCTTCTAAATTGGTTTCTTGTCCCAAACCAACCACATACGCATCTAACTCATTCAAAGCAGGAATCACAACTTCTTCGGCTTCCATAGTGATCAATAAACGTTCGATCCCTAAAGCAAAACCAAAACCAGGTGTTTCTGGTCCGCCTAGCTCTTCCACTAAATGATTGTAACGACCACCGGCACAGATGGTGGCTTGCGCCCCCATTTTTGGTGCCTCACTCATGATCTCAAAAATCGTGTGAGTATAATAATCCAGACCACGCACCATATTCGAATCGACCTCATAAGGGATCTCCAACGCATCCAGCATACTCGTTACGGTTTCAAAATGTGCCTTGGCATCTGGTGTTAAGTAGTCTAGGATCGATGGCGCATCCGCCACGAATTTTTGGTCACGCTTGTCTTTGCTGTCAAGAACCCGCAAAGGATTCTCATGCAAGCGGCGTTTTGAATCCTCACTAAGCTCCGCTTCATGGGGCGCTAGATAATCGATCAACGCTTGACGATAGTTTTGGCGTGTCTCTTTGTCACCTAATGAATTGATGACCAAGCGCAATTGACTAAGTCCTAATTGACGATAAAAATCCATTGCCATCGCCATTGTCTCAACATCGGTCGCTGGATTTGCTGAACCGAAAACTTCGACACCGATTTGGTGGAATTGACGCAAACGGCCTTTTTGCGGACGTTCATAACGGAACATTGGTCCCATGTAAAACACTTTATAAGGCTTCGTATGTTCTGGTCCGAATAGTTTGTTTTCGACATAAGAACGAGCGATCGGTGCGGTGCCTTCTGGACGCAACGTCACATGCCGCTCTCCTTTATCGTAAAAATCATACATTTCTTTTGAAACGATATCCGTTGTGTCACCGACACTGCGGGCAATCACTTCAAAGTGCTCAAAAATCGGTGTCCGAATCTCGTTGAATTGGTAATCGCGAAACACTAAACGTGCTGTTTCTTCCACAAATTGCCATTTTTCGGATTCTCCTGGCAAAATATCGTTGGTTCCTTTTGGACGTTGGTAACTCATCGTATGCATCCTCCTATTTGTTTCATGGTTGCCCATGTTCTTTGCTTTCATTGCTTGTTTGCTTATTCACCTATTGCTTGTTACTCATTGATGTGGGTGGGTTGTTCTCGTGTTTGGCTTTTGGGTTATTGCGCTTTTAGTGGTTGGTTGCTGCTGGTCATCATCTATTCTGTCTTGCTCCAAAAGACAATCCCAGTGATTCCTAGTATGGTTACTACGCTCCCTGTGGTCGCCTAGTACTGTTCATCATCTATTCTGTCTTGCTCCGCAAGCCAACCCCAGTGATTCCTAGTATGGTTACTACGCTCCCTAGGGTCGCCTAGTACTGTTCATCATCTGCTCTGTCTTGCTCCGCAAGCCAACCCCAGTGATTCCTAGTATGGTTACTACGCTCCCTGTGGTCGCCTAGTACTGTTCATCATCTATTCTGTCTTGCTCCGCAAGCCAATCATAGTGATTCACAGCAAAAAACTCGCCCTTGTTTTTTTATACAAGGGCGAGTTTTGATTACACGCGGTACCACCTAAATTCGAGAAATGTTCTTCTCCTCTCGATTAACGCTCGGTCACGGAACAGCTTTTCTTCTGTTCATCTCCAGATTGTCTTTCCTTTACACGTCCTAAACTGCTTTCAGCCGGGGCAGTTTTCTCTTTTAAGGAATAGAATAAAGTACTCGATCCTTCACTGATTTTTGATATTATCTATAAACTACAAGAAAGCTATGAAAAAGTCAAGGTGTTTCACTGTCTTTTTCACTCCGCTGCTCTCTAGTAGCATTTTCTCTAGTGGTCAACACAAAGAAGCTCTCCTTCTGTTTGCTTTTCTTCCTTTTTGCGTTATGCTGAATAACGAAGGTTTTGTTTCTATGAAAGGAGCTGTTTTTATGTCTTTATATTCAGGCTATATCCGTCAACCACACTACTATGAGACCGATCAAATGGCGATCATCCATCACGCCAATTATATCCGCTGGTTTGAAGAAGCCCGCGTGGAATTACTGGCGTTTTTGGATTTACCGTATCATACGATCGAAGAAGCTGGCTTGATCGTTCCCGTGCTGGAAGTCAGTGCGCAATACAAAACGATGATTCGCTACGAAGATGAGGTGCGAATCGATGTTTTGGTCGACAAATATACTGGCACGCGTTTGGATTTTCGCTATGAGATCTACAAAACTAGCGACGGTCAGTTGGCAACGACGGGGACTTCAAAGCATTGTTTTTTAGCAAAAGAGACCAATCGCATCGTGCAGCTGAAGCGTAGTTTTCCTGAAATCCATCAACGATTTGCTGATTATGCTGCCCTGTCAGGGGAATAATCAATTCTGATCACTCATTTAAGTCAAAATCCTTGCTTTTTGAAACGGCTTTCGTATAATCAAAAGTAATTTCAGGGAAGGATGATGGCGATGTACGTGATTAAAGTTTTGCATGGTTACATTGGCAAAGATGGTCGTCGCACTCGTGAAAAAATTCCAGACAAGTTATGGGTCTTTGAAGATCGGAAGCAGTCCGAAGCATTTGCAGATAAAATTGGTGGTCGCGTCAAACCGTTAACTGAAGTCAAACAGCATACGTAAAAAAATAAGCCGTTATCGTCTTTGGCGCATAGACGATAGCGGCTTATCTTTTTTACTGCGAAGCAGGATTAATCATCCAATTCGGTTTCTAGTACTTCACCTGTTTGGGCATTGATTTTCACATCTGTTTGTTTGTTGCCATCTTCTACCTTGACTTCCCAATAGGTTACATTCATTTCTTTGTCTAATGACCAATCTGTTGCTTGACCACCGCCAGCTTCTTTCACGGCGATATCAGAAATTTCTTCCAATGAAAGCAAGTTGGTTAGGTCCAATTGATCGGCATCTTTTTTGACACCGTTTTGTTCATCGGCATCCAATTTTTCCGTTCTTTCTTCAGAAGTTTCTTTGGTTTCTGCATCAATCTTTAATTCAAACTCATTCGTGTCATCCACGCCTTCTACTTGGTAGAAGTAATTGCCAAAAGAAGTATCCAAATCAATCGAAGTGATCGCTGCATCTGGGTATTTATCTTGGAATATTTGGATCGCTTCTTCTACGGTCACTGTAGGTAAGCCGCCGTTGGCGATCGCTGCACTGCTTGAAGAGCTGTCTGTTGCTTGTGACGACGTTGTTTCACTTGATGAGGCAACTGCTGTGCTTGAGCTGCTGTTTTGCGCATGTTCTGAATTTCCAGTGTTGTTTTGTGTACATCCTGCCAATAATCCTAATGCGGCAATTCCGAATAAAATAGTTGTTTTTTTCATGTTTCATTCCTCCAATTGTTTGTGTATTCCTTTTTTCTATATATTTAGAATAACAAGTTCCTCATGAAAAAGAATCAAAAATGCTTGAAGAAAATCTAAAAAAATCTTCATCTTTCTCTTTCATTTGGAAAGGCAAGTTTAAAGATACTGCCTTGCGGTTGATTGTCTGTCACGGTAATTTTGGCATGATACTTGTCTGCCAGCTGTTTTACCAGTGAAAGCCCGATGCCTGAACCAGCAATCTGGCTGGAACGAGAATCTTCTACTCGATAGAACCGTTCGAAAATCAAGGCTTTCTTATCATCGGGAATCCCAATGCCAAAATCGGCGACGGTCAAAGACATCTGTCTCTGCTCTTGCGTCAAGGTCACATGAATCGGCTGATCGGCAGGTGAATACTTCGCGGCATTTTCTAACAGGTTTTGGATGATTTGCTGGAAGTCACGTTTATGCCCACGTTTCATACATTGGTTCTCCACAAAATATTCAATCGATTGCGGAACGATCGTCGCTTGTTTTTCACACTCTTCTCGGACGATCTGGGAAACATCAACAAGGGTCATTTCATCTTGGGATTGATTTTTCTCTAGGTCCAGCAATTGATTGCTCAATGTTTCCAAACGCTTCGACTCTTTGTCGATAAACGCCATTGAGGAAGGAATGACTTCCGGATGTTTGGTTCCACGTCGCTGGATCAATTGGACATGTCCGCGAATCGCGGCTAAAGGTGTTCGCAGCTCATGGGAAGCATCGGCAACGAACCGTTTTTCCCGTTCGATCGTCTCTCGCTGTTCTTTCAATAATTTATTAAAGGCCAATGCCACCGAACGAATCTCGATGGGCTCTTCAGAAACCGTCAGTTCTCCTGTTCGACTTTGTTCAATGGCAGCAATTTCTTGCGCCATACCAGTAAGCTTCTGACTCCATTTCCCGACACTCCAATAAATCAGCAGACTGCCCACGACAACAGCGATCAGATTCAAGAAACTGCTGATCATAAAGAGGCCATAGGCTAATTCCACACTATCCTCCCCATTGATAGCGATCGTCACCTGATCCCCATCGACTTCTTGGGTTTTCGTGTAATAGATGCCCTCCTCTGTAAAAACGATGTCTTCGAGAAAAGGAATCACTCGCCCTTGATTGATATCGGCAAAAATCTCTTCCGCATCTTCTGATGAAACGACACTGCCATCGGCTAAAATCACTTGCAGGGCGTCTTCTTCATCTGCCGAGACATAGGCATTGACGAGAAAGTCCCAGGCATCCCCTGATGCCTCACCTTTTTCGATGGCTTCGAGAATGTTGCTGGCACGATTTTCGATATGTTCAAACAAATAACCTACGGATAATAAAATAAACAGCAGATTGAAGAGAATCAGCAGACCAAAGAGAATCAAGGAAAAGCGGCTCGTCAATTGAAACTGGGCTGTTTTTCTACGTTGGTTGGCTGACTTATTCTTCATGATCGGTCCTCAAGACATAGCCTAATCCACGAACGGTTGCGATCATTTTGCCTTTGCCGCAAACATCCAGCTTGTTCCTCAGTGTGCGGATATAGACATCTACAACATTTGTTTGGCCGTCGTATTCATAGCCCCAAATCTCATTCAACAGGTCATCTCTCGTTTTGACGACCTCGGGTTCTTTCATCAATTCATATAAAATCCCAAACTCTTTGGGCGTCAACTCAATGGTTTCACCGGCAACCTGAACCAAGTGCTTGGCGATGTCCATCATCAGCTCCCCCGCCACTAATTGGTTTTGCTGGTTCTTTTGTTGTTTGGCTTCTCGTTGCAAACGCCGCTCGATCACCCGAATTCTGGCAAACAGTTCTTCGATTTCAAAAGGTTTCGTTAAATAATCATCTAATCCGACATCAAGCCCCGTCACCACATCGGCGGTTTGATTTCTGGCGGTCATCATCAAAATCGGGATGTCGCTTTCTTTGCGTATCCGCCGCGCCACTGTGATGCCGTCATAGATTGGCAGCATCCAATCCAATAAAATCAGATCAAAGGAATTTGCTTGCTGATTGAACAAGGTCAATGCCTCTTGCCCATCTTTGGCCCAGACCGTGTCATATCCCTCAAAAGTCAATTCGGTCTGAATAAAACTGGCTAAACTTTCTTCGTCTTCTACTAGCAAGATCTTCAAGGCCATATGCGCTCCTCCTCCTGTTTTGCTTCTATCATAACGGATTTTTTCGAAACTTCCTAACTGATTGAAAGAAAAAAATCATGAAGATTTTTTCATGTTCAACCAAAAAAGACGGCATGAACCAAGGTCCACTCCGTCTTTCATTTATTCCATATTTTTTGCTAGCTGATACGTGCCAACAAGTTCCCCTTGTTGGAGTTGAAGCACGTAAGGACATGTTTCAGCCAAAAACTCGCGATCATGACTGATCACCGCTAGCAGATCAACTTCTTTAGCGACTGTTCGCAACAGTTTTGCGACTTCTTCCATTTGCTGCAAATCTAACCCACTCGTTGGTTCATCGAAAAACAACAAGCGTTTACCAGAAAGCAGGGCACTGCCGATGGCAACTCGTTGTTTTTCCCCACCCGACAAGCTTTGCGGATGTCGGGCAAGGAGTGGTGTTAAGTGCAACAATGAGACAATTTCTTCAAAACGCGCTGGGTTTTGGGCTTTGATCAGCAGCTCTTTTTCCACCGTTTCAAAAAACAGCTGCAAGTTAACATCCTGCATCACAAGAAAGCTTTCCTGCAGCAGCTGCTTTTGGGTCCGCTTTTGTCCATTGATGGTAAATACTGCTTCTGGGCATTTTTTCAATCCTGACAGGACTTGCACCAACGTACTTTTGCCAGCACCATTTGGTCCAACGATCCCCACAGCTTGCTTCGTCGGCAATTGTAGTTCAGGCAAGTTGAGCGCCCAATTTCTGCTGTTTGCTGAGCGTTTCGATTGCTTAATCTGCAGATGCGTTGCCCTTAATCCAGTCTTTTCTGGCAAAGATTCTCGGCAGTGCTGAGTTTCCATTGCCGCCTCGCCTACTTTTCGCAATCCCAACTCGTGAATTGCCTCCTCTGATAGTGACAAAAGCTGAGCTGCTGGATAAGACGCCCGCAATCGTCCTGCTTCTAATAGACAAAAGCGATCTGCCAGTGGCGCCAAATACGCCAAGCGGTGTTCGGCGATCACAATGGTTTTCCCTTGTTGTTTTAAAGAAGCCAACCCTTGAGTCAACTTTTGGATCGCTTCTTGATCCAAATTGCTGGAAGGTTCATCCAATAAGAACACATCATGGGGCAACATCGTGGCTGCAGCGAGAGCAATCAGCTGCTTCTCCCCACCAGATAGGTCAAAGACACTAGCATCAAGCAATGGGGTCAGGGAAAACTGCTGGGCTACTTCGGTGATTCGCTGCCGAATGTTTTCTGGTGCAACGCCCGCATTTTCCATCGAAAAAGCCAACTCCGAATAGACATCCGTGGTGAAAAATTGAGTCTTGGGGTTTTGAAAGACGACGCCAATCGTCTGGGCATAATGGGAGAAATCGGCAACTGGCAAGTCTGTTTCTCCGACACGGATCTTTCCTTGCACTTCGGCGGGATACAGCTCAGGGATCAAGCCATTCAAAACATTGAGCAGGGTCGATTTGCCGCTGCCGCTAGCGCCGCACAAAACGATGACTTCCCCAGCTGCGACTGTCAAAGAAAGCTCAGATAATACGGTTTGATTTTCTCGTTTCACTGACACTTGTTCTAATGTGATCATCCAAGCCACATCCTTTTCACGATAAAGCCGCCTAATGCTAAAAAGACCAAGCCATCCCACCAGCGCAGCTTCAGTTCGTGGACGGTGGTATGGGGAGTTTCTGATGCTAACCCGCGAACCAGCGCCGTAGCCGACAGTTCGGTTGCGGTCTTTTCAGCCGACATCAGTAATGGGATCAAAAAATACTCCGCACTTTGCAGCGGATGAAGCAAGATCGATCCTGCCGACAGCGAGATGCCGCGAAAGCGCATCGCTTGGCGAATACTTTTGAAATCTTGTACCAGTGTGGGGAAAAAACGAAATAAGACTGCCAAAGGAACTAACAATACGTTGGGCACGTGCATTTTTTGCAGCGCAGCCATCCACTCACTGTTCTTCGTCCCGCTAATGGCAAAAGCCGCCGCCATGATCGTTGGCAATAAGCGGCGATAACCGACAGAAAAGAAATCCAGCAACACGATTAGTACGTGGTTGCCTTGGCGAAACAAAAAACTATCTGCCAGTGTCAGCAAGACAAACACGCCATAGAGCAGCAAGCCTTTTTTCCAAAAGCCGCTGACTATAAATAGCAGCAGTAAGAAAGTGACAAAGGCAAACTCATCGATCCAGCTGATGGTCACCATCATAGTAAAACTAGCAAAGAGAATCACCGCTAATTTGCTGCGGGGATCAAACCTTGTTTTCGACACATTCCTCACCCTTTATGCGATTGGATCGTTGGTTGAAAATGTTTTTCCATCAAGCGACTGCCGATACCTAAACCAGCCACCGCACCAATCAAAACCGCCAGTGCACAAAGCCCTAACATCAAATTGGAGGTATGAGCAAACACGCCGGCAATGTAGGTTTCATCTTTTCCGCGAGCCACTAATGAATCGATGTAGGCATTTTTCATAAACCATAGGGGTAAGATCGGACCCATCAAGCCAAAACTAAAGACGATATAACTCGCCAGTACGCGAACGTTTCCTTTGAGCTTTGTTTTGTATTGGATCAAATCAGCTGCTAAGGCACAAATCATATTGGGCAAAAAGGCCAATGGAAAATGTCCTGAAATCAAAAAAAAGAGCCCTACCACGGTACCCATAATGGTGATTGCGCCAAATTTCGGTACTTTATTCAATAAAATCAGATAGATAATGCCAGAAAACAAAGCGGTGACTGCTGGAATAAATAAATTATGAAAACCTGGGATCACAAAACGCAAAATCAATAGACAGACGCTCATTAAAAGAAAATAGATCGCTGTATAGATCCCTACTGCAATTAAATCTTGAACCTTTAGTTTTTTCACTGCGTATACGCTCCTTCTTGCAAGCAATCAATGAAAAAACCGTTGCTGCTTGCTTGTACAAACTTATTTTTACAAAGCCTCAGTATAGCACAAAGCAGACGTTTTTATGGGGTGATATGCTTACTGGTAAACAAATATTGTTCATCAAAAAATCGCCTGCAGGTAATGCCCTGATAAAAGCGACTTTACTTGCAGACGATTCTGGTAAATATTTTTTATCAATTGCCAATTCTAATGATGTCCCCCACCGTCAACTTAGGGTAAGCTCCCGGTTCTACTAGAATTGCTCCTGGTAAAATTTCATTTTCTCCATCACGAAAATAAATAGAAATATGTCCTAGCTCATTAAAGTTTTGGTTGGCTGCACTGCCAACCTTATTTATCGTATAGGTCGCCTCGCCTAATTGAAGCTTCACTCCAGGTTGAAGAACATTTTCTTGTTGTTCAATTGTTTCATGAAGCACACAGATTGATTTCAACTCTTCCGTTGCTGCTGGACCAAACAGGATCAACAACATCTCCTCTTCAAAAGCTTCAACCAACTCGCCAATTTCTTTCACCGTACTTTTATACAATCGAATGCCTCCTTCATGCTTTTTTTCACTTATTCGTTATAGATGAATAGGTAGACCTAATGCCAATTCTGTTGTATCCATTATAACTTCCGAAAGTGTTGGATGTCCATGGATCGTCAGCGCAATATCTTCTAACGTGAGTCCTGATTCGATCGCCAACGTGATTTCAGCGATCAAATCACTAGCTCCTGGTCCCACGATTTGTCCACCAATGACTACTTCTGAGTCTTTATCAAAGACTAAGCGAACAAAGCCTTCGTAGGTGTTCAGTGACAAAGCACGACCATTTGCTTGAAATGGAAAGCTCGCAGTATCAGCTGCCAGTCCTTGAGTCTTCGCTTCTGCTAAAGTTTTGCCTACAGTAGCGATTTCTGGATCTGTAAAACAAATTGCAGGAATGGCTCGGTAATCTTTTGCTACGTTTTTCCCGCTGATGACTTCTGCAGCTATCTTCGCATCATAACTCGCTTTATGAGCAAGTGCTGGTCCTTCAATAACATCACCGATGGCATAAATGTGGGCTTATGACGTTTGGTATTTTTGATTGACACGTATCCAGCCGTTCGTTCCTGTCTCGATCTTCGCCTGGGCTAAACCAAGATCTTCTGTATTTGGTTTGCGTCCCACTGTGACCAGTACGTAATCAGCTGTTAGTATTGTTTCATTTTGATCGGCACGAACCGTTACTTCCACACCTGTATCATGGCTTTTTACTGATTTTGCCATTGCACCTGTTACTATTTTGATTCCTTTTTTAGCAAAGGACGCTTCGACCACCGCCACTAAGTCTTTTTCGTAAGAAGGAAGCAGTTGCTCCGATCCTTCCAGTATCGTGACATCTGCGCCTAAATCTGCATAGGCACTTCCAAGTTCAGTGCCAATCACACCGCCACCAATAATCACCAACTTTTTGGGCACTTCTTTTAAAGACAATGCCCCGGTAGAGTCCAAAATTCTGCCGCCGAATGCAAAGCCGGGAATCTCGATTGGACGACTTCCTGTGGCGATGATCGCCTGCTTGAACTGAATGGTTTTTTCTCCCTTACCTTTGATTTCTACTTGATTTGGTGAAAGAAACCGGGCATAACCTTTAACGATTTGAACTTTATTTTTGAGTAGCAGTCCACGAATGCCCGAAGTGAGCTTTTGGACGACGGTTTCATCCTTCCATTTCTGGAGTGTCTGAAAATCTAATGTTGTCTGCTGATTGGTTATTCCAAGATAATGGCTATGTTTTGATTCTTGATAGACGTGTCCGGCATGGATCAGTGCCTTAGAAGGAATGCATCCCACATTTAAACAGACCCCACCGATAGCATTGCTTTCTACGATCGTGACTTGTTGACCTAATTGCGCCGCCCGAATCGCTGCCACATACCCGCCAGGACCTGATCCGATGACCAAGGTATCTGTGTTATATTCCATAAGTTCCCCCACTTTCTACAATAAGAAGCCTAGTGGATCTTCTAGTAACGTCACGATTTTTGTTAAAAATGCAGCTGCTGGTGCCCCATCTACGACACGATGATCAAATGAAAGATTCAGTTCAACAAAGGATTGGTTTTTCACTTCGACAGCAGTCTGATTGAAGATAGCTTTTTCATAAATCCCACCGATGCCCAAGATTGCTACTTCTGGTTTGTTGATAATCGGCGTAAACTGCTTGACCTTTGTTTTTCCTAATGAACTGATCGTAAACGTACCACCAGACATTTCGGCATTCGTCAATGTTCCTTCACGAGCTTTTCTCGTTTTCTCTTTGATTGCCGTGGTCAAATCAGCTAGACCGAGCTGATCAGCTGACGAAATGACCGGAACGACTAATCCCTCTGAAAGAGCAACGGCAATTCCAAGATGAATCGCTGAAAACCGTTTGATCCCCTCATCCGTGGCGTGGGCATTGAATATCGGAAAATCCTTCAAGGCAATCATGGTTGCTTTGGCAAAAATTTCCAGATAAGAAAGACGTTCACCTGTTCTTTGTTCGATCATCGGTAACAGCTGATTTCGTAGGTCAATAACTTTCGTCAAGTTGACTTCCGCTGTCATGGTGACATGGGGGATGGTCGTTTTGCTCGCTACCATTTTCTCTGCAATTGCTTTTCGTAACGGACTCCATGGAATGAGCTCACTCTCAGATACCACTTCCTCAACCTGTGGTTCGACAGTTGGTTGTTTATTGATGGCCTTAATATCCAAAGCTTGGATCCTGCCTCTCGGTCCAGTTCCTTGAACCGTAGTCAAATCGATCCCACGCTCTCTTGCCAAACGTCTAGCCGAAGGAGTTGCCCGTATGGTACGCATCATTTGATCATTGGTACGAGGTGCTTTCTTTTCAGTTTCTGTATTTGTTTGGTTCTGCTTAGTTTGGTCTGGTTGAGTTGCTTCACTTGAAGGCATCTGAGGTGGGACCGTTTCATTTGCTGCTCCTATATAAGCAATAATTGAATTAACGGGCGCACTCTCCCCATCAGCTAAGTATTTCTTTAAGAGAGTCCCCTCTTCATAGGCTTCTACTTCAATGGCGATTTTATCTGTCATTACTTCAAAGATTGGATCACCGATCGCAATCGTATCGCCTTCATTTTTTAGCCAAGTCGTAATGGTTCCCTCAGTCATCGTTGAGCTTAATTTAGGCATCAAAACCTCATGTGCCATACTTTCCCTCCTATTTATCCGCCATCAGTTTGCAACATGCTTCAACAATATCCTCAACTTGTGGTACTGCTTTTTTCTCTAAGTCAGGATGATACGGCATCGGAATCTCTGCACCTGCTAAGCGAACGATCGGCGCATCTAAAAAGTCAAAAGACTCGCTTTCTGAGATCACACTTGCTAATTCAGCACTGAAACCACTGCGTTTTACTGCTTCGGTCACGACCACCGCACGCCCAGTCTTCATCACTGAATCAATGATGGTTTGTTTATCTAAAGGCACCAATGTACGAGGATCGACAATTTCAATACTGATATTTTTCTCGTGTAAAATATCCGCTGCAGCTAATGCTTTATGCACCATAATTCCTGTAGCAACGACGGTAATATCTGTTCCTACTTTTTTAATATCCGCAACCCCAATAGGGATCGTATATTTTTCCTGCGGCACATCCGACGAGGTTCGATAACATAGTTTGTGTTCATAGAACATTACTGGATTATCATCCTCAATCGCTGCATGCAGTAAGCCTTTGGCGTCATAAGCCGTTGCTGGCTGGATCACCTTTAAGCCAGGGATATGAGCCGTCCAGTTTTCTAAGCTTTGGGAATGCTGCGCTGCTGCCCCAGTTCCTGAACCACCGGGGGTTCTCATTACAAGAGGAATTCGTGCTTTTCCACCATACATATAACGAATTTTTGCTGCTTGGTTTACAATTTGATCGAGGGCGATCGTAATGAAATCAGAAAATTGAATTTCAAAAATCGGTCTCATGCCCGTCATAGCCGAGCCAACTGCTGCACCTGCAATTGCTGATTCAGAAATTGGGGTGGATCGAATACGCTCCTCGCCAAATTCTTCCACCATCCCTCGGCTAACGCCGAAAGCGCCTCCATAAACACCGATATCTTCCCCTAACATGAACACAGCTTCGTCTTCTCGCATTGCTTCCGAAAGAGCTTCTCTCACGGCTTCCGCATAAGTAATTTCTCTCATGATGTCCTCCTACTCTGCATATACATCTTCAAACATCGTTTCCGCGGCAACGACGGGACTGTTTTCACCAAATGTCACTGCATCATTGATGGCTTGCTTGGCTTTTTTTCGAATTTCCTCTGCCTCTTCTTCAGTAAAAATCCCCGCTGCGATCAAGGTTGTTTTGGCTTGTTGGATGGGATCTTTTTCTTTGCGCCACTGCTCTTCTTCTTGCTTCGTCCGGTATTTTTTCGCGTCTGATTTCGAATGTCCCTTCCAACGATAGGTCATAGCTTCGATCAATGTCGGTCCTTCGCCGCGCCGAGCTTTTTCAACTGCTTGATAGGTGGTCTCGATCACTTCTATCAGATTGTTTCCATCAATTGTGATCCCTTCAATTCCGTAGGCCTTTGCTCGCTCTGATAACTGTTGGATGTTCGTCATTTTTTCAACGGAACCGCTCATACCATATTTATTATTTTCAATAAAAAAGACTACCGGTAGATCCCAGATCGAAGCCAAATTGACTGCTTCGTGAAAACTTCCTTCGTTGGTAGACCCATCGCCCCCGTATGACAAAGCGACTTGTTTCGTCTTTTTCATTTTCGAGGTCAGAGCTGCGCCGACAGCAATCGGAAACCCACCGCCAACAATACCGTTTGCGCCCAAATTTCCAGTATCCAAATCAGCGATATGCATTGAGCCGCCTTTGCCTTTATTCGTCCCTGTGGTTCTCCCAAACAATTCCGCCATCATTTCATTGACATTGGTTCCTTTGGCAAGTGTATGCCCATGCCCACGATGGGTCGAGGTGATCCAATCGGTCTTTTTTAAGACGGCACTGCTTCCTGCAGCAGTCGCTTCTTGCCCTACAGCCAAATGGGTCGTTCCATGGATCAAGCCTCGAGCAAACAGTTCATCTACTTTTTCATCAAAAAAGCGAATTTCCCACATTTTGTAAAAAATCTCTTTAAATGTTTCATTTGAGAGATTTGCACTATTCTCAATCGAAAGATGCTTCGTTTTTTCCATTTGTTTTCTCCTTTTGTTTTGCCTAAAAGTTCATCTAAGCAGCACGAGGATTCACTCTATCCATTCAACAGAGCCTTTGCGGTGTCTTCATCCGTAATCAGCACATCAACCCAGTCACCAGTTAAGGCTGCTTTAATGCCCTTCACTTTATCCTTTCCACCCGCTGCAGCAATCTTTAAAGGAATCCTTTTTAGATCCGCCACCTCCAGCGACAATACTCGTTTGTTCCATTCACAATCTACTAGTGCGCCCGCTTCGTCGATAAAGTTATAACAAATATCGCCGACGATCGTCCCATTGGTAAACTCAAGCTTCATGCCCTCTTCTTTCGCAAGATAAGCTTTCGTCATGGTCGAATAGACGGGCGTCCCGCCGATTCCCACCAAAGAAATATCGGCATTTCTTGCTTTTTCAAACACATTTTTTATAAAGGATTGATTCAAGAAGACCTCTCGAGCCTCTGCTGAATCCACCGTGATCGGCGCATGTAATTCCACTGCAACTGCACCACACTTACTTGCGAAAAGTTCACAAAGAACATTGGCTTGTAAAGTTGCGTGTTCTCTGCCTAGTCCACCTACTAAGGGGATAAAGCGCACATTTGGTAAATGGTTTTTTGCAGAAAAATTGACGGCTGCTTCATGGATCGTAGTTCCAGCAGAAATCGCAATCGTCGCATCTGCTTTAGTGATGCGCGTTAGGTATTTTGCTGCCGCAATGCCTAATCGTTTGTTTAAAGATTCTTCTCCGGTCGATGGAACACAAATGACCTCTTTTAGTCCATATTGTCGCTGAATGTTTTGTTCAAGTTGTTGAAATGGGTGCAGCAATTCATCATGAATGATGATTTCTACTAATCCTAAACTACGTGCTTTCGCTAAATACTTAGAGACCAGTGAGCGGCTGATACTAAACTTTTTGGCGATTTCTTCTTGTTTTGCTCCTTCGTTGTAATACATTGATGCCAATTCTACAAGTAATCGTTTATCATCCGAGTAGCCCATTTATTTTTCCTCCAATAGTATAAATACTTTATTACTATTGATTTTAACACGTTTTAAAACGGCGATTTTCAAAAAAGAATTACGCAAATGTGCTATCTTGTAATTTTCTAAGCTTCCAGACGGTTGTTGATTGGTCTAACTCCACATCGTCTTCTGTCAAAAATGTGCCTGCTTCGATGGTGCGTTTTGCTACTACTTCTCCTGAAATCAAACCAATCGGGATATGTCCTTCTGTTGTCATGTCGGCATGGGTTTCTAAAACTCCACGCACACAATATCCGCCGATACCATCTAAACGCTCTCTTGGTTTGATAGTCTTTTTCGCAACAGCTACTGTTTCAGAAATTGGTGCCCCTAATGGAACGATCGCATGATCTTTTTGCAAGACAGCTTTTGCAATGGTGATCGGTGTTTCTAAGCTTGCTAAGTGGAAGGGTCTATACAAGAGATGATGATCTCCTTCTTTTTGCATCAAATAATTCAGTTCATGTTTGACTCCTTCATTTTGACCTTTGACGATTACAAAAACACCTGGAGCCAAGCCATCGACATATTCTACAACCCCAAATTTATTCAGTACGCCACCCTTTTCTTGCAGGTTCAAATCCTTCAAAACGGACTCTTGATCACCAGCAACACCGTGCATCCCTACTTTATCTGGGACAAAGCCAATCGCATTTGACAGTAAATTCATTTCAGCCATCGTCTTCGTACCATCTTTAAAAGCAGCAAGCATATGAGAAGCCATTTTTTTCGTCTTTGCTTCTTCCTGACAAGTATCTGGATTAGCGGCAATGTTAAGTTTATTATTTTTCCCTTTCCCTGCTACTAAAACTTCCATCCCCATAGACTTGGCAAATTCAAAAAGTTCGGTTGTCGCTGCCGGCTCGTCTCCATCTGATCCGGTATACACTAGACCGGCAGTCCGATAAAGCCGATGCATCAAAGGACCGATCGTAATATCAATTTCAACATTTAGTAGAACAAGGTGTTTTTTAGCCAAAAGTGTCTCCATCGCAATTTTTGCACCTACTTCAGGTACCCCAGTCGCATCGACGATCACTTCAACATCTTCTGAGTAGATCACCTCTTTGAAATCAGTAACTGTTAGAATTTCATGTTGGCTTGTGGAGGAAGCACGGTAAGCTTCCGCCGCACTTTGTGCAAAATCTAACCGAATATCACTGATCCCTGTCACAGCCATTCCCGGGATCGTCGCGATCTGTGCAATCATTCCAAAGCCCATTTGACCTGCACCAATCACGCCAATTTTGATTGGCATTCCGTGATCTTCTCTCTCCAATAATTGTTGATAAATAGTCATTCTCAGCTCTCCTTTAACAAAATATATTTCACGTAACATATGATACACCCTTATACTAGTTGGCCAAGATTCTCTTGTCAACGCTTCCAATAAAATTCAGCTGCGAACGATGCATCTTTACCTAACGTTCCCTTTTCTTCACAAACTTAACATATGTTCCAACATGAAGAATATGTGAATTTCATATTGACTTTCACAAATTCACAATTTAAGATTTTCTTATAAAGCGCTTTCAGAAAAATTGAGAAATGAGGGATTACTTGATGGAGGAATACAAGGAGCTTGTTTTATTGTTAGCCGGTTGTTGGTTCATTCAGATTTTCTTGTCCTACTTGCAGCACAAAAACTATGGGAAGGAAATAAACGAACTAAAAAAACGAAATACTGGTTTTTTGGGTGTAGGAATCTCAAAGGCAAAATTTAACTTAGGCCGTGGCATCGTCCTGCTAGTCGTTACAGATGAACAGGATTGTATCGTGACCTATAAAGAAATGGCTGGCATCACGATCTTTGCCCGTTTTAAAGAACATCAAGAATTTATCGGAAAGAAACCAACGGAAGCAATGCCATTACTTGCTAATAAAAGAAGGAAAGCTGCTTTTGAACAAGCAATTCAATTGATTCAATCTGAAAAAAATCGACTGGAGGTAGTGTAAATGGATTTCTTAGTAATGGTTGCTGAAAATTTTATTGGTATTTTTGATGCTGGTGGGGAAAATCTAGTGGGTTTGATCACTGGTATCTTACCAACTTTGATTGTTTTACTCACATTCGTCAATGCATTGATTGCACTGATTGGGGAGGAACGCGTTTCTAAGTTCGCTCAAATCTGTACCCGAAATATCATTTTACGCTATAGTGTTTTTCCGCTTCTCGCTGTTTTTTTTCTTACGAACCCAATGTGTTACTCCTTTGGTCGTTTTTTGAAAGAAAAGCAAAAACCGGCTTTCTACGATTCAGCCGTTTCTTTGGTCCATCCCATCACTGGCTTATTCCCCCATGCAAATTCCGGTGAATTATTTGTTTGGACTGGTATTGCTTCTGGCTTAACCACTTTAGGCTTATCCACCATGCCGTTAGCTGTCCGCTATTTTCTAGTCGGTCTTGTTGTTATCACCATTCGAGGCGTTGTCACAGAATTATTAACGAAACTGATGTGGAAAGAAACCACTGAATGATGTTCATTGGAAAGAGGAGGAAAAACAATGTCAAAAACGGTTATTGTCAAACATGGAACGAAGGGTTGGGGTGGTCCACTAACGCTAGAACCCACGACTGAAAAAACCGTCGTTGCTTCCATCACAGGCGGGGGTATCCATCCAGTGGCGAAAAAAATTGCTGAACAATTAGGTGTGGAAGCAATCGACGGATTTAAAGAAAAAGTAGAACCAAGTCAAATGATCTGTGCGGTTGTTGACTGTGGAGGGACTGCCCGTTGCGGTGTCTATCCCAAATTAAATGTCTTGACCGTCAATCTCCATCCTACTACTCCTTCAGGTCCATTGATGAAATTTATCAATGAAAAGAATTTTGTCTCGGGCGTCACCATAGATGACGTTTACAGCTCTGATGAAGCAATGACAGAATCTTCGGTAACAAGCGAAAAAGTGAAAGAACCAACACCTACTAAAAAAGAACAAGTCACTGCTGCTAAAGAAAAATTCGCTGGATCACAAGGAGGGCTTCTAGGTTTCATCAACCGCCTTGGTCGTTCCGTCGGCAACATTGTGGGAATCTTTTACCAAGCGGGTCGTGATACGATCGAAATCGTAATCAAAAATATTCTTCCCTTCATGGCATTTGTCAGTATGTTAGTAGGGATCATCAATTATACAGGCATTGGCGACATCATCGCTAGCGGTGTCACTCCCTTATCTGGTAGTATCGTTGGTCTCGTGATCTTATCTCTTATTTGTTCAATTCCAGTTCTTTCACCCGTTCTAGGCCCAGGTGCCGTCATTGCTCAAGTCGTCGGCGTATTGTTAGGAGTAGAGATTGGCAAAGGCACGATCGCTCCCGCCATGGCACTGCCCGCTCTTTTTGCAATCAATTCTCAAGCCGGTGCAGATTTTACCCCTGTCGGTCTCACATTAGCCGAAGCTGAGCCTTACACCGTAGAAGTCGGTGTCCCTGCCGTTTTGTTCTCTCGCTTACTCACTGGTCCCTTAGCAGTGATTCTGGCTTGGTTAGCTAGTTTTGGGTTGTATTGAGGAAGTCGCCTATTCATTCGAGTATCTTGCTAAACTTACAAAAAGACCAATCTAGTGTGGATATTAGATTGGTCTTTTCTTGTTAAAAAGTATTTTTCTTCCTTTAAGCTAAAAATCATAGTACAGAAGATGGGCAATTAAATATTCTCTTTCCCTTTCTTTCCCCCTTCATTTGATGAATAATAGAGAAAGATCGAGTATATAAGATGATACTAGATAGTTCATATTCTCTTTTTACTAGAGAACGATCGATACAGATAAAAAACAAATTGAAGAAAAAAAAAACTTTGCTTACTATCTTAAATGTAAAAATAATACTGTTGTAAACACCCCAAACCCAACTGTAAAAACATTTTGACACTTGATTTCAAGGCATTATCAAAGACATTTGCTCGTTAGAACGCAGACATTGGCCTAAACTAATGGTAGAAGGAGCGGATAAAATGAACTTAAGCAAACAAATAAAAAAACATCGGGAACGATTAAGCCTCTCTCAGGAAGGGCTGGCAGAAAAACTCTATGTCTCCCGACAAACGATCTCCAATTGGGAGAATGAAAAAAGCTATCCTGATGTTCACAATTTATTATTGCTCAGTGTTCTATTTGATGTTTCTTTAGATGAATTAGTCAAAGGGGATGTTGAACAAATGAAAGAAACGATTGAGAAAACAGCAATGGATCACTACACGAAAATAATGTTGGTCTTTACATTGTTGGCCGCAATATCTGTTGGGCCTGCTCTCTTTTTACCAGGACACTGGTGGATTGCCCCGCCTCTATGTTTTTGGCTCGTCTCCATGTATGCCGCATTGAAGATCGAAAAAATCAAGAAAACCCAAAATATCAAAACGTATAAAGAGATCGTTGCCTTCATGGAAAATCAAGACCTCGATGCCATTAGGAAAAAGCGGGACATCAAAAAAGATTTCCTCTCAAAAACAGTCATCGTCTTGGTCTTTGCCTTGATTGTCGGCATGCTTGCATGGCTTAGTACACTGCCGCATTTACTGATGCGCTGATCAAAACACAGGTTGAAGCTGCTTTTATGATGAAGCCGCTTCAACCTGTGTTTTTTTCAATTCAATGATCTCATCCGCATAAATCAAATTTTTCGGGCGATGGGTGATCATAATGACTAGTTTATTTTTCAATTGGTCTTTGATCGCTGCAAAAAGCTTTTCTTCTGTTGTTTCGTCTAAAGCAGATGTGGCTTCATCAAGAACAATGACTTCTGCGTCTGAGAAAAACAATCGGGCAAAAGCGATTCGCTGTTTTTCCCCACCAGAAAGGTTGGCTCCTTTTTCTCCAATTTCAGCAGACAGTCCTCCCTTGAGTGTCTGATAGAATGCGCCTAACTGACATTTTTCTAATACCGCTATGATTTCCTCGTCTGCGATTTCCTTATCAAAAATAATATTCTCTTTCAGCGTTCCTTGGAAGATTGGCGCATCTTGCGATAGATAAAAGATATGCTCATAGAAATCATTTAAGTTGTAAGCAGCTAAATTTTTGTGATTGATCAGGATCGCACCGGTCGTCGGCTGATACAAGCCTAAAATCGTTTTGACCAGCGTTGATTTTCCTGCGCCGCTTTCTCCTACTAACCCATAAATCGCTCCCCGCTTCAGCTCCAGTGTGCTATTGGTTAAGATTTGCTTTTATTGAAGTGTGACGGATAGATCCTTAACTGTGATGCTGTTGATGGTCTCAGACAATGCATCGCCTTGTGTTAATGCTTTGTCCTCTGGCAGATAGAAAAATTCGTTTAACCGTGCAAAGGCAACTTTATCTAAGTTGTATTGAACAAAAATCACGTTAAATATTGCAACAGGCGTGTAGATTCGATCCACATAAATAATCAGTGCTGCTAAACCGCCCAAACTGACCGTAATCTGATTTGTAAATGCCAGTACCACAATTGCGACTTTGATCAATGCGACTAAAACTGCAAAAAAACCAAAGAAAAACTCATGGATCATCGTCATTTTTGTCAAACGTTCTGTTGTGTCAGCAGACATGTTTTTATATTGTGCGATCGCTTTTTCAAACCGTTTATTGATCCGAAACGTGACCATTTCCGTTAGTCCGCGAATAAAGGTGCTGTTCATGGCTTCTTCTGAAACTAGCGCACGTTCTTTGAGAGAGCGTAAAACTTTCAAAAGCAGATTGGTCACGATAAACACCACTAGATAGCCCACAAGGATCGCTGGAATCAACCTTTTATCGATCATAGCAATAAAAGCTAAGTTAAACAGTGTTTCGGGAAGCAATTCTTTAAACAAGCGTCCATAAAAATTCAAATGGATATTTCTGCCCGCCGCTGCTCCCGCTTCGGTTTTCTGTAAGAGTGCTCCAGAGCCGATTTGCAAGTATTCGGAATAGACAATCTTGCTGATTTTTACTAAAGCTTGTTCTTTGAGATAGAAATACATGCTGTTGTGCAATGTTGTTTTTGGTTTCTGCTCGAGATAGGACAAAAGTGGTACCAGTACTAGCGTTAACCCATAGATAAAAACAACTGGCCAATCAAGTGTCTTGCCAAATGAATCGAGTAGTTTTTGAAAATAAAAGACATTCGCGGCACTCAAAAATGAGACTGCAATTCCAATCCCAACATATACCGTCAATCCTTTTTTAAAATGCCGCCATAAATCAATTGCCATCGTACGCTCCTTTTGCTGCAGTGTTCGTGAAAAAATCGTGAGACAAATAAAACAAACGCTTTCAAAAGTATAATCTATTTTTCGCTTAATGGAAAGAAACATATGAAAGATAGTGAGAAACCCTTCTTCGGTCATCGAGAAAAAACAAAAAACCCCGCTCAAAGAGCGGGGCTAACGTTGTTCCCAACGATTGATTATTTGTTTAAAGCGTCTTTTGCTTGGTCAGCTAATGCAGTAAATGCTGTTGCATCGTTTACAGCCAAGTCAGCTAACATTTTGCGGTTGATGTCGATTTCAGCTAATTTCAAGCCGTGCATCAATTTTGAGTAGCTTAAGCCATTCATACGAGCCGCTGCGTTGATACGAGCGATCCACAATTTGCGGAAGTCGCGTTTCTTTTGACGACGATCGCGGTATGCGTAGTTGTATGAATTCATTACTTGTTCTTTTGCTGTTTTAAATAGAGTGTGTTTAGAACCGTAGTAACCTTTTGCTAATTTAAGCACTTTTTTACGACGTTTACGAGTTACTGTTCCACCTTTAACACGTGCCATGTATAATTCCTCCTAATATGAAAATCGATAATTGTTTGTATACGTGAAGCTTGGGTTACGCAATTATTTCATGCGTGCTAGTTGTTGACGGATACGTTTGTAATCGCCAGCTGAAACCATTGAAGCTTTACGCAATTGACGACGTTGTTTTTTTGTTTTGCCGTGGAAACGGTGACTGGTAAAGGCACGGAAGCGTTTCAATCCGCCGCCGCCAGTGCGTTTTACGCGTTTTGCTAATCCGCGGTGTGTTTTTTGTTTTGGCATAACTAATTTCCTCCTCAAAATCTTTCGTTATCTGACTTTAAACTGAAACTCAGTGAGTCATTATTTATCGTTTTTTGGTGCTAATACTAAGAACATACTGCGGCCATCCATTTTTGGCTTTTGCTCAACAGTTGCCAAATCAGCAGTTTCTTCCGCCAAACGATCTAACACTTTCTGACCAATTTCTTTATGGGTAATGGCACGGCCTTTGAAACGGATCGAAGCTTTCACTTTGTCCCCTTTTTCAAGGAATTTACGTGCATTACGCAATTTTGTGTTGAAATCATTGACGTCGATCGTTGGACTTAAACGAACCTCTTTAATGTTGATTACTTTTTGTTTCTTACGAGCTTCACGGTCTTTTTTCTGTTGCTCAAAGCGGAATTTCCCGTAATCCATAATTCTTGCTACTGGCGGCTTAGCATTTGGTGCCACCAATACCACATCAAGGTTTGCTCGTTCTGCAATTTGCAATGCTTCAGCTTTACTCTTTACACCAAGTTGTTCGCCGTTTTGATCAATCAAACGCAATTCACGTGCACGAATGCCGTCGTTTACCATCATATCCTTTGCTATGGTCATTCACCTCCGAGTTTTTTGAGAGAAAGAAAAGCTTGTCGATTCGAAATCAGACAATAAAAAAACGAGTTCTTCACGAACCCGCACGTACTCCACACAAATAAATGGTAGGAATCCTATTCTGCCCAGCGATATCTTCACTCAGGCGAGAAGCGGGTGCTTCTGCTTTTATTTCTCAACTTTTATAGTATACTACTTTTTTCTCTTATTGTCAACAGTTTTCATGATTGTTTCAAAAAAAAGCCGGAGCATACGCTCCGACTTTCGTGTTTCTTATTCTGCTTTCAATGCAGCCATCGTGATGTAGTTATATGGTTGGTTGAAGTGAGGCAAGAAGAAGATATCTAATAGCTTCATCTTGTCGATCGTTACGCCTTCTTCGATCGCTAGTGAGAACATGTGGATGCCCATTGCGATTTCAGATGTACGTGACGCCATTTGTGCACCAACGATGCGGCGTGTTTCTTCTTCATAGACGATGCGGATCTTAACTGTCGCATTTTCTTTCATGAAGCCTGGTTTTTGGGTATCTTCGTAATCTGAGTATTTCACTTTCATGCCATTACGTTCGGCAGCTTCGACTGACAAGCCAGTTGAAACCATGTTGTAGCCGAAGATCGAAATCCCGTTTGATCCTTGAACACCTGTTGATTCTAGAGACGTTCCGCCGATATTATGAGCAGCGACGATCCCTGAACGTACGGCATTCGTTGCTAATGCGATATACGTTGTTTGTTGCAAAGCATTTGAGTACACCGTTGCACAGTCACCGACTGCGTAAACATCTGCATCGCTTGTCCGTTGATGGCGGTCCACTAAGTACGCGCCGTTAGCAAACAATTCCAAATGATCTTTGCCTAGCTCGTTGTTTGGTAAGAAACCGATCGCGTTGATCACTAGATCAACTGGGTATTCGCCGTTGTCTGTTACAACTGCTTCTACTTTCTCTGTTCCTTTGTATTCACGTGCTAATTCACCGAAATGCAATTCAATGCCATTGTCAGCTAAGTTTTTGTCCATATCTTCTGTAAACCATTTGTCATAGTAGTTTGGCAATGCCCGTGTCGCTGCATCAAAAAGCAACACATTTTTGCCACGGCGTTTTGCTGCTTCAGCAATTTCAACACCGATGTAACCAGCACCGATAACGGCAACGTTTTTCACGTCTTCTGATGCTAACTCTTTATCAACCGTTTGTCCGTCTTGGAATTTTTTCAAGAAATGGATGTTTTTCAAGTCACGTCCAGGTACTTTTGGTGAAATCGGTACCGAACCAGTTGCGATGACAACTTTATCATAAGATTCAACGATCGTTTCACCGTCATTGGTTACAGCGTGTACTTCTTTTTTCTCAAAATCGATATGGTCAACCACTGTTTCCATATGGATTTTTGCACCTTTTGCTTCAAAATCTTCACGTTTTGTATAGAACAAGCCTTCGTATGAATCGATTTGACGTCCAACCCATAAAGCAGTCCCACAACCTAGGTAGCTTAAGTTTGTATTACGGTCGATCATTACGACCTCTTGGTCTTTGTAGTTATCTAATAGTGTATTGGCAGCAGCAATCCCCGCGTGGTTTGCACCGATAATAACTGTTTTTGTCATGGAAAATTTCCTCCTTTTGTTTACATTGTCATTATAGCTTGCTTGTGAATTTGAAAACTATCAACTTTTTCGCGATTTTAAAAATTTATGACAGTTTTTCGTTGATATACGTCACTTTCAGCGGATCAAGTTTCTATATCAAAATTATTTTCGTCTTGCAAGCAAAAAGATTGTGAAAAAAAATGTATTTAAACCTAAGGATTTCCCTTGTTATAAAAGCATTCTGCAAACCGATTGAATAAATTTCACAATATTCTACTGCTTTTTCGTACCTGTCGCGGCAGCGATTCGCCGTGTTATACTGAAGAGAAAAACAGATAGGATGGGATCTTGATGAAGAAAAAAATCGTATTGCCACTACTGCCCTTATTGTCGGCATTAGAGCCACAGGATTTTTATTTAGAAGAAGAACTGCTTTTCGAAGGTGCTTACTTCGAAGGCGGTGACTATAGCTATGATGCTTGCAAAAACCTCATCTTGAAGCAATGTCATTTCAAGAAAGTGACGATGCAAAAAACACGCTTGAGTCAATGGGAATGCCAAAACGTTCTTTTTGAGAATTGCGATTTTTCTAATCTGGAATGTTTTGGCGCCAGCTTTCATCGGGTTCACTTTAAACAATGCAAATTGACTGGCACCAATTTTGCGGAAAGCTATTTCCGTGACTGCACCTTTGAAGATTGCGTGGCGAACTTTGCTTCTTTTAGCAACACCAATTTACGGACAATGCTGTTTCGTCAGTGCCAACTAAACGACAGTGAGTTTTATGAAATGGATTGGAAACACTTGACGTTACAAGAAAACCAGTTGAACAATAGCAACTGGTTTCACACAAAATTAGCAACTTTAGATTTTCGGACCAATCAATTTCAAAAGATCGCGTTGTCCTTTGAACAGCTGCGGGGGCTAACGGTCGATCAAGAACAAGCCTTGGTCATCGCCGCCGGTCTAGGCTTGGTGATCGATTAACGAATTCTGCGCCATAAAGCAATCAACATCCAGATGGATAACACTAAACTGATCAATAAGGCAATCCCCCAACCGAAAATACTATTGGTAAAAGGCAGTGGAACATTCATGCCAAAGAAACTGGTGACGATGGAAGGCACAGTCAATAAGAGAGACCAAACGGTCAAAAACTTCATGGTATCATTCAAGTTATTGTTTAACAGATTATTATAGGTTCCAGATAGTTGCTCTAAAATTTGAAAAGCCAGCAACGTCATTTCCACTGCCTGTTTGGCTTCGATCAGGGCATCATCCAGCTGTTCCCGCTCGTCATCATCCATCAAGCGATAAATGGATAACGCTTTGATCTGCTCCAAGAGGACCGCATTTTGTTTCGTGGCAGACACTAAAAAGACTAAACCGACTTCCAAATCGGACATTTGCAGCAGGTTTTTATTGGTGGTTTTTTCCCGTAGTCGCTGATTCAAGCGAATCCGTTCACTATTGACTTCTTCGACTAGCGGAAAAAACGTGCCTGAAATCAAGAATAAGCTTTGAAACAAAAAGTGCAGCGGTGTTTGCTGCGGCTTTTGCAGGATCAAGCGCTCCATCATCGGAATCACATAACGGGTATCATGGGAGGCAAAAGTAAAGATCTGCTTCTTTTTTAAAATAAACGTCATTGGGCTGGTCTCAAAATGATTGTCTCGCTTTTCTTGCTGAGGTACGTTGAAAACCAGCAGCAATGCTTCTTCTTCGGCATCGTATTCGACCCGTGCGCGCTCGTTTTTATCTAGAGAATACGTAAGCATCTCATCCGAAAGATGATATTGTTTTTGTAGTGCCATCACGCTTTTTGCGTCTTGCTGGTCGACTTGAATCCATTCATAGTTTCCATCATAAAAGACATGTTTGTTTTCCACAGTCCATCCTCCACTCTTGCTTTCTTCTATTATAAAAGAAAACAGCCAGAAGCCCAATCAAAGGACTTTTCTGGCTGTATCGGCTATTGCTATTTACGGGCGTCTTTCAAAGCATCTTCCACCATTGTTAAAACGGCCTGTGCCGCTTGCGGGTCTTCGACAAAATTGAATTGATCGCCATCGATCTGGATCTTTGGACTCTCATTGTATTCTTCGTACCATTGATCGTAGCGTTTGTTCAACTCTTTGTAGTAGTCGTATAACGAAGGATCAAAGGTCAACTGCTCATATTCCCGCCCACGTTTTTCAATACGCTCCAGCATCGTTTCAAAAGAAACGCGAATATGCACCAAAAGATCTGGATGCTTTTTGTGGGCTGCATACGGCAGCTCTTCCAACATATTGGCTAACAATTCATCATAGACTTTGACTTCGGTATCGGTTGCTCGCCCAAGGTCCGCATTTAAATGGAACAACAGTGAATCCTCATAAATGGAACGGTCCAAGACGTTATTGTCGTCTTTCATAGCTTGCTTGATACTTTCAAATCGTTTATTTAAGAAATAGATTTGCAGTAAAAACGCATATTTATTTGGATCTGCATAAAATAATGGTAACACTTCATTGTCATCGATCGATTCATAAAAGGCTTGACTGCCAAAATGATTGGCGATCAATGCGGTCAAACTTGATTTACCGGCACCAATCGTTCCTGCTAATACGATCACGCTCATATCCCCCAACTCACTCATCACTAAATATTGTATGTTGCATTTGCGATATCAACTATACAATACTATATCTTGTGCCGTCAACTGAAACTTTTGAAGCACAGATCAAGAAGTTTTTCAATAAAAGTTTAAAGATTTTTGCTTTTTTTTGAAATCTCATACGGAATGCTTAACGAAAGAGCCTTCTTCTAGTAAAATAGGAAAGGATCTTTAATTAAATTGTGTTTTTGTCAGGAGATAGTTACAATTGACTGACAAACGATAAATGAATCATGTGGGGTAAGCTCCCTAGAGAAATGAGGAAAATAATGTCAATTGGTACTGGCATAGCTACAGGAAAAATCATCTTAATGGGTGAACATTCAGTTGTTTACGGTGAACCAGCAATTGCTTTCCCTTTTGCGGGAGCAAAAGTACAAGTCGAGATCACAGCAAATGAAACAAACACCTTGATTTCAAGTTACTATCACGGTCTGCTTGAAGAAGTCCCCAGCCACTTAAAAAATGTCAAAGACTTGCTGCATCGTCTGCAACAAGACTTCCACACGGGTCCTTTTGCAACCTCCATCGTCAGCACTATCCCTTCTGAACGGGGAATGGGTTCTAGCGCGGCGGTCGCTGTTGCACTGACTCGCGCTTTTTTTGATTGGATCAAAAAAGACTTTACAAAAGAAGAATTGATGACCTATGTCAACTTTTCTGAAAAAATCGCTCACGGCAATCCTAGCGGGATCGATGCTGCGGCAGCCAGTGGGACGGATGCCATTTACTTTATCAAAGGGCATCCCATCACTTCGTTTCCCCTCACGATCGACGGTTATTTGCTCGTCGCTGATACTGGTATCAAAGGGCAAACGAGAGAAGCTGTCAAAAGTGTCGCCCATCTTTTTGAAACCAGCAAGCAGCTGGCCAGTCAAGCGATCCAGCGTTTAGGGATCGAAACCAAAAGAGCCAAAGAGGCAATTATAGCCAATCAATTAGAAATATTAGGCGAAAGCATGAACAATGCCCATCAGGCACTGCAGCAGTTAGGGGTCAGCAATCAGCAACTGGATCAGTTGGTTTCCTCAGCATTGGCACACGGGGCTTATGGGGCGAAGCTGACCGGCGGGGGCCGAGGCGGCTGTATGATCGCACTAACCAAAACGAAGGAACAGGCTGAAAATATCAGCCGTATTTTATTGTCCGATGGCGCTCGTGCGGCATGGATACAAGGATTAGGAGTTTATGAACATGTATAAGGGAAAGGCTCGTGCCTACACGAATATCGCATTGATCAAGTATTGGGGAAAACAAGACGAAACCTTCATTTTACCGATGAACAATAGTTTGTCCCTGACCCTCGATGCTTTTTACACAGAAACAACGGTGGCTTTTTCACCCGATTTTACGCAAGATCGCTTTACATTGGATGGTTTGGTGCAAACAGACGCTGCCACAAAAAAAGTTGCGGACTTTTTGGATCTGGTACGAAAAAAAGCGGACTGCCCGTGGTATGCCACGGTGGAAAGTCAAAACTTCGTCCCAACCGCTGCTGGACTTGCCTCTTCTGCCAGCGGATTAGCGGCATTGGCGGGTGCCTGTAGTGAAGCACTGGACTTAAACTTGTCGGAGCAAGCGTTATCCCGTTTGGCCCGTCGCGGTTCTGGTTCGGCTTGTCGGAGTATCTACGGCGGTTTTGCTGAATGGCATCAAGGCACCGATGAGACTTCTTTTGCCACCCAAGTGCCGTCGAATGGCTGGGAAGAAGAATTGAGTATGATCTTTATTTTGATCAACGCACAAGCCAAAGAAGTCTCCAGTCGTGAGGGGATGCGCCGAACCGTTGAAACCTCTAGCTTTTATCCAGGCTGGCTTTCTGCCACTGCGAGCGATCTCGTGAAAATGAAACAAGCGATTGCCGAAAAAGACTTTACTGCTTTAGGTGAAACGACCGAGGCCAACGCCTTGAAAATGCATGGAACGACCTTAGCCGCCGAACCACCTTTTACTTATTGGTCTTCTGAATCTTTGCGAGCTATGGAATGTGTCCGAATGCTGCGGAAAAAAGGATTGGCTTGCTATTTCACGATGGATGCTGGTCCCAATGTCAAAGTTTTATGCCAAAAACAAGAAGAACAAACGATTTTACGTGAATTAAGTGCTCACTTTGCCTCAGAACAATTAGTAACTGCTCATGCGGGCAAAGGATTAGCCTTTTTACCGGTGGAAGAATCTTCCCCCATCAACTAAGAAGCCATTAAGAAGCCATCGATTAGGAGTGTCGAAATGATTGAACTATCCGTTCCTGGAAAACTATTTATTGCTGGTGAATACGCCGTTGTCGAACCTGGTCATCCTGCAATCATCGTTGCCGTTGACCAATTTATCACGGTCACTGTTGAAGAGGCCCGTAAAAACGGCAGCATCCAGTCTACCCAATACAGCGACCTGCCGATTCGCTGGACCCGTCGCAAAGGCGAATTAGTCTTAGACCACCGGGATAACCCGTTCCACTATATTTTGGCAGCCATTCGTCTGACGGAAAAATATGCCCAAGAAAAAGGCATCCCCCTTTCCTTTTACGATTTAAAAGTGACCAGTGAACTGGATAACTCGAATGGTCGCAAATATGGCCTCGGTTCCAGCGGTGCCGTGACTGTTGCCACGGTCAAAGCATTGAATCTGTACTATCAAATGGACATGGATCGGTTGACCCAATTCAAAATTGCGGCTCTTGCCCATCTCGCTGTTCAAGGCAATGGGTCGTGCGGTGATATTGCGGCCTCTTGTTATGGCGGCTGGATCGCTTTTTCAACCTTCGATCACGACTGGGTCTTAGCCAAACAAAAAGACCATACCTTAACAGAATTGATCGCTTTCGATTGGCCAGGATTATCGATCCGTCCCTTGACGGTTCCGAAATCTCTTCGACTGCTGATTGGCTGGACAGGCTCTCCAGCCTCCACCTCTGACTTAGTGGATCAAGTCTATCAATCCAAAGAAGAAAAAGAAAACGCCTATGCGGCCTTTTTAGCAGCCAGCAAAGACTGCGTCAATCGATTGATCGACGGCTTCTTAAATGAAGACAGTCGCACGATCAAAAAAATGATCACGGAAAATCGAAAGCTCCTGCGGGAGTTGTCCGCACTGACTGGTGTGCCGATTGAAACTCCAGCACTTAAAAAACTTTGTGATCTAGCAGAAAATTATTGTGGTGCAGCCAAATCTTCCGGTGCCGGCGGCGGCGATTGCGGTATCGTGATCGTTGACCAAAAAACCGGTATTTTACCATTGATGAGTGCGTGGGAAAAAGCCGAGATCACCCCCTTGCCGCTGCATGTTTACCATTACCGGGAGGACCTATCATGAATCGAAAAGATGAACATGTTTCCTTAGCAAAAGCGTTCCATAAAGAACACAGCAACGATTTTGATGCAGTTCGCTTGGTCCACCAGTCCTTTCCGCAAATTGACGTGGCTGATGTGTCAATTGCGACGACTGTCTTTGACCGCTCATTTTCCAGCCCTTTTTTCATCAATGCCATGACCGGCGGCAGTGAAAAAACCTTAAAAATCAATCAAGAGTTAGCAGAGATCGCACAAGCCTGTGAGTTGATGATGGCAACCGGCTCCGTTTCGGCTGCCTTAAAAGACCCAAGTGTCGCCGATTCTTTCCGTATCGTCCGCAAAGCCAATCCTAACGGCTTCTTACTAGCCAATATTGGTGCGGGCAGTCCCGTTGAAAATGCACAACGGGCAGTGGAGCTCTTTGGTGCCGATGCCTTGCAGATCCATCTGAATGCACCGCAAGAATTAGTGATGCCAGAAGGCGATCGTCAATTCAGCCAATGGCTGTCCTTATTGGAAAAAACGATGGCTTCTGTTGCCGTTCCGGTTGTCGTAAAAGAGGTCGGCTTTGGGATGTCCCGTGAAACGATCCAGCAGTTACTGGCGATCGGCGTACAAACGATTGATGTTGCTGGCAGCGGCGGCACAAGTTTTACTCAAATCGAAAATGCTCGTCGAAAAAAACGTGAATTGGCGTATTTAGACACCTTTGGTCAATCCACCGTGATTTCCTTGCTGGAAGCAAATGAGATCCAACAGCCCTTTACCCGCATCGCTTCAGGCGGAGTTCGGGATGCTTACGATATCTTCAAAGCACTTTGCCTTGGTGCCGATAGCGTAGGACTATCCGCCACGATCCTCGTGCTGCTTTTGTCAAAAGGCAAAGAAGAAACCATCGCCACCTTACAATCATGGAAGGAACAGCTGCAGCTGCTCTACACAATGGCAGGACAGACAAGCACCAAAGACCTTACCAAGGTTCAGCTGATTTTTTCTGGTGCTGTCAAAGAGTGGTGTGAAGCACGTCAGATTCCCTTAGCAACGTATAGTTTGCGTTAAGCGATCCAATCGCTGACTACCACATCAAATAAGTAAAAGCAGTACAATTCGTTTTTTATTGTACTGCTTTTTTTTGTGTTCTTTTTTCTATAATAGTAAATTTCCATTTATCATTTGGATAGTAATGTTATTTAATCGCTACTTGATAATCACTTTCATTATCAGGTACGTTGTTTTTTTACCATCTTGTTTTCAAATGTGCTATGCTCAAGTTGAGGGAGGAACAATCGATTATTTCTTGAGAAAAGGATCGGTTTTTCATTCCTAGACTACATTCAAAAGGAGGCGTTTCTTATGAGTAAATCAGAATCGTCGGCTGTTTTTTCAACGATCGCTTGTTTGCTATTGATGGCAACTGGCTTTCTTATGGCATCTTTTTCCATTCCTTATAGCTTTGTCCCTTATCTGTTAGCGATTCTTGCTGGTGGTTGGAAACAAACCTGGGAAGGCACGCAAGAATTGGTGCACGACAAACGGTTAAACGTCGATCTATTGATGGCATTAGCCGCCATTGGTGCCTGTATCATTGGTCATTGGTTTGAAGGGGCGATGTTGACCTTTATCTTTTGTTTGAGCGGTGCCCTTGAGGAATATACGACCAACAAAAGTACGCGAGAAATTAGTTCATTAATGGCACTGCAACCAACGACTGCCTTAAAAATGATTGAAAGTGGAGAGCTCGTCGAAGTACCAGTGGAAGCCCTTCAGTTAAAAGATACGATTATGGTGGCAAAAGGCAGTGCGATCCCGATCGACGGTATCGTGATCCAAGGAAACAGCAGCGTTGATGAGGCGGCCATCAGTGGCGAATCCATTCCTGTCGATAAACGTTTGGGCAGTGAAGTATTTGGCGGAACCATCAACCTCGGTCAGCCATTGTACATTGAAGTTACCCAAACGAGTGAAAACACCCGCTTTGCAAAAATCATTCAATTGGTGGAAGAAGCACAGCAAATGCCAAGTCAAACGGCGACCCTGATTGAAAAAATCGAACGGATCTATGTGCCGATCGTCTTGATCGCCGTCCCGCTAATGATCGTTTTGTGTACGTTTTTCACGAATTGGGGGTTCCAAGAAAGCTTTTATCGCGGCATGGTCTTACTGGTGGTGGCATCTCCTTGTGCCTTAGTCGCCTCTGCTACTCCTGCGACCTTAGCAGCCATTTCTCACGCTGCTCGTTTGGGCGTTTTATGCAAAGGCGGACAAGCCTTGGATGCCTTTGCCAATGTCAAAGCGATCGCTTTTGACAAAACCGGAACGCTGACTCGTGGCAAACCTGCTGTCACTGATGTCCATCTGTTGCTGGATGAACCCTTTATTCCCCAACTGATCGTCGGGATGGAAAAACAATCAAATCACCCATTGGCTGAAGCGATCTTGGCGTATTTTCACGATGAAAAGCCATTGGAATTAGCCGTGGAAGAACAAGCGGGGGTCGGTCTAGCCGCCACTTACCAAGCTGCCCATTGGACGATTGGAAAAGAAGTCGATCTAACATCTGTTGCTGCCAATGAGCAAACTCGCATCCACGAATTGAAAGCAGCTGGAAAAACCTTGATTTATATCAATCGTGACCGTGTGTTAGCAGGGTATTTAGCGCTATTGGATCAGCCCCGTCCTGAAGCTCGTGAGAGTCTTGCCTACTTCAATGAGCAGGGGATTCACACGACGATGCTGACGGGTGATCATTTAGGTACTGCTAAAGTGATCGCAGCAGAAATCGGCTTGTCTGACTACGAAAGTGATTGCCTGCCTGATGAGAAAACCACTCGGATCAAAGAAATGAAAGAAACCTACAAAATCAATGCGATGGTCGGTGATGGGATCAATGATGCCCCCGCCTTAGCGACCGCAAGTGTAGGAATCGCGATGGGCGAAGGAACTGACGTCGCAATGGATGTGGCGGACATCGTCTTGATGAAAAATGATTTGCTGCGCTTGGTCGACAGTCACCGTTTGGCTAAAAAATTACAGCGGATCATCAAACAAAACATCGTCTTTTCTATCAGTGTCATCTTGTTGCTGATTGCTTCAAACTTCCTTGAATTTCTCACGCTGCCTCTAGGGGTCGTGGGTCATGAAGGAAGCACGATCTTAGTCATCTTAAACGGGTTGCGTATGCTTTTGCCATTACACAAAGAAACACCCCAGCAAGCCAAACCAACTCGCAAAGATTGTGATGATTGCGTTTTGTATCAACAGTCTTTGCATACGTGATCACTACTTGCATTAGAAAAAACGCCCGTTGTTGGCACTTCACTAGAAGTCCATCAACGGGCGTTTTGCTGTTTTTTCCTATTTATGCGTGATTGGCAAGTTGTTCCGTGTAGAGTTTGCCATCGTACATCTTAAAGAATGGATAATAGCAGAGAATGGAAACCCCTAAGTTGATCAAAGCGATCAGGATGGCTCGGAAATCACCGCCGGTTCCTAAAAACGCCCCAATTCCGACTGGCGAGATCCAGGGAATGCCAGTAATGACTTTATCGACAAAGCCAAATGAGCTAGCAAAGTAAGCAATCGTGACGTTGATCAAAGGGGTTATGATAAAGGGGATGATCAAATACGGATTGTAGACGATCGGTGCCCCGAAGATCACTGGTTCATTGATATTAAAAAGTCCTGGTAAGATCGCTGCTTTTCCTAAGACTTTGAGCTGTTGTGATTTTGCCACAAACAGCATCAATAAAACCAATCCAAGCGTACTTCCTGCGCCGCCCATAAAAATATACATGTTCACGAAATCCCCAGCAAAAATATTATTGGCACCATCGATATTTTCCGTTAGAGCCACCAAAAGGATGGGATTGATGAAACTATTTTTAATAACAGCCGTCCCATGAACCCCCACTGCCCATAAGAGATGGATAAGGAGCATAATCACGATGATTCCTAACCAAGAACCCGTCAACTCTTTCACGAATTCAAATGGTTTGGACAGCAATCCGTGAAGATCCGTGTGGAAAACCGCCAGTACCCCGTTGATCGCCACCATCAAAAAGGCGATCAAAATCGCTGGGATCAATGACGCAAATGCTTTGCTGACTCCATCAGGAACTCCTTCAGGCATCTGGATGGTAATCTTTCTTCTTACACAAAAACGATAGACCGACGTAGCAAGCACTGCGGTGATGATCCCAATAAAGATGCCTACCCCGCTAAAGCGTGTGATCCAACCGCCTATGGCGATCCCATTGTAAACAATGGCAGTTTCGCTTTCTGACTGCAGCAATTGAGCTGCCCCATCGGTAATGTCGACTTGAATGATCGTCATTAAAAAGGCAAACAAACTTAATAACGCCGCTACAAAACTGCTCATAGTCAAATGATCTTCTTTATGATAAATCTCAGTTAAATAATACCCTGTTGCTAAACAATAAAAAACAGCAATCGAGCCGACAGACATCGTGGTCACGACACTATAGAGCGGTGAAAATCGTAAAATCGTTTGTTCGAAAAAGCCAGCCAGTGGTGGAATGATCTGCGGTAAATTATTGATGATCAAAAAGATCGATCCGACGATCGTAAAAGGGACCGTAATGATCCCTGCTTGCATGATTGCGCGAATAAAGCGTAAATTCGCCAACTTATTCAAAGGCGGCATCAAACGCGTTTCTAAAAAGGTAAAAACACTTGTCATCGTTACTCCTCCAACGAAGGGATCACCCCTTCTTCAATCAGCTTTTGATACCAATAAAAGCTGTCTTTTCTCACTCGTTTTTGTTCTTTTTCCTGTGCATCATTGCGATCCACGTAAATGAAGCCATACCGTTTTCGAATCCCCTCATGTACACTGATCAAATCAATGGCAGACCACGGACTGTATCCGATCAGATCCACCCCAGCATTGATCGCGGCTAAGCATTGGCTGATATGCTGCGATAAATAATCGATACGGTACGGATCATGAACCGTGCCATCTGCTTCTAGATGATCTTCTGCCCCTAAGCCGTTTTCGGTAATGATGATCGGCAAGTGATAACGATCATAAAGAGTCTGCAACGTCGTTTTCAGCCCCAAGGGATCGATGGTCCAATTGAAGGCATTTTTCTTCAAGAACGTATTGGTGAACCCTTTGTAAAAACCACGCTCCATAATGTCTTCACTTTGCTGATCGCTGATACCGTTTTTCATATCCCCAGCTTCCGTTGGCTGCTCCACTGTCACTGTGGTGTAGAAGTTCATCGCGACAAAGTCAGGCAGAGCCCGTTTCATCAACGCCTCATCCTCAGGCCCAAAGTCAATCGTGAGCCCGTTTTGGTTCAAATAATCTTGAAAGACCGTGTTGTAACGACCGAAGCAGGCAAAATCAAGGTAAGCCCAGTTCCGGACACTGTTGAAGTACAACGCTGCTTGGTTGTCTTCTGGTCGACTAGTCGCCGCATAGACCAACGAAATATTCGGCACCGGTCCGATTTTGCCATTTGGAACGATTTCATGACACGCTTCGAAGGCATATTTTTCAGCGATCATCAGGTGATGAAATTGCTGGTATTTTTCTGATAATGGAATCTTTTTCCCTAATATTTTTTGATCCACCAGCAGCATGATATTTGGTTCATTGATCGTCAGCCAGTGCGTCACTCGATCCCCATAGGCCGTAAACAGCGTTTTGGCATATGCGGCAAATGCCTCAACGGTGCTGCGTTTTGTCCAGCCGCCTTCGTCTTCCAATGCTTGCGGCAAGTCAAAATGGTTCAACGTCACAAAGGGCTGAATCCCGTGTTTCAGCAATTCATCAATGACATCGCTGTAATGATCCAATCCTTTTTGATTGACGGTACCGCGCCCTTCTGGAAAAATTCGCGACCAAGCGATCGAAAAGCGGAAAATTTTGATCCCCATTTCTGCTAACAAGGCGATATCCGCTTTGTACTGGTGGTAATGGTCGACAGCCACTGTAAAATCAGCGATCTCATGGTTGTCTCTTGGACGAGTATCTTGGACACTCAGCCCCTTGCCGTCGGTTTGATATGCCCCTTCGGTTTGGTGCGCGGAAATCGATGCTCCCCATAAAAAATCGGTTGGAAATGTCTGTTTCATATCGTACTCCTTATCCTAAATAAGATGCGTTTGACATCTTAGAATTATTGCTTGCATGGCAAAGACAATATTCTGAATTATCTCTTATTTTTCGCGGTAACGCAAAAAATAACTCCTGTCAAGTAAGACCCTCTTGAAGAGCTGCTACTTAGACACAAAAAAAGCAAAGTCCAGTTTCCTAGACTTTGCTTATGATTTAGAAGTAGCAGCTTATTTTTTCTCTGCTTTGTCTTCGTTCAATAGTGCTTTTCTTGAAAGGTTCACACGACCTTGTTTGTCGATTTCTGTAACCTTCACTAAGATTTCGTCGCCTTCTTTGACAACGTCTTCCACTTTGTTGACCCGTTCGTTCGCAAGTTGTGAAATATGAACTAAGCCGTCTTTGCCTTTGATCAAGTTGACAAACGCACCGAATTTTTCAATACGGACAACTTTCCCAAGGTACACTTCGCCAACTTTTACTTCTTTCGTCAATTCTTCAATGATCTTGATGGCTTTTTGGATCATTTCTGCATCAGCAGAAGCAATCGAAACTTTTCCGTCTTGATCGATATCGATTTTCACGCCAGTTTCATCAATGATGCCATTGATGGTGTCGCCGCCTTTACCGATTACATCTTTGATCTTCGCAGGATCGATTTGGATCATTTCGATCTTCGGTGCGTATTGGCTTAACTCTTCACGAGGAGCAGCCAATGTTGATGTCAATTCATTTAAGATTTCCATCCGTGCTTTTTTCGCTTGATCTAATGCTTCTGTCAAGATTTGTTCAGTGATTCCTTGGATCTTGATATCCATTTGTAACGCAGTGATCCCATCTTTGGTTCCAGCAACTTTAAAGTCCATATCGCCAAGGTGATCTTCTAAGCCTTGGATATCCGTTAAGATCGTGTAGTTTTCACCATCAGATACAAGTCCCATTGCGATACCTGCAACTGGTGCTTTGATTGGCACCCCTGCATCCATCAATGCTAAGGTTCCTGCACAAATACTTGCTTGAGAAGAAGAACCATTTGATTCTAATACTTCTGCAACAAGACGGATTGTGTAAGGGAAGTCTGTTTCATCAGGAATCACTTGTGCTAAGGCACGTTCGCCTAATGCACCATGACCGATTTCACGACGCCCTGGTGAGCCAGCACGACCAGTCGAACCAACAGAAAATTGAGGGAAGTTGTAATGGTGGATGAATCGTTTTGATTCTTCAACCCCTAATCCATCAATGATTTGGTGTTCACCTAAAGGTGCCAACGTACAAGCAGACACGGCTTGAGTTTGTCCCCGAGTAAATAGACCAGAACCATGAACACGTGGCAATAAGCCAACTTCTGATGCCAATGGACGGATTTCGTCTAATTGACGGCCATCCGGACGAATCTTGTCGATGGTGATCAATTCGCGTACCACATCTTTTTCAAGATCTTCTGCGATTTGTTTCACTTCTTTCAAGAATTGTGCTTCCTCTTCATGTCCAGCAAATTTTTCTGCATATACTTCTTTCACTGTGTCTTTGACTTTATCGATCTCGTCTTCACGAGCCAATTTTTCTTCCGTCATAACAGCAGTTTTCATTGTTTGGTAGTAGCCGTCGAAAATTTCTTTTTTCAAGTCAGCATCTACTTGTAACAATTTGACTTCCATTTTTGGTTTGCCCACAGCTGCGACAACTTCTTCTTGGAAGGCAACCAATTCTTTGATAGCATCAAAACCGAATAATAACGCACCTAACATGTCTTCTTCAGAAACTTCTTTCGCTCCTGATTCAACCATGTTGATGGCTTTTTTCGTTCCAGCTACTGTCAATTCGATATCGGTTTGTTCTGCTTGTTCTACTGTTGGATTCAAGACATATTCGCCATTGACCCGACCGACATCGACACCAGCGATCGGTCCGTCAAACGGGATATCTGAAATAGATAACGCTAAAGAAGAACCTAACATTGCTGCCATTGCTGGCGTACAATCTTGTTCAACACTCATTACGATGTTTGTAACTTGTACTTCGTTACGGAAGCCTTCCGCAAACATTGGACGGATCGGACGGTCGATCAAGCGGGCAGTCAAGGTTGCTTCCGTACTTGGACGTCCTTCACGTTTGATAAAGCCACCAGGTACTTTCCCTACGGCATACATTTTTTCTTCGTAATTGATCGTTAATGGGAAAAAGTCGGTATCTTTTGCTTCCTTAGATGCAACAGCTGCACTTAGGACAACCGTATCGCCATAACGAACCAATACAGCTCCGTTTGCTTGCTTGGCTAATTGGCCAACTTCTACTTCTAATGGGCGGCCGCCCCAAGTTGTTTTGAATACTTGTTTTTCTGTCATGTTCTGCTCCTTTTCATCGGATCCCAGCAAGTCACTACTAAACAAATGAAAAAATCGGAATGTCGTTCCGCTGCTTTCATTTGGTTAGTAGGATGCTGCTTACAAGGACCCAAAATTCTTTTTGGCTGCGCTTTTTGATTCACCAGTCAAAAGGCCGCTATTTCGGTGTTTCACTTTTTAGATGGCTCAAGCTTACCTGTCAGACTGCATCAGCTGTTTTAGCCGACAATGCAGTCGCAGTGATTCCGCTGCCTGGTTACTACGCTCGTTGCTCTCGCCTAGTACTATTCATCATCTGCTCTGTGCGGCTTGCGCCGCCCAGTCGCAGTGATTCATAGCAAAAAAGTGAGATTCGGGTTGAACCTCACTTTTCTTTGTTTGATTAACGACGTAATCCTAAAGCTTGGATTAATTCGCGGTAACGTTGTACGTCTTTTTGACGTAGGTAAGCTAATAAGTTACGACGATGTCCAACTTTTTTCATCAACCCACGGTATGAATGGTGGTCTTTTTTGTGCATCCGTGCATGTTCGTTCAAATGGTTGATTTCTTCTGTTAAAACAGCGATTTGAACTTCTGGAGAACCAGTATCTCCTTCATGACGTGCAAATTTGTTGATGATTTCGTTTTTGCGTTCTTTTGAAATTGCCATGTTTTTCACCTCTTTTTCTTTTTCCCCTGCGACTGAGTAAAACGTTGGTGATTCGTTAAACCAAGTAACAGGTACTGTGCTTTTCACACGTAATTACTTTACTTGATTCTAAGTAAAAAAGCAAGTTTATCTACCTATTCTTTTCGTTTCTTTTGAAAGCTCCTCCAAAACTTATGTTATACTTAGGATACTACTCTATCTAAAGGAAGTGTAAGGATGAGCGTTCTTTCCCGAATCGAGAGCATGAAAAATGAATTATCGCTTTCTGAGAAGAAACTCTTCGCATTCATGGAGGCCAATCCTGAAAAAGTGCCATCGATGACTGCGAGTCAATTAGCAGAAGCCACTGGGATCAGTGCACCAACCGTTGTCCGTTTTGCGAAAAAAACCGGCTTTGCTAGTTTGACAGATTTAAAAATACAATTATCTGCCGAATCTGGCTTGCGCCACAATGCCAATGAGCATTTAGGCTATGCCGATGTTGAATTAAACGAGCCCTTTCATGCCATCACCTCAAAATTGAGCCACAATGCCCAGGTGACCATGAATGAGACAGCTCAATTATTAGAAGAACAGCTGATGTTGGCTGCCGCTGAACTGATCGCGACTCGTGAACGCATCTTTGTCTGCGGGATCGGTGCTTCCTCATTGATCGCACAAGATATCCAACAAAAATGGACTCGCTTAGGCAAGATCGTCGTGTTTGAAAATGACTACAATCTCTTGTTGCCACAACTTGTCAAAAACGAGAAAAAAAGTCTGGTCTGGGTCATTTCCAACAGTGGACACACGCCAGAGATGGTTCACTTAGCCGAAATCGCTAAAAATCTTGGCGTTCCGATCCTGTCACTCACCCGCTTTGGCAGCAATCCGTTGACGAAGTTGGCGGATGTTCCCCTGCAAGTGTCCCGTTCCAAAGAAGCCAACCAGCGGAGTGCCGCTACCAATTCAATCATCGCCCACCTATTAGCGGTCGATGTCCTTTTCTATGTCTTTTTAAGTAAAAATGAAAAGCTGGCACGCAATATCTACGCGTCACGCCAAGCCATCGCTGATTTTCGTGAGAAGTATTTGTAAAATGTTCATACCCAAAAGAAATCCGCAGGAACATGTTCCTGCGGTATTTTTGCTTCTAATCGGACACTTTGATCAATCAATGGCATTTCTAGCAGCTACTTCTGCCAACCAAAAACTGGACGCTTTAGGATAACGCTCGAAGTTATTCTTCAAATCTACTCGATAAAAACCATAGCGGTTTTTATAAGCGTTCAACCAGCTCCAGCAATCCATAAAGGTCCACATATGGTAGCCGAAACAAGGTGACCCATCTTCGATCGCGCGATGCAGCTGACACAAATGGTCTTCAACAAAGGTAATCCGATACGTATCATTGACTTGCCCCGTGGCATCCATGAACCGTTCTTCCTCTGACACCCCCATGCCATTTTCGGAAATAAACCATGGCATGTTTTGATAGTCATTCTTCAGACGCATCGCAATATCGTAGATCCCTTCTGGATAGATTTCCCAGCCACGATGAGGATTGATTTTTTTCTCTGGCCAATCGTACCCACGAAACAACTGACGCAGCTCAAAGGGATTGGATGCTCCATTCTGCGGAAGAGGCGCTTGGATCCGCAACGGTTGATAATAATTGCAACCGATAAAATCTACGGTATTTTCACGAAAAATTTCCGCATCTGCTACCTCATATTCAGGGGTCAATTGATGCTCCTTGAACAAGCTCGTTAGTTTTTCAGGAAATTGTCCATAAACGACACAGTCCAAAAAACTGCGAATATACAAGAGGTCCGCCCATTCAGCGGCTTCTCGATCAGCCGCTTCTTGGCTTTTTGGATAAACAGGTGACAAATTCAAGATGATACAGATTTCTCCATCAGGAAGTGCGAGTTTACGAAACTCAGCAACCGCCTTCGCATGAGCTAGCAAAGTATGATAACCCACTTGGATCGCCCGCTTGAAATCACGCACTTGCGGCCAATGAGCATCTCCGTAATACCCACATTCAATATGCACCAATGGTTCATTAAAGGTCGCCCATTTTTTCACTAAATCGCCGAATTGTTCAAAAGCAGTTTTTGCATAAAATGCAAAATGGTCAACGGATTCCCTGGCTTCCCAGCCTCCTTTCTCCATCAGCCACCAAGGCATGTCAAAATGAAACAAATTAATGATCGGTTCGATGCCTTGATCCAGCATTTCCTGAAAATATGCCCGATAAAACTTTACTGCCGTCTGATTCAATGTTTTTCCGTCTGGTAATAAGCGGGTCCATGCAATCGATGTCCGATAGGAATTTAAGTTCATGGCCTTCATGTTTGCCACGTCTTCACGGTATTGATAGTAGGTATTTGAAGTGTCGCTTGGTCCGACACCATCGTAAAAGCGTGACGGCTCTAACTCAAACCATTTGTCCCATGTAGAGGGACTTTTGCCGTCAACAGCCGCAGCCCCCTCGGTTTGCGGTGCTGACGCGGCCGCTCCCCATAAAAAGTTTTTTGGAAAGTGAATCATTCTTTTGCTCCTTTCTGAGTTACCTGCCACGTACGGTCAGGGTTGGATCGTTGAAATAAAAATCGATACTGCTGACCTGCTGTTTCGACTTCCAGACAAAACGATGCAGTATCTTTCAAAGAAATTGCCAGCTGCTGCAATGATGCTTCATCGATCACGAGTTGAAAAGCTACTTGCCCTTGATTAGGCACCCATACTTTTTGAAAGCCACACAGGACTTTTTTCCTCGGCACATATGCTTTTGTGTACTCTTTTAGATAACATTGAATGACTTCTTTGCCAGAAACTGCAGAATGATTTTCGAGTGTGCCGCTAACGATAATGCCTTCACCTGCATATTCAGCCGAAACCGCGCTGCAAGTAAAAGAGGCATAACTAAGACCATAACCAAAAGAATATACTGGTGTGCCGTTTTGTTCGAGGTAGTCTTTTTGAAACGCTGTGTTGCGATAATTATAACAGACTGGCAGCTGTCCAACCGTATCAGGAATAGAAACTGCTAATTTCCCACTAGGAACCGTTTCGCCAAAAAGAATCCGAGCAATCGCTTCCCCTCCATATTGGCCGGGATAGCCAGCGTAAAGCAGTCCATCGAATACTTCTTTCAAAGGGGCTAAGCAATGCGGTCGACCAGAAATCACGATCCCAATCAGCGGCTTTTTCCTCTTCTTCAACGCAAACAGTAAATCCAACTGGCATTGCGGCAAATCGAGGGTAGCTAAGTCGATGTTTTCTCCGCTGGTCATTTCCTGAGATCCCCTTAAGGCGGCGCCGTTCTTGTCAAAATCCGTTGTGAAATCACGGGCACTGGAGCCACCAATCGTCACTAAGATGACATCAGCGTCTTCTGCGATCTGACAAGCCCGCCGTCGTTGCGCCGTTGTTCCATTGGCGATTTCGCAGCCTTTTTCGTAGGCGAAATCCACTTGATGCGTATTTAATTTGGTCAACCCTTCCCAAAGAGTCATACACATTGCTTCCTCCTTAAATGGGGTATAATCCCCCAGCTGATGATACAGCTGTTTAACGTGAGGACCAATGACAGCAATTTTTTGTCGCTTTTTCTTCAAAGGCAAAATGCCATTGTTTTCTAGTAAGACGACGGATTCTTCTGCTAATTTTAAGGAAGCTTGTCGGGCCTTTTCTTTGTCTGGCAATGAAACGTGGGGCGTTGCTTCTTTAAACAAGCCAAGTTTTTCTTTCAAAAGAAGCACACGCCGGACCGCCTCGTCGATAACCGTTTCCGCAATCAGTCCGTCAAGGACAGCTTCTTCCAATACAGGGAAAACTTCGTCCCATAAACTAACATCTACACCGCTGGTCAAGGATTTGGCGGCCGCTTGCGGGCGACTTCCCAGCCAGTCAGCAATCCGATCCAACCCACACCCATCAGCCATAACGATTCCCGCAAAGCCACTTTCTTCTCTTAAAACATCTTGCAGCAAATACGCATTGGCATGGCAAGGAACACCATCTAGATCATTGTATGCAGCCATACACCCCAAAGCCCCAGCAGCAATACCAGCTTTCATTGGTGGCAGATGAATTTCACGGAATTCCCGATCACCGATCGCCACTGGCCCTGCATTGTGTCCCCCCATTCCTGCACCTTGGGCAGCAAAGTGCTTCAACACCGCTAAAACGTTCTGCTTTTCTATCGTTGTTTTTGATCCTTGCAATCCTCTGACGGCCGCTTTGGTAAAGCTGCTGGTTAAAAACGGATCTTCACTGAAACATTCTTCAGTTCGTCCCCAACGCGGATCTCTAGCAATGTCCAATGCGGAAACTAAGCCGACATGGGCCCCTTTTGCTCGAATCTCTTGAGCAGTGATAGTTTGGGCCGTTTGATACAGGTCGGGATTCCAACTAGAACCGACACTAAAATTGACCGGAAACGTCGTGGCTTCCAAACCTTGGTGCCCATGGGGACACTCCTCACTGAGAAAGGCTGGAATCCCCAGCCGAGTGTGCTCCTGCAAATAAGTTTGAATCATAAGGGATAGCTCATAGGACTCCGCGGTCGTCAGGCCTGTTTGCTGATTTCTACCTGACCAAGGATCAGCCCGAAACACGCCGTAGATCCAGCCAAGACTGCCAAAACGAGCTACTTCTTTTTTAAAGGTTTCAGTCAACATAATTTTTCCGTTAGTTTTTTCATAAACTTCCCAACCATACAGACGCTGATTCAGCTGGCCAATTTTTTCTTGCAACGTCATTTGCCGTAAAAGTGTCTCAATCATATGCTTCTCCATTTCTATTTAATTTTCTAAATAAAGCATGATGGTCTGGATTTCAAATGGCTGGAAATGGATTGTGATGCTTTGGGCATCCAGCGGATCGATCGGCAGTTCAGCGACGGTTTCTTCCAAAAGATTCGTTAAAACCGCTTTTTTGATTCTTTTTTGGCAACGCAATTGACAGGCGGTGGTTTGATTGTGATATTCATACAACCGCACGATCAGTGCCTCTTCATCTTCGGCTTTTTTCACCGTATCCAGCAAGACATTCTTTTGATCGACTGCTAGAAAAGCTTCTGCTGATAGTTGTGGCACACCTGGAACGGTTAGAACGGGAACATTCAATGCCAAAGCTTCTTCCATCGTTTGCGCGTCTTGCCAAGTTCCTTCGTGGGCGTACAAGGAGTAGGTAAACTCATGAAAGCCTTGATCCGCTTCTGGATACGGATCGATCGGCGATTTGATCAAAGAAAGCCCGATCTTTTGATAATCCGTATTGAACCCATATTTCGAATCTGTCAAAATACTAACCCCATAATTTCCTTCTGAGAGATCAACCCATTTTTGACCACAGCTCTCAAAACGCGCTTGGTCCCATGTCGTGTTTTTATGCACAGGTCGTTTTACCTGCCCAAACTGAATATCAAATGTCGCTTCCAATGTGTTGACATCAATCGGCAGCAATGCCTTCAGCAGCAATTGATGCTGCTGCCAATCAACCGCTGTTTCAAAATCGATTCTTCCGGTGCCATGATAAAAATGTAGCCATTGGGTAATAAAAGAATCTTCAAACTGACGTTTGATTTTCAAGGTATCACGAATCTCACCTTGCTCAACGACCTCAGCTGAGAGAACTTGCTTCACAGGATAAGGCTTCTTCTGGTAATAAATATCAATGTCCCACGCATCATAATCCATCGGCAGATCTTCATAAGCTACTAACTGATTCAACCGCTCGCCTTTTGGTACGATCTCTCGTTGATGCCGTTTGTCAATTAAAGAGATGATGTCAAAGTGTTCGTCAAAAATCACTTTAAAATCCGCCGTTTCAAATGATTCCTCCAGCCGCATTACCACTTGCTTTGATTGAGGCACAGCTGAGACAGGGGTCAATGTTTTGCAGCTCAAGCCAGCCATGGCGGGAATTTTGACTAAGAGCCGGTCATCATGGGTCCGCTGAGTCGAGTAAGCTTCTTTGACCCCTGTTTGATCGTCTAAATAGACCAGACCCGTCCGCGCTTGTCCCAGCGGGTTAAAGACATGCCATGAAGTAGCTTTGGGTGGTTGTGTTTCTGGAAGCAAAGCGTGGATCAGCTCGCAGCCTTTATCAAAGAGCTGCCGATACTCTTGATCCGTCTGATCATAGACTTCTTTGATCGAGCTTCCCGGCAGAATATCGTGGAATTGATTGAACAGCAGCTGTTTCCAAAGTTGTTCTAATTCAGCTTGTGGATAGCGATTCATCCCACAGATACTATAAAGTTTTTCGATCGTCTGTAAGAAGAATTCTCCTTGACGATTGGCCTTTTTGTTTTTTCCGATGGAAGTCAGGGTCCCGCGATGGTATTCAAAGTACAATTCGCCGTACCAGACCGGTCCTGGTTTTTCAGCAAAAGAATTTGCCAGTCGATCAAAAAAGCCCCCCACATGATTGCCAGTGATCGTCGGCATATCTGGCAATGTCTTTTGCAGCCGTTTTTGAACTTCCAACATCTCTTTCGTCGGACCTCCGCCACCGTCACCATACCCATAGGCAATCAAAATTTCGTCGTGCTGATCTTTTTGCTGATAACGTTCAAAACTCCCCTTGATCGTATAAGGATCTAGCAATCCATTATACGTCGTATAATAATCTCTTGGACTGTATCCTTCACTGATGGTTGTAATAAAATGCGTCAAAACGCGGCTTCCATCAATTCCTTGCCAATAGAAGGAATCATATGGAATTTGATTAAACTGGTTCCATGACAGCTTCGTCGTCATAAAGTATGGCGTATTTGTTTTGCGTAAAATTTGCGGCAAGGCGGCTGAATAACCGAAGACATCCGGTAGCCATAAGATGCGGCTATCGACTTGAAATTCCTCTTTCATAAACCGTTTGCCATAAAGGATCTGACGAACCAGTGATTCTCCTGAAGTCAAATTGCAATCGGCTTCCACCCACATCGCCCCGTCAACTTCCCATCTTCCTTCTCGAACTTTTTCTTTGATTGCAGCGTAAAGTTCAGGATAATGGGTTTTCATGGAGAGATACAGTTGTGGTTGGCTTTGAAAAAACGTGTAATCTGGATACTCCTCCATCAATTTCAAGACCGTCTGGAAACTGCGCTCGCCTTTTTCAATTGCTTGCTGCGCCGTCCAAAGCCACGCCAGATCGATGTGGGTATGGCCGACAGCCGTCACCTTTTGTTTTGGTGTATGCGCTGGTAGGTAACACGATGAAAGCAGCTGCTTTGCTTTTGTGAGACTTTCATAGAATGCCGTTGAGTAGGGGGTACGAAAATCCAAGACATTGGCGACTTGACCAAGGACTTGTTGATAAAATGCTTCGTCACCGCCAAACGCACGAATGGCACGCCAACTATCAAACAGCGTATAAAAATCATACCAGACATCATTAACTGCAGGATCCAACGCCAATAAATTGACCTGCAGCGGGAATGGTTTTTCGGATCGGCCGGAGAACAAATCGATCTTCAGTTTGACTTCTTTTTGTAGAAATTGTTTTGTCAATGTAATTTCTCGATGATTGACATCGATGGCTTGGACATAGGTATCGTCCAAATAGATTTTTATTTGGGGATTGGTGGTATTGTCCCACTCTGAAAGGCTTGAGTACACTTGCAGGACACAAAGATTTTCCACCCAGTCAGCGGGAACTTGAAGGCTACCTTGCAATTGGTAATAGGCATTTTTTTCTCCAAAATAGGTCCCTTGCTCATACGGTACCCAAGTCTCTCGTTTTAAAAAAAGTGGGGCTACCGGTTGCTGATGGCGTACGCGGTATTGTTTTAATTTGTATAAAATTTTTCGAATGCGTTCAAACTCATAAGGCTGCATAACTCTCATTTTTCTTTGGACTCCTCTAGCAGATTTTTGAAAAAAACGGGTTGAGATTGATCGTCTCGGCCCGTTTTCCACTTATCACTTTATTTAGTTTGCTTTCCAACGGTCATAAGCCGCTTGGTAGACTTCGACGTATTCGTCAATGCCCATTGCTTCGATCGTTTTCACATAGTCGTCCCAATTATCTAACGGTTCGACACCTGTGATAAACTTGGCTTCCATTTGTTCTACATAAGTTGTCAAATCAGTGGCAGTTGCTGCTACCTTATCGTTTTCTTCAATCGTTAAATACAGTAGCGGAAATGGTACTTCAGCGATGTCTTCCATCTTCTCAGCTGTTTCTTTGGCAACCCAATCGTTGAAACGAGTATCCGGTTCTTCATTCGCCGTTTTACGGATATGGTATTCGCCGGTTGTATCGATAACAAGGTTTGGCGTTGTCAATCCGTATGCTGGTGTGATCTTGCCACGTTCGTCTTCGGTATTGTTAGTATCGATACCGTCTGCATAGACACGAACTTTTTCACCGTCCGCATTTTCTTGGTACTCCCATAAAAACCCTTCTGGTCCTTGTTCGATATATTTTGAGCCTTCTTCTGAATAGAAGTAATCCACCCAGCGCATAGAAGCTTCTGGAGAAGGATTGACATTGGTCAAAGCAAAGGTCCCTCGTGAAATTCTTGGACTACCGGGAATCTTAGCTTCTGGAGCCCATTCAGAAGTCACTGGTTGGAACATTGGATCATTCATAGCCTCTTCCTCACTGCGACCAGTAGTAAAGAAGCTGAAATAGTCGGCAAAAAGCCCAAGTTGATTGTTTTCACCCTTCGCTTTTTTCTGTTCATCTGACTGTCCATAAACTTCTTTATCCAGCAAGCCTTCATCGTACAATGTATTCATATATTCCAAGAATGCTTTGTAGTTTTCTGAAGTCGGTGTGTAGGAGACCACATCATCATCCACTTGGATGCCGCGGGTCCGTAAGCCAAAGGCAGCCATCAACCAAACTCTTGTCGAGTTCATATCAACATCCGTCAATGGGATCTCGTCTGCTTGACCATTGCCGTTAGGGTCTTCGTTTTTAAAACGTGTCAGAAGCTCTTGCAATTCGTCTGTGGTTTTTGGCAGTTCAGATACACCTAAATTATCGAGCCACGTGCCGTTGTACCACATCGGACCTTGCCACCAAATCGATGTCGCATTCCGTGAGATCATCGGCAGAGAGTAGATGTGCCCATCCGGCGTTGTGATCGACTTCAAGATTGAGGGATCTTCTTGCGTCAGTGCATACAGGTTTGGCATGATTTCCGGCGTGATATACTCCTCTAAGGGAAGCAAGATCCCTTGTGAACCGTAATCGATCTCCATCGAAGCAGTCAATGCTTGCGAACCAGCACCGTAAACGATATCCGGTAAATCTCCAGAAGCAAAGGCTAAGTTCAGTTTCGTACTAAAGTCAGCGGATGGCGGTGTCGTATAGGTCAGTTTGATGCCAGTTTTTTCCTGATAATCCTGTAATGTCGGCATGTCTTCCCATTCCGCCAACCCTACACCAGGTGCCATGATATTCAGTGTCAGTTCTTCCCCTTCTTTGATGATCGGAAACTGACTGTCATGATTGATGGCCACTTCTTTCTTTTCCCCAGTACCTTCATCTGAAGAATTACCGCACGCACCTAAGACGAGCATACTGCACAAAGCAACACCTGCTATTCCTAAAAGTTTCTTTTTTACTCTCATTTTCTTCCTCCTTTAAGTTTTTTATCCTTTAATTGAACCAACCATCATGCCCTTGACAAAATACTTTTGTAAGAACGGATAGACGATAATTACCGGTAATGAAGAAACGATCATGACGCCGTACTTGATGACTTGAGCAAGTTGTTGTTTGCTATATAGCATATTCGCCATTTCTGAAGTCACATTATTGACGGTATTTGATGACATATCTTGAAGAATCAATATTTCTCTTAAAATCATTTGTAACGGATACATTGATCGATCAGAAAGATAGATCAATGCGTTAAAAAAGCTGTTCCAATGTCCGACGCCATAGAACAAAGCCATTACCGCAATGATCGGCGTTGATAGTGGTAAAACGATCTGCATGAATAGCCGAAAATCAGAACAACCATCCACAATTGCTGCTTCTTCCATCTCCCGTGGAATCGTGGATTGAAAAAATGTTCGCGTGACAACAACATTGTAAACCGAGACGGCTCCTGGAATCACTAGTGCCCAGACAGTATTCAGCATGCCTAAGCTGCGAATCAACAAGTAGCTGGGAATCAAGCCACCGGACAAGAACATGGTGACCAGCATAAAATTAGTGAAGCCGCGTCGCCCATAAAAATCCTCTCGTGATAAGGCGTAGGCGCAAGGTAAGGTCACTAAGAGATTGATCGATGTCCCTAAAACCGTATAATAAATCGTGTTCAAATAGCCACGCCAGATACTGCTATTGCCTAGTAGTGTTCGATAGCCTTCAAAGGTGATCCCTTTTGGCAAAAGCCACATTTCACCAGAGTTTACCAGATGCGGATTTGAGATTGAAGCACTGATGATATAAATCAGTGGATACAAAACGATCAGCAAAGAAATTGCTAAAAACACATAAACAAAGATCAAAAAGATTTTATCAGCACGGGTATCTTTTATTAAAGACGTTGTTTTCACTTTTGGTCCTCCCTTCTACAATAAACTAGAGTTGCTTAAACGTTTGGCGATATGATTGACTACGATCAACAAGACTGAATTGATCAATGAGTTAAATAAGCCGACTGCCGCAGCAAAACTGTACTGCGCATCTAACAGCCCTTGCTGGTAAACAAAGGTCGCAATCACATTCGAGGATTGCATATTCAAAGGATTCTGCATCAAGATGATTTTTTCAAACCCAACTGACATCAAGCTGCCGAAGCTCATGATCAATAAGATCACCATCGTGGGCATGATCGTTGGAATATTGATATACCAAACGCGTTGCAGACGAGAAGCGCCATCGATCGTTGCCGCTTCGTGCAGTTGCGTATCAACTCCAGATAGGGCTGCCAGATAAATCACAGACCCCCATCCCGTTCCTTGCCAAACGCCCGACAGTACATAAATCGTTTTAAACCAGCGGGGATTGGTCATAAAGCTGATCCGCTCGAAACCCAAAAATTCTAATAGGTGATTGATGATCCCTGTTGAGGGAGATAAAAAAGCAATGACCATACCAACCATGACCACCACAGCAATAAAGTTTGGAGCATACGTGACTGTTTGGGTAATTTTTTTAAACGGGCCGTCTTTGATCTCATTCAAAGCCAATGCCAGGATGATCGGCAGCGGAAAACCGACAACCAATGAATAGATACTGATTCCTAAAGTATTTTTGATGAGTTCCCAAAAATAATAGGAATCGAAGAAACGTTGAAAATGTTTAAACCCAACCCAAGGACTGCCCATAATCCCTAATGAAGGCATATAATCCTTGAATGCAATAATGATTCCATACATCGGTCCATACGAGAAAATCAAAATAATCAAAAACGCTGGCAACACAAACAAGTACAATTGCCGATTTTTCTTGATCTTCATTTTTATATCTTGTTTCTTTGTTTTAGGTACTGAAACGGTTTGTCTGATTGGCGCTGTTTCCATTCTTCCTCCTCCTTGCTTGGTGTTAGCCTTATCATGAATTGTATTCGCTTTCAAATCAATGTGTATTTTTTTCCCTATGTGTCGAAACGCGAATCCCAACTGCCCCAACGTTCGGGTGACTGATATCCGACCATAAGAGATACGGTTCATCCGCATTTTTATAGACTGGTAACGGTTTTTTAGTGGCTAGATCAATTAGCTCGTCTTCTTCAGTTGCTCCGATCTCTGTTAAAGGAATCTGTTCGCAAGCGACTGCAGCGATACTGCGAAATGCAAAATGAGCCTTGCCGTCTTTTTGATAGGTCAAATACCATTCATTTTTCCAAGCTGTTGGTCTTGCCCGCGTTTCATAGATGCCTTCACCATATAGCGCCAACCAATGGCCGATTTCTTCTAAGCGTTGGGTCTCTTCGAATGTAAATTCGCCATCAGGTGTTGGTCCGACGCCTAAAATCAAATTCCCCCCTTTACTGACTACATCAATCAAGGTTTCCAGCAGTTCTTGGCTGCTCTTAAAAGTATCATTCGGCACATAGCCCCAATCATTTCCAATCGGGATATTGCTTTCCCAAACTTTTTTAGGAATTTCTGCTAATGCAGGAATTTTGCGTTCTGGTGTCACATAATTTTCATGACGGCCCCCCATCATCCGATCAACGATGATCAATTCCGGCTGTTTCTCACGCGCAATCTCAGCTAAACGATCCATTTGTAGGTCTTCTTTGCCTTGTCCGCACCAACCGGCATCTAACCAAAGAAAATCGACTTTTCCGTAATTGGAGGTAATCTCCGCAATCTGGCGATGCACAAACGACACATAGCGTGCCCAAATTTCTGGATGAAGATGGGTATCGTAACTGGCATGACGGCCTTTGACGGTATCATCATCCAACCAGTAAAAAGGAGAATACCAGTCAGCTTTAGAATAATAGGCTCCTGTGGCGATCCCTGCTTCTCGAAATGCCGTAAACACTTCTTGCAATATGTCGCGTTTAAAGGGACTTAATTTCCCGCCGATTTTAAACTCTGATTCCATTGTATTGAACATCGAAAACCCATCATGATGCTTTGTTGTGAATAAACAGTACTTAAACCCTGCATCCTTACAGATTTTTGCCCATTTGCGGGTATCCAGCTTCTTCGGTTCAAACTGATTGATCAACTGCCAATAATCCAAACGCAGTGCTTCGATGGTTTCTCGATAAGGGTGGTTTTCTCTAGCCCATTCATCTTTTTCAGATAATTGCCAAGACTCAACGATCCCCGCTTCGGCATACAGCCCATAATGGAAGATTACTCCGAATTTCAAGTCTTGAAACCATTCCAGACGTTGCTTGAGCATTTCTGTTTCTGGGACTAGTTCTTCTTGAATGTTCCCTTTGGCTTCTTCAATATCACCGCGAATATTTGTCATTCATTTGCACTCCTTTCTTTGTTCTAAATGTAAGCGAAAAAAATGTCCTATAACAATATGTAAGTTTTTTCGCTATGTTAAAACGAACAACTTCGTCTATAAAAGGTGCAAGGAATAAAGCTTGATTTCGATGAACGTTTTTGGAGAAATGTAGCGTTTCAAATACATTTGCTGTGTTTTTCTTGTTTTCGATGTGTGATTTTTCCATTTACTCCCACTGGCTATATATCAATGATACGATTAGAACAACAAATAAAGCGGATACAACAAAACTTGTATCCGTAAGAAAGTGAGGGGCTTATGAAACAAACGAATGGTATTTATCATGTTTCCTATCAAGTCGGCGATTGGTTACTTCATTGCCTGAAGTTGCAGTTACTCTGGTTTTATTGGGTATTTCGATACGGGATATTTTTAGGTATTTTTCCTGCCACCGCTACGATTATCCAAGCTTTTTTCGATAGCTTCCAAAAAAAGGAACGACCAGCGTCTTTGAAGACTTGGTTCAAAACTATCGTGAAAAAAAATTTCCGTCGTGCCAATCAATTAGGCGCCATGCAAGCGGGTTTGTTGTTGTTCTTATGGTTGGAATTACGTATCTCTAGTACTTTTATCCAAAATAGCTTGATTCACTTTTTTTTGCTGCTGCTATTTATCAGTGCCCTTTTGATCAGCTTGTACCTTCTGCCGGTCTATTTGCGTTATGATTTGACGCTTCTTCACTATTTTAAACAAGCAATATTACTAATGGTTATCAGTGTTCCCCAAACAATTGCGATGATTTTGGGAATCTTAGTGACTACTATCATTTTGACTTTTTTGCCAATCTTATTAGTCATCGGCTTTGTTCCCTTTTTCCTATTCCCCAGTAGCTGGTTCTCTTTTCAAGCGATTCAGCGCTCGGAATCACTGATGAAAGAAGGACGCTCGTGATGAAGGACATTTTTATCCAAAGTAATGAAAACCTCGATGATTTTTTTAGTCACGCACTGCAAGAACTAGAATTGAGGGAAACGCCGAATGGCCATCCCTTGCGCTTGATTCATCGACCCGGTTCCCTGAAAATTTGCCACGGCCCACTAGAAACGATCATTTACTATCAAGAAAAAGCGCATTTGTTTCGGGCATTAACTTTATGGGTGCATGAAGATCGCCCAGTCTATGTCTTAGAAGAACAGCCGCATTTTGAAGCAATTGGACCAATGATCGATCTGTCCCGCAATGCGGTGATGACCGTCAAAAAGCTGGAACGGTTCATTTTATTAACAAGTAAGATGGGCCTCAATCACCTCATGCTCTATATGGAAGATACTTATGAAATTCCTGAGTACCCTTATTTCGGACATTTGCGCGGTCGTTATACCCAAGTAGAATTAAAGGCTCTAGATACCTATGCCCAAGCCGTAGGAGTAACTTTGATTCCAGCGATTCAAACATTGGCACATTTGACGAATCCTTTAAAGTGGCAGTTCGCTGGAAATATTCGGGACACAGAAGATATTCTACTGGTGGGAGAAGAAGAAACGTATACTTTTTTGGAAGCAGCGATCCGTTCGATCCGTTCGTGTTTTGCAACTGATCAACTGCACATCGGTATGGATGAAGCACACCAATTGGGGAAAGGAAAGTATTTAGAAATACACGGGTTACAAGACCGGTTCACGATTATGGCCGCACACCTAAAGCAGGTAGCTGCGCTTTGTCAAAACATAGGTTTTGAGCCGATGATGTGGAGCGATATGTTTTTTAGAATCGGTGCGCCTACGGGTGATTACTACGATTCAGACGTGTGTTTTCCGACAGAATTATTTGCTGACCTTCCTGCGGTCAAAATGGTTTACTGGGATTATTATCATCATGATCATGCCTCTTATCAGCGAATGTTTGCGAAACACCGGGAATTAAAACAGCCGATCGTCTTTGCTGGAGGTATCTGGACGTGGAACGGTTTAGCGCCGAACTACGGCAAAAGTTTCGCCACTATGCGTCACGCCTTGCAAGCCGCCAAAGAAAACGATGTCCAAGAAGTCTATGCCACACTTTGGGGCGACGACGGAGCTGAAACACCAGTGATTGCTGCGCTACTAGGTTTGCAATATTTCAGTGAAGCGCAGTTTGGAAACGACCTTTCGTTAGAGAATTTAACTAAAAAATTTCAGCTTTTTCACCAGTCAATAGCCAACGACTTTTTACTGCTTGATCGCTTTGATCAAACTGCAGGTGTGCAAAAAAACAATCCTCACGGAGAAAACCCCAGCAAGCTGTTGCTCTACCAAGACTTGCTGTATGGCTTGTATCAAGAAAATTTAACTGATCTTTCTTTAGCATCCTACTATCAAACATTGGCTCAAGAGTTGGCTGCTGTGAAAGCAACACGGGACACACAAACGATGTTTGCCTTTTATCAGCAGCTGGCTGATGTTTTGGCACAAAAAGCCTGTATTACCAACCAGATCACCAGTGCCTATAAAAGCAAGGATCGCACCGGACTGCACCAAGCAGTAGATGCGCTCAGTGTCTATAAATCCGCCTTGCAATCCCTTTATGAAGCCCATCGTCAAGTCTGGTTTGACTGGAATCGACCTTTCGGTTTTGAAATTATCGATCTGCGATACGGCGCCTTGCTGATGCGCTGCGATACGACACTCTGGCGGCTTACTGCCTTCTTGGACGGGGAGCTCGATACGTTGGAAGAATTGACTCAACCGTCCTTACCAATGGTGACCCCTTTCAGCGGCAGTACTTCTGTGGGTCGCAATTTATTTCATGGAATCTATAGTGCGGGGAAAATTTCTGATGTTTAAAAGAAGGAGTGAGAACTTATGAAAACATCCTTGCTGCGCCGAACCGTCATCGTGAGTCTGCTGACTATTGTTAGCCTATTCTTTCTCTATTTTCTAACAACCGGTTCTTCTGCTCCAGTTCATGCCCAACCTTCAGAAAAACTGGAGATGACAGGCAATATTACAAATCAAGCAGCGGCGGAGGCTTGTTTGGCAGTGCTGAAAGAAAATTTACAAGCAGCCTCTGACCAAGACGCGACAGCCTATGCCGCAACGCTAGTGGCAGCGGCACGAGCAGAGACGACCCAAGAATTAGCTGATTTTTTTGCAGAAGAACAGCTGCAGCACACGCTGCTTTCTTTTGAAGTTGTTAAACAAGAGACAGGATCCATGCTGGTCGCGGCTCAACAGAAAACGATCAGCCCAAAAGACTCTTCTTACCGTGACCACATCACAGAGGCTTACCATACCTTTGTCAAGGAAGCAGATGGCTGGAAAATTCAAGAAACAGTCATGACGAATACAGAATTTCTTTAAGTGATTGAAAAAGGAGTTATTTTTAATGAGAACGTATAAAAATTGGCCTGCCGACTACCCTGACCCAAACTGGTTCCTCCATGATCGGTTTGGCTTATTCATCCATTTCGGCCTTTTCAGTATTGGCGCTCGACACGAATGGTTTATGACGACAGAAAAAATTGAACCCACCACCTATCGCGAGAACTATTTTTCTCAGTTTGATCCTGATCTTTTCAATGCAGAGGAATGGGCTCAAACCGCAAAGAAGGCCGGTTTTCAATACATGGTCTTCACGACGAAACATCATGAAGGCTTTGCCCTTTGGGATACCGCTCTCAGCGAATACAAAGTGACCAATACCCCCTTCAAGCGTGACCTCTTAGCAGAACTGCTGCCGGCATTTCGTAAGGTCGGCATTAAGATTGGGCTGTATCATTCGCTGATCGATTGGTATCATCCAGATTTCACGCTCGATGGGCTGCATCCGCAACGAGAGACTATTCAAGCCCGTCAGACGAATAACCAGCGTGACATGCGCCGCTATCAAGATTTTTTAGCTGGTCAAGTCACTGAACTATTGACTAACTATGGAACCATCGATTATATGTGGTTTGATTTTCCATATAGTCATCGAGATTGGGGATGGTCTAAAGGCAAAGGTGCCGCCGATTGGGATAGTAAGCGGATCGAAGAAATTTGTCGAAACCTGCAGCCGAACATGCTGCTGAATGACCGTCTGGATTTGGGCCGAGGGATTACCACCCCTGAGCAATTCCAACCAGACAAACCATTAGAAGCGGATGGATTGCCTTTGATATGGGAAGCGTGCCAAACGATGTACGAAACGTGGGGCTATGATCGTGATGCTCAGCACTGGAAATCCAGTGAAATGATGACCAAAATGCTGATTGACACAGTGGCAAAAGATGGGAACTTTCTTTTAAATATCGGCCCAAATGCTCGTGGAGAAATCAGCTTACCAACTCGCAGCCATTTAGAAGCCATCGGTTCATGGATGCATTATCATCAACAAGCGATTATCGGCTGTGGTACCAGCTCTTTTCAACCGCCTATTGACAGCCGCTACACCCAAAACGGGAATAAACTTTACTTGCACCTCTTTTCTTATCCATACAAATCCTTGCATCTTCCAGGGCTTGCAGGACGCGTAAAGCATATCCGTTTCTTACATGATGGCTCCGAATTGTTTTATCGAGGATTTGATCCCGAAGAAGTTCTCACTTCAACGGAAGCCATCATCAACAAAGAGGACCTTGTTCTCAGCTTACCCGTCTGCCCACCAGATGTGTTGGTACCAGTGGTCGAGATCACTTTAAGAGAAATGTAAGCACCCGTTGCACTGTCCTAAATGAAGAATTTATTTATATAAAGACGTTGCCCTTACTTTCTTTACAAAAAAATGACTAGAAGCGGATCGCTTTTAGTCATTTTTTATGGCTATTTGTTCAAGAACTCCTACAAATTTGCCTATACGAAAGTAGCCAACCAGCTTGTTGAACAGGTGATGAGAACATCCAAACGAGTTGCGTGCTTAATCCATTCTTAACGGTACTTACCACAGGAGGTTCAAAGTTCCTTAGACAAATAAAGAACAAGATCGTCATTGTTGCAGCAAGGCGCATTCATCGCACAATTCTGATTATTGAACCAAACACCAGATCCATCTGGAATATAGCCTTGTTTTACATACAGTCTCTGGGCCGATCCATAACCATTATGCAGGCCTACCCCCAATGTCACCACGGCCGCTATTTCTCGTGCCTTTTCTTCGGCTGCTTTTAAAAGCTGACTGCCTACCCCTTGTTTTTGATAGGATTCAAAAACATTAAAATCCGCAATTTCTGGATACAAGCCTTTAAATGGCCCGTGCTTTGCTAGAGGGACCAAAGTCAAATACCCGGCAGTTTTGTTGTTTATTTTGGCAAGCAAAACGTATCTCTCCCCCGCTTCTTGCTCATTTAAATACTCCATCAAGAGCTGCTGGCGAGAAGGCCACCCTTGCTTTAAAAACATTTGATCCATTTCAAGGATATCTTTTCTCTTCAACGGTTGAATATCTATGATCACTTATTTTCTCCCTTTCTCCCCCTCACTCGGGGCTATGTTCATTCTATACAGTGTGTCGCTGGCATTGATTTGCCTTATCGTTAAACTTATTCATCATAAAAAAATAATAGGGATTATCAGCGATTGCTGCTTCACCCAATTCCTCTAGCAATCAGCTGAATGCCGCTTCCCACCCATCATAGAGCTTTTGTACTGTCTCTTTTGGCCGATTGGGTTCATTATAAACTTTTTGGCTAATGGCCGCTTGGAGCCAAAAAATCGCTTGGATCACTTCACGACTAGTCTGAGCCTCAGGCACATCCGCCCAGACGGATAAAGCGATCGCCTGTGTTTGGGCAAGCTGTTCCTGTGCAACTTGTTGTCCATTGGCAAACGTCGTCAACTGGAATTCATTGCTGATTTTTTCGTAGGTTGGATAAGTATAGCCTGCCGCTTCTCCTAAGACATAATAGAAAAAATTATCATTGTGATTGATCATGGTATAGCCTTTTTCAAAAAAGACATCTGCCGGCGCCATATTCTGGTTCCAACGGGTCCAATAGGAGATTTGGCAATTCTCCGTCAACGTTGTCTGCTCTTGGCGATTCAAGCGGTAAAACCCATCATTCCAGACCCGCACAACAAAGCCGAGACTTTCAACAAAGGCCGCCAGTTCATTGACATAATCAATAAAAACTTCGATTCCGCTAGCTTTTTCCCCATAGCGCTCGCGGGCTGCTTCGATCATTTGCGGAAAGTTTTCTAAATGATCAAAATCAATAAACTCATCGGCACCAATATGAAAATAGGTGCTGTCTTCAAATAGTTGCGCATATTCCCGATAAACTTCCTGAATAAAAGCTACCGCTTCTGAATCCAAAATGTTCAGTGCTCGATCATCACGCGTGCCATCGGCTGTCGGTAATTGCCACTCGGGTTTTTGAGCCAATACTTGCCGCAAATGACCAGGAGAATCAAAATCAGGGATAATGGCAATTGAATGGTTTTGAGCATACGCAATCAATTCACGAATTTCCTGCTTGGTCAAATATTCTTCCGAAACGATTTCTGGAAATTGCTGGGATTCAATCCGAAAGCCTTCGTTTTCCGAAAAATGAAGTTGCAGATGCGTAAATTGGAAGCAAGCCATACTGCGGACGATTGCTTTCAAATCAGTTAGAGAATAAAATTTACGCCCGATATCGATCATCAGACAGCGTTCTTTAAGCGCTGCTAGATAGCTTTTCTGTGCTAATTGACCTGTCGCTTGATCTCGGCCATATTTGGTTAACGCGTAAAAGACGTGTTCTGGCGAGGACACACTGATTGTTTGGTTTTCAAATCGAAAATCAGCATCCAGCTGCGGATCGACCACTATTTGCGGGAGCGGATCCTTCGCCGGCTGCCAACCTATCTCCTCAAAAAAGACGGCAGCTCGTTGCTGAGCTTCTTTCAAATCAACTGGTTTATTCATCTCATTCTTCCTCTTACTTTCAATAATTTCTCATTTTTTGGTTCATTTCACGGTATTGCCCTGGGGTCACACCCACTATTTTTCGGAACTTTCTCGTATAGTTGGAAACATCATAATACCCATTGTTACGAATAATTTCTTTGATCGGCAAATCTGTTTCAATCAGTTCTTCTTTGATTTTTTTCAACCGTAATTCTTGAATATATTTGGAAAAGGTTTTGCCACTTTCTTTTTTTACAAAACGGCTGACATAGGAGACAGATACACCTACTTCCTCTGCCACCGATTCTAGCGATAGCTGAGAGGAATGATAATTTTCTTGAATAAAACTGAAGATTTTCTCATTCATTTCCGACTCGTCATCCAGCGGCTGTTTCTGCACCTTTGTACAAATCTGCTGGGCAATCGTTAACAAGGCCGTCTGCAATTGGTTCAAGCTGTTGAAATCGGCACTTTCAGAAGCAGTATGCAGTACCTCTGCCCCCACCAATTCACCGCCGACTTGCGCGATCGTATTCAACAAGTAGTAGCCGTACATTTTTTGGACACGAGGCGAAGTCTGCTTGCTCTCGCCTTCTTCAATCAAACGTTGGATCGTTTCACTGGCAATTTCAATATTTCCTTGATTCAAGGCTTGGATCAATTTTAATTTTTGATTGTCTGGATAATTGATCGGTAAATGTTTGGTCTCTTGGGAAAGTTCCGCATAGTAGCTGATTTGCTTCCCTTGACTTCCTTGATTTTCCAGTGCCGCCAATCCTTCAATATACGATTCATTAATAGCCGTTAGTTGATCCACCGTCATCCCGACACCCATTGCGGGTGTTAGGGAGATCGCTTGGGTAATTTTTTCCGCGATAGCATCTACAATTTCTTTTTGTTCTTTGCCATCAACAAAGCCAACGGTCAATGCCAGCATTTCTGTGGACAAAATTTCAGTGGCATATGCCGTATAATCAGCCTCTTTGATTTCTTCGATATAATCAATTAAAAATTTCTTATCCCCTTGCTTGGCTTTGGTATCAACAGTTTTCGTATCAATGGCGATCACAAAGTAATTCGACTTAGGAAAACAAACATGGACAGCTTCCAAAAGCAGAGCCAATTCTTGTTCTGAACGGAAACGTCCACTCATTAATTTGCGCAATACTTGTTCTCTCGCATGGGGTGTTTGTAAACGTACTTCCTGATGCAGTTCTTGGTGCTCTACCAAAAATGCCGCTAGCGTATTATGGACATCATCCATCGAATGAAGAGTCATTTTTGGATCACGATGAAACTCCTGAACCAGATTTTCTATTTTGCGAATCGGCCGATAACTGCGTAAACCAAGCATCACGACTGCGGTGATACCCGTAAACAATATGGCGATAAATACTAGGACGAACTGTTCTTGCACACGGTTGACTGAAGCCAATGCTTGATTCGGATTGGCGACAGCTACGACCGAAATATTCAATTCTTTGTTGTCAATTGCTTGAACAAAATACGTCGATTGTTCAAACCGCATTCGTCCTGTTTGAATGCCTTTTTTCATTCGCTCAGGATGATTTAAAAAGCGTGCTAACTCATCATTGGTGGTACTGGCTAATAACTGATACTCATCATTGATGATATAGGTATTGCTGAGCCCATCACTATTGCTTAAATCAAGGATTCTCTTCAAATTGTTTTCTTTGATTTCATAGATTGCTGCGCCGTAAACGGTCATTTCTTCACTTTGAATTGGAACGATATAAAAGAAACGCGAATATCGCTGTTCTCCACCAGCACCTTCCAATGTCAGTAACGTCGGCGCTGGAGAGTCCAATTGTGCGACCAATTGAACTTGGTCCATATCGTTTTTTGGCAGTACCTTATTCAAGAATGTGTCGACTGACAGTGAGCCAACGGTTGAATAAAGGGTCGCCGGGGCTTCTTTATAATATAAATAGACTTCTTCGACTAGATCGTTAGTGATTTTATATGTCTGCATCGCTTCTTTTGCTTCTTTAGTCAAGTAAGGATGCTGTAGGTATTTCAATGAAACAACATGATCATTGGTCATTTTTTGGGTCAGATAATTCAATTGAATAAATGTATTTTCTAATGAATATTTCAATTGGATCAATTGATTTCTGGCCGTCAGCAGTACTTGTTCATTGATACTTTTGACAGAGGTATCATACCAAATCCATGACACGGCTAAAAAAGGCACTAAAAACACGATTAAATAAGAGCTGATGGCACGAATGATTCCCCTAAATAGTTTTTGACGATTCTGTTCCGTGTACTTTCTCACTTGCATCACCTATTCTCTGTTATTTCAAAAGCTAAAAAACGCTTTCATTTATCGGTACTTATTTAGGAGAAAAGAATGTATGATACTCTAATAAAATACGCTTTATTTTAATAAAAAACAATGCTTTTTTACAAGTTAGCTATCAGGCTTGTATTTTCTTAACCAGTTATAACAAGCGCCTAATAAATTTGATTCATTGCCAAAACGACAGGCACAAATGTTTGGCACGATAACAGTACTTGGAATCTGTTCAGCAATCACAGCCAATCGTGCGTTTACTTGAGGGATCAAGAAACGGCTAGCACTGATTCCACCACCAATCAAGATAATTTCCGGATCAATCATGTACTGCAGGCTATAGCAAGCTGCCGCCAGCTTATCGACAAAATCAGCGACCATTGGCAGACATCGCGGATCTTGTTCTTGAACCAGTGTATCAATGCGCTGCCCATTGATTGTTGGATCTCCGATACGCTCTGCTGTTTCTTCCACAAGAGTTCTGGTTGACCCTGCGATGCTCCAAAGTTCCCAATCCTTTGTTTCGGTCGGAAAAAGCATATAGCCAAACTCTCCTGCTAGTAAGTGTTTGCCGCGAACCAATTGATGGTTAATCATTAAGCCACCGCCAACGGATGTACCTAGGACAATTGTCGCAAAGGACGCACAATTTTGAGCGTGACCCAACCACTTTTCTGCCAATAACGCACAGTTGCCATCATTTTCGGCAGCCACTGGACATTGGTATGTGCTTCGCAAATGCTTAACCAGTCTTTTACCAAATCCTTCATACAAAGGTGATGCCATCCCGATTTCTTGGCTTCGTGGATCAACCAGTCCCGTTGAGCTAATAGCAATACCATCAAATGTTGCGGCATAGAATGCATCGATGTGTCGACATATGCGCTGCGTGACTGTGGCATATTCCTTGTTCATAGGAAATTGAGTCAATTGTCTGCGTTCCCCTTGACTATTCACTAACCCACATTTAATAGCAGTACCGCCAATATCAATTGCTAAAATCCACATTTTCTTGACCTCACAAGGCTTTCTTTTATCTTGCATTTAGTATACGCAACCAATGTTTTCGGCGACCATATGTATTTCTTGCAACAGTGTGTCAAATCCGCCCAAGCCATAAAAAACCCCGCAACGAAAGATATCTTGCATTTAGAAAGAATATACGTTGTACAAAAAGTGATAGCTTATCTGCTTATTTTTAAAACACTAAAAAGATCAGGTTTAACGCTCAGCTTCACAAAACTGTTCATCCTGCAAAGCAAAAAAGAAATCCATTAGATACGGTGCCTGAGAATTTTGTCAGCAAAGGAAACAGCTACCCATTTTTTGAGATAAGCTATCTAGTTTATAAAACAAAAAACCGTCACGCATAAGACATCCTCTCATGCGTGATCGGCATTCTACTTAGTCATTGCTTTTTAGAAATAGATCGAACGATTTTTTAGAACTTAGTTGCTGACTCTGGGTGTCACAACAGAAAATCTATTAGCAATAAACTAACTTTGTTCTGTTCTTACACTCTGGTCACTCATTGCTCATTTGAGTCATAAAAACGCTTGTGCTCGTTCAATACAGTCCCTGCGCCAAATAATCCACCAACGGAACCAAATACTTTTTATCTGTCCAATCACAATCTTGGCCGTTGGCTTCCATGAGCGCCTTCATCTGCGGATCATAGGTGTGCGGCGCTTTCTTAGCCGCAGCTTTTCTTAACATTTTCACTAAGTTTCGATCAAAGAAATTCATTTTGCTTTCCTGCCATTGTCCTCTGCCGTAAAAAAGGGGGATGTCCTTTAGTGGACCCGTGAGATTCTGTTCTCTGAGTTTTTTCACAACATCTTCTTCAGGAGCAGAGGCTCCCACACAAAAGATAAGTATCTCTTTGTCTTTTAGCTGGTTGGTATTCTTTTTTAAAAAGGACAGTCCAGCAATACCCGAAGCATAGATTCCCCCACAGAAGATAATTGTGTCATAATCCATTACTTCAGCTATTTTCGCTTTTGGGGTTTCTAGGCTGGAAAAACCTGTTGCATCTTGAAGCCAGTGGACATACTTTTTGACAGCGCCGTATTTCGATTGATAAACAATCATGCCGTTTTTCATGGGGGAACTCCTCTCTGCAGTTAGGACTGCACCTTATGGTTTTGTGCCAGCTATGGCTTGTTCTAAAAACGTTTCGTACGCTTTTTCCTGTTGTGCATAGATTTCATCTAGTGGAATACCAGGTGTCGTTACTGAGAAAATCGTACCGATTCCGATCGTGTAAATGAGCATATGCATGTGTAGCTGTTTGGCGGTTTCTATACTGATAGTCAAATCGGCGGCAATCCTTTGGGCTACTTCAGGATTCGTCTCCAACTGATACAGATCTTCTAATGACGAAACATTCGCTCTTTTTTGTAAGACAAAAATACTCAAAATATGGGGTTCTTCTTTCGCCAATTGCAAATACGCGTGTCCGGTACTGCGAAACAGATCCTGGGGGTCGCTATGGGCTTCTAGATACGCTTGTAAAAATTGCCGTGCTTTCTGCTCTACTTCTGTTCGCAGGCCCTCCATATTGGTGCAGTAACTATAAATGGGCTGGACTGAACAGCCTAACTTCTCGGCAATGTTCTTGACGATCACGTGCTCCATACCGCCTTTTCGTGCAATCTCAAAGGCGGCATCAACCACCATTTCCTTTGTTATTCGTTGTTTCGGCATTCATTGCCCTCCTTGAGCACAAGTTGCGTTATATAAACTTTTTATATAAATCGATTATATTCTTTTGTTCCTTCGAAGTCAATTGGATCCAAGATGCTATCCCTCGCTCTTTCTATTGAATAAAGAGCTGTCGATTTCTCAAAAATCATCGTTCATAGGTTGTAAATGTTCCGTTACTTTCCAATGATTGCTGGCTCTTTTATCCGCACAAAAAAGGTACAGCCCACAGAAAAAGGCTGTACCGTAGATAATACGTATGGACTCTTTTACACTCGAAGCTGCTACACTTCTGGGGTGTCCTCTGGTGGCGCTTCGGGGATCGGTTCTTCCTCTTCATACAAGGAGGAAACCCGCGTATACCATTCAAACACATGGGTAATGACCACTTTAGCTGCCGCATACACAGGAATCCCTAAAATGACCCCAACAAGGCCAAACAGTTTTCCTGAAGTCAAGAGGACTAACAGGATCGTGACAGGATGAATCGACAACTCGTTTCCTAGAACTAATGGCGAAATCAAGCGGCCTTCAATGGTCTGCTCAATGACAAAGACGATCAGCACTTGGATCAGTAACACGGGTCCACCGACGATTCCTAAAAAGACCGCAGGGATCATGGCCAAAAAAGATCCTAAATAAGGGATCAAATTTAGAAATCCCGCTGCAATCCCCAGTGTGATGGCATAATCTAAGCCAATGATACTAAACCCGATCATAAACATCACTGCGACCGCAAACGCCACCGTCAGTTGTCCTCGAATATAGGAGGATACTTGATCGTTCATCTCTTTTAAGACGACCAGTGATGGCTGGCGCATTTTGGTTGGCAGAAATTTAACAAAATAAGGGGCTAGTTTACGGCCATCTTTCAGTAGGTAGAACAAAATAAATGGCATGGTAATGACCGCTAAAACGATCGTTGCAACGGCGCCGAAGAAACTGCCTAGATTTTGAATCGTGCTGCGGGAAAGGTTTTGGACGATATCCGTCAAAGAAGAAATCAGCTTCTCATTGGAGGCTTCGATCTGCTCTTGGACTTGCGAGAAGATTGGATCAGAGAGAATCTCATTCACCTTATTCTCGATGATCGTCAAGTAGCCTGGCAAATTATCCGCAAAGCTCATGGATTGCTCTTGGATCTTAGGGATGATCACCACCACACCCCAGACGATCAGACCAACCACTAAAATAAAGAGACCAAAGATACTGTAGATTCGTTTGATTCCCTTGCGTTCTAAGTAGTCGACGGTGGGGTTCATCAAGTAATACAAGATCCCCGCCAAAATGATTGGCAATCCGACGATGGCTAAAAATTGCCAGACGGGTTCAAACAAATACGACACTTTCGTAAAGAGCAGCAAAATCAAGAGAATCAATAAAATGACCAGCAAGCTGGTCACTGCTTGATTGTTTAAAAACCATTTCCAAAACCAGGAATGCGGCTTTTTCTGCGTTTCTTTCATGACATTCTTTGCCTCCTAGTCGTACGTCACCTGCATGCCGACTTCTAGTTTCGGCAGAACAGTTGGCGTTAAATAAATCGCACTTGAAAGCTGATCTTCAGCCGGCACTTCGTCAAAGACAAAGGTCACATGCTGGATCGTTTGCAGGATTTGGTTTACGACCGTCCCTACATATTGGACTTGATAGGTCTGATCACCAAAAGTGATCTGGTCCCCTTTTGTGACTACTAACGCTTGCGAATCAGGAATCGTTTGAATGACTGAATATTCTCGCAGTGTGTCGGTCGCTTCTTCCCCAAAAAAGATGATCATTCTTTCTTGCGAATCGATCGCTTGTGGACCGATTTCTTTGATCGTCCCTTTTTTCATATGACAAACTCCCCTTTCTATCTTCTTGTTTATTATAACATAAAGAGTTTTTCTACCCGCCCAAAACCGCATTCTATGGTAGAATTAAATAGGAATGAAACTATTAGGAGGTTTTTTTATGTTGCAAACGATTTATTTAGGTACGTACACTCGTCGCGAAAGTAAAGGGATCTATTCGATCGCTTTAGATACGGAAAAAGGAACACTGACCGATTTGACCTTATGCGCGGAAGAAAAAAGTCCGACTTATCTTGCCCGCAGTAAAAAAGAAGCAGTTTACAGCGTCACAGAAGTAGATGGCAACGGCGGCGCAGCTGCTTATACCCCAGACTTTACCTTGCTGAATACCGCAACGGAAGAAGGCGCACCACTTTGCTATGTAGCAGTTGATGAAACCCGTCAGCTTTTATATGGTGCCAACTACCATAAAGGTGAAGTGAATGTTTATAAAATTCTAGAGGATGGCAGCATCGAAGCAACGGACAGCATCTACCATGATGAACCCGTCGGCTCTCATGAAAACCAAGACAAACCTCATGTCCACTATACTGACTTAACACCAGACCAACGTTTAGCAGTTTGTGACCTTGGAACAGACCGGGTATATACTTATGATATTTCAGAAGATGGCAAACTGACAGAAGTTGCCGTTTACGTGGCAAAAGACGGAACTGGTCCACGTCACTTGGTCTTCCATCCAACTAACCAATACGCTTACTTAGTGGGCGAATTAGACAGCTCATTGACTGTTTTACGCTACAATGAAGCAGATGGCAGTTTTGAGAAAATCCAAAAGGTGCCAACGATCCCTGCGGACTTTACGGATTTCAACAGTGGCGCTGCGGTACGTATCTCGAACGATGGCCGTTTTGTTTACAGCTCAAATCGCGGCCATAATTCAATCGCTGTTTTTGAAGTAACCGATGAAGGCGCTGGCCTGACTTTTGTTCAATCAATCTCGACTGAAGGCGACTTCCCTCGCGATTTCGATTTGGACCCGACAAACGATTATCTCGTTTGTGCCAACCAAAATTCTGATAACCTAACGTTATACAAACGCGATGAAGCCACTGGCAAATTGACTGTCTTAGAAAAAGACATCTACGCACCAGAATGTGTCTGCGTCTTATTCAAAAAATAAAGTTTTGGAGGATTCCCCCATGTTTGATAAAACACCAAAGGAACTTGTGCTCAAAGATTTTTCTAATATCTACAATAAATGTCAATCAACCTTTGAACTAGTGACGAGCCGCAAATACAATGAATCATTGGTCCTATTAACGACTGCAGAAACGTATGCGATCGCTGAAAAAGCCTATATTCGCTGCGATACTGCCAAAGAGCTGCAAACAGCGGAAGTCATTGCTTTCTTTGATGCTTTTGAGATCTATTATTTTGAATTAAAACAAGTCCTTTTTCATGATGACGATGATTTTGTTTCTTTAAAAAATCGTTTAGAAAAAATGAAAGACACTTACGAAGCATTGACAGCCTCATTTCATTTGTTATGATGAAATCAAATCAAATGTGAAAAAGGTGACGTTATGAACCAAGAACAAGTGTTGGATCGTTTACGAGAAGAATTGGCAATGCCGTTTTTCGAAGCAAAACTAGAAGACAAAGAGTATTCCGAAGAAGACTATCAACAAGTCAAAGCGGATTTGGTAAAATACTTTGATGACTATGTACGCAATGTAGAAAATTAAGAAACAGCCTGCGATGATTCCTTCATCGCAGGCTGTTTTACTGTTATAACGTCACTAGAAAGTTTTGATTCGTCGTAGCTTCGATTTGAGGATGCTGTTTTAAATAGTCAGCAATCAGTTCCGTCATATCGACTTGAATCTCACGAACGATTTTTTCGGCAGAAAACATGGCGTAGTTGCCGCCACCTACTGCACGGTATTGGTTAATGACGATCTCTAATTCTTGATCCATCGCAATGGCTTTTTCTTCAAAGTCCAAGCGGGTGATTCGCTGACCGACGGGTTGACTAAGATCGATCGTATACTCGATGCCTTCATACATATCGTAGTTATAATATTGCGGTTTTGGCTCAATAAAAGCAGGATTGAAGACGATCTGACCGTCAACAACGGCTAAATAATCCGCCGTTTGTTCTAAAGCGGCTTTTAATTCGGCACCTGTTATTTTGACTACAGCTAACGTATTTGGGTAAATATAATTAGTGATCACATCTCGCATCGTGATGGTTGCGCCAAAGCCTTTGCCCTCATTGTTGAAAAGAGCAGTACCAGAAATTTTGGCACCGCTGGCAGCCATCTGAACACGATTGATAAATTCAATATAAGGGTGCTCTTTCAAGCGTGCCCCCATCGGATCGGTGATTCGCATATCCCCACTGACTTTGCCTAACGGCTGATCTAGCCAGGTTTGTAATTCTTCTTCGATGGGTGCTAACAAAGCCAACGTCTCTTGATCTGGGACAGCATCTGCAACAGGGATCAACGCAGCCGTACTGTTTGTGACATGAACCCCTGTCTGATTTTTTTCAACCGTCAATTCGATGGCGCCGATAAAGCTTCCACGATAACCGGGCTGTACAACGGGGACACCATTGATTTTTGTGGCGATCTCACGGTGCTGGTGTCCTGTGAAGAACGCATCGATTCCTGAGACTTCTTGCAATAATTGATAGCCCTCATTTTCACCAGTCAATAATTCGGTCGGTTCTCCAGTGACTAAATCACGCTCGAAGCCGCCATGGTAGCTGACGACAACGATATCGGCTTTTTCTCTTAAGTAAGGCACATAGTTTTTCGCTGTCTCAACGATGCTGACAAACTGCATCCCGCGAATCGTCGCAGGCTGTTCCCAATGAGGAATATATGGCGTCACCATTCCTAAGATCGCGATCTTTACCCCTTCTTTTTCAATGATGGTGTAAGCTTGGCCAAAGAATGGTTCTCCCGCTTCATTTAAAATATTCGCTGCGAGTACTGGTGTTTGGTAGCTGGCGATCGCTTCTTGCAAATAAGGCAGACCGTAGTTGAACTCATGATTGCCTAAGACATGGACATCAACGTCCAGGTGGTTGACGACAGCGGTCAATGCGGCAACGGAGTGCTGGCTTTTGGCGATGTAATAGCTTAAGGGCGAGCCTTGGATAAAGTCGCCATTTTCGATCGTTACGACCGGTCCGGTGGCTGCTTGACGTAGCTCTTTCATTTTGGTAGCAATTTTTGCCACGCCGAATCCTTGTTCCGTGTCATCGGCAAAATTGGTTGGATAGACATAGCCATGCATATCGCTCGTTTCTAAAAACGTGATTTTCATTCAAAAGACTCCTTTTCCCCTCAATAGACCAAAAGGGCATGCGCATAAGTCGAAAACCCTCGAAAGCTAGCATTTTCTGCTTCCTTGTGTCTTCAAACCTTATGGCACAAACCCTTTTGTCTTTCATTCTCAGGTGTTTCCCTGATTATACCCTATTTTGACGAAGAAATTCAGAATTATTGGTTCCAAGCATCTTCTAATTGTGGTTTTGCGTTTTCAATCAATTGATCGACATCTTGATCTGTATTAGACAAAATGTTTTCCATGATTGAACGCATTTCATTGTAAGCAGGATCAGCATTTTCAATCACTGGGATCGAGAACAATTCTTTGGTTGCATCTTCTAATTTGGCAGCGACTTTTGTTTCAGGATTGTTTTTGTATTCATCGCTTTCCAAAACAGATTCAACAACTGGCATGTAGCCGGTATCGATCGCCCATGTTTTTTGCGCTTCTGGCGAAGTTAAGTATTTCATGTATTCAAAAGCAGCGGTGCGTTGCTCTGGTGTTGCGCTGTTGAACATATACAAGTCAGTTCCTTGTTGCAAGTTGATTGGTTCTGGACGAGCTGCTACGTCATATTCAAATTTGCCTTCGGTATCTTTTTTAACAAAGCCTTCCCCTGCGATTGAGCCGACATACATTGCGACTTGCTCATTGGCAAATGGTCCAGACAAGTATTGATCAGAACCAGCGATTCGGAAGTAGCCGTCTTTGACACCATCTAGGTAGTAGTTGATGACTTCTTTTGATTCATCGCTGTCTAATTGCAAGTCTTTGTCAAAATCAACACCTTGGTTTTTCATTGCAATGGCGTAGTAGTTGTTTAATGAGTCAAAACCAGCACCTACGACTTCACCGTTTGATTTTTCATAGATTTCTTGAGAAGCTTCTTTTAATTCTTCAAGGTTTGTTGGTACGTCAATACCATACTCGTCTAACATTTCTGCATTGTAGAACAGCATTTCTGTTGATTTGTTGAAAGGAATCCCGTATTGCACGCCGTCGATTTGTGCACCTTCTAAAAGGGCACTGCGGATCTCTTCTTGGTCACCCCAACCGATAGTATCATCGTTGATGTATTCGCCAAGGTCAACTAGCATGTCATCTTGGGCAGCATTCCATAACCAACCAGGATATGCTTGGGTGATAGTTGGCAGATCTTTTGGTGAAGGCAAGGTTGAATTCACCTTTGCTTGCAAATCAGAGTAGCTTGATTGGTTCTGCAATTCGATCTTGATGTTTGGATTTTCGTCCATGAATTGCTCGGTCAATTTCGTCAATGATTCTTCTTGCGCACCATTCATTGCATGCCAAAAGGTGACAGTCGTATCTTCGCTTAGTTCTGTAACGATTTCATCACTTTCCGTAGAACCAGATGAATCGTTGTTGTTTCCACAAGCCCCTAATACCAATGTCGCGGCTGCAGCGGCTGCAAATGCAAGTTTCTTTGTTTTCATTTTTTCCTCTCCTCTATCACTCTAAAATAATTTTTTCACCGCGTTGCGGCAATATTCTTTCACCGTACGGATTCACCAGATTTTCTGGTTTCAGCGTATGGATTGGAACCAATCGTTGGGGCTCGATCCATGCAATGATCTGATCTAAATCAGCTGGTTTCGCATGTCCCGAGTTTGGCAAACGGACAAATTCGATCTCCAGTGCTGCCAATTGATCCAAAAAGACTTGATAAGCTGGATCAAAATCGCCTAACGGCTGCGCATCACTGTGAATATACAAACCACCCGTCTGCAAGTTTTCAAAATGCGCGACTGCTTGCCAAAGGTACTGGCTCGTGTCGGCACATAATGCCTGATAAGAAATGGCGAAGGCTGGATCGAGAGTCGCTGGTACTTGATCATCGATCGTATAGAACGGTACATCTTTATTGAAAATTTCTTTCAACAAAGCAGCTTGCGTCGCCTCTAAAACAACCGTCCGCGGCGCGGCTTCAACAAGCGCCATAAAGCGCTCGACATTGGCTGGATAGCCATTGAAGGTAATTTGTCGTTGGGGATTTTCTTTGACCAAACGTACGAAGGTCTCGATCAATTCTGTTTCACTTTCCACTGTGATCGCTTTGGGGTCCGGTTCTCTTTCTGGGAAGCTGATGCTGACCCCTTCCATCATCAATAGATCCGTGTGTTTGGCTAACTGGCAGAATTCTTTGGTACGCTCTGGATGATAGCCATGCAAACGCAAATCACCGGTATAAGCGATAAAATGATCCGGCGTGCGAATCAACAAAGCTGCCGCTCCATAAGCATCATGATCGACTGGAATGATCTCGACTTCAATTTCCCCGACTCGAATCACATCGTGAGGTTCTAAGCCGATCAATTCACGGACAAAGCTTTTTTCCTCATGAGGAACGGGCAGCAAGAAGTCCCCTTTTTGATTCAACACTTCGAGGATCGCTTTGGTTTCCTTCAAGGTGTACATAGGAATATTTGGGTCTAAAAAATTGATCATCTTGGAATGATCCAGATGGGCGTGGGAAAGAAAAACTGCTGTTTCTTGATATTCTTTCGTTTCGCTTCCTTGGTAGGTATAGTCTAAGCGTGGATCGTAGACATTTTTCAGTTCTGGTATCCAACGGTGGGAGACTAGCGTTTGTATTTCTTCATCTGGTAAGGGTGTTTCTGGATGATACTCCGAACCGAAGTCAAAAAAGATATGGGCATCTTTGTACGCAACTTCGATGACGGTCCCTCCAATCGTTAAGATCCCGCTATGAAAGGTAATCGTCGTTTTATCCTTTGATGCCATCTTTAGCCACTCCTTTGATAATTTCTTTTCTAAAGATCAAGTAAATGATCAGAATTGGAATGACGGTCAAGGTCGCTGCCGCCATCTGCAAATGAACATCGCTGCCGCTTTCTGTGGTAAAGGCAGCCAACCCATTATTTAAGAGGCGGTATTTTTTCTCATTGGTCACTAACAACGGCCATAAGAAAGAATTCCAGCTAGAGATGAACGTCAAGATCCCGACTGTCACTAAGGCTGGTTTTGACATAGGGATCAAAATCCGGCGGATATAAGCTAGGTCGCTGGCACCGTCAATTTTGGCTGCCTTATAAAAGGTATTGGAAATACTTTGTAAATAGCCATTTAAATAATAGATGTAAAAAATACTAGTCAGAAAGGGAATGATCAAGGCACTATACGTATTCAATAAGCCCATTCGCGCAATCGTATTGTAATTGGTGAAAATGATCGATTCATAAGGAACCATCAATAATGAGATCATCAATCCAATAACTAACCGTTTGTATTTGAATTCAAGACTAGTCAATGCAAAGGCAGCTAGAATCGCTGTGATCAGCGTCGCGATAGTCGTCACCGCAGAAACGAAGACCGTATTAAAGAAGTAGCGTAAAAACGGTGCTCGGGTAAAGACTTCCCCGTAGTTGCTCCACTGGAAAGACTCCGGCATGATCGTCGGTGGAATACTGGTTGCTTCACTGTAGGTCATTAGACCAGCTAAAATCATATAGACAAAGGGAAACAGCGTGATCACTGCTAAAATTGCTAAAAACAGCATCGAAACAATCGTGACAATTTTTTTCATTCGTTTATTCGCCCACTTTCTTCAAAAGTTTATTTTGGATAAAGGTGACGAGCAAAATAATGATGAACAAGATCACGGTTGCCGCCATTGCAATCCCCGGACGTCCGGCGATATGGAATTTGTCATAAATATAAAAGACTGCCGTGGTTGCACTGCGGGCGATCCCTGGCTGGCCGCCAAACAAGGCATATACTTGGGTATAGACTTTAAAGGCACTGATCAGATTGACCGTCAACAAGAAAGCAAAAGTTGGGATCAATTGCGGAAAGGTGATTTTCCGAAAAATCTCGCCATCGGTAGCGCCAAACATTTTTGCGATTTTATAGTGTTCTTTGTCGATGTTGCGCATTCCTGCCAACAAGATAATAATGTTGAAAGCGAGGCTCGTCCAAACGCCGAAGATGATCAAGGTCGTCATACTCATATTGACGTTATCTAGCCAGTTGACTGGCGCAATGCCGACAAGACTCAACAAATAGTTGATGATCCCGTAAGAGCCATTGAAAAAGTAGCGAAACACGATCCCGATGGCAATCGTACTCGTGACATAAGGCATAAAAAAGATCGTTTCAAAAAAACTTTTGTATTTGACTTTTTCAAAAATGATCCACGCAATCGCTAAAGAAAGGATCAACGCGATCGGTACGACCGCAAAAGCAAAGAGCGCCGTATTTTGCAGTGCTCGAAAGAATACGGGGTCCGTTAAAACCCTTTGATAGTTCTCAAGCCCAGCATACTGTTGGTTAATCAAGGTTCCTTTTTGGAAACTCATGATGAAGGAACGAAACAGCGGATATACACTGAATAAGAAAATAATGACCAATGAAGGCAGTAAAAACAGCCATGCTTTCGGTTGGTTCTCAGGGTTATAATTTTTTTTGAACATTAGTAGACCCGCTCTCCTTTTTCATCAAAGATAAAGGCTTTTTTGTAATGAAAATCAAATGACACTTGCGCGCCTTCTTCAATGATCTCTTCAATACTAACGATCGATTTCATATGTTTTGCAGCCAGATCAAAGTTCAAGATTCGTTCTCGTCCGATCAGCTCTACACTCTTGATTTCTGTTTGGAACAAACCTGCTTGCAAGGTGGTCAGCACATCTTCTGGACGAATACCTAACGTATATTGGCCGTCTGTCAATGGTTTTTTGAAGCGAATGTCAGTAAAGCGGTCAACCGGGATCGTAAACGCTGGATGGATCATTTGGCCCTCTTTGACTTCTACTGGCAAGATGTTGATGATTGGATTACCAATAAATTTCGCTACGAAAAGATTGTTTGGTTCTAAGTAAAGGTTTTGCGGATCATCATTTTGTTGAATGATCCCTTCGTTCATCAAGATGATCTTATCACTGATAGAAAGAGCTTCTTCTTGGTCATGGGTCACGAAGATCGTAGTGATTCCCACTTCTTTGACTAACCGACGGATCTCTTCACGAATCTTCAAGCGCAAACGGGCATCTAAGTTACTCAATGGTTCATCCAGCAGTAAGACTTCTGGACTTTGCACCAAAGCACGAGTAATGGCGACCCGTTGCTGCTGTCCGCCAGAAAGGGTTCCTGGTTTTTTCTGACTTAATTCTTCAATATTGGTCAGTTTCATGAACTTTTCAGCAATTTTCTGTGCTTCGTTTTTCTTGATCTTTTTCTCTCCGACTGTCAGTGGAAACATGACATTTTCTAACACAGTCATATGGGGATAAAGGGCATAATTCTGAAAAACAAACCCGATATTGCGGTCTTTTGGCTCGGTCTTAACAACGGAAGAACCATTAAAGCGGATATCGCCATCGGTGGGACTCAACAACCCCGCGATCAAATTCAATATCGTCGATTTCCCACAACCACTTGGTCCCAACAAACAAACCAAATCGCCTTTTTCTATTGTAAAATCTACTGCTTTCAAGGCTTCAAACTTATTATCGAAAACCTTCTTCAACCCGACTACTTCTATCAAAACTGCCCCTCCATTTTCTCTTTTTCCTCCGAATAGTTGACTGGCATTTCAAGTCACAAAAAAAACGAACTCTTGATGTTTCGGTCAAACGCTCAAAGAAATTCGATTTTAATCATAACAAACGAATGTTTTTATTCGATACCATTATTGTAAATGTTTTGTAAAAATCAATGGGAATTATGAAAGAATTTTTAATTAATTTACCTAATAATGAGAAAACAATGAGTGACTCAAAGGGGAATCTACCCGCTAATCCCGAACATTTCGTCAATTTTCGAAAATTTTCATGAAAAAATGAATGAATTTTATCAAATATACGTAGCTGTGTATAATAACACTATTTTTACACTTCTTTTTTATCAAAAAACACCTTATTAATTGTTTATTAAAAAAGCCAGTATTTCTCTGATTAAAATAACAAAAAAAGGACGTTTTTCCCAAAGAAAACAATCGTCCTTTTTTTCCTTCAGTTATTCGACTTCATCGATCGTCAGCGTCAGCAATTTCGTTGAAACTTGCTCAAGAAAATAACGGTCGTGTTCAATGATCAGCATAGAAGGCTCCACCAAATGGATCACTTCCTCTAATTGCTTCTGATTGAAGACGTCCAAATAATTTAGCGGTTCATCCCAGATAAACAATTCTGCTGGTGTCGCTAATGATTTGGCTAGTTCCACGCGTTTACGCTGCCCCATGCTCATTTGCTGGATCGGCGTTTGAAAGACAGCTCTTTCCAAGCCAAGCTTTTTTAAGTTATTTAGCAGATCTTGATAATTCAAGCTATGCTCTTGGGCAAATTCTGTCAGCATCCCACGGTTGTCCTCATAATTTTGCCGAACGTAACTAATAGTGATCCCATGGGCTGTTTTGATCGTCCCTGTCTGCTGTCCATCGAAGGTGCCTAAAATACTCGCAATCAAACTGGACTTGCCAGATCCGTTGGCCCCTTGAATCCCCAAGCGCTCTTTTTGACGGATCGCAAACGTCAGCGGTTTAAACAATGGCTTCTCATAGCCGAGCTGAAAATGCTCTGCTTCCAGCAACACGTCATGATGGCTAACAAGCGGGGTCATTTTCAGCGGATCGATCCACTCAATGTCTTTTAACAACGCAGACTTATCTTGAATTTGATCTTCCATCCGTTTAACGATCGCTTTCGAGCGCTTCATGGTCCGTGCCGCTCGGGCACCGATCGCCCCCGTATCATAGATTGCCCCACTGCCTTTTTTGGTCGGCGACCCTAATTTGTCCCGTTCGCGTCCTCGGGACCACTCCGCTTTCTCGGCTGCCGTCTGCTTCAAACGACCGATTTCTTTTTTCAACTTGCTGTTTTGTTCTTGTTCATACGCATCTTTTTGCTGCTTTTGCAGCTCATAGACTGAATAATTCCCTTTGTACAGCACCAAGCGGCTTTTTTCGATCGCCAATACATGATCGACGACTTCATCGACAAACTGTCGATCATGGCTCACAACGATAAACCCGGTTTTTTGCTGCAAATAGCGGGCAACATGTTCGCGAGCGGTCACATCCAAATGGTTGGTCGGTTCATCGATCAAAGGAAAATTCTCTTCATCAACGAACAACCGCGCCAATAGGACTTTCGTTTGCTCGCCGCCAGATAAAGTGGCAAAGGGCCGCCAAAGCACTTCTGGATCAAGCTGCAGCAGGTTCAATTCCCGTTCCAAACGCCACTGCTCAAATTCACCGGATTCTTGTAAAACAAAAAGCGTCAGTTGCTGATCGTCAGCGACGGTTAAGGGAAAATAAACGAATTGCTGCTCATGGGTGATCGAGCCGCTATAAGGCAATTCATTGAGCAGCAAACGTAGCAAGGTCGTTTTGCCGCGACCATTTCTGCCAATCAACCCTAATTTCCATTGTGTATCAAGGTTCAAGTTGGCATCCTCAAAAAGCAACCGTTCTTGGCTGTCAAAGCCAAAAGTTAAATGATTAATACTGATATTCGACATAAATATACCTCGTCTCTATTCACGGAATAGAGTAGACCTAAAGCTATTTTCAGAATCAGTTTTTAGAGGCACACAAAAAGATCCCCCATCGAAAAAGTCAACCAATCCTGAAAATCTGCAGACTATCCCCTTGGAGGAACAGTTTCATGCAGCTTTCAACAAATTGGTTATTTTTTCAATGGAGGATCCCTCATTTCGTTTAATAGTGCCCTAAGTATAGCATTGATCGGCAAAAAAGCGCAAGTTCAGTACCCCTGCTGCTTTTTCTTTATATTTTATTCACAAACTAAACCCGTTATCGCTGGAAACGTTTCATTAAAAAACACTTGAAACACAAAAAAACCATCAGGTTGGTTAGTCCTGATGGCAAAAGGAGTAAAATGAAAAATAAAAAGGTTGTTGGTTGTGAATTCATTATACCTCCGATAAAAAAATTTTACATGTGAAAAACATAACAGTTAAATTAAATAACTCTTGTTTAACTTGAATGTTTATCATTTTTTTAACAATAAAGCCGTCATCCGTTGAATGGCAAAAGAAATTTCGTCGGTTGCTTCATCTTGCTTGGCTTCTGCCGCATCAAAGGCTTCTTGGTCGATTTTGTTATCGAGACTCAAAATCATCTCATCACAGCCAGCAACATATTTCATATACGCCCGTTCGAATTTTTTATGGATCCCCATCACATTCGCTGGGGGACGCAATTTGCTGATTTTTTCCAGCATCAAGCGGTATTTGTCCGTGCCTTCTTTAAAAATTCTGGTAATCTCAGCTAGCCGCTCAGGTGTTACCTCGGCTTCTTTCTTCTCGTCGATCGCTTTGCGGATCTCTTCATAATTGGGATTCATTTTCTCCCCGATCGCTTCTGTTTCTTTGACAAGATCGTTGATTGTTTGTACATAAAAACCTAAGTTTGGTCGCACAGTGGGTCCCCTACTTTCTTTGTTATTATCTCCTATTTTACCGTTTCTTACTGCAAATGAAAAGGTCAAGTAACAGCCGCAGGGTTTATCGAAAATAAACCAGCAAAAAAAGGCCTGCTGCCCAGAGAGAAGGACAGCAGACCATTGATTGTTTTTCCGTTTATTTTTGGCTTATTTGCGTCCCATTGCTCGTTGGATCGCTTTGACGATCTCAACGACTGGAATGATCGCAAAGGAGGCGCCTAAAACGATGCCCCATTGATACAAGTCAAGGTGTGCAACACGGAAGATATCATTTAATCCTGGCACGATGAAGATCACCAGCATCAACGCAAAGGACAACAGGATCGCCCAGTTGAAGGCTTTGTTTCTAAATGCCCCTACTTTAAAGAGCGACTGATGGATCGATTTGACGTTGAAGGCATGGAACAACTGCATCAATCCTAACGTGGCAAAGGCCATCGTTAAGGCATCGGCATGGATCGCATCGTACGTATTGTGAACGGGCCATTGGATCGCTGACCAATAAACGAACAGCACGGTTGCCGCTTCTAAGATCCCTTGGTAGATGATACTGCTCATTACACCACCAGAGAAGAAGTTGGAACTGCGTCCCCGCGGTGCATGTTTCATTAGATCTTTTTCAGCAGGCTCCATTCCTAAAGCAATTGCTGGGAAGGTATCCGTTACTAGGTTGATCCAAAGCAAGTGGATCGGCAATAGCGAGTCCCAACCCCACAAGGTTGCTAGGAACAAGGTCAAAACTTCCCCTAGGTTAGCGGCTAGCAAGTATTGAATCGCTTTTTGAATATTGGAGAAGACTTTTCGTCCTTCTTCCACTGCTACGACGATCGTAGCGAAGTTATCATCTGCTAGGACCATATCGGAAGCACCTTTAGAAACTTCGGTACCTGTGATCCCCATGCCGACACCAATATCGGCTTGCTTCAGTGATGGTGCATCGTTGACCCCGTCACCAGTCATGGCAACGACTTTGCCTTCTTGTTGCCAAGCTTTGACGATGCGAACTTTATGTTCCGGTGATACCCGTGCATAGACTGAGTAGTTCGCTACCTTTTGGGCAAACTCTTCTTCGCTCATTTTATTGAGTTCAGCGCCAGTCAAGACGGCATCATCATCGCCCGGTTTGATGATCCCTAAACGTCCCGCAATGGCTTCAGCTGTATCACGGTGGTCTCCGGTGATCATGATTGGACGAATCCCAGCTTCTTTGGCTAAACGTACCGCATCGGCTGCTTCTGCCCGTTCTGGGTCGATCATTCCGACTAAGCCAGCAAAGACCAAATCATTTTCGACGATTTCTGATTCTAAGTTTTCTGGCACTTGGTCTACATATTTGTAGGCCATCCCCAATACCCGCAGTGCTTGTTTTGCCATATCGGTATTGTTGAATAAGATTTTTTCTTTTTCTTCATTGGTCATCGGCAGCTCTTGGCCGTCCAATAGTACTTTTGAGGTTCTGCCTAGCAAGACATCTGGTGCGCCTTTGACAGCAACTAAATAGCGACCGTCTTCTTGTTGGTGGATCGTACTCATAAGTTTTCGGTCAGAATCAAATGGCAGATCTGCTACCCGTGGCTCTTGATTGACAAGATCCCGCACATGGAATCCTTGATCCATCCCGAATTGCACCAATGCGGTCTCGGTCGGATCACCGATCAAGTTGCCTTCTTCACCAAATTTTGTATCATTGGCAAAGTTCATGACTTTTAATGCCATGTTGTCTAACGGAATATCTTCTGAAGCAGCATGTTGCTTGTCATTGACATACAATTTTTCCACGGTCATTTGATTCAAGGTCAACGTACCAGTTTTATCAGAAGCGATAATATCGGTTGCCCCAAGGGTTTCAACCGCTGGCAATTTACGGATCACTGCATTTCGTTTCGCCATTACTTGCGTACCTAAGGCTAAGATGATCGTTACGATCGCTGGTAGCCCTTCTGGGATCGCCGCTACTGCTAATGAGATCGACGTCAATAGCATGTCGACCCATGACGTATTGTTAAAGATCGTTCCAACAAAGAACATGACCACTGCAATGATAATGATGGCGATCGTCAGGAATTTTCCTAGTTCATTTAAGTTACGCTTCAACGGTGTTTCGGTTTCTTGGGCGCTAGCCAGCATACCAGCGATTTTCCCAACTTCAGTTCCCATCCCTGTATTGACTACGACCCCTTTGCCGCGACCATAGGTCACATTACTGTTTGAATAGGCCATATTGACGCGATCGCCGATCCCGACATCCGTCCCTTCGATGACGGTCAATTCTTTTTCGACTGGTACGGACTCACCGGTCAAAGCAGCTTCTTCAATTTTTAAAGAACTTGCTTCTAAAAGGCGTAAATCTGCCGGTACGACATCGCCAGCTTCTAATAGGACAATATCCCCCGGCACCAATTCATCGCTCTTGATGGTGACGGTATGACCATTACGCAACACATTGGCATTTGGTGTAGACATTTCTCTTAGTGCTTCGATCGCCTGCTCCGCCTTCGCCTCTTGAACGACACCCATGATCGCGTTGATAATGACAACTGCTAAAATAATAATTGAGTCCACGACTTCATGGGAAACGACTGCTGAGATAATCGCCGCCGCTAGCAAAACAATGATCATCAAATCTTTGAATTGTTCAAAGAATTTTTGTACCATCGATTTCTTTTTGCCTTCTTCTAATTCGTTGGGACCGTACTCAGATAAGCGTTTTTGTGCTTCATCGTTCGTTAATCCATTGGCATCTGTTTGCATTTCTTCCAGAACATACTGCGCTTCTTGCGCATAAAACGCCTGCGATAGCTGTTCCTTTTTGTTTTCTTCTGACATGTTTCTCCTCCTTTTATATTTACTCTTCCTTTATTGTACATGATATGAAAAAAAATAGACTTATGTATGCACTGTCTAAGCATACATAAGTCTCACTGTTTAAGACAGCACCAGAAATTTCTTTCAGGATGGTGATACTGCCGCAGATAAAATCCGCCAATTACTCCCTCATGTTCATGTCAATAACCTACATTATACAAAAACTTTCCAGGTCTGGCAATTTTATTTTTGTTGAAACTAGCAGAAGGATTTCTCCTAAGAATCAGGCGATGATCGAGCCGTTTGGCATGCCTTTTGGTGCTTCCACGATTTGCAGACGACCGTCATTGTCTTCTGCTGAAAGGATCATTCCTTGACTGATTTGTCCTCGCATTTTCCGCGGTTTCAAGTTAGCAACGATCACGACTTTTTTACCGATCAAATCTTGCGGTTCTGGATAAAACTCAGCGATCCCCGATAAAATTTGACGATCTTGATCATCTCCCGCAGCTAAGCGAAATTGCAACAGCTTGTCGGCGCCTTTGACTTTTTGACAGTCAACGACTTCTGCCACTTTTAATTCGATCTTGTCGAAGTCTTCGTATTTGATCTCAGCTTTTTCGGATTGCAATGTGGTTTCTTCTGGATTCCATTTGACTGTTTCTTCTGGACTTTGTGTCCCTTCAGCCATTTTCTTTTGGATGTAGGCTACTTCTGTTTCAAGTTCCAAACGAGGGAAAATCGGTGTGCCTTTGGCAACGACTTTCGTACCGCTTGGAAATTCACCAAAGCGTAAATCTTTCAGATCCATGGCAACAGAAGCCAATCCTAATTGTTGGAAAATATTGGCTGGTGTTTCTGTCATCACCGGTTGCAATAAGATCGCAACGATGCGTAAGCTTTCCGCTAAATGAACCATTACACTGTTTAATTCCGCGCGCTTTTCTTCTTCTTTGGCTAACACCCATGGTTGAGTTTCGTCAATGTATTTGTTGGCACGGGAGATCAACGTCCATACTTCTGACAATGCCGTACTGAATTCCATTTTATCCATGGCTTCATGGTAACGACCGACAACATTGGCAGCAGTCGTTGACAGCTCGCTATCAAAAGGCGTCACTTTTGAGGCATAATCGGGCACTAAGCCATCACAATATTTATTGATCATAGCGATCGTCCGATTCAACAGATTTCCTAAATCATTGGCTAGATCGTAGTTCAAACGAGAAACGAAATCTTCTGGTGTAAACACACCATCGCTGCCAAAAGGAACCGCCCGTAAGAGGTAATAACGCAACGCATCTAAGCTGTAGCGCTCCACTAACATTTCTGGATAAACGACATTGCCTTTAGATTTCGACATCTTGCCGTCTTTCATCATCAACCAGCCATGGCCAAAGATTTTTTTCGGCAATGGCAAGTCTAATGCCATCAGCATGATTGGCCAATAGATCGTATGGAAACGCACGATTTCTTTCCCAACCATATGCACGTCAGCTGGCCAGTATTTTTGGAATAAGGAATCGTCGTCTGAGCCATAGCCTAATGCCGTAATATAGTTGGATAACGCATCGATCCAAACATACACCACGTGTTCAGGACTAGCAGTGACTGGGATGCCCCATTTAAAGGTCGTTCTGGAAACAGCCAGGTCTTCTAACCCTGGTTTGATGAAATTATTCAGCATTTCATTTTTACGTGATTCTGGTTGAATGAACTCTGGGTGCTCATCATAGTATTCAACCAAACGATCGGCATATTTGCTCATGCGGAAGAAATAAGAAGATTCCTTCACCAATTCTACCTCATGACCGCTTGGCGCTTTACCGCCGATGACTTTGCCTTCTTCATCTCGGTAAACTTCTGCTAATTGCGTCTCAGTAAAGTATTCTTCATCAGAAACGGAATACCACCCTTCATATTCACCAAGATAAATATCTCCTTGATCAAGCAATTGCTGGAAGATTTTTTGAACGGCTTTTTTATGGTAATCATCCGTTGTGCGGATAAATTTATCGTAACTGATGTCTAGTGTGTTCCATAGTTTCTTGACGTCAGCTGCCATTTTGTCGACGTATTCTTGCGGATCTACGCCAAGTTCTTCTGCTTTTTTCTCAATTTTTTGACCGTGCTCATCGACACCCGTCAAATAAAAGACATCAAAGCCCATCAATCGTTTGTATCGTGCTACCGCATCACAAGCGATCGTCGTGTAAGAATTCCCGATATGCAGCTTGCCGCTTGGATAATAAATTGGCGTCGTAATATAGAATGTTTCTTTTTCAGCCATGGACGCAAGTCCTCCTTTTCACTAGTAAAGTGTATACTTAGGTAGTATACAGTTCGCAACCCAAAAATGCTATAATTTTAATCAAAAAAGCGGATAACCTAAGACCTTTTTCCATGGTCTACAAGGAACAAAGGAATCGTTTTGGTCCTTAACACGCAGCAAATAAACCAGCAGATTTGAGCATTTCTTTTCTACTAGTTATCATAGCGCAGATAGCCGTTCACTTCAATGTTCTAGGGGAAGAATCTGATCCTGACAACGAATCTCTTAGGAAATAAAGGTGTTTTATCTCTCTTTGATTAACAGGTGCTTCTTTTGCTATAATGAGGAAGACTTCACTTATAGAAAGGAACGCTATGACTCGAAAAAACAAACAGCATTTTTTGCTTTTAACTGTGCTTTCTGTGGGACACTTGCTTTTTTCAACCACAAGTTACCCCTTTTTGTTTGCGTACTTCAATAGCCATGATTATGCTGTGCTCTTTGCAACAGCGATGGCAGTCCTCCGTGTGCTTTTTTTGCTCTGGATCGCTCTTTGGGGCTATTTAGCACTCAAAGAACACCCGCCGTCTTCTTGGCTTTATCTCGCATTATTTTTCCTTAATTTGATCGTTCCTTATTTTTTCCGTTAAGGAAAACCGTCGCGTTCAGCTACTTACTTTATCTAAGGCAGGAGAAACCAATGAAAGAATTTACCTCAAAATCAGCTGAAAAACACTACTATGAAAAAGAAGCGTCAGAAGCAGAGTTTCTTACATGGTATCAGGCGCAAGATCAGCCGAAATACGAGAAACCTTCCGTAACCGTCGATATGGTTTTGATGTGTTACAACAAAGAAGAAGAACAATTAAAAATTGCGCTGATCCAAAGAAAAGGCCACCCTTTCCGTAATTCTTGGGCATTGCCGGGAGGCTTCGTCAATCCCAATGAATCGACGGGGCAAAGTGTGATCCGTGAGACGCAAGAAGAGATCGGGGTCACCATCTCCAAGCAAAACATCGAACAGCTGCATACCTTCAGCACCCCAGATCGCGATCCTCGCGGTTGGGTGATCACCGTCAGCTATTTGGCTTTTATCGGTGAAGAACCCTTAAGTGCCGGTGACGATGCGAACCAAGTACGCTGGTTCTCTTTAGAAAGAAAAGCCAATCAAATTTATTTGACCAGCGGCGAGATCGAGATCATTCTTGACCTAGTGACTGGCGCCTCTGTTGGAAAAGATACGTTGGCTTTTGACCACAGCGCGATCATCCTCAAAGCTTTCAAACGGGTTGCCAACAAGATGGAACACGAGCCACAAGTGCTGCTCGTGTTAGGCAAAGACTTTACGATCACGGAAGCCCGTAAAGTATTCGCCAAGTTTTTAGGGATCGATTTTAAAATGATCGATCATTCCAACTTCAAAAAATCCATGCTCCAATATTTTACGGAAGTTGGCGAAAAGCCCGTCGGCATCGGGCGTCCCTCAAAGATCTATCGCTTAAATGACGCATTTTTAGGTGACAAAATGTAAAAAAATACAACCCCCTGTCAGACCGTAGTTTGGCAGGGGGTTGCTGGTTAATCATAATTAGTGAACGTGGTTCCTAGAAACAAAAATCAGAAAGATTTTTTCTATACCCTAGGCGATCCCTGGCGTTCCTTCCAGTTCAAGCGACTCAGCTGCTCATTTCGCCTGAGAGCCGTTCTAGCTTCTGTTGGTCCTGCGTATCCAACGTGACAAAACGCAGTTCTTTGCCGTACCACTGCGCTTTGTACTGGATTTTGCGAACGAATTGATGCCAATCACTGATGCTGTAATGACCAGCTTTTAAAACCGTATCTTCTGCGATTTGTTCCAAATAGATCGTATCGTACTGTTTTACGAGATGGTAGCTGACTTGATCGATAAATTCCCGCTTTTGACAGCAGTGAAAACGATAAAGGCGAGCGACCTTTCCTTTTAGCTTCTGATAATTTCGCGCCTGAGTCAAAAGGATTTTTTTCCGTTTGACCGCTGTAGCTTTTACCTGAAGTTTGCGTTCTGCTCGCGTCAGCTTTTGCTTCGTTTGAATGGCATGTTCACAGGTGATGGGTACCGGCTGGTTGGCTTTGACCAACTGCTGCGGATCATAAACAACAGCGACAGAGGCTTGCTGCTTCGGCAATGGCGGAATCTCTTCCAAACAAAGGATCGAGATGTAAAACTCTTCGTTGTTTTTTGCTGAGATCGTTGCCGATTTGATCTTCCCTTTGATTTCCCGATGCTTTTTTACGGGAACCAATGTTTTAAGCTTTGGCAGCTTGATTTGATCGTCTTCAAAATAAATGGTGTGCTGCTGATTATTGGTGGTATACGATTGCCAGATACTTTTTTTGGTTTTCATTTTTGGAAAGCCAGCCCGCTTTTGAAAGTAATTTCGAAACGCTCGGTCCAGATTTCGCTGTGCATTCGCCAATGCCAAACTATCGGTCTCCTTCAAAAAAGGATACTCCTTTTTTAGTTTGGCTGGCGTCAACCCTTGCTTTGCTTCATTGTTGGCCAGCTCCTCCATCTTTGCCTCCAGCAGTTGATTGTACGTAAAACGTACACAGCCGAAGGTTTCGATGAAAAACTGTTTTTGCTGTCCATTAGGATAGATCCGAAATTTGTATGCTTTTAAAACACCCAGTTTCATCTCCTCCTAACACTCCCTATACCTTTGACGCTAGTTCCCCTTTTTTTGTGCTAACTTTTCTTGATAGATCTTGGCTTCTTTTTTCGTGGCATAAACGAAATGTCCTGGTGCGATCTCTTCCATTGCTCGTTCTTGGTTATCGTTTGGTTCGCTGACGTATTTGATCCGTTTGCGTTGACGCTCATGGTCAGGATCTGGCAGCGGAATCGCTGATAAAAGACTTTCAGTATACGGATGGACCCCGTAATGATAGATTTCATCGCTGGTGCCTACTTCTAGCAGTTTGCCGTTGTGCATCACGCCGATCCGATCGCTGATGTGTTTGACCATCGATAAATCATGGGCGATAAACAAGTACGTCAATTTATGTTCTTCTTGCAGATCTTGCAGCAAGTTGACGACTTGGGCTTGGATCGAAACATCCAATGCCGAGATCGGTTCATCACAGATGATGAATTTTGGATCGACAGCTAACGCGCGGGCGATCCCGATCCGCTGACGTTGTCCACCTGAAAATTCATGGGGATAACGGGTCCCGTGACTTGGGTTTAGTCCGACGGTTCGCAAAAGTTCATCCACCCGATCATTGCGTTCTTTTTCATTTTTGGCTAGTCCGTTGATATCGATCCCTTCGGCAATAATGTCCCGAACTTTCATCCGTGGATTCAAGGAAGCATAAGGATCTTGGAAGACCATTTGAACTTCTCGACGAAAATCAGCCAGTGGTTTCTTGCCTTTGATTTTCATAACATCTTGTCCATCAAAAAGAACTTCGCCTCCGGTAGGGTTATTCAAACGAATCACCGTCCGTCCAGTCGTCGATTTTCCGCTTCCAGATTCACCGACTAGACCAAAGGTTTCTCCTTCATAGATTTGGAAGGAGATATCATCGACGGCTTTGACTTCGTCTTTGCGGCCAACGTTAAAATATTGTTTGAGATTCTTTACTTCAAGTAAAACTTTTTCCAACCGTTTCTCCTCCTTTAGACAGATGCCTGAGTATTTTTTTCTTGGAATTTTTTCCAGCGAATCAAGATCTCATCCGGCGGAGTCACTTTCGGTGCTTGTGGCGCTAACAGCCAAGTGGCCGCTTTGTGCGTCGGTGAGACGTCAAAGAATGGCGGTTGCTGTTCAGCATCGATCTGCAAGGCAAACTCGTTCCGTGGATAAAAAGCATCACCTGTTGGCGGATCTAACAAATCTGGAGGTGAACCAGGAATCGCGTACAAGCGATCGCCTGTTCCTTCTAACGTCGGCATCGAACCTAACAAGCCCCAAGTGTATGGATGTTGTGGGTTATAGAAGATCTCTTCTGCGGTCCCCACTTCGACGATTTTCCCACCGTACATCACGGCCACCCGATCCGCCACATTGGCAACGACCCCTAAGTCATGGGTAATGAAGACGATAGATGAATTGATTTTCTTCTGGATATCTTTTAATAACTCTAAGATTTGTGCTTGGATCGTTACATCCAATGCAGTCGTTGGTTCATCTGCAATCAAGATCTGCGGGTAACAAATCAACGCGATCGCAATGACGATCCGCTGCCGCTGACCACCAGAAAATTGATGCGGATAATTTTTCAAGCGTTTCTCAGCATTCGGGATGCCGACAAGGTTCAATAGTTCCAACGCTTGTCGCAAGCCTTCTTTTTTACTGATTTTGTTGTGCTTCATCAATGATTCTGCCACTTGCTTGCCAATCGGCATCGTTGGGTCCAATGAAGTCATTGGATCTTGGAAAATCATGGCGATTTCCTTGCCACGGATTTTTTGCAGTTCTTTTTCGGATTTTTTCAAAATGTCCGTCCCATTGAAGAGGATCTGGCCATTATCGACATTGGCATTGCTGGCTAACAACCCCATGATACTGCGGGTCGTCACGGACTTGCCGCTCCCAGATTCGCCCACGATCGCCAAGGTTTCTCCTTTGTATAGATCGAAACTGACATCGCGGATCGCTTGGACTTTCCCAGCAAAGGTGTCAAAAGAAATTTCTAAGTTTTTCACTTCTAAGACTTTTTTCATAGCAATCACTCTTTCATTTTCGGATCAAAGGCATCACGCAAACCGTCTGCCAGCAAGTTGAACCCAATCATAATCACAGACAAGGTCACAGCAGGTACCCACATTTGGTAAGGCAGGAACAAGAAGGTTTTGTAGCCATCGCTTAGTAACATCCCTAAAGATGCTGAAGGTGGTTTTAATCCTAGCCCAATAAAGCTTAGGAAGGCCTCGAAGAAAATCGCCGAGGGAATACTGAACATCATTTGTACGATGATCACGCTGGAAATATTCGGTAATACGTGTTTCATCGCAATCTTGAGGCGACTTTCACCCAGCGTCGTTGCGGCTAAAACGAATTCTTGATCTTTTAGTTTCATCGTTTGGGCCCGTACGATCCGCGCCATTGGAATCCAGTTAGTGATCGCCATTGCTGCCACGATCGAGAAGATCCCAGGTTCAAAAACCACCAGCATCAAGATCATTACCACTAAGTTGGGAATACCAGATAAGATTTCTAGGAAACGCTGCATCACATTATCGATCCGTCCACCTAAAAGACCAGAGATCAAGCCATAGGTTACACCAAAGATGATATCTAGCATCGCTGCGATAAACGCAATCAATAAGGAGATACGTGTCCCTACGAATAGACGACTCAATAAGTCACGACCTAATCCATCCGTTCCTAAAAGGAAATACGTCCCGTCAGGAACATTGGCAGCTGCATACTTATCTACTAACTCGCCTCCCACCATCGCATAGCCGTTTAAGCCATTGATGTTGATACCAGGAATTTTCGGCGGCAGATTTGTAAAGGTCACATTTTGCGCAGTTGGATCATGTGGCGAGACAAAAATCGTAATGATTGAGATCGCGATAATGATCAGCAACAAAATGATTGAGAAAACAGCGGCTTTGTTCTTTTTCAGACGACGCCATGAATCTTGGAAAAACGTTAATGAAGGGGTTGCGATCGCTTCACGCTCTTCATTGGTATTTTTTTGTAACGGTTGAAATTTGGCTGCATCGATGGCAGCAACATCATTTGCTGTGTAAGGTTTCTCTGCCATTAGCCACGACTCCCTTCTGAAACTCGGATCCGCGGATCAACGATTCCATATAAAATATCAACAACAAGAATAACAAAGACCAACATCGCGGAATAAAGAATTGTTACCGCCATGATCGTTGGATAGTCATTGGTCATGATTGATTTTACGAACTGTTCACCGATACCTGGGATCGCAAAAATATTTTCTACGACAAGAGAACCCGTCATCAAACCGACAGCTAGCGGTCCTAACAGCGTCAATAACGGAATCAAACTATTCCGCAAACCATGCTTGAAGGCAATTTCCCAGCGGCTCAACCCTTTTGCTCGTGCCAACTCGACATAATCACTATGCAGCACTTCCACCATCTCGGTTCGAATAAACCTGGCGGAATCCGCTAACGGCGACATCGCCAAGGCGACGGTCGGTAGGATCGTGCTGGCAAAAGTCTCCCACTTAGCAATCGGTAAGATCCCTAGTTTGATGGCAAAAATGTATTGCAGCAACACGGCAAAGACAAAGTTAGGGATCGAACGTCCTAAGATCGCCACTAAGGTAGACGTTGTATCGATCCAAGTATTTTGTTTCATCGCAGAGATCGTTCCTAAAATGATCCCAAAGAACGTACCAAAGATGATCGCTTGTAGCCCTAGTTGCAGTGAAGGTCCGATTCTTCCTGATAATAAATTCGCTACTGGCTGGTTTTTAAATTGGAAAGAGATCCCAAAGTCACCTTTTAGTAAATTGGTCAAATAAAGCCAATATTGGGTAATGATCGGTTTGTCCAATCCTGCTTGCTCATTTAGCAAGGCAATTTGTTCTGGACTTAATTTTTCAGCATTCGTATATGGTGTTCCTGGCAAAAATTGCATCAAGAAAAAGGTGATCGTGGCAATCAGCCATAATGTTAAGACCATGTAGAACACTCGTTTCAATAAATATTTCAAAAAGCTGTTCACGCAGTTTCCCCCTTAAGTATTTTGACTTCTATTCAATAATTATGTAAATTAACATAGTACGAATCATTAAAAAGGAGTCAGATCATGAAAATAAAAAAAAGTAGTGGGCTCATACCCCTCCTATGCCTCGCAATTTCTGGCGGATGGTTAGCCATAAAAAATGAATTTTCCATAGCAGCTCTTTCAGATGCCCTTTTCTTGTGGGCGCTGTTCTTTTTGATCATTGGCGGTTTTTTATGGGTATTTGCTTCTGGTTTCTTTGACCATTTTCAATACTCCATGAAGAAAGCTTTTTCCAAAAATAAAACAGATTATCTGAAATTATCCCAAGTCGGCAAACAGAGCTACGCCTTTTGGTTATGGCCTGGTGTCTTCTTGTTATTCCTTTCATTGCTCTTTTTAATGATTGCTACTAGTTAATTTCATTCTTATAGTTTTACTCATTGAAATGAGAAGCAAAAGGCTGAGACAAGAAATTGTCCCAGCCTTTTCTTCGGCATTTCAAGTCAACTACTCGTGATTATTCGATTGATGTCCACTTGTAGTCGTATTGTGCGCCCGCTGCGTGAGCAACAACACCTTTGACTTTTGTTGCACGTAAGTGTGCTTCCGCTTTTTGATAAACTGGAATGACACCTTGTTCATTCATAATGATTTTTTCTGCATTGACTAGATCTTCCCAACGTTTGTCAGGGTCATTGGCATTGGTTGTACCCGCTGCTTCAACGGCTGCATCGTATTCTTCGTTGCTCCATTGTCCACGGTTGTATGAGTTGCCTGTCGTAAACAAGTCAGTAAAGCTACTTGCATCGGCATAGTCAGCACCCCAACCGCCCATTACTGTATCAAAATCACCAGCGTTTGAACGATCCAAACGAACAGAGAATGGTACTGGACTTAACGTGACTTTCACACCGTCCAATGTTTTTTCGATCGTATCTTGCAAGTACTCAATGATTTTCTTCGTTGAGTCTGTATCAGAAGCTAAGATATCAAATTCTAATGAATCGATCCCTAATTCTTCTTTGGCTTTTTCCCAATGTTCTTTGGCTTGCTCTTCATTGTATTCAATGACGCTGCCAGCTGCTTCCGTGAAGTCCGTATGATCGCCAGGGCTGAAGGTCATACCTTCTGGTACCAACCCAGTTGAAGCAATCGAACCATCCCCTAAGATCGATGTCACTAAGGCATCACGATCAATCGCATAAGAGATCGCTTTACGTAAGTTTTCGTTACGGAAAGGTGAATCTTCATCACGTTGGTTCAATTCTAGGTAAGAAGTCGTTGCTTCTGGTTGAGAAACGAAGGCTTCATCGTTAGCCATTTGTTGCGCCAATTCACCTGTTAGGATGACATCATCTGCTTGTCCATCTTGGAAAAGGTTCAAGGCAGTTGAGGATTCTTTCACGACGCTTACGTTGATCGTTTGTAATTTAACAGTATCTTTGTCCCAATATTGGTCGTTCTTTTCATAAGCCCATTCCGTATCCGTTCCTGGTCCATCAAACCCAGTCAAGACAAACGGTCCATTATAAACAGCATTGTCGCTAGTTGACGCATATTGATCGCCATTTTCTTCTACCACTTTTTGATTTTGTGGGAAGAAGGATGGGAATGCTAATAAGTAGTCAAAGTAAGGTGTTGCTTTTGCTAGGGTGATTTCTAATTCATAATCCCCCACTGCTTTGATGCCTAGCTCTGATGGATCCGTATCGCCTGCTGTGATGGCATCTGCGTTCTTAACTGGTGAAAATAGATACGCGTATTCTGATGCTGTTTCAGGTTTGACTGTCCGTTGCCAACCATAGACATAATCCGCTGCTGTAACAGGGTCACCATTTGACCATTTCGCATCTTCACGTAATTTGATCTTGTAAGTCAGTCCATCCTCGCTGACTTCAGCTGCTTCAGCTGCACCAGCAGGTTGTGGTGTACTGTCAGCATCCAAACGATAAAGTCCTTCATATACATTGTTCAATGCACTGAAGCTGATCGTATCGGTTGCTAATGAGAGATCCGCACTTGGCATTTCTTGTGAAACCACTACGTTAAACACTTGTTCTGCACTGCTGTCGCCGCTTGCTGCTGTGTCATTGCTTGAACTATTTGTTCCGCCCGTTGTACAACCGGCTAACGCCACGCCACACACAGCCACTAAACCATAGGCCCATTTATTTTTCATCCTGTCCTACCCCTTAATTGAATTAATTTTCAGAATAATCATGCGATTTCTGAAGTTAGATAAGATTTTAATTAATAATTATTAAAAAAGCAATCCTTTTTTCGATAAAAAACACCTCTGGCAGAAAGTTTTCTTGGTATTTACTTACCTTACTCTCATCAAACATTCGTTAAATGCTATTTTTCCTTTCTTTATTTATAAGAAACAAAGCAAAAAAAATAATAAAAAAACATGGTTAAATGTAAATTACATTCGTTTTCTGTCTTTCTTTTTCATTTTACCCGTCAAAATGAGAAATGTCTGATAGAAGGGTAAACATACAGAAATCGCCAATGATTTTTATCAAAACAGGCCAAAAAAAGACCTGATCGCATGCTTGCTGATCAGGTCTTCTCGCCTTAAAGACGATTGTTGCACCCCCGAAAGGATGTCCTTCAATGATTAATGGATCGCGCCGCCAATTGCTTTTAGATCTTCTTTGTCGGCATAATCAACGATGGCTTCCACCGCTGCAGTCAATCCTTTGGCAATGTCTTCGATGCTCATTGCAGGCTGTCCTGCTTTATCGACGACTTGCTGAGGAATAAACGGCACGTGGATAAAACCGCCCTTCATTTCAGGGTATTTTGTATCGATCATGTATTGTACTTGATACATGATGTGGTTGCAGACGAAGGTTCCAGCAGTATTAGAAACGGCTGCAGGTATTCCTGCTTTTTTCATGTTTTCTACCATTGCTTTGATCGGCAGTTGTGTGAAGTAAGCAGGCTTCCCTTCTGTTTGGATCGCTTCATCGACGGGTTGATTGCCTTCGTTATCAGGAATCCGGGCATCATCCACATTGATCGCCACTCGTTCTGGTGAGATGGCAAACCGTCCACCCGCTTGGCCAATGTTTAAAACGACATCTGGGTGGATCTCTTCAATTTTCTCTGCGACGATCGCTGCTGATTTCCCAAATACAGTGGGGATCTCTGCTTTAACGATCTGTGCACCATGAATTGTATCTGGCAGTAATTTCACTGCTTCTAAGGCAGGATTGATTGCTTCTCCGCCAAATGGATCAAATCCGGTAATTAGTAGTTTCATTTCCATCATCCTTCCCTCTTTGTTTTACCACTAAAATGCCCAAAAGTACATTAAAGCGATGTGGATCACTAACAATAATAAAGCAATTGGGGCTTGTGCTTTAATGACACCATTGGGGTCTTTCATCTCTAACAAGGCCACTGGCAGTGCATTGAAATTGGCTGCCATCGGAGTCAGCAATGTGCCACAAAAACCAGCGGTCATTGCCAACGCACCAGCAACGACTGGGTCGCCGCCTTGCGCCATCACAAAAGGTACACCGATGCCTGCAGTAATAACGGTAAATGCCGCAAAACCATTTCCCATAATCATAGTAAAGATCATCATTCCTAAACAGTAAGCCACGACACCGATAAAACGATTGCCTTCTGGCACGACACCAGAGATTCCTTGAGAAATCACATCACCGACACCAGCAGCGTTAAAAATGACACCTAGTGCTGCTAATAACTGCGGCAAGATACCGGCAGTTCCGACTTGACGAAGCATCCGGTCGGAATCGTCCAGCACTGTTTTCGGTTTAGCGGAAGTCAACACGACTGCCAACAAGAGCGCTAAGATCGATGCGATCCCGATTCCAACTTGGCCTCCTAATGGTGTATAAGAAATCACCACAGCGATCAATGCTAAGCTGATACATGGCACGAAGATCGTACTACCGATCCGTTTAGCCGATGCTTCTGCTTTTTCATCATCCACGTCCACGATTTTACCAATCTGCACTTGTTTGAAGAAGGTCAAACAGCCCATCAAAACGATCAAAATTCCGTCCACAAGATACGGCAAGAAATTCCCGAAAGCAAAGACGATCCCTAGCAGTAACCAAAAAGCAGAGGTGCCTAATCGGGTGGGATGATCCGCTTCGCGAAAAACCCGTACAGCCGTCATGATCGACAACAATCCGATCAAGATATAAAAGAATTCCAGTAATCCGTTAACGATTCCTTCCATCTATTTGTCCTCCTTCTTGCCATATTTTTTTGCTAATTTACGATCAAAGAGCAGGTTCGACAATGTAGCAATGACTAAGACGATCAATGCGATCGGCAATGAGGCTTGCGCGATCGAACTAGCTGCCACATCGTAGCCAAGAGATTGCAATGTTCCTACGATCAATAGCACACCAGAAGCAGCCACAAAGGTATTTTGGGCAAAGAAATTCCCGAAGTTTTCGTTAGCGGCAGCCCGAGCTTTGATTTTTTCCTGATCTTTTTCATCCAGTTCCCCAAATTTGTTTTCCCCAGCAGCTTGCGCCATCGGGTTAACGATCGGGCGGATAAATTGTGTATGTCCTTGGATCCGAATAGAGAAAAAGCCAGCAAGTTCTCGAATAAACAAGTACAAGCTCAAGAACTTCCCTGGTGTTAAGCCTTTGATCTTTTCAATCAATATGACTGCCTGCTGCTTCAAGCCAAAACGTTCTGACAAGCCGACCATCGGTAGTGTCAGTAAGAACAGTGTAACGAGTCGATTATTGACAAACGCTTCTCCTAACATTGTTAAAAAATCAACAACAGAAATCCCCGACACAAGCGCGGTGACAAAACCAGCAACGATTACGACAGCAATAGTATCTAGCTTCAGCAAAAAGCCGACTAAAATAACTAGAATACCAATTAATTTAATCCATTCCATCAAATCATCCTTTCACGATAAGTTATTTTTAATGGATACCAGCTTTTAGTATAATCTATTTTTTTCTTGTAAAACAATGTTTTTTGAATTTTCTTTCGAGGAATACGCTTTCTTTAATACGTTTTTTAATTACTTAGATAGTAAATAACAAAAAGAAGAACTGCGCTTGTGCAGTCCTTCTTTTGCTTTTTACGTTTAAGAAGCGGAGGCTTCTTTTTTCATTTGTTTGCTTCGCAGCTGTCCGCAAGCTGCGTCGATATCTGTCCCATGTTCTTTACGAATCACGCAATTGATGCCGTTTTTCTTTAAAATGTCATAAAAGGCTAACACATCCGCTTTTTTACTTCGAGCGTATTGGTCATGTTCATTCACTGGGTTATATGGGATCAAGTTGACGTAGGACAATTTCTTTTTATCCTTCAATAAAGCTGCCAACTGACGGGCATGTTCTGGCCGGTCATTGACATGATCCAGCATGATGTACTCAAACGTGATCCGACGATTGGTTTTTTCTAAATAATAATCGACTGCTGCCATCAGCTTTTCAATCGGGAAACTCCGATTGATCCGCATCATGGAGGTTCTGACTTCGTTATTTGGGGCATGCAGCGAAATCGCTAGGTTCACTTGCAAGCCGTTCTCCGCAAACTCTCTAATTTTATGCGCTAAGCCGCTGGTTGACACAGTAATATGCCGCGCGCCGATCGCTAAGCCTTTCGGGTCATTGATGATCTGTAAGAAATGCATCACATTGTCATAGTTATCAAAGGGTTCGCCGATCCCCATGACCACCACGTGAGAGACTCGTTCCCCCTCATTGCGTTCATCAAAATAGTGTTGTACTAACATGATTTGAGCCACGATCTCGCCTGCCGTTAAGTCTCGTTGCTTCTTTAATAACCCACTGGCACAAAACGTACAGCCGATGTTGCAGCCGACTTGGGTCGTCACACAAACGGACATGCCATATTCTTGACGCATCAAGACCGTTTCAATCATGTGATTGTCTGGCAATTGGAATAAATACTTGACGGTTCCGTCACTGGCTTCTTGTACCACCATCTGTTTCAGAGGATTGATCACAAAGGCTGCCGACAGTTTCTCAATCAAAGGTTTCGGTAGGTTGGTCATTTCTTCAAAGCTGGTTACTCGTTTTTCATAGAGCCACTCCCACACTTGGTTGGCACGGAATTTCTTTTCATTTTGTTCAGTTATCCACAAAGATAGATCTGATTTGGTAAGTCCATAAATCGATGGGTTCACTTTTTTCCCTCTTTTCAAACTAGTCGCTACATACTATAACTGAATTCTTTGTGAAAAGCAACCGTACATTACCTGATCTTCAAAGCATTCTAGCCGCACGCTTTTGTGGTATTCCTCTTTTTTGAAGATGCTCTTTCTTCCATTCATTGAATCTGAATCCATAGGAAACCTCTCACAAAGACCTGCATGAAAAAAACAAGCAGTGGCAGAACCTGCTCCGATGTACGAAACGGAGCGGCTCTTTCCTGCTTGTTTTCATGAGGGGGCTGTTTCCTGGTGCGCGTTACTTTCATTACATGATCACATTTCAAAAGAAAGTACTTTGCCTTCTTTGGCAGTCAACATGCCCCGTTGCGGCGGCTGCAGTTGCAAATAAAGTTGTAACGACATTTCTAGTATCAGCTCTTTGTCTCCCTGCTGAAAAACGCCGTAATAATGTGTCTGTTCCCGCTTTTCTTCATATGTATGACTGACAAGGTAATACCCTTGTTCCATGGTTTCGTTGCGCTTTTTGGTTTCTGAAAGAAAACGGCGAATATGTTTATAAGTAAAGAGAATCAATAAAATGACAACTACTATTAATACTACATACCCCATTGCTTGTTTTACACCTCGATCGTTGATGTAGCAAAGGTCGGCTCCACACCAATACTGATCATCAAAGCAGCATCGACTTCACACATCACTTTATCGTCTAAATGACAAACTTTTTCTTTCAACCGACTTTTGTCGATCGTGCGGATCTGTTCCATCAAAATGACGGAGTCTTTGCCAATCCCTGTGCAAGAAGCGGAAATTCCAATGTGGGTTGGTAATTTCGGCTTCGCCATTTTTGCCGTGATCGCCGCAATGATCACGGTGGGACTGAAGTGATTGCCCAAGTCATTTTGAATGATCAAGACCGGTCGTATTCCGCCTTGCTCCGATCCAACGACTGGTGAAAGATCGGCAAAATAAATATCTCCCCTTTTTACCATAGGACCACCCTAACTTTTATATTCTCGCGGAACCCTTGCTGAGAGGGTGCACGCTACTTCATAGTGAATCGTTTCTAACTGGTCTGCAACATCCTGCATCGTAATTCGTTTCCCATGATTCTCACCAATCAACGTGACCGTTGTACCGACAGCAAATGCTCGCGGCAAACGAATCATCAGTTGATCCATACACACCCGACCGACGATTTCACAAGGTTCGCCTTCTACTAAGAGTGAGAAGCCTTGCATTTTTCGTAACCAGCCATCCGCATAACCGATAGGCACAGTGCCGATCCATTCCTGACGGGGCGTGATATATGTCTCACCATAGCCAATCCCCGCTCCTTTTTCAAGTAATTTCACTTGGATCAGTTCAGAAACAAGTGAAAGGGCTGGTTTTAAGGAAAATGGTTCCTTCAATGCATGACCTGACGGATTCAATCCATACATCGCGATCCCAAAACGGACCATATTCCCAACGGCCTCTTTGTGCCACAAGGAGGTCGCGCTATTGCCTGTATGTATATATGTCGGCAAATAAGGCAAAACAGTTAAGACTTCTTTAAACCGCTGGTGCTGTGTTTCCCAATAAGTTGTATCAGCTTGATCGGCTGTGGAGAAATGGGTAAAGATTCCTTCCCAATCAAAAGAGGGGTGATCTTCTAACCAAAGAACGGCTTGGCGCACTTCTTCGGCAGTCAAAAAGCCGATTCTCCCCATACCAGTATCCACCTTGATATGCACTTTAAGCGGCTTATTTAGAGGGTTCTCCTCTAAATAAGCGCCTGCTTCTATCAACCAGTCCATCGAAGCGACTGGAAATGACAAATCATAGGTCGTCAGCAAGGAAATATCACACACGTTCACGACACCTAAGATCAAAATCGGGTCAGTGATCCCTGCTTCTCTCAATTCGATCGCTTCATCGATCGTCGCAACGCAAAAACCATCTGCGCCGCCTTCTTTGGCTGCAAGAGCGGTTTGAACCGCTCCGTGTCCGTAACCATTCGCTTTGACCACCGCAAAAAGAAATGTCTCGCTTGGTAAGTGAGCAATCTCATGTTTGATGTTTTCGGTAATCGCAGTTGTATCAATTATCGCTTTCGTTGGTCTATGGTAAGCAACCACCATTTCCAGTTCCTTCTTTCTACTAGTGCTTGATCAGATGAACAAATTAAGTTGGTTTTATGTAGTCGGCTGTTCGTCCATGAAGTATCAAAGTCTTCTTGACTGACAGACTACTTCAACTTGGTTTATTCACTATCTAGTACTTCTAAAATAATTTGTGCAAAAGCAGTATCATTTGTATGGGTGATACTGACAAACGTTTTTTCTAAAGGATGCGGTGCTTTAGTAACGATCGGTGCACCGAATTCATTGGTCAAGACTTCAATATCATGAAAAGAAACTTTGCCGATCCCTGTCCCCCAAGCTTTCGAGAACGCTTCTTTGCAGGCATAGCGCCCACCAAGGAACTCTACCTGACGTTTCAGAGGCAAACGTGCAAATAATTTTGCTTCCTTCTCTGTTAAAATACGCGTTATAAACTGAGGTTTTTTTTCAATTAATTCTTTCATTCGAGGCAGCTCGACTGCATCGATCCCGATTCCTTTGATCATTCTTTTCTCTACCTTCACCTAAGATAGGGTTTTCCAAATTGGAAATACCCCTTGTTCAGCTAGTTACCATTCTACCAAAAAAATGGCGAATTACCATTCAAATCTGACGAGTTTATACGGAGATTAAGATTTTCAATCGTTCGTATTTGTTTTTTATATAAAAAAGACCTTGCAAGTTTCCTTACAAGGTCCACAAACTTAATTAGTCTTGGTTATTTCTGATTACGAAACCGCGTTTTTTGTCGTTGCTACGGCGATTGTTTTTACGGGCACCATCTTTTGAATAGTTACCACGGGCTTTATTGCCGTTGCCGCCGCCACGGTTCCCACCGTTTTCTTTACGGTTACGATTGCCGCCATTGCTGTTATTGCTGCGACGTCCGTTTTTATTGAATGATTTTTTTCCTTGAGGTAATGGGCGTTCTGGTGTGATTTTGACTGGTTCTAAATCAGCTGGATCTTTCGCCATTGTTTTTAGAAGCAGTGCTGCTAAATCTTGTGCAGAATAACGTTCCAAAAGATCGTCGGCTGCTTGCAAGTATTTATCCAAACCATTTTCATCCAATTTTGTTTCAACGGCTTCGATTGCGGCACCTAATTGACCTTTAAATGCTTCTTTTTCGGTTGGTGGGCGCATTGGTGTCATCCGTTTTTTCGTTAAGTTTTCAATGACATGCAAGTAGCTCATTTCGTTTGGTGTAACGAAAGTCACTGACATTCCGCCTTTTCCGGCACGACCTGTACGTCCGATCCGGTGAACATAGCTTTCAGGATCTTGAGGGATATCGTAGTTGTAAACGTGTGTAACACCAGAAATATCTAATCCGCGAGCTGCTACGTCTGTGGCAACTAAGATATCTAATTGACCACTCTTAAATGAACGCAAAACGCTCATCCGTTTTTGTTGAGAAAGGTCCCCGTGAATGCCTTCAGCTTTGTAGCCACGGGCTTCTAAACCACGTGCCAATTCATCAACGCGACGTTTCGTACGACCGAAAACGATCGTCAATTCAGGTGATTGCACATCCAACAAACGAGTCATGACATCGAATTTTTCGTAATCTTTTGAGCGAACATAGTATTGATCAATCAAATCAGCGGTCATTTCTTTGGCTTTGATTTGAACATGTTCAGGCTCTTTCATGAATTTCACGCCGATATTTTTGATTGCTGGCGGCATTGTTGCTGAAAATAGCAACGTTTGACGAACATCTGGCACTTGGCTGATGATTTTTTCAATATCTTCCAAGAAGCCCATGTTCAACATTTCGTCTGCTTCATCTAATACAAGCGTTTCAACCGTACCTAATTTTAAGGTGTGGCGGTTGATATGGTCTAACATACGTCCTGGCGTACCAACTACGATATGGGGACGATCTTTTAATTGACGGATTTGACGGCCGATATCGGCTCCACCGTAAACTGCTTGAACGCGAATTTTTTTGTCTTTACCAAGACGATACAATTCTTCTTGGGTTTGGATCGCTAATTCACGGGTTGGGGCAATCACTAATCCTTGTAGTTGATGGTTCGCTGGGTCGATTTTTTCTAACATTGGCAAACCAAATGCGGCGGTTTTACCAGTACCGGTCTGTGCTTGACCGATCACGTCTTTGCCTGCTAAGGCTAATGGAATCGTTGCTTCTTGGATGGGTGTTGCTTCTTCAAAGCCGGCACGCTCAACAGAAGTCAATAATTCGTTGGATAATTCTAGATCTTTAAATTTCAAATGGATCCTCCTAGGCTGGTCATCTTTTCGATGCCTGTTTTTCTATCATCGAAGCGTAGGTTAGTTCTTCAGAAACACAAGAGTAGTCCCATTTACTCTTATCTTTCTCTCGGTACCGAAAAACCGCTTCACGAAGGCATTATAAAAGGCTAAAACAAGTGTTGTTTGTCTCAGCCATCATTTTATCTCAAAACGTCAATGTTTTTTACAGTAATCATTCTGTGCTTCATCTTTCGGCGTTAGATAAGTATAACACGTTTTGAAAGTTTCAGCAAGATTTCAACTCCGCTTTACATTCCTTTTAGTGCATCAACGACTTCACTCAGGCCCATGCCATTGCTGCCTTTGATCACTAGGCTATCGGAAGGTTCTAAAGTTTCTATTAAGGAGGCGATCAGCTGTGGTTTTTCATCAATCGCAAAATAGCGCACCTTGTCAGCAAGGGCAGTGTTCGCTAGTCGTTTTTGCAATGCCTGCATTTCTTTGCCATAAAGGAAAACTAGCTGGAACGAGTCATCCAAGTGTGCGGCCATCTGCTCATGCATTTGTGCAGAATCTGGTCCTAATTCAAGCATATCTGCCAATACGGCGATCCGTCGTCCTGCTAAAGGCAATTTGCGGAAGCTATCCAATACAAGACCCATGGCCGTCGGATTGGCATTGTAAATATCGCTCAAAATCGCTGCCCCATTACCAGCAGTCACCCATTGGGTCCGATTTTTCGTCAATTGAAAATGCGCCAAGCCTTCCTTGATCGCTTCATCTGCTACACCAAAATGACGTCCTATCCCAATCGCGATCAAGGCATTTTTGACATTATAGCCGCCTAAGACCGGTAAGGTAAAGGTGGTACCTGCAACCGTAAAAATCGTCTGATCTTGCGATTCCTCCACGATATCTCCTTGTAGATCTCCCTCAGTTAAGCCAAAAGTTTCAATGGTCTGCATTAAATTGGGAACAAAGGGCTCTAACAATGGTTCATCAGCTGGCAGCATAAAGAAGCCGTCTTTTTTCAATCCTGCGGTGATCTCCATTTTGGCTTTGGCGATCCCTTCTCTGGACCCTAAGTTTTCAATGTGGGCTTCGCCAATCAACGTGATAGCGGCAGCGTCAGGTTCTGCTAAGCGTGAAAGGACTTCGATTTCACCTGCATGATCCATTCCCATTTCTAAAATCAATACTTGGGTATCTTCTGGCGCATGCAAGATAGTCAAAGGCACGCCTAGTTCATTGTTGTGGTTGCCTTGGGTTTTATAGGTCTGGTACTTTTGGGCCATGACCGCTTCCACCATATCTTTGGTGGTCGTTTTCCCGTTACTTCCAGTAATACCGATGATTTTCGGTGCAAGCTTTTCTTTATACGCTCGTGCCAATTGTTGGAACGCTTTGACGGTATCCGTGACAGGAATCACAAGGATGTCTTGCGGCGGTTCGATCGTAGGGTGGCTCCACAGTGTGGCGATCGCCCCATTGTCTTTGGCTTGTTGGGCAAATTCATGTCCGTCACGGGTACCCGCTAAGGGAACAAAAAGACTGTTTTCTTTGATCAGACGGCTGTCGAATTCCACAGAGGCAAGTGGTGTTTCATTTTTAATTTGCTGACCAAATACGGCAGCGGCTTCTTTTACAGTAAAATTCATCAGGTTCGCTCCTTTTTCCTAAAAAAAGAAAGCACAAGATCGCTTCAAGTATTTTCCTTGAGTTGAGCTGGCTTTCTTCCTGCTATTTATTCTGCTTCGTTTTCTGCTTCTTTTTCTGTTGCTTCTACATTGGTCAAGAACGAACGTCTTTGATTGAAACGATTCATCCCTAATTGGATCAATTCTTCGATCAAATCCCCATAAGGCAAACCGGTCTTCTCCCATAGCAGTGGGTACATGCTGAATTCAGTGAACCCTGGCATCGTGTTCAGCTCATTTAAAAAGAGCTCATTTTTATTGGTCAAAAAGAAATCACAACGGCTCAATCCGCTGCCGCCTAACATCGTATAGGCTTTTTTCGCAAACTCTTGGGCTTTGGCTTGTGTTTCTTCTGGAATTTGTGCAGGAATCTGCATCTCGATTCGGTTGTCAATGTATTTGGAATTGTAATCATAAAAGGCAACATCTTTTACGATTTCTCCCGGCATTGTGGTCCGAACGTCTTCGTTTCCAAGAACGGCTACTTCGATCTCACGGGCTTCGATTCCTTGTTCAACGATCGCTCGGGTATCGTAGCGATACGCTTCTTGTAGCGCATTTTGCAGTTCTTCACGGTTCTCGGCTTTCGAGATACCGACACTTGAGCCCATGTTGGCAGGTTTGACAAACATTGGATAAAGCAGACTGCCTTCACATTGATCGAAAATCTTTTTCGGATTTTCTTTCCACGCATTTTTCAAGACTGGTACATAGGGAACTTGCGGAATCCCCGCAGCTTGCAAGATATACTTGGTCATGATTTTGTCCATCCCACAGGCACTAGTCAAGACACCGGCTCCGACATAAGGCATTCCGATGGTTTCTAAAAACCCTTGGATCGTGCCGTCTTCGCCGTTTGGTCCGTGAAGTAAAGGAAAGACGATCGCGTCTTCTTCGTAGATTGCCCCAGGTGAAATTTCTTCCCCTTTGGTTTCTTCATTGGTCAATGCTAAAGTATCTGGAGACGTTGGCGCCTCAGTCAATAATGGGCCTTTTAACCAGCGTCCTTCTTTGGTGATCATTACTAATTGAACTTGGTAGTAATTATAATATACAGCATTAACAACTGAAAAAGCGGATAACAGTGATACCTCATGTTCTGCACTGCGTCCCCCGTATAATAAAATGATTTTCAAAAGAATTTCCTCCTGTATTCATTGATTCTACCAAACTAAGTCTTCCACATTTTAGCACAAAATCGACCAACCGGCATTAAATCTTGCAGAAATTTCTTTAAGCTTACACAGTCGTTAGTTGAATGTTTTTCATTTTGTCAGTACTATGAATATATCACGGCACGTTTAAAGAGGTGGGACCTATGACAGAACAAACCGCTCCTTCTAGAAAAGGACGATTAAAACAAATCGTTCAAGTCTTTTTGAAATACAAAGTCGTTCAAAATATCAGCAAACAGCAGCACCCCGAAATGGTGCGTCAAGCGTTTGAAGAATTAGGACCAACATTTATCAAAATCGGGCAGATGCTTTCGGTCCGCAATGATCTGCTTTCCAGCACCTTTGTCGATGAATTCAAGCAGCTGCAGGACAATGTCAAAAGCGATCCATTTCCCAAGGTCAAAGCACTGCTGGAAACAGAACTGCAGCAACCGCTAACGGAAGTTTTTTCCGCTTTTGATGAAATTCCAGTCGCCTCAGCTTCCATCGGACAAGCCCATCGAGCAAACTTGATCAGCGGCAAAGAAGTGATCGTCAAAGTGCAGCATCCAGGGATCATTGCGGCAATTCAAGTGGATCTCGATCTTTTTGAAAAAGCCCTGCCGTTGGTTCGCGCAATTCCAGAAGCCAATGTGGTGGATTTAAAAAGCGTGCTAAGCGAAGTCCGACGATCCCTTGCCAATGAAACAAATTTTTTACAAGAGATGAAAAATGCACAGGAATTCTACCGCAACAATCACCAAGACCCGCAGTTGGCATTGCCAAAAGTTTATCCCGAATGGTGTACCCAAAAAGTATTAGTCATGGATTACATGGCAGGTGAAAGCTTGAATTGCTTACTGACCCGCAAAAATCAAGACATCGTTTATGACAATCAGTCCGTTAAAGCAGTGAAAAAACAAGTGGGGACGCTATTAGTCGAAAACTTTATGAAACAAGTCTTTGAAGATGGCTTCTTTCACGCTGATCCACATCCTGGCAATCTTTTCTTGCATGTCTTCACGGATCAAGCCAACCGCCCACAACCATTTCAAGTCAAGCAGCGCGTCGGTGTCCTCGGCGGGGTCGATTATTCGTTGAAATGGCAAGAAGAAGCTGTCATGCCGCCTTACCAAGTGATTTTCTTGGACTTTGGGATGATGGGTCATTTGGATCAGTCTTTACGCAGCCGTTTAGCCGATGCGTTGATTGCTCTTTATACCCAAGACACCCAAGAAGTCGGTAAAGCCGTCTTGCGGTTGTGCAACAGCAGCGGCAGTTCCTTTGACGAAGTCGCCTTCTATCAGGATCTTCAAAAATTTGTTGAAAACTACTATAATATGCCGCTAAAGGATATCGACTTGCAAAAAGTGATGGCTGAAGTCATCACGATCTGCCATGATAACCAACTGCAGATGCATCGAGACATCACCTTGCTGATCAAGGCTTTTGGTACCTTGGAAGGTGTGATCAAAGCCTTAGATCCCGAATTATCAATGATGGAAGTCACTCAGCCTTTTGCACAAAAATATTTCCTGCAGCAGCTGAGTATTGAAGACGAGGTGAAAAAAAGCGCCTTGGCAACCGCAAAAAGCTTGCGGGCACTTAGCCATCTTCCCGATCGGACCTTGGCTGTCTTAGACACTTTTGCGACTGGTAAACACCGATTGAATCTAGAGATCCGCGAACAAAAACAGCTATTGGACCGCTTTGATCAGATGGTCAATCGACTGGTGATCGGTATTATTCTAGCTGCGGTCATCCTTGGCTCTTCCTTATTGGTGGTCGCCAGCCCGCAACAAGGAGCCTTCGTCCATCAGATGGGGATCTTCGGATATACCTTAGCATTTTTCGCGATCGTGGCTTTAGTCGGCAAATACTTCTATGATCGTTTTCGCAAGAAATAAATAAGCACCTTCAATTCCCGTGGTTCATGCAGAAGCTGGGTCTTGAGGGTGCTTATTTTGCAAGGGTCTGTCGCAATTCGTTTTCAAAGATTCGTTTGAAGGCTTCCCGATCCTCTTTCGTAAAGGGCTTCGGTCCTTTTGTACGCTTGCCTGCTTTACGCATCTGCGCACCTAAGTAGCGTTGTCCAAGTAAAAAATCGATCGTTTCTGGCAAATACTCTGTGCCGTTATGGTGAAAAACCCGCGCTTTTTTCGGCAAGACCAAAGAGGCTAACCCATAATCTTGGGTAACGAGAAAATCACCCGGCTCTATTTCCTTCACGATTTCATAATCCGCACGATCCGAGCCTTTGTCGACATAGACAAAGTGAACATGGGCAGGATAATCTTTGGTCGTGTAATGATCGACACTGGTGACGATCACCACCGGCAGCTGATATTGCTGGGCCAGCTCAATCACTTCGTTTTTCACTGGCGATCCATCGCCGTCAATAAAAAGTCGCATCTCCACACTCCCCTCACAAGTTTCTTCGTTTACAATTACTTCTATTGTAAGAGGAGCAAGGCGAAGATGCAAGCAGACTTTACAACCGTTTCCTTGAGGATGTATTTAAAGCTTCAGGAAGAGCAACTGCCTCCGCCCTAATAACTAGCAGCTACCCTAAGCAAGGCTTATCCCTCAACTTTAGCAAATGCTCGCTCTTTTAGCTCATAAACGACATCGCAAGCCTTGGCTACTTCTTGTTCATGGGTCACTAAGATAATACATTTTTTTTGCTCATGAGCAATTTCTTGAAATAGTTTGACGATTTCTTTAGATGTCGTTTCATCCAAGTTTCCAGTCGGTTCATCGGCTACGATCAGCTCATGTTCACAGCACAACGCGCGAACGATAGCGACCCGCTGCTGTTGCCCACCCGATAATTGGGTCACTTTTTTCAGTGCCAGCTCTTCCGTGATGCCAACTTTGGCTAAGTTGGCTAAAGCATAGGCCTTTTTATCGGCTTGCTGCGACTTCGCGATCGCCATCGCTGTGATCACATTGTCCAGTGCCGACAGATAAGGCAATAGATTATACGCTTGGAACACGATGGAAACATCTTTGCGGCGGTATTCTCGCAATCCGATTTTTGCTAACGTTTCTTCATTGTAGAAAATCTTTCCTTCTTTCGGTGTATCTAGGCCCGTGATCAGTGACAGGAAAGTTGTTTTCCCCGATCCGCTAGAACCTAAGATCGCATACATCTTGCCAGGTTCAAAGGTCAAATCAACGTCACGAAACAGCGCTTCTGCTTCGCTTTGATACCAATAGCCTAATTGTTCTGTTCGTAATGTCATGTCGTTCCTCCTAAGAAACCAAGATTTTTTTCGGATTCAACCGCAAAATGCCCGCGGAAGAGAGTAAGATCGAGCCAAAACTGATCCCTAGACCGAGTAATGCCAATAAACCAATTTGTTGAGGGGAAACGGTGATTTCTAAGGACTCCACTTCTGCTGATTGGGTGAAGGATGGGAAAGAACCACCACGATTTCCGCCCATTTGCGGCATCTCCCCGCCTCCAGGACCAGCGTTTTCAGTGGCTGCTTGATCAGTCGTTGTCTCTGTTTGTTGTGCCAATAATTGCTCTCCGACGGCATTCCCGACAAGATTGCCGCTAGCGGCCGCGATCCCTAAAGCAAATACCATACAGACAAAAATCTCTGTGAAAAACTGTAGGATCACTTTAGCCCGTGACTCGCCTAAAGAGAGCAATACACCAATCTCATAACGACGTTCCCGAATCGACATCATCACGATCAACGTCAAAATAATGATACCGGCAGCAGCAACTAACACAATAATATTTTTTGCAAAGCTAGCGACATTATTTAATGGTGTCAGCATCGACTGATACATTTGATCGTTGGTTTGAATGCTGTAGGTTTCTGTATCGATCAACCCTTCCGCTTCTTCCACGAATGCTGTCATCTCAGACGGATCACTCAAGGTATAGGTTGCCGAGTCAATGGTGTCCTCATTGCCGCTCAACGTATTGGCAAGGGTATAAGAAGCAAAGATCGTGTTGGCTGGATTGAGAAAGTTGAACATTTGGCTCATGCTGTTGCCTACTTCACTCGTTTCATAGATTCCCTTGATCGTCACTTCGACTTCATTGTCCTCTGCATCAGTAATCGAAAACGTATCTCCGACTGCCAAATCATTTGCTTCGGCTAGTGAGGATTCGATCAGGACTTGGTTCGTACCTTCATCCTCAGAAGTAATGCCTTCTCCATCCGTGATTGTCGCTGTTCCTTCCGAAAAAGTCGTATACGCCGCACTGCTTGATACACCAGTGATTTGGAAATCACCCGTACTCATATTCCCGCCAGGCATTCCTCCTGGCATACCGTCCATTTGCCCCGTCTCGCTGCTATCGGTTGCTTCTGACTCTGTCGATGAGTCACTGCTGGAGATCGGTTCGATCCCGCTGACGGCATCAGCAGAGGTGCTGACTTCAAAACTATATGAGGCAACCCCGTCCAAATCGGCGATCGCTTGGGCATCAGTAATCGCTACTGGTGTCGATTGAAAACTCCCTGGATCTGGTCGGGTGCTTTGGTCATCGCTGTCAGAAGAAGAGCTCCTTTGCTGAAAAGCCTGCTCGCGGTTTGCTTGCAACGTCACAGTTGCGCCAACACTTTTCTGGGCATTTTCAGTCGCTACTAGTGCCGCACTGCGAATCGTCAGACCCGCCAATACAAAAATCAAGATTGCAGAAAACACGGCGATCAGCAACAGGCTCCGGCCTTTTTTCGCCCATAAACTTTGGAGACCTCGTTTCAAAAAATTCATCTTTGTTCCTCCTGAATGGCAAATTATTGTATTTCGACTATAAGAACCTTAGCTTAAATTGAACTTAAATCTTCCCCTGATTTTTCAAAACGTTGGAACAGACCGCAGCTGTCTTCTGCGATCTGCACGTTTTATTGATGACCCCAAGGGAATGATCGAGGAACCTTCAACTAACGGCCAAAGCCGCCGCCCATTTGATTGGTTGTCGCTGTCGCTCCTGATTGGGTCAAGTTGGCGATCGTTTCCGTGACGGGCAACGTTCCTAATTCCGTCCCATCACTAAGGGTCCCACCAGCATAATAACCAGAAACAGCTTGCGCATCATTCGTTCCCCCACTGACCAATGTATAGCTGCTATCCGTCAAATCTGGGCTAGAAAGAACCACATGTTGGTAGCTTTTGCTTGGTGCATAGGACAAGATTGTCTGTCCTTGACTATCCTTTAAGGTCACAAGGGTCTCTGCTGCTTGGGTTTGATCGAAACTGATCCCGATCGACTGTTGACTTCCCCCACTGACATTCATGGCCATATCGGTCGTACCAGCAGCTAACAAGACACCGCCAGTGATTTCAAACGTCCCGTTATAATCCAAAGCGCCATTGCCACCGGTCGTTGGACCATTTACGATGACGACCCCATCACTCATGGTAACATTGCCGTTACTGTCTAATCCATCCCCTTCGGCATCGACCACCAACGTCCCACCAGTGATTGTGATTTGTTTGCTGTCATCTGCGGTATCGCCACCGCCAGGACCGCCACCAAAGCTGTCTTGCCCAAATTGGCCAGTGGTTTCCTCTGTATCACTGCCGCCACCGGCATTGATCCCGTCATCGCTAGCCACGACGTGTGTCGTACCACCAGCAATCGTGATCACACTTGCTTCTAGTCCTTCATAGGATTCTTCGATAGCAATCGTCCCATCGGAGATCGTCAATTCATTGTCCGCATGTATGCCGTCGTCACCACTGTTGGCAGTGATCGTACCACCTGTGATGTTGATGGTATCGTTGGCATGCAGGCTATCATCTGCACTATCGATCGCAAAGGTACCGCTGCTGATGGTCATCACACCGCCAGCTTTCAATCCTTTGTAGCTTTCATCCGTCACTAGCGACTGACTTTGTGTCCCGTCAGCCGTTTTGATCGTGAGATCGGCTGATTGGATGCTTAAATTTGTTTCTGCTTGGATGCCATCACGCCCACTTTGGATCGTAAAGGTACCGCCATCGATCGCAACGTAGCCTTTTTCCGCATCTTCCGAATTATTCGCTTGGATGCCATCTCCTTCAGTGGTGTTCAGTGTGTAGTTCCCTGCCAAGATCGACACGGAATCTTTTCCTTTGATGGCATTGTTTTTCGCTGTGATCTCAATCGTGCCACCAGCTAAAACCAAATCATCTTTGCTGCGCAGCCCGTTGCTGTAATTTCCTGTGATCACCAACGTTCCATCACCGTTGATGGACAAATCTTCTTTACTATAAAAAGCGGCATCTGGTTCCGTCTCACCTTCCGCCAAGGTGTAGCTGCTGCCATCTATCAGAGTATTTGTCGTATCACTGGCTAAGGTCGTGATGACTTTTTCTGCTTGTTCGATGACGACTGCCGCCCCGTCTTCATTGGTGATCGTGACACCCGCAAAGATCAGATGGACTTTTTCTTCTTTATTGACGTTGACAACCAGTTGACCATTACTTAAGGAACCGCTGACGACATAGGTACCAGCTTGCGTGATCGTCACCGTTTGGTCTTCCACTGCAACGCCATCAACAGCCGTCGTATCGCCGTCATTCAATTCAAGTTGCGTGGCGGTCGCCTCATCGTAGGAGGCATCCACGTCTTCTTCTTCGTAACTGCCATAATAGTCCGTAGAATCATCAAGAGTCGTTGCAACGTTGGTCACTGCGGCAGAACCTGAAACAGCCGCTGCAGAACTGGAGCTGCTGCTCGTGCTACTACTATCGGTTTGCCCACAAGCGCCTAGGAGCAGCGATGAGAGTAAGAGCGGATAAATGAGTTTTTTCATAAGAGGTTCCTCCTTCTACAGCTCATCGCGGTTAGCGGTGAGCTTGCCTAAAACAACGGGTAAATTGCCATTACGAACCCGAACTTCATCAATGATTTGTTTTTCTTGCGCTTGGTCTTTTAACAGCAACTGATAACGCAACTCATATAAGCTCCCCATCGTGGTCGTTCGAACCGATGTCAGTTTGGCAGAATGCGTATATTTTTCAAAGAGATCATCGAATAGTTGCGGATAATCCAAATCTTCTGGAATCGTGACTTTCAGTTCTCGTTCACTCGTGGCTTGTCGATCGCCAAAGGGTACCGTGTATAAAAGGGTCAAGAAAAGCGCCACGATGATGGAAAAAATCACGACATAGCCGACGTAGCCCATCCCAGTTGCCAGACCGATCCCCATCGACCAAAAGACGCTGGTGATCTCTCTAGACCCTCCTGGAACCGAGCGGAAACGAATCAAACTGAAGGCGCCTAAGATCGCCACACCTGTGCCAAGATTGCCGTTGACTAGCATGATCACGGATTGAACGAGGATCGGTAAGACCGCCAAGGTAATAACGAAGTTTTTTGTGTAGACATTGCGGATCATATGGATCGCAGCTACCAATATTCCTAAAAGCAATGAGGCGGCGATACAGATCAATAAGCTACGCCATTCCAAGGTGCTCGTATCGCCAGAAAACAGACTAGATAACATGTAACCATTCCTCCTTCTTGAACAAATGCCGTTGATACGTTTGGGCATATTTTGAAAAGCTACCTTTGCGCACGCTGTATTTGTTCAACAGCTCCACAAACCATAATGGATAAGCGCCGAGGGCTTTCACTTCCATCAACACCCCGATTTCAGGTGCTACCAGCGCCCCCTCACTGCCAGAACCGAACATAAGATCATAGGTGCGAAAGCGAATGTTTTGGTCGAATGTCACGCGAAATTCACTATCATCATCAATAAACAGCGACAAGCGATCATAGGCAATCAACACTTTCGGCAGCAAGTCTGGGTTTTGCTTAAATAGCCAGTGAATCTCTGCAGCGATTTGCGGTGCTTCTGCCATTGACGGCAAGACCCCTGTTTGCAACCAGCCGCAATAGTCAGCATAGGGCATCGGGATTCGGCGTTTGTAGACCACGCCATTGACTTTCTTTTTGATCTCTAAAAAAATCAACTGCTGCTCTGTCGGTATGCCATAGCTGCGGACCCGAAATTTTTCTTTGTATTTCGGTTTGTCCATCGAATGACGAATAAAGCGGTAATCGTGGGTATCGTAATACAAGGACATAATCGTGTGCTGCCCATATTCATCGATCGCCATTCTTTGCTGAAGCTCAGCAAGAAATGCAGGAAATTGCTCCTTGGCTATTAAATATTTTGTCTCTTTTCTTTGAAAGACTTTTTTCAATTTCATAAAAATGTTCCTCCCTTGAAATCCATGCACTGAATTTACGGCAGCTATCTTAAATGCAGCTTAAGGCAAAACAGTTTTTTTAAGCATTTTTTATGCTATTCGTGCTATTCTTATCCTTAAAGAGGTGGGAACATGATTAAACTATTAGTGATCGAAGATGACAAAACATTATCTGATAATATGAAAGAAATCGTCAGCGAGATCGGTGACGTCACACAAGCCTATGATGGCAGCGAAGGCTTATACGAGGCAGAAACGGGGATCTATGATTTGATTATTCTCGACTTGATGATGCCAGAGATGAACGGTTATGAGGTGCTTTCTGCCCTAAGAAAAAAAGGACTCCAAACACCCGTCCTGATTTTAACAGCCAAAGACGGCTTAGAAGACAAAGTGACTGGTTTTCAAAAAGGGGCAGATGATTATTTGACCAAGCCTTTTTATCGGGAAGAATTATTGATGCGGATCAAAGCGTTGCTAAAACGCTCCTTAGGTTTGTTCAATGAAAATACCCTGGAATATAACGGATTGCTGTGCAACCTTGGCACCAATGAGGTCAGTTACCAAGGGCAGCTTTTGCCGATCCAAGGGAAAGAATTTGAGCTGCTGCTTTATTTTCTACAAAATAGAAACATTATTTTGACTAAGGAACAGATTTTTGATCGCATCTGGGGATTTGATTCAGAAACGACCTTGACTGTCGTCGAAGTCTATATGAGCAATCTGCGGAAACACTTGCGCCAGACAGGGATCGACAAAGAGATCCGTACGTTGCGAAATGTCGGCTATATTATGCAAGGAGCCTAGTCTATGAATAAAGAACGCTCTAAGAGACAACGGCTGCACTCCTTTCTCCTAAATGTCAGTGCCTTTGCGTTGGTTTTCTTACTTTTAGGAACCATCGTCCTCCAATTGTTCAACCAATCGGCTTATCGGCAAACCGACATTTCTTTGGAACAAGCAGTCAAAGATACCCGCTTGATCCAAGCAGAGATCAGCGCTTCGCAATCCAATCTAGAGGTATTGCCACCAGATAGTGCCATGCCAAAGATCCCTGGGACCAATCGCTTCAATACCCAGTTGATTCTCTGGTCTGAAGACGGTGAGATATTAAACAAGCAGACCTTGGGCGGCCGCTTTTCACAACTGGCAAGTTTATCTTTAGATACAAGCCACTTAGACAGTATCACATCTTTTTCAGTTGTGGATCAGTCCTTGTCAGAGGAAGAAGAGACCCTTTTGTTTCGTTCGATCACCACCAAAGCACCAACAAATGATGCTGGTGTCGGCTATATCCAAGTCTTGGCGAACACTAACCAAATCAAAAATGCGATGAACAATTTCCAAACGATTTTGATTTTATCGATGATCTTTTTCTGGATTCTTTCGATCGGGATCAGCTATTTGCTTTCCAGCTTGAACATGCGCCCCATTTTAGCCTCGTGGAAGAAACAACAAGAATTTGTCGAAAATGCTTCTCACGAGCTGCGCACACCATTGACGATCATTCAAAACAGTCTGGAACGCCTGTTTACCAAGCCCAATCATACGATCATTGAAGAATCTGAAAGCATCGCGCAAGCGTTAGCGGAAACTCGGCGGCTGACTGGATTAACGTCGGATTTGCTGACGATCGCCCGCAGTGATTCCAATCAATTGCTTTTGACAAAAGAAACCATCGAGCTAGCTCCTTTTATCGATGACTTAGTCAAACCTTTCAAAGAAATTGCCGAATTGGATCAAAAACACTTTGTTGTCGAAAACTTTGCCAAAACGACCGCTTGCTTTGACCAAAAGAAAATCCATCAAGTCCTCGTGATCCTCCTAGATAATGCCTTAAAATATACCAGCAGTGGTGATAAAATCACCCTCTTATCGGAGATTTCTAACAAGCAATGGCTGATCGAGGTCAAAAACACAGGACCAGCCATTTCCGATGAAGAAAAAGCCCGTATCTTTGACCGCTTCTACCGCGAGGATCGTTCCCGCTCCAAAGAGACCGGCGGCTATGGTTTAGGCTTAGCGATCGCCAAGCAAATCGTTGAAGAGCACAAGGGACAAATCCAGGTCAAAGATTTGCAGCCACGAGGGGTTATTTTTCAGATTCGTTTACCTAAAGAAGGATAAAGGAGAAAAACAAATGCAGGTCATCACCCTTAAAGAACACCCTGACTACTTAGCAGAAGCCATTCGTTACTTCCAAAAACAGTGGGCTGGTCCCGACTCCCTCATGGTTTATGAGGATAGCCTGACCCATAGTTTTTCAGCAAATCCTTTGCCGCAATGGCTGCTGCTGGTCAACGAAGAAATCGCAGCAGACGGACGTTATCAAATCATCGGCTGCGGCGGCTTGATCCCCAACGACTTCATCAGTCGGATGGATTTGACCCCTTGGCTTTGCGCCTTGTATGTGGACCCTTTGTGGCGTGGCCAAGGCGGTGCCCGCCTTTTGATCGAAACAGCCAAGCAACGTGCTGCTGGAGCTGGTTTTGATTCTCTGTATCTATGTACGGATCTTTCTACTTTTTATGAGAAGTTTGCTTTTGAACCGATCGGGACGGGCTACCATCCTTGGGGAGAGTCTTCCACCATCTATCGCTGTTCTCTCACCTAAATGAACAAAAAAAAGCTGTGAACAAAAATGTTCACAGCTTTCTTCACTCACAGTACTATTGCTAGTAGAATACCCTATCTCCACAAAAGGAATATTCCGACACCCTACAAATCCGGTAGGTTGCTTACGCGGTGTGCCTCTGCTATCAATCTGGTCAGCTAATGCTAGACCTTCTCGACTCGTCGCATGAGGATTACTTTACCATAAATTTAGTCGGAATACTACTGTTTTTTATAAAATTAAAACTGCTGATAAGCATTTCTCAAGAAAGAGTGCCTATCAGCAGTTTTTCATGATTCAATTGTTACTTTTCAAATAGAAACATTCCAATTGATGGATAAAAAAACTTAGGACAAGAAGGTCGCTACTTTGGTCGTAATCAAATCGATGGCTACGTGGTTTTCGCCGCCTTCTGGTACGATGACATCGGCATACCGTTTTGTCGGTTCGATGAATTGATGATACATCGGTTTTACCACCGTCAAGTATTGTTCGATCACAGAATCCAATGTCCGGCCACGTTCTTCCATGTCACGTTTGATTCGGCGAATGATCCGAATATCATCGTCTGTATCAACATAAAGTTTAATATCCATTAAATTACGCAATCGCTCATCTTCTAGAATCAAGATCCCTTCCAAGATAATGACTTCTTTGGGTTCTTGAATGATCGTTGCTTCGCTGCGGGTATGCGCAACATAATCATAGACGGGTTTTTCGATCGTTTGATATGCAAGCAGCTGTTGCAAGTGATCGATCAACAAATCAGTATCAAATGCAAAAGGATGGTCATAGTTGGTGTTCAACCGTTCTTCAAAGCTCAGATCACTTTGGTCTTTATAGTAGGAGTCTTGTTCAAGCATCATAATAGAATGATTGGGGAAATGATTAAAGATCGCCCGACTCACGCTTGTTTTTCCACTACCTGATCCACCTGTCACACCAATAATAATGGGCTTGCCATTCGTCATTCAATTAACCTCTTTCATCTTAAAAAATTCACACTGGTTCTATTATAGCGAAAATTCGGCAAATTACTACTGTTTCTGTAGAATCAGTGCTGCAATAAAGGAAGTAATTGCTGCAAACGTTCGATCTCATAAGTAGGCTGAATCTCACCACTGTTTTTTTTCTTTGGATTGAACCAAATCGTATCGATCCCTGCCAGTTGTCCGCCTAAGATATCTGAAGTCAGTGAATCGCCAATGATGACTGTTTCTTGTTTTTTAACGTTTGGTATGCGAGCAAACACATAGTCAAAATATTCTTTCATTGGTTTTTGATACCCTGTATCTTCTGAAACAAAAATATCAAGGAAATACGGCTTTAATTTGGCATCTTCCAAGCGGCGATATTGGGTTTCAGAAACCCCGTTCGTCACCACGTATAGGTCAAAATGCTGCGCCAACTCCGCTAAGATCTCATCACTGTTGTCTAACAGTTTATGTCCTTCATTTAGAAATTCCCGATAGGCCAATTCAACTGCTGGACTATCGACCTGAATGCCTTGCGTTTCAAAAAACAAACCGAAACGCTCATTGATGACTTGGTCTCTCGTAATTTTCCCTTGCTCAAACTGCTGCCACAAATCATGATTGATCGTTTGATAGCTTTGTTTGCGCTCTGGGGTCATTTCCAAGCCATGAGCTTCAAATAGTGCTTTTAAGGCTTGATCTTCGGTATCTTGAAAGTCGAGGATCGTGTCATCGACATCAAATAATAATGTTTTATACTTCATTTTCTCCCTCTTTCTCAGCGGAAATGCGCCGCCAGTCCTCTTAATTCTTCTTGCGTCAGCGAGCGATAACTGCCCACTGCTAAATCATCTGGTAGAACCAGCGAACCCATCGCTGTTCGTTTCAGCTGAATGACTTTTTTCCCTCGGGCTAAAAACATCTTTTTCACTTGATGGAACTTGCCTTCAGCAATTTCTAACGAAACAAAGGAACGAGCCGCTCGGGCATCGATGATCATTAGGGCAGCTGGTTTGCAAGTGACACCACCATGAAAGGTGATCCCTGTGGCAAATGCCGCCACATCTTCAGGAGTCACCAAGTCATTGACCACCACTTCATATCGCTTGGTCACCTTTTTCGTGGGATGCAGCAAGTCATAGCCTAACTGACCATTCGTCGTAACTAATACCAACCCTTCCGTGTCCCGATCCAATCGACCGACGGCATAAAGATCTGGGTGCTGGTCCTTTGGTGCAATCAAATCGATCACTGTCTGATGCTGTTGATCAACATTCGCTGTAACAACACCATTGGGCTTGTTGACGATATAATAGCGTTCCTGCGTCTCCAACTGACGACCCGCAACGATGATTTGATGGATGGCGCTATCGACATTGCGCTCAGGTCGCCCTTCAATCCTTTGGTCCACGAGGACTTTTCCTTGCTGAAACAACCGTTTCATCTCTTTACGAGAAGTATTCAATTGTTGCTCGATCACTTTATCTAAACGCATAAATTTTTCTCCATAGTGGCTATTATAGCTCAGGATCTAGCGAAAGGAAACTGCCAGGATTTCAAATGATTTGACTTTCTTTGTCTTTTTGCGTAAGGTTAAAGAGTAAAGTAAATATAGTTTCTCATACACAGCGTTATGACCTGGTGGAGAAAAGTTGAACCAAAACTTTCTGGGGCAGTTGTGTACACAACTGCCCTTTTGCGTGTTTTCACTCACGTACCACTTAATGTGCAGAGTTAACAAAATTTGCTTAAAAAATCTCGTTATTAACGAGAAAATTTTAGGAGGAATTGAGTTATGTCAGTATCATTAGAAGTTACGAAAAGAGAAGTTCGCCCACGTTCTTTACGGAACAAGTTGCGCCACGAAGGAAAAGTACCTGCAATTGTCAATGGGTACAAAGTAGAAAGCACACCGATTGCTGTCAATGCAGCAGAATTAGAAAAAATCTTGCGTGAAAATGGATTGAATACCGTAATCACGATCAGTTTAGAAGGCAAAAAAGTCAATACACTGATCAAAGAGTATCAATCAGATACCTTCACACGCAATTTAACCCACGTTGAATTCCTATCTGTCGATATGAATGAAGAAACAGAAGTAGAAGCAGAAGTAACCTTAATTGGCGAATCTGCTGGTGTCAAAGCTGGTGGTGTTCTAGCACAAAACTTGTATACAGTCGTTGTATCAGCAACACCAGACAAATTGCCTGAACGTGTTGAGATCGATGTAACGTCATTAGAGATCGGCGATTCATTAACAGTGGCTGATCTGCCTAAGAACGACGAGTACACGATCGTGACCGATCCAGAAGAACAAATCGTTGCGGTTACTGAACCACAAGAAATCTCTGAAGATGAAGAAGCTGGCGAAGCTGCTGAACCAGCAGTTATCGGTGAAGACGAAGAATAATCATAGAACATCGTTCTTAAGATCGCGTCTTCAATCAACAGACACTTCTAAGAAATGCAAGACTCTTGAAGGGCTTTTCCTTTAAGAGTCTTTTTCATTCTTACGAAGAGCTGGTGAGCTGCAACTGACTATTTTCCACTGAAAGACGCCATGGGAAAGCTTGGTCCAGCCAACCCAACAAATTTTTAAGAAAATAGTTAAAATGCGTCGCTGACCAAAAAGAAAAGCAGAAGTAGTTGCATTTTTGACGGTTCTTCATTATGATAAATAGACAAATTTGATGTTATTGGCAAGCCTACTTGAAGGAGGGGTTTTTATGTTTGAAACATTTGATGATCACCGCAGCCGCTACGCTTCTGGCGGGATTGTTCAAACACTGCCTGGCGAACTGATCGATAGTATTTGGTTAATCATCGATCTCGATTTAAAAGGGTTTATTCCGTTGACAAATCTGCTCACCTTTGAAGTCCAAAACAATCACGGTCGTGTCACACTGCTTTTTTCTCAAGCACAAAGTCAAATCGAACTCGGCGTTGATCTGCCTTACCGTTATTCCGACCTCTATCCCCAAAAAGTCTATGTGTATGACGATGGGCAGCGGCAAACGATTTTATTGCCTAGCGAGACTCGTTAACAGCGCTTCGTGTTTCTCTTTTTATAACGTTACTTACATAAAAAACCACCCTTTTTATTTTAAAAGGTGGTTTTTTTTGATTCCTTCCTCTCATTTAATTTCATATTATAAAGGGTTCGAGGAAGTAACCAATGAATCCCCCGTTTTTTATTACGTTTTATTGACTATTTTTTGTATGTTAAAATAACGTGTGAAGTTCCCTTATAATAAGGACAGTTGCAAAATTCAGCTGAAAGAGGTGCCTAGTTTTGAAAAATATCCTTGAAAAAGATATTATGCAAATGCTGCGTCTGTCCACGATGCTCTTGAGCGAAAATCCCCTTCCTTTGAATAAAGCTGCTGCCGACCAAAATCTTTCCGTCAAAACGATCCGTCGGCTACTGTCCAGTTGTTTAAACGAGGACCCTTCCTTCCATTATGATGTGCAGCAAGGACACATTCGTGCCTTTCATGATTTGCAGCAGCCCCTAGCCAGCAAAAACTTCTCCCATACAGAAATGCTTGCTGCATTGTTTAATAAAAGTACAAACTATCAGTTGCTCTTGTTACTGTTAAAAATGCCGACCATTTCCTTTGCAGACCTCCACAAGCGGTATTACCTTAGCCCCTCCAGTTTGCATCGGCGCTTTTTGTCCTTTTCCTCTTTTTTGGCACCTTATCATCTAAGGATCGACCGTCGCAGTTTTCCTTTGATTACTGGCAATGAACGGCAACTGCGCTATGTGATTTTTCGACTCACCCTCTTAGCAAGCCCGACGCTTTCCCCCAATCAAGCGTTTCAAGAACTGAAGCAGATTCATCAGTTGCGCGCAAACGCTTTTTATCCCATCACCCCCGCCACGTTTACTCAGCAAGTTTATCCAACATGTTTTGTGCCGCGTTTTTATTTAGTTGGTGAACGCAGCTATTTATTTTTGTGGCAACAGCTGCTAACGCTGGAGCCTTTTTATGTGCCAACAGAAGAAGCCTTCCTTTTGCGACGAATCATCACGCCGATTTTGTCGGAGCATCCGCTCCAGCAGCCATTAGAAGTACTTTTGTCGAAAATTTTTCAAGCCCATCTTTTGTGCGCCTTACTGGAAGGCAATTTATTTGTCTATCCGCCAGTAAATCCTCGTTTATCTGAACGTTCCCAACGCTTGGTCCAGGCTTTTTTGACTCAGCTTCCCCATTACGAAAAACTTTTAAATAAGCATCCCGAATTGCCCTTACTCTATGAATGCATTTGGCAAGAGGTCTCTTTTTTCCAACCGATCATTGCCTTTCCGAAAAAAAAAGAGCGTCCGCTTAAGTAGCGACACGCTCTTTTGAGGTTCATTTAGTTGGCAGTGAATTATTTAGCGTCAGCATCAACGATTTTCACTGAACCTTGCCATTGTTCTTCCACAAAGTCTTTGATTTCGTCTGAATGCAGCACTTCGATCAATTTCTTGATTTTGTCGCTATCTTCGTCACCACTGCGGACAGCGATCACGTTGACATAAGGCGAATTATCCGCTTCTAATAAAACAGAATCATCCGCTGGGTTCAAATCGATCCCGAATGCGAAGTTCGCATTGATGGCGATTAGGTCTGCTTCGTCGTTTTGATAAGCAGTCGCCAAAAGAGATGGATCGACGTCATGTTTAAATTCTAAGTTTTTCGGATTTTCAGCAATATCATCAAAGGTTGCCGTTTCTGTATCAACGCCGTCTTTTAAAGTGATCAAGTCAGCATCTTGTAAAATCGTTAGGATACGACCCCAGTCAGATTCAGAAGTGGAAGTAAGAACCGTTGCACCATCTTCTAGTTCTGAAATATCAGAGATTCGTTTTGAGTAAAGACCCATTGGCTCGATATGGATCGCACCGGCATTGACAAAGTCATAGCCATTGTCTGCGATTTGTTTGTTCAAGTAAGGAATGTGTTGGAAGTAATTGGCATCGATATCGCCATTTTCCAATGCTTTGTTTGGCAACACATAATCATCGAAGGTTTTGATTTCAAGATCAATGCCTTCTTCTGCTAGTAAAGGTTTGGCTTGTTCTAAAATTTCCGCATGAGGCGTAACTGATGCACCGATCACTAATTTTGTTGATTCTCCCTCAGCCGCAGATGAGTCAGAGCTTCCTGAATTTGAGCCTGTGCCACAAGCAGCTAAAGCGGCAGTTAACAATAAGGTTGTTGCAATACCAAAAATCTTTTTCATATCCATTTCCTCCCATATTTTCCACTTTTTGTTCTTCGTTTCATTTACCGTTTATCGGTGGCTTTCGCAAGGAAATCGCCGATTCCTTGGATAATGAAAACGATAATTAAAATAATCACTGTTGCAACAAGCGTAACAGTGTAATTTCCACGTTGAAATCCTTCTTGCCAAGCCAAAGCGCCTAGCCCGCCGGCACCGATCGCGCCTGCCATGGCAGTATAACCAATCATTGAGATCGTTGTGACCGTCAGTCCTGAAATCAATGCCGGAACACTTTCTGGAATCACGATCTTATAAATGATCTCCCAGTAGCTGGCGCCCATCGCTTCCGCTGCTTCAATCACACCAGGATTGACTTCACGAAAAGCAATTTCCACCATCCGAGCATAAAACGGTGCCGCCGATAAAACTAATGCTGGGATCGCTGCTTTTGCCCCTAGGAACGAACCGACTAATAACGTTGTAAACGGAATGATCAAGACCATCAAAATCATAAATGGCGTTGAACGAAAGGCGTTACTGATGATGGAAACCACGTTATAGAAAATGTTGGCTCCCGCTGTTTGTTTACGCCCTAGTGAATAAAGCGCCAATCCTAGAAGCAAACCGATCACGACCACTAAAACCATGGAGAAGAAAGTCATAAACAAGGTGTCTAAGGTTGCTTGCTGCATATTGGCCCAGTCGACCTTTTCAAAATTAAAATAGGTTTCTACAAATGACTTATCCACGTTCAATCACCTCCACGCCTACTTGCTGCTCTTTGAAAAAGGCGATCGCTTTTTCGATCTCACTTGCTTCACCTGTCAATAAAACCGTCAAGCCGCCAAAGGATCCCTCATTGGTTTGTTGGATCTTTCCGTAAACGACATTGACATCGATCTGGAAGCGACGGATTGCTTGTGAAATCACTGGTTCATTGGCGTTGTCTTGTGTAAAAGTCAAGGTCACTAAATGCCCTTGCGGATTTTCTCGTAGGAAGGCTTGCCGTAATTCTTCAGCATCTTCTTCTGGCTCCAAATCTTGCTGAACAAAACGTTTGGTCACTTCCTGCTGTGGGTTACGGAAAACCGATTGTACTGACCCTTCTTCCACGATCTGCCCATGCTCCATCACCGCGACCTTATTACAGATTTTGCGAATGACGTTCATTTCATGGGTAATCAGGACGATTGTCAAATGCAATTTTTTATTGATGGAAAGCAAGAGATCCAACACTTCTTCTGTTGTTTGTGGATCTAACGCACTCGTTGCTTCATCACACAGCAAAATTTCTGGTTCATTCGCTAATGCACGAGCAATCCCGACTCTTTGCTTTTGTCCGCCAGACAATTGTGCCGGATAGGCATTCTCCCGTCCTTCCAACCCAACTAATTTAATCAGCTCTTGCGCTCGTTGACGTCGTTTTGCTTTTTCAACGCCAGCCAACTCCAATGGCAATTCAATGTTTTCCGCCACCGTTCGAGACCATAAAAGATTAAAGTGCTGAAAAATCATACCGATTTTTTTGCGGAAGTTTCTCAATTCTTTGTTTTTCAATGCCAAAATGTTTTGACCGTTAATGACTACATCTCCTGCTGTCGGCAATTCTAAGCCGTTCAACAAACGTACTAATGTACTTTTCCCAGCACCAGAGTAACCGACGATTCCGTAGATATCGCCTTTTTCCACTTGCAGTGAAACATCATTGACGGCGTGGACAGCCGTTTGCTTTTTGCCGAATGACTTTTTTACATGCGACAATTCGATTAATGCCATGTTATTCCCATCTTTCCTCTTTGGTTGGTTAAACACAAAAAAAGCTTTCATCCTCTGTACATTATACTGTTACAAAGGACGAAAGCACAACTTCCGCGTTACCACCTTGATTTACTGTCGATTCGCATCAACAGCCTCGCTCAGTACTTGAATTGCTTCGCATACTGCTGCACTGTAACGGGTGCCTCCCGTGATAGGCTTGTTTCCACTCACCTATCATGCTCAAAGACCATCTTCCATCCTCTCTCCGTTGCCCATTTGCACCAAACAGGGCTCTCTGTGTACGTTAAGAACATGTACTCTTCTTTTCAAAGCATTCATTTATTGAGCAAATTATAGCAACGTCTTATCCGACTGTCAATTCTTTTTGAAAAAATAGTCGTTTTTACAGATTTGACTTACAAGGCTTCAAATTGACTTGGGTCAACCTCTTTGAAGCTGACCAGCCAAGCGTTCATTTCGTCTTCATCATTTAAGGTATCAATCGATTGATCGATTTTTTCATTTACGGAAGAAATCACGCCCGTCAATGGACTTGGAAATTCACTGACTGCTTTTTCCGCTTCAAGCTCAACAAGGGTCTCTCCTTGTTTTAAAGCAGTTCCTGCTTTTTGAATCGAAGCAAACGTGACCGCACCAAGTTCTTCTTGCGCTTCTTTTGTTAAACCGACACAATATTCTTTCCCGTTAAACAAAACCCACAAATTATCTTTTTTTCTTAAGCATTTCTTTTCCATGATTCTAGTAAGACTCCTTCATATTCATTTTCTTTAAATCCATTAATCAAAAAGCGGTCGCCGCTAACCAGCAGTGGGCGCTTGATCAACATACCATCGGTTGCCAGCACATCGGCTGCGTCTTGGGCAGTCATGGTCGGCACTTTTTCTTTTAATTGCAATTCACGGTATTTCATGCCGCTTGTGTTAAAGAAACGGGTTAACGGTGCTTCGCTTGATTGGATCCAAGCCAGCAATTGTTCCGGTTGCGGCGGTGTAGCTACCATATCGATCGCTTCAAAGGGAATCTCGTGCTCTTCTAACCAACGCTTCGCATTTCGGCATGTACTGCATTTTGGGTACCAATAAAATGTAATCATGTGAACTCCTTAAAGTGTTTTTGGTGCGGTCTCAGCTTGATAGCGCATCGATAAAATCAAACCGATCCCAATCATATTGCTTAATAGGGCAGATCCTCCTTGGCTGATAAACGGCAGTGGAATCCCCGTCAACGGTAAGAGACCGATGTTTGCGCCAATGTTTTCAAACACATGGAAGAGAATCATCATAATGATCCCAGTTGCCAAGTAGGCATAAAATTCATTGTTAGTATCGAAACATACGCGGATCATTCGATAGATCAAAATAAAATACAATAAAATGACAAACGCGCTGCCAATAAACCCAAAATTCTCACCGATCACCGAAAAAATCATATCGGATTCTCGGACTGGTACATACACATCGCTGACATTGAATCCTTTCCCGAACATCCCGCCAGAGGCGATCGCCATCAGAGCATACGCCAATTGGAAGGATTGCCCTTGGGTATCATGAAAAGGATCCAGCCACGAATCGATACGGGCGAATTGGTATTCTTTAAAGATTCCTGTATTGTACAGAAACTCGCGACCAACATCGGTAGTCACTAAGAAAATCGTTCCACCGCCGAGAATCACAAATGCCGCAATCACTGGAACGATGATTCGCCATGAGATTCCTGACATCAAGAAGACCCCACCGAAAATCGCTAGAAAGACCAACATCGTACCAAAGTCATTTTGTAAGGTGATCAGGATCAGGACTGGGATCGTGACGGCCAACATTTTTGCAATCAGTAACCCATCTGTTTTCAGATCCCGTTCCCGATGCTTGACATTGTGCTGCGTGACGACTAACGCCAACATCATGATATAGGCGATCTTCATCAATTCTGAAGGTTGCAAGGTAAAGGGACCAAAACTAAACCAGTTTTTCGACCCTGTCGAGGCAGCCATCGTCCGGTTGTAAAATTTCAGCAGCGCCAGCATAACGGCTAGCCCAGCCCCATAAATATAGGGCGTCAATTTCCAGAGCCATTTTGATTTGATCTGCATGATAATGATCACGGCAACAACGCCTAACACATACCATAAAGCTTGAAACCCTAACATTCGCAGCATGTTCGGATTATTCGGATCGTGTGTCAGCGCCACATACAGGGACGCCAAACCAATCAGACATAATAAAAATACGGGTAGAATCACACCGTAGTCAATTCGATTATCGTTCGTTTTTATTCGTGAATTTTCCATGTCCACACTCTCTTCTGTAGAATCTTTATCCATTATAGTGATAATTGAGGAGAAAAGAAAGGATTGTCCATGAGCATTCACAAAAAATTTAGAAACTTTAATGATTTTCGGGAAAAGAGGGTTAAAAATGAAGTGCAATTCGTTTTTCTGCTTCTTAAAATTATGAAATAAATGCCATAGAACATTATGTCATAATAATATCTGGCTATCTTTTAGAACCATATACTTTCTGATTGATTTTTCTCCTAAAAACACACTCTCTGTTTTCAAATAAAACAAAAAACCACCACGTCATAGGTTGTCTATGAGGTGATGGTTTTGGTTATGCCAGCTGCAGGATTCGAACCTGTGACCTACGCGTTACGAGTGCGTTGCTCTACCAACTGAGCTAAGCTGGCGTTGTATGGCACAAAGAAAATTATATGCAAAAACGGTTGTTTTGTAAAGAGGTCTGCTGAAAAAAATCTACTTACTGAAATTTTCCGAAAATTGTGATATAATAGAAGTATCAAGGAGGTTTTTACATGGCAACATTTGGTAAATTCGAAACAACAATTGTCCCGTCACAAGAAGGTTCAACGTTTGAGGTCGCTACTCCTGTCATGTTCACGTTCCATGGGAAGAAACAAACTGGTACCATCACAAAGCAGTTGAAAAACTCTGCGGTGGTCGAGCTGAACGAAACCCCAGAAAACCAGAAATTAGTTTCGCAAAGTAATGGTGTATTGATCATCAATTACAAACAATTAACCAAACTATAACCCGTTTAATGCAAGGAGAAAATCAGTTGATTTTCTCCTTTTTTCATTGTCTGATTTTATGAAAAGCTAAAAAAAGCCATGGATAACCGATCGAACCGTTTTGGCTGTCGATCTTCTTCCATGGCATCATTGACGAGGCAAAACTTCAGTTGCCTTTGTCTTATTTGTATTGATTTATTTTGTACCGAATAGACGGTCACCGGCATCGCCCAAACCAGGAACGATATAGCCGTGTTCATTTAGGCGTTCATCAAGATTTGCAGTATAGATGTCAACATCTGGATGGGCATCTTGCAATGCTTTCACGCCTTCTGGTGCAGCAACTAAGCAGACGAATTTCATGTTTGAAGCGCCGCGTTTTTTCAGTGCGTCGATCGCCATGATCGCTGAACCGCCCGTAGCTAACATTGGGTCAACGATAAATAATTGACGTTCATCGATATCTTCAGGTAATTTTACGAAGTATTCGTGTGGTTCTAGCGTTTCTTCATCACGGTACATCCCGATATGGCCAACTTTTGCGGCTGGGATCAATTCAAGGATACCATCAACCATGCCTAGACCTGCACGCAGGATCGGAATGATCGCTACCTTTTTACCAGATAGTGTTTTTTGTGTTGATTCTTCAATTGGTGTTTCAATCACTAGATCTTCAAGCGGCATGTCGCGAGACACTTCATACGCCATCAACATTGCGATTTCATTAACAACTTCACGGAAAACCTTTGTTCCACAGTTCTTGTCGCGGATCATTGTTAATTTGTGTTGGATCAGCGGGTGATCGATTACTTGAAATTTACCCATTTAAAAAAATCTCCTTTGGTTTTTCTCTTATTTTAAAGCAAATCGGCTCTTGTTACAACCATCTGCCACAGGCAATACTGCTTTTCCTCAAAAAAAGGATTGTGTTAGAAGGAAGGAGACAAGACGGCATGAAACACGCCTCTGCGTTCATTCTAGCCCCTTTTTCACTTTCGGTGATCAAAGAGCTGTAGCGCAGGAAAAACGCGTGAGACGTCTTGTCTGACCTTAACTTCTGTCACAGTCCCCTTTTATTTATTTTTATAAAGTGGATAGTTGTCCGTCAATTCTTTGACTTGCGCCGTGACTTCTGCCAAGACGGCTTCATCATTTGGTTTTTCTAAAACTTTGACGATCAATTTCGCCACTTCGACACAATCTTCTTCTTTAAAGCCGCGACTAGTGATCGCTGGTGTCCCCACGCGAATCCCACTCGTTTTGAAAGGACTTAATGATTCGAAAGGAATCGAGTTTTTATTGACGGTGATATTGACTTGATCCAGCAAAGCTTCTGCTTCTTTGCCGTTCAAATCAAAGCCGCGCACATCGATCAATAATAGGTGATTGTCTGTTGCACCAGAGACCAAGCGGGCTTGTGGTGCTTGGTTGAAGACTTTCGCCATTGCTTGTGCATTGCGGATGACTTGCTCAGAGTACTCTTTGAACGACTCATCTTGTGCTTCTTTAAAAGCAACAGCTTTCGCTGCGATCACGTGCTCTAATGGGCCGCCTTGGATACCAGGGAAAACGGCACTATTGATTTTTTTCGCTAAGTCTTCATCATTTGTTAAAATCAAGCCGCCTCGAGGGCCGCGTAATGTTTTATGGGTCGTAGAAGTCGTGATGTCCGCATAAGGAACTGGGTTTGGATGAAGACCAGCCGCCACTAAACCAGCGATATGCGCCATATCCACCATCAATTTTGCGCCAACTTCATCAGCGATTTCACGGAACTTCGCAAAATCGATCGTACGTGAGTAAGCACTGGCACCAGCAACGATCAGTTTCGGTTGATGCTTACGCGCCAAAATACGAACGACATTGTAGTCGATGACTTCTGTTGCAGGATCAACACCATAACTAACAAAATTATAGGTCTTGCCGCTGAAATTCACTGGTGAGCCATGGGTCAAATGACCGCCTGCGGAAAGATCCATCCCTAATACTGTATCGCCTGTTTCGATCAACGCTAAATAAGCTGCTGTGTTGGCTTGAGAACCAGAATGCGGTTGAACATTGGCATATGCCGCACCGAAAATACTTTTCGCCCGTTCAATTGCTAAGTTTTCTACCACATCAACAAATTCACAACCGCCATAGTAACGACGACCTGGATAACCCTCAGCGTATTTATTTGTCAAAATACTACCTTGCGCAGCCATTACACCTTCTGAAACGATATTTTCAGACGCAATCAATTCCAAATTGTTTTGTTGACGATTCGTTTCTTTTTCGATCGCTTGCCACAATTCGGGATCAAACGTTTGATAATCCATGCTTACAACACCCCTTTACCTTAATGGTAGCATTGTATCACATTTCTTCATAAGCTACCTATAATGAATTCTGGTTTTTTGCTAATTTTCTTGAAAGAAACTTTGATTTGCAGCTTTTTTCAATCGATTCATATAAGCAGCCCCTAAGCCGCTTTCTGGAAACGTGGGTGCAAATAAGACATCTAGCTCAGCAATCGATTCATCTAACGCCCGCAAACCCGCAAACAGCCCTTTTGTCGCAGCTTCCACACTGTCATCAAAAAATAAATAGATGGCTGCAGCTTCGAAGCGGACTTGCTCGGCGATCGTTGGTCCAGCTAAAACCCCTACCTTAAACTGCTGTTCTTTTGCCCAAGCCATGGCTGCCGGCCAATCTTGGTCATTGACCATCAGGACGTTGGTATTCGGTGCATAGTGCTTGTATTTCATGCCCGGCGCTTTGGGGGCTTCACTTTCTGTTACTAAGTGCTGATCGACGAGGACTTTTGTTTGTAAAACTGCTTCAAGCTGTTCTTTAGAGATCGCACCAGGACGTAAGATGATCGGCGGCGCCGTTGGGTCACTCAAATCTAAGACCGTTGATTCGACACCGATCTGCGTCACCCCATCATCCAAGATGCCAGCAATTTTGCCTGCCAGGTCATGCTGAACATGCGCAGCTGATGTTGGGCTTGGTTTACCAGATGTATTCGCGCTAGGGCCAACCAATGGCTGTTGGACTTGTTTGATCAACGCTAACGTCTTGGTGTTGTTTGGCATCCGAAACGCCGCTGTGGATAAGCCGCCAGTAACAATGCTAGGTAAACTGTCTTTTTTGATCGAAAAGATCAAGGTTAAGGGCCCAGGCCAGAAAGTTTCCATCAATTTATCAGCAAAAGGATGCTTGTTATCCACAAACGGTTCCAACTGCTCTGGCTCGGCAATATGAACGATCAAAGGGTTGTCACTAGGTCGCCCTTTGACTTGATATACTTGCGCAACAGCCGTGGGCAAAAGCGCGCTAGCCCCAAGTCCATAGACGGTTTCCGTCGGGAACGCCACCAATCCCCCCTCAGCTAAAATAGCTGCGGCTTCGTTCAACTGTGTTTGATCAAAAATTTTTGTTTCCACAATTTATCCACATCCTTTTTTGAGAAGTTTCCACACTTATCAACATTTTCTCGTTTCTTTTCCACATTTTGTGGATAAGTCGTTTGTCAAGTGTGGATAACCCTGTTTATAACTCGGTTTATTTAGAAGTCGTTCATTCCATAAGGTTTTTGCAATTTTTCTGTAGCAAAAAAAATTTATTTATCCACATCTTGTGGATGACTGACGAACACCATCCGGTCTTGACCCGCAAGATCTTTTACTACGGTGACTTCTTTGTTGGGAAAAGCGGCTGCAAAAAGCTGTTGAACAGCTAATCCTTGCTGAAAGCCGATTTCTAGCGCCATTTGCCCGTTAGGCGCCAAACAATTCGGTGCTTGCTGTGCCAATTGCTTATAGATCGCCAATCCTTGTTCTTGAGCAAAAAGCGCCATTTTAGGCTCTTTTTCTCTTACGCTGATATCCATCAGCGGCCACTCTTCAGCGCTGATATACGGCGGGTTGGAAACGATCAGATCCCATTGCTGATCTGCCACGGGTTCTAAGGTATCTCCTTGGAAAAAGCGGATCTCTGCGTCTAAGGTTGCCGCATTTTCTTTAGCAACGGCTAATGCCTCTGCTGAAAGATCCACGGCACTTACGGCCCACTGCGGACGTGCCAATTTCAAGGCAATGGCGATCGCTCCAGTACCTGTGCCGATGTCTACGACTCGCAGCGGCTGATCTGCTGGTAATTTTGTCAGACAGTTTTCCACCAGCTCTTCGGTTTCTGGACGCGGGATCAAGGTTGCAGGAGTTACTTTTAAGCGATGCCCATAAAATTCTTCATACCCTAATAAATATTGCGGTGGTTCATGTTGCAACAGCTGTTCAAGATCTGCTGCGATCTGTGCCTCATCTTCCCTTAAGATGGGTTGGTCCATCTGCAGCAGCCAATCGAGTTGCTGCCAGTTTTTTCGCTGTAAAAACAGGTATTGGATCGCATACCCGTCCAGCCCTTTCGTTTCTAAAAAAGAAGAAGCCCGTGAAAGGACTTCTCGATAGGTTTTAGCCATTTTGCATCTCATCTAATTTTGATGTTTGATCGTAAACGATCAGTGCATCAACAATTTCATCGAGTTTTCCAGCTAAAATTTGATCCAATTTTTGAATAGTCAACCCGATACGGTGATCTGTTACGCGGTTTTGCGGGAAGTTATAGGTGCGAATCCGTTCAGAACGATCGCCGGTACCCACTGCTGATTTACGGTTTGCGTCGTATTCGCTTTGTGCTTCTTGCTGCATTTGGTCATAGACCCGTGCCCGCAAGACTTTCATCGCTTTCTCACGGTTTTTCAGCTGTGAACGCTCATCTTGCATCGCAACAGCGATCCCTGTTGGCAAGTGCGTCAGACGAACAGCAGAAGCTGTTTTGTTGACGTGCTGACCACCAGCACCAGAGGCATGGTAAATATCGGTCCGAATATCTTTGTCTGCGATATCGATTTCGACTTCTTCAGCTTCGGGCATAACCACGACCGTTGCCGTAGACGTATGGATTCGGCCTTGTGATTCGGTAGACGGTACCCGCTGCACTCGGTGGGCGCCGCTCTCGTATTTCAATTTTGAAAAGACGTTGTCGCCAGTGATCATCATGATGACTTCTTTGTAGCCGCCGATCCCAGTGACGTTGGCATCCATGACTTCGACTTTCCAGCCTTGGTTTTCCGCATATTTTTGATACATATTGAAAAGATCGCCAGCAAATAAGGCTGCTTCATCGCCGCCCGCTGCACCACGGATCTCCATGATGATGTTTTTGTCATCATTCGGATCTTTTGGCAATAACAAGATTTTGATGCGTTCTTCCAAAACGTCTTTTTCTTTTTTCAAGTCAGAGAGTTCTTCTTTGGCCATCTCAGCCATTTCTGCATCTAGGTTTTCCCCAAGCATTTCTTCGGTATCCTTGATTCCCTCAACGACTTCTTTGTAACGACGGTAGACTTCCACCGTTTCCCGTGTATTGGCTTCTTCTTTTGAAAGCTGCATGAAGCGTTTGGTGTCAGAGATCACGGCTGGATCACTAAGTAATTCGCCTAATTCTTCGTAACGGTCTTCGATTGCTTGTAACTGATCGTACATTGATTATTCTCCTTCTTTTTTCATTCCCGGGTGAAAGTAATGTTTGCGGCAAACAGGATAATACGCTTCGTTACCGCCGATTTGTACTTGGTCGCCCTCGTAAACGGGTTTTCCGTCGATATAGTGCAAGTTCATGGTTGCTTTTTTATGACAGAACCAGCAGATGGTTTTCATCTCTTCGATTTTATCTGCGTAAAGCAACAAGTATTTTGAGCCTTCAAATAATTCATTGCGGAAATCATTTTTCAAACCAAAGGCCATCACAGGGATACCTAACTCGTCCACGATTTTGGTGAAAGCCAGCACGTGATGCTTCTTTAGGAACTGTGCTTCGTCGATCAAAATACAATAAGGTTTGTAACCGAGGTCTTTGATCAAATGGAACAGATCCGTTTCATCAAAAATCGGGATCGCGTCTCGTTCTAAGCCGATGCGGCTTGAAACATTTCCCACACCGCTTCTCGTGTCCAATCCACTTGTCATGATCACGACTGGTTTGTCTTGTTCTTCATAGTTGTGAGCAACTTTCAGTATCTCGATCGTTTTCCCACTATTCATTGCGCCATATTTAAAAAAAAGCTGTGCCATCTCGCCCATCCTTCCTCATACTCCTTTGGTATTATACTTGAAAAAGGAGAATTTTTACAGACTTAAATTCGACACCTGCCGCCTTTTACGCAAGAGTTTTACGAAAAATTAACGGATTTTTTGCCGCCGCCATCTCTTACTCGTTTCTGGCTTTTTGAGCAACTTCTGCCAATACTTGACAAGCCAGCGAATATTCTGGATTTTCATTCCCATTGATATCCGTTGCAATGATCACAAATCCGAGCTGCTGATAGAGCGTGATTGCTGCATGGCTCCAGGTTTGCGTATGAAGATACATCGGCTCGTTGGCTGCCTCCAAGACAGAAACGACTTGCGTGACCAAGCCGCGAGCGATCCCTTGACGTTGAGCTTGCGGCTTTACTGCTACCCAATGGACTAGTGGAACCGGTGTGCCGTCTTGCTTGGCTTTTTTCCAAGCGGTAGCCGTACCGACCGGTGTACCTGATTGATCAAGGGCAAAAAACATTCGCTGTCCTAGCTGTGCTTGCTCAGGCATAAATTCTTTTTCAAAATACGCCAATGCCTCGGCCTCATTGTCAAACTCTCCGACGGATGTTTCAATCCGTGCCCAGTGCCTTTCGTCTCCTGCTTGGTAGCTGCGTAATGAATAGTTATCGGATTGAACGGGCTGGATCGGTGTGCTTTTGTGCGCTCGCTTCATCCAGATTTCTGCATATGGAATTGATTTATCTAACATTGGTTGTGCCTCTCTTTCATTGTTTTTTTCCTTGTTCAAAGGTTTATTTGAGAATCAATTTGGAGTCAATCATGTAATTTCTTTACTAGAAAAATTTCTGTTAGCTGATTTTGCGTATGGGCGATTCTCCCAATTTCATCATAGCCCAATCGCTGATAAAAATCTGGCGCTTGAAAATCAAAGGTTGCCGTCTGACAATTTTCACAGCTAATGCTTTCAACTGCTGTTCAAGAGCAGTAAGAATCTGCTTACCATACCCTTTCCCCCGCTCGGATGCTTTGACCCACAGGGTGTCAAGATAACCGATGTGATACATCGAGGCATAGGCAATGCCACCAGCAATCACCATCCCCTCTTTTTTGATTACACAACTGAATCTCTGATAGGTTTCTGTTTGCGTAAATGGTTTTTGGTACTTTGTATACGCTGTTAACGCTGATTCTAAAGCAGCCAATTCTTGCTCGTTTCCTTGTTCAATGACTAGCGCCACAGTCAATCCCGCCTTCTTATTTCTTCATAGTCAGCCATGATCTGATTGACCGTTTCTGCTATCGTTTGCCCTTCTTTAATCAGCCTTTCCTTTAAAGACTCCTGCGGGAAAAGCAAGTCACGCTCAAGCCACCATTCACGCATGTTCTCCTCGGAAAAATGGTCTCGCTGCATTCGGGTCTGATGTCTTTTGACCGTTTCCTCAAAAGAAAGATCAAAATAATAAACGAGATTACTTTCGGGAAAGAGTTGAATCAGAAAGTCGAGAAAGTCTTGGTATTTTTCACGAGAATAAATTCCTTCAACAAGTACCAATGGCACTTTCCCCTTCGCATACAAGACGGCTTCTTTCATCAAACCGATTGCTAAATTATTGGGGCTATCTTTGACACAAAAAATTTCTCTGCGAAAAACATCTTGTGAAATCAACACTGCTTTCTCACCGAAAATGTGTTGAACAGCTCTGGCAATAGTGGTTTTGCCGCTGCCAGAATTACCTCGAAGTAAAATCAAAATACTTTCCATGCAAACTTCCTTTCTTCATTGCCCTGTTTTCTAAGCATATCTCTTGTTTTTCTCTACTAGAAGCATACCATAGAAGCAAAGGAGGAATACCTATGAAAGATACGGCAATTTTTGCTGGCGGTTGTTTTTGGTGCATGGTGAAACCTTTTGACTCGCAGCCAGGCATCCTCAAAGTGATTTCTGGCTTTACTGGCGGCCATGTGCCTAACCCAACCTACCAACAAGTAACGACAGGAACCACCGGTCACACCGAAGCAGTTGAGATCACCTTTGATCCTGAGGTCATCTCTTATGAAGAATTGGTTGCCATCTATTGGCAGCAGACAGACCCCACGGATGCGTTTGGTCAGTTTGCCGACCGTGGTGATTCCTATCGTCCAGTAATTTTTTACAATAGTGAAGAACAAAAAGCGATTGCGGAAAAATCAAAGGCGCAGTTGCAAGCTAGCGGCCGCTTTGACCGTCCGATCGTAACGAAGATCGAACCAGCAGAACCTTTTTATCCTGCAGAAGACTACCATCAAGATTTTTACAAGAAAAATGCAGCCCATTACAATGCTTATAGCGAAGGCTCAGGACGAGCTGGCTTTATTCGCCAAAACTGGGCCTAACATTTTTGGAGCATGCCTCCCGATTCATCATTAACAGCCGATTTGCTCTCAAGGCAGATCGGCTGTTTTCTGTTTCTTTTGCCAAAAGGAAATTGACAGTCAGGGCATTTTCGCGCTACACTGATTAGAAAATTCTGACGATTATAAAGGAGTGTTTGTTTGATGTTAGCCAATGAAGTCCGTCCAGGTCCTAATCGGTATATTACTGGCGATGGGGTCTTAGCTGATTTGCCAGAGTATTTAAGTGAGTTCCAAGAAGTTGCTGTGATCACTGGGGAGCAGTCATTCGATGTGTTTTCAGCCTATTACCCTCATTCATTTGACTACCCGATCTACCGCTACGATGGATCATCGAGTTATGAAAATGCGCAAACCTTAGCTGAAGCGATCCAGCAAGCAGATGCCGTGGTGGCAATCGGCGGCGGCAAGGTCGCTGATACAGCAAAAATCACCGCCCAAACCCTTGGCGCAGAGCTGATCGTGATCCCTACATTGGTTTCCAACTGTGCGCCCTTTACCCCGGTGATCGTCGCCTATTACCCCGATCATACGATTTGTAAAATCGACTATGCCAAAAAAGGTGCCTACATGACGATCGTCGACACCCGTTTTTTACTAGCCACACCTGTTGATTACTTTATCGCAGGGATCGCTGATACCTTAGCCAAATATTATGAAATGGAAGCCATTGTCCGCAACATGGCAGAAGACGACAAGACTGCCTTAGTACGGCTAGGTTTCCAAAGCGCTCTTTTGATCAAAAACTTGTTGATTGCCGATGCGATCCAAGCTGTCAAAGACCTAGAAGTCGGGCAGCTGACCCCCGCCTTTGCCCGCATCACCGATGCGATCATTGCTTTGGCAGGCGAAGTTGGTGGTTTTGCAGTCGAATTTGGCCGCACATCTGGTGCGCATGCGCTGCATGACGGCTTGTCTTATTTAAGTGAGACCCATAGTGTCTTGCACGGCAACAAAGTCGCCTACTGCATTTGGGTCCAGCTTGCCTATACCAATGATTTTGATGTGATTGAAGAATTACGGCCATTTTACGAAGCTTTGCACTTGCCAATGAAGCTGAAGGATCTCCACGTGACACGCCTTGATCGGGATTACTTCGCCTCGGTTCTGACCTATGCTGTCAAAGAAGAAGAAACCTTTATTTTGATCGATCCTGCGATCACACCCGAAAAAGTCTATCAGGCGATCGAAGCGGTGGAGGCGCTGTAAACCGTACTCATTGCTAAACAACTTTATATCAAAAAAACTGTTTCCCTAATACATTTCGGAAACAGTTTTTTTATTTGATCAAACAGACACGCAGTAGCGATCCTGGCTGCGCATGTTCTTAACGGGCAACAGCAACTGAAGCATTGGCCATCACTGCACGACTTCACCCAGCAGCCCGTTTTCTAAGCAGTAATGATAAATGCCTTCCTCGGCTACGTGACCGATCACTTCATCGGCGATTGCTTTTAACTCATCCGAAGCATTGGCCATTGCGAGACCCCAGCCGACTGCCTCCAGCATCTCAATGTCATTGTTGCCATCGCCAAAGGCAATGGCTTCAGACTTATCCAAGCCATAGTAAGCCAGCATTTTGGCAATGCCGCTTCCTTTCCCACTGCTGGCTGGAATAATATCGACTGCGCGATCCCACCAGGCGGTGATTTTCGCCTCCGTGGTATTTGCCATCACTTTGGCGTAGTCTTCTTTCCCTGAGCCAAGCATCACTTGGAAAATGTCTTGCTGTTGGATCACCTCATCAAAATCTTCTGCCACGATCACTTCTTGGTGGGCAAAGGAAAAATACTCAACTAAATCATCATCTTTGCCATTGGCAACCGTTCGGTCCTTCGTAGCGATCGCTACTGGACGCTTGAGCGCCGTGGCATTTTCAATGATTTGCTGAACATCTTTTTTAGGAATGGGGTTTTGGTGGATCCCCTCGGCTTGATTAAAACAATACGACCCGTTAAAGGTCAAAAACGCATCGAAGGTCACGCCTTCAAATTGCGGCAACGCGATGGGACTTCTGCCAGTTGCAATGCACAACAGGATCCCTTGCTTCTTCAAGGCTTTTAATGTGGCTAACATTCTTTCAGAGATTTGCTTTTTGCTCATATCGATCAGTGTGCCATCAACATCGAAAAAAATAATTTTTACGTCTTTCATGATACTCCCCATTTCCGTCTCGATTTTCAAAAAATTTGATGCGCTTTTTTGTCCGCTTTCTCGCTATTGTTCCGTGCGGATCGTCGCTGCTATTTTTTACTTCTTTTATCTTCTCATAAATTGCCAGCGTTTTCTTCTGAAATCGTGAAATCCTTACTGATTTGCTTCGAGTTTTTAAGTTTCTTAAGCAATCAAGCTGCCGCAAGAACCACAGCCTGATCGTGTCCTCTAACCCAACGACACTTTCCAAAAGCTTTTCCTTGCACAATTTCTGCTGCTCATGAATTCTATCCTGCTTTCTTTCAAATCTACTTGGTTCTTTGGTATACTGGGGATAGTTTATTTAGTGAGGGGTTTTTTGTAATGAACTTTACCCGCTTTGCCCGCTTGACGCAGCGCAGGAGCAAGACGTTTATTTCCCAGAACGTGTCTTCAATCCAAGTGATTGTTTTTTATTATATCGTGATGACGGTGGTCTCTTTGGGGCTTTTTTCACTCCCCTTCTTTCGAGAACCCGGCTCTCATGTCGCGTTTATCGATCTGTTCTTTATGGCGGTCAGCACGGTCAGTGTCACTGGGCTGACTACTTTTCCGATCAATGACGTGTTTAACGACCACGGGGTCATCTTATTGGAAGTCCTCTTTCAAGTCGGCGGTTTAGGGATCATGATGATCTCGACTTTTTTTGCGATCGTCTCACGGCGCAAAATCAGTTTAAAGCAGCGCCAGTTGATCATGACGGATATGAATCAGCCAAAGCTTAGTGGGATCGTTCGGATGATTCGAACGACGTTTACCATTATCTTGCTTTGTCAGGTGGTAGCAGGCACGATCTTCGCTGTTTATTTTCATCTTTACGGCTATTATGACAATTGGCGAGATGCGATCTTTTATGGATTTTATCAAGCGATCTCTGCTGTGACCAACTCAGGGTTTGATGTGACGGGCAATTCCATCTTGCCGTTTTCCCATGATTATTTCTTCCTGACGTGTATCATGATTTTGATTTTTATCGGGGGAATCGGATTTCCAGTGATCATGGACTTTCGGGAATGGGTCCTTTTTAAAATGAAAAAACAACGCCGCCGCTTGCCGTTTCGCTTTTCTTTATTCACAAAAATTGCTGTTTTGGCTTTCGTGATCCTCTTTGTCGGCGGTACATTAGCGATCTTTTTCCTTGAGAAAGATTATTTGTTCAAAGATTACAGCTTTAGCGGTATGTGGATGAACAGCATGTTTTATTCCATGACAACGCGGAATGCTGGCCTGCAGATCCATGACTTAGGCAACTTTCAAACCACGACGTTGATCGTTTTCTCCTTGCTGATGTTTATTGGTTGTAGTCCCAGCTCTGTTGGTGGGGGGATTCGGACGACGACCATTGCCATCATTGGGCTGTACCTCTATGCCTTCTTGAAAAGTGAGGACAATATCAATATCTTCGGTCGCCGGATCGATCAAGATGACGTCCGCAAATCAGTGGTGGTCTTTATGCTTTCGATGGGCATGTGCTTCTTTTGTGTCTTATTCTTGACCGCCATCGAGGATATCCCTTTGATCGCCATCATTGTTGAAGTTTCCTCGGCATTTGGAACCACAGGGCTTTCTTTAGGAATCACGGGTGATTTATCAACTATCGGCAAACTCGTGATTGCTCTTTTGATGTTTATCGGCCGTGTCGGTATGCTGTACACCTTGATGTTATTCGTACCAAAAGAAACACGTGACTTAGGCTACGAGTACCCAACGGAAAAAATCATTATCGGTTAAAGCAGCAGCAAACCTGGCAGAAGGTTTGCTGTTTTGCTTTTCAAGCCTTTGATCATCGCAAGTAAAAGAGCCATTTATCAGAATGGTCTTTGCAGAAATTTAAAGAATCGCAAAAGCAATTTAACCTTTTTCTTGGTATATGGTATGATAAATTGAATTTGCACAATGAAAGCATTCGCTCTAATGGAGGGTTACATTATGGGAATACGAAGTCATCTGGCTGTTTCAGTCGGTAAGACCTCTCAATGGGTATTAAAGAACTTTTTCAAAGGCGGCTCAAGCCTGCCTGGTAAATTAGCATTAAAAGTTGATCCACATATATTAGATCATTTGGCGAAAGATTACCAAGTCGTCGTGATCACAGGCACCAACGGCAAAACATTGACGACTGCCTTGACTGTCAATATTTTGCGCCAAGAATTTGATGAAGTATTGACGAACCCCACCGGCGCCAATATGGTCCAAGGAATCGTTTCAACCTTTCTATCGGCACGCCCTAAAAAAGGCAAAAAATTTGCGGTTTTAGAAATCGATGAAGCCAGTCTCAGCAAAGTAACGAAGTACATCAAACCGGAATTGTTCGTTTTCACCAATATTTTTCGCGATCAAATGGACCGTTATGGCGAGATCTATACGACCTATAAAATGATCGTTGAAGGTGCCGCAAACTCACCAGAAGCTACGATCCTCTGCAATGGGGATTCGCCACTGTTCAATTCGGTAGCAACTGTCAATCCGCGGAAATACTATGGATTTGATCATTTGCCAGATGAAGAGCAGATGGCCCATTACAATACGGATGGCGTGTTGTGTCCTGAGTGTCATCACATTTTACATTATAAAATGATCACCTATGCCAATCTTGGAAAATACTACTGCCCAAATTGCGGCTTCCATCGACCAGAATTGGATTATAAACTGACGGAAATGACCGCAATGGACAACACCTCTGCTGATTTTGTGATCGATGGCAATGACTATCGCATCGAAGTCGGCGGGATGTACAATGTCTACAATGCGCTGGCGGCAACTGCGGTTGCGGAATATTATGGCGTAGCACCTGCAAAAATCAAATCTGGTTTGGCCTATGACGAAAAAGTCTTTGGTCGCCAAGAAGTGATCCGCATCGGGGACAAAGAATGTACGTTAGTCTTAGTTAAAAACCCTGTTGGTTTGAACCAAGTCATCGATATGATCGGCCTGTCGCCCTATCCTTTCTCGCTAGTCAGCTTGTTGAATGCCAACTACGCAGATGGGATCGACGTCAGCTGGATTTGGGATGGCGACCATGAAGCGTTTGCCGATATGGGGATTCCTCAAGTGATCGCTGGTGGTGATCGTCACAAAGATATGGCGTTGCGGCTAAAAGTTGCGGGGATCCCTGAAGAAAAAATCATTGAAACCCCTGAACTTGATGACGTCATCAAGCAAATCGCAGACTTACCAACAGAAAAAGTCTATATTTTAGCGACTTACACTGCAGTCTTGCAGCTACGCAAAAAGCTTGCGGAAAAAGGCTATATCAAAGGAGGAATGAGTCGTGACTAAGTATCAACTGAATGTTGCCCACTTGTATGGAAATCTTTTGAATACTTATGGCGACAACGGCAATCTCTTGATGCTGCGCTACGTGGCCGAAAAACTAGGCGTGACCTTCAACGCAGAAGTCGTCAGCATTCACGAGCCCTTCGATCCTGAAAAATATGATCTCGTCTTCTTCGGTGGCGGGCAAGATTTTGAACAAGTGATCGTTTCACAAGATATCCAATCAAAAAAAGAAGCCCTGACCAGCTATATCGAAAATGATGGCGTCATGCTGGCGATCTGCGGCGGCTATCAATTGCTGGGTCATTACTACATCGGTGCCAACGGCGAGAAAATCAAGGGGATCGGTGCCTTGGATCATTACACCTTAAGCCAGGAAAACAATCGGTTCATCGGTGACATCGTGATCCACAATGAAGAATTCGATGAGACCTATTATGGCTTTGAAAACCATAATGGCCGTACTTTCTTAGGTAAAGGGGAAAAACCATTGGGGAAAGTCATCCAAGGACAAGGAAACAATGGCGAAGACCAAACCGAAGGCGTGGTTTACCGCAATGTGTTCGGCTCTTACTTCCACGGACCGCTCCTTGCAAGAAATGAGCATTTGGCAGAGCGCTTGATCCGCACCGCCCTTGCCAATCGTTATGGCAACGTCGAAATTTAAATACACGTACGTAGCAAACAAACCTGTGTTTCGCAGGTTTGTTTTTTTATGGGAAATTTCCCCGCAGTTGCCACTTTTTCTCTTTGTTTGCTTCTACGTTCCTATGCTTCCTCGCTTTATTGTAACCGCTATCTTTCTTTTCTATACTGAGGTTGTAGTAAAAATTGAAAGGAGATGTTAAGAAATTATGATGGAAAAAGTTCAGCGGTTTGGCGGTGCGATGTTTACCCCGGTCCTCTTGTTTTCCTTTTCAGGGATCATGGTCGCGCTGTGTATTATCTTTAAAAATCCGATGCTTGTGGGGAGCATCGCCACTGAAGGCTCTACTTGGTACAACATTTGGACGATCATTGAAAACGGTGCGTGGACGGTCTTCAACCAAATGGAATTATTATTTGTCATTGGATTACCGATCGGTCTCGCAAAAAAAGCCAATGCGCGAGCGGCAATGGAAGCCTTTGTCGTCTATATTACTTGTAATTATTTTATTTCTGGCATGATCGAATACTTTGGTAACTTCTTCGGTGTCAACTTTGCAGCTGATCCCGGCGGTGAGAGTGGTTTGAAAATGATCGCTGGCATCAAAACATTAGATACTGGTATTATCGGAGCAATTTTTATTTCGGCGATCGTCGTCTATCTTCACAACAAGTTTTTCGATACGAAGCTGCCTGATTTTCTCGGAATCTTCCAAGGCTCTTCCTTTGTCGTGATCCTCGGTTTCTTTTTAATGCTGCCAGTTGCTTTCTTGATCGCATTGATTTGGCCGAAAGTCCAAGCTGGCATTGGGTCCATGCAAGGGTTTCTAGCAAGTGCTGGGGTCTTTGGGGTCTGGCTCTATACTTTCTTAGAGCGAATATTGATTCCCACAGGTCTCCATCATTTCGTGTATACCCCCTTTGTTTTTGGTCCCGCTGTCGTCGAAGAAGGAATCTCCAAATACTGGATGGCACATTTACAAGAATTTGCCCAATCCACCAGACCATTGAAAGAGCTTTTCCCTGAAGGGGGCTTTGCTTTACATGGCAATTCTAAGATCTTTGCTGCACCAGGGATCGCTGCTGCTTTTTATTTCACAGCCAAGCCTGAGAACAAAAAGAAGGTCTTAGCGATTTTGATCCCTGCCACTTTAACTGCCGTTTTAGCTGGTATCACTGAGCCATTGGAATTCACCTTCCTCTTTATCTCACCACCCCTCTTTGCGGTGCACGCTGTTTTAGCAGCGACCATGGCGGCAACGATGTTTGCCTTCGGGGTCGTTGGAGATATGGGAGGCGGCTTGATCGATCTGTTGGCGAAGGTCTGGATTCCGCTATTTCAAAATCATCGCAGTATGATCTTCACGCAGCTGGTGATCGGGTTAGCCTTTACTGCCCTTTATTTCCTTGTTTTCCGCTTCTTGATCCTCAAATTTAAGTTAGCCACACCAGGACGGGAAGAAAACAATAGCGAAGTCAAACTGTACACCAAAAAAGATTATAAAGAAAAACAAGCCAACACTGGAACGCCAGTGATGGCTGGTGCCAATCGCTACACCGAACAAGCCGCAGTCTACTTAGAAGGGTTTGGCGGTCGCGACAACATTGATAAAGTCACTAATTGTGCCACTCGCCTAAGAATCACCGTCAAAGATCAAGACCAAGTGCTGCCAGATGACATCTTTAAAGGCGCTGGTGCCCATGGTGTTGTTCGCAACGGCAACGCCTTCCAAGTGATCGTTGGTCTGGATGTGCCACAAGTGAGAGAACAATTCGAAAAATTATTAGCTGTATCAGACTAAGGAGGAAACAAAAATGAAAAAATTTTCAATCGTGATCGCCGGAGGCGGCAGTACCTTTACCCCAGGAATCGTCTTGATGCTTTTGGAACACTTGGATCGTTTCCCGATTCGCCAAATCAAGTTTTACGACAATTTGGAAGAACGACAAGAAAAAGTTGCACAAGCTTGCGAGATTTTATTGAAAGAACGCGCACCAGAAATCAGCTTTTTAGCAACCACTGATCCCGAAACCGCATTTCAGGATGTCGATTTTGTGATGGCGCATATCCGAGTTGGCTTGTATGCGATGCGCGAAAAGGATGAAAAAATCCCTTTGAAATATGGTGTGGTCGGCCAAGAAACTTGTGGTCCTGGCGGGATCGCTTATGGGATGCGTTCTATCGGCGGTGTATTGGAGTTAGTCGATTACATGGAAAAATATTCCCCTGATGCATGGATGTTGAATTATTCCAATCCTGCAGCGATCGTCGCAGAAGCGACTCGTAAATTGCGCCCTGATGCCAAGATCATTAATATTTGTGATATGCCAGTGGGAATCGAAGAACGGATGGCGCAAGCGATCGGTTTAGCTTCTCGCAAAGAGTTGGTGGTTCGCTATTATGGATTGAATCACTTTGGCTGGTGGACAGATATACGAGACAAAGCTGGCAATGATTTGCTGCCGCAGATCCAGGCGCATGTGGCAAAATACGGCTATTCATTGCCAGAAGAAATCGAAGCGAGCCAACATGCTGATGCCAGCTGGATGCACACCTTTGCCAAAGCAAAAGAAGTCTACGAAGTTGATCCACCCACTTTGCCAAATACCTACTTGAAATATTACTTTTTCCCTCAAGATGAAGTGGCGCACACCAACCCATCTTTTACACGGGCAAATGAAGTCATGGCTGGCCGCGAAAAACACGTCTTTGGTGAATGCCAACGCATCGTAGAAAACCAAACAGCGACTGACACCACGCTTGAAGTGGATGAACACGCCAGCTACATCGTGGACCTTGCACGAGCGATTGCTTATAACACGCAAGAACGGATGCTGTTGATCGTGCCTAACGAAGGAGCGATCGTCAACTTTGATGAACAGGCAATGGTGGAAGTGCCTTGTATCGTCGGCAGTAACGGGGCAGAACCAATCACACAAGGCAAGATCCCTCGCTTCCAAAAAGGATTGATGGAACAACAAGTCGCCGTAGAAAAATTAGTCGTGGAAGCTTGGGCAGAGGGTTCTTACCAGAAATTATGGCAAGCACTGATTCTTTCAAAAGTGGTTCCAAATGCCCGTGTAGCCAAAGAATTACTCGATGAATTGATTGAAGCAAATCAAGCCTTTTGGCCAGAATTACACTAGCCAGCGTTCTTCGCCTCCCCTCCTGGCTTTTCAGCTATACTTAATCAATAAGGAGGGGTTTTTGTGAAATTACAGTATTTGATTCAACAGCACCAATCAGAGTTAAGTGAACTTGATCGTGGCATTCTAAACTACATTCTTTCCAACGGCGACACCGTTCTATCTATGGGGATCGTCGAGCTATCCGAGCAGGTTCACGTCTCCAAGTCTTCTATTTTACGGTTGACGAAAAAACTTGGTTTTTCTGGCTATTCCGAGTTCAAATATTTTCTACGGCATCAGCAAGAACAGGCAACAACGATTTCGCAACAAAAAACGATTTTTGAAAAGCAACAAGAGGATATTTTCGCCACCCTCAACTATTTAAAAACGGTAGACTTAGCTGCCCTCAACTGCTTGTTTGACCGCAGCAAAACCATCTACTGCTACCCAACTGGTTTTTCCCAAAAGAAAGCACTGGAGGAGTTTTCCAAAATGATGCTTTCTATGGAAAAACGAGTGATCGTATTGCCGAACAAAACGGAATTTGATATGGTCATGCCGATGATCACTGCCGAAGATTGTGTGATCATCGCCTCACTGAGCGGCGAAACAGAAAACGTCAAAGAGAATCTGACGACTTTTGCGATTCGTCAGATTCCCGTTTTGACATTGAGTGCGCCAGGAGATAATTATTTTGCTCGCCATTCAACGTTTCACCTGACCTATTATTGCGATTTTTTTCAAATCGGTCGCAAGAAAATCCCTAGCCAGTCTTTGATCGGACTAAGCTGCTTGATTGATTATTTGATCCGTTCCTACGGACTATTCACTTTACAGGAGGGCAACCATGACTAAACGAAAATGGGCGTTTCCATTGATTTTACTGAGTTATTGGCTTTTGATCGCCGGTGCTTACTATCTTTATCTTTCCTTGACTGCCTTCAACCATGGGATGACCTTTGCCCAGTACCTCAGCTCGCAACCGTTAGCCGCTTTAGGGGTCTTGTTAAGTAGTCTCCTTTTGCTGCAAGGGGCTTGCCTGTACTTTATTCAACGGTTTTCCATGAGTAAAAAAGGCCTTTTGGGTCAGTATTTATTCCTGATCTTCTTCCAGCAGTTGCTGACAGCGAATGTCATCGGCGCAGGACTCGTCTTTTTTACAAGAAGAAGTCTTTCAAGTCAGGAGGAAAACGCAACCTGGGGCGAAAAGAGTTTTACCTATGGGGCATTAGCATTCATTCTTTTATTGAGTTTATTCTTTTTCCTCCTTGTTCGATCAGCGATTTAACTTCCCCAAAAAGAAAAGCAGTGCCGGTTGGCACTGCTTTTTTGCTGTCGCTTCTGCTAGTTTGGCTCTGTTTTTGAAGCAAAAACCACTTTGATTCCAAAGTGATCGCTGACGATCGGAGTACGCGTTCCGTCAAAAACGACTTCATATTCCGTTGCTTGCAGGTCATTGGATGCAAAAACATAATCGATCCGCAATGCTTCTCGATTGTCTTGCCAACCATCAATGGCTTTAACGACAGAGGCTTCACCGATCGTTTCGGCAGCCGTTAAAAAGCTGTCTTGCAGCTGTAAGGAGCTGTCAAGGACGAGTTGATGACCAGAACTGGCCGCATCGTTGTTGAAATCTCCTAGAATCAATAAGGTATCTGCCCGTTCTGCTAAAAATGCTTCTGTCTGTTGCCACTCGTAGGCAAATTTACCGTCTTGCCACCAAGAAAAGTGACAGCTAACGACTTGTACGATCTGTCCATCGGCTTCAGTCACGCCGCTCAGGTTTTTGCGCGTGGTATGATCCCAGACATCCGTGGCTTGTGAAGCAAGATATTCTTTGGCAATGATGGGCTGTTTGGACAATAAGGCATTGCCTTCGTGGTAAATGTCATAGCCTACGTGACTGTAGGTCCATGACCAGTAGTAATCACAGTCTAACAGTTGCAGTTCTTCCACTAGGCGTAAAGCAAAATTGTCCTCCTTGATTTCCACCAGCGTATCTGTGGGGCAATATAGCCCATCAGGAACGATGGCTTGAGCAGCGATCGTTTGGTTGACTTCTTGCAAGGCGATGATGTCATAGTCGCCTGTTGCAATCTCTTGTGCGATCATTTTGCATTTTTCTAGCTGATTTTCTTCTAACCAGCTATGGGTGTTCAATGTTAATACCTTCATGAATAAGGCTCCTTCTCTCGGTTTGCTTGTACGATTCCTTTTAAAAATAAAAGAGAGCGGGTCAACAAAAGAGTCGACCCGCTTGTCATTTTATTATAGTTTTACGATTCCAACAACTGCGGCTGCTTGTTGCTTGCCGATTTGGGTCAATTCAAAGGAATCGATTTGATTGCTGTTGGTCAACACTACAACGATGGTGGTGTCTTTGCCAGCAGCACTTACTGCAGCGAGATCCATCTCCGCTAACTTGTCACCCGCCGCCACTTGTTGTCCTTCAGTGACAGCTACCGTAAAGGGGGCACCGTTTAAGTCAACGGTATCTAAGCCCATGTGAACCAATACTTCGATGCCTTCATCAGAAAGCAAGCCAATAGCATGTTTCGTTGGGAAGATGTTGGTGACTTTCCCGCTGATTGGTGCGACAACTGTCGTCTGCTCTGGACGCACGCCATAACCGTCACCCATCATTTTTTCCGCAAACACTTGGTCTTTGACAGAGGTGATCGGCATCACTTCTCCAGTGGCAACGGCAGCTAGTTCAGCTGTCACGCCTTGGCTTTGGTGGGTAGTGGTTTCTACTGGTGCTTGACTAGCCGTCGGTTCGGGAATCGTGACACCAGAATCTAAGATATCTTGAATGTCTGATTTTAAGACATCTGCTTTCGGTCCATACACTGCTTGCACACCGTTGTCTTTTACGATCAAGCCTAAAGCCCCTGCGGCTTTCCATGCTTTTTCATCGCCGACCGCTTCTCGATTTTTCACAGAGACCCGTAAACGGGTCATACATGCATCAACGTCGGCGATATTTTCACGTCCGCCTAATAAATGAATGATTTTCACGACTTGCGAATCTGGGTTCAAATTTCCATCCGCCGAAGCTGTTGCTGGCGCATCGCTGGCTCCTTCTGTTTCGTAGTTGCCGTTTCTACCTGGTGTTGCAAAGTTGAATTTTTTGATCAAGAAGTTGGCCAAGAAATACATCCCAACACCAAAGACGATGGTCACTAACACAAAGTTGATCAAATCTTGTCCTAAGCCGGCATTGATCGCCATTGGGGTACGGGTCAACAACTCGATATTCCCAAAAGAGTGGACCCGTAAGTTGACGATATCCGCCATCGCAAACGCCGCCCCTTGTACGACTGCATAAACGATGTAAAGCGGTACGGCAGCAAACATAAACATGAACTCCAACGGTTCCGTTACCCCTGTCAAGAAGACAGCGATAGCAGCTGATAAATACATAGAGGTATATTTGTGCCGTTTGTCCGCATCGACATTGCGATACATGGCATAAGACAAGCCCATCAAGATCCCAGATGAACCAATCATTTGTCCAACTTTAAAGCGGGCAGGAACAAAGTTTTCCAATAAAAATTGATATTGTGACGTATCGCCAGCATTGCGCATGTTCACTAGATCCGTTGCCCAAGCAAGCCATAATGGGTCTTGTCCAAAGACTTGGGTGCCGGCTTGTGCGCCAGAAAGAATCGTGTAAGTTCCACCTAATTCGGTGTAATTGATCGGGATCGTCAACATGTGATGCAGCCCGAATGGTAAGAGCAGCCGCTCCAAGGTTCCAAACAAGAACGGTGCTAAAACGGGCGCACTTTCTTGTGATTGCGCGATCCATAAACCGAAGTTGTTGATGCCTGCCTGAATGTAGGGCCAAACGATCGATAACACTAATGCGACGACTACTGAACGGGCGATCACTACGAAAGGTACGAAGCGTTTGCCGTTAAAGAAGGAAAGCGCATCCGGTAATTTGCGGAAATTATAGTATTTGTTGTAAGCTGTTGCTCCCACAAAACCGGCGATGATCCCAACAAAGACACCCATGTTCAAAGCAGGTGCTTCTAATACACTAGTAAAGAAGCCGTCGATCATGATCTTCGTCCCAAATAACGTATGGGTAAAGGCGCCTTCTTCGGTTAACATCGCGCTCGTCACGCCAAAGATCGAACCAGTGATTCGGTTGATCAAAATAAAGGCGATCCCAGCAGCAAATGCCCCACCAGCTCGCTCTTTTGCCCAACTACCACCAATAGCTAATGCAAATAATAAATGCAAGTTACCAATAATTGCCCAACCAATGTTTTCAATGACGCCTCCTGTAGTGATCAAAAATGCCCAGTCGGCATTGATCATTGGGATCGTTTTCCCAATACTGATCATCAAACCAGCAGCTGGCATAACAGCGACAACCACCATTAGCGCTTTTCCGAATTTTTGCCAAAATTCGAAGCTCAATAATTTTTTCATCTTCCTTCTTCCTTCCCTGAATCGATTTACGCAATCGGTTTCTTAATGATTTCATTCTAACGGAGAAAAAAGATTTTGTAAACCCAGAAATATCAAAAGGGATTCTATTCGCTTTTCACCTTTATATAACTGAATCTCTCTTTCTCGATGTTTCCTAATAGGAAATTCTTTAAACGCAACAACTTTCACTTGACGATGCAATCGTTTGCGCTTATGATAGAGATATCAAAAAGATTCTGGAGGGACTTTCATGAAAAAAATCCAACGATTGTTCGAGATCGATCCATGGAAAATCGCGACATCTACCTTAGATAAAGAAAATCGTCGACTGCAAGAGTCGCTAACAAGTATCGGGAATGGCTACATGGGAATGCGCGGCAACTTTGAAGAACAATACAGCGGCGATCATCACTTAGGTACTTATATCGCTGGTGTCTGGTACCCAGACAAAACCCGTGTCGGCTGGTGGAAAAACGGCTACCCTGACTATTTTGGCAAAGTGATCAACGCGGTCAACTTTATTGCAATGGACCTATTTGTCAATGACCAATTAGTCGACTTAGCAAAAATCAGCCCAAGTGACTTCCGTTTAGAACTAGACATGGAAACCGGGATTTTACGCCGCAACTTTACTGTCACTTTGGCAGGCGCCACCGTAAAATTCTCTTTTGAACGCTTCTTGAGCATCGTAAAACGTGAACTTGCCCTCATTAAGATGGACGCTGAGATCATTGAAGGCGACGCTGAGATCAAAGTCGTTTCTAAACTAGATAACAATGTCCATAACGAAGACAGCAACTACGACGAACGTTTCTGGGAAGAATTGGCTCATGGCCAAACCGAAACCTTCCATTACTTGACCACTCGGACTGTAGAAAATAATTTTGACATTGAACGCTTTACTGTCACTTCTGCTATGCGTCATAGCCAAACACCGATCGATTCCGTGAAAAGCGAGCTTTGCGTTGCTGATACCTTTGCCTTTTCTGGAACAGCCGGTGACACCTTCTCATTGATCAAAGAAGTCTTGATCGTTACGAGTCGTGATGTTCCCGCTCATGATCATCCAGCAAAAGTCACCGAATTAGGCACTTTATACAAAGCAGATTATGATGCGTTGCGTGCAGAACAAGTTGCTGCTTGGAAAGCCCGCTGGGATTTAGCTGATGTGATCATTGAAGGCGATGCTGCGGCGCAACAAGGAATTCGTTTCAACCTGTTCCAATTGTTTTCAACCTATTATGGCGAAGACGAGCGCCTGAACATTGGACCGAAAGGCTTTACTGGTGAAAAATATGGCGGTGCGACTTACTGGGATACCGAAGCCTATGCAGTTCCATTGTATTTGGCATTAGCAAAACCAGAAGTGACCCGTAACTTGTTGAAATACCGTCACAACCAATTGCCGCAAGCCCATATCAATGCGCAAAAACAAGGCTTAGCAGGTGCCCTTTACCCAATGGTGACCTTCACTGGGATCGAATGCCACAATGAGTGGGAGATCACTTTCGAAGAAATCCACCGAAATGGTGCCATCGCTTATGCCATCTACAACTATACGAATTATACTGGCGATACAAGTTACCTGAAAAAAGAAGGATTAGAAGTGTTAAGTGCGATCTCACGTTTCTGGGCAGATCGTGTCCACTATTCGAAACGCCAGCAAAAATACATGATCCATGGCGTTACAGGACCAAACGAATACGAAAACAATATCAATAACAACTGGTACACCAATAAAATGGCTACTTGGGTCTTAGCTTATACCTTAGCCAGCTATGAAGCCTTCAAAGACGAAGCGACTGTCACGATCTCTGACGAAGAACAAGCCAAATGGCAAGACATCATCGACAATATGTACTTCCCAGAAGACCAAGATCTTGGTGTGTTCGTCCAGCATGATACCTTCTTAGACAAAGACTTGATGCCCGTTTCCGATCTTGATCCAAAACATTTGCCGTTGAACCAAAATTGGTCGTGGGATCATATCTTGCGCTCTTGCTTTATCAAGCAAGCCGATGTTTTGCAAGGTATCTACTTCTTAGGCGATCAATTCAGCAAAGAAGAAAAACAACGGAACTTTGATTTCTATGAGCCGATGACAGTGCATGAATCTTCCCTTTCTCCAAGTATCCATGCGATTTTAGCAGCGGAATTAGGCATGGAAGAAAAAGCGTTGGAAATGTATGAGCGGACTGCTCGTCTTGATTTGGACAATTACAACAATGATACCGATGATGGCTTGCACATCACTTCTATGACCGGCAGCTGGTTAGCGATCGTTCAAGGTTTTGCTCAAATGAAAACCGATCACGACCACTTAGGGTTTGCGCCATTCTTACCTAAAACTTGGAGCCGCTATGCCTTCCACATCAACTATCGTGGACGTCTGCTCTTTGTTTCCGTCAATGACTCGACGGTGACATTGAAGAAAATCAGCGGTGAGGCATTGCCAATCAAGTTGTATGGCAAAGACTATGTTTTAGAAGACGAAATCAGTACAGCGATCAACTAAACAAGCCTTCTGAAAGAAGAAATGTCTGCATTTCTTCTTTCTTTTGATTGGCTCTACCCTTGTGCCAACACTTTGTGATACTATAAGCTAAAAAAGGAGGGAAATCAGTGAGCATTACGGTCAAAGATGTCGCCAAAAAGGCTGGCGTCGCTACATCCACGGTTTCTCGTGTCGTAAACGATCATCCCAGCATTTCTGAAGATACCAAGAAGAAAGTGCGCAAAGTAATGGCAGAAATGGGCTATGTCCCCAATCTTGCGGCTCGAAATCTCGGCAAACAGATATCCAGTGCCATCGGCGTGATCTTGCCGCCTCTTGATTCGAAAGAACGACTAGGAAACCCCTTTTATTTAGAAACGATCGAAGCCATCAATGAAGAGGCCCGCCATCATCAAATGACGGTTGCCGTTGCCTCCGCCCGTGACTTTGCTACATTACTAAAAAACGTGGAACGGATGCACCTGCAAAAACAAGTAGATGGCTTTATCTTGGTCTATTCCGATGAAAAAGACCCCATCATCGACTATCTGGTCGAAAAAGAAGTCCCTTTTACTTTGATTGGTCAACCATACAGCAATGAAGACAAAATCGTTTTTGTCGATAATGACAACCAGTTGTTAGGCAAGCAAGCAACCGAGCATCTGATCGCCCAAGGGCATACGAAGATATTATTTGCTACCAATACGACCCATGAAAACCTGTATTTCGAGCGTTTCTTCGGCTACCAAAAAGCCATGATGCTGGCAAATCTCCCCTTTTATCCAGCATTGACCTTTGAAAAAGCGGAAGATTACGTCACGTTTGAAGAAACGATCAAAGAATCCCAAGCAACGGCCATCGTCGTGATCGATGATCTGTTCGCTGTGCGGATCATTCAATTAGCAACGATGTATGGCTACAAAGTCCCCGACGATTTATCCATCATCAGTTTCAACAATTCGATCTTTGCTACTTTGACCCATCCGTATTTGACTAGTATCGATATCAACGTGCTGTCCTTAGGAAAAATCGCTACCGAACGGCTGATGGCGCAATTGAATCATGAAGATTCAAACGGCGTACAGCTGGTCGTACCACATAAGCTGATCAAACGAGAAACGGTCTTAAACCGCAACCAGTTGAACTGATCCGCTGGGTCTGATCCACTTCCCCTTACATGCAAAAGCACCCGCTGTCCCTAAGGATAGCGGGTGCTTTTCATATTTTTATTTATACTCTTTGCTTTCCAGGCGGAACAATGGACTCATTGGTGTATTTTCGTGGATACGGCGAACGGCTTCCCCCATCAATTCAGCACAAGAAATGTAGTGCAGTTTTTGCGGATGGCGTTCTTCGCTAGTCCAGCAAGAATCGGTGACACAAATACTTTCAATCGCTGATTGATCCAAAATTTCTTTAGCAGGCGGTGAAAGCAAGGCGTGAGAGACACAAGCATACACTTCGCTGGCACCAGCTTCCTTCAACAAGTCTGCCGCTTTTGCCAATGTATGGCCGGTATTTAAAATGTCATCAACCAAAATACATTTTTTCCCAACGACATCACCGATCACATAGCCGCCATCGGCTTCATCTTGATCGACGATCGCGATCGCTGTATCTAAGTATTCTGCCAAACTACGGGTCCGTTGGACACCGCTGTTTTTTGGTGAAACCACGACATAGTCGTCACCCGTCATTTTTTGTTCGCGATAGTAATGGGCAAACAATGGGATCGTAAAGAGATTATCCACTGGGATGTCGAAAAATCCTTGAACTTGGACGGCATGCAGATCAAGCGTCAAGATTCGAGAAGCCCCTGCTTCCACCAGCATATTGGCAATCAATTTTGCAGTGATCGGCTCATGCGGGTTGGCGGTTCGGTCTTGCCGTGCATATGCGTAATAAGGCAAAACGACATTGATGGTCTTCGCACTAGCCCGTTTCATCGCATCGATCATGATCAATAGCTCTAAATAGTGATCATTGACGGGTTCATTCGTCGATTGAATGATATAAATATGGTCGCCCCGCACACTTTCTTCGATATTGATGGCAATCTCTCCATCACTAAACTGTGTCACTTTTGACTTCCCTAGTTCTGTACCGAAAACTTTCGCAATGTTTTCTGCTAATGGTAAATTTCCATTTAAACTAAAAATTTTCAACGAACTATCTTTATAACTTTCGCCCATGATTGCCTCCAATGAATGTGGTTGTTTTCTTCTATTCTAGCACAAAGTGACTGTTTTTTTAACCGTCTCGTTCAAGGAAGTGTGACGGTACCGTTTACCCAACTGGCGGGAATCACTTTTTTGTAGTTGCCCCAGTTGTCATGAACTTTAAAATAGCGTTCTCCGCTGGCGGTTTCAGCGTAGGCGTAAGCCACGACCCAATGATTGCCATACGTGCTGCCTAAAGGCTTCAAAATACCGATGATCACCGGTTTGCCTTCATCGATTCGTTTGCACGCTCGATGCCAGCCGCCAACAACAGTCGCACGTCCGCGGTAAGGCAATTGGAATTGATCGAAAAACCGAGTCAATCCATGACTGACTTGCCAAGCGATCGTCGGCAACCCATGAGGCTGAATCAGCACCCGCAGCATTTCCGTCACTACTGTCAGATCTCGCTGTTTTTTTCTACGAAACGCTTTCGGGATGATCGTTTCATCGATGTAATCTTGATAGTAGGCCAAAAAGACGGCTGCCGCATAGGTGCCGCATAAATACCCTGAAGGAGTGACCCACTGCTTATACGGACGAAACCGCTCTTCGGCGATCCCTTTCCACTCTACTTGTTCCATCTCGTTCACCTGCCTTTTTTCTTATTATACCTTAGATTCTCCTCCTACTTGGATCAAAACCCTTTTTCGTCTAGAAAACTTTTCTTTGCGTCCTTACAGATTTTGTTTCATAATAGTAGAAAGCGAGAGGAGCGAAAGACATGACAACCTTGTTAAAAGATGATTTTTATGACTATGTAAATGGCGAGTGGCTGGAGACCGCTGTTATTCCAGCAGATAAACCCGCTACGGGTGGATTCCAAGATCTCGTTGACGGAATCGATTCCTTAATGATCGCAGAATTTGAAAATATGGCACACGATCCCCATGCTACGCCAAAAGGCCGCATGAAGGATGCTGTGGCTTTTTACCGCTTAGCCAGCGATTTTGCCCAACGAGAGGCAGCTGGAGCTACTGAAGCAAATGCACTATTAGCAAAAATCGAAGCGTTGCGTTCTTATGAGGAATTGAATCAGCAACTGGCAAGTTTCGTTTTAGATGGCATTGCCTTGCCTTTCCAACTAGATGTCGATGCAGACATGAAAAATGCGCAAATGAATACTTTGTCTGTCTATCCGCCTGCTACTATTTTGCCGGATAAAACCTATTACACAGAAAATCCCCAAGTAAGCGAAATGCTGCAAGTCTACTTTGAGATGGCCGTCAACGTTTTAGTTGCTTATGGAAAAGACCAAGCAGAAGCGGAATCGTTGGTAGAGCAAGCGATCGCTTTTGATAAATTGATCGCCCCTCATGTGCGCAGTGCGGAAGAAAGTGCGGATTATAGCAAAAATTATAATCCTCGCTCCTTGGAAGAATTTGCAAAGCAAGCCAGCAAGATCGATTTTAGACAACTCTTGACAGCCCTTTTACCAGGTACACCAGAAGAGCTGATCGTAACGGAACCCGCTTACTTTGAAGCCTTTGACATTATTGTTTCTGATAGCCATTTTGAACTCTTGAAAGGCTGGATGATCGTCAACCAAAGCTTGCGCTATACTAGCTATCTGAGTGAAGAATTGCGTCAGTTAGGCGGAACCTACAGTCGCTACTTATCAGGGATCGATGAAGCGGCTCCCCAACAAAAAGCGGCTTATTACTTAACGATGGGTCATTTTAGTCAAGTGATCGGTGATTATTATGGACGCAAGTACTTTGGGGAAACGGCGAAAAAAGACGTCAAACACATGGTGGAAACAATGATTGCTGTCTACCAAGATCGTTTGCGCAACAACACGTGGTTAAGTGAAGAAACTCGCCAAAAAGCGATCATCAAATTGAATCGTTTAGGCATCCATGTCGGGTACCCTGATCAAGTTCCTGCTATTTATGACCAATTGCATACCGATGAAGAGAAAAGTCTGCTGGCAAATGCCCTGCATTTCAATCGTTTGTTCCGAGAAGATGCCTTCAAAAAATGGCAGCAGCCCGTGGATCGCGAGGAATGGGAAATGTCCGCCGCTACCGTGAATGCCTACTATCACCCATTTAAAAACGTGATCGTTTTCCCAGCAGCAATCTTACAAGCGCCCTTTTATAGTTTGGAGCAATCCACCAGCGCAAATTATGGGGGGATCGGCGCGGTCATTGCTCATGAGATCTCCCACGCCTTTGACAACAACGGGGCAAAATTTGATGAATATGGTAATTTAAACAACTGGTGGACAGAAGAAGATTTGGCCCACTTTGAACGCTTAGCTCAAGCGATGATCGACGAGTTTGATGGCCTGCCCTTTGCCGGCGGTACCGTAAATGGAACGTTGACTGTTTCTGAAAACATCGCCGATGCAGGCGGACTAAGCTGTGCGCTAGAAGCAGCGCAAAAAGAAAGCGATGTTTCTTTAGCAGACTTCTTCACCAATTGGGCGAAGATCTGGCGTACAAAAGCCAAAGAACAATACCAACAGCTCTTACTGTCGATCGATGTCCACGGACCAGCGAAACTACGGGCCAATATCCAAGTCCAAAACATCGATGAATTCTATACAACCTTTGATATCAAACCTGGTGACCCTATGTATCGTGCACCAGAAGATCGTGTGCAGATCTGGTAAACAATAGCGTAAGAAAAAGACAAACCATATCAAGCTGCTGGGCTCCCCGTCAAGTGGACAATGAAATAGAATAAAATTATTTTGACGACTGTCTACCGAAATTCGGTAGGCAGTTTTTATGTTTTTTACTTTGTTTAACCTCAACTTTGCTCGACTGGCCTCCTTCTTGGTTAAGCGGATTTATTCTATTCGCTTGTCCAAGAGGGGGAGTGATTAAGCTGCCATTAATAATTCTTGATGAACTTGGATCGGTGTTTTGCTCTTCAAACATCGTTGATAGCGACCATTGTTGTAATAGTTCATGTATTTCTCGATCATTTCAACGAGACTTTCTCTACTGATAAACTTTCGCCGATAATATTTTTCTCGCTTAAGCATTCCCCAGAAGCCTTCCATTGGACCATTATCGGTACAACGGGCGACACGAGACATACTCTGCTTCATTTTCGCTTTCTTTAGCTTTGTGCAAAAAACTTTACTTGTATATTGAAATCCGCGATCGCTATGAAATAGCGGATGAGCGGTTGGTTCGGCGGCGACTGCTTGATCGAAGGTATCAAAGACTAATTTATTGTCATTTTTGTCGCTGATGACAAATGAAACAATGCGACGATCGGCGAGATCGAGAATAGCGCTCAAATAGATTTTCTTCACTTCGGCCCCTTCATAATACTTGAATTCACTCACATCTGTTAGCCATTTTTGATTCGGTTGATCCGCATAGAACTTTCGATTCAAATAATTTTTCGCAATATGATACGGAGTCTTGGATGCCTTAGTGATACTATTGCCTGAATGCTTGATGGTTGATTGGATTTGAAGTTTGCGACAGATTCGAAGAATACGCTTGTCATTCACTTGAAAGCCATAATCATTCACGAGATCTTCACAGATTCTGCGATATCCTTTATCGTTGTCTGCTTCATAAATATAACGAACAAGGTCTGCCAACTGTTCATTCAATACCACTTCAGGCAGTTTGGGATTTTTTAACCAACGATAATAGGCCGATCTTGTGACATGGAGCAGGGTACACATGGTGTTAATTGGATAGCTTTTTGTCTCGTGCAGCTCTTTGATCGATTGGTATTCAAACGTATGACGAACTAATTCAAATCCCGCCTCCTTTCTAACTCGCTGACTTTTTTTAACAGGTCATTTTCCATTTCAAGCAACTTGATCCGTCGTTCTTGTTGAGCCAGTTTATCGCGCATTTCTTCTTCGGGTGTTCTGGCAGGTTTACTTCCCGCTCGTTGCCCTCGACGGTCTTCTAAGCCTTTTTCTCCCATCTCGTCGTATTTCAACACCCAGTTCCGAACTTGTTGGTAAGAGACTTGGTACTGAATTGCGGTTTTCCCATAGTCTCGACCGTTGATAATACAGTCATGCACAATTTTAATTCGTTCATTCAATGTTGTTTTTCTGGATTTACTCATTCTACTTCCACCACTTTCTGATTTGAAGTTTCTATGAGTATTATATATCTTTAACCAGTCTTCTAATTGTTTTTTGTTACGAAGCCCGTATTTCTTGGCGACAGCTCTTAAGCTACCATATGTTCCAGCTAAATAATCATGGATCGCATTCAGTTTCAACTCTGTTGAGTATGATTGATTCCTTTTTGTAGGGAGTAAACCTGTGGGTCCTTCATTCTCATAAAGAGTGATCCACCTTTCTATCGTACTGAAACTTACTTGTGCTTCTTTGGCCAGGCTGTTTATGCTAGCTTCATTTTTTAAAGCTCTTTCTACAAAAGCTAGCCGTTCTTCTGAACTTAATTTCATTTTTCCTCTAGACATACAAACTCCCCCTATATAAGCCACTTTATATTTCAGTGTCCTATATAGGGGGAGCATATCAAGCTAGGGTTTGTCTTTTTGCTATGGATTTTTTAGAAGTGATAGATGAACGAGACAACTAACGAAAGAACCCCCAGAAGAACACGAATGATACCTATGCCTACAAAAAAACAAACCAAGACATAGAACATCTTGCATTTTTTATCTTCGTAATAAAAGGCTTGATAATAGTTGAAAGCCAATACACACCGCAACAAAACATAGAACATCATAAAAAAATGAAGAAAGTAGAGTCGCTCCAAATGATACGCAATTTGCTCTAATGGTAATTTTCGAGAGATGCTCCTAGTCAAAGGATCAGCAGTGAAAATTAAGATTAAAAAACCAGGCAAGAAGAAAAAAAAGAATTCAATGCCGGCGATATGTTTTTTGTGTTTCGGAACCAACTTATGACAATTTGAACTGGAGGTTCTCTCAAAAGCTAGAAGAAGCACACAAAAGCTCACAGTCGATAAACCGACAGCAACGAATTCCGTTTTTCCATGAATTGTCAAAGGCCAAATTGGGGAGCTATGATATTTTTCAAAAATCATTGCGGCACCCAGAATAACATAATCAATAAGGGAATAGATCTTCCCTTTTCGCTGATAACTATCAAGGAGTTGATATCTTTTTTTCAAAACATTAAAAACCTCCTCACAATTTAAATGAAGCAATCCAGTAACAAACTTATTCAATTGAAAGACAATCTTTTAATCACCTAAAGCTTATCTTTTGCTAATGGATTTTTTAGAAGTGATAGATGAACGAGACAACTAACGAAAGAACCCCTAGAAGAACACGAGTGATAATTATGCCTACGAAAAAACAAAGCAAGACATAGTACATCCTGCATTTTCTATCTTCATAATAAAAGGCTTGATAATAATCGAATGCCAATACACACCGCAGTAAAACATAGAACATCATAAAAAAATGAAGAAAGTAGAGCCGTTCCAGATGATAGGTGATTTTCTCTACCGGTATCGTTCGCGATAGTAAACCAATCAAGGGATCGGCAGTGAAAATCAAGATGAAAAAACCAACCAAGAAGAAGAAAACGTGCTCAATTCCAGCGAGATGCTTTTTGTATTCAGGAACAATCTCATGACGGTTTAAACTTGAAGTTGTATTCCAGGCTAGCAAAAGTATCATTGCGGTTACAGCTGTCAACCCAATCGCGCGAATATCTGAATTTCCAAGAGTTCTTATAGGTCTAATCGAGAATCTACGAGGCCAAATTTGGGAGCTATGATATGCTTCAAGTAATATTGCAGCCCCCATAATTATATGATCAATGATGGAATAGATTTTTCCTTTTCGCTGATCACTATCAAGGGGTTGATATCTTTTTTTCAAAACATTAAAAACCTCCTCACAATTTAAATGAAGCAATCCTGTAACAAACTTATTCAATTGAAAGACAATCTTTTAATCAGCTGAGGCTTGTCTTTTGCTAATGGATTCTTTTAGAAGGGGTGAATAAATGAGACAGATTAAGTAAGAGCGGCACGAAGAATACGAATGACACCTACGCCCACGAAAAAACAAAGCAAGACATAATACATCCTGCATTTTTTATCTTCATAATAAAAGGCTTGATAATAATCGAATGCCAATACACACCGCAACAAAACATAGAACATCATAAAAAAATGAAGAAAGTAGAGCCGTTCAAGATGATAGGTGATTTTCTCTACCGGTATCGTTCGAGATAGTAAACCAATCAAGGGATCGGCAGTGAAAATCAAGATAAAAAAACCAACCAAGAAGAAGAAAAAGTGCTCAATTCCAGCGATATGCTTTTTGTATTCAGGAACAAGCTCATGACGGTTTAAACTTAAAGTTGTCTCCCAAGCTAGCAAAAACACCATTGCGCTCACAGCCGACAACCCAATCCCACGAATATCTGATCTCCCACGAATTATAGGTCTAATTGGGGAGCTATGATATGTTTCAAATAATATTGCAGCCCCCATAATTATATGATCAATGATGGAATAGATTTTTCCTTTTCGCTTGTATAACGTCACTTGATCCGTTTTCCCCAATACAAAGCCCCCTATGCTATTCATAACTGAGTATATTTTTGAAGAAACTTTTCCTATGGTACTGAGGTATGGACGTAAACTCCGAAGACACTATTTGCGAAATAAAAAGTTTATGGACATGATCCACATATAGAAGAGTGCACCTCCTACTAGAAATAAAAAGCTGTATACATAAATATAGCCCATGTAGCATTTTCTTTTTTTGTAATAAAAGGCTTGATAGTAGTCAAAAGCGAATAAACACCGTATCAAAGCGAACAGTAACATACGTAGATTGAGAAAATACAATCGATCGAAGTGATACATAATCTGTTCCAAAGGTAATTGGTTTCGAAAAAGCAAATGATTAATTAAGCTTTCTGATCTGAATAAAAGCAAAATAAAAGAGACGAGTAAGCCGAGAAAAAAACTGATTTCTATACTATGTTTTTTTTCTTTAGGAATGTTTTTATGCGCATTCAACAAATAGGTCTTATAAAGAGAATAGGACATTAATACGCTAAATAAGCCACCCACCATATACTCGTTCGTCCCCGGAATATGTAAATACTTAGGAATCGTAAGCGGAAAAGAATGATATGCACTAAAACAAAGGGCTGAGGTGATCACTAGATAATCAATCAAAGCATACAATTTTCCTTTATGTGTATCATCGTCGAATATCTTGAATTTTTCCACTTCCCTCCTCTTTTAGTAAGCAAGGTTATCTGCTTAGGGATACCTTCAAAAATTAAGGCGAAATAACTAATCCTACATTTTTTAAACAAATTAATCAATTTTAAATAAAATAATTCATTTTTCTGTGCTTATATGATAAATTTAACTTGTATAACACGTGTTGTCAAACTTTAATTATGAGGAGGAATTGAAATGAAGCAAAAATTGAAGCAAAAATATTCAGTTATATTGTTACTTGTCGTTTTACTGAGTGGTTTTTTCTCACCAATCACGGCATATGCTGTCAGTGAGAGTGGCAATTTTGCAGATGTTCCTGATGACCATTACGAAAAAGCGAATCTATTGGTCGCCCTTGAAGAAGAGCTAGTAGAAATCGGTTTATCTTTGGAAATCCTTGCTAATACGAGTATCGATTTTGAAAATTTACAGTACCAGTCACTAATGCCAACAGAGGAGCGTTCAGAAAGAAATTTACCAGCTGTTACGCCGGTCGTTCCTTTTGAGTTTCCTAAAGTCAAACAATTTGCCACTAGAATTTACGGGAACAATCCCACCAATGATCAACTTATGCACACATTTATGCTTTATTATTTTGATGTGCATGATTATGAGCGCAATGCTGGGCTGGTGGGTGACAGACTTCCCCTTCGTTACTACCCTGAATATTACACCTTCAATGACACCAATGCTTACAATGCCTTTCTTAGAACCACTATGGGAACCAAGTACTTGAATTTTGCGTTATCATCTTATAATGCGGTAACTAGTCTTAAAGATTATTTTTCAAATCTAGATATCTACAACTTTAAAAATCATGTCTCTAACGTAAAAAAATCCATTGCGGGATATAAGAACGCTGATGAATTGAAGTCTATTGCCGAGGACCTCTTTGAATATTTCACTGAAGAAAAATCTTCATTAGAATCCATAAACTCCCCAGAAAAATTCATGGAAGAAATTTCCAAGATGATCGATACACAAGAAACCATTGATCAAGCTTCGAAAAAGGCTTTAAAAGGGATGTATGACACCGTTTTAGACTCTGTCTTTCTTTTACTCCTGGGTGCAAATCCAATTGGGATAGCGGGAATTGCTACCATGTATGTTACCGCTATGGCGACAATGTACGTATCTATTATTGATCTTGCTGCCATCAATACTTTAGCGGGTACACGAAACAGCCGGCTAAACTTTAGACAGCTTAATAATTGGGGTATGTGGTAGCAAATAAAAATCAATTTGTTACATAACCCACCCATTAATATATAAAGAAGGAGCCTTCGGAAATCAATTGATTTTCGAAGGCTCCTTCTTCTATCGTTGTTTATTTCTGTAAAGCTTTTTTCATCATACTGATCACAGAATCGAATTGGGAATGCTCATTGACGACTTGATCGGCTTTTTGCCGATTGGGGCGGTCTTTTAGAAAGTCGAAGATTTGGTTTTCATTCTGGATGCCTAATTTAGCCATAAACTCATCCAAGTTCTGAAAATCCGTATACTTTTGTAAGAAGTCATTGTTCAACAACGCCTTCACATCAAGATCCCCTTTTTGATACGCTTGATAAAGGCTAGTCAGTTCACTGAAACTGAAATTTGCTTTTAATTGATCCATCCATCCCATTTATGCTTCCTCCTTCGCAGAAATGATTTTCGCACCAAGGGTATTTTCAAAATGGCGTAGTGCCCATTCATGTCCGACCGCGTCAAAGCTGGCAACGGTATTTGCATCGATCACCAGTTTGTAGCCTAAATTATAGGCATCCACTGCTGTATGCAAGACACAGATGTCGGTACAAACACCGGTCAGGTACAATTCCGTGATCCCTCTTTCCCGCAGTCGGATGTCCAAGTCGGTACCGCTAAAGGCTGAGTAATGGCGCTTGTCGATCCAATAGACATTTGGCGCTTCCTGATAGTTTTCATAAAGCGGGGCTAAACGACCATAAAGATGTCGCCCCGCACTGCCCGCAAGATTGTGAGGTGGGAACAAGCGGTTTTCAGGATGATAGTTGTCTGTTTCCTCATGACGATCGATGGCAAAAACGACAAATTCACCGGCTTCGATAAAGGCTTGCGTCCGAGCCACTAAGGCAGCTTCAATCGCTTGCCCAGCAGCACCCGTGGTCAATCGTCCCTCATCTGCAACAAAATCAAACGTATAATCAATGGATAGTAATGCTCTCATGCTTCCTTCCTCCTCTTACGAATCGGCTCTCTTGTTTTTTAAGTTACTTTAATGTTTCAACGAATGCCAAGACCATTTCAGCGGAACGCTTGCCAGCTTCTAAGATAAACTCATCAAAAGAGACGGTTGCTGCGTGGTCGGCGGTGTCGCTGATCGCGCGCACGATCAAGAAAGGAATATTGAATTGCTGCGCGGTCTGTGCGATCGCGGCTCCTTCCATCTCACAAGCCAAGGCATCTGGAAAATGTCCTAAAATCTCCTGTACTTTTTGCGGGTCATTGATAAAACTATCGCCGGTAACGATAAGTCCCTTTTTCACGGTATGATGGGTCGCTTCTGCGGCTTTCGTCATCTCACTGATCAAATAGCGGCTGGCTTCATAATACAAAGGCATCCCACCAGGCAGCTGGCCATATTCATAACCAAAGCCCGTCACATCGACATCAAAATAGGCCACTTTATCTGAAATCACTAAATCCCCTACTTGTAAGCCGGCACCGATCCCACCAGCTGATCCAGTATTGATCACCATATTGACCCCGTATTGTTGGATCAATAAACTAGTGGTGATCGATGCCAGAACTTTGCCGATACCTGAACGAACGACGATCACTTCATGATTGCCGATACTTCCTGAAATAAATAGTGCGCCGCCGCGTTCCCAAGAAAGCGGTGAAATCAACTGTTCCCGCAACGCCTTGATTTCTTCCTCCATTGCACCAATAATACCAATTTTCATGTGTTTGCCTCCTGCTTCTCGTTTATTTTTCACCCTTTAAAATGAAAAACAACAGAAATTCCCACGTATCTACTGACGTGTTTTTCTCCTTTCATGATAAACTAGTTTTGACGAAACGAACAGTTTTTTGTCATTATAAAAGGAGGCACTTATGTCTGAAATTTTCAACGCCATGGCAGCAAAATACGATACCCCTGAACGGATCGCGTTAGCACAATTAGTCACCCAAACCCTTGAACCTTATTTTAAAGACAACCAGCACCACACTCTGATCGATATCGGCGGCGGTACCGGCCTAGTAAGTCTGCCCTTAGCAGCTTATATCCAGCACTTAGCCATCTGGGATACTGCCCCTAACATGATCGAGGTTTCTGAAAAAAAAATCAACCAACTGCAGCTGGCCAATGCTTCTGCAACTGTCCACGATCTGCTGCAAGAATCCTTACAAGCAAAAGCAGACGCTGTGCTGCTATCCCTCGTCTTGCTGCATATTCCTGACACAGCCGCTATGATAGAAAAACTATACGCCTTGCTGCAGCCAGGAGGAACCCTTTATCTAGTGGATTTCCTCAAAAATCCCGCCGTATCTCACCCGCTGGTTCATAATGGGTTTGATCCTTCCGCATTGACTCAACTGGCAGAGACGACTGGGTTTACTGCCACTTCCTTTACCGTTTTTCATGAAGCGGATCATTTGTTCATGAATCAGCCAGCGGCCATGTTTTTAGCTATTTTGAAAAAGCCGACCGAATAACAAAAAAAGCCGCACTTGCAGAAGATGCAGGGGCGGCTTTTTCTTAGTACTAGAAGAATCACAACAAAAAGATCGCCAAACCAACGACGACTAACAATAAAGTGACGATCACAATGGCTTTCATTAAAAAACGGTTCAGATCCCGAGATTTCTGGTTCTCACCGGCACGGGTCTTCGTGATTTCTTTGTTTTTCTTGCGCACTTTTCGGTAGTGGTTATCAATTTGTTTTTCTTTTTGTTTCCATTCTTTCTTGCTTTGCTTTTCTACGATTTGCTGATTGCGTTCAGCTGCCGCTTGTTCTTCTTCGCGTCTGCGTCGAAGCTCACTGCGGGTGATCAATGGTTCTTTAGGCAAGTCCGTTCCTCCGTTTCAATTCCAGCAACTCCCAAAATTGGATCGCAAACACGGTCTTCGCATCACAGATCGTTCCATCAGCGATAGCGGCTTGTGCTTGCTCTAAGGTCAATTCATAGACTTCCAGCACTTCATCTTCGTCTTGCGGTAAGGGATTTGTCACTTTTTCCAGCTCTTTGGCATAATAGACATGCAAGAGCTCATTAGCAAAGCCTGGTGAAAGGTACATAGAAGAAACGTGCTCCAGCGTTTTTGCACGATAGCCAGTCTCTTCTTCTAATTCCCGGGCGCCAGTCAAATCTGGACGAGCGCCTTCTCCTGGATCGATTTTTCCTGCTGGTATTTCTAAAATCACTCGCTCTAACGGTTTTCTGAATTGGCGAACAAACAGCATTTTGTTCTCACTTGTCAAGGCGATCACGGCAACACCACCAGGGTGAAAGACTAGTTCGCGTTTACTGGTCCCGCCATTTGGCAAGGAGACATCATCAACGACCACATCAATGATCTTGCCATGAAAAATTTCATTCCGTTGGATCGTTTTTTCTTCAAAATCTTTAAATTCTAACATCTATCGACACCTAACTTTCCTCATACGTCTTATCTATCAAACACTTTAGCATAATTTAGAAAAAATATCTTCTTAAGAAATAGCAAGAAAGCTTATGAATTTACTAAAAATCGGAAAATCCACCCCAAGTCTGATATTTTTCTTTTAGTGAACATGCTAAAATAAAGATGTCGAATAACCCAATCTACTTGTCCAAGAGATTTTTAGGAGGAGGAAAAATGAAAAAAAACATCTGGCTGATCGTTGGTGCGATCGTCCTCATCAGTATTATTTTTAACGTAGTAGGCGATTCATTTGCGAGCCTATTATTAATCGTCGGTGCAATTTTAGTCTACGTCGGTATTAGAGGGCGTAAAGTTCCAGCAGCCGATCCACAAGTTTTGCCTTCTTTAACGAGAGAACGAGAAGCCCATTACTTGAAAAGCGGAATGACTGCTCGTGAGATCGAATTGTTCCGTGAAACGATGAATCAGACGAAACACCAAATCGATAAATACCAAAAAAATATCACTAGCAATAACAAGTTAAAAGCCATTGACTTGCGTCACGATGCCTTGCGTGCCTCAAAAGCTCTTTTCAAAGAACTCGTGAAAGAACCGACCAAACTGCCTTTGGCAAGTCATTTCCTTTATACACACTTGCCCAACATGGTCGATTTGACCGATAAGTTCATTGAAATCAATAGCCATGAGATCAAAAGTCGTGAGACCTATGATAAAATCGAGGAAAGCACCCAAATCATCGAGCAAATGGCTTCCTTGATCGCCAAAGACTACTCCCAATTTGTAGCAGACGATCTTGATGACATGGATGTTGAGTTATCCATTGCCAAACAAAGCATAAAACGAGATAATGAATAGGGATAGATTCTGATTGGCAACAAGAAAAGAATCTAAAAAAAAATCTAGCCCAGGCTAGATTTTTTTCGAAAGCAGACAATTATTAGGAGGAGTTATTATGAGTGAAACACCAAATCAAGCAAAACCCGTAACGGATACGCTTGACGATTTATTGAACAACCCATTTTCAACCCCTGTCGACACTTTGACCACCACTCAACAAGCGGAAATCAGTCAGCTGAAAGAACAGCAAACGGCACCGCGTTTGATTGATAAATTACCGCCAGAGCGTCAAGCACAGGCCCAAGAATTAGCCAGCAAAATCGATGCGACCGACCAGCAAGCGGTCATCACCTATGGTGCAGCTGCCCAAACCAAACTTGGAGAGTTTTCCCAATCCATGTTGAACCATGTCCAAGCAGCTGATATCGGCCCTGTGGGCGACTCATTGACGGAGTTGATGTATCGCTTGCAAGAAGCCAATCCAGACGAACTGCGTGCAGGGGAAGGCAACTTATTCAAGCGGATGTTTGGTAAAGTAAAACAATCCATTTTTGAAATCACCGCTAAATACCAAAAAATCGGTGCCCAAATCGACAAGATCGCCGTCAAATTGGATAAAGAAAAAGACGGTTTGCTAAAAGACAACATGATGTTGGAACAGTTGTATCAAAAGAACAAAGATTACTTCGATGCATTGAACATCTACATTGCCGCTGGCGAGTTGAAGATGCAAGAATTGCAAACCAAAATTATTCCTGAAGCCATGAAAAAAGCAGAAGAAACGAATGATCAAATGGACGTACAGATCGCCAACGATTACACGCAATTTCTTGATCGTTTAGACAAACGAACTCATGACTTGCGCTTGGCACGTCAAATCACGATCCAACAGGCACCGCAAATTCGCCTGATCCAAAACACGAACCAAGCGTTAGCAGAAAAAATCCAAGCTTCTGTCAATACAGCGATCCCACTATGGAAAAACCAAGTGGTCATTGCCTTGACTTTATTGCGTCAAAAAGATGCAGTTACGGCACAACGCCAAGTTTCTGAGACCACCAATGATCTATTGAAGAAAAACTCAGAAATGTTGAAAGTTTCTGCTATTGAAACAGCGAAAGAAAACGAGCGCGGCATCGTCGATATCGAAACATTGCAAAAAACACAAAACGACCTTGTGGAAACGATCCAAGAAACATTACGGATCCAAAAAGAAGGAAAAGAAAAACGTCGTGCTGCCGAAGTGGAATTGGGTCATCTAGAAGAAGACTTGAAAGACCGCTTATTGGATTTAACCAGCAACAAGTAAACGAAACGCCACGTATTAAAGAAAGCCCCTCTTTGGTGACCTAAATGGTCAGCCAAAGAGGGGCTTTCTATGTTGAAAGTAGGAAATGCATTGAGCGTCTACCTATTTTTTCACCAACTCTAATGGTGAATCGATTTGTTCAGCGACTGTTTTTCCTTGGAAATGGTCAAACGCTGCCTGCAATGCAAGGCGGCCCATTTCTTCTGGTTTTTGAGCGATCGTTGCCGTCATTCTACCTTCTTCGATGGCTTTGAGTCCGTCTTCAGTACCGTCAAACCCGACAATCACTACGCCTTCTCGGTTTCCCATCGCTTCGGCTGCCCCTAAAGCCATTTCATCGTTTTGAGCAAAGACGCCTTGAATGTCATTGTTGGCTTGGAGGATATTTTCCATAACCGTTAATCCTTCTGCTCGATTGAAGTTTGCGGATTGCTTTTCAACAACATCCAGTTTGTCTTTAGCATAATCATCAAAGCCTTTTCCTCGCTCTCTGGTTGCAGAAGCGCCAGGGACGCCTTCAAGTTCTACCACTTTTGCGTTTTCCCCTAATTGTTCGAGAATAAATTCTGCTGCCATTTTTCCACCTTCTTCGTTATTGGAGGCAACCGTCGTCAAAAGCGTTCCTCCATCGCTACTACGGTCGATGGCAATAACTGGGATGTTGGCATTATTAGCGGCTTCAACAGCTGGGACGATAGCAGCAGAATCAACGGGATTGATCAAAAGCACATCCACGCCTTGTTGGATCAAATCATCAATATCATTGCTTTGCTTGGCAGTATCATCTTGGGCATCAACAAAGCGTACATCGGTGTCATTTTCCTCAGCCAGTTGATTGATCCCCTCTTGCATGGAAACAAAAAACGGGTTATTGAGGGTGGAGATCGATACACCAACTGTCAATTCTGAAGCTGCTTTTTCCTCACTTTGTGTCTCACTACTGCCGCCGTTGTCCAATGTTGCCGCTCCACATCCAGAAAGTACCAATAAGCCTGCTGCCAATAAAAACATTTTTTTCATAATAGATCCTCCTATTTTTTATTTCCTTTTCCGATCCAGTAACACTGCAATTACGATCACGATCCCTTTAACGATTTGTTGATAAAAACTTGAGACACCCAATAGATTTAGACCATTGTTCAACGTACCAATGATCAATGCCCCGATCAACGTGCCAAAAATTCTGCCTCTTCCACCAGATAAGCTCGTACCACCTAAAACGACTGCTGCAATCGCATCCATCTCATAGGCTTGCCCTGCTGTTGGTTGCGCAGAATTCAGCCTAGAAGTGATGATCATGCCACTGATTGAAGCCATCAATCCAGAGATCGAATAAATGATCAGTTTTATCTTATCGATTTTCACCCCAGCAATAAAAGCGGCCTTTTCATTGCCACCGATGGCATAGGTTTTTCGTCCGAAGGCGGTGCGATGAAGCAACAAGAACAAAAGAAAGAACACGAGAAACATCAATACGACTGGAAAAGGAATCCCGAAAAGATACCCACGACCAATAAAGCTGAATAGAAAGCTGTCACCTAGTCCAGTGATTGGATTTCCATTGGTGTACACTAAGGTAGCGCCCCGATAGATCGTCATCGTTGCTAAGGTTGCGATAAACGGTGCCATTTTTCCTTTTGAAATCAGTAGTCCATTCAACGCACCAAGGATCGCTCCACTTAGTAACCCAATCAAAATAGCGACTAAAGGTGACACCCCGTTGGCCATCATTCCTGCTGTCAAGGCACTGGAAAGTGCCAAGGTGGACCCTACAGACAAATCAATGCCCCCAGTCAAAATGACAAAGGTCATTCCGAATGCAATAAAGCCATTCGCTGCGACTTGCCGCAAAAGATTCAACAAATTACTGGGTGATAAAAAGCTTGGATTTAAGGCAGTGACAGCAGCCACTAGAGCAATCAAAGCGAGTAAAGGTCCCAATTTACTAATTGATTCCGAGAGTTGTTTTGTTTTCATACCACTTTTTTCCATATTAGTTTCCTCCTGTCGCATACGTCATGATCTTCTCTTGTGTGGCTTCTTGCCGAGAGAGTTCCCCTGATATTTTTCCTTCGTGTAAAACAATGATGCGATCGCTGACACCTAGCACTTCTGGTAGATCACTAGAAACCATCAAAATCGCAATACCACGTTCCGCTAACTCATTCATCAGCTGATAAATCTCTCGTTTGGCACCTACGTCTACTCCGCGTGTCGGTTCATCTAAAATCAATACTTTTGGTCCGACACCGATCCACTTCGCCAAAACCACTTTTTGCTGATTTCCACCAGAAAGCTCGCTGGCTAAATTCTGGGCACTCATCGTTTTGATGCGTAAGCGCTCGATCATTAACGCAACGAAACTGGCTTCAGTCTTGCTATCGACCATGCCTGTTTTGACAAAATTATCAATGCTGGGCAAACTGATATTATCGGTCAGGGAAAAGTCTAAGACCAAGCCTTCCGTTTTCCGATTTTCTGTTAGAAAGCCAAAGCCATTGGCGATTGCCTTTGAAGGCGAAGAGTTTTTCACTTCTTGCCCTTCGACGATTAAGGTACCGCTTTCAATTTCATCTAAACCAAATATTCCTCGCATGACTTCTGTGCGTCCAGCACCCATTAAACCTGAGAACCCAAGGATCTCACCTGCTCTGACTTGAAAATTGATGCCTTGGTAAACTTTAGAAGCTGCTGTTAAATTTTTTACTTCAAAAACGACTTCACCGATCTGCGCTTGTTTTTCTGGATAATAATCAGCTAACTCTCTACCGACCATTTTCTTCACGACCTCATCCATCGTTGTATCCTGCGTCTTTTTCGTATCGATCGATAGACCATCCCGCATCACAGTGATCTTGTCACTTATTTTGAAAATCTCCTCCATTCGGTGAGAGATATAAACGATCGCTACGCCGTTTTCTTTCAAGCGACGAATGATTTGAAACAAATTATTAATTTCCTTATCCGACAAGGCAGCAGTCGGTTCATCCATGATCAACACCTTGGCATCAGTCATCAGCGCTTTCGTGATCTCGATCATTTGCTGTTGCCCGACTGAAAGTTCATCCACTTCTTTTTGAAGGGGGATCTGAATCCCTAATTGTTCAAAGACTGCCTGCGCTTTGCTTGCCATTTTCTTCGTATCTAGTAGCCCAAAGGTGGTTTTCAATTCCCGATTCAAGAATAAGTTATCCAATACAGTCATCTGTTCCCAGTTATTCATTTCTTGATGGATAAAGCTCACACCGGCTTGTTCGGCTTCCTTCGGATCGGCGTAGTTCGTTTCTTTGCCATCGATCAAAATCGTCCCTGCATCTTTGGCATGTAACCCAGTTAAAATGTTCATCAACGTTGACTTGCCTGCCCCATTTTCTCCCATTAGGGCATGGATTTCTCCAGGGTACAATGTTAGTGAGACATCTCTTAACACTTGATTCTTCCCAAAGGATTTCTCAATATTGCTCATCTCGACTTGCACATGATTTCCTCCTGTCTCTTTAGAAGATAACGGCTGCTTGTAAAATAATGTTTGAATAGGGTGTCGCTTCCCCTGTTCGAATAATGGCTTTGCTTTCCTTTGTTTCTTCTTTGAATGCCTCATGTGGAACAAAACGAATCGGAACATTCGGGAACGTTTTTTGAATCAATTGCCACTGCTCCGCATTCTCCGTTTTTATTTCCTCTGCTAAAACGATCGCCTCGACTGCCATCTCTTGTTGCATTACTAATAACACCTCTTCAAAACTCGGACTACCTAGTTTTAATGCCAGATCGATTTTTTTCACCCCTGTGGGTACTGGCAACCCCAAGTCCCCGATCGTAAGCTGATCGGTGTGGCCTAAATCCGCCAATACTTTGTCGATCTCACTATTTAATGCCCCATGCTTCTTCATACAATGGACTCTCCTTCATTTCCTTTAATGTAGGCATTCCGCCTTGAGCACCATATCCTTTGACGGAGATTGCTGCTGCTAAGTTGGCAAAGGCAATGGCGTTTTCTAAGGGAACACTTGCTAAAATCCCTACTGCTAATGCACCATTGAAGGTATCACCAGCTCCCGTAGTATCGACCGCAGCAACTGGAAAGGCAGGAACTAAGACCTCCGACTTCCCATTATGGAAAATCGCTCCTTTGGCACCTAGGGTAACGATCAATCGATTAGGGTAGACTGCTAAAACGTCAGTAAGCTTTTGGTTGGGGAAAAGCAACTTAAACTCATGTTCATTAGGGGTCAGATACCCCACCTTAGATAACATACGCGGATTGAGCTTTCTCGCAGGTGCTGGATTATATAAAACAGGGATTTTTGCTTCCCAACACCAGTCGATGATGGCTTCATTGGCTTCTTGGGGAATCTCGTTTTGCAAAATCACTAAATCAGCCTCTGTGATGTTTCCTTTTATTTCGGAAAAGCGAGCTAAATCAAGCGCATTATTGGCACCGGGTATGACAATGATGCTATTGTCATTTTCATGCAAAATGATATGCGCGGCACCAGATGGAAAATGTGTAACGGGTTCCACATTCTCCGTAGAAACGCCATTCACGTTTAAGTTTTCGACGATTTCATTTCCGAAACGATCGGTTCCTACATGGCCTAGCATTGCTACTTCTGCGCCTAAACGGCTAGCGGCGATGGCTTGGTTTGCTCCTTTGCCGCCAAAATTCGTGTCAAATTTTTCCCCAAAAACCGTTTCTCCTTGATTGGGTTTCACCTTCGTAGTGACTACAAAATCTGTTGCCATACTACCAATGACGATGATCTTATTCAATTGGCGTTCCTCCATTTCTTACTGTCTCTCTTTCTTCTAAATGAACAGGAAGGATGATTTTTTTCTGTTCAATAAATTGATCGTTGATCAATGCAAAGAGCATTTCTGCTCCTTTGTAACCTACTTGATAAGCAGGCTGATGGATCGTCGTCAAGCGTGGCACCACCAATTTACTGATGGGAATATCGTCATAGCCGATCACTTGAAGTTGTTCTGGGATCTTTACGCCATGATGATAAGCCTCTTGCATGATGGCAATCGCATGGGTATCGCTTGGGGCAATCACACTATCGACAGTGGGATGTTCTAAAAAAACTTGTTTCGCTGTCAAGGTCGCATCCTCTAAGAGAAAGGATGTGGATTTCACTAGTGCATAAGGAACTTGTGCTTTTTTCAATGTGTATTCAACACTCAATAAACGATCCCGAGCACGGGTGACAGATTCAGGCCCAGCAATCACGACTACCTTTTTGGGGTCACCTTTTAAGATCGCTTCAGCAGCAAGTTCGCCGCCTTGAAGGTCATCCGAATAAACCCCATATTCGACATCTTGATCGATCCGATCCAAGACGACCGTCGGAATATTGCTTTGGGTACGATTTTTATTTTCGACAGCGGAAAGAATCCCCGCCACATTGTTTTGCTCAAACGCACGTAAATATTCATTGGCTTTCTCATTGTCTTCTTGAATGTTGCCAAGGATGACTTGATAGCCTTTTTTTTGTAGAAAGTCTTCGACGCCTTTGGCTACTAGCGGAAAAAACGGGTTGGATATATCAGGAAGTAGCAAACCAATCAATTTTGACTTTTTCTGATACAGTGAACGTGCGACTTCATTGGGGGAATAATTCAATTCATTGATCGCCTGATGGATTTTCTCACGGGCTTTTTCGCTCACATAGCCAGTCCCATTCATGGCTCTTGAAACTGTCGCCACGGAAAGTCCAGCTAAATTGGCGACATCTTTAATTGTTGTCATGTTGCTCCCCTCCTGTGTAACCGATTACACACCTATCATAGCCGAACTTTGCGAAAATTGCAAGGAGAAATAAAAAAACTTTTTCCCTTGGTGTCCCCTTCTCCTAAAAATGCGTTTTGCTGCATAAATAGCCGCATTTCGAGAAAGCGAGACTTTCTCGAAATGCGGCAAAAGATTTGATGAGCGCAGCGACATATCTTTTATTTCCTAACGGTAAAGCTCATTTTTCAATGAAATGAAACTTCAAAGTGATTGACGCCGTCTTGATCCACCGTCAAACTGATTTGTGCCTGCAGCATTTCTGTGATGGCTTTGGCGATGGCTAAACCTAACCCATAGCCACCGTCTTGATGGTTGCGAGAAGGATCCCCGCGGTAGAAGCGATCAAAGACATAGGGAATTTTTTCTTCTGGGATCGGGCAACCACGGTTGGACACTTGCAGCACCGTTTTTCGTTGGCGTTCAACGAGAGCCACTGTGACGGTTTCTCCAGTAGGTGTATATTTCAAGGCATTGTCTACCAAAATCATGGTCAATTGCCGTAAGGCTTGCTCATTGCTTTCAAGGCGCACCTGTTTAGCGATCTGTTCCTGATAGTGGATCCCTTTTTCCAGCGCAATGGCCTCCATGCTTTGATAAACACTTTGCACGACTTGGCTGGCATCGATTACCGAACGCACGACTTCTTGCTCGGCACTTTCGAATTTGGTCAACATCAATAAGCTATTCACTAGCTCATCCATCCGTTCGGAACCTAACTGGATGTTTTCCAGCCATTTCATTTGGCTTTCCAAGGTTTCTTCTGGACTGCCAGCTAATACCTCAGCATTGACTTGAATGATCGCCAATGGTGTTTTCAACTCATGGGAAGCGTTAGAAACAAACTCTTTTTGTTTGCGCCAAGCCAGCTCAACTGGTCGTAAGGCTCGATTGGCGACATAAAAGCTAGCGATATAAATACTGACTAAGGCTAAGACCCCGATGAGCAAAAGCGTGGTTCTTAAGTTGCTTAGACTAGTTTTGTAGTCGGTGACGTCAAAGAACAGCACTTGATAAAATGGCTCGTAATTATTGATACTAGTGGAATATTCCCCCGTCGAATCATGATTGATCGAATAATGACTAAAGGAAGTCACCAAAAAGAGCGCATACCGCCAATTTCGGCCATTCACCTTCACTTCGTTAGGGATCTCCCCTTGTTTCGCCGCTGCATCGACCAATGCTTCATAAAGCTCGTTTTGATCGACGCTCTCATCAATACTTTGAATCACGACATCCATTTGATCCACGTCGACTAGAGCGATTTCTCTGAACTCACTGGTACTATTCGTGATGGTCAACATCATTGGATACTCAGGTTCTGTCAGTGATTGCCGTACTTCCTCCTCATCCATAGGTACCGCAGCTAAGGTGTTGGCTTCTTGCGAGATCAATGATTGGATCTCGTTTTCAATTTGCGTGGCATTCAAAATATAGATAAAGGTAAAGGCACCTAAGACAATGATTGAAATCAACGCCATATTGAACCACAGCATTTTATTCCGTAATTTTTTTAACATGGCGGCTCCTTGCTCTGCAAAATATACCCCGCATTGCGGATCGTGCGAATGCCGATATCCGCTTCAAGCAGCGTCAGTTTTTTCCGCAGCAAAGACACATAGATCTCAACGCGGTTTTCTTCCACATCGGGATCAAAGCCCCAAATCTTATTGATGATGGTTTCTTTTGATAAAATCACTTTAGGTCTGGATAAAAATAGCTCCATCAGTTTCATTTCTTTGGGTGACAGCACCACTTGATTGGTCGTCGTAGCCAACTGCAGCTCATTACGCGCCAAGACCACATTGCCAAATGCTAACTGGTCTTCTTGATAATCCAAGTCTTTTCTTCTGCCTAGCGAACGAATCCGTGCCAGCAGCTCTTTCATTTGAAAGGGTTTCGTCAAGTAATCATCTGCCCCTGCATCCAAGCCGAGCACTTTGTCATCAACTTCGCTTTTGGCCGTCAACATAATGATCGGCGTGCGAATATTTTGCTTGCGTAACGTCTTTAGTAATGTGATCCCATCGATTTTTGGCAGCATGATATCCAAAACGAGAAGGTCATACACCCCACTTGCTGCGTAGTCCAACCCAGTCTCGCCATCATACGCCAAATCAACGGAATAATGCTGTTTTTTCAATAAGCTGGCAACCGCTTCTGCGATCGATGGCTCATCTTCTACGAATAAGATCCGCATCGGTCAGTCCCCCTTTTACACTCATCATTTCTTTTTTCAATCACTTTTCGGTCAGCACAATCATTCCTGTAGGATCATTCCAATTGTTCTCCAATAAACCGTTCTGTTGAAACGATCCGCACGTGTTCGCTGGATTGATGAATCCACATGTGTAGCAACAATGCTACCATACCGCTTAACAAAAAGACAAACAGCTTTTTCCTAAGGTCTTGAAAATTCTCTTGATGACGCATGGGTTTCCTCCTTTTTGCAGGTCATCGATAAATCCGCTCGGCTATTCTGGATCAGTAGCCGCTGGGGCTGTCTGATTGCCTAAGCTGATATCGAAAGTGATCGTATCTTCTAACGGTAAAAACTGATTGAACTTGCTCATCCCCACGATTGTCCCGTAGGGTTCTGCTGAATTGACATAACGGACTTGATAGCTGATGTTCGCCCCTTTTGAACGGAATTCATCAAAGAAGAGTTTTTGCAGATCCCCTTCAAGGAGCTCGCTTCGACGGTAATCTTTGATATACGGTTGACCTGCTGAATAGACGACTTCAATGCCTTGGTCATCTTTGCTGGTTAAAACGGTCCCGGCGGTCTCACTTTGCGAGATCAATTGTCCGTAAGGCAGACTCTGAGTAAACTGCATCCGCATCCGCACAGTGACCCCCTCAACAGCGGCCTGGGCATCATCTGGTAAAATCGTTGAAAAGTCTGGTACGGTGACCCCTTTCCCTAGAGAAATCGTTACTTGAAACGCATCCCGTTTCGCGATTTTTTCTTTTGGTGCCACGCTTTGTTCAATGACTTTGCCTTCTTCCACAGTATCCGAAGCCTGTTCTTTGATTTCAAGCTCCAGCTCATGGGCTTTCCCCCATGTTTCTACCTCTGCACGGGTTTTATCACGAAAGTCTGGTACTTCAATATCTTTTTCAAAGGTTTCTTCGCCTTTGGAATAAAAGACTCGTCCGACATCTCGACGATGATAGTTTTCTTGCGAGACTTCTTTATTAGTAAATTCTACTCGAATCGGTGCTTTTTCCTCGATCTCATCGTGGTATTCATCGACGATCGTCAAATTGCTGGCTTGATTTTTTTCGATCCACTCTGCTGCCTCGTCCCTCGTCATTTCCATAAAGTCTGGCAATGCCAATTTCTCTTCTGGATCTGGGCCTTGGCTCACCGTTAGATGCAGGGTGCTTCTTTTTCTGACTCGACTTCTGGCGGCTTCTTCTTGGGCGATCACTTGATTGGCTGGGGCTTCATCATAGGCAGGCGTCACATCGATCGCAAGATCATGTTCCGCCGCCCATTCCCTGACTTCTGAGATCTCTTTGTCCACAAAGTTATCCAGTCGGACGTACGCCAATTGGAAAAATAAAAAGCCGCTGAGTATAAGTAACCCGAGTAACGCACCCATCCCCAGCAGTCGTTTTTTCCGCCGTTTCTTTTTGAAGGAGGGATCGTATTCGATCCCCTCTTCTAAAGAAGCTGAACCTTTTTCTTTGCGGGAAGCCCGGGAAGAAGGTGCTTTAGCTGTAGCTGATTCCTTGTCTGGCTCTTTCGGTTCTTCTTCAAACTTCGATAAAAAATCACTCATAGGCCGTCAACTCACCTTTTTTCAAATAAAATGTCTGATCCGACTGCTTGGCAATTTCAGTCGAATGGGTCACTACGATGATGCACTTGTTGTGTAAAGTAGCTAAATCTTTAAAAATATCCACGATTTCTTGCTCCATGCCTTCATCCAAATTTCCCGTCGGCTCATCAGCTAAAATGATATCAACATTGGTCGCCAAGGCACGAGCGATGGCGACCCGCTGTTGTTCCCCACCGGAGAGCTGATTGACGAAACGATCGGCTTTCGTGGAGGTGATTCCGATATAATCCAGCAAGCGATACGCAATTTGATCGTGTTGATCGGGGAGCTTGTTGTCTGAGATCGCCATCGAAACAAGGACATTTTCTAATGCCGTCAAATAAGGGATCAAGTTGTAACTTTGAAAAATCAAACTGATCTTGTTGCGGCGATACTCTTCATAGCCGATCGTTTTGATATTTTTTCCTTCAAAAAATACTTCCCCATCGGTTGGTTGATCCAATGCACTGATCAAGGAAAGAAAGGTGGTCTTTCCAGAGCCTGATTTCCCTAAAATCGTGTAAAATTTACCTTTTTCAAAGGAGATATTGGTTTTATCTAAAATCTTCCGACGATTCTCACCATCTTGGTAGTAATACGTCATCTCTTTGGTTTCTAAAATTGCCATGTTCTTCGCTCCTTACAGCATGATTTTTTTCGGATTCAAACGTAAAATATACAACAGCGGCACCACTGCCGAAAGCAAGATCGTCAAGATCCCGGTCGCTAAAAAGGCAATGATATAAGACAGGGTGTATTGAACGCGAAACGCTTCGTTGATCGTTGCTTGATCGATTTTCGGTACACCCACAAAGAATTGCTCCACCCCTGCTTGATTTGCCTCTAGCATACTACTGGATAACAAAGATTCAGAAACCATCTTGCCCAGCATATTCCCTGTGACCAAGGAGATCAACATTGCACTGACACCAATCAACAGGAGTTCGAGCACGATCTGTGCAAACACGTATTTCCGTCGTTCTCCTAACGAAAGGTAGATACCTAACTCATATTTACGATCGCGGGTAAACAGCACAATGATCAAGGAGATAATAATCAAGGAAGCAATCACCGCAATCACTACGACATATGAGGAAATCTGTGATAAGCGATTCATGCTGGTCCCCACACGGTCATACTCATCCGTAGAGGCATTGACCTTATAGCCATTTGGCAAGAGCGGTGTCACCTCTTGTTTGAATTGCTCTGCATCTTCTGGTTGGTTCAAAATGAATTGTGGAGTGAAGAACTCCTCATCAGAACCGAAATCTGTCGCTGGAAACGCCGCTTGCTGTCCCGCACGTTCCTCTTCAACAATCGTTTTCACGGCATCATTCGGCATATAGATACGATTGAAGGGCCGATCATCAAATGCAAACGAGCTGGCCATGCCATCTTGTCCTTGATTATTTGCTTTTTCTAAGCTGGTATTTTTAAAGATCCCGACGATTTCGATGGAGTAATCATTGCCTTTTTGCTTTTCAGGGTCCATCCCTGACGAATAATCGACAAACTGACCATCTAAGACCATAGTGTCTCCCACGGTCAAGCCGTTTTCCTGAGCCATCTCTTCCGATATCAAGCCCACACGTTTTCCGGTACGCTGTTCCTCTTCAGTAAAAAAGCGTCCCTGTGTTAAATCCACCGTATCTTCTTCAAAATCCAACGGCTTTAAGAGATTTGTTCCTGTTAAATAAACCCAAGGAGATATTCCTCCGACAATCATGACATTGTCGTCGTCCTCTTCAGGACTGAAACGATAAGGTTTGAAGTTTTCAACAGCAATCGCTGTTTCTCGTAAATAGTCATACTGTTTGACTTCGGACCGTTGACCGATCTGCTTGATCAGGTCCTCTGACAGCGGCTGAATCTCCTCCATACTCGCACCACCATCACTATTTGCCAACTTTTCATAATCGATCTCAATCGTGGCCAGTGAGCCTAATTGATTTTTGATCTGCTTTTCGACATTTTGAGTCGATTGATTGACCGCAATTGCGCCAGCGATCACATTTCCTAATATCAGAATAACAGCAAACAATATCGCAGATTTCCCTCGCTTTCTCGTCACACTCAGCCATGCTCGTTTCATATAATTCACTTGCCAACATCCTCTCTTTTTTTCTCTAACAAAAGCATACTGGATGAACCTTTAGTGAGTCTGTCATTTGCAAATTTTTTCAAAAAAAGCAGAATCCTAGGGAACGTTTGATAAAAAAGACTGTTGTTTCAATGATCGACTCCAGCAATCATCAGAATGTGAATGACAAAAGAACATACCTCCCAAAAGATTTCTTTGGGAGGCTTTGCTATAGTTAACAAAAAAAGACAAAGACCACATCTGGGTCTTTGCCTTTTCACAATCCTATTCGTCAATTTTCTCATTTAATTCGCTGTTACGATAGCCATATACAAAATAGATCGCGATTCCGATCACTAAGGAGATCCCAAAAACGATCCAGGTCGCCGTTTGTAGACGGGTCATCAAGAAGAGACAGCTGGCAACGGACAACAAAGGCAATAACGGTACCAGTGGTACTTTGAATTCGCCTTTAGCAGGTGGGCCCATCATCTTCCGCAGCTTGATGATTCCTAAGGACATTAAGATCATATACGACAATGCCGCAATGTTGGTCAATTCTGCCAAGATATTCAATGGGAAAGCTGCCGCAAAGAAGAAAGCAAAAACACCCGCGATGTAGGTCGCTTTCTTTGGTGTTTGATGCTTTGGATCAATGGCTTGCATCGCTTTTGGCAATAACCCATCTTTACTGATGGCATATAACAGACGCGCCAAGGAGTACATCATAGCGATCGTCACTGTTAATAAGGTCAAGATCGCACCCACAGAAATGATTGATCCGACCACTCCATGACCGACATAACGCATCGCAAAAGCCACCGGATCATTGACTCCTAATTCAGTAAACGGCACGATTCCCGTCATGATCAGTGTGACAATGATATAGAGGACTGTTGCGATCGCAATGGAACCAATGATTCCTCGAGGGACATTTTTCTTGGCATCTTCGACTTCTTCCGCTGCCATTGCGACGGCATCAAAGCCAAGAAAAGCAAAGAAAACTAACGCTGCACCATTAAAAACGCCTGAAAAACCAAAGGGCATAAAGGGCTGCCAGTTGTCTGGTTCCACGAAAAAGGCACCAAAGACGATAAACAAGAGGATCACACCGAATTTGACCCATACCATGGCATTGTTCAAACGTAACGCTTTTTTCGCTTCTTGGCTGACCCACAAGGTTACAAAAATAATGACTAAACCAGCGATCAAATCAATGTAGGTCCCCTTGCTTGGGTCATAACCGCCCGTCAACGCGGTTGGTAAATGGATATCCGCACTGGCCAAAAAGCCTTGCACATAGCCTGACCAGCCAGATGCCACCGAAGAAACGGCCAATAAGAACTCGCAAATCAAAAACCAGCCTGCCAGCCACGCGGTAAATTCACCAAAAACGACATACAGATACGAATAGGCGCCCCCCAAAACGGGGATCCGAGAAGCAAATTCCGCAAAAGAAAGCCCTGATAACACAACAACGATACCAGCTACAACAAAGGAAAGAATCAATGCCGGTCCGGCATACTCAGCAGAAGCAGTCCCTGTAACAACAAAGATACCTGTGCCGATAATGGCGCCGATCCCCAACATAATCAAATCTTTTAACTTCAACTCTTTTTTTAAATTCGTCACACTTTCCCGTTGTATGACTTTTTTTCGAAATAAATCCATAACTCCTCCTCAAAAACATAAGTTTATGTTGCTTTCATATACCCCAGCAAAACACCGCCGATAATCACCAGCAGACAACCAATCACCACATACCGCAGTTCTTTTTTGGTTTTCTTTTCGCCGAGAATAAAAATCCCGCCTAGCGTTGAAATGATGATTCCCATCTGCGACAATGAGAAGCCCACCGCTAGTCCGACTTGCTGAACCGTGATCAGCATGCAGACATTGCCGATGCCCCATAACAATCCTGACAAGGTATTTTTCCCTACAAAACGGTCGACCTTCGTCTTTCTTAAAGCAAATAGGCTGGCACCGATCAGCATCCCGACACTTTGTGGCAAAATGATCGCCAATGGGTCCAATCCTGCCCAAGTAATCAAAATCGTATAGGCGCCGTACCCAATCGTGGATGAGATCAATGCCCGAAATCCTTTAGGAAAATCAAGCATCTTGCTGCCGGCTTCTACCGGACTTTCACCATCTTGGCGAGCGGTCAGATAAGCCCCGATCACCAATAAGATCAATGCGCTAACACCTAATGCATAATCGCGGGTCTGGGTCCATTCCGCAAAAAACAATGCACCGGCGACCGTATTTAAAATCAGCTGCATGCCGGTTGAAAGCGGCAGTCCAACAGACACACCTAAATATTTCATGCCATGGAATTGACCGTTTTGACCGACGGACCAAAAGAGACCAGACAAAAGACCGATCAAAATCACCTTTCCATCAATCACTGGCATCGTCACAAAATATACGACCAGAGAAAAGAAAAAGGCACCAATCGTCATTCCTAGCGTTTGCTGGTTCGCATCCCCGCCAAGTTTGGCACTTACTAAACCAATGCTGCCCCACGCAAACATTGGTACTAATGCAACGAGTATCTCCATTTCATTCATCCTTACCATTCAATTTTAAACACAGGCTTTAGTGTATCAGTGAAAACGTTCTAGGGACAAGTGATTTTTGTCAAAAAACACAAAAAGATACTCGAAAAAAAGCAGATTAGCGTTTTTCCTCATAATAACTCAACAAGGGAAAGAACAGCGTCATGGTGGTTCCTTTTCCAACTGTCGACGAAGCCGTTAGCTCGATGCCTAATTCCTTCGCTAAACTTTTCGCTAAAAAGAGCCCTAATCCCGTCGAGTGGGTGTCCGTTTGGCGCCCATTTTCGCCCGTAAAGCCTTTATCAAAGATGCGACGCATGTCTTCTTTAGGAATGCCGATCCCACTATCTTGCAAGTGGAGATAGGTTCCTTGGGCATCTTTTTCGATCCGAATTGTCAGCTGCCCATTTTGTGGTGTGTACTTAACGGCATTGCTGACCAATTGTCGAAAGATAAAGCCGAGCCATTTTTCATCGGTCAACACTTGCTGATCCTCACCTTCAACGGCATAGTGCAGGTTCTTTTGGATAAAATAATTGGCCTGACTGCGTAAAACCGGCTGGATGACGGCTTTCAATGAAATTTCTTGGACCAGATAATCTTTTGAAAAGCTGTCCAAACGGGCGACGTACAAGACTTGCTCGACGTATTCGTTCATGCGGTTCAATTCATTTTCTAGTAAGATGAATTTTTCATCTGGAATATCAAATTCGATCGAATGCAAAAGCAATCGTGATGCGGCTAAAGGTACTTTGATTTCATGGACCCACGAATCGATGTATTCCTTTTGTTCTTCTTGATTGCTGACGACTTGCTGCATCAATTCTTGGTGCTCTCGGATCAACTGATTGATGTAAGATTCGATCCGTTCTTCTTCCGCCGAGCGTGCTCCTTGCAAGTAGTTTTGCAGCAAGCTGTCTCCGGGCTTGGGGGTGATTTTTTGCCAAAAACGCCGCTTAGATAAGTAGCTGATTGCCAAAAAGAACACCATCAAGACACTTTGCATCAAAAAGAGATAGCCGACTGTACCCCAATCCATCGGGGAATGAGGAGTCAGCCAAAAAACTAAGACCGTCAACACGAAAAAGACCAGCCAGCCAATAAACAGCAGCCAACGATCTTTCAAAAAACTGCGCAAAACCCGCCACTTTGTCATGGTACGATATACCCTTGACCAACCTTGGTTTCAATGTAGCCATTCATCCCCGCTTGTTCGATTTTTCGTCGCAAACGATTGATATTGACCGTCAAGGTATTGTCATCTACAAAACGCTCGTCATCCCATAAGGCCCGCAAGAGTTTTTCACGACTTAAAATCTTGCCGTGATTTTTCATCAAAATATACAGCAGGCGGTATTCGTTTTTGCTAAGATCGATGCTTTCGCCATTGATATACATGCTGCTGTTGTCGATATTGAGGGTCAAACCGTTATGCACTAACGTCTCGCTGCTGCTTTCTACATAGTTGTAGGAACGGCGCAATAAGGCATTGATTTTTGCAATCAGAACGTCGATCTCAAAAGGTTTTGTCACAAAATCGTCCGCCCCCATATTCATGGCCATGATCATATCCATATTGGTATTGCGACTGGAAATAAAAATGATTGGTACTTTGGAAGCTTCGCGGATTTTTTGACACCAATAGTAGCCATCAAAAACCGGCAAATTAATATCCAGTAAAATCAGTTGGGGCTCTTGTTCTTCAAAGTCAGTCAACACTTGATGGAAATCCGTCGTGCCAAAGGTCTCAAACTGCCATTTTTCTAGTTCTTCGATAATCAGTTGGCGAATCACCGCTTCATCTTCTACTACCATTATTTTTGCCATATCCGTGAATTCCCTCACTTTGCGTAATTTTCTCCTCTTTACTTTATCAAATATCAAAAACGAATGCGAACATTAATCGCCGTTTTTAGCAAACCCTAAAAAACCTCTTCACTGTCCTGAGGAATCAGTGAAGAGGCAAACAAAAAACGGACGACTAGGTTACTCGATGATCTCAACAGTCTCAATTAGTAGTTTTCCGATAAACAATAAAATCCCATCGAAAAAAAGCACACTCATGTTGACACCTAATAGCATTGATAACCGTTCAACGACATCGATTTTTGGTCGTTTGTTCAAATAACGAAACAAGAAAAAATTCACACCATACGTCACTGCCATGATCAGCAGCATCAAGATCACCATTTTAGTTCCCTGCTTTTCTTCAAATTTTTGGTTGCTGTGCTAAAAACTGTGTCAGTTTACTTTGATCGATGGCTTCATACTGCGATAGGAAGCGACCGATTGCTTGAACGACTGCCGGTAGATGACCCGCTTCATCATTTTCGATCTGCAGCACCAGCAGTGGTTCGTGCAAGCTCATTCGCAGCAAGAACCAGCCTTGGCCATAGGGCGCTGTCAAGTTGATGCGAATGCCTTCCTCATTTTCTGGATCGATCTGCCAGCCTGGCAGCAAATGATCGGCTAAATCCGCGATCACTTGGCGACCATAGTCTTGATAGTCGGCTTTTTGGATCGCAAAGCGCAATTCTTGGGTCTCGGCGGGTTGTTGCAACGCCGCGATCAGCTCATCCAGTGTCGTGCCTTGCTGTTGCAATTGTGGCAGCATCATCAAGAGCTTGGCGATCACGTACGCCCCGTCATCTAAAAAGAAATTTTCTTTAAACGCGGCATGCCCGCTGGTTTCGATGGCTAACTGTGTGTCCAGTCCTGCTTCATTCAATTCAATCGCTTTGTTGATCACATTGCGGTAGCCAGAAATATAGCGTACTTGCTGCCCTCCCAGTGCTTCGATAAAGGTTTTTAAATGATTAGAGGTTGGTGAATTAGTGACGATACGCGTGCCAGGGTGTTCCGCTAAGATGATCTTGCTTAATACAGCAATCATATTGTTGCGGTTCAAGGGCTCACCGCTTTTGGTCACGACAGCCGAGCGGTCGACATCGGTATCGAAAATAATGCCTAGATCGGCTTGTTCTCGTAAGACGGCTTCACGAATACTTGCCATCGCCTCTTTATTGTCTGGATTCGGGATATGATTGGGAAAATGCCCATCCGGTTCTAAAAATTGCGAGCCATTCGTATCTGCCCCTAGCGGCAGCAACACTTTTTCAGCAAAAAAGCCGCCGGCACCATTGCCTGCATCAACAATGATCTTTAATCCAGCCAAAGGTTTTTCCTCATTGGTTCCCATCCCTTGGCGAATTTTTTGCAGTAAATCTTGGGCATAAGGCGTCAGCAGGTCTTTTTGCTGATAGCTTCCTTTTTCCGCTGCCTCATGAACGGTAGTGTGGGTCAAAATATAGTGGATATCCATTTTTTCGGCACCGCCTTGGCGGCTGAAAATTTTTATTCCATTAAAGTAATAAGGCAAATGACTCGCTGTCAGCATCACACCAGCATCACAGTCGAAATCCGCAAACTGTGTGCTCATAAACATGGCTGGTGTCGTTGCCAAGCCACAATCGATCACTGCCACGCCTTCTTGCTGCAGCTGTGCCATCAACACTTCTTGCAGTGCTTCGCCACTCAAGCGACTGTCACGACCGACTGCCACGCGAAAAGGTCCGCTGCCCTTTGTTTCCAACCAGTTGCGCAAGCCCGAAGCAACTTGCCGAACCGCTTGCTCCGTCAGCGTCACCTGTTCTTTTTCTGTTGCGATCGCAATCCCTCGAATATCAGAACCATTTTGCAAATCAACGATGTTCATTTCCTCCACCCCTTCTTGTAACCGGAATCAATTTTATTATACCAGAGAAAAAAGGAAATGAAATTGCTTTTTAGTATTTTTTACTATAAATAGTTTACTTTCCTTATTCTTTAAACGGAATCCCTTCCAGTTGCAGTAGTCGGCGTTTGGTTGCTAACCCGCCCCGATACCCCGTCAAGCGGCCGTTTTTTCCTAACACCCGATGACAAGGAACCACGATCATCATTGGGTTACGCCCCACTGCGTTGGCGACAGCTCGGACAGCGGTCGGACGTTGAATGCGCAGCGCCAAGTCACTGTACGTAGTGGTTTCACCATAAGGAATTTGGGTCAGTGCTTGCCAAACGGTTTGTTGAAACGGTGTCCCTACAAAATCAAACGCAAAAGTAAACGTCACTGGTTCCCCTGCAAAATAAGCTTGCAGCTGCGTTTCAATTACTGGATCAAGGTCAGCTATACTACTGATTTCAGCCAATGGAAAGAATTTGAGTAATTCATGATGATCCTGCTGCCGACCAAAATACACTAGCCCTTTTTCCGATTGGACCACCTCATACCATTCTTCGTCTAAAACGATCTTTGCCAATGCTAGTTTCATATTTTCACCTCATGGAATCCATTTTCCGCAGCACAACTGCTTACGTGCTGCCGCCGTTCTACGGCTGTCTCAGTGACAGTATACCATTTTTTCGAGCTGCGCAAAAAAACCGACTGGCTTACTGCCAATCGGTCGTTGCAAACAAGGGGAAAATAGGCAGATCGCCAGTCGCTGCAGCTTCAAGCCGTAGCAATGGCAGAATCAATCCAATTCGATTTTCCCAGTATATAGCTGATAATAGGTGCCTTTTTCTGCCAACAGCGTTTCATGGGTCCCCCGCTCAATGATACGGCCATGATCCATCACCATGATGGCATCGGAGTTTTGGATTGTAGACAATCGATGGGCGATCACAAACACGGTCCGTCCAGACATCAAACGATCCATCCCTGATTGGACGATCCGCTCTGTACGGGTATCGATGCTTGAGGTGGCTTCGTCTAAGATCATCACTGGCGGATCAGCGATCGCTGCGCGAGCAATTGCCAACAGCTGCCGTTGACCTTGGGAAAGCCCTTCGCCATCGCCCGTGATCACGGTGTCGTATTTTTCTGGCAAATGGTTGATAAACATGTCGGCATTGGCTAGTTTCGCTGCTGCAAGCACTTCTTCATCACTGGCATCCAGTTTTCCGAAGCGAATATTCTCGCGAATCGTTCCTGTAAACAAATGGGTGTCTTGCAAAACGATTCCTAATGAGCGACGGAGGGATTCCAGATGGATTTTTTCAATATTGATACCATCATAGCGAATCTTCCCGTCTTGGATGTTGTAGAACCGATTGATCAGATTGGTAATCGTTGTCTTACCAGCACCTGTTGCACCAACAAAGGCAACTTTTTGCCCAGGCTCTGCATACAGATTGATCTCATGTAAGACCAGTTGATTGTCGACATAGCCGAAATCAACATCTTCAAACCGCACGTCTCCCGTCACTTCCGTATAGGTAATGGTTCCATCCTCGTGGGGATGTTTCCACGCCCACGTGCCTGTTCGTTCTTTGGTTTCAACTAGTTGACCTTGCGACCATTTGGCATTGACCAGTGTGACGTAGCCATGATCGATTTCTGGCGTTTCATCTAATAGGTTGAAAATTCGCTCAGCACCGGCTAATGCCATGATTACAAAGTTGATTTGTTGTGATACTTGGCTGATAGGGCCATTCAATGAACGGCTCAGTTGCAAGAAAGAAGCGATCATCCCGACCGTCAGTCCAGAAACACCATTGATGGCAAACAGGCCACCAATGATGGCGATCAAGACATATTGGACATTTAGTAAGTTCATCATGATCGGCATCAAGGTATTGGCATTGACATTGGCTTTAGTGGCACTTTCTTGCAGTTGATCATTTAAGGCATCAAATTCTTCCATGACGATTTTTTCATGATTGAAGATTTTGACGACTTTTTGTCCGTGCATCATTTCTTCGATATACCCGTTGACAGCGCCTAAATCTCGTTGCTGTGCGCCAAAGAAGCGGCCGCTGCGGCGAGAAATGATGCGGATCACATTCAGCATCAAAATAACCGACAGCATCACGAACAGAGTCAATGGAACACTGATGGAGAACATGGCGATAAAGACAGAACAAAAGGTTACCGCCGCCATCATCAAGTTTGGAATACTTTGGGAGATCATTTGACGCAACGTGTCCGTATCGTTGGTAAAGTGACTCATGATGTCGCCATCTGAGCGGGCATCAAAGTAGCCGACTGGTAGAGACTGCATATGTGTAAACATTTGGTCACGGATTTTTTTCTGCGTGCCCTCACTGATCTTGACCATCATAAAGTTATAGATCAGTGCGGCCAAGATCCCAATCAGGTAGATGATCGCCATTTGGACGATCGCCCGAAACAAGCCGCCAAAATCAGGATTGGCTTGCCCTAAAAGCGGTGTGATATGATCGTCGATCACGACTTGTAAAAACAACGAACCACGAACGTTGGCAAAAGCACTTAACAAGATCATAACAACGACGAATAGGAGTTGTCCTTTGTAGTCGCCAAACATCGTTCGCAATAAACGTTTTAATGTACGCTTGGGATTTGCTGCTTGTCTATTCTTCACCTTCACCAAATCCTTTCTGCTGCGAATGGTACACTTCTTGATAGATGGCATTGTTTGCCAACAATTCTTCGTGGGTACCGATGCCATTGATTTTGCCATCATCCATTACGATGATCCGGTCGGCGTCTTCGATCGAATTGATCCGTTGGGAAATAATGATCGTCGTCGTTCCCGGAATTTCTCGTTTCAAGCCTTCGCGGATACTGCGATCGGTTTTGGTGTCGACGGCACTAGTAGAATCATCGAGAATCAAGATTTTCGGTTTCTTTAATAAGGCACGGGCAATCGTCAACCGTTGTTTTTGCCCACCGGAAACATTGTTCCCTCCTTGTGAGATCTGCGTTTCATATTTATCAGGAAACTCTTGAATGAAGGGATCGGCTTGTGCGATCGTCGCCACGCGCTGGATCTCTTCATCCGACGCCTCTTCATTGCCCCAACGTAAATTGTCGTTGATGGTGCCGCTAAAGAGTACATTGTTTTGCAAGACCATACTTACTTGGTCCCGCAATGCTTCTAAATCATAGTCGCGAACATCATGACCGCCGACGATGACACGCCCTTCAATCACATCATATAAGCGCGGGATCAGCTGGACGAGGGTGGATTTCCCGCTCCCGGTTCCACCAATGATCCCAATGACTTCACCGGATTCGATGCGTAGATTCGCATCGGTCAGCGCCAACTTGTTTTTGTCATTGGCGTAACTAAAGCCGACATTTTCAAAAATGATGGAGCCGTCTTTGATTTCTTTGACTGGCTCGTCGGGATTTTTCAAGTCACTTTCTTCATCTAATACTTCCACGACCCGTTCTGCCGACGTTCGTGCGATCAAAATCTGCACGAAAGCCATCGACATCATCATCAAGCTCATCAAAATCTGCATCGTGTAGTTGAACATGCTGACTAATTCACCAGTCGTCAGGCTACTTTGTTCCACGATCAACTGGGCACCAAACCATGACAAGAGCAACATACATGTATAGACTGCAAATTGCATCAATGGCATGTTAAAAGAGACGATTCGTTGCGCAAGAGTGAAATTCCGATAAACATCGGTGGACACTTCGCCAAACAGTTCTTCTTGTTGTTCTTCCCGGACATACGATTTCACGACGCGAACCCCTTGTAGATTCTCTTGCACCACATTATTCAAGCGGTCATAAATGCGGAATACTTTTAGAAATAGCGGGTGGGCAAAACGAATCACTAAGGCAAGGCCAATCGCTAAGATCGGTAAAACAACTAAGTAGATCGTCATAAGTTCTGGGCTGATGGTGCTAACCATTGCAAGTGAGAAAATCAGAACTAACGGACTGCGGACCAGAATACGAATAATCATTTGATACGCATTTTGGACGTTGGTCACGTCAGTGGTCAAGCGGGTGATCAAACTGGAGGAAGAAAAGCGGTCAATGTTTGAAAAGGAAAAATCTTGGATTCGGCGAAACAGATTGTGCCGCAGGTTGCGGGCAAAACCAGCCGAAGCGATCGCTGCCGTTCGTCCGCCAAGCGTTCCTAAAAGTAATGCGATCAAGGAACATAAAAAAAGCAAGCCGCCATCTCTTAGAATCACACCGGCGTCTCCTTTTTCGATCCCTTGGTCGATCATCATGGCCATGATCAGGGGCATAATGACATCTAAGGCAACCTCTCCTGCTACATACACAGGGGTCAGCAAGCTGTCCTTCTTATAGCTGCCAACATTCGCGAGTAATTTTTTTATCATTTGTTTCGTCCCTTCTATTAGATGGCACTGCGGAGCCATTTTTTATCGTTACCATCAAGTTTACTTTATCGACCCAGCGATTTCAAGCGGCTCGCTTGTGTTTTTTTTACAATTAGTAAGTAAAAAGCACCCTTCCAAAAAGAAGGGTGCTTGCTTTTTTGATGCGGTTTGAAAAAGCACTTAGTAAGGATTATTCGGTAGCGTTTGAACCAGCGGTACTGACCGGTTCATCGGTATCATCACCGCCATCATCTGCCGGCGGTGTTTGGGTACTGCCTTGCAGATTGCCGCGGCTGATCCCGATGGTGATCCACGTTTCTAGGGGAATAAACTCGCCGTAGCGGCTCATTTCAACAACGGTTCCTTTTGGTTCCGCCGAATCGACATAGTAGATTTCGTAATAGACGTTGGCGCCTTTTGATTTGTATTCATCAAAGAATAGTTTTGGCAAGTCGCCTTCCGTTGCTTGGAAACGGATGTCTTTTAAATATGGTCGGCCTAATGAGTAGACGACTTTGACGGTTGGCAAAGTATCGCTTTCGCTGTATTCTTTGCCTGATTCTTCCGACTGGCTCAAGAAACTACCATACGCCACTTGATCGGAATAGACTGTGCTGACTTGCAGCGGGATTTTCGATTCTAGTCCTTGGGCTTCTTCGATCGTGTATTGTGAAAAATCTGGAACGGTCAATGCTTGGCCTTTTGAGACCTTCACCACAAATTCATCTTTTTTCGCGAGTTTGCTGCCTTTGACTGGTTCTTGTGAAACCACCAGATCCAGGGCGACACTGTCAGAAAAGACGGTTTCTTCTTTGTATTTCAAGTCATTCTTTTTCGCCCATTCAGAAGCTTCACTCTTGGCTTTGCCCGTAAAATCAGGTACTTCAATATTCTTTTCAAAGACCTCTTTCCCTTTTGAATAATAGACACTCAAACGGTCTTTGCGTTTGTATTCCGCCAAATCAAGCTCTTTGTTGGCCGCCTCTTGTTTAATAAAGGCTTCTGCTGCTACGTTGTCGTCAAATTGTTCGATCAAAGAGAGGTTCTCGGCTTTATTGCTGGCGATCCATTCTTTTGCTTCGGTCACTTGCATCGCTGAAAAATCTGGCAGCTCTAAGCGTTCTTCAGGATCAGGCCCGAGACTCGCCGTCAGTGTCAATGTGGCACCTTTCTTGATCTTTTTGTCAGGATCAACACTTTGGTCGATTACTTGGTTGACGTCTTTGTCAAAGTCATATTCTTGCTCTACTTTGATAGCGACGCCTTCTTCCATGCCCCACGTCCGCGCTTCTGACAGATCTTGGGCAGTGAAATCTGGCACCTTCACATGGGTCATTTGATAGTAGACGATCCCGATCACGGCAACCGCCAAGGCGGTCAGTAGGGCAATCAGCAAGATTTTTTTCTGCTGACGCTTTTTGTAAGTCGGATCAAATTCCGTTTCTTCTTTCCCAAACCGGCTGACTGGTTCCTTTGATGCTACCTTCTCAGTCGCAGAACTCACTGCTTTTGCTTCAGTCGTCTGTGTTTGTTGACGGACTGCCGAACGACTTAGTGGCTCACTAGCGGTCGACTCTTCTGATTGGTGAACCGTCGTCGGCTCCACTGGTTTGCCCGCTTGCTCCGCGCCACTTGCGTTTTGATCTGCGACAGGTTCGCTGGTTTTTTTCTCGCTATTGCCAGCAGGCTTCTTTTTGCCATCATAGTTGTCCGGGCTGAAATTTGATAAAAAATCACTCATGCTTACTCAACACACCTTTACGTAAATACAAGACTTCATCTGCTTGTTGAGCGATCTCATTGGCGTGGGTCACGACGATCACACACTTATTGTGGACGTGAGCCAGCTCTTTAAAGATATCGATGATTTCTTGTTCCATTTCTTCATCCAAATTCCCGGTTGGTTCGTCCGCTAAAATGATATCGACATTGGTGGCTAACGCCCGGGCGATCGCTACCCGTTGTTGTTCCCCACCAGATAATTGATTGACGAGACGATCGGCTTTTTCTTTAGTGATGCCTATATAATCCAGCAAATTGTACGCCACTTCTCGTTGATTGTCTGGCAGCTGATTTTTCGTGATCGCCATCGGCACTAAGACATTTTCGACTGCACTCAAATAGGGAATCAGATTATAGCTTTGGAAAATGATACTGATGTCGTCGCGGCGGTAATTCTCATGCCCAATTTTTTCGATATCGGTGCCTTCATATAATACTTGCCCACTTTTCGGACTATCCAGTGCACTGATCAAGGACAAAAACGTCGTTTTTCCCGAACCAGATTGACCTAAGATGGCATAAAATCGGCCTTTTTCAAAAGAAACAGAAGTCTCTTTCAGTATATAGCGACGCTGATCGCCGTCTTGGTAATAGTAATCGACTGCTTTGGTTTCTAATAAAGTCATCGTTGGTTCCTCCTACATCATGATTTTCTTTGGATTCAAGCGTAAAATATACAATAGCGGTAAAATCGCTGAGAGTAAGACAGTTCCTAAACCTAACAGCAGATACGTGATGATGTAGCCGGCTGAGAAGGACACTTGATAAGCATTCTTGATATCCATGTAATCAATATTAGCTGCCATCAAACCGCCAGAATAAACACCGCCCATCTCATTTTGATTGCTCATCCAATCGTTTTGCATCAAGGTATTTGAAACGGCACCACCTAATAAGTTCCCGGTCACTAAGGACAATAGCAATGCGGCTAAACTAACCAGCAAGACTTCAATCACGATCTGACCAATGACTTTCCCACGGCTTTCCCCCAAGGAGAGATAGATGCCTAATTCTTGTTTCCGATCTCGTAAGAAAAGCAAGACCACTAAGGAAATGATAAATATGGTTGCGATCGATGCAATGATCACGATGTAATTTGCGATCACTCCTAAACGAGTAAAACCACCGGCGATCTGCTCGTATTGATCCGTATTGGCAACGACGCGGTAATATTGGGGCAATAACGCACCGGCTTCTTGTTTAAAGGCTTCGACGTCATCCGTTGAATTTAGGACAAAGATCGGTTGATAATAGGCGTCTGACTCTTCTTCGATCACTTCTTGACCCCAAAGCTTTTCAGACTGCAATTTGTTAAAATCTTGTACTAAATTATTGCTAGCATAAAAGGTGTTGATTTGATCCATCACTTGCCATATCTGATCACTGTTTTGAGAATTGCTTTGATCTGATGAACTGCCTTGATTGCTTTGATCCTTTTTAACGACAGAAAAGATCCCTGCAATGGTCACGGGATAATCAAAGGTTGCGACACGATTGCCACTTTCAGCTGTTTCGCCCGTCGCATCCTCACTATCGTCACTCACTCCCTCGCTTGAACCACCTTCCATCATCACTTCTGCCCGTGTATCCCACACCAATTGATCACCGACACTCAAGTTATTCAATTCTGCGATCTCTTTACTGATCAATACAGCGTTCGTCAACTCACTGACATCTTTTTCTGTCAATCCCTCGCCTTCCTCCAAGCGAATCAAGCCTTCTTGCATGTCTAATGGCTCAACCAAATTTCCGCCCTTCAAAGAGAAATAGTTGCCACCCATGCCGACCGAGCCATCCTCCGGCGTATAGGCTTTCAATTTTGTTGTTTCTAACCAAGCTTGATTTTGGTAATCAAAATATTTCACATAGCTTAACTGACCGATTTGCTCATAAACATCCAACGCTGGTGGTTTCGGATAAAAATCTTCTTGAGACCGCTCTTCGTCCGAAGCATCTGCATGCTCTTTTTCAAAACCTTCCCAATCCATTTCCACCGTAGCTACGTTCCCCATTTTGCGTTTCGTCTCTCGCTCCACGTTGGCAGTGGATTGTTGAATTGCAACAGCACCAGCGATCACATTGCCTAGAATAAATAGAACTAAAAATAAAATAAATGATTTCCCTTTTCTTCTGGTGATACTCTTTAATGCACGCTGCCAAAAGTTCATTGTTTTTTCCTCCAGTGACATTATTTTTTAACAATTATTCCATACTTCTCTCTCAAGAACAATCGCAATAAAGGATCGTTTTTCGAATTTTAAATATTAAAAAACGAGTACAAACGATATTTCCATTTAAAAACCCCTATAAAAGAACAAGAAAAAGATGTTAAATAACAAATAAAAGAATGGTATTTTTGCTAACAGTTTTGTAAGATTTCCCGATTTCAACTTAAATTTTACTTGAATTCCATCAAAAATGCTTGGTGCTTTCGAGAGTATAAAAAAACGAAGGAATTCTCTCACTCTTTCCCAGAGAGAAAATCCTTCGTTTTGTATCACCTATTTTTCTTTCGTATCGATCACGATCGTCACCGGGCCATCATTGACCAAGGCGACTTGCATATCTGCGCCAAATTTTCCAGTAGCAACAGTGATCCCTTCGGCTTGTAAACCTTCATTAAAGGCTTCGTAAAGCGGGATCGCAATGCTTGGCGGTGCCGCTTGAATGAAGCTGGGGCGATTGCCTTTCTTGGTCTCCCCATAAAGGGTGAACTGTGAAATACTCAAGACGGCACCGTTTATGCTTTCCAGTGACCGATTCATTTTGCCCTCTTCGTCTTCAAAAACCCGCAGATTTTTGATTTTTCTTACGAGATAAGCCACATCGTCGCCTGTATCCTCATGGGTGATCCCCAACAAAACCATGAACCCTTGTTGGATCACACCGACGATATTGTCCTCAATCGACACGCTTGCTTGACTGACTCGCTGGATCACTGCCCGCATTCTTTCTCATCCCTTCGTACGTCTGACACTGTAAACATCTGGAATCTGCTTGATTTTATCAACGATCGATTTCAAATGAGTCAAATTCTGAATCGCCACCGTGATGCGGATCGTTGCCATTTTGTCTTTATTGGTTTTGGCTTCGACACTCACTAAGCGTTTCGTGACACTATTGACAGTCTGCAAGACATCGTTGAGCAACCCAGACCGATCATAGCCGTAGATCTCAAGATCAGCATCGTATTCTTTGTTGATGTCGGTGGCATCTTCCCACTCAACATCGATCAAACGGTTCGCTGCCTCTTTGTTTTGAACATTGGGGCAATCGCTGCGGTGGATCGAGATTCCTCGACCTTTGGTAATGTAGCCGACGATCGAATCTCCAGGGACTGGATTGCAGCAGCGGGAGATGCGGATCAACAAGTTATCGACCCCTTCAATGACAATGCCGCCTTCGTGACGAACCTTCATTTTTTCTGGTTCTTTTTTCGCCGGTTGATTGATCATCTCTTGGACTTGCTGCTTTTGCTTCTCGATTTGTTTCTCGCGCCGTTCTTCTTCGGTCAAACGGTTGGCTAAGGTCGTGGGACTGACTTCCCCATAGCCGACAGAGGCAAACAGGTCATCTTCTGTTTGATAATTGAACCGTTCGCAGGCTTCCGCCATTTTGCTTTTCGTCAAAAATTCTTTTGGCACAAAGCCCATATCTTGCAAGGTACGGACCACTGCCTCATGCCCTTTGATGATGTTTTCATCACGATCTTGGGCTTTAAAAAATCGTTTGATTTTGTTCTTCGCTTTGCTGGTAGCCACTAGTTTGACCCAGTCGCGGCTTGGACCAAAGGAATTTGGTGAGGTCAAGATCTCGATAATGTCACCATTTTTTAGCTTGTAGTCCAATTGGACCATCTTGCCGTTGACCTTGGCGCCGGTGGTTTTGTTACCGATGTCGGTATGGATGCTATAGGCAAAATCCAGTGGACTGGAGCCTTGAGGTAACTCCGTCACATCACCTTTTGGCGTAAAGACATAGACTTTGTCGCTGAAAATATCGCCTTTGACACCTTCCATAAATTCAGAAGCATCATAGCTTTCATCTTGTAGTTCCAAGATTTCTCGGAACCAGCCAACTTGTTGGGTCATCTTGTCGGCTCTGACTTTTTCGGTCTTGCCTTCTTTATAGGCCCAGTGCGCGGCAACCCCAAATTCAGCGATCTCATGCATTTCATGGGTCCGAATTTGGATCTCGACAGGATTACCTTTGGGACCAATGACCGTCGTATGCAGCGATTGGTACATGTTGGCTTTTGGCATCGCGATATAATCCTTGAACCGCCCAGGCATTGGTTTCCATTTTGTATGGATCGTTCCCAAAACCGCATAACAATCTTTGATGGAGTCAACGATCACTCGGATCGCCAACAAATCATAGATTTCATTGAACTGTTTCTTTTGGTCTTTCATCTTGCGATAGATCGAGTAAATATGCTTTGGTCGGCCATAGATCTCAGCATAGATATCTAGTTCCTCGGTGGCGATCCGAATCTCTTCTACGGTTTCAGAAACGTAGGATTCCCGTTCTTCTCGCTTTGTCTGCATCAAATGCACGATTCGGTAATATTGCTGTGGATTCAAATAACGCAAAGAAATATCTTCTAATTCCCATTTGATGCGGCTGATCCCTAAACGATGAGCCAATGGGGCATAGATTTCCATCGTTTCTTGGGCGATGCGGCGTTGTTTGTCTTCCCGCAGATGTTTCAACGTACGCATATTATGTAAACGGTCAGCCAGTTTGACCATGATGACCCGTAAATCTTGCGCCATGGCGATCAACATTTTCCGATGATTTTCTGCTAATTGTTCTTCATGAGATTTGTACTTGATCTTACCCAGCTTGGTCACGCCATCCACTAGCATCGCTACATCGGCACCGAATTCTTCTTTCAGATCGGCTAACGTCACATCGGTATCTTCGACGACATCATGCAAAAAACCAGTTGCAACGGTATGAGGGTCCATCTGCAATTCTGCCAAGATCCCCGCAACTTGGATTGGATGAATAATGTAAGGCTCGCCGGATTTACGGAATTGTTCTTTATGGGCTTCTGTCGCGTAATCTAATGCTTTTTGGACAAAGGCAACATGTTCTTCACTCATATAATGAGCGACCAATTTGATGACATTGGGCCCGGTCAATATAACTTCTTTTGCCATTCATTCCGCCTCCTGCTTTTCTTTTTTGTGCTATCAAAAAGGCAGACAGAAGTCGCTGTTAACGTTTCGTCACGCACCCAAAGCCTTGCGGACAAACGTTCTAAGCATGGGACTCCTGTCTAACCTGCAGTTCTTATTTAGTAGTATTATTATACAAATTTTTCAGCTATTTTTCAATCGCTGTTGTTCAAAGCACATCGGGCGACGGCTGGTCCTTAAGCAATTCTTCAAAAACATGATACGAGAGCCCGATTTTCTCAGCGCCAGCAGCCTGTAGTGATTGCAGCGCTTGTTCATCGACTGTGTCAGGATTGATCTGGATCGACAGTTGACTGCCGCCATCTAAGGAAAACAAGCTCACGTCATGCAATGCTTCTGCTAGTGGTTGTTTTTGCCCTAACACAATCTTTGGCCAAGCTTCTTCTTTCAAGCGTTGTGCTACTTGGATCTTCGTCAATTCATTCATGATCTCGGTTTGCACAGCTAAGCGGATCTCTCCTCCTGTCAAGGTCAAGGAGCGGATCGTTTCAGTCAGCTCCGCAAAGCCACGATCATTTTCCATGAAGGAAGAAGCTGGCAGCCAGACTTCCAAAAAATCGGCGCCTTCCATAAACGCCCGACCAATTTCAAACGCCACCTTTGCCAGTGTTCCTTGGGCAAGGGGGTAATCGATCACTGCGCCGATTTGTAGGGAAGAGCCTTGTGCCAAGATTTTCGCTCGCCGAATGGCACTAGGCAAAACGACGACTTCCTTTAAGGTCGTCTTATATTGATTGATAAAATCCTTCAAGACCCAGTCGGTCAGATCGGCCGTCAACAAACGGACACTGATTGCTTCTTGGTTCTTATTCATCAACTCACATCCTCTTTAATTCCGTTAGCACACTGACAGCACTTAAAAAATAAAACGGGGCTGTTTCTGTTCGTAAAATTCGAGGGCCTAACCCGCATAATTTGGCATTGTTTTGCTGGGCTTCTTCGATTTCGGAGGGGGTCAGACCGCCTTCTGGACCAAAGATCGCTAAAACTTTGCTGCCAACAGGCAATGCGGTGATCACTTGCAGCAGCATCGCCGCTTCTCCTTGCTTGGCTGATTCTTCATAAGCCACTAGGACCGCATCATACTGACTGAGGCTTTGCCAAAATGCTTTGGCGTTATCCAGCAGCGTGATGGCTGGTACGATCTGCCGTTGGGACTGCTCCGCCGCTTCTTGGGCGATTTTTTGCAGCCGTTGCTGCTTTTTCTGTAATTTCTTTTGATCCCATTTCACGACCGAAGTTTGTGCAGGAAAACCGATAAAGGCTGCCGCCCCCAGCTCCGTTCCTTTTTGAACGATCAATTCCAGCTTGTCGCCTTTCGGGTAGCCGCTAGCGATCGTGACCTGCAGCGGCAATTCCTTGTCCTGCTGTTCTTTTTCGACTTCCTCTAAGTACACCGTTTCTTCATCGGCTTCTTTGATCTTGGCAATGATCGCCAAATGATCCTCAAACACTAAACCGACTTTTGCCCCGGGAGTCATGCGCATCACTCGGATCATATGGTGGAAGGGTTCACCTGAAACGGCAAACACCGCTTTTGCTTCATAAGGCTCCTGTAAAAAATATCGTTGCATCTTACTCTACCTCTGGTTTTTTAAAGGCGATCGCATACCAGTCTTTTTGATTGAACAATTGATCGATCTCAAAGCCTTGTGCGATCATGGCATCGATCACTAATTGTTTTTTCGTCTCAATGATCCCAGAAACGATCAAGGTCCCTTCTTGCTTCAATAGACGCCACGCATCAGGGATCATCAATAGAATGATGTCCGCTAAAATATTGGCAACGATAAGATCAGCAGGGACCGTCACTCCTTGCAAGAGATCATTGGCCTGCACGGTCACATCGTGAGCAATAGGGTTCATCGCCATATTTTCTTGGGCGGACCTCACAGCGACTTCATCTAGATCATAAGCGAACACGTCTTTGGCACCTAAATATTTACTGGCGATACTCAACACGCCTGAGCCCGTCCCGACATCTAAGACGGTTTCACCGCCTCGCAAGTAGACTTCTAGGGCTTGTAATGTCAAGCGTGTCGTAGGATGCGTGCCGGTTCCAAAAGCCATCCCCGGATCAAGGGTGATGATCTTTTCATCTTCTTGCAGCGGTTGATAGTTTTCCCAGCTCGGCACGATCGTCAGATAGCGGGAGATACGGACTGGATGGTAATATTTTTTCCAGGCCGTCGCCCATGCTTCTTCCACGACCTCGCTCGTTGTGATGGTGTTTTTGCCGATCGCCAAACCATATTCTGGCAGACGGTCGATGGCTGCTTTGATCGTCGGCAGCACTTCTGGTAAAAAGATCGTCTCTGGGAAATAGGCACTGACTTGGGCGCCTTCTTCTAAGGTCGTATAGGTTTCTTTATCCAAAATTTCGCCATACGCATCGCTTTTAAAATTTTCGATATCTAAAACGTCCTCGATCGCTACCCCACTTGCTCCGTGTTCCATTAAAATATTGGCGACTGCTTCCACTGCTTCGCTAGCTGTCGCTACGGTTACTTCATTCCATTTCATGTTCGTTCTCCTTACTTAGTAACTAGGGTACGGGATCATAGTTTCCCCAGCTCCCGCTTGATAGTTCGTCATTTTCTCCACAAATTCTTCTTCGTTGAATCGCAATTCAAAGATCGCTTCTTCACTGTCATCGTTCAAGAAATCAAGCAGATCGCTTTGGCCTTCTTCTAAAATTTCTTGAATGTAATCAACCAATCCGTCTAACAAGGCTTTTTGGATCCCTTTTTTCCCTGCATAAGGGATCGTCGCTAAATAATCTTCTTCATCAAACGTTGATTTTTGTGGATCATACAGCAAAATCCCATCTTCAAATTCAATGATCGCTTCTTCTGATGCCACACCTTGTGCATCGTCGATCTGCACGTGGTGAGGATTTTCAGCAAACAAGCGCAGCACCAATTCGATCGTATGATTTTTGGCATCCCAATCGATCGCCACATCATAGTCGGTGATTTTTTTCGTTAATCGCTGATCTAAGTAAGTCAATATCGTTTCTTTCGCCATCACTATTCCTTCTTTCTTAACACCATCCATGGTCTTGCTGAACAGCGGTTTTTCGTATATTTGTCAAATACGGATTGCCAGCCACCGCAAAACGAAGCGGCATCTGGGTCCATTCCCCTTTATTTGGGATACCGATCCGAGGCAATGCCAAAATTTCTTTTGGGGTACGTCGGCGCTCAGGAACCAAATGCAGTGGGCTTGTAAAAATCGATTCTCCATAAAGCTCAGCGGGAATCTGCAGTGCCTGTACCAGTTTCCCGGGGCCGTTGGCTACATCCGGTCCTGTTTTTTGTCGTTGTTGTTCCATCAAGGCGATCCCATCCACCGGTTCTAGCCCGCGAATCATGATTCCTTGCGGGATGCCTTTTGGCTGCGTAATAAAGTTGACGATTCGATGCGTATGCATCGTATATAAATAAATCGTACCTGGTTCCTGATACATCGCCCGAACCCTTGGTGTGTTTCGCATGCCCACACTATGAGCCGCCAAATCATCGGGACCTAGATACGCTTCACAATCCACGATATACCCACCTACTGTTCCTTCTGGGGTCTCATGTTCCAAATACATTCCTAATAAGGCACGTGCGATGGTCGTTGTCGGCTGTGTCGCAAAAAGTGCCATTAATTCATCCATTCTCATCACCCTCTTTATTCTACACAATTCTCGGCGAACTTACTATCTTTGACTACAGAGTTACGACGATCTCAACGATTTCTTTTCAACGAACCTGATTTTTGCTGACTGAGTGGAAAATAAGCGCCCTGTTGTTTCTGTAAAGACGCAAATCAGCTTGTTTATGAGAATATACGTTCTTATGTTATACTTACAGGAAAAGGAGAGGATCGTTTTATGCAGCAGCCACTTGCTTATCGAATGCGGCCACGGAACTTAGATGAAGTCGTCGGACAGCAGCATTTGGTTGGCCCGGGGAAAATCATTCGCCGAATGGTCGAAGCCAAAATGCTTTCTTCGATGATCCTATACGGACCGCCGGGAACCGGAAAAACCAGCATTGCCAGTGCGATCGCCGGCTCGACACGCTATGCGTTTCGCATGCTGAACGCCGCCACGGATACAAAAAAAGACCTGCAGATCGTGGCAGAGGAAGCCAAAATGAGCGGTACTGTCATTTTATTGCTTGATGAAGTCCATCGACTAGACAAGACAAAACAAGACTTTTTACTGCCCCATTTAGAAAGCGGCAAGATCATTATGATCGGTGCCACGACGGAAAATCCCTATATTACGATCAATCCAGCGATTCGCAGTCGGACACAGATTTTTGAAGTCAAACCGCTCCAAGAAGAAGACATTTTGACCGCCATTGATCAAGCCTTAGCAGATGAAACTCGCGGACTTGGATCAGAAACCATCGTATTGACCGATGATGCCCGCTTGCATCTCTCGCGAGCGACCAACGGTGATTTACGAAGTGCGCTAAACGGCTTAGAGCTCGCTGCTCGTTCCACCCCAAAAGGACCAGACGGTATTATTCATTTGACCTTAACGATCATCGAAGAGTGCGTCCAGCGTAAAGCATTGACCCACGATAAAGATGGGGATGCGCACTATGATGTGATCTCTGCTTTTCAAAAATCGATTCGCGGCAGCGATGTGGATGGTGCGCTGCATTACTTAGGTCGTTTAGTAGAGGCAGGCGATCTGGCAATCATTTGTCGGCGCTTGATGGTCATCGGCTATGAAGACATTGGTTTAGCTAACCCAGCAGCCGCTGCTCGAACCGTCAATGCTGTGTTAGCCGCTGAACGTTTGGGCTTGCCAGAAGCTCGGATTCCGTTAGCCGATACAGTGGTCGATCTATGTCTGTCACCAAAATCCAACTCTGCCTACATGGCATTGGATGCAGCGATCGCAGATATTCGCAGCGGTAAAGCTGGCGATGTCCCGGATCATTTACGAGACAGTCATTACAAGGGTGCCCAAAGCTTGAATCGGGGTGTCGGCTATCAATACCCACATAATTTTGATGATGCCTGGGTCGATCAGCAATACTTACCTGATAAGCTGAAAAATACTCATTATTACCAACCAAAAGCCACCGGGAAATATGAGCAAGCATTAGGTCAACGGTACCAGCAGTTGCAGCAGCGAAAGAAAAAAAACTAGGTGCTTAGAAAAAATAGTGACTTTTTGGTATCGTTTTCAAACAACTTTATTGCACCTTCGTCATTCCTATGCTACTATAAGGGTGGGAATTCTGTGATGTACGAGTTGTCCCTTTTGTGTGTTGACCGAACATTTTTATTGATATCTTGGGATCCGTCTTGTGTCAATGCTGGTAACATGCCTTTTCCTTTGGTAGTTCGAAGCTTAGACCGTGGAACCCACCTGCTAGAATTTGCGGGATCAATACTATGGGAAAAAGAACGGCATCAACGGATATTACCCATTCTTTTTAGAATGTGCCATCTGTTTTTAACAGATGGCTTTTTTGCGTTCTCTAACTGATAGCAACAGTGAAACGTCCTTGCCTGACATCAGAGTAAGGGTGGCTTTTGCTATTCTTTCTAGGGTTCGCTATACTAAACCTATCAACTTAGGACAGGATGGCGTATGTTTATGATTCTTCTATTATTTACGATCGTGGCACTCGTATTATTCGGCACCAGTTATTTGCTTTATGCCAAACAAGCGATTTTTTTCACTTTGATCCCTACCACCGAGGCGAATAAGGTCTTCTTAAAAACCTATAGTCTCATTCATTTCCTTTTAGGCGTGGTGGCATTGGTTGTAGGCTTTGTCGATAAGGAGCTGATTGCCTTGTTTTATTTGGCTTTATTGCTGCTCTCTTCCGCATCTTTCAGCATCTTGCTGGCACAAAAAATGAAAAAAAAGGAAGATTAGGTTTTCTTTTTCCAGAAAAAAGCATTACAATAAAAGTAGAAGATAACAGATGGGAGTGTTTCTTATGTTACAACAATATCAACGAATCATGGTAGCCGTCGATGGGTCTAGCGAGTCAGAATTAGCCTTCAAAAAAGCCGTGAACGTGGCACAGCGGAATGATTCTGAATTGGTTTTAGCACATGTGATCGACACTCGTGCCTTTCAAACCGTTTCTTCTTTTGACGGCATGCTTGCTGAACAAGCAACCGAAATGGCCAAACAAACCTTGAAAGACTATGAGGATTATGCCCGCAAGCATCAAGTAACTGCGGTCAAAACTGTGATCGAATACGGCTCGCCAAAACCGATCATTGCCAAACAATTGCCCGAAGATCACGACATCGATTTGATTATGATCGGTGCCACTGGTTTAAATGCCGTGGAACGAATCTTTATCGGTTCCGTTTCTGAATATGTCATTCGCCATGCCGGCTGTGATGTGTTAGTTGTACGGACAGACCTAGAAAACAAAGTCCCAGCAAAAGACCACACGAAAGCTTAATAGTGAGACGACCTGCCGCTGCTTGGCAGGTTTTTTTGTACAAAAAAAACCGTGACAAAAGCAAAAGAGGCAACGAGCGCTCAGGTCTCATTGGTCTTTTTGACTTTGGTCACAGCTCTTTGACAAGTCGGTTATCCAAACTTGTACAGCAAAAAATGAAAGCAAAGTAATAGGTACTCCTATCTAACCATGTTTCCGCTTGATTGTAAATAGTTTTTCTGAATTTTCTGAATAAATAGTTAATTTACCCATCCTTAAATAAAAAAAGCAAAGCGTCGCTTCCCTTAGGAAAAACGACGCCAAAATCTATGGTGATAATGGGCTATCCAAAGGACGCTGGTCAAGAGGATCACAAAGAAAACCGGACCATTCAATAACCAAAAATCAACCGAAGTCGCAGCAAAGCCGTAAAGGATGATAACAATGATGGAAAGAAACAGCGTTGCGATCGTTCCAATGGCTAACCCAAGACTACCCGCCCCTCTCGTAAACAATTGACTGATGTTGGTCCAATCCAAAAGCAGCAGCCGATAATCACGAGCAAAATATTTCAAGCACAAAAGAAAACTGCTCCAAAGTGCCCCGATTAGAAAAGAGACAGCCAAAATCAGCGGCATTTTGAACAAAAGGACTGCTGCCAGCACGATGACTGCCGTTAAGCTCAGCTGCAAAACGACACCAAAGCGGAATTTTTCCCGCAAGTAGCGCTTCATCGATAGCGGCAAGGAGCGGACAAACAAGAAATTCTCCTGATCCAGTGAGATCAAATTACTGATAAAAGAAGTCGGGTTGACCATCAATGCTGCCAAGGCGATCCCAGCCACAAAAACGACACCGATAAACCGCTCATCCAATTCACTTAACTGAATCGCTCCTGTAAACACAAAGGACACTAAGAAAATGATGGGCATCAGCAACGAAGAAGAAAAGACTTGCATGATCAAATTCGGATCTCGGATCAACTGCGAATTGTAATTAAACAACAGCTGGCCCAAGCCTTGATTGGGTTTATGCTTCCGACGAACACTCCCTTGGTTGGGCGCCGCGGCTGCCACTTGCTCATAAAACTTCGGCAAGATCAACCGATAGAGGGCAAAAAGCAACACGCCTGCTGTGACGATGATCCCTAGCAAACTAAGCAAACCAGTCGTTTGAAACGGTGCCACCATCACATAATAAAAGGGCAATAAAAAGCTGATCGCTCCCCGATCTACCACGTCTGTCTCATAAGTATTCACCTGATTCATCATTAAGACCCCGATCACAACAACTAGCATCGTCACGCCTAGCAATAAACTAGTGACCAATTTTTTATGCTTCAAGAAAAACTTGGTGCGGGTCAGGCTGAAGACGATCAAGCTGCAAATGCTGAAGATCAAGACTAAAAACAAGCCGAACAGCAAGAACGCCCATAAGATCGTCAACAAGAAAAAGACGTTTGCCCGAATCCCTGTCAGGAGAAATAAGACCAACAGAGGAAAAATAAACGGCGCAACGGTGAGAAACACCACCACGATCTTTGCCAGAAAAATTTCACTCTGTCGAAAAGGCAGCGGCAAATACGCTGGCAGATCTTGACTCTCGAAAAAGACATTGTAAATGGACGAAATCCCTTGGGAAAAGCCTAAGATCCCGAACAAAGCGACATAATAGGTAAAAAAGCCTGGCATCTGACTAAAATCCAATGTAATCATCGTCAACCCATAGACTAGCAGAAATACTACCCCAGAAAACGCATATTGAAACAACAAATAACTGGTCAAAGTCGAACCAGCCTTGCCTTTTTTGCGGGCTTTATCTGTCAGTTGGGGATTGGCATACCGCAAATTAACGGAGGTCAGAGTCAGAAATTGTTGTTTTCGCATCTACGCTTCCTCCGCTTCTGCAAGAATCGCTTCTTCTTGACTTCTCCCAGTCATTTGCAGATAGATCGTTTCCAAAGAAAGCGACGGATGCTGTGCCAGCAAATCTGCCACTGAGCCATTGTACAGCAGCTCACCTTTTTTCAAAATCGCCAATTGATCGCACAACTGCTGGGCGGTGTCCAAGACGTGGGTGGAAAAAATCACGGTCTTGCCCTTGGCAGCGTGCTGTTTCATCATTTCTTTTAAATCATACGCCGCTTGGGGATCTAAGCCTTGTAATGGTTCATCCAAGATCCAAATGTCTGGATCGGGGATCAATGCCCCAATCAGCAGCGTTTTTTGCCGCATTCCATGGGAAAAGCTGGCGATGGTCTCTTCTTCATGAGACAGCATATCAAACAAGCGCCCTAATTTTTGCAAACGCTCGGCCTTTTCCGCTGCTGGCACCTCATACGCGGCGGCAATCAAGTCCCAATACTCCCCTGCCGTTAGCTGTAAAAACAAATCTGGCGTGTCCGGCACATAAGCAATTTGTTTTTTTATCGCTTCGCGATGTTCCACGAGGGATTGGCCATCAAAATAGATTTCCCCACTCGTCGGTTGCAAAATACTCACTAAGCTTTTGATCGTGGTCGACTTCCCTGCTCCGTTGTGTCCCAGAAAGCCAAAGATCTCCCCTTGACGGATCGTCAGGGAAAGATCAGACAACGCTTTTTTTGGTCCATACTGTTTCGTCAGATTCTTGATCTCAATCATTTTCCTGCCTCCTTATTCCATACCTATTGTTATCTTACGCTGAAAAGCAGGAAATGAAAAATGTTTATTGCCATTTTTAACAAATCAATTGACAGGAGCTGCAAAAACAAAGATAATAAGAGCACTTTAGGGGAGTAGCACATGGATCGTTCCATGATCTTAGATCAACAGCAAGCGGGAATCCGCTGGTTTAAGATGTTTCTTGCAAGACCTAAGTGGCAAGGGGCCGCTTAGGTCTTTTTGCAGTTTAAAATGGAGGGAAAACAGTCAATGAGTTCAAGTAAAATGAAAAAAGTGACCGCCGGCGGACTTTTAGTCGCCATGGGGGTGGTCTACGGTGATATCGGTACGAGCCCGCTTTACGTAATGAAAGCCCTGGTGGAGGACAATGGCGGACTACGCACCTTAACACCCGATTTTATCTTAGGCAGCGTCTCGCTCGTCTTTTGGACGCTAACGCTGTTAACGACGATCAAGTACGTCTTGATCGCATTAAACGCGGATAATCATGGAGAAGGCGGGATTTTCTCCCTTTATACTCTAGTTCGTAAAAACAGCCGCTATTTGATTATTCCAGCAATCATCGGGGGCGCAGCCCTGCTAGCAGATGGCGTGTTGACGCCAGCCGTGACGGTGACCACTGCCATCGAAGGATTACGGGGGATTCCAGTCTTTTTTGATCGCTTCGGCAATGACCAATCGATCATCGTCGGCATCACCTTAGCAATCTTATTGGTCCTCTTTGCCCTGCAGCGCTTTGGGACTGAGTTTGTCGGCAAAGCCTTCGGACCGATCATGCTAGGCTGGTTCACTTTCTTAGGCATCGTCGGTGTGATGAACTTTGCTGGTGACCTTTCGGTGATTCGCGCCCTTGATCCCCGTTATGCGATCAATTTGCTCTTTAGTCCCGATAACAGTGCCGGTCTCTTTATTCTCGGCAATATCTTTTTGGCAACGACTGGTGCGGAAGCCCTCTACTCAGACTTAGGTCACGTGGGCAAGAAAAACATTTATGCCAGCTGGCCCTATATCAAAATCTGCTTGATGCTAAATTACTTTGGTCAAGCGGCGTGGTTGCTGCAAGTCTATCAAAACCCGACTTATCAAGAAATCGAAAACTTGAATCCATTCTTCCAAGCGTTGCCGCAAGGGTGGACAGTCTTTGGTGTCAGCTTTGCCACCCTCGCTGCCATCATAGCTTCGCAAGCCCTGCTGTCTGGCTCCTTTACCCTGGTTTCTGAAGCCATCAAGTTGAAACTATTGCCGCGGATGCAAATCATCTATCCGGGGGCGTCTATCGGGCAAATGTATATTCCTGCCTTGAACACCTTGCTGTGGATCGCCTGTTCTGGCGTGGTCTTGTTCTTCCAGACCTCTACTCGGATGGAAGCTGCTTATGGATTGGCCATTACGGTAACGATGTTGATGACCACTATTTTGCTGTATTTCTACTTGCATCAAAACAAGAAGACCCGTTTCTTGGCACCGTTCATCACGCTCTTTTTTGCAGCGATCGAGGGGATTTTCTTTATCTCCAGTGCGACCAAATTTTTCCATGGCGGTTACGTTGCCATCTTGTTAGCCAGCGTGATCATCGGCGTGATGCTGATTTGGGAATGGGGCAATCGTATTCAAGAAAATGCTGCCGAAGAAGTTGCACTTTCTACCTACATCCCTCAATTGAAACAGTTGCGGGAAGATGATTCTTTGCCGTTATCTCAGACGAACGTCGTCTTCATGGTTCCTAAGCTGCAAGACGATCAGATCGGTCAGCAGTTCATCTATTCCATTTTAGACAAACGGCCAAAACGTGCCAAAGTGTATTGGTTCGTCAATGTGGAAGTCACCGATGAACCCTATACGAAAAAATATGAAGTTTCGATGGCAGATACCGATTTTATCGTTAAACTAAAGCTTTATCTCGGCTTTCGGGTGCCGCAAGAAGTCAATCTCTACATTCGCCAAATCATTCAAGAATTAATGAAAGATGGTCGCTTGCCGCTGCAGCCGCAACGCTATTCTTTAACGCCTGGACGCAATGTGGGCGATTTCCAATTCGTGATGATCGAAGAAGAGCTGTCGAATGCAACTGCATTAAGCAAATGGCAGAAGCAAGTCATGCAGACGAAGCTTTTTATCAAACGCCATACCATTTCACCTGAACGCTGGTTCGGCTTAGAATACAGCGATGTGGTTCATGAGACCGTTCCATTAGTCATCGGACAGATGAAAGAAAGCTCTCTGACAGAATTACGCATCGAGGAACGCTAAGACACCGCCAGTACTGGTTGAACTTTCTGATACTTTCAGGTACACTGAAAAGACAAAGACACAAAGGAGGGGAAACTACCATGATGCGCATGACTAAAATAACAAGTAATGAAAATTACCAACGATACCATATCGCATTTAGCCATGCAATTGGTTTTACAATTGCTGTTGACGGGACGAGTCTGTCCAAAACAGTGAAATTTACGTAAAATCAATGGCCATCTCAAGGTATTTTTCTCAAGAGAATCTGAGTTTAAATAACACTGGCCATGGATATCCATGGCCTTTTTGAGTGGTCTCAAGGAGAGAGATCATGATCATACAAGCAATTGCTATTAAAAAAACCATCGGCGGGAATCCGTTATTTGAGGAGTTATCCTGCCAAATCGAAGCTGGGGGAAAAATTGCCCTAGTCGGCATCAACGGAACGGGCAAATCAACCTTTTTACAAATCTTGACTGGCAGTGAAGGCGTCGATAGCGGCGTTATCAGCCGCCAAAAAGGCTTGAGGATCGGGACGGTCGAGCAAGAGCTGACAGTTTCTGAAGCAACCGTTACCCACTACCTGCTCCATTCTGCTGCTACCATTCAAGAACTCAAGCAGCAAATGAGCCATTACGAAGCCTTGATGGCAGAACCCGATACTGATTTAGAGAAGTGTCTGATCCGTTATGGCGAGCTGCAGCAGCGCTTTGAAGAGCTGGGCGGCTATGGATTGGAAGACCGAATTTCCGCGATCTTACAAGGCTTAGGAATTCCCCATCGACAGGACGCACGCTTAACAGAGCTTAGCGGCGGTGAACGGGTCAAAGTCGCTTTAGCTAAAGTGTTAGTTGCCGATGCTGACCTGCTGTTACTGGATGAACCAACCAATCACTTGGATCTTTCCAGTATCCGCTGGTTAGAAAATTATTTACAGAACACGAAAAAAGCGGTTCTAGTCGTTTCGCACGATCGGCACTTTCTCGATCAAGTCACCACCAAGACCTGGGAACTGGAAGAAGGCGCCTTGGTTGAGTATCCTGGAAATTACAGCCGATTTCGTGTCTTAAAAGAAGCTCGCTTGGCGGAGCTGACCAAAAATTACGAACTGCAGCAAAAAGAAGTCCAGCGGCTGAAAGTCATGATTCGTCGGTTTCGTCAGTGGGGCCATGAAGGAGACAATGAATCCTTCTTCAAAAAAGCCAAAGAATTGGAACGCCGCCTAGCGAAACTTACACTGGTCAAACCGCCAGCGCCCCCGAAAAATCGGCTGCAAGGCTTGGCAAATGGCGGAAAATCAGGCAAAGAGGTGTTCATCGTTCGCGACTTGCACCAGCAATATGCCGATCAGCTCCTATTCAAAGACAGTAGTTTTGCAATCTACCGTGGGGAGCATCTAGCCATCATCGGCGACAATGGTACTGGAAAATCAACCTTACTCAAATTACTTCTCGGTGAGGAGCTTCCTAGCGGCGGCACTATCAAGCGCGGCAGCAGCTTACAAATCGGCTATTTGCCCCAACAGCTGCAGTTTGCCGATCCTGAGAGTCGCTTGTTGGCCTACGTACAGACGTTGACAGGAAACGAAGAGGCTGCTCGTCGGCAATTGGCCAAAAGTGGGTTTTATCAAAGTGATGTGGCCAAACGAATCAAAGATTTATCTGGTGGTGAAAAAATCCGTTTGGCGTTACTGAAACTCTTTTTAGAAAAAATCAAGGTCCTGATTTTGGATGAACCAACCAATCATCTCGACAGCTATGCCCGAGAAGAAATTGAAGAAATGCTGCAAGATTATCAAGGGACCCTGTTGGCGGTCAGCCATGACCGCTACTTTTTACAGCAGCACTTCCAAGAAGCTCTGGTCATTGCACAGCAGCAGATCACGCGCCAGTCCCTGAGCCCCTTGATTGACTAAGAGATTGATTCGCAACAAAAAAACTTGATTTTCCTACCGTATGCATGGGTTGTTCAATCCATGCATAGGCGGAAAATCAAGTTTTTATTTTTTGATCAATGAATGTTGCCGATCAAGTTGCGGATCGGTTTTCTAGCTAAATACAAGATGATGCCGACAACAACGGCTACTCCGCCGACGATGCCATAGTACATCCCTTCTGTTTGCGGTGTGTAGAACCGAGCGATTTGCGCATTGATGGCTTGTGAAGAAGCGTCTGCTAATAACCAAATCGCCAAGGTTTGTGCTTCGAAGGCTTTCGGCGCAAGTTTAGTCGTCACCGACAAGCCCACCGGTGAAAGACACATTTCCCCTGCAATCATGATGAAGAAGCTCAATACCAACCATAATGGGCTGACCCGTTCTTCTACTCCAAACAAGAGGCTTGGCAGCATTAGCAATAGAAAGGACAAACCGGCTAAGACTAAACCGATGGCAAACTTCACTTCTGTCCGTGGCTGACGAGAGCCTAGTTTGGTCCACAACCAGACAAAGACAGGTGTCAGTAAGACGACAAAAAGTGGATTTAAGGTTTGATACAAACTTGCTGGAATATTGATGCCGAATAACGTTGATTGCGTACGGTCAGCGGCAAACAATGCCAAGATCGATGAGCCTTGTTCTTCCAATGACCAAAAGACGATCGCTGACAAAAACAGCGGAATGTAGGCCAACACTTTTTTCTTTTCATCTGGTGTGACATCTTTCGAACGGAGCATTTTGGTAAAGTAGTAGATCGGTAAGAAAATACCTAGAACACTGATAAAGTTGATGAAGAAATCCACCGTCAGATGGCCAGTTGCAGCTGCTGCGCCAAACAACACTGCCAATGCGAGAAGAACCAGAACGACTGCTCGGAAGAAGGTTTTCTTTTCGGCTGCCGATAAGGGATTCGTTGGCGCGATCGCTACACTTTTCAACGTGGTTTTTCCTTGCACATAATACTGCACCAACCCGATGAACATCCCGATAGCAGCAATCGAAAAGCCTAAGTGGTAGTTGACCTCTTGTCCTAAGATCCCGACGATGATCGGTGCTAACAAGCCGCCAATATTGATCCCCATGTAGAAAATCGAGAAACCAGCATCCCGACGGATGTCGTCTTTGCTGTATAAATGCCCCACCATACCCGACACGTTGGATTTCAAGAGTCCGGTTCCGATGACGATCAGCATCATGGACACAAACAACGCTGGAATCCCTAAAGGTGTTGCCAAAACGATATGTCCTAACATGATCAAGATCCCACCATAAAAGACGGATTTATTTGATCCTAACAGACGGTCCGAGATCCAACCGCCAACAATACTTGACATATACACTAAGGAACCGTAAATCGACATGATCGCCACAGCCGTTCCTTTTGGCAACCCTAAGCCGCCGTTGGCAACTGCATCGTACATGAAGTACACCAAAATCGCCCGCATACCATAATAACTGAATCGTTCCCACATTTCCGTGAAGAATAACGTCGACAGCCCTCGCGGCTGACCTAAGAATGTTTTTTCTTTTTCCATATGTAATGGCCCCTTATAAAAATTAATGAAAATAAAATAGCGGAATTTTTCTGAAAATTCACAAATGCCAGTTTATTCCCATTTGGCAACTTTTACAAGGGTATTTCCCTGAGAACATCTTGTAAAAAAGGAGGGAAATTTAAATTCAAATGAAAGCAAAATGAGAAGCACTCCACCTAGGTGCAGTATGAGCCAATTTTCATATGTATAATTATTAAATTTTCTGTTTAAAAAATTAGAAAATGGTCTTCACCAATTTTTCTCTCTAGCCCCATTTTGCGGACTTTCCTACAAAAAAAGGTTCTACAATATTTAGTGTTGGTGGAAAATCTACGGATTTTCTACTGACACTTTTTTTGTAAAAAAAGATAGAAAAAGAGATAGCCTAACTGGTAGAATTTAGTCGACTAAAACAAAACCACACCAAGAAAGGATATCTCCATGGATCATTGTACTAGAAACTTGTTAGGTTTAACAGATGAAAATTTATTCTTCGAAGAAGAATGGTTAGAGACTATAGAAGAAGAGGGGTTTCGCACCAATCTTATCCATGCCAAACTTAGCTATATACCAAGCCATTGCCGTAAATGTGGTATCAAAAATGAAGGACAAATCATCAAGAATGGCTCACATAAAACAAAAGTCCAACTTTTGCCTTATCGAGACATCAAAACAGAATTACGCTTGGTACGTACGCGCTTTTACTGTAAAGAATGTCAGTCGACATTCAACGCTCAGACCAATTTGGTGGATGAAAACTGCTATCTTTCAAAGGAATTAAAGGTTCAAATTGCCTTGGAACTGGCGAAGAATACAACAAGAAAAGAAATTGCCGATCGCTATTTTGTCTCTGACGTAACCGTTCTGCGTGTCCTACACACCTGTTTAAAAACGTATCATCCTCGTTTTGATACATTACCTTCGGTCCTTTGTTTTGACGAGTTCAAATCGATGAAGTCCTGCAGTGGAAAAATGAGTTTTGTCTTTATGAATGGGCAGACCCAGCAATTAATCGGTGTATTGGAGAATCGTCGCCTGGCTTTCTTAAAACCATATTTCCTTAAATTCACTCGAAAAGCACGAGCGAACGTGAAATACGTCGTGATGGATATGAATGCCCCTTATTTTGAACTTGTAAAGGCGGTCTTCCCAAACGCCAAAATCGTGACCGATCGCTTTCACATTGTCCAACAAATCACTCGTGCGTTAAATCAGTTGCGAATTAAAACAATGAATAGCTTTCAAAAAACGGAACCGACAAAGTATCGACGATTGAAGCGATTCTGGAAATTACTCCTTAAGCATGCCTATGATCTGGATAGTTCCAATTATCAATATGATCGATCCTTTCGTAGACCAATGACGCAAAAAGCGATCGTCGATGAACTTTTGAGTTATGACGAGCAATTAACAAGGGCTTACGAGACCTGTCAGCTCCTCCTCTATCACCTTAAACACAAGGACAGCCAAAGCTTTTTCGATACGATCAACAGCTTAGATCAACGCCTCCCACAATGGTTTTGTAAGAAGCTGACGTTTTTAAATAAATACAAATTAGGGATTCAATATGCTTTAAAAACCAGGTATAGTAATGGTGCATTAGAAGGAACAAACAACAAGATAAAAGTGATAAAACGAGTAGCCTACGGCTATCGAAATTTCCATAACTTTCGAGCAAGAATTTATCTCATTCAAGGATTGATCTTCCAAGTAAAACAAAAACCAGTTAAGCACTCTGCCTAACTGGTTATGACTAAATTTTCAGTTGTATCTTTCTCTACCAACACTAAATGTCGAAGAGCCCAAAAAAACACATGCAAGCATTTCTCTTGCATGTGTTTCAGCTTCTATTCTTAGGAAGGTTCTCGCTTAGCCGCGTAAACGTTCCACATCGCGAGCGATCATTAATTCTTCATCTGTTGGGATCAAAAGTACTTTGACTTTTGACTCTTCAGTTGAGATCACTAATTCTTCGCCGCGTTTTGCATTTTGATCGGCATCTAATTCGCAACCAAACCAAGTCATGCCTTTGATAACTTCGCTGCGGACGTGGGCATCATTTTCACCGATACCAGCAGTAAAGACGATCGCATCAACACCGTTCATGGTTGTGACATAGCCACCGATGTATTTACGGATGCGGTCAGTAAAGACGTCATAAGCAACTTTGACTTCTTCTTTGTCGTAGTTTGCTTCTAGATCACGCATGTCGCTGGAAATACCAGTTAAACCTAATAAACCAGATTTTTTGTTTAAAACATCCACCATTTCATCGATATTCAAATCTAATTTTTCCATTAAGTAAGGCAAAACAGCAGGATCGATGTCACCTGAACGTGTGCCCATCGTTACACCAGCTAATGGCGTAAAGCCCATTGATGTATCTACTGACTTTCCGCCGTCAACTGCAGTGATCGACGCACCGTTCCCTAGATGGCAAGTGATGATTTTTAATTCTTCGATTGGTTTGCCTAACATTTCTGCCGTACGCTCAGAAACATAACGGTGGCTTGTACCGTGGAAGCCGTATTTACGTACTTTAAACTCGTTATAGTACTCTAATGGCAAGCTGTATAGGTAATTGTGTTTTGGCATCGTTGCATGGAAAGAAGTATCAAAAACAGCGACACTGATGATTTCAGGCAAGATTTTTTTGAAAGCAGTGATCCCCATCAAGTTTGCTGGGTTGTGTAATGGCGCAAATTCAGCCAATGCTTGGATGCGTTCCATCACTTCGTCTGTGATCACAACTGAATCAGGGAAGTCTTCTCCACCGTGAACGACGCGGTGACCGACGCCAGTGATTTCATCATAGGCACCTAAAATGTTTAATTCGATCAGTTGATCCAATAACATTTTTACAGCTACTTCGTGATCGTTGATGTCGATGATTTGTTCGAATTTTTGATCTTCCCCATATTTGATAGTAAAGATAGAATCTTTCAAACCGATTCGTTCAACGATTCCTTTAGCGACAACTGTTTCCTCTGGCATTTGATATAATTGCCATTTTAAACTTGAACTTCCAGCATTGATTGCGATTGTTTTTGACATGATGATCTCCTTATCCGAATTATATTACAGATTTGCTGCTTTCCAAGCCGCAAATTGTTCAAAAAGTTTTGTGATGTTCTTTGGTTCTTTCAGTGAGGCTAGCTTGACCAGCAAGACTTCGTCTGCTTGTTTGCTTGTCCCTCCATGGTTTTGTAAAAGCAAAATACTTTTACGTGAATGTTCATTTTTAAAGAGTTCTTCAGGAAGCTGAATCATTCCTTGCAAATAAACCTTTTCTTTCAGCCATTTTTTCAAAAATTCACTCTGTTCCGTTTCCAAAAAGTTGCTTGGTACTAAGAACAAACCGTAACCGCCAGCTTTGACATAGTTCATCGCTTGTTCCATCAACAAATGATGGGCGTAACTGTGCCCTTCTGGAGCCGCCGTAATGAAGCTGCGGGCTTTGTCATCTTGTGGGTAATAGCCCACCGGTAGATCGCTGATCGCCAGATCCATCGGTTCGATCAAAAGCTCTTGCAAGCCATCTTGATGGAACAAATGCAAGGGCGCTTTGGTCCATTCGCCAGTCGCAGCTGCGATCGCCAACAAGGTTTCGTCAATATCCACACCGGTTCCTTCTACTGGACGCTTCGCTAATTGCAGATTCAGCAAGACTGTCAATAAGAGATTCCCCATGCCTACCGATAAATCAAGAAGTTTCACTGGTTGGTCGGCACTACTCAACTGCTCGATCAAATAGACGAATAAAAACCCAAGACTATCTGGTGTCAGTTGGTGATTGGCCTGCAGGCGCTCCGTTTGGCTGCCTTTCAACAAAACCAACTGCGCAAGCTTGCGTTTTTCTTCTGCCGATAGTTCCATTGCTCGAATTTCTTGATAGATGGTTTCTAAACGAGCAGCAGTTGCTTCATCTGGTACCCCATCGATCACGCGAACTTGGTATTGATCAACAAAATTTTCGATCGTCTCTACGTAAGCATCAAAAAAAGACGTTTCCAATGCGTTTTGAAGCAGTTGGATCGCTTCAACGGTCAAATGAAAAGACGTTTCCATTTTTTCTGCGGACATCTTGCACCTCTTTTCAAAACTATAACAACATATATACCTGTTTAATTTTAGCCGATTCATCCAAAATAATCAATCGCTTTCGTTTAGAATAATTTGTGAAGCTGTAAACATTCTTTTTCTATTTCTGTATGAAAAAGGATGGTCGAAACAACCATCCTTTTCCTGTACTATTCTTCTTGGTCATCTGTGTCTATTTCAGGCTCTTCTTCGGGTAACAAAAAGGTAAATGTAAAGCGGCGGCTTTTGACATGGCACTCGATCTGTAAGAGTTGTCCTTGCCGTTCATAGGTTAACTTTCCTACATTATAAAGTCGTGACCCTTGATCTGCCAATTCGTTTTGCAAGAATTCCGCATGAAACAGTTCGCTCATGATGCGGGCTTCATAGGTTTCAATGGTTTTTGTATAAAAAAGGGCTGTTGTGCGGCTGTTTTCTAACACTAGCAATAACATCAAGCTCAACAGCTGCACAAACAACAATGCTGTGAGTAAAATACCGCCTTTATGCCGCCTCTTGTGTGTGAATTTTCCATTGTCCAATTTTCTGCTCTCCATTCTCAAAGGAAACGGTAAAGCGGATCGCTGCGCCAATTTTCTCAAAAGACACATCCGTTACTTCTGTCAATAGTGGTTGATACCCATTGTTGTCCCGCTTTCGCAGCACGCGATTGATGCGATCGATGGTGACCGAATTGTTTTGACTGCTTCTCAAATACAGTGTGGTCTCACTGACCGATAGATAGGTACAGGTACTTAATTCCCGTTCCAGCTGAAACAAAAACACATGCCATTCTTGATCTTTGCGAGCCATGATCTGCTGATTGACGGGTGCGAGGTGCTTGACGATCCCGCTGATCAGCAATAAGCAGATCGCCAATACCCATAAAGACAACAGACACTCCAACAAAGTAAAGCCTTTACTCTTCATACACGATCTCCCAGAGCTGCTCGCAGCTTTGGATGCGTGCCTGTTGATGCTGCGCTGCTTGCCAAAAGCGAACTTGATAGACTGCCTGACGCTGCGTCGTGTAGGTAATGGTTGACGCATCAAAGGAGTGGTTCTGGACTTCTTCATACAGCACCCGCAGCATTTGGGCTTTTTCTTGCAATGCCGCACTTTGCGTCAGTGAAGCGGTCTGCATTGCTAAAAACAGTAACACACAAGTTGCCAAGACCCCAAAACCAATCAGGCTTTCTGCTAAGATGAACCCACTATTCAACGATTTTTTCATAACGGCCACTCCCAAATAAAAACTTATAGCTGATGGTTTGCTTTTTCTCCTGCCAATAGAAAATGATTTTTCGCAGACTGCTGTTGTTGCCGGATTGACTACTAAAAAGAATATCGGGAAACGCCTGCATCGCTAGTTGAGGAGGAACGTCGATCTTGGTGACTGGCTCAGTTGCAGCGCCGTAAAATGAAACAGTTGGTGTTGGCTCTGCTTGATAGATTGCTCGGGTTTGTGTGTTATCGATGATGGCCGATTGCTGCAAGGTATAGAGTCCTTTTTCTAAGCGAGCACAAAAGCCGAAAACTTCCGCAGATCGTTGATAGTACTCGATAGCCACGACGGGGAAAAAGAGAAAGAGACTACTGATCAAGAGTACCAAGAGACTTTCCATCAAGGTAAACCCAGAAAATCCCCTAGTGCCAATGTTCTCACTTTCCCTGCTCATAAATCGCATATTGCTCCTCAGATACATACCCTTCAGCGATCAATTCTTCTCTCGAGGGCTCCCGATTTTCATTCAGACGAAAGAGTTCGATCTGGGTTTCCACCACTTTCACGATGGCCGCATTTCCTTTCTCATCAATGATTCCTCTTTGCTTGGCAAGATTTGGGACAAACAACAAAACCAAAATACTGATCACTAATAAAACAACCAACATTTCAACCAATGTAAAGCCTTTTTTGACACGCCAAATCCCCTGCTTGCGAGAAGATGCGACTTTCTTTTCTATCATTCGATCACTCCTTGGATATTTCCATAGATTGGTAAAAACATAGCGGCATAGATCCCAACGATCATTAAAGCAACCAACAAAAAAATCAGAGGCTGAACCCAGTGAATAGCTTTTTCGATTCGTTGAAACAAGCGATCCATCAATAATTGACTGTATAAAAAAAGCTCTTCTCCTAACTTTCCCCGTACTTCTCCTTGAAAGACGATCAAAGAAAATTCTGGTGTGAGAAACGAGAAATGACGAAGTTTTTCTGGGAGTTCTCCGCCAAGTGTCAAGGTCACTCGCAACTCTCGCGCTAATTCTTGGATCAAGGTAGCTTTATTGGTGTGCTCCATACACTCAATGATCTGTTGGATATCTAACCCTTGCTGAAACAACTTGCCCCATTCCAATGCGAAAAAACTCGTGTGATAACTCGTGTACAATGCTCCGAACAATGGCAGGTGGCTGAAGAATACAGCTTTTTGCAAGGCAGTGCGGCGGGCAAACACCCAGCGGCTGATCACAAAAAGCAGCACACTTACCAACAAGAAGAGGATAAGTACTGCTGGTGCCCAAGTGATGGCGCGAATGCCCCAATGACCTTCGTCGATCATGCCAGAGGCTAACAATTGAGGCATTAAAAAGCGATGCATGCCAAAGAGAGCCGCCACTAAAAAGACCAGTAGCAAAAGCGGATAGGCCGCTACTTTGTACAGCAGCTGTTTTTGCTTGTTGACCAATTTGTGGTAGTCGACCATCCGCCGCAAGGTCGTCGTGAGATTCCCATGACTTTCTGCTAAATAAAGCTGATTTTTTTCGGTAGCCGATAAAGACAACGGCGCTACTGCTGCTGCCAAGCTTTGCCCTTGGGCAAGATGGGCAATCAGCTGTTCGATCACAGGTTCAGAAAACTGGCGACTGCGCAGCAACACTTGGAGGCTTTCTTGTAGGGAAAAGCCACTCTCCAATAACACCGTGAAGGTGACCAAGAGGGCTTCAGTTGCACGGCGTGGTAGCTGGGGCTTCTTTTTCATAAACTTCATCGGTGATCCACCCACTTTCTTTCACTCGTTTTAATACGTGCTGCCACTGTTTTTCCACTTGCCCCTCATAAAAGTGATACGCCAGCAACCCATGGGGTTCGTTGACTTCATTCGGCAACAATCGCTGATAAACGATCCCTTGCAACGCGTGCGCCAGAAGATCGTCTGCCCCTAGCAATTCCAGCAGCCGTGTCTTGGTTTCTGCTACGCCTCGTGCATGGATCGTGGCAAATACTCGGTGACCTGTCAGAGCGGCTCGTACAGCGGCTTGCGCCGTCTCTTTGTTACGGATCTCGCCAATCAAAAGCAGGTCCGGACGATGCCGTAAAGACAAGCGAATCAATTCATCATAGTCTTGTCCGATTTTCAAATTGGTCTGCAGCTGCAAAAAATGCGGCTCTTCAATCTCCACAGGATCTTCGATGGTAATGACTTGTCCCTTGGTTGCCCGTGCTAATTGATACATGAGGGTCGATTTTCCTGAGCCAGTGGGACCAGAAAATAAATATAGGCCTCTTTGTTTGGTTGTCTGTTGGATCTGCTGGACGTCTTCTGCAAAAAAATAGCGCAGATGCTCCTTGTTCAAAGGATAAAGAAACCGCATCACGAGACTTTCACGCCCTTGATAATCACCCACCGTTGAGATGCGCAACCGCTGTAGCTGATCGCCTAACAGATAGCTGACTGCGCCTAACTGAGCTTTGCGCCGTTCTCCCACCTCCATTCCTCCTAAAAATTTGAAGCGGGTGATCAGCTGCTGAGCTTCTTCGTTGGTCAGTACTTGATAGGTCTTTCTGAGATAGCTTTTACTGAAAATCACCTCCATCTGTGTACCGCTAGGCAAAATGGCCAGATCCTGCATGCGTTCTTGTCTTCCATAAAGAATCAACTCGTCTGAGAATGCTCGAATATCCACGACTTATCCCTCCTAAAAAGAAATACGCAAACGCTTTGAGAATAGAAAAAAAAGATGAAGCAAATTTGCTTCATCTTTCATCATTCGTTTATTTCTGTGGTTCTTTTGCCACAAATTGGGCTTCCACCCGATAGATCCGCTGCCCGCGGCTTGAGAATTTTTCTTCATATTCAGTCATGATATTGTTCTCAAAGGAACTGTTATGCAAGTCCAACCAAACTTGTTTGATAATCATGCCGTATTGAGAAAAGCTCGCTAAGGAATACTCAAACAATCCTTGGTTATCCGTTTTGAAATGGATCTCGCCGTTGGGACGTAAAATCTGCTCGTCGACTGCTAAAAAGGCTTTGGAAGTCAAACGGCGCTTCTCATGCTTCTTCTTAGGCCATGGATCAGAAAAATTCAAATAGATCTGGTCTACTTCATTGTCTGCAAAATAGTTGGTCAATGCGGAACCATCGACATGCAGCAGTTGCAAGTTCGGGATCTCCTGCTCGATCATTTTATCCAATGCGATCGAAACGACACTAATCTGCATTTCCACACCAATATAATTGATCTCGGGATGAGCTTTCGCCATTTCCGTAATAAATTGGCCTTTTCCCATTCCAATTTCGATATGCAGCGGGTGATCATTGCCAAAGCGTTCATGCCAACGCCCTTTCCATTCAGTAGGCTCTGCCACGACGTATTCTGGATGAGCGTCAATCAGCTCTTTTGCACCTGCACGTTTTCTTACTCTCATGTTTCTTCCTTTCCGAAAAAACAAGATGGAACCAAATTGCCTCGCTCCATCTTCTCTTCATTCGCTATAAATTCGTTTTAATTGTAAAATCTCTGCATTCATGGCTTTGTAATCGCCTCGCAGATAATATTTTTTGACCTCTTGCAGCATACTCAACAATGCGTACCAATAAATCTTTTCGATCACTTCGCTGCTGCTGTGGATACCATAGCGCACGAGCCAATGAGACCAGCCAGATAATGGCACATAGTGACCTAAAATAGTGCCGATATCGATTGCCGGATCTGCAAACATCACGGAATCCCAATCGACTAAATACAAATAGTTTTGACAAACTAGCCAATTTCGATAATTGACATCGCCATGGACGACCGCGGCTTTCTGCTCGTCAAAAGCTGGAATATTGGTTTTTAAATACTCGGTGACCAAATGAATAAAACGGTTCTGGGCGACCGCAGAAGGCAGCTGATCCTGATAATCCATCAGCATCTGTTCAGGCGATCTGACTTGTCCGCCGATTTTGCTTAGCATCTGTGCCAACGTTTTTGAATGATGCAAGTGATACAACACATCAATGACATCATTTCTTTGGCCGATTTCATCGGGATCTAAGACCCGTCCATCCAGCCATTCTTGTGCGGAGAGCGTATCCCCATTTCCCGTCCGTTTCGTCCAGACGAGTTTGGGTGCAATGCCCTCTTTAGAGAGTGCCGCAAGCATCGGGGTCGTATTTCGTTTGATAAAGACTTTGTCGTTGTCCTTGAGCCCGATATAGGCTTTCCCGGTGTCGCCTTTGATTGGCCGCATACGCCAATCTTGATCCAAGCGAATATCCATCCTAGCTTCTCTCCTTATTTCGCAGTACCTCTTATTCTAGCTTCCTAATGGGTCGCCGTCAAGCGCATATGCGTTCGCTTTTTGTAAGAGAGGCCACTTGTGGATCAGGCGTGCATTTTCTTTAATCGCCCTGGCAAGTAGATGCCTAAAAAAAGACCCGCAAACCCTAAGAAGCCAAGAAACGCGATACCGCCTTGCCAAACAAAAGGCAAGCGCAAGCAACAGATCACACCGAAAAGAACTGCGGTCACCAGTAAGAGTGCCCCAAGAATTTTTTTGATCGCTGCGGCTTTTTGTTTTTCTGGCACGGGATACAGATGTGTCAAAACCATGTATTGAAACTCATTGATCAAAGGAATCAGTTGGAAACCGATCAGATAAAGAAACAAGCAGCCGATCAGCAGACTGATCCAAAGCTCATCGACAAAGAATAAGACGAACCCACCAATCAAAGTCAAACGGACATAAAGCCCGCCATATTGCCCCCCACGGATCACTCGGCGCAAGTAAAGATAGAGGTACGTATTGCTGTGCACTGGTTTGATCTTTGCCAGCAGCCAGTCGAGGTATTTGCGCCGTTTGGCTTCCGTCGTGATTTGGGGAACATCTGTAAATAAGTTGATAAAACGATAGATACGCATTAAGCGCGACTGTTCGACTTGGATCATATAGTCCCAATCCAAAAGCTGGCTATTGGCTTTCAGTCCAAAGAGGAACCAGATTGCTTGGAGGATGCTGATCCCCAATCCTAGCCAAGGTGCTACATAAATACTGGCAAGTGTGGCAGCTAACGTACTTGCGAACCAGATGCCTCGCTGCTGTTTGACTTGCTGCTGAGTTTCTTGATACAAACGAATCCGTTGTAGTGAAAGATCCCCCAGTTTTAACAGCCACATCATTCCTAAAAAGAAGGGAAAGGAAGCAAATGTACTGTTTGCTGTGACCACGACTAAAGGCATCGTTGCTCCTACGGCTAAAAATAAGACCCCAAAGGGCAGCCAGAGGGAATAACGCAGGGCTTGACTGAGGTAACTTCTCATTTGCCCTTCTTTGGCTAACAGAAAAATCAAATCTGCCGGTTTCGTCAGTGTCGCTAAGCGTCCCAGCGGTAAAACAAAGAGCCAAACAGCGACCACGATGATGCCGCCTAATGGAAACGGCCGCGGCAATGTTTTTAGCAATTCCGAATAATAGAGCCCCAGACCTCCCACTAAGAAGGTGCTGATCAAAGCAAAATGATCATTGAAGACATAGCGCAAATAGCGTGTCATCTGTTTTTGATGCCGCTGTAAGCGTTGCGAGAAAAACTGCTTCATGCTTGACTCTCCTTTGTCAGTGCGAGGTACAGATCATCAAGGGAGGCTTCTGGTGCTTGAAATTGGCTTCTTAGCTGCGCCAATGTGCCTTGTGCGCGGATCTCACCGTTATGCAGTAGGATGAATTTGTCACAATACTTCTCTGCGGTTGCTAAAATATGGGTGGACATCAAAATTGATGCCCCGGTTTGTTTCATCTCATTCATCAGTTCCAATAACGCATTGATCGCTAAAGGATCTAATCCTAGAAAAGGTTCATCAATGATGTAGACGCTTGGCTCAATCAAAAAGGCACACAGCACCATGACTTTTTGTTTCATCCCTTTTGAGAAGTTTGCTGGGAACCAATCGAGTTTGTTTTCTAAGCGAAAGGTTTTTAACAAACGCTCCGCTCGCTTCATGGCTTCTTCTTGCGGAAGGTCATAGGCCATCGCTGTCACTTCAATGTGCTCTCTTAAGGTCAATTCTTCATATAAAGATGGGGTTTCGGGAATATACCCGATTTGTTTGCGGTATTGCTCTGGGTTCTCCTTCAAGGTCAAGCCGTCGATCGTGATCGTCCCGCTGTGAGGTTGCAGTAACCCGATGATTTCTTTGATCGTCGTACTCTTCCCCGCCCCATTCAAGCCAATCAGACCAACGAGCTCACCATCGCCGATCGTAAAATCAATATTTTTTAAGACTGGCAGCTGGTTATAACCGCCTGTCACATTCGCTACTTGTAAAGTCATTCTTTTCCTCCGATTCGCCTAATTACGGCTTTCTATCAACGTAGGCTTTTTTTTTCAATCCGCTAGCAAAACCGTTGCTTATTTTTCTTTATTCGTGACTTGTAAGATAAATTCGTTTTCTCCCACTGTAATGGTTTCTTGCGGCAATTCTTGGCTACCAAAGCGTTCTTGCCACAGTTGTGCATCACTCGCTGGAAAAATGACCATTTGGATCGCACCGGCGGCAAGACGGGTGGTAAAGGCTTGAACAGCAGCTGGTTCAGCATAGGAAACCAGACTGATCCTCAACTCTTCTTTTTGATACCCTTGGTCGATCGCCCAGGTCTCAACGGCTGTCTCCAATTCACTCTGCACCGTAGGGTCCATCGCTGTTTTAGTGACGATGGCGGCATTGACTACTTCTTCTTTTGGACGCGTTAGCGAATAGGTGATCGAACCTGCGAACACCACGAACAGCGTGATCGCAATCAACCATTCTTTATAGGCATAAGCCAAGTAGCGGAGCTTCGCTGAAGTCGTTGTTTTTTTCTGTAAGGTTTCTTTGATGATCGGTTTCATAGGTTCCTTCTTTCCAATTGATTTCTGATATTAAGTCTAGGGTTGTTGGAATCTAAATGCAAGCGTTTCTCGCTCGCTTTTCGCATTTCTTTAAAAAAGCGCCTTTGTTGAAGGAACAGTTGCCTTGTTCCGACTTTTTCAAAGAGGAAACCAGACGAAAAAAAGCAAAATATGGTAAAGTAGAGGTAATAGATCAAGGAGGTTTTTTTACAATGGAAAATTGTATTTTTTGTAAAATCAACAATCGTGAGATCCCTAGCTACAAAGTCTACGAGGATGAGCAAGTTTATGCCTTTTTAGATATTTCCCAAGTCACCCCTGGTCATACATTGGTGATTCCCAAAACCCATGTGACGGATATTTTTGAGTACGATGAAACGTTGGCAGCAGCGGTTTTTGCCCGCATCCCTAAGATTGCTCGGGCGATCGAAAAAGCATTCCCTGAGATCGAAGGCTTAAATATCATCAACAACAATAAAGAATTGGCGTACCAATCGGTCTTCCATTCCCATGTCCATTTGATTCCTCGTTATAGCAAAGACGATGATTTCAAGATCCATTTTGGCAATCACGCAGACAATTACACGGGGGAAGAACTAGCGGCAATCGCCGAAAAAATTGGAAAGCAGGTGGACTAAATGATCGGCAATTTTCTTAAAGGACTATTATTCGGGTCCATCGCCGGCGGCTTAGGCGGTTTGCTTTTTGCACCGAAAAGCGGCAATGAAACCCGTGAAGAATTGATTCGCTATTTAGATGACACAACAGAAGCGACCTTAGAATTCAATGACAGCGTCAAACAGCTAAAAGATGCCGTAATGGTGACCCGCAAAACGATCGACGAAACGATCCCTGTTGTTACGGAGTCTTTCACGAAAGATTTGGAAGCCTTCAAATTCCAAGCACAACCGCGCCTTGCTCGGATCAAGACCCAAATGGAGCAATTGAATCAACACATTACGACGATTCAAGCCCAAAGCGCAGAGGATGACAAACAAATCGAAAATTTGTAGTTTTTATGAATTTTGTTTGAAACATCCACTGTTTTCTTCCCAACCATTTCTAGAAGTGGTATAGTAGGTGCAGTGATTATTATGAATCTTTTTAGAATTAGGAGTGCTTAAACGAATGAAGAAAAAATTACTTTTAGTAGCAGTCAGTGCAATGAGTCTTTTTGCATTAGCGGCTTGTGGAAACTCAAGTGAGGAAATCGCAACAATGAAGGGCGGTAAAATCACTGTTCAAGATTTTTATGACAAAGCAAAAACAAGTTCAGAAAACCAACAAGCGTTGCGTCAAATGATCGTCTTAAAAGTCTTTAATGAAAAATATGGCGATGACGTGACTGAAGAAATGATCGACGAACAATTTAACAACGTGGCTGAACAATACGGCGGTAGTGATTCCTTTGAATCAACCTTGACTGCTTCTGGTTATACGGTAAAATCTTACCGTGCAGAATTGAAAGAACAGCTTGCGTTACGTGAAGGCTTAAAAGCCAACATGGATATTACTGATGAAGAAATGAAAACTGCTTGGGATTCTTTCCACCCAGAAGTAGAAGCACAAATCATCAAAGTAGCAAGTGAAGATGATGCCAAAGATGTCTTAGAAGAAGCGAAAAAAGATGATGCTGACTTTGGCGAAATCGCTAAAGAAAAATCAACGGATGCAGCAACAAAAGAAGATGGCGGAACGATCAAATTCGATTCTACGTCAACTGCTGTGCCAAACGAAGTGAAAACAGCCGCTTTTGATTTAAAAGATGGTGAAATTTCTGAAGTGATTTCTGCAACCAACACGTCGACTTATACGACGGAATACTATATCGTGAAAATGGTGAAAAACCAAGACAAAGGCAACGATATGGATAAATACAAAGATAAACTGACTGAAATTGCTCAAAACACGTTGTTGAATGATTCAACCTTTATGGCAGCAACGATCGGTCAAGAATTGCAAGCAGCCAACGTGAAGATGAAAGACTCTGACTTAGCAGACTTGCTTTCTGATTACATCACAGCTGCCGAAACAGAAGATTCAACTGCTGACTCTTCTGCAACGGATGCAACAGACAGCTCTGCAGCAGATTCTTCTGCTACTGAGGCAACCGATGATTCTACTGCAACAAGTGAAAGTGCTACAGATTCTTCTGCTGAATAAACGAACAAAGAAGTGCCGTCATAGCGGTGCTTCTTTTTTTGTGCCGATTAGATTTCTATCTACGATTCAACTGCTTTTTCCAGCAGCTAAAAAAGCCACGCTAAGCAAGCCTAACGTGGTTTTTGTTCTTTCTATCATTCACTTTGATCGATCAAGCTGCAACATCACTGCTACACTTCTTTCGGTACATAAAAACTCCGATTGTCCATGCCAAAAATTCGGTCTGTGTATTGACCAGGTTCTGTCAGGCGGATCGAGGTCAGCATCATTTGCATGGAAGCATCCAAATTATCGATCTGATGGAGGATCTCCGCTTCCATTATGCGGGGCCGAACAGGTGACCCATATTCTAACAAGCCATGGTGGGCTAAGACCATATGCCGCAAAACAACGATGTCTTCTTGTTTGTCATCAAATTTCAAAGCAATACAGGCTTGCGTGATTTCTTCATCCACTAAGACCAAATGCCCTACTAGATTCCCCGCTAAGGTATACTCTGTCGTCATGGGACCTGTCAACTCGATCACTTTTCCTAAATCATGTAAAATAATGCCCGCATACAGCAGTGACGCATTTAATTCAGGGTATTCTTTGACGATCGCTTTTCCTAAGCGCAGCATAGTTGTCGTATGATACGCCAATCCACTGGCGAAGGCATGGTGATTGCGCTTCGCAGCTGGAAAATCAAAGAATTCCTTTTTATACTTGTTCAACAAGAAACGGACGATGCGATTCCAGTGAGGATTTGTGATCTCAAACAAGATTTGACTAATTTCTTCTTCCATCTCTTCTTTTCGCAAGGGCGCTTTTTCCATGTATTGGCTTGGTTCGTGGGGTTCTTCCGGCTTCGCTAAACGCAAATGCATGATTTTGACTTGCGGATTGCCTTGGTAAACTTCTCGTTTCCCATCTAGTAGTACCACTTTCCCGGGTTCAAAACGGGCGATTTCTTCATCTGATGCATCCCAAAACTTTCCATCAATCGTGCCAGATGTATCCTGAAACGTGAAGGCAATAAACTTTTTGCCGTTTTTCGCGATCCGTACATCGGCATTTTTGATCAGTAAGAAAAGTTGAAACGTTTCATCAACAGTTAATTCACGAATTTTTTTCATGGGCTTATTTGGCCGATCAGCCAAATCTTTCACTTCCTTTACTCAGATCCTCGATAGGCTGCTGGTACTTCTGATAATAGCTTACCATTTCTTGGTCAGAAGACAAACAAATTACTTGATAACTTTGTCCAAACTCTTTTAATAGTGCTGCGAAGCGTTCCTTACGAACACTGTCATAATGCAACCAACCATCATCAATAATGATCGGGCACAACGGATGATTTTTTTGTAGCGCTAGATAACCGAAACGTAACGCCATGATCAACTGATCCTTCGTTCCTGTGGACAAGTCAATGATCGAAAAGGTCTCGCTGGCATTTGCCGCTACTAACAGACCATTTTCCAGAAGAATCTTTTGATAACGTCCGTTTGAAAGCTGTTCAAAATAAGTCGAAGCGGCTGACAATAGCTGCGGCAATTGCTGTTCTGACAATTCAGTCGTGACATCCGTCAAAATTGAAGCCGCCAACTGACGACTGCCCCATGCCACAGCGAGTTCTTCAATGACCGCCTTCAGCTCACTTTCTTCTTGATAAAGCTGATTCAAGGTGCCGTTTTTTTGACTGGCTGCTGCTTCTAATTCCAAGCGTTGTTTGTGCTCCGTCAACTGCTGCATTTGTGCCTGAAGCTGTGTTTGCTGCTGCTTGATCTGGTCTTTTTGCTGCAGCAATTCTGCTTGTGTGACTGGTTTGGGATAGATCGGTGTTAACATCCCCGCCAATTCTTCTGCTCGCTGCTGCGTGCGCTGCGCTGCTTCCCATTGCTTCAACCAGAGGCTGATTTCTGCAGGGTGATCTAACCCTTGCTGCTGCAAGAGCGCACTGGCTTGGGCAAACAGTTGGTCGCGTTCGTTGCGGGTACGGGTCAATTGTTGGGCCAATAACGTGCTAGGTTGTTGCAACCGTGAAAGCTTGATCGTTTGCATCTCTTCATGAAACTTCTGCAACATCGCCGCTTTTTCTAACAAGGTTTTGTTTTGCAGCGGCAGCCACTCCGCATACGGACGGAATTGCTCCTCAAAGGGTGCCAATTCTTCCGTGACAGCTTGCCGTTCTTGATAGGCTTGCTTGCGCTGCTGTGAGTAGGCTTGATAGCTAGCAACATCTTCATCATAGGCGAATAGATACGACTGCCAGTTTTCCACCGGCAAATCACCAAAAAAGGGTGTCAACGCTTGGTGGGCACGGCTGATCTGCTGCTGCTTTTGCTGCTGCTCATTTTCCAGCTGTGCCAACTCTTCGCCCAGTAGATCCAGCTGCATGAGGACCGTCTGCCATTCTTGCTTGACGCCTTGCTGCTTGTTTGGTGCTGCTTTCATCAGCGGCAAAATACTGCCGATGATCGCTGAGATCCCCGCACCTAATGCAAGCCAGCGCCACGGACTTGGCAAAAAGATACCGATCACTGTGACTAGCCCACCGACGATCCCTAGCGGCCATAGCGGGCGAGAAACGGGCTTGCGGCCAATCAATTGAGGATGCTGCTGTTCTAAGCGGGCCGCGGTAGCTTGCAAAGGTTGCGCTTTTTCTTCCAAACGCCTCATGCGCTTTTCGAGCTCTTCTAACTGCACACGTTCTTGCAGTAAACGTGTGGTTTGTTCATGGATCGAAGCCGTTACTAGCGGCGGCGATTCTCTGCTCCACTGGCGCTTTTCAATCAAGCGATTCAACTCTGTGATGGCGACAGTTTCTTGTTGATTGGCTGCTGCTTCACGATCTGCCAAACGCGCCATCGTCACTTGTTGCTGCAGCAAGTGATTGATCTGATGCTCGTGATCAAGGTAAAAGAAATACTTGTCTGATTCTTTTCCTTGCTCCAACTGATCTAATTCGGCTTCTTTTTTGCGAATTTCTTCCGTCAGCTGCTGATACTGCTGATAAAACTGTTTGATGGCTTGGACTTGCTGAGGATCGGCTAGCGTATCTGCTGGTGCCATTTGCTGCCACTCTTCATAAAGGCCCCAGTGACTCAGCTGTTGCTGATTTTCCTGATAAGCGTCATTCAATGCTTGATACTGGTGCCGCAAGTCTTGGATCTGTTCTTGCAGCTGGGCGATCTGCTGATACTGCTGTTGGATGCGGCTTTCTTCGCTTTCTTTTTCCGCAATCGTTTTTTGCAGTTTTTCTAATTGTTTTAACGCTTGATTCAAAGGCAGCTTTTGCCCTCGTGGCTTGTATTGCTGCTGATTGATGGTTTCATATTGCGCCACTTGCTGCAGCATTTTTTGACTGCCGCTGATCCCTAGAGAAATCAACGCTTGGTGCAGCTCATTTTCTTCTAGCTTATCGATCTGGGTCAATTGCTCTTGCTGAAAAGTAAAGACATCGAAGAACAATGCTCGATTGAGGGGCTGCAGGTGTTGTGCCAGCCATTGCTCATCGACCGTCTGGCCAGCGACATGGACTTTGGCACGACCACGGTCCACTTGCCGATAGCGTTCCACGATCACTTCGCCGAAGGGTTCCAGCGCCAACCATAACTTGCCACCGTAAGCAGCACCGTTTTTGGGGGTATAGTCTTTTTTCTTGGCTGTCTTTTTCGGAAAGCCAAACAAAATGGAGGCAATAAATTGATACAACGTCGATTTTCCGATCTCGTTGTGCCCAAAGAGCAGCTGATTTTGCGGATGAAAGGCAAAGCTTTGTTCATGGTATTTCCCAAAACCGGTAATCTCTGCTTTTAAAATTCTCATGACTGCTCCTCCCATTGAAAGTCGTCTTTCAACAATTGCTTGGCTTGCTGCAAGACTTCTTCTTGAAATGATTCATGGGTGATCCCCCGCTGGATCAGTGGATGCTGCAATAGATCCGACAATCGATCCGCAAACATCTCTGGCGACTCATACATCGCTAAAAACTGCAGCATATAATCTTCTGATACCGCCAATGCGATCTTGTCTTCATTGGCTTGCTCGACTTCAAGGGCATAGATCACTTGCAGCGGCTCTGTTTGTGCCAACCGTTCATTGAGGTAGGTCAGCCATTCATTTTTTTCCGCAGCTGGAAACCAATCTGGCGGCAGCTGCTGCACATCGGTCAACACCAGATGCAGCAAGCGCGAACGAGGGCTTTTTAAGCGCTCAATGATCGCTGGCAATACGGCATTCGAGGCAGTCACATCCGCTAAGGAGACCACTTGCTTTTGCCAAGCGATCTCTGCGATCTCCAAGCGCTCGATCGTTGGTCCCTGCGGTGATAAGTCTGCCAAAATCACCCCAGTCGCCTGTTCTTTCTTGGTCTTTCCTTGAGGTGTGCCGGGATAGAGAATCGGTGGCTGCTCTGAGAGCGTCTTAGGTACATGGATGTGCCCCAAGCCCCAATAATCATAGCCTTTTTGCTTCATTTCACTGATTGAAAAGGGGGCATACCGTTCACCAGCTTGGTCCCCGTGGTAAAGCCCAATATGGTAATCCACCGCTGCTCTTGCAGGAAATTCTGTTACTTTATTTTCAGTAATCCAAGGATGTTGGTAGCTAAATCCACTGATTGCATAGGTTTCACCGTTTTTCGTTGTTCCTTGAACCGTTTGAACTTCTTCTGATGAAAAGAGAATGACGTTTTCTGGAAAAGCAAACCAATACCGTTGCGGATCATAATAATCATGGTTGCCGAAAATCATATAGACAGGGATCTGTGCTTCCCCTAGTCGTTGCAGTTGGGCAAAAAAGTCATGCTGCACTTTTAGACTCGGCCGTGCTTGATGGAATGTATCCCCAGCCAGCAAAACAAAATCGACCGCTTTTTCTAAGGCAACATCCACCAAATTACGGATGATTTTTTGATTGATGGCAGGGAGTTGGGTCTTCACTTTTTCAGATAACAAATGAACCCCTTCAAATGACCGGTCGATATGCAGGTCTGCACTATGTAAAAATCGCATTTCTTTCTCCCTCCTTAATGCTTCTATCATAACATTTCTCAGGCATTTCGTCAGCAAAATACGAAAATTTGTTCGCCTTTTTCATAAAAAAAACCAAAGAAGCGATTTTGAAACTTCTTTGGAAAAGGCTCTTGCAGTTGCAGCCGATTGCTCTGAAGATTCACTTGCTTCTTTGGTCTTTGTTTGTTGGCGATTACGCTTCGTATAGATCTCTTACAGGACCCATGATGATGCGGTTCAAGTCATTGGCTACTAAGCTGAAGGCTTGCTCTTTTTGCATCAAGTCAGAAACAATGCCGTCTTGTTGAATTTTTTGCGATAATTCTTGGGCTTTTTGCGCTTCTTCTTCTGTCATTTCTTCGCCAGCCATCATTTTTTGTTGCAGGCTTTGTTGCAACTCTTGAAACTCTTTGAATAACGCATACGCTTCTTCATTTGCTTTCAAGCGGTCGAAAGAACCTTTCAAATCTTGAAACTGTTCTGACTCGCGTAATTCACGTTCTAATTGGTTTGCTGTATCATAAATATTTGCCATTTTGACGCCTCCTCTTTTTTTCTAGTATACCATTCTTCTCAGGTTCTAGACTAGCAGTTGCCTAATTCCTTTAATTTCCGCTGATGGAATTCCACAAGCCGCCAAACAGTTCTTTCGTTCCTTCTTTGATCTTGCTGCCGAATTCCTTCATACCTTCTTTGGCGCTTTCGGCAAAGTCATCGATGGTTTTCTGCCAATCATTGCCATTTTGTGACGTACTGCTCTCAGGATCTGGTACTTCATCGGCTGCCATCAATTTTCCACCTGTCCAATAAGCGTCTGCAACTTGGAATTGGGTGCCTTGACTATAAGGCAGTAAGCTTTCGGCCTCTGCTTTGAATATTTTCCCAACGACTTGTCCGCTAGTTCCCGTTAAGTAATGATCTTCACTCACATGTTCAAATCCTAGCCAGGTTGAAAGAACCATATCAGGGGTATAGCCGACGATCCATTGGTCATTGACCTTAGAAGCATCAAAGTTGGTCTCTGTCGTACCCGTCTTACCGGCGATCGTAAAGCCGTACGGACTGGCACTAACACCCGTCCCGTTAGAAAAGGTGCCGAGCATCATGCTCGTCATTTTATCAGCGGTCTCTTTAGAAATCACCCGTTTGCCTTGCACAGACGTATTGTCAACGATCACGGCACCAGTTGAATCAACGATTTTGGTGATCAAATGCGGTTTGTAGTAATACCCGCCATTTGCGAAAACGCCATACGCTGCTGCCATCGTCATGGGTGATTCCCCTTTTTCCAAACCACCTAAGGCTAAGCCATAATATTTGTCGGATTCGGTCAAGGAAAGTCCAAACTCTTGTGCTTTGCTGTACCCACGATCTAAGCCGATCTCATGCAACAGCCAAACTGCTGGCAGATTCAGGCTTTGGGCGAGGGCTTGATACATGACTGCTTCGCCAGCATAGGTCCCATCAAAGTTTTGAGCATCATAAAAATCGAGGGGCTCGTCTTTCAGGATACTGTCGGGTTCAAACCCAGCTTCTAGGGCAGGGGCGAAGACGCTGATCGGTTTGATCGTGGAGCCTGGTGAACGTTTCATTTGCGTGGCAAAATTAAAGCCTCTAAAGACGTGCTCGCCACGACGACCCACCACCGCTTGCACCCCACCGGTATTCGGATCAAGTGCGACAGAGCCTGATTGCACCATCGTGCCATCAGCCGCATTTTCAGGGAACAAGGCATCGTTTTTATAGGCAGCTTCCATTTGCGCTTGGTAGTTTTGATCCAGTGCTGTATAGATCTTGTAGCCGCGATTCATGACATCATCGGCGTCCAACCCATAGGATTCGGCTTCATCGATGACCGCATCGAAATAATAAGGATACTTATAGCCAGATTCTGAATTGCCAAATCCATCATACAGTAAATTGGCTAAGGCAACTTGTGATTCTTGGTCAGCAACGGACTGGTCCAACTTGCCGTTATCCACCATCAAACTCAAGACGGTATCGCGACGGTTCGTGGCGTTTTCCAGATTGTCGATCGGGTTATAGATCGAAGGACCTTTGAGCATCCCCACCAACGTCGCAGCTTCTCCCACGCTTAGTTCAGAAGCATTGACACCGAAATATTTTAGCGAGGCATCTTGAATGCCCCAAACCCCGTTACCAAAATAGGAACTGTTCAAATACATTTCCAAAATCTCATCTTTAGAATATTTCTTCTCGATCTCGATCGCTAAGAAAAGCTCCTTGGCTTTTCGACTAAAGGTTTGATCCAAGGACAGATAGGCATTTTTGGCAAGCTGCTGGGTGATGGTACTTCCCCCACCGCCTTCGGCACTGCGGTTGACCAGCATGCGCAGGGCTGCTCGAGCGATCCCCTTGATATCAAACCCGTGGTGATTATAGAAGTTGCGGTCTTCGGTTGAGATCAAGGCGTTGACCACATCACTGGAAATGGCATCAAGAGAAACGTACGTGCCTTTTTGCGAGTACAACTGCCCTGCTTCATCGCCATTGGCATCAAAAATCACCGTCGATTCTTTCAGACCTGACTCTAATTCACTGACTTTCGTATTTTTGGCGATATAAAACAAATACCCGCTCATGATTAAGATAGCAACTAAACTAAGTAAAATAAAAATTTTATTTACGTGGTATTTTTTCCAAACCCGCTTGCGCCATTGATGAAATTGCTGCAAATACGGTTTTAACCAGCGCCAAAAGGTCAGCCAACCGGTCTTTATTTTGTGAAGGATGTGTTTCCAATCCATTACTTCACGCTCCTTTGGTTAAGTGTAGCATAAATGACTTTCTTTGTTATACGGCTCTAGACGTAATTTCATTCGAAAAGAATGCTTTATTATTCTAGCATTGAATGCTCTGTTTTTTATTGTTTTTTTTATAAGAAAAGCTTAAAGATGCTATAATAGTCGATAACGAACAGCAAAGAAAGGACGTTTTTATGGAATACACCATGACTTTACCCGAAAATCACCCGCCCATGCCGCTTCGCGAGTTGTTGGAACAAGAGTGGCTCGTCCCACGAAAAGTGCGCCATTTTCTGCGCACACGGAAAAATGTTACCGTCAATCAGCAGCCCGCGATGTTTCATCAAGAAGTTCGTGGCGGCGATCAAATCACTTTGATCATTGAAGACAGTGATTACAGCTATCAGCCGATCCAGTTAGGCCAAGCAGACAAAGTCGACGTACTTTTTGAAGATGAGCACTTATTGGTGCTGAACAAGCCTGCGGGGGTCAAGACGCACCCCAATCAGCCATTAGAAGCAGATACCCTATTGAATGATGCAGCTGCTTACCTTGCGCCGAAACAGCAGCAGCCTTATGTGGTCCATCGTCTAGACAAAGAAACCAGCGGTGTCGTTTTATTCGCAAAAAATCCTTTGGTGTTGCCGATCTTGGGTCGAATGTTGGAAAACAAACAGATTTTCCGCCGCTATCAAGCCACAGTTTGGGGCAAACTTACGCAAGATCAAACGATCGCCAAAAAAATCGGTCGTGACCGTCACGATCGTCGCAAGCGAATCATTGACCCCCGCAACGGTCAGTCAGCCGTCACCCATGTAACCATCGCCCACACCCAACAAAAGACGACCGATGTGTATTGTGTGTTAGATACGGGGAGGACCCACCAAATTCGCGTCCACCTTGCCAGTATCGGTCATCCAGTCGTCGGTGACCCGCTTTACCAAAACAAACCAGCGCCGCGTTTGCTGCTGCATGGCTATGAATTGCATCTGGAGCATCCCTTTACCAAAGAACAGTTAGTGATCATCGCTCAACCGGGCTTGTGGTAAACAAAAAAAGCATGACGACTTGAGGACCCCCTCTTGTCAGTCATGCTTTTTGGTTTCAGATGTTTTTTTCAATGTTTCTACTCGGTGCTTCGGCTTATAGCGGTAAGTAAGCTGCTGGATCAACGAAATCCGACCACAACGTCTTACTCAATCCAAAGTGCAAATGGACGCCAGTCGAGTTTCCAGTCGTCCCCATCGTACCTACTTGCTCGCCAACTGCAACGGTTGCCCCCTTCGAGACACTGACAGCTGTTAAGTGAAAATAATACGAGTAAAAGCCGTTATCATGAGCCAAAATCACGTAATTCCCCGTGCTTGGACCATAACCAGCATCTTCTACCTGACCATCCCGAGCGGCGACGATCTTCTCCCCCGCTTGACCTGTGAAGTCGATCCCGTCATGCTGCGTCCCAGAAAAACCAGTTGGGTCAGCTCGAGTGCCAAACCCGCTGGAGATCGACACGGCGCCCGTGATTGGCAGTGAAAATTCACTGGCTGCTGCTTTCTCTGCTGCTTCTTTGGCTTTTTGTTTTGCTTCTTCAGCGGCTTTTGCTTCTTTGTCCACTTTTTCTTGCAAGTCTTGTACTTGCGTTTGCGTTTGCTGCAGCTGCTCTTGTTGGCTCTGCAATTCTTCTTTTGCTGTTGCTAGTTGTTCTTTACTATGTACTAATTGGGCTTGCGTCAAGGTTTGGTACGAAGTGATTCGTTGCTGTTGGGCTTCTTTTTCCGCCAATTGTTGGTTCACTTCCCGTAAAGCCGCTTGTTGTTCACTAAACTTGCGTAGTTGTTGGATCGTGGCTTGTGGTCCGTCGACTACTGGGCTGCTTAGCGCTTGGCTTTCTTGATGCTGGGCTTTTTGGTCATTCAGAGCAGCGATCTGCGTTTGAACTTCCAGGCTTTCTTGTGCTAATTGGGTTAATTCTTCCTGATAATCCGCTAATTGACTTTCCAGCGCTGTGACTTTCTGTTGGCTAGTGGTGACTTCCTCTTCATACGTTGCAAGTTCTGCAGTCAAAACCGTCAGTTCCTCAGTGCTCTTCGTTTCAGCAGCATAACTGACAGCTGGCTGGAAAAGCGGCAACGTAAGGGCGAGCAATAAAAAAATCTTTTTCTTCAATGAGGCAACTCCTTCTTTTTTTTAGTAGCTTGGCTACTTTAACATGCTTATTCATGAAAAAAAAGAGGGTTTTTCCAACAGTTTAAAGTCTATTGTTGCAAATTTTCATGTAAATTACCTATAAAACGGGCTTTTTTTACAAATATTGCAGCCGAATAACAACTTTTATAAGAATTTCTTTAGCTCGCCTAATGGTCTTTCTTATCGATGAAAAAACGAATATTCTAACACCTGGAAAAGAAAAGGTTTTCAAAAGGTCGTGGGTATCGTAGAATGGGGAAAGAGATCACGTTGAAAGGAGAAAAATATGGATAGACCAACATTTTCTGTTAAATAATTCCACATTATTTAACAAGGAGAAACGACATGAAACTGATAACACTTAATGAATCTACTTTATCTGAGAATAAATTATTAAAACGATTGTTTATTGAATCAAAAGAACATTTTTTTAAAATAGAAGGACGCGAGCCTCTTGCTCCCTTAGTTGATATTAACAAAGTCATTCCCGAGATTCCCAAAGAAGCCTGCCACTGTTTGAGTATTTACTACTTTGAGCAACTGATCGGTTATTTATGGGTATTTGATGACTCTCCGACAAGTTTCTATATTCTGCATTTTTATATCAGTGAACAATATAGAAATTTAGGTTTTGGCAAACTTGCTCTTAGGGAACTTGAAAACAGCTACTACAATCAACAATTAAAAACAGCTGAATTGGTCGTATCTGGCGTAAACTTTGTTGGTCTAAAGTTCTGGCAATCAGTCGGTTTTGACAAAATCATCGATGTTTATAAGCCCGACGAAATTGGGTCGTTTTCAACAGAACTTGAACTACAAAAAAATTATTCATTTCATGAGAAGGATATTGTCCTTCTGCTGCCTTTTGAAAGAGTAAATAATTTATCGAGAAGTGAACTGATTCTTTCAGAAAAACAAACAGATGCTACTTTTGCATTATCCGTACCCGAGGCAATCAAAGAAGCGAGTAAAAATCTTACTATGATCTCATACTTGATTTGCTTAAATAACGAAGTGGTCGGTTATACTTCTCTTGCTTTCGATGAAACTGATTTAAAATCAGAGAATCGAAACTGGTTATGCCAGTATACTATTAAGAAAAGTGATCGAAGTAAAGGCTATGCTGCAAAAGTAATGCCTATAATCATCAATCACTTTCTCCATCGAGGAGTACCAGACATAACTTTGTCGATCAACGCCTCAAACGAACAAGCCAAAGAATTTTATCAAAAATTCGGTTTTGTTCATGTGGGACACCAAGGTGTAAACAAAATTTTGATGAAAAAAACACTATTTTAATAAAAGCCTCAAACTCTGCAATGAGTTTGAGGCTTTTAATCATTTAGTATCTCTATCAAAGCGTATACTTATCCTCGCTCTTGCAGCTTCGCCAATTCCTCAGACGTTAATTCCCGATACTCGCCTAATGCCAAATCATCTGGCAAGGACAGGCCTCCCATGCGAATCCGTTTCAAATAAACGACTTCTTTTCCTACTGCATGGACCATCCGTTTGACTTGATGAAACTTGCCTTCATGGAGGATCAGTTTGATCTCGCTGCGCATTTCGTCTTCATCGACGTTGAGGATCTGCAGCTCAGCCGGCAAAGTCCACTCGCCGTCTAATTTGATGCCTTTGGCAAAGATTTTTTGATCCTCCGCTGTCATGATTCCCTCAACTTGGGCATAATATTCTTTTTCCACATGCTTTTTAGGCGACAATAATTGATGCGCCAATCCGCCATCGTTCGTAATCAGCAAAAAGCCTTCGGTGTCTTTATCCAACCGTCCTACTGGAAACAGATCTTCGCGAAATGCTTCTTCAGAAAACAAATCTAAGACCGTCTCTTCATAGGAATCGACGGTTGCCGAAATCACGCCGGCGGGTTTATTCAGCAAATAATAAAACTGGCTTTGATAGGCGATGGGTTCCCCCTCAAAACAAACGGTATCTTGTGTTTCTTGTACTTGTGCTTTGTCACTTTTGATGACTTGTCCATTGACGGTCACGAGCCCTTTTTTGATCAACTGTTTCACTTCTTTGCGGGAGCCATAGCCCATATCCGCTAAAAATTTGTCTAAACGCATCGGTTTCTTCCTTTCATATAAAACAGCCGCCAAGGTCTCACAAAGGAGGCTCAGCGGCTGCTTCTAGTTTTATTTGATGTGTAATTTCTGGCGTAAACGAACCATTGATGAGCCGAGTAATTTTTCAGCTAAACGCAATTTCAGCGCAATGTAGATGTATACACTGCCGCCGACTCCTGCTACTAGCAAGCTCAAGATAAAGGCTTGGACTTTTCTTTCAGAGCTCAAGACAAGCCCAAAGAGTTGGCGAGCGATCAACGCTGCGATCACCATAATGATCGTCATCGCGCCAATCAATAATGTCCGTCGCAACGTTAAGTTTACATTGAAATGGCCTTTGCGAATCATTTTGCGAATATTTAACCAGCAGACGATCCCTAAGGCAATCGTGGTAGAAACCAATGGACCGTAGACTTGGAACAAACGAATCGCTGGATACTGCAAGATCACTTTCACCAGTAACCCTACAAAGAAGAAAACAACCGCTTCTTTGTTGTGGTACATCCCTTGCAGCATACTCGAACTAAGCATAAACAAGCCTAAGACCAGACCAGACAGACAGGCAGCGACTAAGACGCTCGCCCCTAACGCATCTGGACGATAAAACAAGGTGTATAGGGGATAAGACAGTACGATCATCCCAAAGGTCGCTGGAAACATTACAAAGGAATACAATTGCAAGTTGTTGCTGATCAATTTGGCTAAGTTCTTTTTGTCTTTTTTGGCGACTGCTTCACTGATCAAAGGCAGGCCCGTTGAAGCCATGGAAGTAGCTAATCCGATAACCACCATCGTCAACTTATCAGGATTGCTGCCGAAAATCGCCATTAGTTCTAAGAGCTGATCATTTGAAAATTCGGTAAAACTGCTCATCATTCGAACAAAGGTGTACTGATCCACCAATTTTAAAATCGTGATCCCTGAGCCTACGATAATAAAAGGGATCGCTTCTTTGATGGTCGCTAAAACCAACTCTTTGGTTTGCAGCACCGTTTCTTCTTTGCTCATATCGACTAAAACATCCATCCGCACCCGCTGCTTTTGGAAGTAATAGCCTAATACCAAAATGCTGGCTAAGACACCGATAAAGGCGGCAAAGGTCGATTGCGTCACGGCTGCCGTGTATTCGCCTTCGATGACCCGCATAATGATGAAGGTCGCTAAAAGCATATAACAGACACGAGCGATTTGTTCAACGACTTGCGAGATCGCAAAAGGTTTCATGTCTTGGTTTCCTTGGAAATACCCTCGCATGACACTCATACAAGGAAAAACCAATAAAGCAATACTCAATGAGCGCATTGCAGGAATCAATTCTGCGCCTCCGCCTGAAGCCGTTGCCAACCATGGGGCTGCCAAATACATGATTCCAGCGGTCACCACGCCAAAACCTGCCATCAATTGAAACGCTCGTAAAAAGAGCTTCTGGCTCGTGCGGTATTCTTGGCGAGAATTGTAAAAAGAAATCTGTTTGGCAATTGCTGAAGGGATCCCCGCAGTGGAGATCATTAAAAATAAGGCGTAAACATTATAGCCCATTCCAAACAACGCATTTGCTTTATCCGCATTTGCGCCCATCCAATAATACCAGGGTAAAATGTAAATAGCGCCAAGCAAGCGTGAGCCGATATTTCCCATCGTCATCCAAGCAGATCCTTGAGCCATTTTTTCTTGTGTAGTTAATTCTTTTGACACTGAACGCATGTGTTTATCCATCGCCATTATCTCCAACTTTCTACAAACATATCCCTTCCATTTTAATTCGAAAAAGGGTTGGTCGCAATCTATTTTTGCAACATCTTAAAGTTTCTTCAAAATAAGGAGAAAAAAAAGAAAACTTTTCCCTCCCAAACGGCGGTTTTTAGGAGTTATGCTATAATAAGAGAAATCTTTAGAGGAATGAAGGAGAACAACGATGCAAAAGGAACTCATTACCGTGCCACAGATCCGCAAGCTCTTATTGCAGGAAAACCTATTGAAAGAAATCATCACCCCCACTGATTGGGTTTATACCGTGCCGCAAGAAATGACTGATCTTGCCTTTACCTCATTAAGCTACGACTCGCGAACAGCCGATGCGGCGACGCTTTTTTTCTGTAAAGGGGCTTCTTTTAAAGAAAGCTACCTGGCTGCCGCCATTGACCAAGGGATTCAGTGCTACATTTCAGAAACGCCCTATGACAACTTTGGAACTTATGGAATCATCGTCACCGACATTCGAGAAACGATGGCAGTGATCGCTCAAGCGTTTTATGGTAACCCGCAAGAACAGCTGGTGACCATCGGCATCACGGGAACAAAAGGCAAAACCAGCTGCGCCTATTTTGCTCGGGCGATTTTAGCAGAATCGACGGGTCAAAAAGTAGCATTCTTTTCATCTGAGGAAAACTCAGTCGACGGAAAAACCTTTAATGAAGCAGTGTTGACGACCCCCGAAACACTGGATCTTTATAAGATGATGGCCGAGGCTGTCGCAAACGGCATGACCCATCTTGTGATGGAGGTTTCTTCCCAAGCCTATAAAACCAAACGGGTCGCCGGTATTACCTTTGATATTGGCGCGTTCTTGAATATTTCGCCTGATCACATTGGACCAGTGGAACATCCAACTTATGACGATTACCTTTACTGCAAACGAGAACTGATCCGCAACAGCAAACAGATGATTTTAAATCGCCAAAGCGATCACTACCACTTGCTGCGAGAAACTTGTGAAGTCCATCAAGTTCCTTATATTACCTACGGACGTTCAGACGCCGATTATGTCGTCCAAGAAGGGACAGATCTAAAAGGCTTTGCGCTGTCAGCTGCTTCTGATGTCTTGCAAGTCTCTGGTGAATATCAACTGGGGATCTTAGGTTCTTTCAACCATGAGAACGCTGCAGCTGCGATTTTAGCTGCCTGCTTAGCGGATGCCTCTCGTGAAGACGCTCAGAAAGTCCTGCCGACAGTGATCATCCCTGGACGAATGATCGTTTTAGAAAAAGAAAATGGCGCAGTCATGATCGTTGACTATGCCCACAATTACCTTAGCTTCCAATCATTAAGTGAACTTGCCCGCCAATTGCGCCCAGAAGGCCGCCTGCTTTTTGTCACTGGCAGTGCTGGCGGCAAAGCCCAATCTCGCCGAGCAGATATGGGACGAGCGCTAGGAGAATATGCGGACAAAGTCTACCTGACCAGCGATGATCCTGATTTTGAAGAAGCAGCTGCGATCGCAAAAGAAATCGCAGCTGCGATCACCAATCCTGAAGTTGCCATCATTCATGAGATGGATCGGGCTCAAGCCGTCAAATCGGCGATTGCTGAAGCAGACAGTAAGGATATCGTGATTATTGCGGGCAAAGGTGCCGAACAATACTTGAAAGTCGCTGGAAAAAAAGTCCCTTACATCGGTGACTTGACCTTAGCGCAGCAGCAAGCCAAACACCAATAGCAACAAGTTGCCTCAACAAAAAAACTTTCAGATGATTTAACAGATCATCTGAAAGCTTTTTTTCTGCGTGACTAAGGTTGTTCGTCTTCGTAAGTCTCATAGACATAGGGTGCGCCATCATAACGGAATTCTGTTGAAATGGCGGCGTCAAGGTCTTCGGTAAACATTCGTTTGCTGAAAGGAAACAAAAAGACTTGCCCTTCTTTGGCATCTTCGGCTGCTAAACGATAAAACAGCTCTTCTTCTGTTAATTGTTGATTCAACTGTTCTAAGACATCGGCAGTGACTGCCTCTTCCTCATAGCCAGGTTTGGCAATCCGTGAATAATCTTCAAAAAAAGCCGACTGGCCTTCAAATGATTGATACTCCATGTAAGTCCCCTCTTTCTTTTCTCTTACTTTATTATACGAGAGTCCGTGAGGATCAGCGAATAATATGATCGGTCTACAGGGGAATTTTTACTCTTCTGGTGCTTAAATATGTCAGAAACATTTCAAGTGTATTACGAATCAATTATTTGACAAAATCAGATTGAACACGCATCCAAATTTTGTATAATGATACATAGAGACTATAAAAGGGGCAAATGTAATGAACAACGCAAAGAAAAAAATTTTCGTCGGTACTGGTGCTGCAATTGGTTTTGTCGCAATCGTTGCTATGATGGCTCAGTTCATGATTTCCAATCATCTATTTGGCGGAAGTGATGCTTCATCAGAAATTTTCACTCGCGCTACGTATCCAAACGGCTTTCTACTAGTGATCTTGATTCCATTGGTCGCAACAGCCGCTTTGTTCTATGGGATCATTCGCAAAAAATAACAAAAAAGTGTTGCTGAGAACTACTCAGTAACACTTTTTTTCTTTGTCGTCACCAAAAAGCTGCCTAACAGACCCTCGATCTGCTAGGCAGCTATTTTTTAGCGTTTAGTTTGCAACGATATTGACCAATTTGTTCGGTACGACGATCACTTTACGAATCGTTTTTCCTTGGAGCTGTTCTTGGACAAGTTCGTTTTCTTGCGCCAATTGTTCAAGCACTGCTTTTTCGGCATCCGCTGGCACCATTGCTTTAGCCCGAACTTTGCCGTTGACTTGAAAGACGACTTCGATCTCATCTTCCACTAGGGCACTTTCGTCATAGGTTGGCCAAGGCACATAAGAGATCCCATGGTCATTTCCGAGGATCGACCAGAGCTCTTCACCGATATGTGGTGCGATTGGAGCCAATAGCTGCACAAATCCTTCGACATATTCGTAAGGCAAGGCATCGGCTTTGTACGCTTCATTGACAAAGACCATCAATTGGGAAATCGCCGTATTGAAGTGCAGCTGCTCAAAATCTTCCGTCACTTTCTTAACGGTTTGATGGTAAACTTTCGACAATTTGCCATCGTTGAATGTCGTGATGCGGTCACGCATTTTGCCATTTTCATCGACGATCAAGCGCCACACACGATCCAAGAATTTACGACTGCCTTCAAGGCCATTCTCATTCCAAGCGATCGATGCATCCAATGGTCCCATAAACATTTCATATAGACGCAAAGTATCCGCACCGTATTGATTGATGACATCATCTGGATTGACGACGTTGCCACGGGATTTCGACATTTTTTCATTGTTTTCCCCAAGGATCATCCCTTGGTTGAACAATTTTTCAAATGGTTCTTTCGTTGGCACGACACCGATATCATACAAGAATTTATGCCAGAAGCGAGCATAAAGCAAGTGCAAGACAGCGTGCTCTGCGCCACCGATATAAATATCGACTGGCATCCAGCGTTTCAATTTGTCGTAGTCTGCCAAAACAGACTTATTATGAGGATCGATAAAGCGCAAGAAATACCATGAACTTCCAGCCCATTGCGGCATCGTATTGGTTTCACGACGTCCTTTTTTTCCAGTTTCAGGGTCGGTGACATTGACCCAATCTGTGACATTGGCTAATGGCGATTCACCAGTACCGCTTGGTTTGATATTGTCGGTTTTTGGCAAACGCAACGGCAGCTGATCTTCAGGAAGCGTCGTAGTCGTACCATCTTCCCAATGGATGATTGGGATTGGCTCTCCCCAATACCGTTGGCGAGAGAACAACCAATCGCGAAGACGATAGCTGACTTCTTTTTTCCCAACGTGGTTTTCTTCCAACCATGCGACCATTTTTTCGATGGCTGTCTCTTTGTCTAGCCCATCCAAAAAGTCTGAATTGATATGCAGTCCATCTTCGGTATAGGCAGATTCTTCCACGTTGCCCCCTGCCAATACAGGAATGATCTCTAAGCCAAATGTTTTGGCAAATTCGTGGTCACGTTCGTCATGGGCAGGAACCGCCATGATCGCACCTGTTCCATAAGAAGCCAAAACATAATCGGCGATCCAAATCGGGATCTCTTTACCATTCACGGGATTGATGGCATAGGCACCTGTGAATACACCAGTTTTTTCTTTGGCCAAATCTGTTCGGTTCAAATCAGATTTTTTCGACGCTTCTTCTACATAGGCATCAATGGCTGCTTTTTGTTCTGGTGTAGTGATTTGGGCCACTAGCTCATGTTCTGGTGCCAATACGGCGTAGGTCGCACCAAACAAGGTATCTGGGCGAGTCGTAAAGACGGTAAAGTCTTTTTCCATCCCTGCCACTTTAAACGTAACGTTGGCTCCGACCGAACGTCCGATCCAATTGCGTTGCATTTCTTTGATGCTTTCTGGCCAATCAACTTCTTCTAAATCGTCCAACAAACGATCAGCATACGCTGTGATTTTCAGCATCCATTGGCGCATCGGTTTGCGGATCACATCGTAGCCGCCCCGTTCGCTTTTGCCGTCAATGACTTCTTCATTGGCGATCACGGTCCCAAGCTCTGGTACCCAGTTTACTGGAACTTCGGCTTCATAAGCTAACCCTTTTTCATAAAGCTTGGTAAAGATCCATTGCGTCCACTTGTAGTACTCGGGATCTGTCGTATTGATTTCACGATTCCAGTCATAGCTGAATCCTAGCGCATTGATTTGACGGCGGAAGGTCTCAATATTTTTCTTCGTGAATTCCGCTGGATCATTTCCAGTGTCTAGTGCATATTGTTCGGCAGGCAGACCAAAGGCATCCCAGCCCATTGGGTGCAGTACATTGTACCCTTGGCTGCGTTTGAAGCGGCTCAAGATATCCGTAGCTGTATAGCCTTCTGGATGTCCGACATGTAATCCTTGTCCAGATGGATATGGGAACATATCTAGCGCATAAAATTTTGGTTTGTCCGGCTCATCATGGGTGTTGAATTCATTTTTCTTTGCCCAATATTTTTGCCATTTTTTTTCGATTTCTTTGTGATTGTAATTCACGATGGACTCCTCCTAAAAAATTGGTGTTTTGCTCGTCAAATCAACCAGCAAAACTTAAAAAAAGTCCTATAAAAATCGCTATGATTTTTATAGGACGTTATCAACGTGGTACCACCTAAGTTTATCTGCTCCTCAAAAAAGCAGACCTCGATGTTTTAACGGCCATCGCCGTATCTGCCTAGCCAAATCAGGTTCAGTCAGATATCACTCGAAGACGAGTTCGAAAGGTGTGCTGTGCATTTCCACCAACCATGCACTCTCTAAAAGTCCCACCGTACTTCTACTATTCCTTCTCAAACGTGAAAGTTTCTTTGCACTTATCCTAACAAAAATCATTAGGAATAGCAATCTATTTTACCCTAACTGTTTGTCCTGGGTAAATAAAGTTATTTTGAATATTGTTCCATTGGATAAATTGATCCGTCGTGATGCCGAACTTATCTGCGATCCCCCAAACAGAATCCCCCGATGCGACCTTGTACGTACCATTTGTCGCTGAAGTGCTGGTAGTAGCTGCCGTGCCGCCTTGCTTGACGACCACCTTTTGTCCTGGATAGATAAAATCATTTTTGATGTTGTTCCAGCTGCGGAATTGGTCCATCGAAATCCCGTGTTTATTGGCAACTGACCAGACTGAATCACCAGAAGCCACCGTATAGGTGTTGCCTGCAGCACTGCTGCTGGTTTGGCTGCTGACGGTCGTGCTCGTCGTTGTACTTGTACGGGTAGAACTACCGCTGACAACCACCTTTTGACCTGGATAAACATAGTCGTTTTTAATATTGTTCAAGCTGCGGAACTGATCCATCGAGATGCCATGCTTGTTAGCGATCGACCAGACTGAATCGCCAGCTGCTACCGTGTAGGTGCCGCCACTGCTTTGGCTAGCCGTTGATGCTGTGCTGACGGTCGTAGTACTGCTGGTATTCGTAGACGAACCACCGCTAACGACAACTTTTTGCCCTGGATAGACAAAATCATTTTTGATGTTGTTCAAACTGCGAAATTGATCCATCGAAATGCCATGCTTATTGGCGATCGACCAAACGGAATCGCCAGAAACTACGGTGTAGGTATTGCCTGATGTAGTTGCTGAAGCATTGCGATTGACGATCGATACCGCTGAAGTTGCCGAAGTACTTTGGGCGCTGCCGTTGACTTTCAAGGTTTGTCCTGGATAAACAAAATCGTTTTTGATATTGTTCAAACTGCGCAGCTGATCCATGGAGATGCCATGTTTGTTGGCGATCGACCAGACCGAGTCCCCCGAAGCGACTGTATAGGTTTGACTGCCGCTCATGCTGACAGCTGATGTCGTGGTCGTCGTACTCGTTGAAGCACTGGCTGTGGCGCCACCACCGGCATTGCCAGAAGCTGGCGTGTCATATTTCGTCAACCCAAATTGCTGGATCACGGCATTCAGTGAAGAGGCATAGTTTGGTGCAGTCGCATAACGGCCTGCTAGCCATGCGGTTGCATCAAGATATGAAGTCGTATTGCTTTTCCAAGCGCCAGAATAATACGCGACACCGCTTTGTAAAGAAGTTGAGCGTAAAGTACGTGCGTTATCTTCAAATGATTGCGTGTAAGATGGGTAACGCTTAAAGGGTTCATTCATAGTCAACCATTGGTTGTTCAAATATTCTAAGGTACTCATATAAACGGTTTGACCGTTATAGCTGCCTTTGATTCCGAAAAGATTGTAATTCGGTGCTTTTGATAAGCTGCTTCGGCCCCAACCACTTTCTAAAATGGCTTGCGCGATCATCACAGAAGCATATAGATCGTTGGCGTTTGCCACAGGTTGGGCGTACGTAGCGATTTCAGCAATAAACGCGGAAGTATTCGGCGCGGCAAAATTGCTAGTAGAAACTTGGGCAATCGAGGTCTCTACGGCTTCTGCTTGAACCGATGACACCAATGGAGCTACAACAGAGCAAGCAGTCAGTGTTGTTCCTAAAACAACTGCACTTTTTTTGATCACTCGATACTTATCGCCCGATTGGTCTGCTTGACGATGTACTTTTCTTGATTGACTCGTGTTCATGTCCGTTATTCCTCCGTTTTTTCCTTATAGTGAACGTAGGTTTAGTATACAATTTCTTAAGAATTTATAAAAGGTATTTGAGCCGATTTCAGAAACTGTAAACTCTTTGTAATCAAACGAACATTTATTGCAATGAAGCAATTGGCCTGCTCCCGATAAACGTATCGCTTGCTCAGACGAGTAACCCCTTGCTCGTTCCCTGCTTTTTCCGACTTGTGATAAATGCTATAATACCTTCTAGATGTCTCTTTGACTTAATGACAATAATTGACAGAAATTCTCTAGAAACGAGGCTTATCCATGCATAAAAAACTTTATTTTCAATTTGCAGGCAGTTGCTTTTTACTGCTGTTCGTTTTTCTCGGCTATGTCGTGAAATTTTACCCTACTTGGTTGGTCTCCTTTGACGAAACCTTGACTCGCATCATCCGCAGCGGCTACCCGTTTTGGACACCGTTTTTTCTATGGGTCACAAAATTTGCGAATCCTACCACGATCATCTTGCTCTTTCTCGCTGTTTTAGCTGTCTTAGTGATCAACAAGTATTATGCTGAAGCTCTATGGCTCAGTATTGGTACCATCGGGATTGCTGGGCTCTTTAATCCATTGATCAAACTGGTCTTTTTACGGGAGCGCCCAACTCTTGAACACTTAGTCACGGAATCAAGTTTCAGTTTCCCCAGTGGACACTCAACGGGCAGTATGATTTTTTATGGAACCTTGCTCTTCTTGGTCCCAGTTTTCTTTAAGCAGCCTTTTGGGCAATGGGGCATCCGCCTTTTGCTGGGCCTTTTGATTGGCTGCATCGGCATCAGCCGTATTTATGTTGGTGTGCATTTTCCCAGCGATGTGTTAGGTGGTTTTTGTGTTGGCCTGTCTTGGCTGCTGTTGACCTATCCTTACTACTTGCAAAAACGCTTTGTCTGGCGCTTCACGCGTAAACAATTATAAAAGAAGGTAAAAAAATGAATCCATTTCCTTATGCAGAAGATAAAAACAAACGATACCATTCGTGGAACTTTGCTTTGCGGCAAGAATTTGGCGAAAAAATCTTTAAAGTCCCCATCGATGCGGGCTTCGACTGCCCCAATCGTGACGGCACCGTTGCCAAAGGCGGCTGTACATTTTGCAGTGTGTCCGGTTCTGGCGATATGATCGTAGCTCCTGAAGCCCCACTGCCAGAGCAGTTTGAAAAAGAGATCGCCATGATGCACAAAAAGTGGCCGCAAGTGGACAAATACATTGTCTATTTTCAAAATTTTACGAACACCCACGCACCGGTGGCAGTGATCCGCGAGCGCTTCGAGCAAGTGCTGACACTACCTGGTGTTGTTGGAATCTCCATTGGGACCCGACCAGACTGCTTACCAGAAGATGTCGTTGACTATCTAGCAGAGCTCAATCAACGCTTTTATTTATGGGTCGAATTAGGACTGCAAACGACGTTTGAAACCACGAGCAATGCCATCAACCGCGCCCATGATTACCAAACTTACTTAGACGGCGTCGCCAGCCTGCGCAAACACAATATTCGTGTCTGTACCCATTTGATCAATGGCCTGCCAGGCGAGACGATCGAGATGATGCAAGAAAATGTCCGCCGCACCATTCAAGATTCTGATATCCAAGGCATCAAACTGCACCTGCTGCATTTGATGCGCAATACTCGGATGCTGCGGGATTATCATGAAGGACGTTTGCAATTGATGCGGCGCGATACCTATGTGTCATTGATCTGCGATCAGTTAGAAATGATCCCCCCAGAGATCATCATTCATCGCTTGACAGGCGATGCACCATGGGATTCTCTGGTAGGTCCAATGTGGAGTTTGAAAAAATGGGAAGTCTTGAATGAGATCGATCAAGAAATGCTGCGCCGCAACTCCTATCAAGGAAAATTCAACGTGCGAAAGGAGCCTGTCAATGCTGCCGACCGCCATGCGCTATAGCCACACCCTTTTAAAAGAAGTTCTACAACCGGGACAAACCGCCGTTGATGCCACGATGGGCAACGGCTTTGACACGGAATTACTGGCTTCCTTAGTTGGCCCAACTGGTCAGGTGTTTGCGTTTGATATTCAAGAACAAGCCCTGCAAGCTACCAAAAAGCGGTTGGCTGAAAAAGAGCTGTTGGCGCAAGTCCAGCTGATCCATCAAGGCCATGAGACGTTGGCAGATGTTGTGAGTGGTCCGGTTCACGCCGCCATTTTCAATTTAGGCTACTTGCCGAAAGGGGACAAAGCGATCATCACGCTGCCTGATACAACGAAAACGGCTTTAGAAGCTTTACTGACACGTTTAGCCCCGAAAGGTAGAATCATCCTCGTCTGCTATTATGGACACGCTGGCGGCGAAGCAGAGCTGAAAGAAGTCCACTCCTTTTGTCAGCAGCTGCCGCAAGAGGCATTCAATGTCCTTTCCTATCAATTTATCAATCAGCGCAACCAGCCGCCGATCTTATTTTGTATCGAACGAAAAAACCATCAGTCCTCGGCACGTTAAGGTGTCGATCGACTGATGTTTTTTTTATTCACTAAAAAGCCATTGCAGGACTCGTTGGATCCATTGATCCCAGAAATTCCAATCATGATCCCCAGTTCCCGATTCAAACGTTACGGCTAGTTTGCGTTTTTGCAGCTTATCCACCGCATATTCACTTGCCGGATACAGCTGATCCTCGGTTCCGCAGCTAATAAAAAAGCGCGGCGCTGTGCTTGGATCGATGGTCTCAATCAGATGGATCAAATCATTTTCTGACCCTTTGAATTGCTCTAATGGTCCAAAAATTCCTTCCCAATAAGCTTGGCTTCGCAGCTGCAGCAAGGAATCCATGCTTTCAGCCAGCGCTAATGCCCCAGACAAAGACGCTACCGCCGCAAACTGGTCAGGCTTTCTCAGCCCGAGTTTTACTGCCCCGTAGCCTCCCATCGAAAGCCCAGCCGCAAAAGTTTTTTCTCGTTTTTGCGTCAGCTGAGGAAACAGCTCATGGCAAATCTGTGGTAATTCTTCGGCGATAAAAGTCCAATACTTCATCTCATAGGTCGTATCGGTATACCACCCCAGATCAGTAGACGGCATGATGACCGCTAGTTGATACTCTGCGGCATACCGCTCGATCGACGTCCGTCGCTGCCAGACACTATGATTTCCGTTCATCCCATGCAATAAATAAAGCACCGGGAGATCTGTGCCCGTCGATTGGCTTTGCGTGCCGATTTTTTTCTTGGTACTTTGAGGCAAGATCACATCGATCATTACCTCCATTTCAAGAACATTTGAATAGATATTTGCTTGTAAAAAAGCCATACAATCACCTGCGATCCTTTTTTTATATTGTACCAGATTCTCGCGAAATCGTGCGGGTCAAACCAATCGCTAGCACAATAAGTAAAACACCGATCCCAAAAACCCAGTGTAGACCGCTATAAAGAATCTCCCGTAATTGCCCTAATAATGCGGTTGGCAGCTGGCGCGCAGCGGCTGGATCTACTAGCTGATTCATAACACTGCTATCATTGACTTGTGCCTGTGCTAAGCCTACGCTATTACTGGTGTTTAAAACGATACCGAAGACCGCTACCATGATGGTTTGCCCGATCGTTCGCAACAGAGTATTGAAAGAAGTCGCCACGCCGACTTGTGTGGGGCCAACGCTGGTTTGGGCAGTAACCGTACAAACCACCATCGTTGCCCCTAACCCGACGCCAGTAATAGAAGAAATGACCAAGAACAACCAGAATGAGGTCTGTGCCGGTGTCAAAAACAGCCACAAAGCACCGGTAGCCGTGATCAACAAGCTAACCGTCAAGACCCAGCTGACACTGTGCTGTGTCAACCAACGGCTGGCTAAGAAGGAACCAATCATCCATAAAATCGATAACGGTGCCAACACAAGCCCGCCAATCCCCGCACTCATGCCTAAGACCCCTTGCATCCACATTGGGATATAAACATCGATCCCCATCAAGAAGCCGCTAGCCAAAGCTGCTACGATATTGACCACCACAAATAATTTTGAATGAAACAGCTTCAGATCAATAATCGGATCTGCTGCTTTTTTCTCCACCCGAACGAAGCCGATGAACATAAGGACAGAAAAAACGAACAGACTGAGGACAGGCAGACTCACACCATAATCTCCCAGCAACTGGAAGCCTAGCAGGAGCCCTACTAGCGTCAACATCAACAAGAGACTGCCTGCATAATCAATGTTGACTGCAGCAAAGGCCTTTTTTTCTTCATGAAAATAAAACCAAATCAAGGCAATCAGCCCTAATCCAATGGGTACGTTGATAAAAAAGATCCAATGCCACCCGATCGTATCTACGATCAAGCCACCGGCTAAGGGACCAACGACACTGGCGATCCCCCAAGCCGTACTATTGAGCCCTAAGACTTTCGCCCGCTTTTCAACGGGATACAGGTCCGCAATGATCGTTAGGGCAACGGGCATCATGGCCCCTGCGCCTAGTCCTTGCAACGCTCTGGCAATGATCAACGTCAACATCGTGTTGGCCATCCCACAAAACGCCGACCCGATAATAAACAGCAACGTCCCAAATAAAAAGACTGGTTTGCGGCCGATATTATCGGCAAACTTGCCGTAGATCGGGGTCAACATCGCACTGGTCAAAAGATAGATTGAGAAGACCCAGTTCATGATCTCGATCCCTTTCAATGAACTGACGATGGTAGGCATCGCTGTCGTAATGATCGTTCCTTCGATTGCGGTCATAAACGTTGCGACAAAGACCGCAATGGTGACTAATTTTACATTGGTTCGCATATAACTCCTCCTTTTACTCCAAAAAAAAGAACCTCTATTGATAGTCATCAATAGAGGTCGCCTCTTTTAATCCTTCACACTTGCCAAAAGTGCCGACACCTTGTCGGTGCGTTCCCATGGCAAATCGATATCTGTACGACCGAAATGTCCGTAAGCGGCAGTCTGACGATAAATCGGACGGCGCAAATCTAACATTTCAATAATTCCTGCTGGTCGCAAATCAAAGTTTTCCCGTACCGCTTGGATCAAGCGCTCGTTGCTGACGGTTCCTGTACCAAAAGTGTTGATGCTGATCGAAACGGGCTGTGCCACACCGATCGCATAGGCTAATTGTACTTCCACTTTTTTGGCTAGCTTTGCTGCTACGATGTTTTTGGCAATGTAGCGAGCCGCATAGCTGGCTGAACGGTCAACTTTGGTTGCATCTTTTCCAGAAAACGCACCGCCGCCATGACGTGCATAGCCGCCATAAGTATCAACGATGATTTTTCTGCCAGTCAAACCGGCATCCCCTTGAGGACCGCCGATCACAAAACGACCAGTAGGATTGATATAATATTTTGTCTGCTCGTCTAAAAGATCGGCAGGGATCACTTCTTTGATCACTTTTTCGATGACATCACGGTGGATCGTTTCATTATCAGCCGCATCATCATGCTGGGTACTAATAACGACGGTGTCCACTCTTTGTGGTTGATCGTTATCATCATATTCAACGGTTACTTGTGATTTTGCATCTGGACGCAAGTAGCTTAGTTCGTTGTTTTTACGCAACTCTGCTAAGCGACGTACCAGCCGATGGCTCAACGCGATCGGTAAAGGCATCAATTCAGGTGTTTCATCAACGGCAAAACCAAACATCAAGCCTTGGTCGCCGGCACCGATATCTTCTTTATCCGTTTCTCCACGACTTTCTAAAGCATCGTCAACGCCTTGAGCGATATCTGGTGATTGCTCATCGATCGCTACCAAAACAGCAACCGTATCGCCGTCAAAGCCGAATTTTGCTCGTGTATAGCCGATTTCTTTGATGGTTTCTCGGACGACTTTTTGAATATCTACATAAGCAGAAGTAGAAATTTCTCCAAAGACTAAAACCAATCCGGTAGTAACTGACGTTTCGCAAGCGACCCGTGCCATTGGATCTTCGGCAAGCAACGCATCTAAGATGGCATCACTGATTTGGTCGGCTACTTTGTCTGGGTGTCCTTCTGAAACGGACTCTGATGTAAATAAGTGTTTCTCTGTCATTTTTGTATTCCCCCTAATATATGTTTCGGTTACAAGGCATCTTCGCAGCTGCGAATCCTTTCGGGAACTTGCAACGGACTGATTATAACAAATTTTGACTGCTCATGCTTGAAAAAATGATAAAAAGATCATTTTTGGGCAATAAAAAAACACTCTCAAGAGTGTTTGCATGATCCGTACGGGATTCGAACCCGTGTTACCGCCGTGAAAGGGCGGTGTCTTAACCGCTTGACCAACGGACCAGTTTAAAAATGTAATGGGCCTAAATGGACTCGAACCATCGACCTCACGCTTATCAGGCGTGCGCTCTAACCAGCTGAGCTATAGGCCCCAAATAAAAAATGCAAAGCGGGTGACGAGAATCGAACTCGCGACAACAGCTTGGAAGGCTGTAGTTTTACCACTAAACTACACCCGCATTCCTATGGCGCGGGACAGAATCGAACTGCCGACACATGGAGCTTCAATCCATTGCTCTACCAACTGAGCTACCGAGCCAAAAACAACGGTCTGGACGGGACTCGAACCCGCGACCTCCTGCGTGACAGGCAGGCATTCTAACCAACTGAACTACCAAACCAGAAGCTTTGTATTGCTGCTTTGCCGTTAAACAAAGCAATTGCGGGAGCAGGATTTGAACCTACGACCTTCGGGTTATGAGCCCGACGAGCTACCAGACTGCTCCATCCCGCGATAAGTAATTACTTTACAGTAATTAAAGGACTGTGATTCTTTTGCTCGCAACAAAAGAGACAGTTAAGGAGGATAAGGGATTCGAACCCTTGCACGGTTTTACCCGCCTGACGGTTTTCAAGACCGTTCCCTTCAGCCGGACTTGGGTAATCCTCCAAAAGTAAAAAATGATCCGTACGGGATTCGAACCCGTGTTACCGCCGTGAAAGGGCGGTGTCTTAACCACTTGACCAACGGACCAATAAAAAACGGAGAAGGAGGGATTTGAACCCTCGCGCCGGTTTCCCGACCTACACCCTTAGCAGGGGCGCCTCTTCAGCCACTTGAGTACTTCCCCAAATGTATGACTACATTTTGATGGGCCTAAATGGACTCGAACCATCGACCTCACGCTTATCAGGCGTGCGCTCTAACCAGCTGAGCTATAGGCCCCAAAAAATAAAAGCTAAAGCGGGTGACGAGAATCGAACTCGCGACAACAGCTTGGAAGGCTGTGGTTTTACCACTAAACTACACCCGCATGGCGGTCTGGACGGGACTCGAACCCGCGACCTCCTGCGTGACAGGCAGGCATTCTAACCAACTGAACTACCAAACCATATTTAGCTTTTATTGCGCTTTTGAAAACAAAAGCAATTGCGGGAGCAGGATTTGAACCTACGACCTTCGGGTTATGAGCCCGACGAGCTACCAGACTGCTCCATCCCGCGATAAGTAATTACTTTACAGTAATTAAAAGACTGTGATTCTTTTGCTCGCAACAAAAGA
>NZ_JBIOQJ010000001.1:3245000-3497500 GCF_051713705.1 Enterococcus sp. DIV1083b
CGACACGAGCTGACGACAACCATGCACCACCTGTCACTTTGCCCCCGAAGGGGAAGCTCTATCTCTAGAGTGGTCAAAGGATGTCAAGACCTGGTAAGGTTCTTCGCGTTGCTTCGAATTAAACCACATGCTCCACCGCTTGTGCGGGCCCCCGTCAATTCCTTTGAGTTTCAACCTTGCGGTCGTACTCCCCAGGCGGAGTGCTTAATGCGTTTGCTGCAGCACTGAAGGGCGGAAACCCTCCAACACTTAGCACTCATCGTTTACGGCGTGGACTACCAGGGTATCTAATCCTGTTCGCTCCCCACGCTTTCGAGCCTCAGCGTCAGTTACAGACCAGAGAGCCGCCTTCGCCACTGGTGTTCCTCCATATATCTACGCATTTCACCGCTACACATGGAATTCCACTCTCCTCTTCTGCACTCAAGTCTCCCAGTTTCCAATGACCCTCCCCGGTTGAGCCGGGGGCTTTCACATCAGACTTAAGAAACCGCCTGCGCTCGCTTTACGCCCAATAAATCCGGACAACGCTTGCCACCTACGTATTACCGCGGCTGCTGGCACGTAGTTAGCCGTGGCTTTCTGGTTAGATACCGTCAAGGGATGAACATTTTACTCTCATCCTTGTTCTTCTCTAACAACAGAGTTTTACGATCCGAAAACCTTCTTCACTCACGCGGCGTTGCTCGGTCAGACTTTCGTCCATTGCCGAAGATTCCCTACTGCTGCCTCCCGTAGGAGTCTGGGCCGTGTCTCAGTCCCAGTGTGGCCGATCACCCTCTCAGGTCGGCTATGCATCGTTGCCTTGGTGAGCCGTTACCTCACCAACTAGCTAATGCACCGCGGGTCCATCCATCAGTGACGCAAAAGCGCCTTTCAACTTTCTTCCATGCGGAAAATAGTGTTATACGGTATTAGCACCTGTTTCCAAGTGTTATCCCCTTCTGATGGGCAGGTTACCCACGTGTTACTCACCCGTTCGCCACTCTTTTTCTTTCGGTGGAGCAAGCTCCGGTGAAAGAAAAAGCGTTCGACTTGCATGTATTAGGCACGCCGCCAGCGTTCGTCCTGAGCCAGGATCAAACTCTCATAATGATTTGTTTGAATGACCATACGGTCATTAAGCTCATAAAAATTAACTTTGCTAGCTATTGCTTGCATGTATTTGTTCCAATAAATTGAAACGTCCTACACATTGGTTCGTTTGCTTGCTTTGTTCAGTTTTCAAAGGTCTACCGTGCTGCGTTAGCAACTTTTATATCATATCAGAGTGACATTTAATTGTCAACTCTTTTTTAAAAGTTTTTTTCGCTCGTTGTTTTTCAACTTCGTAGCGGCTGTCTCAGCGACTTAATTAGAATAACAAATGATTTGTTATTTGTCAACAACTTTTTTCAATTAATTTTGTTGATCTATCAACATCAATTAACTATTTTAAAATTGCGACTTCGTTATAATATCATCTGTCGAGCTGTGCGTCAACTACTTTTTTCAATTCTTTTTAGGAATTCATTTAGTCATTTGGCACATGTAATAATATACCAACTAAATCCCTTGCGGTCAATCATTTTCTATGGCTTTTTTCAATTTTTACAAACCCGTCTAATCGCATTGGATCCAGCTTTTATCGTTCGCATTTAATCCGTTTTCTGGCAACTATCGTGGCGTTTTTTCCTCTAATTCCTCGCTGTTTTTCACCCTGATCCAGCAGACAAGAAAAAAAGCCGCCCATCTCTTGCGAGTGGACGGAGTTTTTTTATCTCATTGTTGGGAATAATAAAACGTCGCGAATCGATTGCGCATCTGTCAACAGCATCACTAAGCGATCGATCCCGATCCCTAATCCACCAGTTGGCGGCATACCGTATTCAAGTGCTTCTAAGAAATCTTCATCCACCCCATGGGCTTCATCATTTCCTGCTTCGCGCTCTTTTTCTTGCCCTTCAAAACGTTCTCTTTGATCGATTGGATCATTTAGTTCCGTGAAGGCATTCGCAAATTCACGACCAACGATAAATAATTCAAAGCGGTCGGTAAAGCGTTCATCTTCTGGATTCTTTTTCGCTAATGGCGAAACTTCCACTGGATGACCGAAGACAAAGGTTGGCTGCTGTAACGTTTCTTCAACAAATGTCTCAAAGAATTCATTGATGATATGGCCAACAGTCATGGCATCAGTGATTTCAACATGATGTTCTTTCGCTAAGCTGCGGGCTTCTTCAACGGACATTGGTTGCCAGAAATCAACACCTGTTTGATTTTTGATTGCATCGACCATATGGATTCGTGCAAAGTCGCTAGCTAGATCGACTTCTTGTCCATCGTATTGGATCGTTGCTGTATGCAAGACTTTTTCAGCAGCATTACGGATAATGCCTTCGGTCAGATCCATCACATCTTTGAAATCTGTATATGCCGTATACGCTTCTAGCATTGTAAACTCAGGATTATGGGTCGTATCGATCCCTTCATTTCGGAAAACGCGACCGATCTCATAGACTTTTTCCATGCCGCCCACGATCAATCGTTTTAAGTGAAGCTCAAGAGCGATCCGTAAATACAGATCCATGTCTAAGGCATTGTGGTGGGTAATGAAGGGACGAGCCGCTGCACCACCTGCTTGATTATGCAATACTGGCGTTTCGACTTCGATATACCCATGACCGTCAAGGTAACGACGAATTTCGCTGATGATTTGGCTTCGTTTCATGAAACGATCAAAGCTTTCTTTATTACTGATCAAATCCAAGTAACGTTGACGGTAGCGTTGTTCTACGTTCGTCAAGCCATGGTATTTGTCAGGCAATGGACGCAATGCTTTTGATAAGATCACGATTTCTTTGGCTTTGATGGTCACTTCACCGGTATCGGTCTTCATGATTTCACCAGATACGCCGAAGAAATCACCTAAGTCTGCGTGTTTGAATACTTCGTAAGGTTCATCCCCTACTTGGTCTTTACGTACATATATTTGAATACGGCCTTCGCGGTCTTGTAAATGCGCAAAACCAGCCTTACCTTTTCCACGTTTTGTAACGATTCTTCCTGCAATGCTTGCTGAAAGATTCATTTCGGCTAATTCTTCTTTGGTTCTTTGATCAAATAACTCATGTAACTCGGCAGAATTATGGGTGCGTTCGAATCGCTTGCCAAAAGGATCAATGCCTTCTTCCCGTAGTTTTTCCATCTTTTCACGGCGAACCAACATTTGATCATTCAATTCTTCTTGTGTTTGTCGTTCCTCTGTCACGAGTTTTCCTCCATTCTTAACTTGGGTTTCCTTCTTATAATGCCAATGATGACGCAAAAAATCAAGCCGAACTTTCGAATCGACTTGATTTGTTTCTTATTCCTTAAGAGTTGCTAGCGGCTGTTTTTCGGTCTTTTCCACAAATGCATCTAATAAATCAAAAATCGTCTGCTTATCTTCCGCTTGGTTGATAGCTGCCTTCACTTTGGCTGCCCGCGAAATACCTTTTAAGTAGTACGCAGCATGTTGACGAAATTCTCGCGAAGCGATTTTTTCCCCTTTTAGATCAGCCAAACGTTCTAAATGAAGTTTCGCTGTCGAAATTTTTTCTCGCGGTGTTGGTTCTGGCAATAACTCGCCTGTCTCCAAGTATTGCTTGGTGCGGTGGATCATCCATGGATTGCCTAACGCTGCCCGTCCGATCATCACTGCATCTGCACCGACTTCTTCCAACATTCGCTTGGCATCTTCAGGGGTTTTGACATCGCCGTTGCCCATAAAGGGAATCGTGATACTTTGCTTCACTTGTTTCAACACGTCCCAATCAGCCGATCCTTCATACATCTGTACACGGGTTCTGCCATGCATACCGATCGCTGCGGCACCCGCTGCTTCTGCGGCTTGGGCATTTTCAACCGCAAAGATATGCTGCTCATCCCAGCCGATCCGCATTTTTACGGTAACGGGCTTGTCGATCGCACTGGAAACAGCATGGACCATTTCATAAACCTTGTCGGGATCTAAAAGCCACTTCGCACCAGCTTCTGCTTTGATGATTTTGTTTACAGGACACCCCATGTTGATATCAATGATATCGGCAGTTGTGTTTTCTGCGACAAATTGCGCTGCTTCTACTAAGGATGCTTTATTCCCACCAAAAATCTGAATACTAAGAGGATGCTCGGTCTCGTCAATAAATAGCATCTCAAGGGTCTTCTTGTTCCGCAGTTGAATCCCTCGATCACTGATCATCTCACAGACGACTAAACCCGCGCCAAATTCTTTGACTGTCACACGAAACGCAGAATTGGTGATCCCTGCCATTGGCGCAACGACGACGCGGTTGGGAATCTCAACCGAGCCGATCTGCCATGTTTGTCTATCTTTCACTTACGCTTCCGCCTCTTTCTTCAATGCCGCCAATTCCGTTTCATCAAAATGATACTTGTTGCCACAAAACGAGCAGACTGCCTCTGCCCCGTGGTCTTCATCGATCATCGCTTGGATCTCATCAGCCCCCAAGGTAATGATCGCCGTCGCAAATTTTTCTTTCGTGCAATCACAATGGAACTGGACTGGCATTTTTTCTAGTACTTCGATCGTCGTGTCTGGCAACAATGTCGCTAAGATCTCTTCTGGTGATTGTCCTTCATCGATCAAGGTTGATACTCGAGGCAATTCTCCCAAACGTTTTTCGATGGCATCAATGATCTCTTCACTGGCACCAGGCATGATCTGCAGCATAAACCCACCGGCTGCCCGAATTGAATCATCGGTTTCTACTAATACACTCAGACCAACAGCAGAAGGAATCTGTTCTGACACTGCTAAATAATAAGTAAAGTCTTCCCCAAGCTCCCCAGAGACGATCGGTGTTTGTCCAGAGAAGGGTTCTTTTAGCCCTAAGTCTTTGATCACGGTAAAGATCCCTTGGTCACCCACTGCGCCCCGAACGTCCAATTTTCCTTGAGGGTTCAACGGCAGACTGATCTGCGGATTTTTTATGTATCCTTTTACGTCCCCACGGCCATTGCTGTCTACGACGATTGCCCCAGCAGGACCATTTCCTTGAATTTTGACGGTCAATTTGTCTTCCCCTTTTAAGGTACTGCCTAATAACAAACTTCCCACCATCGCTCGCCCTAAAGCAGCGGATGCCGTATTCCATGTTTCATGGCGTCGTTGTGCTTCGGCGATCGTTTCTGTTGCCGATACTGCATATGCTCGGACGAAGCCGTCATATGCTAGTGCTTTTACTAAATAATCCTTCATCTTGATTCTCCTTTTTATTCATTAATGAATCATACTAGGAAGCGCCGCTTTTTTCAACTGAATGTGTTTGAATTTAAGGAAAGTCTTCTTAAATAGAAACAAAAAGGCACCGAGTTCCCTCGGTGCCTTGATACGTCTTGTTTTAGGCGTTATCATCTTTGTTTTCTTGATCAGTCGGTTGGCTTTCGCTATTGCGGCGAACGTCTTCCAATTGTTGATCAAAATCGTTTGATGGTGCATCTTCGCTGTGTTTTTCTGCAGCTTGCTTCTCTGCATCTTTTTCTTCCAGCGCACGTTTCGCTTCTTCAAACGTTTGAGCTTTTTCACTAGGATACTCAGAGCTTTCGGTTCCTTCAGGCATTTTGCCTTCTTCAAACAAGGATTTGATTGCTTTGGCATCTAATGTTTCATGTTCAAGCAGTTTTTCAGCGATCAATTTGTGCTGTGCACGGTGTTCTTCAATGATTTCATGGGCTTTTTGATGAGCATCCATTAAAATCTTGCGAACTTCTTGATCGATTTCAAAGGCAACTTGTTCAGAGTAAGCTTTTGTTTGACCATAATCACGACCAACAAAGACTTGATGGTTTCCTTCATATTGAACTGGACCTAACTTGTCACTCATTCCATATTCTGTCACCATGCTTCTTGCAAGCGCAGTTGCTTGTTCAAAGTCATTGGAAGCACCCGTTGATTGTACACCGAAGATGATTTCTTCAGCCGTACGACCACCAAGCAACCCAACGATTTGTTCAAACATATCTTCTTTGGTCATCAAGAATTGATCTTCTTTCGGCAAGGCGATCATGTAACCACCTGCACGTCCCCGAGGGATGATCGTTACTTTGTGTACCACACGGGCACGACTCAAGACTAACCCAACAATGGTATGTCCTGCTTCATGGTAAGCAACCATTTCACGTTCGCGTTTGTTGATGACCCGGTCTTTCTTCGCTGGACCAGCGATCACGCGGTCTTCTGCTTCATCGATATCTGAAGCATCGATTTTTTTCTTGTTACGACGAGCAGCAACTAATGCCGCTTCGTTCAAGACGTTTTCCAGATCCGCACCGGCAAAGCCTGGTGTTTGTTGGGCAACGACTTTCAAATCAACATCATCTGATAAAGGTTTGTTGCGGGCATGGACACGGAGGATCGCTTCACGACCTTTCACGTCTGGACGACCAACCAAAATCTGACGGTCAAAACGACCTGGACGTAGCAACGCTGGATCTAAAACATCCGAACGGTTCGTTGCGGCAATGACGATCACGCCTTCATTCCCATCAAAACCATCCATTTCAACCAACAACTGGTTCAATGTTTGTTCCCGCTCATCATGTCCGCCACCCATACCGGCACCACGTTGGCGACCGACTGCATCGATTTCATCGATAAAGATGATGGCTGGTGCATTTTTCTTCGCTGTTTCAAATAAGTCACGCACCCGGCTTGCACCGACACCGACAAACATTTCAACGAAATCTGAACCAGAGATCGAGTAAAACGGTACGCCAGCTTCACCAGCAACGGCTTTGGCTAGTAACGTTTTCCCGGTTCCTGGAGGCCCCTCAAGTAAGACACCTGCTGGGATACGAGCACCTAATTCAACGAAGCGTCGAGGATCTTTCAAGAATTCCACGACTTCGACAAGCTCTTGTTTTTCTTCTTCTGCACCGGCTACGTCTGAAAAACGCACGCGGTTGGCTTTTTTATCCGCTTCTTTGGCTTTTGATTTGCCAAAGTTCATCACACGGCCGCCACCGCCACCGCCGCCACCTTGTTGGCTCATCATCATGTAGAAGAAGAAAATGATGATCACAAGTGGTAAGAAGCTAACCAAAAGCGATAACCAAATGCCGCTGTTGGATTCTTCTTCGATCGTGGTTTTGACCCCTTCTGCCGAGGCCAAACTGGTGACTTCGCTTAGTGTGGAATCATTCGGTAAAATGATCGTTGAAAAGCGGGTCGAACTCGCCTGTGTATTACCTAAAACAGACAAGCTGTTGTCATTGCTGACGGTTTGTTCTTCATTGTATTCACCCACGATTCGATACACACCGTTAGCGGGTTGAACAGTAAACTGTTTGATCTTCCCGTCTTTCAGCTGCTCTGTAAACGTGGAGTACTCGATCGTTGGGGTCTGCTGATTGCCATTTCCAAAAATGAAATATACGACCATGACCATCGCCAACAAGACAAGTACATAATATAAGGTATTTTTTACCATACCGTTATTTTTCTTATTCATGCGTACCTCCCTGGCTATTTTGTTTTATCAATCCTGACCATTTAATTGTATCACAATTGATTTAGAACAGTCACTAATTTGACTGATAAACACTAGGTTTTAAGACGCCAACGTAAGGTAAGTTTCGATATTGCTCTGCATAGTCCAGTCCATATCCAACAACAAACTCATTTGGCACATCGAAGCCGACATAATCTGCATCGATCTCAACGACACGACCTTCTGGCTTATCTAATAACGTTACGATTTTCACTGATTTCGCTTTACGGTATTTGAATAGATCCACCAGATAAGCCAATGTGCGACCGCTGTCAATGATGTCTTCAACGATCAAGAGATCACGGCCCTCAACATTTGTATCTAAATCTTTGATGATCTTGACTTCCCCAGATGAAATCATGGCATTGCCATAACTTGAGACATCCATGAAGTCTAACTCCAAGTAACAATCCATCTCACGAACGATGTCTGCCATGAAAGGAACGGCACCTTTCAGCACACCTACGACTAGAGGATTTTTATCCGCATAAGCCGCCGTTAATTCTTGACCAAGTTCCACACAACGATTTTTGATTTCGTCACGGGAAATCAAAATTTTCTCAATATCTTTATCTAGCATAAAGTTCTCCTTCCAACTCTTACTCCTGGTATTTATAAAGAAGTATGTAGTGTATTTTATCAGTTTCTGGCGCAATACTCAAATAGGAAAATGTATGAGGTAGTAAGGCAATCACCTCTTTTTCAAGGTTTGTGACGACCCAACTTTTTTCTCGCACTTCATTAGGAATTTTTGAATCGATAAAAAAACGACTGATCTTTTTGGTCAGACCACGCGCCAAGCGGATTCGGTCTCCCGGCTGGCGCTTACGCACCACCAGCTCAGAGGAATAGTTTAGCGGTAAATCTTGGGAAAACTCTGACCAATTTGTGATTTTTTTGGGAATATGCTGTTCATTTATCGGAAAATACCCAATCCATTCCTTTTCAGAAAGATAGATCCCCTCCCCTAAAACCAGTCGCTGACTGACTTCTGTCAACGGCGCTGCAGGCTTTTGGGGAACAGTAACAGGTTCCAATAACAATTGGTCATAACTGCGCCGTAGCTGCCACTGTTTGTGCAACGCCAATTGCCATTGCCCTTTCTTTTCATCTAGCAGACGCAATACCTGCGGCAGCTGTTTTTGATTGAGGGGCTGTTTCGTAAAAGCCTCTGCTTGCTGTAAAAAACCCGCATAGAAAAAATAGCGTTGCGCTGGCGAAAACGTCGGCAGCTGCTGCAGATTGATCACTAAGCGAGCAGCTTGCTGTTGAACGAACGCAGACAACCATTGCTGCTGCTCTTGTTGGATCAGCTGATTGGCGAACTGTACTTCTTCAGAAAGCTGTTGAAAATGCGGCAGCAGCTGCGGATTTTCCGCTTTTAAGGCTGGCACTACTTGCTGGCGTAGTCGGTTTCGCAAATACAGCGGTTCGTGATTGCTTTCGTCTTCAAAGTAGGGAATCTGCTGTGCTTGCGCATAGTCGTAAATCGCTGCCTTACTGACAGTAAGCAGTGGACGCAACAAGATCCCTGTGTGAAAAGGCTGCTGCTGTTTCATCCCGCCAGCCGATCGCAAGCGACCTTCTCGCATCATCTTCATCAACATCGTTTCTACTTGGTCATCACTGTGGTGAGCAGTCAGCAAAACATCATAGCCTTCTTGAGACATGACGTCGGCAAAAAACGTATAGCGAAAGTTTCGAGCGCTAGCTTCTACGCCGGTTTCTGGCGGGTTTTCCCAACACCGTTCATAAAAAGGAATGCCGCATTCTTGGCAGTACTGCCGTAAAAAAGCCGCTTCCTTGGCAGATGCTGGACGCAATTGATGGTTCACATGTGCCACACCAAAACATGGCTCTTTTTGCATTTCAGGAAACAACTGACAAAAGATCTGCAACAAGACCATCGAATCGACGCCCGTCGATACCGCCAGCAAAAAGCGGCGTTTTTTTTCAGGATCGATGGCAGTGAGTTGCCCTCGAACGGTTTGAATGACCATCGTTTGACCTCCTTCTCATTTGGTAATCCCACAAGAAAGAAAGCTGAAACAAAACGAACCAACAGTTTTGTTCCAGCTTTTTCCAACTTGCTATTCATGTTTAGTTACGGCGTCCGCCGCGGCCACCGCGTTTTCCTTCTGTATTTCGACGTAATGACGAAAGACGATCATCACTATCTTTTAGAAAAGAACTCATCAATGAATCGAAGTCTTGTTTATTTACATTCGTATTTTGATTGCGTGAAAAAGATTTTTTCGGATTTGGTCGATTGAATTCTTTTTTCGGGTATTCACGTTTTTCTTCCGGTTTATCTTCTGCTTTGCGGATCGATAGGCCGATTTTTCCATCGTTGCCGATTGCCGTAACAAGTACTGTCACTTCATCCCCAACAGACAACACGTCGTGAATGTCTTTGACGAATCCGTTTGATACTTCACTGATATGCACCAAACCAGTTTTCCCTTCACCAAGATCAATGAACGCACCAAAATTTGTAATACCAGACACTTTGCCCTTTAGTTTCGCTCCAACTTCGATTGACATATAAAAAATGTTCCTCCTAATTTTTACCCATTTAAAATAATTCAAACTACTGCGCTGAGTAGGTATGACATTGCTTAATCTTGTGACTCTGTGGATGATGATTCTTGTCCGCTTTGCGAAGAACGCTCATTGGTGTTTTGAGAATCCGTCCCATCTGGCAAGACTGGATAGATTTTTTCGCCATCTTTTGAGTAGAAGAATCGGCTGCGGGCCAATTTTGCCACATACTCATCGTCTTGCAGCAAGGCAACGTCTCGCTCCAGTGAAGCCACCTTTTGTTCTGCTTCTTTTTGTTCGGCGACTGTTTCCGCCTTATATTCCTTTAGCTTTTGCAGGCGCATTTGATCGTTGAACATTTGAATCCCTACGATCGCAAATATCGCTAATGCCGCCACGAAAAACGCCACCAGCCGACGTCGGCGAAACACGACTTGCCGCCGCTCTTTTTCAAACTTGGCAAATTGCTCTTTCGCATAATCGGTCTGCAATAGTTCTATTTTTTTATTTGATTCTTTTGCCACCTGAACTCGCTCCCGTCGCTGTCTTTGTTTTTTACATTATACCAACATCCGCAAAGCTTGTCTAACTGAAAATGCCGTAAAAATCAAGCATTTTCTGAGATTCTTTCCTCTGAAACGATCTCATACATTTTTGCAGCGTCTTCTTTTTTCGTCGATTCATGCAATTCATTGACTTTTACTTCCAAGACCTTATTCCCGAATTGAATGCGCATGGTATCGCCTACTTTGACGTCACTGCTTGACTTGGCTAATTTGCCGTTGATCTGAATGCGTCCCTTGTCTGCCACTTCTTTGGCCACAGAGCGACGCTTGATGATGCGGGAGATTTTAAGAAATTTATCTAATCTCATGTTTTTCACCTCTTCTTAATAGTTTCTTTCCAAATGGAACTAACAGCCATTCGCGAATCGTTAACAATTTGATTTTGATCGCTGCCCCGATAAAGGCTGCGCCTCCCAGACCGACACCGCCTAGGCAAAAAAGCAGTGCCTGTAGTCGATGGGTCAAAGGACCGTTCAATAAGATCGCAACGAAGCTATAATATAAGAATAGCACGCTTGCCATGATCCCTAAACAAATAAATAGTTTTTTTCCATAATTTCCTTCATGCCAAAAGTGATTGATGCTGCTTTGTGCTCGACGCTGTTCGGAAACCACAAAACAGCATAAGGTCGCGCCTAACCCCAACAGTGTACTGATACTCGCTCCTGCAGTCCCATACGAAGCAGTCAGCGGCCACATCGATAGACATTTGATCAAAAGACCGATCCCCGCAGCGAGCAAGCCGAAGGTATAGGTATTGCGACTTTGTTGAATGCTTTGATAGGCTTGGATCGTCGCCATCAGAGCGATAGAAAAGACAAACAATACCAGCGCCGCATTGCCAGAACCGTCTTTGAATAAGGCAAAGTTAATATAAGGCAGCAAAATCGCTAAGCCCACGGCAGAAGCCGAAGCAATCCCGATCGTTAGGCGCAAATACATTTTTGCCGACTTTTCAAACAGCTGCTGATTTTTTACCGTCAAATACTTGGTCAACGTTGGCAAAAACGTCGAGCTTAACGCCATCGCCACCACAAGACCTAGTTGGACGAGGGGTTGTCCGCGATCATAGATCCCTTTTGAAATTCGGGCTGCTTGTGCCGTCATCCCCCCCGCTTCTAGCGCATTGGTCAATAAAAACGAATCCGCTAACTGGAACAAGATCAAATAGCCGCTATAAATCGTCAACAGACCGCCTTCTAAGAAGAAGCGTTTCTTCAACGAGGCGGATAAACCAGCGGGATTTTCTCCTGTACTGGTGACTGGTTTATGCCATAGCGATAAGCGTTTGCCGTTGATTTGTCGGCTATAATAACTTAAGATCCACCACGCCGCAAGGCCCCCGACTAAGGCACCCATCATGGCGACAGTCCCCGTTTGATAAATCGTCCAGCCCAATTGCTGGAAAGCTGCCGCAGCACCTAAAATCACACCAACTCTAAGCAGCTGCTCTACGACTTGGGAAACTGCTGTCGGCACCATTTGCAAATTTCCTTGAAACATTCCTCGATAAAAGGTCAAAGGCGGGACAAATAAGAAGGTAAAAGAAACGACTCGAATCAAGCCCGCCAGTTGGTGGTCCCCCATCACTTGCGCGATCGGACCAGCAAATAAAAAGGTCACCGCCCATAAACTGATCGCAGACCAAAGCACGAAAGGCGTCAACGCTTGCAGCCGTTCCTTGCTTTTCAAAGGATCGGGTTCTTCAGCGACGATGCGGGAGATAAACTGTGGCAACCCTGACAACGCTAACGTCATCGCCAATCCATAAATCGGATAGACTTGTTGATACACATAAAACCCTTCGTCCCCTACCAGGTTCTGAAAAGGGACCCGATAAACGGCACTTAAGATTTTTGCGATAAAGGAAGCGATCGTTAAAATAAACGCCCCTTCCATCGTACGCTTCAATTGTGATTTCGGCATCCCTCTGGTTCCTTTCTAGCCTTGGCTGGCGTATTTTTGTTCCCGTAACGCTTTGACAAAATCTTGGATTTCTAATAGCCAGGTGCTTTCCTTCATCACTGGCGGAATCTGTAATTTGATGGTCATTTGCTCATGATCGACACCCATCGTGGCTTTTAATTTAGTAGCTTTCAATGCTTCAAACAGCTGCTCCACCGAATAATTTTTCGTGCCGACTTTACTCAAAATAAACGACACCGTCTGCTGCTGCTTACGGATAGTTTCTAACAAGGCACGATCGCCGTTCATCTTGATCTCGCCCACCGTTAAGAGATGCGCCACTTCTACAGGGTATTCACCGAAACGGTCTAACAGATCATCTTGAAGTTCATCAACTGCTTCTTGGGATTCCAGCTCACGAATTCGTTTGTAGATCTCGATTTTTTGCCGTTCGTCTTCAATATACGAAGTCGGTAAGTAGGCATCGATCCCCAGATCGATCTCGACGGTCGTTTTTTCTGTTTGGGTATTTTTCCCTTGTTTCCGAGTGACTGCTTCAGACAGCATTTGCGAGTACATGTCAAACCCGACTGCATCGATAAAGCCGTGCTGCTGCGCCCCCAATAGATTACCCGCTCCACGAATCGAAAGATCTCGCATCGCGATTTTGAAACCTGACCCCAACTCGGTAAAGTCCTTAATGGCTTGCAGCCGTTTTTCACTGACTTCATTCAACACTTTTTGCTGTTCGTACATGAAATACGCATAGGCGACCCGATTGCTCCGACCGACACGGCCGCGCAGCTGATACAACGTCGAAAGCCCCATGTAATCGGCATTTTCCACAAACAACGTATTGGCATTGGGAATATCCACACCGGTTTCAATGATCGTCGTCGTCACCAACACATCGTATTGCCCTTCAATAAAGTCAAACAGGGTATTTTCCAATTGAATCTCGGTCATTTGCCCGTGGGCATACGCGATTCGTGCGTCTGGCACTAACGCCTGCAGTTCTTCGACTTTTCGCTCGATCGTATCGACACGATTATAGAGATAAAACACTTGACCTCCCCGTGCCATCTCCCGTTGGATCGCTTCTCGCACTGCTCCTGGATTCATCTCCATCACATAGGTTTGGATCGGGTAACGATTTTCTGGTGGTGTTTCGATCACAGATAGGTCCCGTACCCCCAGCATCGACATATGCAATGTTCGTGGGATCGGCGTTGCCGTCAACGTCAACACATCGACTTGCGAACGCAGTTGTTTCAAGCGCTCTTTGTGTTTGACCCCAAACCGTTGTTCTTCATCGATCACCAATAAGCCCAAATCAGCAAACTCGACATCTTTTGACAATAATCGGTGGGTCCCCACCAAAATATCGACTTGCCCTTTGCGCACTTGCTCGATCGTTTCATTCTGCTGTTTTTTCGTCCGAAAACGACTCAGTACCCCAACATTGACGGGGAATCCTTCAAAACGATCGACCATCGTTTCATAGTGCTGCTGCGCCAAGATCGTTGTCGGTACTAAGAAAGCCACTTGTTTGCTTTCTTTGATCGCTTTAAAAGCAGCCCGCAGCGCCACTTCTGTTTTCCCAAAACCGACATCCCCGACTAACAAGCGGTCCATCGGCTTTTCTTTTTCCATATCCCGCTTGATCTCTGCCGTACTGCGCAGCTGATCATCGGTTTCCGAATACGGAAAGGCATCTTCAAACTCTTTTTGATAGGCATCGTCTGGTTGAAAGGCATAGCCTTTTTCTGATTCGCGTTTGGCATACAATAAAATCAAATCATCTGCAATGTCTTCAATTTTAGCCGTCACTTTGCGCTTGGTCTTCGCCCACTCGCTGCCACCTAATTTATTGATTTTCGGTGTTTTCGATTCGGAAGCCACATATTTTTGAATCAAATTCAGTTGGGTGACTGGAATAAAGAGCTTGTCTTCGTTTTGGTACAAGATCGTCATGTAATCTTGGTGGACGCCATCGACTTCTAAGGTTTCCATGCCGATGTACTTCCCGATCCCATGATTCGCATGGACGACATAATCGCCCGCTTTTAACTCATTGTAGCTTTTGAGCCGTTCCGCATTGGTGACATTTTGCCTGCGGGCTCTTTTTTTGTTCATCTTTTGGAAAATTTCTTTTTCCGTAACCACCACTAGCTTGTCTTGCGGCATTTCAAAGCCGCTTTGCAAACGTTCCACCACGATTTGGGTGCGTCCTGTAAACAGGCGGTCTTGTTGCGTCTGCACGGCATAGATATCATGATCTCGCAGATCTTGCTCTAACTTCTTGGCCCGCTCTTGGTCACTGACCAGAAAAATCACCGTCTGCTGCTGCTTCTCCCAGCGATCGATTTCAACTTTCAAGAGACCCATTTGGCTGAAAAACTGCTGCATCGGCCGGTATTGGAATTGATGGATCGCTTGGAAGCGAATGTTCCCCATTCCTTTTTGGAATAAAGAAAAGAAGCTGGTCACAAAGGTTTCTTTTTGCAGCAGCTGATGGACATCAATCCCGAATTGCTGTTCAGAAAAGACCCGCAGCTCCGCTAATTTTTGGGTATGCCACTCCGCCTCTTCCCGTTCGATCTCACGATTGGTCTCCATGATCCGAGCATAATCATCGATCATCAAAAAGGCATCTTCAGAAAAATAATCTAAGACACTCGTTTGCTGACGATACAGTAAATCCGTGTAATAACGGGCACTTTCACCAGGAATCCCCGCTTGCCATTGAGAAGCCAACTGGCCAAAATAATCTTCTAAAAAGGCGCGATCGGTTGCTTCTTTGGTGACTGCCAACCGTTTGTTCAATAATTCTTGCAGCTGCTTTTGCCCCGCAGCTAAATCTTCCGCTGAGAAAACCAATTCGGTAGTGGGTAAAATAGCCACTTGCTGCAGCGTTTCCACTGAGCGTTGCGTTTCCACGTTGAAAGAACGCATCGAGTCGATTTCTACATCGAATAACTCGATCCGTACGGGATATTCGGCGTTTAATGGATAAATATCGAGGATGCTCCCACGAATACTGAATTCGCCAGGTTTGCCAATCATTGACTGACGTTCGTAACCCATCAAGATCAATTGTTGCGGCAAACGCTCTAAATCGATCTCATCGCCGATCTGCCATTGAAATTGATTGGCTAACCAGGTTTTCTTTTCAGGCAAATACTTTCGCAAAGCCGCCACCGGCAACACATAGATCCCCGTTTTCCCTTGAGAAACAGCATTCAGCGCTGCCACGCGTTCTTCTCTGGCTTCTGGTGAAGAAAAAGCCATTTCGGCTGACAACACTTCATCCACTGGAAAAACGTAGACATCTTCCGTCACATTGCGCAGATCTTCGGCTAGTTGATTTGTATAATAGAGATTAGGTGTCACGACGATCACTTGTTTTTGAAATGCCTGATACATACCAGTGATCGCTAATGTTTTTGCCGATCCAGCTAGACCGGTCAGTAATTGCCGGGGGGCCTGTTCACGTAAACCTGTATGCCAAGCCGCCACTGTCGGCACTTTATTTATTAATTCAATTAAATCCATCTCGGCCCTCCTTAGTTAAATCGATTCATTGTGGCAAGAAAGTCGCCGTTGGTCAAGTAATCACTACTTGCCTCGACCGCTTTATCAATACTTTGTAAAACGATGGGCAGATCGTCTTTTGCAAAAGGACTCAGGACATGATTGACCACGGTTTGTCCTGGACGTGGACGATCGATCCCGATTTTGATACGGTCAAAGACTGTTGAATCCAAATGAGCGATCAAACTCTTGATTCCATTGTGGCCACCTGCACTGCCTTTTTGGCGCAAACGAATTTTCCCTAACGCTAAATCGAGGTCATCATAGACCACCACTAGTTCTTCTTGGTAGATGCCAAAATAGGTCATCAACGGGCCTACCGCACGACCGGATTCATTCATGAAGGTTTGTGGTTTGACCAAAAGGATTTTTTCACCCTTCAAGAAAAACTCTGCCACCTCTGCTTCAAAAGCCGACTTTTTAAAGGTTGCTTGGTACTTTTGTGCCAACGCATCCACTACCATAAAGCCAACATTATGTTTGGTTTTTTCATATTTTTTGCCAGGATTTCCCAAGCCTACAATCATTTTCATTTTTTATTTACGCTCCATTATTTCTAGTTTCAAGCTGATTCTTCATCTATTTTATCGGTTTTCTTATCCAAACACAAAATACTGGGCACACAAATGCGCCCAGTTCTTTTGCTTAGGTAATTATAACACGAAATGGACTGTTATGGTGGCACCCTCTTGCTCAGTTTTTATCTTTCTTAACGAATCTTAATAAAACCTTGATATATCTTCTTTTTGACGTAATAACAAAGAAAGCATTTACAACTGAAACAGCGATATTTTGTGTAATATTGTTGTGCAAATCACATGACAAACATACTTGAAAATGGTAGGATGATAGCGAGTAAAACAATTATGCGGAAGGAATGATACACAGATGACTGCAAAAACGAACAAAAAAGATCACCAAAAGGTAATTCTTGTTGGAGACGGTGCGGTTGGTTCTAGTTACGCGTTTGCGCTGGTGACCCAAAACATTGCGCAAGAAGTCGGAATCATTGATATAAATACAGCAAAAACAGAAGGCGACGCAATTGACTTGTCCCATGCTTTGGCATTTACTTCCCCTAAAAAAATCTATGCCGCTTCTTATGAAGATGCACATGATGCTGATTTAGTCGTTATTACTGCTGGTGCGCCTCAAAAACCAGGCGAAACCCGTTTAGACTTAGTTCATAAAAACTTGAAAATCAACCGTGAAGTAGTTACCCAAATCGTTGATTCAGGCTTTAACGGAATTTTCTTAGTTGCAGCAAACCCAGTCGATATTTTGACTTATTCTACTTGGAAATTCTCAGGCTTCCCGAAAGAACGCGTTATCGGTTCAGGTACCTCATTAGACTCTGCCCGTTTCCGTCAAGCATTGGCTGAATTGGTCGATGTCGATGCCCGTAACGTCCATGCCTATATCTTAGGGGAACACGGCGATTCAGAATTCCCTGTTTGGTCTCATGCCAACGTAGCTGGCCTACAAATCTATGAATGGGTCAAAAACAACCCAGACATCGATGAAGAAGCAATGGTCAACATTTTCTTTAGTGTTCGTGATGCAGCCTACACCATCATCGAGAAAAAAGGTGCGACCTTCTACGGGATCGCAGTAGCCTTAGCACGGATCACTCGTGCGATCTTAGACGATGAAAATGCTGTTCTCCCATTATCTGTGTACATGAACGGCGAATACGGCTTAAACGACTTGTACATCGGTGCGCCTGCAGTCATCAATGCCCAAGGGATTCAAAAAGTAATTGAGATCCCATTAACAGATGGTGAAAAAGACCGGATGGCCGCTTCGGCAAAACAATTAAAAGATATTCTTGATGAAGCTTTTGCAAAATTAGATGCGGAAGACAATCAATAATTTCTTTTCCCTCGTGTTAAATAGTCAATTTTAGTTAGTCAATTATGCGACTGAACGAATCCTCCAGCTCACTCTTTTTCAGAATCCTTTGATCAAGATGGCTTGCTGCCGATTCGTTCAGTTTTTTTATCGTAAGAAATGCGTTTCTACAGCTTGCCTAAAGATAGTTTAAGAATTTTCTATTTTTCATGGAAGTTTCATTTGCCATATTCGCTTTCCCGTGGGAATATGGTATGATTTAAGCGTTATTATCTATTATGCCATTAGAAAAAAGGAGTAGTTGAATGACTCGTTCAAACAAACATACTGACGCCAAGAATAATACGAAGAAAATTGTTCTGATCGTTGTGGCTGCTTTACTCGTCGTGATCGCTGGCGGCTATACCTACCGAAGTACATATTATGCAAACCGTTTTCTACCAAAGACTGAAATCGATGGGATCGACATCAGCAACAAAACCGTTGCCGAGGCCAACGCCCTGCTGCATGATCGCTATTCCCAAGAAGACTTTACCATCAAAGATGGTGATAGCGAATGGAAAACAGTCAACCTTGCTCAATTTGGTTTGCAGACGGATTTCACCGATGAGCTGCAATCGTTAAAAGATGAACAAAACCAGTGGAGCTGGGGAATGGCTTATGTTTCGGCTGCCGAAGAAAAGAAGCTAGACAATCTCTCAGTAGACCAAGACACCTTGACTAGCGAGACCAACACGATCCAAAAAGAACTCGAAACCTTAAATGAAGATCGTACCAAATCGGCTGATGCCACGTTGGAAAAAGGCGAAGACGGCTTTTCTATCAAACCAGAAGTTGACGGCGATGCCATCGATGTTGACAAAGCAGTGGCAGACTTGCAAGAAGCCATTGTCAGCGGCGAACAGGAACTGAATCTCGTTGATTACGTCACAAAACCAAGTGTGACCGCCGATGATCCAGACTTAACGAAAGAAATGGATTCGTTGAATAAAATCGCCAAAGTAACCGGCAATTATACGATCAACGGAAATACGTTTCAAATCCCAAGAGAAACGATCATGGATTGGCTCTCTTATAAAGACGGCAACACAACGATCGACGAAGACAAAGTACGAAACTATGTCACATCGATCGGCGAACAATACAATACTAGCACCAATTCTTCGACCTTCCAAAGTACCAAGCAAGGCGAAGTGACAGTCCCAGCTGGTACTCTTAGCTGGACGATCCAAACCGATGCGGAAACAGAAGCATTGATCGAGGCGTTAAAAGCAGGCGAAGACTTCACCCGCACACCGATCGCTCAAGGAAGCACCGATGCAGGCAGCCCGCTGTTTGGCAACACCTATATCGAAGTTGATCTAAAAAACCAACACATGTGGTATTACAAAGATGGCGAGTTAGTGTTGGATACGAAAATTATCTCTGGGAAACCAGCCACACCAACGCCAACTGGCGTCTTCTATGTCTGGAACAAAGAAGAAGATGCAACCTTGACTGGTGAAGATTATGCGTCCCCTGTTGATTACTGGATGCCCATCGATTGGACTGGTGTCGGTATCCATGATTCTGATTGGCAAACGGAATACGGTGGCGATCTTTGGAAAACCCGTGGTTCTCACGGCTGTATCAATACTCCGCCAGGCGTGATGAAAGAATTGTACAGCAAAGCCGAAGTCGGGACACCCGTGATCGTGATTTAATCGAAAAAGAATCAAACCTTTTTATAGACGAACCAAAAGCTGCAAAAGAAAGATCTTTTGCGGCTTTTTTGTTGTCTCCCAAATGTTCCTATTTACAAAGATCTCTTTAATTAATATACTTAATTAACCACTTTAATTAATAAGGAGAATCATTTTGGAAAAAGTCGTTTTTATTGATCGTTCTACTTTGGCTGGAAGTTTGATCAAAATTTTCGCCCGCAACATCCAGCTGCTGTCCGAGGATCAAATCAGTGTAACTGTTGTGACACCAGAACGTCTGGCGAATTATCGTTTTGCGCAAGAAAAACTCGTTTTGGTCGATCCCTTGATTTCTTTAACAGATCCGATGATCAAGCAGGCCATCCCACCACGCATCAAGCGCCTTTCGTTTCCCGTCAATCATTACAGCGGGATGAATACTGAAGCCATTCTAGAATTGATCCAACAAGCATAACAAAAAAAGCGTGCAGAAACCAAGCGTTTCTGCATGCTTTTTCTCACTCAAACTCAGCTCTGCGAGACAAGTGTCTCTTCTTGTTCCAGCAAAACAACGGGTTCCCCTTTGTCTTGCAGTGCAGCAACGTGCATCGTGCCCCACTGGCAAAGAGTATCCAATAAGCCGCCTAAGGTTTCTCCTTATTCACTCAAGGAATACTCAACTTTAGGTGGTACTTGATTATAGGACTTGCGAGTAACGATGTCAGACTCTTCTAATTCCCGCAATTGCTGGGTCAACATTTTTTGACTGATGCCAGGGATCTTCCGCCGTAAATCACTGGGACGTAATGCCCCATGGCGTAAATTACAAAGAATGATTGGTTTCCACTTCCCGCCGATGACATCCATGGTTGCTTCAACACCGATATTATAAATTTTTTCTGCCATTTTTTTCACCTCATTACGCTTGATATCACACAAAGGTTACCAAAAGGTGGGTATCAAACAAAAAAGTACGTACTATACAGTATTACCACCTCATTATATGATGATACCAGAAAAAAATAAAGGAGATGTTTTTATGATCGAAAAATTATCAGATACCGTCACCCTGAACAACGGCAGTGAAATCCCCGGGTTGGGGTTAGGTGTCTTTCAAATCCCTGAAGCTGACACAGCAGAGGTCGTGAAGCAAGCGATTATCAATGGCTATCGCCTGATTGATACAGCAGCGATTTACGGCAATGAAACAGGAACAGGGGCAGGAATCAAACAAGGCTTACAAGAAACGGGGTTGGCTCGTGAAGAACTCTTTGTCACTTCCAAACTTTGGAACGATCATTTAACTTATGATGAAACGATCCACGCCTTCAATGAAAGTCTGGCCCGCTTAAACCTCGAGTATCTCGACTTGTACTTGATCCATTGGCCAGGAAATCAAGCATTTCAAGAGTCCTGGCGTGCCTTGGAAGATCTCTATGCGGCAGGAAAAATCAAAGCGATCGGGGTCAGCAACTTCCAGATCCATCATCTGGAGCAATTATTGGCCATTGCTAAGGTCGTTCCTGTTATCAATCAGATCGAGCTGCACCCCAAACTGACGCAACAAGACCTGCGGGCTTTTTGTGGCGAAAAAGCAATTGCGATCCAAGCTTGGTCGCCATTGATGCAAGGCAAACTGCTGAAAGATGACACCGTCTTGGCGATCGCCGATGCACAGCAAAAATCAGCGGCACAAGTGCTTTTACGCTGGGCTATTCAACAAGGGATCTTAGTCAATGTCAAATCGACACACCCTGAGCGAATGATCGCCAATGCAGCGATTTTTGATTTCCATTTATCAGAAGCTGACATAGCCCGCTTGAACGCATTAAATGAAGACTTACGAGTGGGTCCAGATCCAGACACATTCGATTTTCATTAACCAAACGATATACTAAACAAAACCTTAGGAGGAAGTATAATGACAAACACAGGCTTTTCAATGGTCAATCACGTTGGAATCACCGTCAGCAATCTCGAACGTTCCATCCAATTTTATGAAGCATTAACTGGAAAGAAAATCGCCAATCAAGATACGATCGGCGGCAAACGCATGGCGCAAACGCAAGGATTAGCAGATACACTGATCAAATATGCCAATCTTCATTTAGACAATCTCAACATCGATCTTTTAGAATACGTCGAACCAAGATCCAACAAAGCTAGCTATTCCAATGAGCAAATCAGCGCGATGCATCTTTGTTTTGAAGTAGAAGCGATCGATGAAGCCGTTGCTCGTCTAAAAGCCATTGGCGTTGAGCCTGACGGCACCCCCATCGTTTTTGAAGCACAAGACGGTTTGAAAAGCGGCTTTGGGACAGGCGTCGCCTACTTTACAGATCCAGACGGCACCAATCTTGAATTGATTGCACCAAAAGGCCCTTTTCAACGGGGATAAAAAAATGGATGGCGCTGCAAATCGCCATCCATTTTTTTGCTAGAAGCACGTATTTTTCGATTGTTCCCCTTCATAGAAGCGTTCATAGCGGATACAATAAGTATGTACTCATCTTTAGCGGCTTCACTTACTTATCCAACAAATCGCACGTGAAAGGTAGTGATCTCGATCGATATTGGACTTTTGTTGTTGATTTTTACGGGTATTTTTTTCATCGTCTTCTGGTGCTTTTACCGAGAAGAACCCAATGTGGTTCTCCTTGTTAGCGATGCTCTTTCTAGGCGGGGTCGTTTTATTGCAGCGCAACGAGCTGATCGCAGAGGCTTTTTACCAAGTAGCCGTTTTTGGCAGCTATCTTCTAGCAGCGCTACTCGTAGAAACGGCACTGTATCTCAAAGATTCACGCACAAGCACCAAAAAGTAAGACAAAAAAGACATTCCAGCGAATGTCTTTTTTCTATTGTTTATTTTGATGATGGATCGTGATCCCCAACACCAAGGCTAAAATCCCTGAAACCACCCAGATGGTGCGGTGGAATAAGAAAATCCCTAGCAAGCTGCTTAAGACTGCACCAAAAAAGAAGCCGCCGATGATCAAGGAAATAGAAATGATCTTGGGTGTCACTGATCGGTCCTTCTTAAACCAGCGCATGTACAAATAATCAGCCAGTGAACGTAAGTTGCCGGTGGTCATCGTGGTGGCATAGGGCATCCCTGCCAATCGACGATAGGCGGCATATTGAATCGCTGCAAAAAAAGATAACCCCGAATCGATCATGACATTGGGTAATGATCGAGCAAAAAAGCCCAGAACCAAAATACCGATTGCTTCAAAGATCAATGCGGCATTTTGCCAAACGATCCAGCCCCCTGTCGGAAAATGATGCTGCAGATAATTCGTCACTACGATCCCCACTAAAAACATGAAGATTGGTGGCAGATATCGAAAGGCTTGTTCAAACTGCCCCGTTGAAAGATTGATCCCTAACAAAATGACATTCCCCGACTGCATACTTGCAAACACTTCCCCGTGAAACAAGTAGGTATACGCATCTAAAAAACCGCCCGCCATAGCAAGAAGAATCCCCACTGGTAAACTTTCATGCACGACAAACTCCGATTTGCTTTTGACACTGCTCAAACTTTTTTCCATTGGTTTCGCCTCTTGTTTTTTATACTTTCTGCCAGCTTACTGCTTAAAAACGCCGACAACTCGTTATGTTTTGCGGCGTTTAGGTGACTTTTTCGATAGCTGACAAATCAACCACCCCAAAAGAACGGCGGTCAGTGCTCCAGCTGAATCCAGCATGACATCTTGAAAAAGCGGCGTCCGTCCTCCCGTCAGCATTTGATGGTATTCATCGATCCCAGCGTAGCCGGTAGCTGCTAACCAAGCAAAAAAAGCGGCTAGCCAATACGGCTGTTTTCGAAAAACAAGCGTTAAGAACAAACTGCCACCTAGGACAAAATAGGTAAAGAAATGCGCGCCTTTACGAATGAAAAATTCCACAAATGAGAAATAGCCTTTTTCCGCAATGCTGATCTCCGAACCAGCATAGGAAAAAGAAATCTTCTCTAGCCACTCTTTCAATGGTTCGTTTTTTAAGATTCGTGAAAGCAACCCAATTTGCGATTGCTGCTCATAGGTTTGTGAAGAACTGATAAAGAGGATGACCATTACCGCAACTGCGATACAAAAGTAAAAATTCGGTTCTTTCAGTAATTTTTTCATAGTTTTCACTCCTCATTTTCCTATCTTACCATTTTCATTTGGTGATGCAACTGTTTTTCCAGCAAACCATGGAGACATTGCACACAAAAAAAGAGTGCTTCCGTCAAGATTAGAAGCACTCTTTCTTTTTAAAAATAGCCATCGGTATGAAAAGCCGTCACCCGTTTGGTTGTGAGATCTTTGGGCTTGTGACGTTCAGCTTCCTCAACGATTCTCAGGGCTGTTTTGCGTTTTTTTCTCCAGTAAATAATGACGAACCCATCTCGTAGCCTTCTACATAATGATTCAACCGCTCGACGACCTCTGCTGCCGCTTCTTGTGACGGCGTGATGATCAATAAAATATCAAACCCTGCAATCGTGCCGACAATTTCTGGCAGCTCCATTTCATCAAGATAATTGGCGATCACATCGGCGCCATTTTCAGCCGTATGAACGACAACTAAAAAGTCAATCTGCGTAATCTTTTTTAGATACTCATACATCGAAAACGCAATTCTGTCTTCTAGATCCTGCTCTTTGGATTCAAAAATTGAATAATACGGTCGCCCATTTTTGGCATACGTTTTAGCGATGTTCATTTCCCGCATGTCTCTAGAAATCGTGGCTTGGGTAGCTGAAACATTTTCTTTTTTTAATAAATTCATCAATTCTTCTTGAGACTCAATCCGATGTAGGACAAAAAGTTTTTTGATAATTGCTTGTCGCTCTTTTTTTTTCATTTACTTGATCCGCTCCTCTCAAGTCGCCTCGCTTACTGAAATAGTTGATCCGTCTCGTTCACTTCTTGAAACGCAGCTTACAAGAACAACATCGAGAAGATTAAAATGGCAAGATTGGAAATTCCGATAACCAGTAACGGTTTGCGCATAAAGCGAGTCCAAGTAGAATAGTTGACCCGCGCAAGCTCCAATCCGCCCATCACGACGCCAGAAGTTGGTGTGATCAAATTCACTAATCCGCAACCAGCAGTAAAGATCATGACCATGACGTTCGGATTGAGTCCGATGCTTTGCGCCAAGGCACCCATGATAGGGATCGATACATATGCCAGTCCTGAAGTCGATGGAATCAAGAACGATAAGAGCAGATACAAAATATAGGCGCCAATTACGAACAGGACAGGTGATAACCCTTCTAAAAGATGGGAAGCCCGATCCAAAATAAACAGATCCAAGTACGTCGTTTGCATAATGTAGGAAGCCCCCCGTGCCACAACGATGATCAAGACAACGGATAAAATGTCTTTGACCCCATCGATAAAGTTGGTCACGATTTCTTTTTCTGAGAATCCTTGAATCAATGCAATGATGATACTGACGTAGAAGAACCACATAGCCAAATCACCAAAATACCATTCACCGAAGCTATTCCCGGTCAAAAAGGCGGTCCAACCGTCAAACACATGGATATCAAAGTCGCCCCAAGGAATCAAGGAAACCACCATGATCACAAAGGATAAGCCAAAAATCGTCAAAATCAGGCGATGCTTTTGCGTAAACGCCAAGGCTTCGTTCGTGTCTTTGACAAAATGCTCTTCCATTTCTTTTTGCTCTTGCAGCGATAAGATCGTGGAGCCTTTGTCGGCTTTAACTTTTTTGGCATAAGACATCACCACAAAGATACAATACCCGGTCGTGACTAGCCAAAGCAATGCGCCAACTACTAGGATCGTGCCATTATTCGGAGCAATATCGATGCTTCGTAAGGCATCCATTGCCACCCCAGTAGCGAAAGGGTTAACGGTGGAGCCGATCACACCGGCACCCGCCCCCAGCATGACGGTTCCTGCTGCGACGATCGTATCAAAGCCCGATGCCACCATTGTGATTGCTAATAAGGAATAGAACGGAATCGTTTCTTCCGCCATTCCATAAGTTGAGCCACCAATTGAAAACAACACCATCAAAATCGGGATCAATATCAACTCGTTGCCTTTGAGTTTTTTGACTAAATGCTGAATACCAGCTTCTAAAGCGCCTGTTCGTGTGACAATATTCAAAAAGCCACCCAAACAAAGAATAAACACACAGATCTCGATCGCATCACGAAATCCGTTAAAAGGCGCCATAAAGAAATCAGAAAACTTGGCACCGACGACTTGGCTGACCATCTCTTCTTGGCCTGCTGGTAATGAAGGTGCAAAGGGCTGACCAGCTAGTAGCCAAGAAGCGACCGTCAACGCAATAATGATCAGAAATAAGATACTGAACGATGTCAGCGACTTTTTTTCTTTTTGCTTTTTTTTCATCTTCGTTCCTCCTCTATTGAATCAGTCTTAGGTGCAAATTGCCAACAGCTAGTCTGTCTGTGGTCAATTCGCAACATGGGAAAAATAATCTTTGTCATAAATAATGAGTTCTTTGTAACGATAATAAATCTTTCTTTTATGCACGAGCGCCTTGATGGTTTGACTGACCGTCTCTCGCGTCGTTCCACTGTATTTAGCAATATCATTGATAAAAACTGGAAAAGGAATGCGAATCTGCTCTCCTTGTGACTGTCCGTGCTCAATCATCAAGAGACCAATCGTATTGACGACTCTTGTCTGCGCGCTAGAGGTGACACAGTACTCCACTCGGCGTCTTTGCTTCTCCAACTGCTGGCTCATTTGCTGATTCAGCCACAGCAACTGACTTGTAGATGAAACAACCAGCGGTTCAAACAGCGACATCGCTGCAAACTGCACGACAATGTCTGTTGCAGCGAATGCCGATACATCATAGTTGTCTCTTTCAAACAAGCCAATCAAAGGAAATAACTGATCAGGCCCAACAAAATCTACATAACAATAGGAATCAGTTCCGTCGGTTTTTTCGATCCGTACGAGACCTTCGATCACATGGAATATCCGATCTCTTACGTCGCCTTCATAAAAAAGCACTTGGCCTTTTTTGTACGTACGGCAGTAAATATGCTCCTTCAATCGCTGTTGATTTTCTTCTTCCAGCCATTGAAAGCTATTCGCTCTTGTTGATGGATCTTTTATTTGGTAGTCGATCATTTCTCTCACTCCAATGTTTTGGACTTGCTTTGCTACTTCGCTTATTTCCAGGTGATCTGTGTACCAGCGTCTTCAATTTCTGCCAGCTTATCTAAGGAAGTAATCACTGCCCGTTTCTCTGTGCCCATTTTGACAAAATTCAAAGCTGCTTGTACTTTCGGTAACATGCTTCCCGGTGAAAAATGTCCTTCATCGACATAGGTTTCCAATTCAGCGGCGGTCACATGATCCAACCACTGCTCATTTTCCTTGCCAAAGTTCAAAGCGATTTTTTCCACGCCCGTCAAAATGATCAGCTGATCCGCATCGACTAAACGAGCCAATTTTTCAGAAGCAAAATCTTTATCGATCACGGCTTCAACCCCCAGCCCATTATCTAACACGGGAATGCCCCCGCCGCCTGCGCAAATAACGATCGTGTTTTGTTCAATCAGCGCCTTGATGCTGGCAACTTCTTGAATCGCTTGTGGCGCTGGACTGGCAACGACTTTCCGCCAACCACGACCAGCATCTTCACGATAGATGGCATCTGTTGCCGCCATGGCTTCTTTGGCAGCTGTTTCCGTTAAGAAAGGACCGATCGGTTTGGTCGGATGGGCAAATGCTGGATCTTGGGCATCGACTGTAATTTCCGTCACCACTGTCACTACCGGCTTAGCCATTTGGGCTTCTTTCAACTGGATTCTCAGCTCATTTTGTAACCAATAGCCAATACTGCCTTGCGTCATTGCCACACAGGTATCTAAAGGCATCGCTGGGTTTTTGCTAGAATCACTGGCTTGTTGCTGCAAAACCAAATTTCCCACTTGAGGCCCATTCCCATGGGTAATGATCAAATGAACGTCTTTTTGGATCAGGGGAATTAAATACTCGACGGTCTGTTTAAGCCGTTCTTTTTGCCCTTTGGCACTGGCATCATCTGCTAGGATAGCGTTGCCGCCAAGGGCGACAACGATCGTTGGTTTCTTTTCACTCATCTGCTCACTGCTCCTTCTTACACTCTAGGAATAAAGAGATCGCCTAAGGTTACTGCCATGATTGCTTTGATCGAGTGCATTCGGTTTTCAGCCTCTTCAAATTGACGGCCCCATTGACTGCGGAAAATGTCGTCTGTGATCTCCATTTCAGAAATGCCGAATTTTTCTTCGATCATTTTTCCATACGTCGTATTCGTATCATGGAACGCTGGCAAGCAGTGAAGCACGATCAAGCCATCGTCTTGTTTTCCAGTCGCCATTACCATTTCGCGGTTGATTTGGTAATCTTTCAACAGCTTCACCCGTTCTTCAAACTGGTCTTCTTCCCCCATTGAAACCCAAACATCGGTATACAGAACATCGGCATCTTTGACGCCTTTTTGAATATCGTCTGTTACCATCAGCTGACTGCCAGATTCTTTGGCAAATTTGTTGGCATAGTCTGTCACTTCTTCAGCTGGGAAAAGTTCTTTTGGTGCACAGATGCGAACATTGACACCTAAAATCGCCCCCGTCACTAACAAACTATTCGCCATATTGTTTCGGCCATCGCCCACATAGACTAACGTAATGTTTTCTAATGTACCGAAGTTTTCTTTGATCGTCATGAAGTCAGCGATCATTTGGGTTGGATGCCATTCATCGGTCAAGCCATTCCAAACAGGAACGCCAGAGAATTTGGCTAAATCTTCAACGACTTGTTGGCTGAACCCGCGGAACTCAATGCCATCAAACATACTGCCTAAAACTCTGGCGGTATCTTCAACGGATTCTTTTTTGCCTAGCTGGATATCATTCGCACCTAAAAATTCTGGATGGGCACCAAGATCGATGGCAGCCGTCGTAAATGCCGCCCGTGTCCGAGTCGACGTTCTTTCAAATAAGAGGGCGATGTTCTTGCCTTCCAAATAGCGATGAGAAATATTTTGCTTTTTCAACTGTTTCAAATAGATGGAAAAATCAATAAGGTATTCTAACTCGGCTTTCGTAAAATCTTTTTCTGCTAAGAAGCTTCTTCCTTTAAATACTTGTTTCATTAGTAATTCCTCCTCTAGATTAAATATCTTCTCTGATAAATGGCATGCTCATGCAGCGAGGGCCGCCACGGCCGCGAACCAATTCACTGCCGGAGATTTTATGCAATTTGATGCCGGCTTCAGTTAACTTTTGATTGGTGATCGTGTTACGGTCATAGACCACGACTTCACCAGGTGCGATCGTCAAGGTATTGGAACCGTCATTCCATTGTTCCCGAGCTGCAGCGACCAAATCGTTACCCCCACAGCGAATCAATTCCACTGCATCTAATTCTAAGTAGCGGCACAAAATGTTTTCTAACGTATCTTTTTCTTCTTTGATGGTTACGCCATCCCCGTCACGTGAGATTGAATAAACGGTCAGTTCGCCTTCAATTTCTGGATGGATCGTAAATTTGTCATAATCAACCATTGTAAATACCGTATCTAAATGCATGAATTTGCGTTCTTGACCAATATCAAAAGCTAAGACGTACTCAAAACTTGGTTCATGGTGGAACACATTACGAGCCAACTGTTCAATGGAAGTGGCATCTGTTCGTTGGGAGATCCCGATCGCTAACACTCGTTTTGACAGAACCAATTCATCGCCACCTTCAATTCGTGTTGGCTGATCACGGTCATAAAGCAAGTGCGGTGGCTGTTGTTGGAACATTGGATGATGAGCAAAAATGTATTTGCCATACAATGTTTCACGACGTCTTGTTTCTGAATACATGCGATTCAAGGAAACCCCGTTACCGATCGTCGCAAACGGATCACGAGTGAAATACAAATTCGGCATTGGATCGATCAAAAACGGATACTGGTCATCCACAGCACCAGCTAAGCTTTGACTATGGGGCAATTTCAGTTCATTTTTCGCTAGACCTGCCATCGTTTTATCGATGAATTGACGGTTATCTTCAAAAGATAAGAAATAATCGGTAATTTCAGCAATGATTTCTGGACTTTGTAACGTTGTTTCTTCTAAATATTCCTTGATAAACTGCTCTTTGATTTCTTGACTAGTTAACGCTTCTGCTGCTAAATCTTCTAAATACAACACCTCCACATTATTATTACGCAATACATCGGCAAATTGATCATGTTCAGCCCTTGCTTGTTCCAAAAAGGGAATATCATCAAATAACAAGCGATTTAAATGATCGGGCACGAGGTTTTCTAATTCTCGACCAGGGCGATGGAGCATGACTTGCTTCAAGCGGCCGATTTCTGAAAAAACATGAATAGCATTTGACATTTCTTTACATCCTCCTTTGTTTTGATTACGCCTACATAGTACAAGAATGTATGCGCTTACCAAGCGACGTATTTCGCCTTCATTATGCAAAGCATTTGTCATTATGCAATAAAGAGTGAATATCTTCTTGCGAGCGTTTTTTAACTCGTTGTTATTTTTTTTTATGTAATATTTATTCAGCAATTTTTAAATAAGAATTTGATGAGAATGAAAAAATGATCGATTTTGTTCTTTTCTTTAATTTTGACGTCCCCGACCAATGCAGGCAAAGTTTACGAAAGAAAAGAACTTTTTCAACCAACAGCTTTCCTTTTTGATTAAAAAAATCCGATGGTTGCGACTAAATGTGGCTATGCTATACTTAATAAGATCGTAGGAAAAGAAAGGGGTTTGATAGGAATGACCTATTCAATCAATTGGGATCTAGAAACAATTTTTCCAGGAGGCAGTGATTCTGTTCAATTAAAAGAACGCATGAGCCAGCTGGAAGAAGAAATCAAAACTTACCGTGAAAAAGTTGACGCTTGGGCACCAAACGCTACAGACAATGCGACAAAATTAGAGGAATTAATCGAACTTTCTGGCACAATCAATCAGGGATTTTCACAATGTGGCAGCTTTATCAATGCCTTGCTTTCAGCGAATGTCAACGACAGCAAAGCCAAAATCCTGACAGGCGACCTCTACGCAAAACTGCCAGCATTGCAAGCAGCACAAACCGTTTTCTCGAAAAAATTGACAGAAATTTCTGAGGATGATTGGACTGCGTTACTTACAGCGGAAAACTTAGCACCAATCGCTTTTCGTCTAAGCGAGATTCGTCGCGACGGCAAAGAATTGTTATCTGAAGCAGAAGAAACCATCATCAACACGTTAAATTTAGATGGCTTAAATGCTTGGAGCCAACATTACGATACGATCGTTGCCTCGATCGAAATTCCTTTCCTTCAAGAAGACGGCACGACGATCAACTTGTCCGCTGGTCAAGCCTTCAATAAAATGATGGGTGATCCAGATCCAGAAGTTCGTGCACGTTTATTTGACACTTGGGAAAAGACTTGGGCAGAAAAAGAAGACCTCTTTGCAGATACCTTGAACCATTTAGACGGCTTCCGCCTTTCTACCTTCAAGCTTCACGGGGTCACTGATTACTTGAAAGAACCATTAGAATACAATCGTCTGCAAAAAGCGACATTGGATGCTATGTGGGGCACGATCCAAAAGAACAAACAGCCGATCGTTGATTTCTTGACCCGCAAAGCCCAGCTTTTCGGCAAAGAAAAAATGGAATGGCAAGATCAAGATGCGCCGATCATCCTTGGGGACATGGAAGAAAGAACCTACACCTTTGATGAAGCAGCTGACTTTATTTTGACAAACTTCCGTAAGTTCAGTCCGAAAATGGCTGACTTTGCCCAAGTTGCTTTTGAAAAAAGCTGGATCGAAGCAGAAGATCGTCCTGGCAAACGTCCTGGCGGCTATTGCACCAGCTTGCCAGAAACCAAAGAGTCACGTATATTCATGACCTACAGCAATTCAGTCAACGAAGTAGCGACGCTTGCCCATGAGTTAGGTCACGCGTTTCACAGCAGCGTTCTTTGGGAGCTACCAGAATTAAACCGCAACTATGCCATGAACGTCGCCGAAACAGCAAGTACCTTTGCTGAATTGATCGTTGCTGATGCAACCCTCAAAGAAGCGACAACGAAGGAAGAAAAAATCAATCTATTGGATGCCAAAATGCAAAATGCGATCGCGATGTTCATGAACATCCACGCACGCTTTATTTTTGAAAACAGCTTCTACCAAGCCCGTCAAAACGGCTTAGTTTCAGCGGAGCAAATCACGGAAATGATGACAGCGGCGCAAAAAGAAAGCTATGCAGATGGGTTAGCGACTTATCATCCACATTTCTGGGCAGCCAAATTGCACTTCTTTATTGATGATGTGCCGTTTTACAACTTCCCTTACACCTTTGGTTACCTCTTTAGCATGGGGATCTATGCGTATGCCAATGAAAAAGGGTCTAGCTTTGAAGAAGAATACATTGCTTTATTGCAAGATACTGCTTCAATGACGACGGAAGAACTGGCGCAAAAACACCTTGGTGTTGATTTAACAAAACCAGACTTCTGGCAAGCAGGGATCGATATGGTCCTAAAAGATGTTGCCAGCTTTATGGAATTGACTGAAGACTATATCTAAAAGAAAAAACCCTCTTCCAACACGACGCTTGGAAGAGGGTTTTTCTATCAGGCATTCAATAAAGTTAAGCCAATCGTTAAGTAGCCTGCGTACAGACACCAAATCAAATAAGGAATAAACAAGTACATTGCTTTTTTGTCGATGCGAGCAAAGAGGATCATACAAATAATCACTGATAGGACTAACAAGACAATAATGACCGTTCCTGCCCAGTAAGCATTCCAGCCAAAGAAAACGATACTCCACAAGAAGTTTAGTACTTGCTGGATCGCAAAGAAGATATAGGCATTCTTTTTAAGCGCTGGATTGACTTTGGCTACGATCAACAGATACAATGCTGTTCCCATAAAGGCATACAAAATCGTCCAAACGATCCCAATGATCCCACCAGGAGGGGCTAAAAAGGGTTTTTCCATTTGCGCATACGTTTCAGCGATGTCTCCTGCAAACAAACTCGAGATGATTCCTGTTGCTTCGATGCCGATCACACAGACCAGCCAAATCAAAAATTTCATGTTCTCCACTCCTTCTTTTTTTCATGACTCTCTCATTTCATCGTACCATCGAATCGAAAAAAAGCAGAATAGAACGCTTAAAAAAAGAAACGGCCGTGTGGACGTTTCTTTCAAGGTAATTTTGATTATATTCAATGACAGCTACTTTGATTGTTCCTCTTCAAACTTCCGTCGTTCATTTTCTACATACTTGTATAGCGCCCCGTAGCGGCTGCGGTAGCCTTTTTTCCATGGCTTCTCTTTGCCGCAAAAATGTAACAAAACGGTATGCTCGATGACCCAATCCAAACTCCATTCCCCTAGGCTAATCGTCTCATACGTACGGTTTTTCCGTACATCATAGTTATAGAGCTGATCAGGGATCGCCAGCACCCGATCGCCGTACAACCCATTCAAAATGTCTTGATCTGGCAAAAAGAGGTTCAAATGATTTTTCTCAATGAACGCAGCGATCTCTGTTTCTTTGACCTCTTGCCGTAGCTGGTGCACGTTCATCAGCAAAACGCCTGAATTATAGTAGCCTTCCGACTCATAATTGCGCAACCGGACTTTATTGATGACCGTCGTCACTTCTGTCAGCTTAGAATGGCTGGCGGCGGCATACAGAAAATTCCCTAACGTCAGCTCATACAAGGGGCGCAAATCATTGATGCACAAAATATCCGCATCCAGATACAAGATTTTTTCCACCTGCTGCGGCAAGTAATTTTGTGCCAATAATCGATAGTAGATCGACTCAGGGTAGCGATCACTGACAGGCGCGGTTTTAAAAATCGAGCCAGAACCGATGATGACGGGATGATAGGTCATCGCCAATTTTTGACAAAAGGCCTTGAGCTCTGCACCTTGTTTCAATTCTTTTTCTTGTAAGACATAGACATCGAAAGATGCTGCTGTCGTATGACGTTTGATTGAATATAACGTTGTTTTTAATTGTTCACTGAATCGATCATCAATCGCAAAAAGTAGATTCATGCTCTTGTTCACTCCTCTGTTGCTGGATGCACTCGTTGGGCAAAAAATCGAACGCAGTTGCCCGCATCTTCTGTTCTTCTAGTATACCCGATTTTTAGTCATTCTTTCAGTGAAATAGCCTTTCCAGTGAAAACCATTCCTTGGAAACGCAAAAAAATGCTGCTCCATTCAATGAATGAAACAGCAAATGATCGATGATAAATGGTGACCTCCTAAAACAGATCAGCGAATCGTGGCAAAAGCTTTTGACCACAACAACAATTCATCCAGCATGTCATTGACACCTGCAGCCATGTGCGCACCGGGTTTGAAGGTACTGAAATTTTCAAAATCTGTGAAGAGATTGAAGGCTGGGTTAGTCCGCACGGTGGCAACTTTTTGTTCAGCTAATACGTTGCGCAATTGTTCAGCGGCCCGAATCCCACCGCCAGAACCGTAGCTGACGATCCCAGCAGCTTTATCAAACCATTCTTCCCGAGCAGAATCTACGGCATTTTTCAAGGAAGCTGCAAAACCGTGGTTGTATTCTTGCACGATGAAGATATAGCCATCTAATTCAGAAATTTTTTTGTTCCATGCCAGGTTTGGCTCAGCTGTTCCCATAAACGGTAGATCAAATGCCTTTACATCAACGATCTCAAACTGATGCTCTGACCGTTGATTAGCAATTTCTTGAATATATGCTCCGACTTGCGGACTTACGCGTCCTTCTCTTGTACTGCCTAAAATAATACCAAATTTCATGATAGGTTCCTCCTAAGATTGTTTTCGTTTGTTTTTTTAACGATTGGCAAATGTGTCTGCCCAGTCCAATAATTCCGTCAACATGTCGTTCATTCCTGCAGTCATATGCTCGCCAGGGGTAAAGGTGGCAAAGTTTTCAAAATCAGTAAATAAGTTGAAGGCAGGATTGGTGCGCACCGTGGCTACTTTTTGTTCCGCCAAAATCAAGCGAACTTGCTCAGCGGCACGAATCCCTCCTGCCGAACCATAGCTGACGATCGCTGCTGCTTTGTTGAACCATTCCTCTCGAGCGCTGTCCAACGCATTTTTCAAGGAAGCTGATATGCCATGATTGTATTCTTGTACGATGAAGAGGTAGCCGTCTAACTCAGCGATTTTTTCGTTCCACGCTTGGTTCACTTCACCTGTACCCATAAATGGCAAGTCATAGTCTTTGATATCAATGATTTCAAACGAGCGGTCGCTATGCGCGCGTGCTGTTTGTAAAACATAATTGGCTACTTGCGGACTCACGCGGCCTTCTCTCGTACTGCCAACGATGATCCCGATTTTTTGCGCTTTTTTCTTTTCAGGGGTGCGATACACCTCTTTCATTACTTCTTTTTCAATTATTTGTTCTTTTTTCCCAAATCCAAAGACCATTCTTTTGTACTCCTTTTGTTGTGGTTTCTTTAACGATGGACTCAGCATACCAAGCTTACTTTTAGTAAGTCAATCATTCTGCTTACTTTTTGTTAGAAAAAACTCTCAGCTGCTTCTTATTGACATTCGTTCGGTACCGAACTATAATCAACTCATCGATATCGTTAGGTACCGAACGATAAACCAAAAGGAGTGTACACCATGAGTACAATGACCGACCACTTAATGAAACAGCTTCGTTTTATCAGCGAAGCCAGCAATGCCTTTATGAGTCAAAACAACCAGCGCCTTTCGGGACAGCAACGTGTCCTGGCCGTTTTAAATTTAGAAGACGGCTTGGTGCAAAGTTATCTTGCAGAAGTCTTAGACCTACGGCCAAGCTCTCTAGCGGAACTATTGAAGAAAATGGAAAATAGTGGCGATATTCAGCGCAAAGAAGATGCTGCTGACAAACGGATCAAACGAATCTACCTGACAGAAACTGGCCGAAAAAAAGCAGAAAAATTACTGGCACAAAAAGAAGCCACCAGCAGTCAGTCGTTTTTTGCAGGGCTCTCAGAGGAGGAACAAACCGAATTTGCTCGTCTGCTTGAAAACATTGCCGCTGGGTGGGAGACGGACTTCCAACAGCAGGCACAACGCTTTATTGACCCAATGGATCGTTTGCAAGCCATGCAAGAGATTCGGGAAGAAATGGTGAAGCAATGGGGCGGAAATTGGCAGGAAATGTCGAATGACGAGCGCCGAAAAATGAGGCAACAAATGAAAGATACTTGGCAAGAAATGGGCGTTGATGAGCGACGCAAAATGAAAAAACAGATCGAGGAAGCCATGCGGCAAATGCCGTTTCCTGGACATCGCGGCATGGTTGGCAATCGACCATTTGAGCCGTTTGGGCCGTTTGGGCCGTTTGATAATAGCGAGGCGAATGATCCACGGTACACATGGGTAAAAGGCAACTTTTTTGATGCCTACGGGTTTGGACAAGACCGCAAAGCAAGACCGACTTCCGCTTCTAAAGACGAAGCAGCCGAGGAGGATTGGCAGGATTTCTAATAACACCTAATTAAAAAGAAAAAGCGGTGAGCCATCTTGCTTGCTGCGGAGGAAAACGAATGGAAACAACGACACCAACAGTGAACAAAAACAAATTTAAAATGAAAGACTTTATCCACCTGATCGTCAGTGTCAATCCTAAAAAAGGCTTGTTTCTTTTAGGGATGCTCTTTAGCCTGATCACAAGTGCCGCCAGTTTGGTCGTGCCGCAGCTGACGAAAACACTGGTCGATGCCAGCGGCACCCCCACGTTCAGCACCTCCATGCTGGTCGTTTTGATCCTAGCCTTTGTGCTGCAATTAGGCGTAGGGACTTTAGGCGGCTTTCTCTTGCGCTATGTGGGAGAAAGTGCTGTGAAAACGTTGCGGGAACGTCTTTGGAAACATCTGCTGCATTTGCCAGTCAGCTATTTTGATGACCACAAGTCGGGGGAAAGCAGTTCGCGACTCGTCAATGATACGTCAGTGATCAAAGAACTAGTCACCTCGCAATTTCCCAGCTTTGTCACTGGCTTGATCCAATTGATCGGTTCGATGATCATCTTGTTTTTGATGGACTGGAAGATGGCTGCGATCATGTTCAGTGCGGTGCCTTTGATCACCTTGATCATGTGGCCAATCGGCAAGATCATGTCAAAACTGGGACGCCAGTTGCAAGCAGCGACCGCCGATTTCAATGCGGATGCCAGCGAAAAGCTCTCAGAGATCCGTTTGATCAAAGCCAGCAACGGAGAAGCCAGTGAACAAGAAAACGGTCGGCGCAACATTGGGGCAATTTTTACCCTCGGGGTCAAGGATGCGAAAGTCAGTGCGATTTTGCAGCCAATCATGACGACGGCCATGCTGGGCTTACTCGTAGGAATCCTCGGTTATGGCGCGATCCGTGTGCAAGCCGGCACCTTGACGAGCGGCGCATTGATCGCTTTTCTACTGTATCTCTTTAATATTATTGCGCCTGTAACGACCTTTGCGATGTTCTTTTCACAAGTCCAAAAAGCGATGGGTGCTACGGAACGGATCCAAGAAATTTTGGATACGCCGCTGGAGCCGATCCAGGCAGCACCCAAAGCCGCCATCGATGGCGCAGTCTTACGAGCAGAACAAATCGATTTCAGTTACGATCCCAAACGGCCGATTTTGCAAAACATTTCTTTTGAAGCCAAACCCAACACCGTGATTGCTTTTGCAGGACCAAGCGGCGGCGGAAAATCCACAATTTTTGCTTTACTGGAACGCTTTTATGAGCCCACCAGCGGGCGCTTGCTGATTGGAGATCAGCCGATAGCTGACATTGATCTGCAAAACTGGCGGGCACAGATCGGCTATGTTTCCCAAGACAGTGCGGTCTTTGCTGGTACGATTCGGGAAAACTTGCAATACGGATTGGGCCGAACACTGTCAGAGGAGGAATTGTGGCAAGGACTGGCATTGGCTTATGCCGATCAGTTCGTCCAAGAGTTCCCCGAAAAACTAGAAACACAAATCGGTGAACGCGGCGTCAAACTATCTGGTGGTCAAAAACAACGGATCGCCATCGCTCGAGCATTCTTGCGGGATTCCAAGCTGCTGATGCTGGATGAAGCGACTGCCAGCCTAGATTCTCAGTCAGAAGAAAAAGTCCAGCGGGCGTTGGATCATCTGATGGAAGGACGTACGACATTAGTGATCGCTCATCGCTTATCGACCATCGTGGATGCCGACCAAATCTACTTTATAGAAAAAGGCACCATTACCGGTCAAGGTACCCATGCACAATTGATCAACAACCACCCGCTTTATGCTGCCTATGTCAATGAACAAATGATCAACTAATCGAAAAAAACTGCCTATTGACGGATAAGCAGTTTTTTTCGATTAGCCAACGGCTGAATGTTGCTTCTCTTCACGCGTGCCAGGCACTTGATTTACTCGCTGTAATTCTTTCAGCACCTGATTTTCTGCCCGCAAAAAATCCCGTTCGCTTTGGGCAGTAGCAAGTTTTCCTTGATAAACTAAGACTTCTTCTTGGTAGGTTTTAGTGGTCTTTTGGACTTCTTCTTCTAACTGATCGATTTTATGGGTCAATTCTTGATTGATCTGTTCATATTTTAGGTAAAGCTTCTGGGCATTTTCGATATTCGTTTGTTCCAAATTCGCTTTGCTGGATACTCGGGTAGCCAAATAAGTAAGTACACCAGTAATGAGTGACGGCAAGACAACTGTTACGATCGATGTATCCATGATCCTCCCCCATTCTTTTCGATACGATTCATATCATCTGTTTCCAGTATAAAAGATACGATTCGTATCGTCAACTAATGTGATATTTTTTATATCAAATAATACAAAAATAGATACAAATTATATCTAACATGCTATACTACAAAAAAGGAGGCGATCACTCATGCTTGGCGAACGGCTAAGAACACTCAGACTACGAACCAATCAAACCCAACAGCAGATCGCAGATCAGCTGGGAATCACCCGCGCAGCGTATTCTCATTTCGAAAATGATCGTAACGAACCCGATGGCGAGACCATCGTCAAACTCGCGGAGATTTTTCAAGTATCCACCGATTTTTTATTAGGCAGACAAGTCCCGGCAGGCTTTACGCAGCCCTCTGCAAAAGTTCAAACCGTTGCGGCCCATATTGATGATGACGTCACCGATGAGCAGATGGAAGATATCCTCAGCTATATTGAATTTATAAAACAGCGGCACGCCCAAAAGGAATGATGGAAATGGATAAAGTAGAAGAACTGATGGCCGCCTACCCAGACTTGCACTTTATTTTCGATAAAAATATGCCTGATGGTCAGCAAGGATTGTACATCGATCACCATATTTACTTGAACCCTGACCAATCACAAGAAGACCTCTTGAGCACCATCGGTGAAGAAATCGGTCATTATCTGACCAGTGCTGGCGACATTACCGCCCAAGACACCAACGAAAAACGCAAACAAGAACGCAAAGCCCGCGACATTGGTTCTGCGATCGTGGTCACGCCCTATGATATCATCGCTTGTTTTGAAGAAGGCTGCAAAACATTGGCGGCATGCGCTGATTTTTTAGGGGTTCCCCCACAAACCTTCAAAGACGCGGTCACCTATTATGCCCGCCGCTTTGACGGTATCAAAACCGAAGAAAATTATACCTTGTTTTTTCATATCGACGGCACGATTGAAGTTGTCAAAACCTTTGGCAATCAAAGTTAAGCCTTTTTCACACAAAAACAGACGTTCCTTTCCTGCTGCTAAAGGCAGCGTTGACGGAACGTCTGTTTTTTATCCTTGCATGTTGACCCGCATCAATACACGGTTCGGTCGATAGTTTTCTGAGGATTGATGAACCAATGCACCTTCCTCAAAACGATACAAATTGTATCCATAGCGTTCTTCAAAACGGACCATCCCATCGCCTTCATCTTCCCCGACAAACGACATACTTGCCACAGTATAGTAAGGAATCCCTGCGATCGTTCCCGTAAACGCATGATGGGTATGTCCACTGAGAATACAAGAGATTTGATACTGCTGCAATAATGCCACCAAACGATTGGCACCGGCCCATGCCGGCGTGCTTGCTTGGTCGGGCAACAAATGATGGTGCGTCACAAAAACGATCTTTTTCTCTTTGAGCTGCGCCAGCGTGGCTTGCAGCCATTCAAACTGTCGCTCATCTACGATACCGTCGGCATAGCCATAGCAGGAATTATCGAAAGTCACGATCGCCAATGTCTCCGTTTCATAGACTTGATTAAAAGGTGTATCACTGGCGGTTTCTACTGACTTGCCTTGCCAGCCTTGGCGAAAATGCCGTTTGATATCATGATTACCTAGCGTTACTACGATGGGCACTGAGCCAAAGGCTTTTTCTAAATATTGCTTCAAAGAGGCATAATCGGCAGGCGCGCCATCTTCGGTCAAATCGCCGCTGATCACCACCAAATCGATCGCCCCTCGCGCCTTGGCATCTTGGATACACTCTTCAAGAGGAATCAAAGGATTTTGCATGGCTGCCAGCATTCCTTGATACCCTTCTTCACAAGGCAGGTAACTTTCTCGAAAATGGATATCTGATATATGCAATACATTCATAGGTTTATCTCAATTTCTTTCTGATGATTCCAGTCAACTGGTCTAATAAGAAGACGGTCACAACGACGCCCAACAAAATAATACTTACCTTGCTCCAGGTTCTGGTTTGAATAGCAAAAATCAATGGTGCACCGATCCCGCCAGCACCGACTAACCCTAATGTTGCCGCACTGCGGACCGCAATTTCAAAATGATTCAATGCAAAGGAACTATAGATGGGTGCTAAGTAAGGGACCCGCACGAAAAACATCGTCTGCCAAAAATTGGCACCGACTGCTTGCATCTCTTCCGTCAAGCGCTCATCCATGGCTTCCATTTCTTCGGTAAACAACTTGCCCAGCATACCGATCTGGTGGACACCGATCGCCATAACTCCAGCAAAAGGTCCTGGACCTACCACACGGACAAAAATAATCGCATAAACCAGCTCGGGAAATGCCCGCAAGATATTGCAGATCATTTTGCCGATTTTTGCGACCCAGGGTGTCGAGGTCCATAGGTTGGCGGCACTCAGCAAGGTCACTGGAATCGCGCAGACTGTTGCGATCATCGTTCCTAGACAAGCGATCCCGATCGTCAGTAACAACAAGCTCCACAGATCTTCCCCACTGCCGTCATAAAAGAAGGTCCAGTCTGGCTGACTCAGCCCTTGCAAGACATCTCTTCCCATCGCTAAGGAAAAGGTGCTTAATCCAGAATAATCCAGCGTCGCAGCAGATAAAGCTAATAAAACAGCAAAGAGCCCCCATAACAGCCAAGTCGTTTTCTTCACTTCTCTGATCATCATAGGAAAGACCTCCTTACCCGCTCACTGAGAAAATCAACGATCGCTATCGTCAGCAAAATCGTCAAGATAATGATCGAGACCCGCTCATAATTCAACAATGCCAATGAGGCGTTCAAGATGACCCCGATCCCGCCGGCACCCACATACCCTAACACCGTCGAAGCTCGAACATTGACTTCAAAGGCATAAAAAGTATAGCTGGCAAACTGGCTGATGACTTGGGGAATGATCGCCCAAACGGTCACTTGAAATTTATTCGCTCCTACCGCCGCTGCTGCTTCGATCGGCGCAAAATCAATGGTTTCGATCGCTTGGAACATCAGCTGTGAAACCATACCAAAGGTAAAGACCGCGATGGTCAAAACACCAGTGGCTTCACCGATCCCAAAAATCGCTACGAACAATGCCGCCAACAATAGATTGGGGATCGTCCGCACCAGCCCTAAGAGAAAACGCATCGGCACCGAGACCCAACGGCTTTCTGTCACGACTGTTGTCGCCAACAGACTCACCGGTATCGCTGCGACTACTCCTAAAACGGTGCCTAAAAAGGACATCTGCAATGTCTTGATCAAGGGCATCATCAGTTGCGGTAGATAACTAAAGTCTGGGTGCAAAAAGCGAGCCATGAAAGCCGTCATCTGGCTGCGATTCGACCACACTTGTGCAAAATCAGCCCCTGTGATCCAGGCACTACTTTGAAAAAAGAGCAGCAATAAAAGAACCAGCAGCAGGTGTTTGTACCAATTAAAATGAACTGTTTCTTTCAGTTTCATCGATTTCTCCTGCCTTTTCTTCAAAAATTGCTTTGCCATAGATTTGTTCTAAACGCTGATCTGTCAAAGCGGCTGCGTTGCCGTCAAAAACGATCGCACCTGCTTTTAAGGCAATGATCCTTGTCGCATACTGACGAGCCAAGGGAATCGAATGCAGATTGATGACAATCGTTTTGCCCATTTCTTGATTGATCTTCTTCAGATCCTCCATCACTTTCTCTGTCGTGATGGGATCTAGTGATGCCACAGGTTCATCTGCTAAAATCACCGGCGCTTGTTGGACCAAGGCACGGGCGATGGATACCCGCTGCTGTTGCCCCCCACTCAACTGGTCGCTTCTCGTTTGCAGTTTGTCTGACAAGCCGACAGTCGCTAGCGCTTCTTTCGTTCTTTCGTAGTCTTCTTTCGTAAACAACCCTAAAATACTTTTCCAGGTCCCGTAATACCCCAAACGCCCAGACAAAACATTTTTTTGAACGGTACTGCGTTTGACCAAATTGAAGCTTTGCGAGATCAATCCGATTTGTCGACGAATCAAGCGCAATTCTTTTTTATTGGCTTTCGTGACTGATTTGCCGTCTACCCGGATATCTCCTTCAGTGATTGGCACTAAGCGATTGATCGAGCGTAAAAAGGTACTCTTACCAGCACCGCTCAAGCCAATGATGGCCACAAATTCACCTTGCTCAATCGTCACATCTATGTTCTGTAATCCTTTGACCCCATTTGGGTAGACTTTGGATACATTCTCAAAAGTTATCATCTGTTTTCTCCATTATGTAGGGACCGCGGCAAAGTTTCCCCAATCGGTCACGGTCTATTTCACTAAAAAATGCACTGGTACTGCGTATTCCACCTATTCCCCTAGTAAATCGCTGCACATCTCCGTGTCCCGTTATCCTTCTACCGCAATCCCTGATTTTTTACTCTGCTGCTCGTTGTGTATAATCGCGAATGGTATCGTAAGCAGAATCTGCTGCTTCTTCATACCCTTGGTGTCCCCACAAGCTCATTGCTTCGGCACCCTCTTCATCATCTGCCATGTTCAAGAACACTTCTTTGATCTGCTCTTTTAGTTCAGCATCCATTGATGGTTGGACGGCAATGGCGTCATTTGGAATATCCCCTTCAGTCAAGTAAAGGACTTTTAGGTCTTTGAATAAATCGTTGTCTGGAAAGCTTGATGCAAAGACATTTCGTGCCCCTTGGAACACAAAGGCGGCATCCATCTGACCATTCAAGACTGCAGTGATCTCACTTGGAATATCATTCACCGTCGTTAATGTAGCATCCGTCGTTGGATCAACTCCTGCATCTTTCAACTCGGCAACTGGGTAAATATAGCCGCTGGCAGAGTTTGGACTCAATGTGGCGATTTTTTTCCCTTTTAAGTCCGTCAATTCTGTCATGTCGCTATCCGCACGGACCAAGATTTCCCCTTTGAAGGTATTGGTTTTTTCCCCTTCTAATGGCAAGCCCGTCTCTGGATCATAAGCACCTAATTGAGAAGTCAAAATCGCTTCAGCTGCATCCATGTCTTTGGCTTGAACATAAGCGGCTGGCGGCATGATCCCTAAATCAACTTGTCCAGAAGCCATCGCTTCTACGATCGTCGAATAATCCGTTGCTAACGTTACTTCTACTTCACGGTCTAATTTTTTTGATAAATACTCAGCAAACGGTTTTGCTTGGGCTTGCATCGAGCCGTCATTATTGGTCGGTACGAATTGTACCACCAGCTTTTCTTTTTCGGCTGCGGCACTGCTGTCGCTGCTGCTGCTCCCATTCCCACAGCCGGTCAATGCGGCAACTAACGCAATTCCTAACATTCCTTTAACAATTCGTTTCAATGGCATTTTTTCTCCTCCTAATGGTTTGACGCTTTCTTACATTCAAATCATACCAAGTATCCCATCAAAATGAAGTGACACATGTCCTATTTTACCTTATTTTTACATACAATTTACATTAGATTTTATTTATCGTTCGTGTTGAGTCGAAAGGGGAACTAAGCTATACTTAAAGAAAACCATTCAGGAGTGGCTGATTTCCATGAAAAAAATCGATGATACCGTACGCCTCAGTAATTACATTGACACCTTCGATCTGCAATCTTATATGGACAATGATTTGTTAGCGATGGCCACTTTGCATTCCTTTGAAAAAGAAGAGCACCTGATTCGAACGGGTACGCCTTCTGAATACTTGTATTTTCTCGTAGAAGGAACCGTGATGGTCTATTCCTTCTCTTCGGATACCCAAACGATTTGTATTGATTACGCCAAGCCAGCTGCACCTTTAGGAGAAGCTTCCTCTTTATGGGAACTCTTGCCGAAAAGCAGTGTCAAAGCCGCTTCTGCTTGCGTCTGTGTCTGCATCCCTTTGAATCGCTACCGCAACACCTTGCAACAAGACGTCCGCTTTTTGCAAACCATCTGTCAGTTGCTCAGTTCCCGCTTGAATTCGGGGATCAACTTAGCGAATTCATTGACGGAACCTGTAGAGACACGGTTGGCCAAATTTATTCTTGCGCATCAAGAAAATCAACACTTCTCCTTCCAGTTGACCACCTGTGCGGCGATCTTGAATGTCAGCTATCGCCACCTGCTGCGAACCTTTACCAGCTTTCGAGAAGACAAGCTGATTGAAAAACAAAAACAGGGCTATGCAATTCTCGATTTCCCCGCTTTAGAGTCGCTTGCCGAAAATTTAAGCCATGTGTAAGGATCAGTTCCCAAGAATGTTCGGGTTTTCCCTGAGTAGGCATTCCTGATGTTGGTCTTGCTCTTAACTCGCGCTGTGACAAGCGTTTGCCACCGTGTCAGGCAAGCGAGAAGGGCAACTGCGCCTTATTTTCTTACAAAAAACCCGATCCTTGCTGATATTCAGTCGAGGATCGGGTTTCTTTTGCTTATTTCACGATGGCTAAGAAGTCTTCTCCTTGCAAGACATCGGTTTGGTTCATATCCATCACATCTAAATATTGCGGGGTGTTCGTCACAACGATCGGTGTGATCGTGGATAAGCCAGCTGCTTTGATCGTATCTAGATCAAACTTCACTAACAAATCGCCGCGTTTGACTTGATCGTCTTGTTTAACAAAGACCTCAAAGCCTTTGCCGTCTAGTTCCACAGTATCCATACCAATATGCATCAAGACTTCGGCTCCATCCGTGGTGGTCAAACCAACGGCATGGCCAGTAGGAAAGAGCGTCGTGATGGTGCCATCTGCTGGCGCATATAAAGCCCCGACGGTCGGTTCGATAGCGATACCTTTTCCTAATGCACCAGAAGAAAAGACTTGGTCTTTGACTTCTGCTAAGGGAACCACTTTGCCTTCTAACGGACTGCTGAGGATCACTCGTTCTTTAGACGAACTCTCTGTGGGTGCTGCTGGCTCTTTTGCTGGTGCTGCACTGGCATCAGTTGCTGGCTGATCTTCAAAACGTAAGAAGAAGGTCAAGACAAACGCTGCGCCAAAAGCGATAGCCGTGCCGATCGAAGCTGCGATCAGACCACTTAGATCTTTCGTATCTTGTGGGATAAAGGACGGCAGACTTAGTAAGCTGACTAACCCAAAGGTATAGTTTTCGACTTGGCTGAAGCCAATGAAGGCACCACCGAGGGCACCACTGATACACGCGGCGATAAATGGTTTTTTCAATGGCAAAGTCACCCCGTACACCGTCGGTTCTGTGATCCCAAAAATTGAGGTGATTGTTGAAGAAAGGGCCAAGCCTTTCAATTTCACATTTTTTGTCATAAAGAACACTGCTAGCGCTGCACCCCCTTGAGAAAGGACAGCTGGCAATAGCATTGGTACCATGGTATCGACACCAGTTTGGCTGAGATTCAACATGATGATCGGTACAAAGCCCCAGTGCATGCCAAACATCACAAAGACTTGCCATAAACCACCCATGACAGCCCCAGCGATCAGTGGGCTGAAGTGGTAAATGCTGTCATAGGCACTACCTAACAAGTTTCCTAAAATCGTTCCTAGTGGACCGACGACAATAAAGGTCAATGGCGCCATGATCAAGAAGACCGCTAAAGGCACACAGATGATCTGTAAGAAGCTAGGAATGACTTTTTTAAAGAAACGCTCCACATAGCTTTGTAAAAAGACCGCTAATATAATCGGAATGACGGAAGACGTATAAGCACTCGCACCAATAATGACCGGAAGGCCTAAGAAACTCAAGGTTTGCCCAGCTAAAGCGGTGATGTCTGGATGAACCAACGCCATCGCTAAGGAAACCGCTAGAAATTCATTGGTACGAAACTTCTTCGCTGCAGTAAAAGCCAACATCACTGGTAAATAGGTAAATAACCCATCGGCAATCGCATACAATACGGTGTAGACCCCAGAATCAGCCGCTAACCAATTCAAGGTGACTGCCAGCGTCAAGAATCCTTTTAAGACCCCGGCACCTGCCATTGCGCCTAAAAATGGCGTAAAGATCGACGAAATAATATCCACCAGTTGATTCAACAAATTGCCTTTGTCGCCTTTGCTGTCTGCTTCGCCATCAAAGTTCGCTACTCCATTCAATTCACGGTAAACGTCACTGACATGACTGCCGATCACCACTTGGTATTGTCCGCCGCTTTGAACGACTTGGATCACATCGTCGTCTTGATTCAAGCGTGCCGTATCCGCTTTGTGCTCATCTTTTAATTTGAAACGCAAGCGGGTCGCACAATGCACCACGCTGTTGACATTTTCTTTGCCGCCCACCGCATCAAGGACGCGAACGGCAATTTCTTTATTTGAACTCATTTTTTCAACACTCCTTTTTTTTATAAAAAAACCCAGATTGAAAAAACGACCGTCTAACGAGTTTTTTCCTCGCTGACTGTTGTCTTTTCAATCTGGGTATTGCCTGCCTGACAGTAACAATCCGTTAATGATTGAATGTTAATTGGTTTGATCATTGACGACACGTTCGATGTGGATCGTTAAGTAGATCATTTCTGATTCACCGATCGATTTGTCGTAGGTTTTGATCAAGTACTCGTTGATCCGTTGGACCGTTTGAAACGCTTTAGGGTACTTCGATTGCACAAGGGCAAATAAAAACTCATCTTTTTCCCCTGAAAGTTCATCGCTTAAATAACGCTGCGCAAAATACTGCAAATGCGTGGTGATCCGTTGATAATTCAAGGAATCTGGGTTAAAGACTCGTCCATAAAAGCGACTGATGATCGCCAGTACGTCACGTACGATTTCTACCGCTTGCATCGTGGTTTCCATCGTGCCATTGGCTTGTTCGCTATTGACGATATGAAAGGCGATAAAGCCGATCTCCGATTCTGGCAATGTAATCCCGAAGACTTTTTCAAAATAAGCAACGGCATCTGCTGCAACCGCATACTCTTTCGGATAAAACTTGCGGGTCTCAAACAACAATGGATTCGGCAGCTCAATGCCTTCACGTGCCCGAACCAGCGCATAATGGATATGGTCGGTCAGGGTCAAATAAATATTTGGCGACAGCTCGATCCCCAAGGATGCTTCCGCATCATCCACCACTTGCTTGACAGCTTCGACTTCTTCCACAGGAATGTCTGAAAACAATTGCTGAAACTGATTTGCAGTAAAGGTATCCTTTAACACAAATTCTTTTTCGACAAAGGCTTCATCCACTGGATCGCCGACTTTTTTCTTAAACGCAATGCCGCGACCCATATAGATCACTTCCTGACCGGCATCATTGGTCGAGATGACGACATTATTATTTAAAATTTTTCCAATAATCATCGCTTTCCCTCACTCCAAAATAAAAAAACCTAGAATCTCCCCGTTAGCGCGCTGCGGTCAATTCTGGTTTTGCCTGCCGAACAGTAACAATCCTTGTAACTGAAAGAATAATAACACACCCCTGTGGCAGATGCAACCCTTTTCAAGCAGAATTTCTACAACGGGTTTTTCCTTTGTTATACCATTGAAGGGTTCTCCTTGCAACATCCTTCACTACCTAAAATGCTTTGTTTTTTAATAAAAAAAGGAACGGCCCAGCTGCAGCCATTCCTGATGTATCAAAGTTGCTTTCTTTGCTGTCCCATGCGCCGCTCTTTCATCGCCGTTCCTAACGTACCATAGGTGAAGACAGCGATCCCCAGCCAAATAAACGCAAAGGCGGAAAATTGGGCCAGTGAATAGGTTTCGTGAAACAAAAAGATGGCTAACAAAAGCATGATTGTCGGGTTGACGTATTGAATAAACCCAAGCGTAATGTAAGAAACATTTTTCGCGGCTTCCGCAAACAGAAGCAGCGGAATAGCCGTCACGATCCCAGCACCCATCAATAAGAGATTGGTTTGCAAGGGATAATTCATAAAGCCGACGGTTGAAAATCCTAAAATATACACGAGCGCAAAGGGGAAAATCACCATCGTTTCGATCGTTAACCCAGTAACCGAACTAATGGGGATCCTTTTTTTGATCAAGCCATACGTACTAAAGGAAAAGGCCATGATCAGTGAGGCATAAGGAATCGTTCCTGTTTGGATCGATAATAAGATCACCCCGATACTTGCCAGCAGACACGCCAGCATGCCAGTACGACTAAGACGTTCCTTCAAAAAAACGGTCGCTAACAAGACATTGACAAGCGGATTAATATAATAGCCTAAGCTGGCTTGCATCACGTGGCCCGCACTCACCGCGAAGATAAAGGTGAACCAGTTGATGGAGATCAGCACAGAAGCTAAAACGATCAGTCCAGCAAATGCTTTGTTCTTCCACAGCAGACGCGCTTCTTGTAAAAATTGCGTTTTCTTCCCAGAAAGCACGATAAACAACACCATAAAAACAAAGGACCACACGATTCGGTAGCACATCGTTGCTAATGGCGAAACCCCAACGATTATTTTCCAATATAGTGTGACCAAGCCCCACAAGACATAGGCAGACAATCCAAAATAAACGCCTTTATTCTTCATTTTCTCCCTGATTTTTTTCCATTAAAGCAAGCCTTTAATGAAAAAAAATACTCCTCCTAAACCATAAGTTATCTTATTATATCGAATTTTTTGGTTTTTCATAGAGTTTCATGAAATAAATCAAGAAAAGCACCCTTCAAAGAAAGGTGCCCCTCTTTATTCCAGTGGTTCTTCTGCCCCTTCTAGCCAAACGGCTTCTGGCTTCTGATCACGAATCAAGAATAGCCCCGTTGCAAACAGCAGTCCAGAAGCGATCGTCATCAATAAGAAAGAAACATTCATCCCATGAAGCAGTGCACTTGTTCCTGTTAAGGTCGTGCTTTTTTGCGCCACACTATTCATGATCCCGACAAATAGTGCTGTCCCGATGGCGCCTGCCACAGTCCGCAAAGAAGTCAATAACGCTGTTCCATGCGCCGTCAGCTGCGGCGGAATATTTTTATTTCCCCATGTCACGAAGGGCATCAACAAACAACCTGTGGCGGCACAGCGCAGCATGTTCAAAACCACTGCTACCCAAATACCCGTGTGCATATGGATAAAATACATGCCGATGTTGCTCAAGACCAGTGAGCCGCCGCCAAAAAGCGTCAACAAACGGATGCCGACTTTGTCATAGATTCGCCCAGCCACGGGACTTAAGAAAGCCGAGACCAGAGAGCCTGGCAAAACGACTAATCCCGAAATCGTCGCTGATTTGCCTAAAATCGACTGCACGTATAGCGGCATCAGCATCGCCGAACCCATCAAGACCAAGTAAAGCATGATACTGCCAAAGACACTGATGGCATACTCTTTTGTTTTTAAGACCCGCAGATCCAAAAATGGAGTTTCCGCTCTTAACTGACGGAAGACAAAGAAGATCCCTGCTACCAAACCGAGCCCTAAGGTTCCTAAAACGGGTAAGCTGAAAAAGCCATAGCTGCCGATATTGCCAAAACCTAAAGTAATCCCACCAAAGGCGAAGGCACTCAAAACAAAAGAGGTCTGATCAAATTTGCTGTTGCTTACTGGCAACACATCATCAAAAACCTTTATGGCCCAAATCAGTGAAATCAAAACGATCACGGCAACGATATAAAAAATCGCATGCCAGTTCAAGCGGTCCACGATCACCCCAGCAAGAGTCGGTGCGATCACGGGTGCCGCGGTGATCGATAGTCCATACCAGCCCATCACGACACCGATACGATTGATCGGATAGATCGATAAGAGGATCACTTGCGCCATTGCGGTCAAGATTCCATTGCCTACGGCCTGCAAAATACGAGCAAGCATCATGACTAGAAAATTGGGAGCTGCAGCACAAAGCAGCAAGCCCACCAACGCAATTCCTAAGGCAGCGAGATACAGCTTTTTGGTTGCCACACGATTCATAAGATATGCCGTCAAGGGCATAACGATCGCCATCGCCAAGGAATAACCGCTAGTCAGCCATTGTCCCGTAGTGACGGAAATCTGCAGGTCAGTGACGATGGCGGGTAAAGCCGTCGTCAAGGCAGTCGCCAACATGGATACGGCAATACATGTAATCATTAAATTAATAAAAATCAGCGTCCGCTGACGTTCCGTTCGTTGGACTGTTTCACTCAATCAACGTCCGCCTCCTTCTCAAGATAAAACTGTTCGATTTTTGCTAAGGCTTGACCAAAGGCTTGTTTTTCTTCTGCCGTCAAATAGGTCAGCATTTCTTGGTGCGCCTTACTGCGTTTTTCTTTCATTCGCTGTGCCTCTTCCTTGCCTGCTTCCGTCAGCGAAATCAGATGGCTGCGTTTATCTGTCGGATCGACTTCTTTTTGGATCAGCCCTTTTTCAGCCAGTTTTTTTAGTAGCTCGCCAGTGGATGTCGAGCGAATCGCTAAATACGCGGCGAGATCTTTTTGGGTCAACGTCCCTTTTTCGTCCAATACCAGTAGGCAATTGAACTGTCCCCGACCTGGCATAAAACGCCCATATTTTTGTTCCGCATACCGCCGATTTAATTTATACACTTCAAACAATCGTTCCACGATTTCTTGTTCGGAAACCATCGACCTTCAGCTCCTTTCGCCTCTTCACTATTTAGATAGGTACCTAGTTAAAAGTCCGCTCTCCATTTTACATAGGTACCTATCTATTGTCAAGAAAGGATTGACAATGAGAGCGGGTACAGCAACCAAAAACAAAAAAAGCATTGAAACTTACGCTTCAATACTTTCCTCGTGGTTCTTTTTCTCAGCAAACTCTGCCAGCAGTTGCCGAACTTCATCCGTTGATTTAGTATTCATCAATTTTGCCCGCAAATCACTGGCTCCAGGGAAGCCTTTGACATAGATTTTAAAGAAACGATGCAATCCTGCGATCGAGCGTGGCACCATTTTGGCGTAATGGTCCTGCAAGTCTAATTGCAGCTGCAACAAGCCTAATAGCTCTTCTGAGGTATGCTCTTTCGGTTCTTTTTCAAAGGCATAGGGATTCTTGAAAATACCCCGACCGATCATGATTCCGTCTACGCCATATTTTTCTGCTAGCTCTAAACCTTTGGTACGATCAGGGATATCGCCGTTGATCGTCAGCTTCGTTTGTGGGGCGATTCTATCCCGCAAGGCAACCACTTCAGGAATCAATTCCCAATGGGCATCGACCTTGCTCATTTCTTTGCGGGTTCGCAAATGGATCGAAAGGTTGGCGATATCCTGTTGCAGGACATGGGTCAACCAAGCTTCCATCTCCCCTAGTTCGGTATAGCCCAGACGAGTCTTGACACTGACCGGCAGACCGCCAGCTTTGGCTGCTTGGATCAGCTCAGCAGCAACTTCTGGTCGCAAGATCAAGCCGCTACCTTTGCCTCGTCCAGCAACGTTCGGCACTGGACAGCCCATATTTAAGTCGATCCCTTTAAAGCCCATCTCCGCTAAGCCGATACTCATCTCACGGAAATACTCTGGCTTGTCGCCCCAAATGTGGGCCACCATCGGTTGCTCATCTTCGGTGAAGACTAAACGTCCTCGCACACTGTCGCGTCCTTCTGGATGGCAGTAACTATCGGAATTGGTAAATTCCGTAAAGAAAACATCTGGTGCGCCGGCAGCTTGAACGACATGCCGAAAAACGACATCGGTGACATCTTCCATTGGTGCTAGGATAAAAAAAGGCTTCGGCAATTCAGCCCAAAAATTTGTTGTCATGATTTACGCTCCATTTCTTTGTCCAAGGATCTTATCTTATGACCCCACTTGCAAAACAAACCCCATTATACTAAGAATGCGTCAAAGAAGCAAAAGAGCAAGATACGCGTATCAGACCTAGTACGAAATTTCCATTTAAGCTTCCCAGTCATCCTCCCATTCTTCTTCCCAATCTTCCTCTTCTTCATCCCAGTCATCCCAAGCTTCTACTTCTTTCTCCTCAGCGAAATCATCTTCGCTATCCGATACAACGTTCTTCACAAAAAGGGCTACAGAAGTATCGTCAACCATCAAACTGAGTAAAATCTGCCGCATATCTGCTTCATCTAGCTGATCCACCAGCTTCTGATAGACCTCACGGCGTCCTTTACGTTTTGGGGGAGTCAGCGGCTTATTCTTTTCTTTCGCTCTCGTATAGGCGAATAAAACAGCCGCAAGATGTTTGCAATTAAAACCAGCCGCAAAGTGAGGACAATTACAAAATTCCTCCACGACCTTGCCCTGTTTTAGCGCAATTTCTACTTCATAAAGCTCTGTGCCGAATACTTCGGCCAGAATAAGCTGATCATCCGCTCTCAGTCGCGCCACACAACCGCTTAAATAATACTCTTTTCCTCTTTCCAAAATATGGGATTCAAAATAATCTTGCCATTCTAGCATTACTTCTCTCCTCCTCATTCATTAAACTAGAGAACTATGATAGGATTTAATCGATTGCTTATTAATACTGCCGAATAACTGGCGGTTCGTAGGCTTGAATAAAGGCTTCAAGCTCCTTCGTTGTTTGCGCAAAGCCAATTTTTTCGCGATCGGCCTGCGTCAAGAACTCATTTTCCACCATATTGTCATACAAGGCTCTCGTTGCGCGGTAAAAATTGTTCACATCATAAAAAGCACACGGATTCGGGTTCTGACCGATTCTTGACCATGAGATCATCTCCGTGATTTCTTCCAGCGTACCAGGACCGCCTGGTAGTGCGACAAAGGCCTGAGATAATTCGAACATTTTCCGTTTTCTTTCTGACATCGTCTCGACGACATGGAGCTCGGTCAATCTAGGATGTGCTAGTTCCCGATCTTTTAAAAAGATTGGGATCACCCCGATCACCTGACCGCCATTTTCTAAGACAGCATCTGCCAATACGCCCATCAAGCCCGCTTTTCCGCCACCATAAACCAGCGTATTTTTTCGTGAGGCGATCCACTGCCCCAATTCTTGGGCGGCTGTTGCAAAACTAGGTTCATTACCGACACTGGCACCACAATAGACTGCAATTTTCATAAAACTCTCCATCATCCTTCTCAATCATTTTGAAATAGTATATCATGATTCTGATAAAGGTTCTGGGAAAGGATGGAAAAAAATTTATGAACATTGAGGAGTATCAACGATTTATCAGTGACTTCTACAAAGCCCGCAACTGGTATCAGTACGATCCGTTTATTCGGGCGAATTTTTTAGCAGAGGAAGTCGGTGAAGTGAGCCGTGCCATTCGGACATTGGAGATCGGTCGCGACCGTCCCGATGAACAAGAAGGCTTGCCAGAAGAAAAACTGGCAAACCTGACGGAAGAATTGGGTGATGTACTGGATAACTTATTTATTCTCGCCGATAAATATGATATTTCTCTAGAAACGATCATGCAAAAACACAAAGAGAAGCTATTATCTCGCTATCAAATGGACCACGTGACAGAAAAAAACAGCTAACGGGCTACTTGTTGCGGAACGGGCAGCGGCAAAGGTTGCTTTTCCCAAATACAAAAAACCAACGTTTCTGTGGTCGATCGGCCAGTGAAACGTTGGTTTTCTTCTATTATATAAAAAGTTGGTTCTCCTTTTTATGCAGTAGGAGGTGCTTATTGTGCCATTTGCTCTACCAGTTCTTCCAATCCAGTCAAGGCTTGGTAGCCGTAGCCAAAGAGATAATTGTAGTCCATGCTGTAGACTTGTTTGTTTTTGATGGCTTTCATGCTGGAGAGTTTGTCATTTTTGTACAAGCCTTCAATGATTTCTTGACCAGAAACACTGCCTTCGATCGTTGACCAGTCGCCGACGATCAAGACATCGGGATCCGTTTCGATCAAGGTTTCGACACTGACTTCTCCTGAATAGTCTTGAAACACATTGTTCAGTTTGATCATGTCAAAGTTGCTGTTGAAAAAAGACTCATCTTGAGCGGCATAGACACTGACCACACTTGGATCAGACATAAAGAGATGGGCAAAGGTTTGCTCTTCTTTGTCTGCTACTTTTTCTTCCAAGGCACTCTGGCGATCCTTTAATTCTTTTTCAAAAGCAGCGGCTGCCTCAGGGACATTGAAGAGCTTACCAAGGTTTTCAATGTCTTGATAAACGGAATCAAATGTCGCCCCAGTGACAGAGGTTTCTTGGACGTAAGTCGGAATACCCATCTCGTTCAAGGAATCAACGGTGCCGACGCCCCAATCTTGGTTATCGAAAAGTCCCCCGCGACCAAAAATCAAATCTGGATCCACACTTAGCGCCGTTTCTTTACTGATATAGTCACTGCCAAGGTCGTTTAGTTCTGCATAATCAGCAGCAACTTCCTCATCGGCGGCACCAAAGGTTGCACCGACACCCGCAATCTGATCCTTGAGGCCGAGATGCAGCAGCAATTCCGCTGCTGGTCGTGTGTTGGCTACGACTTTTTTTGGTGCCTCATTAAAGGTTTGGTCCTTGGCAGTCCACTGCGTGCCGCCCTCTGCTTTGGTGTAGTTGCTGATGGTTAAGGGATACGTACTTTCTGTCTGTGAGGAAGAAGCCGAAGTTCCTTCATCCTTCGTATTGCCGCAAGCGCTTAATGTAAAGACTGCCAATCCTACCCCAATCATTTTTCCCCATTTATTCATCTGTTTGCTCCTTTTCAAAATAATAATGAAACCCTAATCCGCCTGTGATCGGATGATGGTAAATACTGCATTTCACGCCATAGATTTCTTCGATCAGTTCTTCTGTCAGCAACGTTTCTGGTTCGCCATACCCTACGACCCGACCATCTTTTAAGGCATAGATGATGTCGCAATAGTTAGCTGCTTGTTCCAAATTGTGCAGCGCCGCCAACAAGCCAATCTTCAGATGCTTGACGGTTTCTAAGATCTCCAGTTGATATCGGATATCCAAATGATTGGTCGGCTCATCGAGAATCATAAATTTCGGTTCTTGGGTGATGGCACGAGCAAGGACGACCCGCTGTTTTTCGCCTCCTGATAATGAGAGATAGCTGCGTTTTCTGTAGGCACTTAACCCTGTTTTGGCTAAGGCTTCAGTGACCAGCTCATGATCGGCTTTGGTGTCTTGTTCCAACAAACCCTTGTGGGGCGTGCGGCCTAAAAGCACCATCTGTTCTACTGTTAAATCAAAGCTCAACTCATTGAACTGACTGACGACGCTGACTTGCTGGGCGACTTTTTTTTCGGAACTTTTCAAAATATTCATCTCACCCAAATAAATGTCGCCGCTGTCAGGTTTCAATGTTTTGTAGATAGCTTTTAACAATGTAGATTTGCCGCTGCCGTTGGAACCAATCAAGCCGACAAATTGCCCCTGTGCGGTTTGGACGGAGATGTCTTTTAGTATCTGCTGATCCCCGATCGTCAGATTGAGCTTTTCAACTGCTAATTTCATTCCGTCACCCCCCAAAGTTGTATTGCCGTTTGACAATGATATAGATAAAGATCGGTGCACCGATCAGCGCTGTAATGATCCCGATCGGCAGTTCGACTCCTTGCAGAGTCGAGCGGGCGATCACATCCGCCCAAATCAAAAACAACGCGCCTGTCAAAGCGGTCAAAGGCATCAACAGGCGATGATCCGACCCGCTGACTCCACGTACGATATGAGGAATAATCAAGCCGACAAAGCCGATCATACCAGAATTCGCAACGATGATACTGGTTAATAGCGCTGCTAGCAGCATGTAAAAACGACGATAGAAAGTCAGCTTGACCCCTAAGGTGGAAGCAACTTCATCTCCCAGCAAAAGCGTATTCAAAACACGGTATTGCGTCAGGAAGAACAGCGTGATCAAAGAAACCAGAACCACGATAAAGCCTAATTTGTTCCAAGAAGCCGAGGCTAAGCTGCCCATCGACCAAAACGCCACAGTCTTCATCCCTTCTGCATTGCTAGCCAGATAGATGATCAAGTTTGAAACAGAGCTGCATAAGGCACTGACGATCGTCCCCGACAGCACGAGTTTTGTGGAAGTCATTTTCCCACCGATACTAGCAAGCAGCAGCACCAAAATGGTGGCAATCCCCGCTCCTGCAAAGGCACCAAACGATAAGCCCAGCTGCAAGACTAGCGCCGAGCCGCCAAAACCGACTAAGATGGCGAAGGTCGCCCCTAAGGATGCGCCAGAAGAGATCCCAAGGATATAGGGATCTGCCAGCGGATTTTGGACCACTGCCTGCATCACTGCCCCGCTGATCGCTAACCCCATGCCCACAAAAATAGAGAGCAAGACCCGCGGTGCCCGAACAAACCAGACGATATTGATGTTTGCGTCTGAAATGCCTGAAAGATCACCAACCAATCCATGGCTGATTTTATAGAAGAGAATTTGGTAAACTTCGCCAAGGGTGATATTGGCTTGACCGTTTGCCAAAGCAACTCCTGCAGATAAGAGAATGGCGACAACTAAAACACAGCAAATGATTGTCGAAACCATCCAACGATTTGATTTAATCAACCCTACCGACATGTGATTCTCCTTTATTCAGCACGACCCCCTCCTAATTTCACAGCAAAAACAACCTTGACTGTTGCCTCGCCACCATCATAAAAGAAGCATCTGTGCGTTTTTTCGCTTATAACAGTTCTTCTCATGAAAAGCGCCAAAGCCATGTGCTGCTTTGACATCTATTTGCAAATGAGAATCACTCTCAATTAATAGAGTCATTATAAGGAACCTTTTGTGAAATGTAAATAATTTTCTGAAAATTTCCTTAAATAAGAGTTATTCTAATGTTCGTGATTGATTGGGCGTTTTCCTCTCCATTGACCTATCGAAAATACGGTACCCGTGAAGAAGCGAATCCTTTGGCATAATAATCAAGTGTTTTTTTTATGATGAAAAAAAGACAGACTTCATTTTGTACGAAGTCTGTCTCCAGTCTGATGCCTATGCTCAGGCAGGCTTTTTCTTGCTAGCTTCCCTTTGTTCGAACGTGAAACCTATGCGTTGCCAAGGATTTGCTGATTCAACGAAATCATCTCCAAAAGACCTTGAGCGGCTTCGCTGCCTTTGTTGCCAGCTTTGGTTCCCGCCCGTTCAATGGCTTGTTCAATCGTTTCAGTCGTCAACACACCAAACATGATCGGAATGTCGGCATTCAGACCAATTTGGGCTACGCCTTTCGCCACTTCATTTGAGATCAATTCATAGTGGGTCGTTGCTCCGCGAATCAAGGCACCTAATGTCACGATCCCATCGTATTGCTTGTGGTCAACGATTTTTTTGGTAATATACGGAATCTCATAAGCACCTGGTACCCAATACACGTCGATGTTTTCTGACTTGACTCCATGACGCAACAAATTGTCTTTGGCGCCTTCCACTAACTTGGAAGTGATAAACTCGTTGAATCGTGAGACTACGATCCCTACTTTGACTGCCTCTCCCTGAAACGTTCCTTCAAATACTGTCATCGCTCATTCTCCTTTGGTTGATTAAATAGATAGGTAATGGTGAAACTTTTCTTTCTTCGTTTTCAAATAGCTGCTATTTTCTTTATGCGCAGGCATCTCCAGCGGTACTCGTTCTGCTACCTTAATTCCTAAGCTTTCTAATTCCTTCACTTTGTCAGGGTTGTTGGTCATCAATTGAATCTCCTGCACTTCTAAGGAACGTAAAACATCGGCGGCAAACGTGTAATGACGGGCATCTGCTGCAAACCCTAATGCAATATTTGCTTCATAAGTATCCATGCCTTGTTCCTGCAGCTGATAGGCACGGAGCTTGTTCCGCAAGCCAATACCGCGGCCTTCTTGGCGTAGATACAAAATCGCACCGCGGCCTTTTGCTTCGATCTGCCGCATCGCTTCTTGCAGCTGTTCGCCGCAATCACAGCGATGAGAGCCGAAGACGTCGCCTGTTAAACACTCTGAATGGATCCGTAGTAACAGCGGCTCGGTAGTATGTTGAATCTCGCCTTTGGCTAGTAAAAGGTGTTCATTGCCGAACTCATCTTCAAATAAGGTCAATTGGAACGCCCCATAAGCCGTTGGCAGATCCACCGTGATAGGCGTGGTTCCTCGTAGATATTCCGCCAACTCATCAATGGTCAAAAACGGCAGCTGCCATTTTTCTGCTAATTTTTTCAATTCTGGGACCCGAGCCATCGTGCCATCTTCATTTAAAATCTCACAAATGTAGGCTGCTTCCACGCTGCCAGCAAGCTTTGCTAAATCCACAGCCGCTTCTGTATGTCCTCTGCGTTCCAACACGCCGCCAGGTTGAGCGGTCAATGGGAAGATATGGCCAGGGCGATAAAAATCCGCAGCTTGTGACGCTGGATCAGCCAATTTTTCAATCGTCACTGCCCGGTCTTTCGCAGAAATTCCCGTACTCGTCGTCACGTGATCGACACTGATGGTAAACGCGGTGCCAAAGGCATCCGTATTATTGGCGGTCATCTCAGGCAATGCCAGCTTTTCAGCGATCGCTTGTGAGATGGGTGCACAGATCAAGCCGCGGCCATAAGTCGCCATAAAATTGACAGATTCTGGCGTTGCGTATTCAGCGATCCCAATCAAATCTCCTTCTGATTCCCGATTTTCATCATCGGCGACAATCACTAAGCCGCCTTTTTTTAACCATTCCACTGCTTGTTCTACTTTATGCATCGTCTGCCTTCTTTCATTTTCGTTGGTATTTGACATATTTCCCGATCATATCCGTCTCGATATTGACCCACTCCCCTTGTTTCAACTGCCCCAGCGTCGTCTGGTCTTTGGAATGGGGGATCAAGCTAACGGAAAATGCCTGTGCCGTCGTTTGGGTAACCGTCAAACTGACGCCATTGATCGCAATCGACCCTTGCGGAATGATTTCCCCTTGCACACTGACAGGGTAAGCAAACGTCAAGATCAAGGCATTTTCCAACTGCTTTTTCTGGATCAAACGGGTCGTTACATCAATGTGGCCTGCGACAAAGTGGCCTTCAAAACGCTGCGTTGCTGCCATCGCTCGCTCCAAATTGACTTCGGCACCCACCGAGAGTTGTTTAAAGGTCGTTCGTTGAAAGGTTTCTGGCATGATATCCACCGTAAACGTCGTCGCTTGTTTGGCGATCGCCGTCAAACACGTCCCGTTGATCGCCATACTGTCTCCGATTTGGTAATCCGCCAGTAATCCTTCGGACGCACTGCAAGTTAGCTGGATCGTGCGGCTTTGCTTGCGGATCTCTTTGATGCGGCCTTTTTCCTGAATCAATCCTGTGAACATTCCTCTGGTCTCCTTCCTCGGATGCAAACATCTTCCCCAACTGCAGTCACCGTCACCTCTGTTAGCTGCTGCAGCTGTTTCGGGGTACGCTCACTGGTAAAACTTGCGAGACTATTGCCCCCAAGAAACTTTGGCGCCACATAGGTAATGCTTTCTTGCCACAGTCCGCTGGCTAAAAAGGCATCATGGATCGCAGCGCCTCCTTCTACGTATAGCGATTGGACCTGTCGTGCGGCAAGCTCCTTCAGCAATGCAACAATTGTCAACTCTTCCAGCTGGATCACTGACACATGAGCTGGCAAATCACTGACAGTTGTCTGCTGCGTAAAAATCCACACAGGTGCCGAATCATCGGCAAACATTGCCAAATGGGGTTGCGACAGCGTTCGCCCCCGACGGTCTAACACGATGCGAATCGGCGGAAAGCTGGTTTCAACCGTGGTCAATAACGTGGGATCATCCGTCAACACCGTCTGACTGCCCACTAAGATTCCTTGATAGTCTCCACGTTCTTGATGGACGTTTTGCCAAACCGCTGAACCAGTGATCGCACTGCGGGTTAACGCATCATGAGCGATCCGGCCATCTAAAGTGATCGCTTGCTTCAACGCCACGTAAGGTCGCTGATGCTGATGGTAAAAATTATAGTGTGGATTCAAACGGCGCACCGCTGTTTCTTCGATGCCCACCAACACGTCGATGCCCTGTTCTTCTAAAAAGCGCTTGCCTTGTCCTGCCACGATCGGGTTAGGGTCTAACTGGCCGATGACTACCTTTTTGATGCCGCTGTCGATGATCAGCTGGGTGCAAGGCGGCTGTTTTCCTTGATGGTTGCAAGGTTCTAACGTCACGTATAAAGTCGAATTGATTAGGTCTTCGGAGGAATGGCATTGTTCGATGGCGTTTCGTTCCGCATGGGGCTGCCCATAGACTAAGTGAGCCCCTTTGGCAATGACCCGTTGCTCTTTGACGATCACAGCGCCCACTAGCGGATTGGTAAAGGTTTGGTAACGCCCTTTTTTGGCTTCTGCGATCGCCAAACGCATGTATTCGTTATGCATCTTCCTTCCTCCTTTCAATAAAAAAATGCCTCGTGAGAATCTCACGAGGCATAGACAAACAAGACCGGCAAAAAATCAATTTTAGACGCACTGCGCCCCTTGAAATTTTGTGGTTTCTCTTCTCCCATCCAGACTTTCACTGTCGGTGCCAGATTCACACTGGCTCCACCGCATAGCTATGCGGGTCACGGACTTCAAGCATTGCGCTTGTCACCGTCGGTCGGGAATTACACCCTGCCCCGAAGAATACTATTCAATTCATGTGCATTTTAGCCCGACCATTTTTGTTTGTCAATAGGCCTGATTACAAGCCGATAGGAATTCCTCTTGGCTTTTTCTTTTGGCAACCCAAAAGCAGCGACAGCAGAAACCCCTTGTCGTTCCGCCATTTTACTAAGCTGCAGCAAGGCGATTTTGCCTGTAAAAAAACACAAGAAAACCTAGGTTAAATATTTTTTCTCGAACGAAGCCATTTATCAAACTCCGTCACGAGTAAGACGACCATCCCAGAAGCTGCTGAGATGACCCAGCCGATCAAGGACATGTCCTCCGTATGAAAGGCGCTTTGCATAAATGGAACATAGGTCAATAACAGTTGCAGAACTAGCATCACACCAATGATCACGAACGCTTTTGGATTGGTGAAGGAAGCTTTAGAAAACGCTGGTGCACTGGTACGGATGTTGAATAAATAGAAAATCTTACTTAAGACCACGATATTGACCATCATGGTACTAGCAACGGCTTCGCTGACGCCTTGCAGCAAGAGCCAGTCATGAGCGATCAAACTGATGACTGCCATCAAGATCGACACATACGCCATCTGCCAAATATCGTGGCGATTCAACAATTTATTGCCTGTCTTTCGCGGTTTGCGGCTCATGATCCCAGACTCTGCTGGTTCAAAGATAAACGCAAACTGGATCGTAATAGCAGAAACCATGTTGATCCACAGCAGTTGTGTCGCCTGCAGCGGCAATTCTTTTTGCATCATGATCGTAAAGGCAATGATCAGCCCTTCGGCAAAAGATGTCGGCAACAGAAACAGAATGCTCTTTTTGATGTTGTCATAGATCCTGCGTCCTTCGCGAATCGCTAAGGACATGGTACCGAAATTGTCATCGGTCAAGATCATATCAGCAGAATCTTTGGCTACATCCGTGCCGCTGATCCCCATCGCTACACCGATATCCGCCCGCTTCAACGCAGGGGCATCGTTGACACCGTCCCCTGTCATCGCCGTGACTTTGCCTTTAGCTTGCAGCGCTTTGATAATGTCCAATTTATTTTTCGGCGTGGTTCGTGCAAAGACTTGATTCGTCAAGGCAGCATCTTGAAATTCAGCTTCGCTCATCTGATCCAACTCGGCACCAGTCACGACGTGAATTTCATCCGCTAAGCCAAGCTTTTCCCCAATCGCTTTGGCGGTCAGAGGGTGATCGCCAGTGATCATTTTCACTTGAACACCGGCTTGGTTCATTTCCTTCAGGGAGGCAATCACTTCTTCTCGCGGCGGATCGATGATCCCAGCGATCCCTAGTAATTGCAGCCCTTGCTCAAAAATCGTTTCATCAATGTGATCGATCGAAACTTTCTGATAGCCCACCGCTACCACTCGTTTGCCTTCTGCCGACAAGCGGCGGACATGGCCTGTCCAATAGGCTTCATCAAAAGGCGCCGCTTGTTTTTGCACCATTTCAAACAATTTATCTGGGGAGCCTTTAACAAATAGCAAGCGTTCCCCCGCAGGGTTTGCCACTAGTTTCGCCATGTAGCGGTTGTCCGAATCAAAGGGCAGCATATCCAGCTCTTGGTAAGCAGGTGCTTGCGGATAGGCAAACTGCTTATGATACAGCGTCAAAAAGGAGCCGTCTGTTGGTTCCCCATTGATCGTCCAGTGATTTCCTTCTGGGACCAGTACCGTATCGTTGGCTTCGTAACCAGCTTCCAAAAACAACTGCAAGGTGTCTTGCGCGTGGACCTCCTCCTGCTTTGGACGAATTTCTCCCACCGGCGCATAGCCGTCACCCGTCACTTCATATTCCTGCTCAGCCAATACGATGTCTTTGACCGTCATTTCATTTTTGGTCAGGGTACCTGTTTTATCCGTCGCGATCACATCCACTGAGCCTAGCGTTTCAACCGCTGGCAGCGTTTTGATGATGGTGTGCTTGTTTTTTGCCATGTCGCTGACACCCATCGCCAAAACCACCGAGGTCGTTGCTGGCAATCCTTCTGGGATCGAGCCGACGATCATGGTGACAACGGCTAAGGATAAGACAGAGATCGCATAGGTTTGCTGGAACAAGCTGACGACAAATAGCAAGACCGCCACGCCCATGATCACGTAGGTGATGCCTTTCCCCAGTCCATCGATCTCTTTCATCAATGGCGTTTTTCGTTCTTCCGTTTGATTGACTTCAGCTGAGATTTTCCCAATTTCAGTCTTGACGCCAGTAGCGATCACGATCCCTTTCCCGCTTCCTGACGTCACGGAAGTCGAAGCAAACGCCAAATTCCGTTGTTCCGCTAATGGAGTTGCTTCATCCATTAAGGCATCTGTTATTTTTTCCACCGAATCGGCTTCACCAGTCAAGGCGGATTCTTGGATACGCAAGTTGTCGGCTTCGATGATCCGCAGATCTGCGGGCACATTGTCACCAGCTTCTAGGAATACGACATCCCCTGGAACGACTTCGGCAGCTGGAATATCTTGCCGAATCCCATTCCGATAGACCGTGGCTTCTGCTGATAGCATCTCTTTGATTCGTTCTAACGCATCGGAAGCATTGGCTTCTTGGTAATAACCGATCAACGCATTGACCAGTACGACGATGCCAATGATCACGGCATCAGAGAAATGCCCCATCAGCAGCGTTAAGATGGCGGAGAAAATCAAAATGTAGATGATCGTGTTATGGAATTGTCGCAGCAGCAAACGCCACTTGGCGGTTTTTTTAACCGCTAATTGGTTCAATCCGTAGGTTTCTAACCGCTCGGTTACTTGCGCCTCATCTAATCCTTGATCGATTGACGGCACCTGATACTGTTCGATTGTTTCTGACACTGATAACTGAAACTCTTTTTTATTCATTTTTTTCTTCTTCCTTTTCTTTTTCATTGATGGATAACACAAATAAGCCCCTTATTTAGAAACTGCTCCTAAATAACGCGCTGTTGTTTGTCTCCTATTCAATTAAAAAGTAAGGCAAGTCAAAATAGTGTTTCTGCTCACCGTCACTCGAGTCGCTTGACATTCGTTTACCACCCCCTCTAAAGTTAGCAATAAGCGTAACAAACTATTTTTCCAAAGTCAAGAGTCACCGCTTTCAAAAATGAAAAGTGGCTGGCTTCTTCACAAAAAAAGCCGCACGCCAACGATTCGTCGCCGTGCAGCTCCTTCAGTACATTCTCTTCAAGCCCAAAGGCTCGCCTTAAAGCTGATCCAGTGACTCGCTGATGGGGGTTTCCCCAGCTTGGACTTTGATGACTTTTTGATAAGTTGCTGGACGTTCCAGCATTTCACCTAACAAGACGGCGACATCCTCGATGGGGATCGCACCAGAGGTCGTTTCACTGATCTCGATCAAACTAGATCCTGGTGTTTCTTTCAACGCACCCGGCTGCAAAATCGTATAGTCTAGTGCGGTGTTGTCGATCAGCCAGCGATCAGAGAAAAATTTGGCGATCGTGTAATCCATCAATGACGCCATGCCTTCCCTTTGCCACTGTTCAGGTTCTAAGGCATAGGCTGAGCTAAGGTGGATGTAGCGCTTGATTCCTTTTGCTTCAGCGGCTTGCATCACTTTGACCGCACCATACAGATCAGATTGCAGCAAGTCTTTGCCTCGGGAACCCGCCACGAAGTATACCGCTTCCGCATCTGCGAATTTCGCCGCCATCTCTTCCGGTTCCGTGTGTAAATCAAAGAACACGGGCTTGATCGTCTCCGTTTCTGTGATTTTCTCACTGCTGCGCGCACCAGCATAAACGATGTGTCCTTGTTTTTCTAGAAAGGTGATCAATTTTTGGCCTACTCGTCCAGTAGCACCAACGACAAAAATTTTCATTTTCTTTGCTCCTCTCGTTTCTTTTTCCAACTCTTGCTAGTATCATCGTAGGACAAAAACCAAGATCCAACAACTATTCTGTTTCTAAACGAAGGGGAAAAAAGCACAGCACAAACCAATTCTTGCTGTTTTTCCCCATAGAAACCCATGTTTTTAAAAAAACACCCAAAAAAATGAAAAAAATTTTCTCAAACGATTGACAAAGCGTTGACTCTTTTGTAGACTAGGTAGAAATAATTTAAATATTTAGAAAATTCAAAATAAAGCAAAGGACGGTGGCGTATATGACCCGCACCAATGTTAGCAAACGAATTATTTTATTATTATAGTCGGGACTGTTTGATTTTATACATTCAAAGAGTCCCTATTCACATTGCATCCAAAAAGAAGAACAGCTTCTTGAGATGGAGTGTTTTTTTATACCCATTTTCAAGAAAGCGGCCTTTTGCAAGCTGACACCTTGATGTCAGATAGATCCAAAACGCTCGTTGACCAACTGCTGCCGATTCCCCGCGGTTATGCACTGCACTTATTCTAAAGACCCCTTCTGTTTGGACACTTGATTGGTCAAGCAGAAAAAGGAAGGATGATTTTTTATTATGAAAACCGTCAACACGATCGCTGCTTTTGTAAACAAGTATTTGATCTACATCATGATTTTATTGATGATCGTCTCTTATTTTTTCCCGCAACCCTTCTTATGGATTCCGCCTCGTACAACGATTCTTTTAAGCATCATCATGTTTTGTATGGGGATGACTCTAAACGTTGCTGCGTTTAAAATGGTCGTCTTACAGCCCAAAGCATTCATCTTAGGGGTGCTTTTCCAGTTCACCATCAGTCCTTTGGTGGCTTACGGCTTAGCGCAGCTGTTTGGTCTTTCTTCCGGTTTGATCATCGGTTTTGTCTTACTAGGCTGCGTTTCTGGCGGAACCGCTAGCAATGTCATGACCTTCATCGGCAAAGGCGATGTCGCCCTCACCGTTTCCATGACCACGGTATCGACCTTGTTAGCGACCGTCGTTACACCCTTTTTGGTTTATGTCTTGGCTGGTCAGTACACCGAGATCTCCTTCTGGGAAATGCTCTTGTCTGTCTTGCAGATGGTGCTTTTGCCGATCATTTTAGGGGTGATCGTCCACAAACTCATTGCCAAGCACATCGAGCGATTTCTGCAATCATTTGTGTTGATTTCTTCCGTCAGTATCTTATTGATCGTTGCAGGAACTGTCGCTCGCAACGGTGCCGTCATCGTCCAATCTGGCTTGATCGTGATTTTCTTAGTCTTGCTCCATAACTTGATCGGCTACGGCGCAGGCTATGGTCTGAGCCGTGTGATGGGCGTCAGTGCTACCCAAGCCAAATCCATCATGTTTCAATTAGGAATGAAAAATACTGGCCTAGCGATCTCGTTAGCCAATGCCCACTTTGCCGCCATTGCTGCAGCCGTTACCCCTGCCGCAGTCGGCATGGTGATCCATCAAATTACCGGACCAATTTTAGCCAATCTCGTGGCCAAGAAAGAAGGAGAAAAGTATGAGTCAAAGTATCTTTTTGCCAAACTACACAATCGGGGCGGACGCCTACGAAAAAGTAAATGACATCGTAAAACCATACGGCACCAATGCCGTGATCATCGGCGGAAAAACCGCCCTTGAAAAAGCTGAAGACAAGATTAAAGCCGCTTTAACGTCAGCAGTCCAAGTGACGGATACCTTGTGGTACGGCGGCAACTCGACCTATGAAAACGTCGATCAGCTGTTCGCTACTCCAAGTGTCCAAGCCGCCGATGTTCTATTCGCCGTTGGTGGCGGCCGCGTTTGCGATACCGTCAAAGTGGTTGGGGAAAAAGCTGGCAAACCAGTCTTCACCTTCCCAACGATTGGCTCCAACTGCTCACCAGTCACCGCGGTTTGTGTCATCTATAAAGAAAACGGCGAGATGCAAGGGTTGTTTTTCCCTTCGCAACCGCCGACCCATGCCTTTATCGACAGTGAGATCATCGCCCAAGCCCCCGACAAGTACTTATGGGCAGGAATCGGCGATGCCCTCTCCAAAGAGATCGAATCGACATTTTCAGCGCGGGGCGATCAGTTAGATTACACCGATGGGTTAGGCATCCAAATCGGCAAAATGTGCACGGAACGCTTATTGCAATACGGCACACAAGCCTTGAAAGACAGTGCCGCCAATCAGCCGTCTTATGCCATTGAGCAAGTCGTCTTGGATATCATCGTAACCACCGGCTTAGTTTCCGTCTTAGTCATCAATGATTACAACTCCGCCCTTGCCCATTCCTTTTACTACGGAACGACCGTTTTGGAAAAAATGGAAGACTATTTACACGGCGCATCCGTTAGTTACGGCGTTTTGGCCTTGTTGCAACTCGATCAGCAAGATGCCCTCTTCCAGCGCATCTACGCCTTTATGAAGGAAAACAAACTGCCGGTTTGCCTAGCGGATATGGGCCTTAACGACACCAGCGATCTTGAGGCAATCTTAGACAAAGCAATGACCACCAATGACATCGTCCACGTGCCTTATGAGATCACGCGAGAAATGTTTAAACAGGCAATCCTAGACGTGGAAGCCTATCATGCCAAACAAAACCAAGCAGCATTGGCAGCTGCCAATTAAATGAAACCCTCCAGCAATTCGTTGCTGGAGGGTTTTTGTATGGCCTTTTTTTCGCTTCTTCGTACTTGTCCTCCTTCTTCTTTCTTACATGTTAAAAAACATGCAATCGTTTACTTTGATTTATTTTTAAAAACTTATTACTATTTTAGTATAACAAAGGAGGAGATTGGTTTGGAATTGGTTTATTTATCTGGGTTGTTTTTGGTCATTTTCTTGTTGTATTTTCTGGCAAAGAAAAATAATCGAATCAAACAGCTGTTTTCGAAGATCACGATTGCTTTTCTGCTTATTTACTTGGTTTGGCGTTTGTTTTTCACGATCCCTATGGATAGTTCTGCTTCACTAGTATTTGGGATCATTCTCTATATTGCAGAAGTCATTGGTTTGTTTGTCTATGGCTTTTTTGTTTACCTTTTTTCCAACAAGCTCTCAAAAGAATACCGCTACGAGGGAGATGAAGCAGAAGAATTCTTGCCAAGTGTCGCCGCTTTTATTTGTACTTACAATGAAGACATCAAGCTGGTGATCGCCACCGCACTGGCTGTCAAAGCCTTGAAATACCCCAACAAAAAAATCTATATCTGCGATGATGGCCATCGAGAGGAACTAAAAGAAATGGCCGAGCGAATGAACCTCGGCTATTTGACCCGCGAAGGAAATGCCAATGCTAAAGCTGGGAATATCAACTATGCCTTGTCCCAAACCAGCAGTGACTTGATTTTGCTTCTGGATGCTGACTTTATCGTCAAAAAGAACATTATTTTTGAAGCTGTCGACTATTTCCGCAATCCTAAAGTTGCATTGGTGCAATATCCACAAACATTTTATAACAAAGATCCTTTTCAATTACTGCGCAAATCCATGTACAACGAACAGGAATTATTCATGCGCTTTCTAGAACCCGCACTTTCTCGTGAGAATGCTTTGATCCATATCGGTACCAATGCCATCATTCGTCGCAGTGCCCTTGAAGAGATCGGCGGCGTTCCTACCAGCAGTATCACCGAAGATATGGCGACTGGGATGCTTTTACAAGACGCCGGCTATGAAACGATTTTTATCAATAAAGCCTATGCCTTGGGGATCACTCCTTACACTGCCAAAGAGCTGACCTCACAACGGACTCGGTGGGCGCAAGGAACGAAACAAATTTTTGACCACTTCAAACCGCGCCGCTTAAAAGGATTGTCGTTCATGCAAAAACTTTGTTATTACAACTCCTATTTGTATTGGTTTACCTCTTTCCAAAAAATCATCTTTTTATTGGCACCAACCTTATTTATGGTTTTTGATATCTTTATCGTCAGAAGCAACAATCACCAATTGTTGCTGTTCTTTTTACCGCCTTTCATTATGATTTCCCTGTCGTTTCGGCTGTATGTCCCTAATATCAGGAACCTGACAAGCTCCCACATCTATGATTGCTTTGTCGCTCCTATCCACACTGGGGCATTGATCAAAGAATTTATGAAATCACAGAAAAAATTCAACGTGACCAAAAAAGAGATCGTCGGCAGCAACGCCTTTGATTGGCGGACCGTCTTGCCCCACATCATCCTCTTTACTTGGATTTCCTTTGCCTGTCTGGTGGCTGGGTATCGTTTGTACCGAGGAGAAGGCTATGAATTCGGCTATATCGTGACCTTGGTTTGGTCGCTCTATAACCTCTATGGCTTGTTTTATGCCATTTTGATCGGGAAAAACCGTTTTATCGAAAGTGATAGTGAAGCCTTGAGTATCGCCATCAATCGTCAGCTTTCTTATGATGCGAAGACGTTCGAAATGTATCAAATGAGTTTCAACGGCTTCCGTATCCGTACTCATCCCGAGCAACTATTCGTACCAGGCGAAAGTTATACCTTTTATGATGACAAACACCGCTTCACCATCAATTCGATCTGTCTGGAGGATCATGGCACCTATGTGACTTTTGCCTTCAACAATCTAACACCGCAATCTGCTGAAGAGCTTGCCAGCTACTATAGCGACCAGCTCAACGCTGCCAAACAGTTGGAATTTGATATGGAGGAAGAAGTCGCAGAAATGAATAGTTAGCCCCGCCCCCTTTGTCGCAAGAGACAAAGGGGCTTTATTGATTCCAGAAAGCTCCTTAAAGGGCAGTTCTCCATCTTCTGATGATTCTCTTCCTTTAGATAACACTTAGACGTCTGCTTTATTTTTTTTCAATGATCATTGATTGAAAGAGCCATAACAGAATCTTGATGATGTCTCGATGGCAAATACTTTTTAAGCCTTTAGAAAATATTAAAAAGTCTGCTTTTCCTATGACCTGATTGAGCTGATACGCTTGTCACTGCTCACCTGTTTGTGAATAAAAGCGCATGGAAAAGCAATCCTTGTTATACTTATAAATAACACGAAGTCCTTAGAAAAAGGAGGAAAACACATGACCCGTTACAAACGATTTCGCTTTGTTCATTTAGGCGCTCTTTTGGTGTTGGGCTTACTCCTCACTGGCTGCAGTGCGGATACGGCACCAATTGAAGAACAACCGACTACCAACACCGCCACTTCTTCTGAACCAGCGGTTTCCTATGAAACCTTTCCATTGCCGCAACCAATCTTAGACGGGGAAACCAGTGTGGCGGAAGCTCTCTTCGAGCGGCGCTCGCAACGGGATTTTCTAGACACTGAGCTAACACAAGAACAGCTGGCACAGCTTTTATGGGCCGCTGCCGGTGTCACTACAGAAGATGGTCGCCGGACAGCGCCTTCGGCTGGTGCCTTGTATCCCTTAGACCTCTATGTCGTAGTCACACAGGTAACGGGGCTTGAGCCAGGGCTGTATCTGTATCAACCTGAGCAGCATACCTTAGCAAAAGTTCTTACCGGCGATTTTCGGACCGCACTGGCGGAAGGTTCGTTGGACCAGCCAGCAATCCAACGGGCACCTGCCACATTGCTTTATACAGTGGTTTATGAACGACTGATCGAGCGCTATGGGGACCGAGGAATCGAACGTTATGCCTATATCGAAGTCGGTCATTCCGCCCAAAATGTCCTTTTACAAGCCCAAGCGTTAGGCTTAGGTGCTGTGCCGATCGGCGCCTTCACAGATCATGAACTTACAGAGCTGCTGCAGCTGCCACCGGAAAATGAACCCCGCTATTTGATTCCTGTAGGCGTTATTGAGTAACACTGCCGACGAACAAAACCCAATTTTCATGGGACTACCGAACTGCCGTTAGAAAACCGCAACTGGCAAGGTTGATTTTCCCAGAAAAACCAGTAGAATCGAAAAACCACCTGCAAAAACAGCAGGTGGTTTTTCGATGGGCTTACAGTTTGTATGCTCGGACTTCTTCGGGTATTTCTTCTAGCGGCAACTCTTTTACCACCGCTTCGGTGCCTGCTGCCATCGCGGTATCGTAGTACCAGCATTTGTATTTGATCGTGTTCATGGTTTCTTGCAAGGCTGCCATTTGCTTTGTGACTTCTTCCAGACGTTCATGAAACAGCTGCTGCCGTTTCTGCAAAGACGCATCGCCTTCCTCGCCCCAATCCAAGAAATTCTTGATGTCTTTGATGGGCATGCCAGTATTCTTCAAACAATCGATCACTTTGATCGTCGCTACTTCTTTTTCTGAAAACACCCGAATGCCGCCATTACTGCGGGCCAGCTTCGGAAACATCCCTTCTCGATCGTAATAACGCAGAGTCGAGATGGGGATATTGGTCGTTTGTGATACTTCGCCAATCGAGTAACTCACTTGCATCGCTCCTAAAAAAAATTTTGTTTATCGCTTGACCTAAACCTAACTTCAAGTTCTACAATTAAAATACACCGCAAGCACTGAACTGTCAATCACCTATCGTCTCATAGGTTCGCCATTGGCAGTAGCAGGATTCGATGAAAAAAATCATTCACTGGAGGAAATACAAATGACAGAAATCAAAGAAAAAGTTATCGTAATTATGGGAGCATCTTCAGGAATTGGGGAAGCAACCGCCGTTAAACTAGCCGAACAAGGGGCAAAAGTAGTGATCGCTGCCCGCCGTGAAGAGCGCATCAAAGCACTGGCTGAAAAATTAGGAGAAAATGTCTTGTATCAAACAGCCGATGTCACCAATCGCGAACAAGTCCAGCAAGTCATTGATTTAGCCATGACCTCCTTTGGTCGGATTGATGTCCTTTTTAATAATGCTGGCATCATGCCTCAAGGAAACTTGGCAGAGTTGAACTATGACAGCTGGCAAAAAATGCTGAATATCAATATCATGGGGGTATTGAACGGGATCGGCGCTGTGCTGCCCATCATGCAAAAACAGCAAGACGGTTTGATCATCGCCACTGACTCAGTTGCCGGACATGTCATTTACCCGGGTTCTGCCGTGTACAACGGGACAAAGTTTGCAGTTCGTGCAATTATGGAAGGCTTGCGCCAAGAAGAACGTGAACATGGCATTCGCTCAACCATCGTCTCTCCGGGAATGGTCTCCACGGAATTGTTTGAAACCGTCGGCAATGCTCAACTAGAAGCAGCCTTGAAAGAAACCTCTCGCGTAGAAGGCAACAGCCTAACGCCAGAAGACGTAGCAAATGCAGTGGTTTATGCCATTCAACAGCCCAAACATGTGGCGATCAGCGAAGTCTTGCTGCGCCCAGCAAAACAAACCGTTTAAGCTATTTCTACTAATCTAAGAAACCTGCGACCGATTCAAGCTGGTCGCAGGTTTTTTTGTCGTCAAAGCCCACCGTTTTCTTGGAAAAATTACTTGATTTTCTTGTAACACCCGCTTGTCCAAAGAATGTAAACCAATGGTTGCTTTATGTAAACGACTAGGTTCTGTTGCTTCGGGGGAAATTTTTTTATACTTAGTACAAAGCTTCCGTATAAACCCGTTTGATCAGAAACAAACCGGACGTTCTCCTCATGAACGATGAATAGCCAAGCAAGCGCGCAGCCCTACCTTCACCGTTGACTTGCAAGTACTGCCTTAGCTGTCCTCTTTTTAGTACTTGCTTTTTATAAAAGAATGGAGTGTGTATATGAATGTAAAACAGCTACTCATTATTGCCGAGCAACGAAGAAACATTACGAATCAAAAATTGAGCTATGCTGAAAATTTCTTGGCTGCCGGCTACTCTGCTGCCGAATTGCTGGCAGACGAAACCTTTCTTGAATTAGAGCGAAGGGAAACCCAACTGATTGCAGAACGCAACGCCATTTTTTACGAAGAAGTCAGCCACAATTAATCCCCCTGTCCAATTGTAGGCGACGAAAAAGCGAAGGCTCAGCAGCACCTTCGCTTTTTTAACCCTCAAAGGCGTCCTTTGCCCTGAGGATCACGCCGCTTGATCGTCCAATAAAACAGCCCTGCAAAGAAACCACCGAGAATCAGGAAATTCATGCCGTATAGACAGTAGAGGAAGAAAAAGTTCAGCTGCCCACTACTCCAAAAGACCATGATTCCCACTAAAACCAGACTGTTGACGCATCCTGTCAACACACAAACCGTGCGACTGCACTCCAAGCTTTGTAATAGGTATTTTGTGATTTCATATAACGGACTGACGAGCATTATCCCCAGCATGATTGGTAGAATAGCTGGCAACAAGTCTAAAACAGCGACATCTGTAGTAAACAACTGAAAAAAAGCAGGACGAAAGACCCAGATCAGACTGGCGATTCCGACATAAGCCACAAAAGAAGAAACGAAGGCACTTTTCCCCACTGCTAAAATCTTCTGACGGTTTTTCTGTCCATTCGCCTCACTAGCAAAGACGGTCACTGCGTTGCCATACATCAAAGCAGGCAACCGTGCGATCATCAATCCTTGGCTGCCGATCGCATAGGCTGCCAGCGTACTGACACCCAATCGTGAGACGAAAGCTTCAAAAGCAATAATAAAGACTAAGCCTTCAAAGCATTCCTGAATCATTAAGGGGACCGCTTTTTTCAATAAAAAGGTGCGTTTTCGTGGTCTTTGTTTCAGCCCCCTGGCTAGACTTTCTCGTAAAAGAACCCCATAAATCCCCAGCAAGCACAAAGTCGCAAGCATATTTGCGATGCCACTGCCTAAGACCCCCATTGCGGGAAAACCGAGATTGCCATTTATCAATAGATAGCTAAGCAACACCTGTACCAACGCACTAATAATGGAAACGCCGAGGATGTAATTCGTTTTCTTTTCAATTTTTAAAAGACTAGTAAAAACAAACGTGACTAACGTAAGTAAAATATAGGGAGACATGATTGCAAGATACAATGTTGCGGTCCTTAGCAGCTCCCCACTAAATCCGTAGACAACCTGCAAAATGCCGTGTCCAAAAAGCAGGAAAATCAGGAAAAAGCTCACGCCGATCGCGACTACTAGAAAAAGAACCGACGACAGATAATCATTTAACTGCGTCTCTTCTCTTTGTCCGACTGCCTTTGCGCCATAAATATTAAAAGCTAGACCAATCGCACCTAAGATACCCGCAAAAGCATAGAGAAACCCGTCGATCAGTGCGATCGCCGCCAATGCTTCCGTGGATCTTCTTGAAATAATCGCTAATGAAACTTGCGCAATAATGATTTGAAACAAATTGGAAGCAATCAAAGGCAATGTAAAAGACTGTATTTTTTTGTTCAAAAAGCTCTCCTCTCTCATTCGTCATAACTGCGCAACACCCACTCGCTTATTGTGATTTTAGTCACAAGAAAAGCGATCGTTGGTCGCTACATATACTCAACGACCCATCGGGCGTTTTGACGTTTCTCCCTCCATTTAACCATACAGCCTTCTCGGTGTATATTCCTTCGTAATTAAAAAACAAAACATACCGACAATCTCCGCTTATTTCCTCTATTGGTGTCGACAAGCAATCACTGATGAAGAGTAAAAAGGTTCAGAAGAACATGCTGCTCTTCTGAACCTTTTCCATAGGATGATAAAAAACGCGACAAACCTTTCAAAAATCCCGTTATTTCTTCACGATCAGCTGAACGGCTTGATCGATTTTCTGCTTTTGGGTTTCCGTGTCGCTGTCTGGATTTTCCAAACAATTTTTCAAATTTTCAGCGACAATGATCCCCATAATACGGTTAACACTGGAACTGACGGCGGACAATTGCGTGATGACATCGACGCATTCTTTCTCGTCTTCGATCATTTTTTGAATCCCCCTCAACTGGCCTTCGGTTCGTTTTAACCGATTCAAGATATCTTTGTTGCATGCGGTCATCGTTTGATTTCTCCTCTCCATGCTGACATGCCGCCGAGGACATTGGTCACTTGAAACCCTTGCTGGCTCAAAAACTCAGATGCCATTTGCGAACGAGCCCCTGAATGACAGATGACATAGTAGTTTTTATCCTTCTCTAAGTCGCTGATTTGTTCTGTCAGCTCGCTCAACGGTAGGTTTTGTGCTGTTTTGATGTGTCCTTGTGCAAACTCATCGACTTCTCTGACATCAAGGATCTCAAGTGGTTCACGTTTTTCTTTTTGGGCAAATTCCTCCATAGATATTGCTTTAATCATGAATAATCATCTCCGGCTTAATAGTATTATACAACGAAAAGGCACCATCGAGGTTTTGACAATTGATGCCCGCTTGTTTTAAGATGCGTTCGGCAATGTAGCTTCTCAATCCGCTATGACACGTAACGACATACGAAACGCTTGGATCCAATTCAGACAACCGATCCCTCAATTCATCTAACGGAATGTGGAGCGCTTGTTGAAAACGTCCATTATTGGCTAATTCCATCTCTGAACGAACATCCAACAACTGCTTACCGTTTTCTAAGGCATCCGTCAATTCGTGCCACTGAATATTCTCACTGATTCCTTCCGCCAGATTGATCGCTGCATAGCCAAGCATATTCACTGGATCTTTGGCTGAGCCAAAAGGCGGTGCATAGGTGAATTCCAGTTCAGGCAAGTCAAAGATCGTTAAGCCGCCTTTGATCGCTGTTGCCAATATATCGATCCGTTTATCGACTCCTTTGGCACCGATGCCTTGCGCACCGTAGATTTTTCCAGTATCCGCATCAAAAATCAGTTTCAAATAAATATCCGTCGCATCCGGATAATACCCTGCATGGTCTTTGCCTGAAAGATGAACCACCTGGGGATTTAGCCCTGCCAGTTTGGCGCTGCGCTCACTCAACCCTGTGGAAGCTGCTGCAAGATCGAATACGCGCACGATCGCAGTCCCGATACTGCCTTTGTTTTTGCGAGCCAGTCCTCCCAACACATCAGCTACTTGCCGACCTTGGCGATTGGCTGGTGAAGCCAGGGAGATCAGCGTGTCTTCGTTGGTGATTTGTTGTTTCACAACGATGGCATCACCCACCGCGTAAATATCTTTCTTGCTGGTTTGGTATTGCTCATCTACTAAGATACCCCCCCGGCGTCCCAATTCAATACCAGCACGTTTCGCCAAATCCGTTTCTGGTTGGACACCAACCGAAAGAATCATGAGATCTGAAGTCAGGACCGTGCCATCTTCCAGAACGATTTCTTGCCCTGCTTTTTCAAAAGCGGTCGCTGACTGCGAGGTCAAAACTTTGACCCCTTGCTTGATCAATTCATTTTTGACATACGCAGCCATTTCTTCGTCCAAAGGTGGCAATACGTGGGGTGCTTTTTCTACGATCGTTACTTCGAGGCCTTTTTTATGTAAATTTTCAGCGACTTCTAACCCAATAAACCCAGCGCCAATGATCGTGGCTTTTTGAGGCTTTTTGTCTTCAAGATGCGCCATGATTTGGTCTAAGTCAGGAACATTGCGCAAAGAAAAGGCGTTGGTTGCTTCTTCTAGCCCTTTGATCGCTGGTACTAGCGGTTTTGCCCCCGGCGATAAAATCAACGCATCATAAGATTCCGTGAAGACATGTTCGCCATGTTTGACCGTCACCGTTTTCTCCTCTGGCTCGATCGACAGCACTTCATGAAAAGGTCGCACATCTAAGTTGAACCGTTTCTTTAATGCTTCAGGTGTTTGGACCAATAGGGCATCTCGCTCTTTGATCTCACCAGAAATGGCATACGGCAACCCGCAATTCGCAAAAGAGACAAAAGGACCTTTTTCAAAAACAATGATCTCCGCTGCTTCTTTAAGCCGACGTAAGCGCGTGGCTGCCGACATTCCCCCTGCTACCCCACCGACAATAACTATTTTTTCCATCATTACTTTCCTCCTTTGGTTGTTCCGCGCCATTGATTCATTCCGCCACGAACGTTGACCACATCAAAACCTTTTTTACTTAGGATTTTGGCTGCTTGTTTGCTTCGCATCCCCGATTGGCAAATGACTGCCAGTTTCTTGTCGCCTTTTTGAGTAAATCCAGCAATCTTATTTAACGGTACATTTTTCGCATAGGCAATGTGCCCGCTGCGGTACTCCGCCGGCGTGCGTACATCCAAAACCGTCCATTCTTTGGCTCCTTCTTTTTGTAAATCTGCTGTTGACATACTTGGTATGCGCTTAAATAGTGAAAACATTTCTTGCTCCTTTCATATACCCCTAGGGGTATATTAAACAAGATGTTTCGCGATTTGTCAACTAAGTGATTTTCTTTAAGAAAAGAACCTTGCTGTTGCGCTGCTCCCCGCTCGATACTCTCGACAGCTGTCGGACAGCTACCGATCAAGCAGCGAAAGGCCTGTATCCCACATTTCCCTCCCCTCGATCACAATGCTATAATAAAAGAAAAGATACATTGTAAAAATAACACACATCAAATCGTTTACTTAGCAGCTGATCGCTTTGATTATTAAAGATGATTGGCTCCCGCCCTAACCAAGAGCGGACAAAAAAGCGACGCAAGCACCACTTTCCCTTGATTTATCAAGCAGCAAGCCCTGCTTTCTTGGAACCAACGAGGGTTTCGACTATGCTTAAGTCACATCAGCGAAAGGAAGAAAAGATGGAATTTGGCGAAAAAATCAAAGAAGTACGTACGAGAAATAACTTGACCCAAGAACAATTTGCCACTCAACTACACGTGACGAGACAAGCCGTTTCGAACTGGGAAAACAATCGCAATCTACCGGATTTAGAAATGCTGATTGCCATCGCCACGATTTTTGAACTCTCGCTTGATGAATTGATTTTAGGAGGAACTCAAGTGAACAAGATCACTGAAAAACTAATCAAAGACGGCAGCGAGACCCGACGCGCCAAACTCAATTTGATCACGACCTTGATCGGAACATTTTTACTACTATTCGGCTTTGCTTGCTTCTTCATCAAAGCAAGCGCCGTGGAATATATCGATCAAACCGGCATTTTACATGAAAATTTCTACCTGATTCCCGTAGGATTCTTGTTTCTATTGGCTAGTTTCGTAGTATTTGCAGGAACCGGGATCAATTATTTTCGAGCTGTTAGGAGAAAATAAATAAGAAGACGGTATAAAGCGACCCTCGAAAAGCAGATCAAAATCTGACTTTGGCGGGTCGCTCCATTTAAATTGCCTTGCTAAATTGTTTGATTCCAGTAAATACTGTACCGATACTTTATCTCCTTACAAAATCCCCTCTATTCTTCTTTCGTTTCACAAATTGATCCCACTGATCATTCCTTAAAGTGTTTAAACTATTTACGACTATTCGTCAAGCAATTATGCTTAAAATAGTATAAAAAACCATTCCAATCATTTTTTTTGACACAAAAAATGTCAGATGATAGCCTTGAAATAGAAGGTTATCACTAACAATGACCTTCTTGCTTTTGGAATAAATAATAAAAAGGAGTGTATGAAATGAAACATCTAAAAGCGTTGGTTGTCAAAGCACTAATGATTTGGGCGATTTTGTGGATTGTGTTGTCAGGGATTTACGATGTCAGTTTTATGGACTCGACGATCGTCGGTGTGATCATTGTGGTGATGATCTATGTGCTAGGCGACTTGGTCATTTTGCGAAAGATCGGTAACATTGCGGCAACGGTTGCAGATGCCGGCGCAGCAGCCCTTATCCTATGGCTGTATCTGACTTATATGGACTATACAAATGACATCTGGATGCTAGTATTGATCCCAGCAGTATTGATTGGTGTGGCAGAATGGTTCTTCCACAAATGGTTGTTAAAAGCAGACATCGTGCCAGATGAACGGAAAATGAAATAATTTTGTTGATTGCTAGAATCGAACGCAGACTCTTGTTCTGTGTTCGATTTTTTTTGTTTACAAGATCGGCTATTGAAAAGCGACGCATCTTCATGTTCCATACGTTTTCTATAGTCACGCACGCTTGCCAAGATTTCTGGTTAGCTAAAGCAATCGCCAAATTTGAATAAATCCCATCTTTCCATTACTATAAACGAAATCCGATCGTTTTTGCACGGTTATACTATCAAGGAGGTTTGTATGGCAATTCATGTGATGTGGTTTAGAAAGGATCTACGCTTAGAGGACAACACGGCACTGACTGAGGCGCTTGCGTCTCTTCAAGAAAACGACCATTTGTTGTGTGTATTTCATCTCAATGACAAGCAGTTTCTCCCCGAGGCGCCAAGCCATGATTACTTTTTTAGCGCAGTTGCTCACTTTATCGAGGCTGCCAAAAAGCAAAATCTGACGATCCACCTATTGACAGGGACTTTGACAGAAGCCTTTGATCAATTGTTCGCTTGCTATCCAGAATGGAGCCAACTGTACTTCAACTTTGATAACCGTGGATTTGGTCGTAAACGCGACCTCTACATAAAAGAATTGGTCGAGAAAAAAGGCATCACTGTCCATTCTTTTGAAGACCATCATCTGCATCAACCAACAGAAGTCACCAAAGAGGATGGGACGTATTACAAAAAATTTACCCCCTACTATAAGAAATGGATTCAATTGCCCAAACCGGTGTATCAAAAGCAGGCCCTCGATTTTGAAAAAGCCGTTCATTTTGATGATGCCCCTCACTTCAAAGCAGGGACAACACTGCTTACTAAGCTGCTAGAAAATAGAAAGACCGATTTTTCAACGATCGTTGGGGAAGACTATGCGCATAAACAATTGCAGGCATTTGTGCAAAAGCGTTTGGCCGCCTATGAAAAAGACCGTGATCTCCCTTCGATCAAAGGAACGAGCCGCCTGTCCCCTTTCTTGTCTTTTGGACAAATCTCCATTCGGAAGGTTTGGGCCGCTTGCCAAAGAATGCCATCCAGCACTGGCAAAGCGACCTTTTTAAAAGAACTGGCTTGGCGAGATTTTTATCATATGATCTACTTCAGCCATCCTGAACAAAAAAACTATGAACTCATTGAGAAATATCGAAACATGGATTGGCGAAAGAATGAAGAGGAGCTAACCAAATGGCAAGCAGGGCAAACCGGCTATCCGATCATTGATGCCGCGATGCGGCAGCTGAATCAAACTGGTTGGATGCATAACCGTCTACGGATGATCGTCGCTTCCTTTCTAACCAAAGATTTACTGATCGATTGGCGGCAAGGAGAAGCCTATTTTGCTCGACAATTGATCGACTACGACGCTGCCAGCAATATCGGCGGCTGGCAGTGGGCAGCTTCGACTGGCACCGATGCGGTTCCTTACTTTCGAATTTTCAACCCCATTACACAAGGGAAAAAATTCGACAAGGATGGGACGTTTATCAAACAATTTGTTCCCGAACTCGCCCAGTTGCCGCTAAAATTCATCCATGAACCCTACTTGATGACTGACGAAGAACAAGCCGACCTAAAAGTAGTTTTAGGCACCGACTATCCGTTGCCTGTAGTTGACCACAACGAAGCCAGAAAAAGAGCCCTCGATTTGTATAGTAAAATCGAACCATAAAAAGCTGCCATGGACTGCTCTCAAGCATTTTCGGTAAAAAAAACCAGCAAAGACGGTCTCTTACGGAGCGCCTTTGCTGGTTTTTTATTAAACTGGTGCGCTATTTTTCACCTTTCTATAGTGAAAAAACAAGCGGCATGTCTCATCAAGCTGTCTGCTGCTGGGCATACATAAAAGAAGTATTTTCCATGCTGTGTTTTTTAATTAAGGTCTTGTTGTCTACTTCTCCTCTTATTTCTAGTCGCTCTAAGTACCAATCCCCTGACGATTCATAGATCGAACCCTTTACTAGCGGCGTTCCCTGCTTTTTCACGACTGGCTAGCAATGTTTCTCCTTGCAAAACTGTTCGTCTGATGAAAGGTCATCTATAGAACCATTCTGTTATAATAGCTCCATATTTGAGGATAAGGATGGTTTATATGAAAAAAATAATCGGATTCATCTTAGTCGTACTTTTAGGGTTTGTTGGATACAAAGGATATGAATATTATCAATCCACCTACTCAGGACAAACAGCTTACGCGTATGTCCCGTCTGAGATTCCGCCTAAAGTCCAACACGAAAGTAAGAGCGGCATCGGCGACCAGTCTCCTTGGTATTCTTACGATTACACATTAAACTTTGTAAAAGAAGATGGCAGCACCCAAACCCTTGAGGTTTCATTATCAGAAGATAACGCAAAACCCTTAACACCAAATTCTTATGTAAAAGCGGTGATCAGTGAAAAGCGTACAATAAAAGGCCCGAATGGCGTTGAAAAAGACGCAATTCCCAAAAAGGTTCTAGAGAAATTAGAAAATCAGAACTAACGATGCCAGACTCACATCTCTATGTGGGTCTTTTTTACCTCCTTCCAAAATCAGCATTTTGAATCCCTTCTGTTAGTTTCATTGATGTCTTCTGCTCTGTTGCGATACGTTATACAAGGATACTGGGCACATTTATTTAGCAGAAAGCTGCTTGACTGATCCCTGTTTTCATTCCGTCATCAATGATAAGAGCAATTCAAGCTCCTTTTCCTTTCCCTCCTTCGCAGATAATTGAAAAAGCAGCGAATCACCTATTCGTTGACTCACTGCTTTTTAACTAACAAGTGATGGCTCACACCACAAAAGAATGGTACTTAGAGTAAGCAATTTGATCGACGATCGCAGAAACCTGATTGACATCTAAATCGGCACCGATGGCAGTCACTTGATAAAATTGACCATAATTGTTGCCAAGTTGAGGGACACGGGCGTTTGAAATCAGCAAATCGTATTCTTCCTCATTGTTATAAGGAGAAATAGTCACATTTTGTTTCCCTTTTAGTTCATTTTTTAACAAGTAAATGGAAGCATCTGCCAAAAGACTGGAGCCCATATTTAAGACTCCGATCCGTACTCGATATTCCTCTTTCGGTGATAACAGATAGATTAAAAAGACCAGACGTTTCTTGAGGTAGTTGAGTTTCGTGGGCGTAAACAAGTTGGTTGGTGCAATAATGTGTTGCAGGATGTCTGTAATCACTTGATCTCGCAAGGAATTGTGAAATAGCTTGTGGTAATAATTCAAGGTGACTCTGTCAATGGAGTAATTTACCCCATGAAAGTAATAGACTTGTGCAATCAAGGAGAAGACACTGGCTTTAATATCGATCGTCGTATGCGAGGCTTCAAGACAATAAATGGACTGGATCGCTGCCATCACTTCATCGGTAATCTCAAAAACAGGATTTTTATTGGTATACAACCCTAAGCGAAGCTCCTCGTAAGGAATTCCTCCTACCGTAACGAGAAAAAGACAGATAAAGAAGGGGACGATCTTGGCTTCGTCTACTGAACAGATGCTTTTTTTCGACACATAGGCCTGTCGAATAAAGCGACAAATCGGCATTTCTTGGCAGCGATTGATTTTGATTTGTTCCTCCGGACTTAAGCTTCCCAAGGTTGTGTGAGGCGTGACTTTTTTCATGATCACAAATAGCCAGATCTTCAACTGCTTTTGTTGCGCAATCGAGAGGGTTATTTTTTTCGCTAGCTCCGCCACCAGGTCATCGATCAAAACAGAATCGATCGCTGTTTCCCCCATTTTTAAAAAATTATAGTAAAAATAAATGCGTTGCGTCATCGTTCCCGCTAGCTTTTTGTTCTTTATCTTTAATTCAAAATGCTGCAGCAGCTGATTGCACTCTGCAATCACACGATTCAGTGTCCCCACACTTATTTTTAATTCATCAGCTAATACGAAAGCATCATAGCCTGCATGTTGAAACAAATAATGGATAATTTGATATTTTACAGATTTTTTCAATAACGTGTCGGTCAAATCATCCAATGAGACGCTGTCGTTTACTTGCAAATCAAGGGTATAACGGTTGATTGCAAAAGAGACCTTCTCATTTTTTAGTTGTTGCTGAAGATTTTCTGATAGTTTCGTCAAGGTTGGCATCGTAATCTCTAATTCCCGACAAGCATCACTTTTTTTGATATGACCCGTCGATAAATACAAAAATTTGAGCAAGATATACTCTAATTTCAAGTCCTTATCCAGTAAGTCTTCTTTATACATGACTGTTTTTCCTCCAGTGTAAATCTATATTCATTCAGAATAGTTACAACCAATTTACAGAAAAAGATAGCAGTACGTTACTTATGAAACAAACAAGCGCAGTAAAAACAGGCCCTTTCTACACATACTTTTCCTTCACTTACTCCCCAACAAACCATGACTGACAAACAAAAACCCTCGATGCAAGACGAATTTCCCTAATAATTCCCTCACGACAACGTTCTAAGATTTCCTTTTTGTTTATGTAAAACGTTCTTCTCTAAAAAAATATATTTAGACCATAATAATTAATACTATCACAAGCCAGAAATGTCAATAAATGAAATTATCAAGCACTGTTTTTTTACTTTCTCTTAAAAAACGACACTGTCAAGTGCTTACCCGTTCTTACAAACAAAAAAATCAAAGGCAGTCGATGCAACCGCCTTTGATTTTTCTATAAACCATTGTTCATTCAGTCTTGCAAAAAACGTTTCATAAAGGGTCTTTTTATTCATTGAAAAAAGCAATGAACGGGTTTCTAGCGATACCGTTTCTTAATGTGAAAAGCCATAGGTTTGGTCGGATGAAACATGACGGCTTGGTCGCTTGTTCAATCGCTCGATTCCTTCTTTCATGTCTTGCACCAGATCCATTGCCATTTGCATACTTAAATCTGCCCGGCAGACAAAACGTTGGATATTGATATGTGATAGATTATCAGGTAATGGATAGGTAGGGACTTGCCAGCCTTTCATGGCAAATTCATCCGTCAAATCATACAGATTCCAAGAAATATCGGCATCTTCTTTTAATTTGTAGCAGACGATCGGCAACCGTGACCCATCATTATAAATATCGAAGTAGCCCATGTTTTCAATCTCTTTTGCCAAATATTGGGCAACATCGCTGGTCTTTTTGTGGATCAAGCGGTAGCCTTCAAACCCATTGCGGATAAAGGTGTAATATTGTCCGATGATTTGGCTGGCACTTCTTGAAAAGTTGATGGCCATCGTTGGCATTTCACCGCCAAGATAACTTACTTTGAAGACCAATTCTTCTGGAAGGAAATCTTTTTCTTTCCAAAGCACCCAACCGATACCAGGATAGACTAACCCATATTTATGTCCAGACGTACTGATGGAACGAACGTTTTTCAAACGGAAATCCCATTCAAGCTCTGGTTCCATAAATGGTGTGTACAATCCACCACTAGCCGCATCCACGTGGATGTAGACTTTGTAGTCGGTGTGTTTGTTGTATTCCTCTAATTTCTTATCTAGTGCTTTGATGTCATCGTATCGTCCAGTGTAAGTGATCCCTAAGATGCCGACGACCCCGATCGTATATTCATCTAAATAGTCCGTGACCTTATCGACATTGATGCTGCCATGTTCTTCATCGATAGGGATCGTCCGCATTTCAATGTCCCAGTAGACACAGAATTTTTCCCAAACGACTTGATAGGCAGAAGAAATCACTAAGTTTGGTTTTCGTTTATTGATATCTAAACCAAGTTTTTTTGCCCGATTGCGCCAAGCAAATTTTAAGGCCAATCCACCTAGCATACAGGCTTCACTTGAGCCTACCGTTGATGTACCGATAAAATCAGACGCTTCTGGGGCATGCCATAAATCAGCGATCATGTTGACACAGCGGTTCTCAATTTCTGCTGTCCGTGGGTACTCGGTTTTATCAATGGCGTTTTTATCAAGGGTTTCACTCATGATTTTGACTGCTTCTGGTTCCATGTAGGTTTGACAAAACGTCGCCAAATTTTGTCTTGAGACCCCTTCATCGATCAATTGATCTTTGACTAATTCATAGGCGTCCCGCGGTACCAAGGACTCTTTTGGCAATTTATACATAGGGATCGCCCGATCCATTGCCTCATTCCCATAGATAGGTTCCAAATATTGGGCTTCTTTTCGATTTTTTTTACTAAATAACATGCAGCTCTCCTCCTCATAGGTTGTGCTTTTTATTTTTTATCGCTTGCTTTTTCACCTACGTATTTATAGATGACAAACGGTATCACGACAATTATCAGCCAGCTGATGATCAAGATGGCCAAATAGGTTCCGCCTTTTCCCGATCCAATATCGCTCGGTGGAAAGAAGGAAATAAAGAAAGAAAAAATAGAAACAAGCAAACCAACCATCGCAACACCAATTTTCACATTTTTCCCACCAGGAATATGATACGTTCTTGTTAAGTCGTCTTTTTCCTTGACTAACTTAATATACGAAAGAAACAAGAGAACATAAGCAACCAGATAGATGCAGACCGTCAAAGCCATCGCAACGAAGAAGGATAGATTGGCGCCCCCGCCGCCTAATGTCAAAACAACCGCCCAAATAGAAACAATGATGCCTTGCACCAAAACGATGTTGATTGGGACATTGTGTTGATTGACTTTTGCCATTTGTTTTGGCAGCAAGCCATTTTCAGCTGCTTCAAGCATCGCAGTTGATGGGCCGACTACCCAAGCGGCAATTTCTGCAATGACACCTAAACAGATGACCACGGCAATCAAACGAACCAGCCATTCCCCGCCGCCAAAATGATGGATCAAATAAGAATAGGCTTGAATCACACCAGTATCAAGAGACAATTGATTTTGGGGAATCGTGGCAGCCACCGTTGCTCCGCCGAGCGTATCCAAAAGAATCGTCGCTACGACTAAAATCAAAATGGCTTTCGGGTAATTCTTCCCAGGATTGTCCATGTCTTTTACGTGACTGGCAGAAGATTCAACCCCTGCATAGGCCAAAATAAAGGAAACAAAAACGACCAGCGTATTGATTTTCGTAAAATCAGGAATCCAAGCGCCTGAGCCAAAGGAAACTTTGATGGGATTTCCTTGAGCAATGTAGACAATTCCTAGGATAAAAAGTATGATCCCAGTTGCGACGATCCCCACAAAGAACCCTACTTTGGCAATCTTCGCAGTATTTTTTGTTCCGCCAAATTGCGAGATCGTAATCAACCAAAAGATCACTAAAGTGGCAATCAGCTTCAGCCAAACATTGGTATTAAGAGCCGGCCAATTTAGGGCATAGGAAAGCGCCCCGACAATAAAGTAAATCATCGTAATAAAGCCTACCGTGATTTGGAACCATTGGAAGAAAATGGCAGCAAAGCCCCATTTTCTGCCTAATGTTTTTGAGACCCAGGTATAGAGTCCCCCTTTTTCCCATCCTTTTACAGTAGCCATCTCCGCAGAGCAAAGGGCTACAGGGATAAACCAGAGGAAACCGCCGACGAGTAAATAAAAAACTAGATTCATCTTCGATGTCGCAAAGGTTGGATACTCATATACCGTCATCACCATTGAAGCAGTTATCGCAAAAAAACTCAACAATGATAGTTTTTTCTTGCTAGCATCCATTTTTTTCAACCTCCTATCGTTAGATACTATTTTTCAGCAGCGGAAGAAAGATCAATATGGTACGTATGTGTCAAATCGCCATCTGCTTTAAATTCGATTTCGATTGCTTTGATCGCTGGCAAACTTTGTTCTTGCGCTACTTTAAAGTGAATAAAGCCATCTTTGTGTTTGTCATGGGTCAAAATTTCATCATCTAAATAGTCCACAAATACTTCCGCTTCAATTTTCTTGCCATCATTCAACACCAAATATGCTTTGTCAGGTTTGATTTTTTTGTCTTTCGAATCTTCATTAAACAATTGATATTTCAGTGAAAGCAATGTTTTGTATTCTTTGTCTTTGTGTTTGAACGCTTCTACATTCACAATTTTTACATGGTTCACTAAAAAGCGAATGTGATCCCAACCAGCATTTTCATAATTCGTTTCATACCAAACAACATCTTTGACTTTCGGATCGATTCCCTTGGTTACGATTTCTTCAAAATACCCGTCATCACTCAATTTTTCACTTCCCACGATCACCTCATCTGAAGAATCACTGATCAACGTTTCGGTTCCTGACCCAGAGACCACTTCCCCTGACTCTTCCACTGTTGAGCACGCACCTAGAGTGAACAAAACGCCTACACCTAAAACGAAACCTGCAACTAATGATGTTTTTTTCATTGTAAATCCTGTCCTTTCTTTTATTATTTTTATTCCATCTCAGGTATACCATTTATCTAAAAAAAGCGAATATCTAATTTTTTATTTTAAAAACAAAAAAACGCGAAAATTACTTCGCGTTTCGGTGCTATCATGAAGTGCAGATAAGAACAATGACCATTGAAAAGAAAGGACTGAGTTTTTTGAGAGCGCTTGTGGTCGTCATAACCGCCTTTTTGTTGGGTATCCGCCCACTTTCAGCTGCCTTTTTTCTGGAAAGTACGGACGGACATACTTCTAGCGCAACGATTTCTCGGATAAAAGTTGCCCAAAATGAGTGGTTTCCTTCTGGGTCACAAAGGTTTGTTGGAACGCTGATGCTTCCTGATGCAAAAGACAACGTGCTGACAGCTGACGGGCATTTTCTGAGAAAGCCTTCCAAGCTTGCGACGAATAGACGAGGAGCAATAGCAGCTTGTAGGGTTCAAAAAACACCAAAAACCGCACGGAGCAGCCAACTTACTCAGCGTTGCAGCTTTTCAGCCCTTACGACTTTGCGGTTAGAAAAAGCGTGTCAGGCACGGGCAATCAACCGTCCTTAGTTCTCATCCGAGTATCTGGTGTCGTACACGACGCCTTCATCCACAGGGTTTTCGCAGTGATGGCACATAGGTAAGTCAAAAACAAATGATCCTCAAACGTTTATCCTCACGTGTATCCTAGACAAATCTACTTCCCCATCCTGAACACAAAAAATAGCCACTACCTACTTTCCACTTACTTGTGCCATCCTCTGCTTGATAAAACGATCAACATTTTTTGATTGAAAACAAAAAATTGCCTATTCTGTTTTGATCACTTTTTAGTGATCGATCATTGCTTAGCTAGCTAAGCCCCCCAAACCAAAAGCAGCCTCCGAAAAACAGTTTCGGGGGCTGCTTGGGGTGAGCTTTGCTCACTATTTAGTTTTCTTATAAAAATTTTAATATGAGAAATCATTTATTACAATATGAATGAGAAAATTGAGTTACGCTTTCTATTTTCATAAGTAAGTATAGATTCTATTCACAATGTAACATAGTAACCTTATTTAACTAAGCTATTTTTTTAAGAAGACCTTATCAATCTTCTGAAGCAAAAATATTCCACCAGATTATATTAGTCTTGCCGAAGCCATTTTTATATGCTCTTCAATATTGTACTTATAGCTAACGCACTTCGACTCACCTGTATTCATTCGAATTAACGGACAGCCTCCTAAACACAAAGGTTGAACTTTACAACTTGAACATTTCGCTTTCGAAAAAAATTTGTACTCTGTAAATGTTTTATGCACACTGTTCAATTGTATTCCTGTATAGATATCTCCTACTCGTCCAATCGTTTTACCAATATGAACCCAGCATTTATATAAAAATCCATTAGGGTCGATTACATAGTCGTCTCGATTGATAGCTTCGCAGAACCCAATCGTTGTCCGTGGTATGGCAACAATATTTATCCCTCTTTCCAAAAGACTTTTATAAACCATTATTTCTTCTTTCGAAAACTCTTGGGATGTATAACATGTGGGTGTTTTGTAGGTATCAAAATCCTCTACCGGCGCAAGATAAAAGCCAACTTTCTTAAGTAAATTAAAATTATCCAGCGAGTTCATCAAACGAATAACATCTTCATGATTATTCTCCCTATCTATATTTACTCTTACAGTTACTGGAATATATTTTAGAGTTTTAACTATATTCTGTAATATTCTTGCAAATGTCCCTTTCCCATTTGTTAAACATCTTCTAGAATCATGATTTATCTGATCCCCATCCAGAGTAATTTGAGCATAATTAACGTGATAACTTTTTAAAAGTTGTGCAACTTTTTCTGTTAGCAAATAACCATTGGATACAATTTCTGCGTTGAAACTTTTATATTTTTTTTCGTTTTTCATTATTATTTCACTTATAACTTTAATAGAGTTCAATCCCATCAAAGGCTCTCCTCCATACCAAATTACTTTCAATGACTGATGGGGTAATACATTTTTAAGAATAAACTCGGCTGTTTTCTTAGCAGTTTCAGTAGTCATAGTATGTTGTCTAAACCCTTGCTCGTAACAATAAAAACAGGAGAAATTACAGTTCATCGTAGGGGCAATTGTGAAAGTTACTTGACTAGGATTATATCGTTTTTCATTTGCCACAGACACTAATCTTGCTTCTTCATCAATCTCATCGGAAACAATGATATTTTGATTTTCTAAATAAGAGAATAATTCTGTTTTCTCCAAGTTATCGTTATTAATAAAAGTCTGTAGATCATGGAACTCGCTTTGAGTTAGTAAAACGATAGCAGAGTATACCGAATTGTACAAAAGTATTTCATTATCCACTTCTTCAACAATCGTATATTGCGATAATTTCATAAAATCACTCCTAATTAAATTGGGTAAAAAATTTCCTGTTACCTAGATTTGTATGCTTTACAAAAGAACGTATGAATGTTTCTCTATCAATTGAATAGTTTGGGTTACATGAAGTATCACACTGTACCTTTCCTCGACACACTGCAATTAATTCACATGAATTACACTGATTGTTGCTTTTCGGAAGAACACTCTTTTGGTCATAAAGGCTATATTGAACATCTTCTGCAAAAGAAGATGATTCTGGAAAACTTTTTATTATTCTACGTTCATAAAAATTTGTTGCATTACATAACCCTATAGATCCATCAGAGAAAAACTTTACAGACCAAGGATTATACGCATCGCACTCAAAGCGATACGAAGAAAATGGAGAGATATTCACCAGGAAACCGTTTTCAATTAGGTGATCAATTGCAGTTGAAGATACCCACTTTAGATATTTCTCATAGGATAATGCATTGAAATAATTTTCATTAAACTCATAGTTATTAATGTAATAGCAATTGATATGGGCTTTGATATCACTTTGGCGGATCGTAACGAGAAAAGACTGAAACTCTTCTGTATTTTTATCAGATGTATTATAACCAATATGGATTTTAACACGTCCGCTCTTAGATGCTACCGCTAGATTTTCAAAAATCTTATCATACGTTCTGCTTCCACTCTTAAGAGATCTATTTCTATCATGATCTTTTCTAGATGTTAGTGTAGTATCGACAATTAAAGAATCAAAATGATTTACAAAATCTGGAGTGAGTAGATAGGCGTTTGTTCCTAAACCATAAGAAATTGAGAGTGATTTCTCTGACGCAATTTGATCAATCTTACTTTTAATTGCGAGAATTCTTTTTTTATAAAGAAGTGGCTCGCCCCCGAAAAAATAGATATATAGTCTCCGAACGCCTAGCTGAGCAATGTCTAAAATGTATTGCATTATATTATTTATCGTCTGATCAGTAATAACATTTTTAGAAAGGAAATCATTCTGGTAACAATAAGTACACGAAAAGTTGCAATCTTCTGTAATATTTATAGTGATAGTAACTAAGTCTCTCTTTAAATTAATTGTTTTCTGTTTATAACTTTCCAAATCACCGTGTATAAATCCATTTTCAAATAAATATTTTCGTTCATCTTCACTTATTTCGCTCGAAATCTCCGTTTTACTTTTCATTTTTTTTGAATCAACAGTAACTATTTCTTGCGTTAATGTATTGCAAAGAATAGTCTCGTTACCGTTCTCAATGATATCGACATACCGTGAAAAACGCATCACCTAACCCCCTTTTTCAATAATTATACATTTCACAAAATAATATTTCAATTTTTTTTTAATTTGTGATATAGTTTTTACATAGGAGGGAGAGAATGAAAAAAATATTAAAAAGAAACCGCTCACTTTTCTTTTTGCATGTGATTTTATGCGCAATCGTAGCGCTCATTCAAGTTGGGGTTGCTTTGGTGTATAGACAAATCACTGAGGTTGCTATGTCAGGAGATGTAAAAAGACTTTTATTTATTGGTATATTCGCCTTCTTTTACATCTTATTGAACACGATGAGCGATTTTATTCCAAGAAGAAGTAAATCCATCTTAGTTCAATCAATAATGAATCAACTGAGAGAGAGTCTCTCGCAGAAAATCGTTCGAATGAATCCGGTACTATTTCTTAAAAATGAGAAAAACGAGTATCTCTCAAAGTTGGCAAATGAAATGAAAGTCGTTGAATTAGAATTTTTAAAGCCCGGATTTGGACTGATTTTAAGCATTTTTACCTTTCTATTCTCTCTTTTATTCACACTAAAATTAAACACTTCTTTTTCATTGATTATGCTGCTCTTAGCTTTTAGTCCTTTGCTAGCCCCTTATTTCGCTAAGCGAATCCTTAGTGATCGTCGCAAGTCCGTTGTTCTGGAGCAAGATCGTACACTTAGTTTATTTGACCAACTTCTCTCAGGATACATGACCTTACGTGTCGGCAAAGGTTTTCCAAAATATACGAAAATTTTTACTAACAGTAGTGAACGATTAAAAAAGGAAAGTATCACTTTTGAAACCTTACAAGGACTGACTTATGCAATTTCTTTTGGACTTGGGGATCTTGCTTATTCGGGGACATGGATCGTTGGTGGCTTCTTTGTTGCTGCCAAAATAATCACCATTCCCGATCTTATTGCGATGACTACACTAATGAGTACGATTGCCGGGCCGTTAGAGTATTTCAGTACATCAGTTACAGATATTTTAGCGAGCAAGAAGGTCGCGGACGATCTTATAGCTTTCATTGATGGTACCGATGATGATGAGCCCAATCGCTCACTTGAACTTGCAGAACCAATAACTACTTTATCGATTGAAAATCTGCATTTCCATCATGGAAATCGTTTGATTTTTAATGGTTTTACTCAAACATTTGAGCGTGGAAAAAAATATGCTATCACTGGCGCAAGCGGTAGTGGGAAGTCGACACTATTGAATATTTTAGCGGGAATTTACCCTATCGACGATCATCAAGTATTGGTTGACCAGCAAGAGATGAATCAGCTATCTAGAGACTCCCTTTATGAGAAAGTCGCACTTGTCCAACAAAAAACTGCTATCTTCCAGACGAGTATTGCTTACAACGTTTCTATTTTTAGTGAATACGAACTTGAAAAAATCGTTGATGTTTTAAAACGAAGTGGATTAGATGATCGCTTTGATAACAATGATTTAACCGATACGCAAGATAATACATGGATAAACTTTCTTTCTGGCGGCGAGCTTAGACGGCTTGAGATTGCTCGGGCAATCTTTAAAGATTCCGATGTTATTCTTTTTGACGAACCAACATCTGGTCTAGACAGTATAAACGAGATGATTATCAGTGACTTAATCTGCTCACTTACAGATAAAATAATCATTGTCGTTACTCACTCAACAAATCAGGAATTTCTAGGTTCATTTGATGAGCTAATTCAGTTACATAAATCATGAATTTAGATGATATAGGCCTACCTTATGTCATCTGGAAATATAAAAGAAAGGAGAGGTATACAATGAAAGTAATCTCTGAAGCTTCAAAAGAACAAATCATCACCATGTGTGGAAGTAATCAGCATTCCCATCATCCACCAATCATCTTACCTGAAGAGACTGATACACCATTTTCAAATCAGAAAAAAGAAGAGATAAAAAAAGAAGAGAAAGCTAGTTAAGAGAAAATCATTTGATCCTTACTTTACTTATTAATAAGGATAATAGCAATCAAAGAAGGGGTCGTGACTAGCTATATATGTCTCGACCCCTTCTTACATATTTCCCGCAAACACAAATAATTTTTAACAGCTACTTGTTATCAACTTTCTTCATATACAGAATTGGATAAGGGTTTCCTTGTTCGTCTAACTCGCTTCTTTTGTATACCTCAAATCCCATATGCTCATAAAATCCTTTCGCCTGAGGATTCTGTTCATTTACTCCCAGTTCATTTACAGCATAGTTTTCCATCCCGTAAGCCAAGAGTTTTTTCCCTAGTCCCTTACCTCTTTGTTCATTTGCTATAAAAAGCATTTCAAGATTTCGATCCGAGATCCCCATGAAGCCAGCTGGCTCTTCATTTTCACTTTCTACGATAATCAAATGTGACACATGATGCAATGCCTCTGGAATGTATTGCTTAATGGCTTGGATTTCGGTCTCTGACAAAAAGGTGTGCGTCGCCTTAACAGAACTCTCCCAAACTTCAATTAATTGTTGCTCTAACTTTTGATTCATACTACTTACTTCTTTTATATTCATAGATATTCACACTCTCATTAGCTTATTTTCGTTTTTCATAACAAGAACCGATTGTTTCCTTGATCCAAGTTAAAAATTTTCATCATCATCATAACATGAGATGGATTTATTTAAAATCTATGGATGATAAATGCCTTGCTCATATAGATAACAAAACAATCATCTATGCATGTATTTCTGAATACTAAGAGAGCATGATATGCTTTGAAACACACTAAAAAAGGAGCTTTCAATGCTGATGATTGCTCAAATCAATCTGTTGAAATACAAATGCTTGAAGCTTTTTCTTCCTATATAGTCGTCCTGACGAACAAAATATATTCTTTTAAATAAATAATTTTCAACCACTTGCCCTAGAGTCCACTTCAGGGTTTATGATTACTTATAGAAAAAGATAAGGAGAACCAACGATGAATATAAAAAAAGCAGCGGAAATGTTTGATTTGAGCGTAGACACATTGCGCTATTATGAACGAGTCGGTGTGATTCCACCTGTCCAACGCAATGAGAGTGGCTATCGGGTGTACACAACGAATGATCTAAACTGGATCTATCTAGCAAAACATTTACGAAATGCAGGATTGTCCATCGAATCGCTAATTGAATTTGCTCAATTGGCACAAGTTCGTGAAAGGCAAAATGTCGAAAAAGCCCAAAAACAGATTTTAGCCGATCAACTCGAAGAATTAGAGAAAAAGTTAGCAGAAATGCAGGAAGTACGAGACCTGCTTATTTATAAGATAGAAACGTATGATGAGCATATCGCAAAATTCAAAGCAGGAAATATGACTCCTGATAAAGTGGAAAAATTATGGGAACGAAAGAAATAAAATCTTTTACTTGCTATAGACCTAACTCCAAGGTTTAGGATAGAACATGTAATGAAAATTAGAGGAGGAAACACTATGCAAACAATCATACTCAATAATGGTGTCACCATGCCGCAACTAGGATTTGGCGTTTATCAAATTCCTTTGGAAGAAACAGCTGAAGCTGTTTACCAAGCAATCAAAGCTGGGTATCGCCTGATCGACACTGCTTCTATTTATGGAAATGAAAAAGAAACCGGCGAGGGAATCAAGCGTGCTATCAGTGAAGGTCTAGTCACTCGAGAACAACTTTTTGTTACCTCTAAATTATTTATTCTCCAAGCTTCCGAAGATAAAGCTAAAGAAACGATTGAGCATTCGCTTGAAACAATGGGATTGACTTATCTTGATCTCTACCTTATTCACCAACCATATGGAGATATTTATGGTGCTTGGCGCTCAATGGTTGCTGCTCAAAAAACAGGGAAATTACGTACAATTGGCGTTTCAAATTTCAAATCAGCTAAGATGATCGAGTTTGTCGGCTTGAATGAGGTGAAACCTCAAATCAATCAAATCGAAGTGAACCCTTGGAATCAACGAGTGGAAGATCAGGAATGGCATGAAAAATACGACGTTCAAGTTGAAGCTTGGGCACCTTTTGCAGAAGGACGCCATGACCTATTTACCAATCCGACATTAGCAGAAATTGGCAAGCAATATGGCAAAACGGTTGGTCAAGTTGTGCTTCGCTGGTTGATGCAAAGAGGGATCGTCGCTTTAGCAAAAACAGTTCGTCCAGAACGGATGGCTGAAAACATTGCTATTTTTGACTTTGAGCTTTCCCAGGAAGACATTGAAAAAATAGCCGCTTTAGATAAAAAAGAGTCCGCATTCTTTGACCACGATGCCCCCCAACAAGTGGAATGGTTTATGAATCGAATGTTAGATACTGAAAACTAATAGGGTTTTTATTGAAGGAAACCAATACAAGTCCGCTTCCGTTTCGAAAGGAAGCGGACTTGTATTGGTTCTTACTGAGTTGTATCTTGTCTCTTTTCATGGTAATTCTTACAAAATTTTTGGAAATTCTGCCTTGATCAAGTAACTGAAGAATCCATCGATTAAACTCATTTCTCTGGAGCACTGTGCTTGTAGCTAAAAAACGGACAGTGTTCTGTTACGCTCGCTCTTAAAATCTCTATTGTACGATTTCTATTTACTACTCCCTATTTATCAAAGACAATGATCTTTTTGCCAGTATTTCCGCCTGCTTGGAAATCAAGGTGAGCTTGCTTGATTGCTTCTAATTCAAAGGGATATGTCTTGTCTACAAGGACATCTAGTTTTCCTTGCGCATAAAGATCAATGACTTTTTCCAGCTCTTCAACAGTCATGAACCCCATAGAATACATACCAGTAATTCCTCTACGCTCCGTTTCTTCTTGGTTGATTGGCGCATGAACAGAAGTGACGCGCCCGCCTTTTTTGATTACTTGATAACTGTTCTCCAATGTTTTATGACCAGTTAAATTAACCACTAAATCGGCATTAGAAACCAATTTTGTGAAATCTTCTGTTTGATAATCGATCGTTTCATCTGCCCCTAACTCCTTCATATAGTCAGCTTGTTCAGCGCTGCCTGTTGCTATGACATACGCCCCGGCATGTTTTGCCAGCTGAACAGCTTTAGACCCGACACCGCCAGCACCGCCATGAATCAGCACTTTTTGTCCAGCTTTTGCTTGACCATCACGAATGGTTGCACCATAAGCTGTGGCTACGCCAAGGAAAAATCCACCTAACGGCACCAAGACCAGCTCCTTCGGTACAGCAGCAACAACTGCTGACTCGTCTAACAAAATGTATTCAGAATATGTACTCATAAACGCCATCCCAACCACATGATCACCTACTGAAAAGCGGGTCACATCATCTCCGACAGCTGTTACGATACCAGAAAAGTCTTGTCCCAAAGAGTGTGGAAGCACAGGTTTCAATTCTTTTGGCATCGTTGGAAATGGTCCATTCGCACGAATAACAATATCAGGATCATTCACGCCGATCGCTGCGGTTTTGATCACAATTTGTTTAGCAGCTGGCTCAGGGATAGCAGTTTCAACCATTTGCATAACATCTACAGAGCCATATTGATTCAGTATCATTTTTTTCATAAAAAAAACCTTCTTTCTTAAGATGATTTCATTATGACCTGTTACCTCAATAATAAAAAGTACCATATTTTTTGATAGGTACTATCGTTTTCAATAGATTTGTGTAATCATACGGATTTCAGGCACAAAAAAAATCCTTGAACGCTTCAAGGATTGACTACTTTTTCGTTTTCTGACTCATAGGTAGAAGCAAATGTTTCTAAGGCATCCAAAACTGGCATGAATTTATGCCCCATTTCGGTCAGTGAGTATTCAACTTTTGGCGGCACTTGCGGATAGACTTCACGATGAATGAGGCCATAGCTTTCAAGCATGCGCAATTCCTTTGTCGAATTTGCTTGGGTCACCATGGGCATTTTACGACTAAGCGCACCGAAACGAAGCGTTTTGTGCCGTAAAAAGGACAAGATGACCATGGACCACTTGCCGCGTACGACCTTCTGGACGCTAGCCACTGGGCATTCTACAAATAATTCAGTTTCTTCTGTTTGCTGCATCACTACTTCCTCCTATTCGCTCACTTTTGCTGCGGTCTTTCATATCAGCAATACTACCGAAATGATGACGACATACGAAAACATGAAGTATAGACATCAGTATATAACGACTGCAAAAAATAGCAAGCCCGTAACGCTTATCTGAACTCTCAAATCGGCTTCAATCAACCTAATTTTAGAGCTTCTAGGCGTACAACCAAGCCATCCTCAATTCCTTTACGCTTATAGGCAGCCACTGCACAGTAATTTTTATATCAAGATGGTTGCTGCCAGCACAACGAAAGAAGAGACGACATGCGCAATAATCGGTTCTCCACTATTATCTCTGCATCAAAGGCTACCCCTTTATTTCAATTAAATGATAGAAAGAGTGATCAAGGCAATCCCAAAAGTGATTCCATCTAGAACAAACCATTCTTTTTTACCTTGAGACGCCTTGGTAGCAATCAAACAACTTACTCCATAAAGAATCAATAGAATTCCTATGTTTAGGGGAAAAGATAACCAAGCTGTTAGGGCATTAACAAATAAGAGAAGCATCAATGGTAAAATATAAAATAATGCATACCACTTTTTTAAATAGTGCGGCAGCTTCTGGTAATTTGAATACATCTATTTATCCTCACAATTCATTTCATATTGGTCATTTATTTCTGATATGAGCAGTAAGTACTTTCGTTATAAAATGAGACAAAACAAAGCTTAGGATGATAATCCCAAAAGTAATAGCAAAAGATAAAATCGTATTCTCAAGTAAATTAGCAAATAAGGGCAGCTTAATATACAAATAACACCCAATTGCCGCAATAATACTACCTGCTAAATAGAAACAAAGCATTTCAGCGACTGTTTTTGAAGAATGAATGTTTCGATCAACTGATGAAAAGTCGCCATTTTGAAAAGGTATTGGTGATCCAGTTTGTGAAGGATCAGATTTTGTATTCATTACGTTAAAGGAATTACTAGATAGATTGCTAATTGAATGTTGTTTTCGATTCTTTTCGTGATTGTTCATAGCTATTCAGACCTGCTTCCCTAAAAAAATTCATTATTTTCAATTCCTTCAAAATAATCTCAATGCCATGATTTCATGCATTTGTGCTATTGCATCTATTCAAAAAACTCTATATTTTCAAAACCAAGTCGAATCAACAGCACGTTGTAGGGTCATCGGTCCATGTTTTGCTTCATATATAAAATCTTTTGACTGTAATCCAGTACGCTCCTTAAAAATTTTCTCAAACATAGAAGAATCGTTAATGGGATCGTCATTGTGTGTCAAAGTCAATATATAGTGTTTCTCTTTTGGTTTACTCCAGACCCCCATATTACTTAAAGAAGCTAAATCAAGCGGTGGAGTATTAGAAGATAAATTAATCGTATACTGGCGTCTATGCAAAACATCATTTATTTTCATAAAGCACTTCCTTAATTAGTTAGTATTTCCTCAAACATTACAGATCCAAACAAACAATAGTTACCTTTTCATTCAAATACAAACGTACATCATATTATATTGCGTTCCTCTTAAGCATTTTTTCAAGATAAGCTTCAGTTCTTCCTATCTCTAAAATAACAAAAAACCAAATAACCACTCGAGCATACTAACAAAGGAAGCCCGACATAGAGCATACCAGTTCCTAATGGATAATTAATAGCAAGATCAAGTTGGATATTCTTAAGTTCTTCTTTGCTGATTGTGTCAAAATCTTGAATAGGGATCAAAATCGTCTGTAAAAAAAAGCCAACGACCGTGATAAAAAGACTGAAACAAAAAACGCCGAGTGCAAATTTTTTCATAAGGGTCCTCTTTTCAGCATACACTTTCTTACTGTATGTTCTTATTATACATACCAACCATTAAAAAAAGAACCTTAAATTATTTTTTAACATTAATTTTACAACAATAAAAAGAAAATGAATCAGGTAAACAAAAAATTGACAAGACTCAATTAGTACTATATAGTTCTATTATGACAAATTATAAACATTCAAATAAAAACCGAGTGATCGAAACAGCCGCCAGCCTTTTTCTCAAAGTCGGCTACACGTATACCAGTATGGATGAGGTCGTGCAGCAAAGCGGTGTGTCAAAATCAAATGTCTATTACCACTTCTCAAGCAAGGAGGAATTATTACTAGCAGTGATTGATTTTTGGATCACTGTATACCGAGAAAAACTAGCAGACATTTTGAAACAGACCAATCTAACTTTGGAAGAAAAAATGCTGACCTTTCTAGAAAGTTTAGCTGAAGAAATTGAAGAGCGGGACTATCAAGGCAGCTGTCCCTTCATTACTTTCATTATGCAAGCACCGAAAAATGATCGGCTGGTCCAAGAAAAAATCAATCATTTTTTTGATTATTTAACGCGTATCTGCGAGGGATTGATTCAAGAAGGAATAAATACTAAAGCATTTCGTGAAGACATCAACGTCAAAGAAACGGCGGAGATTTTTGTGAATAACCTTGAAGGGGCACTCTTTTTAGCAGAAGTAAAAAAAGAGAGTCAGTATCTCACTACTACAGCCAAAAATTTATTTAAATTACTCGTTTAAGAGTAATTTTTTTATATAAAATTAGGACTAAATAGTTCTAAAAAAGGAGAAAATAATGAATATTTTAATTATCGGGGCAACTGGGTTTATTGGCAAAGAAATCGTCAAACAACTCGCAAGGGAAGATGTTTTCTTAACATTACTTGTCAGAAATCCAGCGAAAGCAAGACCATTGCAAGCATTAGCCCCTGAAAAAATAGTGTTGGTAACAGGCGATTTAACAAAAGAGAACTTAGGCTTAAATGCGATCGACCAAGAACGAGTGATGAACTGCAACATGATTCTTCACTGCGGCGGTCCGATGGATATCACCTTATCAGAAGTAGCCGCGAAGCGCTCCTTTTTAGAAGGCAGCAAAAACCTCATGACACTTGCAACAGAAATCAACAAGAGAAACAAATTGAAAAAGATCATCCACGTAGCTGGGTACATGAGCCCATTCACGGATGATTCTTCTGTCTGGGAAACGACGGATGTGTTCAAAGAGGTGCATCCAGCGTTACTTGGAACCCCGCCCTATGAGCAGATGAAGTTTTTATCTGATATTTATATTCGACAAGAAGCGAAAAAGCACCATATTCCTTTAGCAGTAATCAATCCGCCAACCGTCATCGGTGATGAGCAAACAGGCAGCACCGAACAGCTCGAAGGCTTTGGCTTATTTATAAAAATAATCCGAAGTGGAGCCTTACCGGTTATCCCCGGAGGAACCGACTATCGACTGCCGTTGATCAATAAAAATGTACTCGCACAATTTATTGTCAAAACCATATTCAATGAGACAAAAGACGAAATGACGTATCCCCTTGTTGCCGATAAACACGCCGATAAAGAGATCGTTCAACTGATGGGACTGATTTCTGAAAGTCTTAATCGAAACAAACCTCGTCTGACTGTTCCTTTTGGTTTACTCAAGTTCGTTATGGCAGCTGGCGGAAGCAAATTAACGGGGATTCCTGAAAGCAGTTTAAACTTTTTAACCAATAGAACGTTTGACAATCGGCTGACAAAACGCGATTTTGAGCCGAAACTGATTAAAAAAATCGCAGCATCAAACATCCCATTAGCAGTAGCTGACATTGATTTTCGCTTGACCTATGGGGAAGAAAGCCTAACACCCTACACACGCATAGCTGTCAACGAAGCGACGGTCTATCAATTGGAGGGCTCTGCTACTCCTCTCGTGCTTTTGCATGGCTTATTTAGCGATGGCACCGATCTCTTTCAACTGGGACTAGCATTGAATAAACAAACAGGCAGAAAAATTATCATTGCAGACTTACCAGGATTCGGAAGATCTCCGTTTATTAAAAAGCAACAGCTGTTGACACCATATCTTGAGTTGATACGCTCACTAAAGAATATCCTGCCTGATGGCTCTGTCTTTATCGGCCATTCTTTTGGTGCTGCCTTGTTACTAACAGCCGCTGAACAGCGCTTCTTTTCAGAGAACGATCAACTGATTCTTTTACAACCACCTGTCCACAAAACCGATTCGGTCCCTGCAACATGGCTCAGTAAACTAGCTTTAAAGCATGTCTCTGAACGACAACTACTCGCCTATTTTACAAAAAAAGGACTGCTGATAGACGAAGCAGCCTCTTCTAGTGAATATTTAAAAAGAGTGAAGAAGAGTGTTCGTTCTTCACGGATAGTCAACACAACACTTCAACTAAATCGGTTGTTAAAAGAAATGACCCTTCACCAAAGAATAGACCCTTCAATTCCGATCATATGGGGAACCGAGGATAAAAGCTATTTACCGCCAAGAGAAACGACTAAAATAGTCGATCTGCCATTGGGTCATCATTTTCCAATCAGCCATCCGCAAGAAACAGCTGATGTGCTGGTAGAGTTGATCGAAGGGTGATTTTAGAGAGGCATGCGATGATTGATCAATTGCGCTAACCTTACTACCGAAAATTCCTACTTAATATAATTAGTTATTGAAAGGTGACCCTCTCTTTGATGAGAATGGTGTCAGTATCTTCTTAACATCCTTCATGTAAGAAGATATGATTCTCTATGAAATAAATTTACATGAAAAATCTATCCATAGCTCTTCTGGCGGCACGGACATCCACACTTGTTAGCTTTCCAGAAGAAACGATTCTATCAGGAGCCTGCTCTACTATTTTTGATGAAAATAGTATCGGAGTCAAAATTGGTATTATGCCAAGAGACTCTTGGTTATCGTTATAAAAAAATCAGATAAACAAAAAGTTAAGATAAGAAAACTATCTAGGATAAGTAAATAAAATGGTATCTATCCACAATAGCTAAGTAATAAAAAAGAAGCTAATTATAAGAAACGATCCTTTGATTAGCTTCTTTCCATGTTAGAGAGAGTAATAAAGCGAATAAATTATACAAGAAATGTAACAAAATCCAGGGTATTATAGTCTTCATTTTTATGGATAAATAAATGGTCTTATGGTCCCGTACACTGTATCGAATGATTTAAAAAAATTTCATAAAGAAATTCGTAAAAGTCATTTCTTAACAGTAAATTTAATAGATTCATCATCTACTTTCTGTTGCTCGGGAGTTGATTTTATGTGACCTACATGGCCTCTGTGAAGGTTTCTCTCTCTAACCTAGTAAGAAAGAGAAACTTGGCTGAAGTCTTTTTCAAATAAAATAAAGTACCCGGAAATAAATCCCGCATACTTTATTTTTTAGACATTACACTTTCTTCGCTTTTCTTTTTTTCCAAAAGAAAATTACACCTGTCAGAAGCACAATTATGACACCTGCTACTAATTCAACTACTGATTTATTTTCATTTGTTTTAGGAAGTGTTACATGTTTCTTACTATCAGGAGTTGTTTTTTTCTGATTCTCTTTCTCTTGTTCTGGTGTCGCATGCGTTGAATCATCTGCAGGTTTTTCTTGGCTAGGTTTTTCTTTTACTGTGACTGTAGCCGTTACCGTAATTCCATCATAACTATACGATACTTCATAGCTACCTGCTTTGCTCGGATCAACTTGACTGGCGTCTACTGTCAAGTCTTCGTACACGACTTTCTTTCCTGCTTTGTCTAATGCATTGTCAAAATTTTCTTTTGCCGTCCATTTATCTCCCACATAAATCGTGGAATCATGGACATTGATGGCTGTCATTTTCTCTTTAACCGTAATGATCGCTGTACTCGTTACACCATCATACGTATAGGTAACTTTGAAGGTTCCTTCTTTACCCATATCTGCTTTGCTAGCATCGACCGTTAGAGCTGAAAAATCAACATTGTTGCCATCTTTATCTAACGCACTATCGAAGTTATCTTCTGCTTCCCAATTATCTCCCACATAAATCGTAGAATCATGGACGTTGACGGCTATCATTTTTTCTTTAACTGTGACAATCGCTTTACTGGTTACACCATCATACGTGTAGGCAACTTCAAAACTGCCTGCTTTACTCATGTCGGCTTTACTGGCATCGACCGTTAGGGCTGAAAAATCAACATCGTTGCCATCTTTGTCTAATGCACTATCGAAATTATCTTCTGCTTCCCAATTATCTCCTACATAGATCGTAGAATCGTGGACATTAACGGCTGTCATTTTCTCTTTGACTGTCACGATCGCTTTACTGGTTATACCATCGTACGTAAAGGTAACTTCAAAGCTGCCTGCTTTACTTGTATCTGCTTGACTCGCATCAACCGTCAGATCTGAAAGTGCAACGTCGTTGCCATCTTTATCTAACGCACCATCGAAATTATCTTTTGCTTCCCAAGTATCTCCTACATAAATCGTGGAGTCATGGACATTGACAGCAGTTTGTTTTTCTTTGACTGTAACAACCGCTGTACTGGTCACACCATCATACGTATAAGTGACTTTAAAGCTGCCTGCTTTACTTGTATCTGCTTGACTAGCATCGACAATCAGATCTTGGAAATCTACTGAATTCCCATCCTTGTCTAATGCGCTATCGAAATTATCTTTCGCTTCCCAGTTATCTCCCACGTAGATCGTAGAATCATGAACATTAACGGCTGTCATTTTCTCTTTGACCGTGATAGTCGCTGTACTCGTTTCACCATCATACGTATACGTGACTTTAAAGCTGCCTGCTTTACTCGTATCTGCTTTACTGGCATCGACCGTCAGATCTGAAAGTGCAACATCGTTGCCATCTTTATCTAACGCACTGTCGAAGTTATCTTCTGCTTCCCAATTATCTCCCACATAAATCGTAGAATCATGGACGTTGACGGCTGTCATTTTTTCTTTAACTGTGACAATCGCTGTACTCGTTACACCATCATACGTATAGGTAACTTTAAAGCTGCCTGCTTTACTCGTGTCGGCTTTACTAGCATCGACCGTTAAAGCTGAAAAATCAACATCGTTGCCATCTTTGTCTAACGCACTATCGAAATTATCTTCTGCTTCCCAGTTATCCCCCACGTAGATCGTGGAATCGTGGACATTGACGGCTGTCATTTTTTCTTTGACTGTAACAATCGCTGTACTCGTTACACCATCATACGTGTACTTGACTTCAAAGGTCCCTGCTTTACTTGTGTCGGCTTTACTAGCATCGACCGTCAGATCTGAAAGTGCAACGTCGTTACCATCTTTATCTAACGCACTATCGAAATTATCTTCTGCTTGCCATGAATCACCCACATAAATCGTGGAATCATGGACGTTGACGGCTGTCATTTTTTCTTTGACCGTAATGATCGCTGTACTCGTTACACCATCGTACGTATAGGTGACTTCAAAAGTACCTGCTTTATTTGTTTCTGCTTTACTAGCATCGACCGTCAGTTCTTGGAAATCTATCGGATTACCATCTTTATCCAACGCACTATCGAAGTTATCCTCTGCTTCCCAGCTATCCCCCACGTAGATCGTTGAATCATGGACGTTCACCGCAGTTTGTTTTTCTTTGACCGTAACAATCGCTGTACTGGTTACACCATCGTACGTATACGTGACGTCAAAACTGCCGGCTTTACTCGTATCTGCTTTACTGGCATCGACCGTTAGGGCTGAAAAATCAACATCGTTGCCATCTTTGTCTAATGCACTCTCAAAATTATCCTCTGCTTCCCATGGATCACCCACATAGATTGTTGAGTCAGAGACATTTATGGCGGTCAGCCGAGGCTTAACAACTATTGTTGCATCCTTGGTTAGATTATTGAGAGTATAACGAACCGTATAAGTACCCGCTGTCTGTGTGTCTACTGTACCAGAGACAATCCCGCCGTTTGCCAAAAATTCCTCATAAGTTAGCTGTTTCCCTTCTTTTGATGAAGCCTCGATAAAGTTATCGATCGGTGACCATGTGTCCTGTGTATGAATAGTACTATCTTTAATCAAAATATCGGTATAATCAATTTGCACTTTCTGATAAACATAGGTAACAGTAAATTCACCACGTTGAAATACTCCAATAGCATTAGAAGGCAACTTACTTGTGTCTAGCTCATATCCTGGAATTTGTGGAATATAGTCGCTAGTTGAAACGTTATAGGGCTGATTTCTACTATCATCAATTCGACGTGAAGGGTAGATTTCATGACCTGATTCATCTACATACTGAATAGTTAAGTGGCTGTTTGTAAAACGGATATTGTATGCAGCTGTAAATAGGTCATTCCCGTTAGCATCTTTGTAAGGAATAACCACAGTAAACCCAAAATATTCATAATCATCAGGGCTCCAACCTTGAGTGAAATTACTCCATGACATTTGTAAAGTGTTCACTCCTATTACTGGATTGCTATGTGATGAACCTGTCATGAAATATTGCTGATCCGATTTGTACTCGTAAAAATTTCCGTCATCTCCACCTAACAGAAGACGAAAATATAGTTCATCCTGTATATATTTTTCAGGAATGGGTAAATCGATTACCAAAGATTTAAACTTAAGAGGATCATATTCGACTGTTAAATCATAAGTGAACGTTTCTGAAGCTTCCATTGGAGCCATAAGCATCTTTGAGTCTTTTTTATGTATTTGATTCTGGTCAGCATTATCTTTCATACTTTCACTCGTATTGGATTCAGATGACTGGCTTTCAGATAGTTCTTTACTGTTATCCGATTGCTCCTCATTCATAGCAGCATCATCTTCTAGACTGCTTGACGTTTCATTCTCCAAAAGGTTTTCATTAGCTTCACTTTCAGAAAATACATCTTTGTTATCAGGCGACGGTTCCTGATTTTCACTTTTTTCAAAGCTGTTCAAAGGTTCCGATAAAAGATTGGCAGCTTCTTGTTCCTGAGCGGGTGCTATTCCGAGCGTATCTGTCAATGCTTGTACTGGATTCATTACAATTGACCCAAACAATAATCCAACTAAAAAAAGGTGCATATGTTTATTTTTCATTTTTTCTCCTCATTTCGATTTAACAAACGGCATCTTAGCATTAAACTACGGCATTTTAATTTATTAAAAAAAAGCACCTAACAACGGTTATTACATAAAATTATTTGCTAAATGCTATGATTTATAATGTCTATATCACAAGTGCGTAACCTACAATTCAAGGGAGGCTTACTATCTATTATTTCTTCATCTTAACCATCTCATCCTTATAATTATATAATCCAAAACTATAAACGTACTTTTTCTATTATCCTTTTTTTTTGTGCATAGGAATTTCTATTTTTTTCATGGAACTAAAATATTAGAACTGCAGACTTTGGATGCTTCTCACTAGAGAACTGACATTTTGGTATAACAGTGTACGAGAATTGTGTTTTAGAAGAAGATATATTCCATATTTTTTCATAAGCTATTGACTGTGTGGTTACCCGACACGATATACTTATCCTCAGGAGGCTACTTATGAAATTACTTACAACAAGTGAACTAGCATCATTGTTTTCTATTTCGAAACACACCATTCGACACTATATTGATATCGAATTGCTCACACCAAAGGAACGGAATGAAAACGGGTATTTTTTCTTTGATGAAGAAAATGTCTACAAACTCTATCAGATTCTCGTTTTTAAAAATATTGGTTACTCGCTTCGTTCCATCAAAACCATTTTGACCCAATCAAACATGGCACCTTTTTTTACTGAAGCCGAACAAACGATCCAAAAAAAGATCGATGAATTGCTGGCTATAAAAAATACCGTACACGCCGTTATCGAAGCCCAAAATTCCTACAAGTTAAACGAAATAAGTTTCTTCGAGAGGTCCGATCGTTATTTTCATTCTTTTCCAGAATCAGTTGTGGAAAATGGCGAGGTGGATTTGATAAAAGCCAATAATATGAATCTATCCTCTCTCGATCAAATTTTTTATGTTCATCGTGAAAATGAAGATATCCCTTGTCTTGAAAGTAAAAAGGAAGAAGGGGAATTTGCTTTTACTAAAGGGACTTATGCAAGTATGAGTTTTATCGTGGAGACGGAAGATTGTATCAAACAAAATATCGACCTTTTTTTAACGGACAAACTGCTGTCTGTCAGAGATATTTCTCAAAATCAACTCTTATTTTTTGAAAACGTCTATTGCTCATTAGCCTATAACAACACCACTATTTTTACTGTAGAAATGAAATTGTGAAAGAAGGAATCTATTATGTATTTAGTAACAACCGAGACCATTGCAGACCAAAAAATCAGTGAAGTAAAAGGAGCTATTTTTAATGAACAAGTGATTTCCGTGAACATCGTAATGGATGCCATAAGTGGGATAAAAGGGATATTTGGTGGAAAATCTACTACCTATTCTGATGAATATTCTAAAGGAAGAAAGTTAGCTCTCGTGGAATTGAAAGAACAAGCGCATCGCTTATCGGCAAACGCCATAGTCAATACGCGTATCAGCTACAATCAATTTGTAAATTCAGATATTATGTTAATTGTGGTGACAGCCAGCGGAACAGCCGTTGTTGTTGAAGACTAGAGAATTCTGTATGTTTCTATAAAAAGCGGTTCAAAATAAAGAAAGCACGGTGCGGATCACCGTGATCTGATTTATTTTCATTGCGCTTAAAAGATCATTTATTTCATTAAAAAAGCGACCGCATAAAAACGGTCACTTCTGAGGTCAAATGAAAAATTCTACTAAGCCTTTTGTTTTTTCCGATTTAAACGATGCTCATTTACTACAAAACCAACTATCCCTAGCAATATAGCTACAACAGAAACGATTAAATCATAGACAGTCAAGTCATGAAATCTAAGAACCGGCGCTACCAAAGTAACGAGGCTAAACAAAAACACCCGTTCACTTTTATGAAGATTTGGTTCATAAGTCATACTTGTCCAAGTGACACCAATAACGTTGTGACGAAGCAAAGACCCCCATAAAATGACCAGTACGAGGAAAGTGAGAATGATCATAAGTATCGCCGTTATGCCATAGTACTTCACTTGTCGTATAAGTGAGGACACTATAGCCAAAAGTAAATAAAGACCCACCAATCCTAACCGCCGCTTCTTTTTGATAGTATTCATAGTCACACCCCCTCTAGACAAGATTTAAATAAATAACCAGAAAAATGACGAAACAAGTGACGGTCAGTTCGATTATATTTTCTGTACGTCTCGTACGGTTCTTTAAAAAAATACCCGGAGCAGTCGAAGAAAATTGGGAGCGATATTTTTGGGGGATAAAAAATCCTACTAATATTCCTACTAGGACCAAGTAGAAGGGCCAGTTCGGTGAGATCCCGCGATTAAGAAAAGCCATGGCGAATGCAATCACGTAAATCACTACCTGAATAACCGTAATACTGTAAACCTTTTTTAAATCTTTCGACATCGTTGTGCCCTCCAGTAGAAGAAAAAAATCTTGATTGTAATAGAAGTGCTACGGCGTAACCGAGTTTTATAAAACTAACTGACCAGATTACAACATCCTTTTCAACCGCATAAGCTGTCAATGAAGCGAATCTGCCTCGCATTTGAAAGGCTGTTGTTGGCTGATCACCTATCCGCTATCTCTCGGTTAACTCATCCCTGAATTTCAGGAATAGCTCTTTCGCTTGTCCTGTGCTCATGTTTGTCAGATCTTTGATTTTCTTGACCATGCCAATATCATTTTCGTTTTTTGAAAGCATTTGTCGTGCCATTTCTTCTTTGATTTCTGCTTCTTCTTCCTTCGTTAAATTTCTGACTTCTTTCTTTTTACCAAATAGTCCCATCCTGCTCTCTCCTTCTTGTAAAATTTATGCGCTTTTCACACCAGCCAGACTGAGTACTCTTTTTTATCTAAAATGCTGTTTTTCTGTCCATGACTTGATTCCTATAATCTAATCTACCATTTCCGTCGAAATCGAGGAAATGGTTCGTTCTCTTTTTTATTTTTAGGGAAGATATAAAAATAAAACACGGAGCCAATGATAATCGCTGGCGGCACAGAGATACTCAATAGTTTTAAAGCGGTGGTTAACAATACACCAAATTTTTCTTGAATAGAAAGATTCATAATCGTGCTGAAGTCTTGATTGAACGAAGTTATGATCATCGTGGCAAAAAAGATCAAGCAAAAACTAATCACCCCATACTTGATACTTACTTTTAAATCATCATTGTCTTTCTTAGTTTCTTCCAAAAGTAATGTTTCTAATGAGATATCCAATTCTTCGGCTATTTTGATCATATTTTTTTTGCTAGGGTACGTAGCACCTAACTCCCATTTTGAGATCGTCTTGTCACTTACTTCTAATAATTCTGCGAGCATACTTTGCGTTAGCTTGTTTTTTTCTCTATATTCTTTCAGCTTCATTGCTAATATCGTTTCTTTCATTCCAACCACTCCTCATCCATTTCTACCCTTCATTTTGACATAAAACCTATCATTTAACAGGAATTCTTGAAAAAGAGAGTAGAATAGAGGGGATTTTATGGCTATTTCTGGCGATTTGCCTGAAACATACTACCGAATCCTTCCTTACAACAATAGTTGCTGTGCATTCTGATATCTTCTAAATACTATCAAGCCAGAAATTATAAGCATCTGTAAATAATTAAAGGAGCAGCAAAAATTTCCGAGTTTTTGCCCTCCCTCATTTCTCAAGAAAATTTGTTAATAGAAGATTTTCTATCTATCATTCTTATTAGAAGAAACCAAAGTATTTTTTCACTTCAATATACACTAAAGGAAAAATGGATAATCCGATTACCCATAGCCAGTCAACTGCACGAAGAGAGACAAAGCCAAAAATGGTTTGCGTGAATGGAATCGTTACTAACAAGATAATGATCAATGCACCTATGAAGGTTGTCATTACTAACAACGGATTGCTCAAAAAACGCAGCTTCAGGATAGATTCTTTACTTCTACAATTAAACATGTGCACAATAGTTGATAATCCCAATACAATAAATGTCATTGTCTGCGAAACCTCTATCGATTCTAGACGTCCAATTAGAATCGCGCCTAATGTGACGACTGTAAAAACAATTGAGATTTCTACAATTTTTACCAATAATCCTTGCGCAAAAATGCTTGTGTATTTAGTGATAGGGGCTTCCTTCATTGCTTTTTTGTCGACTGGTTCAATGCTAAGACTCATTCCTGGGATTCCATCTGCAACTACTTTTATGATTAACAATTGAACCGCTGTAACAGGTGCTCCCCACCCAACGAGCAAGGAAATTAAAACGATCGTCAGTGCAGAAATATTGCAACCAAGCATCGCATATAATGATTTTCTGATATTGCTGTATACCCGTCGTCCTTCTTCAACCGCCTGCACAATCGTCGCAAAATTATCGTCTACTAAAACCATATCAGAGGCTTCCTTTGCTACTTCTGTGCCACCTCCCATTGCGATCCCTACATCAGCTGCTTTTAATGCAGGTGCATCATTGACACCATCGCCAGTCATAGCGACAATCTCATCGTTTTTTTGGAATGCTTTTACGATTCGAATTTTATCTTCTGGGGAAGTACGAGCAAAGACTCGATAGTCATCAATCACACGAGCTAATTTTTCATCGCTCATTTCATGTAAATCCGCTCCGGTCATTGCTTTTTTCCCATCGGTGAGAATTCCTACATCCTCTGCGATTTTCTTTGCTGTCAGTAAGTGATCCCCTGTGATCATTACGGTTTGAATCCCTGCTTGTTTTGCAATAGAAACAGCCGTATAGCTTTCGGGTCGAGCCGGGTCGATAATCCCGACAAATCCTGCAAACTCTAGCTGACTTTCAAGAATTTCTTCAGTAAGACGTGTAGGTTTTTCATCGTATCTTTTATAAGCAACGCCCAAAACACGGTATGCTTGATTGGCCAACTCATCATGCTTGTTCACGTAGGTGGGGTTGTTCGCATCAATGAGATCCAAGCGATCAAAAGCCCCTTTTGTGACAGAAACATACTGGTTGTTTACTTTATATAAGACAGTCATTCTTTTTCGTTTTGAATCAAAGGGAACTTCATGAATCTGTTCAAAGGTTGAAGCGATTTTACCTAGTTCCTCTTTAGTGAAGATCGATGCCAGTTTTTTTCTGATCGCCAACTCTGTTGGATTACTAGTTACTGTTGTATTTTCTTCCATCGAACTAGCAAGATAGAAGAGAAATAAGAGATTTTTTTCCTTCTCTTCTGTTATTTCTAAGCAAGAAGTCAGTTTATCCTTCATCGTGGCAACTTCTTTCACGGTCATCTTATTTTCCGTAATCGTTCCAGTTTTATCTGAGCAGATGATTGAAACACCTCCAACGGTTTCCACTGTTGAAGGAGTCCTAACGATGGTTTTCTTCAGTGCCGTATTCCTCATCCCAACTGCTAGAGAGATTGTTACTACGACTGGCAAAACCTCTGGAATAGCAGCAACAGCCATGGATATTGCGGTCATGATACTGGTCTCTAAAGACAATCCTTTGCTGATTCCTATAGCAATCGCTAGAAAGCCAGAGAGAATAGCGATTAGTCCTAGAACTTTCCCAAGTTTTTGCATTTTTATTTGTAGAGGTGCTACGGTTGTTTCTTCCTTGCTTAATAAGCTCGATATTTTACCAATTTCCGTATTCATTCCTGTCTTTTCAACTCGAACGTTTGCTTTTCCTGTGACGACCAATGAGCCAGAAAAAACCAAGTCTTTTCTGTCCCCTAAAGAATCTTCACTAGAAGAAATATAGGTGGGATCTTTTTCACTTGGTTCACTTTCACCAGTTAGAAACGATTCATCAACAAAGAAATTACTACTCGTTAAAAGCGTAGCATCTGCTGGAATACGGTCCCCTAACGCCAACTGAACAATATCACCAGGAACAATGTTCAAACTTTCAATCTCTTTTAACACCCCATCTCTGAATACTTTACTTACGGGAACACTCATCTTATTTAATTCACTCATTGATTTTTCCGCATTTTTTTGCTGTCGAATCGACAAATATAGATTAAGAATGACAATTGAAAAGATGACTATCGGTTCCGTAAAATCATCCGGATGGTTTTGAAAAGCAACATAACAAGATAAGAGCGTTGCAACGATTAAAATCAAGATGGTAATATCCTTCATCGACTCTTTCAAATAGTCATAAAAGTGCTTCTCATCTTTGCTTTCTATAGAATTAAATCCATATTTTTCTAGCTTCATTTCTGCTTCTTTACTGGAAAGTCCCGACTGGTTAGGGCCCTTTCCGTATTCTTTCAATTGTTCTTTTAACATCTGCCTATACCTCCTAAAACAAAAAAGAAGTCAGACAAACTAACCATAAAAGCCTAAGGTTAGTTTTTCTGACTTCAATAAGATTTATTCCGGCGAACAAATCTAATGTCATTATTTAAATTCCACCTAATTATTGCACATCCGAGTATTTGGGTCAAGATTTTCACGATGACCGAGCAATCAAAATGAGAGAATCGTATGCAAAATCGAGAAAAAGTAGGTGCACATCCTGATCCAAGAGACAAGAAGCTCGCCTCTACAAAATGATTTCAGGACTTTCTTTACTTAGCACATAATCATCACCTGTTACGTTAAAATATTCTTGAATCAACAGACTTAACTCTTTGATTGCTTCATTTGCACGAGCCCGTTGCGTTTCATTGATCGACTCGATGAATAAAACAGCACGGGTGGTCTCTTCTGTTAGCATCGTACGTTGGGCTTCCCGCCAATTCAAGCATCGACAAATTGCACCTTTCTCATCATAGTAAATGACTTCATTTTCTAAAGCTGGGGAATCAGTATCTGCACCTAAGGGAAAGAAAGATTCGCCACCTTTTGCAACGCCTAAATGAAGGTCGCCAACGATTGTATCGAGGTCTTCTCCGCCTAAAGGGACACCATATTTCAAGGAAATACTATTATAGATATCTACTAAGGGATTGATGGGATAAAATTCTCTCTCTTGATTCACCCGTTTCAACAGTGCTTCGATGGAAGAGCGTACCCCTTTTTTCGTTTTAAATTGCTGAAAAGCACTTCGCCATTCTTGGATCACCTGGTTTTCACTGAAGGTGTCGGTCGTTAAGTAGCGCTTTGCTTGCTCTTTACTACTTTTTAGCAAGTTAGTAAAAAACGTCTCTTGTGCGGCATCGGCAACATTGTTTATATTTTTTACAACAAGGCAGTTGATTTGGGCTTCTGGAAATAGCGCCCAAAATTCTTGATCGATCATTATTTTCTTCACTTTCTCTACACTCCTACTTAGTTTATTTGAACAAATTCATGTCCTTTATTTTTCAGGATATCTGTTTTTTCAGCAGCCATCATCGCTATATCCTTTTTAACAAAATATCATCTACCTGTGCTTCTTTTCCCATGTAGAATGAATGTTGCCCTACTTTGTGAAAGCCCATGTGCTCGTAAAAAGAACGTGCGTTGAAGTTCTTTTCCCACACACCTAACCATATGTATGATTTGTTCCATTTTTTTCCTATAGATTCAGCTAACTGGATGAGGTATTTTCCATATCCGCTTCTTTGGAATTTCGATCGAATGTAAATCCGCTCAACTTCCATAGCGTTCTCTTTCATGCTTTCTGTTTGAGCATTGCCCACGTTTAGCTTTAAATAGCCAATGGTTTCTTCCGATTTTTCTATCAAATAAAAATGGCTTTCATCCTCAGTGATCTCTTCCCTTAACTTTTCTGTTGTATAGCTTGAATTGATGTAGTCCATCAAATTTTCTTCTTTATTTTGATCTTTAAATGTATCCGTAAACGTTTCAATACTTACCTGTTTCAGAATATCAATGTCACGTTCTGTGCATTCAACCAAGTGTAAGCTTTCCATCTGCCTTCTCCCTTCAATAGTCTCTTTTGATCCCATTCTTGACGTTGACCCAATCAACTTCTACCGAAGATTTTATTTTTGCCAGCATTTCCGCAAGATTTTTTCTTTCTAAAGCAGATAACTGTTGAATCGCTACTTTATTTGAATAGTTATTTTCTCTTATGATTAATTGAACTGCCTGTTTTCCTTTGGAAGTTGTGTATAAGTGTTTGATTTTTTTATTTTCTTTATCTGACTCTTTTAGGATAAAACCATTTTCCTCTAACTTTTTTACCGCCCGTGACAAAGTTGTGCGATCAACTTTGATCCGTTCGGCTAATCGTTCAGGAATAATTCCTTCATTTTCAAATATACGAACTAAGTAAATGTATTGCCCTTTACTGAGTTGAAGCTCTTTAAATTCAATATTAGCAATTGATTCCAACATTCTACTGATCGAACCTATCTCACGAAGTATATCCTCCACGAACTATCCCCTCCCTATCTAGCACTATAATAGCCCATTATTGTTGCATATGCAACAATAATGGGCTTGATTTACTTTTTTACTCACTCTTAGAAAATGGGTGCATGGCATAAGCTTGTTGTTTCTGTTCTCAAAAAAAGCAGGAGAATACCGAGAAAAACTTCTCTGTACTCTCCTTTTACAATCATTCCAAGTAGAAATACTATCCGAATTTCTCCTAATTTCAAAACCAAATTCATAAAGACTGATTGCTTAGACCAACAGAGAAAGAAAGGAAGGTTTCCTAGCCTGCGAAATTCGTCTTAACCCCCTATGCCAAATCACTCCCATTTGACGCAATCACCTTTTTATACCAATCAAAGGATTTCTTTTTCTTCCGATCGTAGGTGCCATTTCCTTCATCATCAGCATCAACATAGATAAAGCCATAGCGTTTACTCATTTGCGAAGTCGAGGCACTGACGATATCAATGCAGCCCCATGAGGTATAACCCATCAGTTCAACGCCTTCTTTTAGAGCTAAATTGATTTGTTCAAAGTGGGCTTTGAAATAATCAATGCGATATTGATCATTGATTTCTCCCTTTTCATCGATTTCATCTGCTGCGCCCACGCCGTTTTCTACAATAAACAAAGGGATCCGATAGCGATCATAGAGAGAAAGCAATGAGATTCGGAGTCCGACTGGGTCAATTTGCCAGCCCCATTCTGTCATCGGTAAGTAGGGATTTTTCACCCCTGTCGCAATGTTGCCACTGACTTTTTCTCGCTGTTCGGCATCTTTTGAAACTACTAGGGACATGTAATAACTGAAGGAAAGAAAATCTACTGTGTATTCCTTGATTGTTGCCAAATCCCAGTTTTCCATCGCCACTTCAATGCCTTTTTCCTGCCATTCTCGCAAAAGCCATTTCGGATATTCTCCCCAGACTTGTACATCAGAATACAGATGATTTTCTCGGTTGGCTTTTTCTGCTAAAGCGATATTCTCGGGATGACAATCTTCTGGATAGGTCATGAGCTTGGTAACCATCGCCCCGATTTTTGCTTGTGGGTTTGATAAACGCCCATACTTAGTTGCCAACGAACTTGCCACAAATTGATGATGCAAGGCTTGGTAGATGGCGGCTTCTGCGGCTTGTTTTGTTTCATAACGCTCTTCGACTACGCCCACGGTCGTAAACGGATGACGAAAAACACTATCGATCTCATTGAATGTCAACCAATAGGTCACTAGATCTTTGTATTCGGCAAAAACGACCTTGCAAAATTTGACAAAGAAATCAACGACTTCTCGAGAGACCCACCCTTGATAATCGGTGACTAGATGCAGCGGCATTTCATAGTGAGAAAGCGTCACTAATGGTTCAATACCATTCTCTTTCAGCTCAGTTAAAAGGTCTCGATAGTATGCTAATCCTACTTGATTTGGTTTTGCTTCGTCGCCCCGAGGAAAAATCCGCGTCCATGCGATCGACACTCGCAGTACCTTAAAGCCCATTTCTTTAAACAGTGCGATATCTTCTTTATATCGGTGATAAAAATCAATGCCCCGACGTTTTGCATAATTACCGGTTCCTTTTTCGGCAATCGCTTCAGCAATGGCTTGTTCATCGACATGCCACTGCTTCTTATAGTCTTCTACAGAAACGTCAGGCTTGTATAGTGCTACATCTGCAACTGACATGCCTTTGCCGTCAACATCCCATGCCCCTTCTGCTTGATTGGCTGCGATCGCACCGCCCCATAGAAATCCTTCTGGAAAATAACTTTTTGTCATGAAACTCCTCCTTCGTTCTATTCCCTTGTATTCTTAAACAGACTCATCTTGAGAATCCTCTTACTATTCAGCTAACTCACTTTGGCGATTGCTCAAGAAAATAAATGGTAAATAAATGAACACCCCGACTACAATAATCAGCAATTGTAAAATGACTCCATTGATTCCCCATCCAAGAAAGGCACCGACAATGATCGGTAAGCCGAAAGGTACATCCACAATGTTCGAGCCAATTAGTCCAAACTGATTGGCAGCTAATAACATCGCCGCCGGGAGTCCACTTCCTAGAACAAAGGGAATCGCAAAAATCGGGTTCAATACTAGCGGCAAACCGAACACAACGGGTTCACTGATACCAAATAAAGAAGGAACTAAGCCAATTTTGGCGACGGCTCGCAGGTCATCTTTTTTCGAAAACATCAGTAATCCGATATTGAGAGAAAGAATCAATCCCGCACCGCCGGCTACTAAGAATGTTACCCAAGAGCCCATCGTGATGACTTGATCTGGCGTTTGTCCTGATTCAAAGGCAGCAATATTGGCGGCTAGTGCTGCAATCAAAATTGGGTTTCGAATCGGAGAAATAACGAGTCCGCCATGGATTCCGACTAACCAAAAAACTTGGGAAATAATCACTAAACCAATAATCCCAGCTGGATGCTGCAAAATCCCTTCCAACGGGGCTTGCAAGAAGCGGTACAATGCTTCGTTGATATAGAGACCTGACGCCAATTCAAACAATCTTCCAGCAATAGCGATGACAAACAGCGTGATGAAAATTGGTATCAGCACACTAAAAGACTTACTGATGGCGCTAGGAACACTCGGTGGCATTTTGATTTGCAGACGCTCGATCTTATTCAGCTTGCAAAAGAATTCTACGGTAACCATCGTCAAAATCATACCAATGAACAGTCCGCCAGCATTCAAAGTATCTACTGGCAGACCTGCAGCCATTCCTGCCACTCCATCAACGACCGTTTCAAGCCCTTGGGGTACGACTGAAACATAGGCACTCAAGGAGACCACCGCACACATGATACCGTTCTCATTGTTTCGCTCACCTAAAATCCACCCCAAAATGACGATCACGGCTAATGTCATGGTATTCATCGTCGCAAAGTTGATGGCGGTAAAGGCTGGTTCCATAACGGCTAAAAAGCTTAGGGCAGAAAACTGTGCCAGCCCTGTGGTTTCGCTCGTTAACAATGAATTACCCAATGTTGCAAAAGAGCCTACGATAATGAAGGGCATCAAAACTGTAAAGGTATTTTTTACGACACCTAAATATTTGTTATCATCTACTTTTTCTGCAATGATACTGACCCCGTCAGCGAATTTGTCGAAAGCACTCATCCTTGTCCTCCGTTTACCAACTCTTCCGCATGCTTCAAGACAGCTGCTCCATTGCCCCGACCGTAGTCGACTGCTTTGATGACTGCTACTGGCACTGTATCATTGACGATCTTTTTCACTTTACGCATCGTATGTTGTACTTGTGGTCCTAAAAGCAAGACATCGAAGTTACCTAATTCTCGTTCAATCAAACTTTGATCAATCGCCCAAATTTTGTAGTCTTTTCCTTGTTCTTTTGCGGCTTCCTCCATTTTGGCAACTAAAATACTAGTGGACATTCCCGCTGCACAAGCTAACATAATTCTCATGATGAAACTCCTCCTTGCAATTCAGAAATTTTTTGGTATAAGTAAAGCCATTCTGCTGCTTGTTCTGTGGCAGTCATTGCCATTGCTAAATGATCTTGAGCATGTATCAATATAATAGATAATTCCGTTTTTTCTCCTCTAGCTTCCGCTTGCACCAAATCGGTTTGACATTGATGGGCTTGCTGAAGCTCATTTTTGGCTTCTTCTAATAAACGTTGTGCTTCTTCAAAGGTTCCTTCGCGTGCTGCCTCAATCGCCATCATGGCAGCTGATTTTGCATTTCCCGCGTGTAGAATCAGGGTAAAACTCACTTCGTAGTTATCCATATTCTCTCCTTTAGCTGTTTTGACTTTTTTGTGAGAAGATTGTTCACACTTACGAATAGAAATCAAAAATTTCCTTTTTTATCTAGAATAAAAGGCTGACCCATGAACGCTTATTTTGACCATTATTGGCAATGGTATTTCTTTTTCTCCATTCAACGTCGTTCTTCGCCTAAAGAATCAACTATGACTGCCTATTTTTCTGCCAACTTCTGGTCGTTGTCCTCGTATTAGCTAGATACTTAGACTTAGGGAGCGGAAATGGTACTGCGCAGGTACCATTTTGTGGAACCGATAGTTTTTAGGAATACGCTCCCTTGCGCTCGCCTAGTACTGTTCATCATCTACTCTGTCTCACTCCGTGAGTCAATCGTAGTGATTCACAGCAAAAAGGCATTGGACGGATTTGTCCAATGCCTGTGAGATAGCTAAATAAGCGTTAGGCTTCTTGTGTTTTTATCGAAAAAAATGCATACTCCTACTAGAAATGAAGGCGTTTTTTCGGTACAATAAACACGTTGATGCCTACGGGTATCAACTATGGCAACTTGATTGGTCATCCGTGTAAAGATTGTGACTGATCAGGGCTTCGTATTGGTGCTACCAACACCGATACGAAGTGCCTATTTTTTTGATTTCTATTCGCCTTCTAGTTTATAGAAAGCGGTTTACTTTTGCAAGGGGAACTAAATTATAAATGAATGAATACGCATGAATATCATAATTTTGTATATTAAATCAATAAAATAATCGATAAGATTTATACTTTTTCTTCTTTTGTCATTTTTATGATATAGACGTGCCTCAGGGAGATGAAACTAAGACTCAAGTTGTCTTCTTCAATTTTTGAAAAAACATATTTGAATAGTTTATGTTATGTAAACTAAAAAAAGGAATTACAATCATTTAGCACACATTAGATATGCATGTCTAAACTGTCGTAAAGTCCCTTTTTTAGTTGTGAATTTAGTTAGAAACTAAACTCGATATTGTTACTGACACTATTTTTATGATAGAGTCTGAAATACTTCCCCAAGTAGTCATTCTAGAATCTCTTCAAACATTCATGCACGTTACCTAACACATTATGCTATAAAATGCATTTATGCAAGTGATTCATATAGAAAACAATACGAATTTATCGTGACTTAGGTATTAAAAATCTATAGATTCAGTTCAAATCCTTAGCAATTCTTTATAATTTATGACTGTTTTTTCTGAGGTATCAGTCACTGCTGCAGTCGATATTGGGGATGTTCTTCATTTCCTCTTTTTTTAACACATACGTTCTCACCTCTATCGATTTTGAGAAGGTCTTAGACTACCTTTTGTCAACTTAATTCATTGGTTATAAATAATTTAATGTTTAACAGGTCGTTCTAATAAAACGTTTTATTTTAATTGTATACATCATTTTTATTATTGAAAAACGTATTAATTTTGCTTCAAACACTATTTTCATGACACTTAGTATTTACCTAAAGAAGCAATATCCGTTTTTATCTCACTGTGTAAATTGATTCATCCTCATGATATTGAAATCTCTTTCGTTAATTTAAATTTAGCGTTATACTATAAAAAAAGGAGATTAAACTATGACGAAAATATGTTTTATGCTAACTTCCAATTCTGGTATAGGAACGACTACAATATTTGCTACCCACGCTAAACGTAATATAGATGATTTATTAGCTTATTTTTCTAATTATTATAATGTAACAGCAAATTACCCAGAAGATAAAGATACTGTCGATATACTTGTTATCCCAGATTCCTTTGGCGCATTCATTAATGAACGTAATCTACCTGTTATTAAGGTACCTACAATTTTATTTTTAGAGAGAAACTTTGAGAAAATCAAGGTTTATATTGATAATTATTTTTTGGAAATTTCAAAAAACAAAATTCAGATAGACAAAATATAATTCATTATTTAACAGTAACTCTATTTCATGTCTCAGCATTTTCCATTGTTCACTCAGTTTCTTCATGCGCATGAAAGGTATTTCAAGTACCTGATGGATTAAGAATACCGAGAAAATGGATGGTTAAATTTCGGAACAATGGTGGTACTTAGACCTTTTTTAAGAAAGAAAAGCGATCTTTTTTGCCCTCCACGACTTAGGAGGGCAAAAAATAAGACGTGCAAGGCACGTCTGTAGCGTCAATGTTTGATATCTTACCGAAATCTTGCTATAATTACTATGTAAAGAGGAGTTGCGTCAACAACTCCCCTACAGCACCGTTTAAAACGGTGGCCAGTTTTAATTAATTGTTAAAAAATAATCGTCGCCTGGCCAAAGAGGACGGTTATTTTTTTGCACTCTTTTTTCGTTTCTTCTTGCTTTTACGCTTAGAAGAACGAGTGTTTATAATCGTATCTGCTAGTTTCACACATGCTTCGATTAAACCAATAAAGGCTAATAAAACAGGCGCTATTGCTAACAAAATGCCGATTATATCTACACCTTGCAAAAGACTGCTCCTTTCTTCAGATTTCGATAGTACATTCATAATGCACCACCTCACTTTCAAAAAAAGCGCCACCGTCACAAACTTTACTGTCCTACTATTATACCAAAAATCCACGCTAAAAACCGATATTTATCAAGGTTTTTAGCGTTTTTCATGCGATAAAAAGGGCTAAAATAAATGAAGATTTTTCTCGTTTCATCGTTTAAAGGAACCATTCACTCGTTTTATCTACTTTGAAAGATTTTTCTTACCTCAAGAACACATGCCGACACCATTTTTCTCTGACCTTACCGCCAGAAATCCCCATTCCTCACCCTTCCTCCTCCCAAGACAGCTCATCCAAGATCCTAATCAACTTTTGGACCTCTTGATTCAACAACGCACTCTTTAGATAGGCATATTGAATATAAAAAATTTCCTTATCTTCAGGGACTAGCGGTATTTTCATTAAGCCTTCCATTTCTTGAAACACGGGAAATTCCGTCATCAAGGTAATGCCGATATTGGAACTGACCAGCTGACCAATCGTCTGGACGTCTGAAAAATAAAAGGGGACTTCTGGCTTCTTCTTTGATTTCTCACTTAAATTCTGAAAGGCGCGCATATGGGTATAGCCTTTCTCCAGTAAGATAAAGGGATATTCGGCAGCTTCTTCAAACGAGATTTCCTTTTTTCCTGCCAATGGGTTTTCTTTTGACACAAAGATAAAAAACTCTTGCTGATGCAGCAACTTCACCTGTAGATTCGGGTGGACGAGGGGATTGACGCTGCCCAGCAAGCTAAAATCGATTTTTCCTGATAATAGTTTTGAAAGCAATTCATTGGATCCCCCAGATACTAAGTGAAACTTCGAAATAAAGCGGATGATCTCTTTTTCATCTAAGAGTTTCGAAAAGACTTTGGAACGAATGATTGGCGGCAAACCGATGTGGGTCCGATTGTTTTTAGCATGGTCGATGGCTCGGTCCAAGGTCACAAATTCATCTAAGATATACTGTGCATGAGCCTTCAAAATTTCCCCCTCCGTGGTCAATGAAATGGAGCGATGAGAGGCTTCTCGAGCGATCAAATCACAGCCATAATGCTCTTCCAAGCGTTTGACAGCGTAGCTGACGGTTGGTTGACTGACCGCAAATTTATGCGCCACTTGCGTAAAAGAAAGCATATCTGCCAAAGCGTTAAAGTATTCTAAATCTCGTATATTCATCGTCTGATTCCTCCCTTAACCGGTTTAAACTAGCAGCGGTTTTGTTATAAATAATTTTTATTATACCACCGATAGTTGACTATAATTCTGTCCGAGGATTAAAGTAGCTAATGGAAATGAACGAGTACTCAAAATATATCCATTGGAGGAACATAATGAAAGCACATGACATTTTAAATAACCCATTTTTAAACAAAGGAACCGCGTTTACGCAAGAAGAACGAAAAGAACTAGGGTTGATCGGTTTATTGCCCCCTCACGTACAAACGATCGAAGAACAAGCAGAACAAGCCTATTTACAATATGTCACCAAAGAATCCGACATTGAAAAACGTCACTTTTTAATGGAGATCTTTAATACCAATCGGACATTGTTCTACTATTTGTTCAACCAACATATCGTTGAATTCAATCCGATCGTCTATGATCCAACGATTGCTGACACCATTGAAAATTACAGCCGCCTATTTGTGGATCCTCAATATGCAGCGTACTTAGATATCAATCATCCAGAGAATATCGAAGAAACGTTGAAAAATGCCGCTGGCGATCGGGACATTCGCTTGATCGTAGCCACTGACGCTGAAGGGATTCTTGGGATTGGTGACTGGGGTGTCCAAGGTGTCGATATTTCTGTCGGTAAATTGATGATTTATACAGCTGCTGCTGGGATCGACCCTGCTTCTGTTTTACCAATCGTGATCGATGCCGGTACCAACCGTAAAGAATTGTTAGAGGATCATTTGTATCTAGGCAATCGTCAAGAACGTGTCTACGGTGATGCCTACTACCAATTCATCGATCAATTTGTTCAAACGGCAGAATCATTGTTCCCTAAACTTTACTTGCATTGGGAAGACTTTGGCCGTTCAAATGCTGCAACGATTTTGGACAAATACAAACAAACAATTCCAACTTTTAACGATGACATCCAAGGAACGGGAATCGTTGTGCTGGGCGGTATCTTCGGTGCACTGGATATTACAGGTGAAAAATTAACGGATCAAGTCTACTTATGTTATGGCGGTGGTTCCGCTGGTGCCGGGATTGCCAGCCGTGTCCATGCGGAAATGGTCAGCGAAGGTCTTTCAGAAGAAGAAGCCTACAATCATTTCTTTATGGTTGACAAACAAGGGCTTTTGTTCGATGATATGTCCGATTTGACTCCTGCACAAAAACCATTTGCCAAAAAACGAGCTGACTTTGCCAATGCTGGCGATATGACACAATTGATCAATGTCATTAAAGTCGCAAAACCAACGATTTTGGTCGGTACTTCAACCAATGCGGGTGCCTTTACCAAAGAAGTTGTGGAAGCGATGTGTGAAAACACTGCTCGTCCAGTGATTTTCCCTATCTCGAATCCAACCAAAAAATTAGAAGCAACGGCTGAACAAGTAATCGAATGGTCTGATGGAAAAGCCTTTGTAGCAACCGGTGTCCCTTCAGGAACGATCCAATACAAAGGGGTCGACTACCAAATCGGTCAAGCAAACAACGCCTTGATCTATCCTGGTCTAGGATTAGGTATGTTGGCTTCAGAAGCCTCTCTCTTGACCGACGAAATGATTGGTGCCGCTGCTCACTCATTAAGTGGTTTGGTTGATTTGAGCCAACCTGGTGCACCAGTTCTTCCACCATTTGAATACGTTGCGGACGTTTCTATCAAAGTGGCTGAAGCAGTTGCCAACAAAGCCAAAGAACAAGGGTTAGCCCAAGCGCAAGAAACCGATATGGCAAAAGCTGTCCAAAATCTTAAATGGTATCCAACATACTAGGAAGGTCTGAAAAATGAATAAATTAAAAACGATGACGATTTCGGGAATTAGTCTTCCCTTGTATCTCTTTTTCATGGTTGTCATATTCAGTGCGATTGCCTTAGACAAATTACCATTAAATATGGTTGGGATCACCATTTTACTGGTTGCCTTAGGACACCTGCTGTATTTCATTGGGGAAAAACTCCCGATCATGAATTCTTATCTTGGCGGCGGGTCAGTTTTTACCCTGCTTGGTGCCACCCTTTTAGCCTCCTTCCATCTCGTACCCACGAAAGTCATTGACGCGGTCAGTGACTTCATGGGGGGCGGTTTTGGCTTTCTTGATTTCTATATTGCCGCTTTGATTTGCGGCTCGATTTTAGGTATGAACCGTAATTTGTTGGTGAAAGCTTCTACGAAATTCATTCCCGTTGCTTTGATCACTATGGTAGTAGGCTTTTTCTCCGTCGGCCTTGTCGGTATGCTGCTAGGCAATGGCTTTGCTGATTCGGTGATGTATGTCTCTCTACCAATGATGTCTGGCGGGATGGGAGCGGGAATCACCCCACTTTCACAAATTTATGCCGATGGCTTGGCAAACGGCAATCAAGCTGCCATCTTTTCTCAATTAGCGCCAGCAGTTACTTTCGGGAATATTCTTGCCATTATTGGTGCTTTATTTATCGCCAAAGCTTTTGCTAAAACCAAATACAATGGCCATGGCACCTTGATCAATGCCACGAAAGAAGAATTAGAAAAACCAAAAATTACGCTTGATGCCCAACAAATCGGGGTCGGGATGCTCTTTTCCTTCTCACTGTTGGTCGTTGGTGCGATTTTAAGTGACTTTTTCCCTAAAATTCACGAGTATGCCTTTATGATCGTGATTGTCTTTATTCTGAAAGCCTTGAACATTGTCCCTAAGAAACTCGAAGATTCTGTGGTGATGTTCAACAATGTTGTGATGACGAATTTGACCCATGCGGTCTTAGCGGGGATTGGTTTGGCATTGATTGATCTGTCAACATTGGCATCTGCCTTTACTTGGCAATTTGTCGTGCTTTGCCTAACCAGTGTCGTATCTATGGGGGCTGCCAGCTGGTTCTTCGGGATGGTATTGGGGATGTACCCCGTTGAAACCGCAATTGGCGCCGGTATGATCAACAACTCCATGGGGGGAACAGGCAATATCGCTGTATTGTCTGCCTCTGATAGAATGGAAATGATTGCTTTTGCCCAAATGGCCAACCGTTTATGTGGTGCGATCGTGCTGATTTTAGGTGGGATCTTGATCCGTTTCTTCTATTCTTGATCTAAAACAAAAAAACAGGTGCTGCTGCGCATGACGCATAGCAGCACTTTTTTGCATTCCTCAAACGAATTCGTCCAATTGGTTGCACGAATCAAACAAAGGTTCAATCATTTCCTCCTCATAAAAGAGTCAAAAAGAGCAGTGCCACCGCACTGCTCTTGCGTTACTGATTCATTCAAGGGTTACAGCTTCTGAAACAAGGTTGGTGCTTGATCAGGAGACCATGTTGTGTCCCCGTAATTTGAGTGGGTGTTGATCACGACATAGTTGCTGCCTTTATGGCTCACGATTTCACCGCTTGTATACACTTCTGGTGCAGAGAAAGTTCCTAGTTTCCACACACGGTATTCTGACTCCCCGCCTCCAGGTGTTTCCGTTTCTTCTTTGGCATTGGTTTTCACGCTCAGCTGGTTACTAAAGGCGGATTGTTCGCCCGTTTTACTGATTGCTTTGATTTGGTAATTGTAGGTTGTATCCGCTGCTAGATTCGTGTCTTCATAGGTTGTTCCTTTGGCTGTAGCGATTTTGACGCCATTGCGGTAAACGTCATATCCAGCGATCCCATTTGTATGAGTCGATGCTTGCCACATTAAGGACACGCTGCTGTCTGTCACGCTCATTTGGTGTAGGTTGCCTGGTGTCGAAGGGGTTTCGACTTGATTGTCTGCTGAGGTAGTCACTTTCACTGCAGCACTTTTTTCTGAAACTAACGCCGTAAAGCCGACTGCTTCTACTTGATAGTTATAGGTTGTGTTGGCTTTTAATTGCGTGTCGGTAAAGGTTGGCTCAGTAGTCGTTGCCACTAAGGCACCATCACGATACACGTTGTATTCTTTCGCATCGGTTTGACCGTTCCATGCTAAAGCCACCGTGCTGCTAGTCACTCGTTCTGAGCGGACATTTGCTGGTGCTGCTGGTTTTTCAGGAATGACCGTTGAACCAGAAACGTTAACGTCGATCACGTTATAAAAGGCATTTGGCGTATCGGCAACATCCCAGACCGCTAAAATGACATGGTAACCAAGACGATTTTCTGGAATGGTAATGGTATGGCTTGGACTATTGCTGGCAGCCGAACCATCGTGATTTACAGTGGCGATCAATTCCAAGCTATCTCTTGAAAGTGGCGCGTTTTGATCCCATCCTGGTTTCGTGATATAGTAATGCCATTTTGTGGTCTTATGCGGCGCTGTATAATGCCAGTTGACCCGCAATGGTCCTTGATTGATGTCTTGTTTGGTCCAACGACTGGTTCCTTGTTCATCAAGAACAAAGTCCCCGATTTGTCCGAGTCCACCATCTGCTGAAGCGATACGACCATCTACTGGTCCTGCTTCTGGAAAGCCTTTTTTGGTTTCCAATGATTGTGGGTTTGAAATGACATTGCCATATTTTTCAAACGCAGCGCTCCACCCTAACGTATTGCGATCCAAAGACCCTTGATAGCCCCGACTGACAGGTGATTCCACATAACCATGAGCAAATACTTGTTTTCCCGTGAAGAACAAGGTCCCTCCAAGTAAGATTGCCACCCCGACCGACCATTTTACCAATGCGTTTTTCATACTCTGCCTCCTAAAATTTTTTATCATCGAATAAACCAATCTTATCCGTTTATTCCTTGATTCCGATTCATTGAAAAGCAAACCCTACTGACAAAAACATTTTGTTTATATGTGAATTATAAATTATCAAATCATTATAAGATTATAATGACTAGTTTCCCGTCCTTTCAGTGAGAAATACAAAAAAACTTGAAACGATTCTCCTCCTAATCGCTTAAGAGGATTCGTTCCAAGTTTCTTTCTTTATATACGGTCTTTTTTAGGAAAAAACAGCCGCTTATTTCCCGTTTTCTTTCACATAGTCAGAGGATTGCGCGCCTGCTTGGCGACCAAAGACCATAATGTCGGCTACAGCATTGCCGCCGATTCGATTTTGTCCGTGGATACCGCCGGTCACTTCACCTGCTGCATACAAGCCAGTGATTGGTGTGCCATCTTCTTTCAATACTTGGGTCTTCGTATTGATTTTGACGCCGCCCATTGTGTGGTGGATCCCAGGTGCGATTTGAATCGCATAGAATGGCCCTTCCGTCAGATCATAGTCCATCGCCGTTTCACGACCGAAATCTTTGTCGGCTTTGTCTGCCACTGCTTGGTTCCATGTATCTAAGGTTTTCTTCAAGGTTGCTGGATCGACATCGATTTTTTCAGCTAAGGCTTCGATGGTGTCGGCTTCTACAACTACGCCTTGTTCTTTGTAGTAATCGACTTGTTTGGCTCTGCCTGCTAACGCATTGTCAAAAATCAAATAGGCATAGCTTTCTGGCAGATCCGTGATAGCAGCTGAAACATTGTCGCGGGTTTCTAATTCATTGTAGAAACGTTCCCCTTGTTGGTTCACCAAGATGGCGCCTTCTCCACGAACGGTTTCACTGATCAACATGCCTGTATCTTGAACCACGGTTGGATGGACTTGGATTTGATCCATATCAACCGTTGCGCCGCCTAATTCTTCGATCATCTTGATGCCATCGCCTGTACTTCCTTCAGAAGTCGTGCTGACATAGCCTTTCAGATCTGGACGGTATTTTTCGATCAGTTCTTTGTTGGAGCCAAAACCACCCGTAGTAACAACCACCGCATCACCAGCGATTTCTTTTTCTTCGCCATTGATTTTCACGTTGACGCCAGTGACTTTGCCGTCTGTTTCATTGATTTTTGTCACATCAGCATTTACAAACAAAGGAATTTCTTGCTCATGAATGTTTCTCAACAAACCATCCACCAAGTACGTACCGACTGCTGAACCGTCGTGAGGACGATGGATCCGTTTTACACTGGCACCACCGCTATAGCTGATATTGTCTAAAGTGATCCCCATTGAATCCAACCAATCAATCGCTGAAGCAGAGTTATCTACTAAATAATGCAGCAATTCTTGATCGTTGGTTCCTTTACCGCCTTTTAGGGTATCTTCAAAAAATAGTTCATTGGAATCTTCAATGCCTTGGGCTTCTTGGAACTTGGTTTCTGATGCGTTCATTCCGCCAGAAGATTTCAAGGTATTTCCGCCTGCGATCGGCATTTTTTCTAAAATGACTGGATTCATTCCAGCATCTTTAGCCGACAAGGCTGCTGCCATCCCTGCACCGCCAGCACCAACGATGACGATATCATATTGATCTTTTAACTCTGCTGGATCGGTATACTCTTGTTGGGAAGCACCTGAAGTGACTTCACTTTCTGAAGAAGAGCTTGCCGCACTGCTGCTGGCTTTTGTTCCGCCATCGGCACCACATGCACTAAGCAACAATAATGAGGCTGCCCCAATCACCCATTTTGACCATCCACTTTTTTTCATTTGTTTCCCTCCGTTTTTCTTGCTCTTTTCTCCTCACTGATCCCCGTCATATACGATAAGAAAAGCAGCATTTTTCTTGCGAACTCCGCCCAACTTGTTACTTTATTAACAATGATAAACATCTTGCGATCGGACTATTTTTCTATTCGATAGCGATAAAAACATTGTTTAAGCAACATTCCAACAGCGTTCTATTTTATTTAACCATTGTAACAAAAAAAGAAACTAAGTGTCTCGTAATAATTTGTGTATATTTTAACTATCCATTCTCATCTTATTCTAATTTTTTCGAAAAAAGATAATATATTTTTCTCGCTACTTTCTGCTATTGAAAGCTATCACAAAAGACACGCTCATAGAAGGACCGTTAAGCTTGTGGTCAAAAAGATATGGCCGCGATTGTTCTTTCTCTGTTCTTTTACCTTTGTTCTGCGTCTTCTTTTGTATAATAAAAGAAAAAGCAGAAATGGAGTGGCGAATGGAAAAATTGACCCGAATGTTCGAGCGAGTGATCAGTATTTGCATTGATAGCATGTTGGCGATCTTAGTCGTTGTCGTCTTGATTTTTATGGGAAAAGCGATTTTTATGATCAGCACGACGCTCTTTCCCTTAAGTGAAGCGCCCCACCTGTCCTTTTTGATTGAAGAAATTGCCACGTTATTCATTTTATTAGAAATCATTTTGATGTTGCTGCGGTATATGAAGGACGGACACCATATTCCCGTCCGTTACTTGATTCTGATCAGCATTACTGCGATTTTGCGCGAGTTATTGTTGACGCAAGGTATGGCGAACGATGCCCTATTTTTTGCTTTAGCGATCTTTGTTTTGGTACTCGTCTTGCTAGTCCTGCAAAAAATCAATGCCTTCCAACATACCCAAGAAAAAGACCACTGAAACCACCCCATTGGATCAGTTGGTTTCAGCGGCTTTTTCGGGATCAGTTAGAGGGATACCAATATAGAAGGTGGTTCCTTTAGGCGTACTTGTAACATCAATCAGCCAATCGTTTTTTTCCACGATCGAAGAGACAGTGAAGAGTCCTAGACCAGTACCGCCAGTGGCACTCTTGGTCGTGAAAAAGCGGGTAAAGATTTTTTCTTGGATCGCTTCTGGTATGCCTGGACCGTTGTCGGCGATTTCGATCAAAGCAAACTCCTGTTGCGCGGAGAAAGCTTGCTTACGAAACAGAAAGGTGGCGCTTTCTGTCGAAGTGCGGCTCAATCGAATGCTGCAGTCGGCATTTGCTTGGTATACATTCATCAACAAGTTGTAAATAATGACTTGCAGATCGATCTTCTCGTAGACAGCATATCCTACTTCTTGGATATCATACGTAAGGGAAAAGGCTTTTGGCAACAGTGCGCGCATAGTAGCGATGGCCTCTGTCAAGGTGGCGGCGATCGACTGCACAGTTTTATCGGCACTTTCGAGTTTTGAAAAACGCAGCACATTGCTAGATAACTCTTTGCCTTTTTCTGCTGCTTTGCAGACTTCTTGCAAGTCCTCCATCAAGACTTCATCGTGTTGGTTTTCCTCAATCAGCAATTGCAGATGACCAATCATGGGCGTCAAAAAGTTGTTTAGGTCATGAACGATCGAGGTCGTTAATAAGCCAATGGTTTCCAGTTTTGATTCTTGCAAAATGTTTTTTTCGATTTCGTGCTTTTCTTTTAACAGCCGTTGTCGTTCTTTCAATGCTTGGTTTTCGACATAGGCTTGATTGCGTTTCATGTAGTTTTTGATCAGGACCGTCAATAAAATCATAATGACAAACAACAAACCTAGTAGGCCGATCAAAATCAAGTTGTCTTGTAAAAAGAGACCGCTTTGCTCCAAAAAATCAGCATTGCTGGCGACGATCAGGCGACTGTCGCCGATGGTGATCCATTGATAAGCAGCCAATTTCAGCACTTTTTGCAGTGTTTCTTCGTTCCACCAATAAGAATAATAGACGGAGGTGCCCTCTTCATTGTCGCTTTGTTCTTGCTCCAAGCGCTCAAGATCGGTGAAATCCAGCTCTGGAAATTCTTTTTTGCGGCTTTCAACGATGGAAAAACCAATTTGTTCGTCCGATGGGTGCATAACGATCCGCATCTCGGCGTTTTTGACCATCGTATAGCCGGAGACATTGCGATCGGTGGTAAATTCATGTTGATACATGCGCTGTAGATTCAAAGGCATCACAAGAATCGCTTCTTTGTCGTCAAGGGTTAAGGACTGATACACATTTAGATAGGCCTGCTTGCCATCAAAATAGACTTGCCCATTTTGTACCTGCCGTCCTGCCAATACCTTGTCTAAGGATGGGTCTTTGAATAACAATTCTTGCACCGGCGGGTCTTCTGGTTTATTGACCGCCGTTGCAGTATTTTGAGCGATGACCTGACCTTGTTGGTCGATCAAAAACAATCCGACCATGGCATTGTTCGCAGAATTGATCACTGGTAACGTTAAGGGGCGCTGCAAATCAGCTAAGGCGGCGCCTTCGAGGCGGTCATCGGCATAATTGGTAAGAGCCATGTGGTACGATTCGATACTGCGGCTGATCAGCTTGATCGCCGCTTGATTGACCGTTTCCAACTGCCGCAACCCGACGGTTTCAGCTTGTCTTTGTGCGCTTTTATAACTTGTAAAGGTAAAAATAAGCCCAATCAGTGTAATGAATAAGGTAGCGACCACACTTAAATACAGCCAAAACTTTGATGGCGGTTTCATTGTAAACCCCTTTCATATTTACTATAATACTATTGATACAGGAGGCGGATATTTTGCGAGATGAAAAAATTTTAATCGTTGATGATGACCCTGCCATTCGGCGGCTGATTTGGAAATCTTTACAGTCGACGGGTATTTTGATCTACCAGACCGATTCCGTTGAAAAAACGATTGCGATCAACTCTCGTGTCAGCTTTGATCTTTTTTTACTGGATATCAGTTTAGAGCATGAAAATGACGGCTATCATTTGGCACAACTGATTCGGGAAGAAAACCCCACGGTGCCGATCGTTTTTTTGAGCGGAAAAAGTGACGAAAAAGACATGATCAACGGCTATGAGATTGGCGCCGATCACTACATTACGAAGCCTTTTTCACCGGCACTCTTAAAAGCACAAATCGTTTCGATTCTTGATCGCCGCAACGTGCTGCGAGAAAAAGGGATCGCCAAACCGGAAGGCGATCTGTGCAGCGGCATGTTTCGTTTTGACCAAAAACGCTATCAGTTTTTCAAAAATGATCAGCCCATCAAGTTGTCTTCAAAAGAAATCATGCTAATGCGCTTTTTCATGGAAAATCCAGATCAAGTGTTCTCGAAAGAACAGATTTACAGCAATGTCTGGCAAGATGGCCAATTCGATGCCAATACCGTGATGGTTTTTATCAATCATCTGCGAAACAAAATTGAAGATGAGCCGAAGCACGCCCGCTTTTTAAAAACCGTTTGGGGGATCGGCTATACCTTTTTACCAGAAGGAGACGCCTTCTAGCTGCAAGAAATAAAGCGCCAATGCTAAAAGATCCGCCGATCCGCCGGGACTCAAATGGCGCGCGATCAATACTTGATCATAGATCGTTAATTCACGAAGCAAGTCTGTATCTGACAGATTGGCTTGGTGAATTTTTTGCATCTCCTGCTGCACGGTCTTCATCGCATCGTAACCTCCTCGATGGACGAGGTTGCTGTCTTCGGTTTCACTCATTAGATAGACTAACCCGCGCAACAAGGAAACGGAGGTTTTTTGCGGTTGCTGCCGCAAGTACTCCAGCAGTTTTTTGACCGTTGGATACCCAGCTGCAGCTTCTCCACGAATCCCCATCGTGCCGTAGGTCAAATAATTTTTTTCTCCATAAGACAATTGGTCTTTGTGGGTGATTTGCTGCAGGTCTTGCTTGACCAAATGCTGGCAGATATCAGCGGCAAGCTGCAGGATCTGATTGGTATCTTCAGCCGTCAGCTCCGCCTTGCCATTTTGTTGATAATAGACTCCTGTCGCCCCCAACAAAACTGCAAAGGAAAAATTTGCCCCTTTGTGGGTATTGATGCCTTTGGTTGCCCGAAGCATCGCTTCTTCTGCTTCTTGACCGATCCCTCGTAACTGGTCAAACAGCTGGATCAGCGAGCCTGTATGGGCAAAGCCCGCTTGGCTATAGCGCTGAAAAAAAGGCGCCAAACAAGTGATACTGTTGATAAAGGTAAACACATTCATGTCCTGATGCGCACCAGAGGAGCAAGGATCTACTAAACCAGGCTTGGGTGCTAACGCTACCTCATAATGCAGCGCATTGACTGCATAGCTGCTGGCGGTAAAAAGACGGGAATCAGTCAATTTTTCTTCGCTCCATTTCAGCAAGAATAAATTGCAGGGAGTGATCCAAATGTTCATGAGTCAACAACGTGATCTGTTCCGTGTCATTGGTTCTCATGCCGCGATAAATCAGCCAATGTTCCGCCAATGCCGCATCCCTTCTTCTAGAAGAGCGAATCGCAATGTCACGAAAATACACGAGGTACGCTTGCAGATCTAGCACGATACTTTTTAACCGCAGCATTTGACTTTTTTCGTAAATAAACGCATTGAAGTCCGAAAAGTTTTTCAAGACCCCATCCACATCATCCTCACGATTCAGCTGTTCGCCATGTTCTAACAAGCAGCGCATCTCCTGGAAATCTTCCTCAGTCATCAAGTCCATCGCTTTGATGGTCGCTAACGTATCCAATGATTTGCGGATATCGTAAATCTCATAAGCATCTTTGATACTGATCCCTTTTACGACGATGCCGATTTTTGGCACATGCTCCACCAGTTTTTCAGCCACGAGCTGAGTCATGGCGTAACGAATCGGGGTTCGGCTGATATTTAGCGTATCGGAAAATTCTTTCTCATTGATGCGAGAGCCTGCGGGAATATCTCCTAAAATGATGGTTTTTTTGAATGCTTCATAGATCAGATCTTTTAATGGTTTATTTTTGGTCAGATCCAGATTTTTATTTACTGCATCAATAATTGGATTCATGATTTACTCCTATCATACTAAAAACAAATGAGATTTTTGGGAAAAAATAAGCTTATCGATAAACAAGGAAAACTACCGAGCAAAATGGCAGCCTGCTCGATAGTTTCTGTATGAAATTACTGTGGAATATAAAACGGCATGTGACCTAATAGCACGATCGTAACGACGAAGATCACGAAAATCCCCAGTGCGTATTTCGCAGCTTCTTTTTGCCATTGTCCCATATCTAAGCCCGTCAAGCGCAACAGCAAGTAGATAAAGGCAACCAATGGACTTAGCAAGTGGAACGCTTGGCCCATTAAAGAGGCTAAGGCCATCTGCATATTGGTGAAGCCATACGAACGACCTGCTTCTGCTAAGACTGGCAGGACCCCAAAGTAAAACCCGTCATTGGAAATAAAGAAGGTCCCAGGTGCAGAAATCAGGGCGATGACTAAGCCCCAGAAACCAGCCAATTGTTTAGGGATGATTTGCGTGAAGCTATTCGCCAAAGCCGTTGCCATCCCTGAGCCTTGGAACAAGCCCATGAAGACGCCTGCTGCAAAAACTAAAATTACGACTTGCACAGCGTCGCCGCCGTTGGCACCGATCCGTGACGACTGGTCTTTCAAGATTGGGTAGTTGACCATCAATGCGATACACGTACCTACTAGGAATAACAAGATTGGTGGTAAAGCGATACTAGAGATAAAGGAACTTGCTACTAACCAGCCAATCAAGACGATCGTTAAGATACCGTTGAAGACAAAGTTTTTCGGACGGCGGATCGCTAATGTATCAGGATCAGTCACAGTTGTCATTTCTAAAATCTCATCATTCGTCAGCTCGGTAACTCCTAAACGTTTCCGTTCTTGGATCCCCATTCTGCGAGCTACAAAGAAAACCACATAGAGCAGAGACAAAATCATTCCTGGCAGCAGATAAGAAAGAATATCCGCATCGACTTCCAGCACGGCCATTGCCCGAGCAGTCGGTCCGCCCCATGGCAACAAGTTCATGATGGTGTTTTGCAAAATGATCAAGACACCAAGGTTCATCATTTTCATATTCAACTTCTTATAAATGGGAATAAACGCAGAACAACAGATCAAGGTCGTGGTCGTTCCATCACCGTTCAAAGAGACTGCAGCGGCAACGACTGCCGTTGCCATCAAGACTTTCATCGGATCGCCTTTAGCAAAATAAATCATTTTTTTCGTGATTGGATCAAACAATCCCGCATCCAACATAATGGAAAAGTACAAAATCGCAAACAGCAACATGATCCCTGTGTTGGCTGTGGTGGAGATTCCCTCAAGGACAAAATCACCGATATTGCCTTTTTCTGAAACACCAGCAACCATCGCAACGAGGGTAAATAGTAATGGGATAATTACTAAGGATGTAAAGGGTGACATTTTTTTCTTCATGATGACGAACATGAAGACAATAATCATAGCATAGGATAAAATCGTTAAGAACATTTTCTTCTTCCTTTCATGCATCGAAATGTGTAAGCGTTATCAAAAAACATTTTAAAAAATTACAGGCCCGTAATTTGTTAGCGACAAGCGTCACTAGTTTGTGAATATTTTTCTTTTCTTAAAGGAAATAATGTTATTGAATGCTTTACACGTCTAAGAATAAACAATCAAGAAATAGAAAAAAAGACCCGTTTAAAAAAAGAACAGCAAAAAAACAATTTCTCTTTTCAAATCTTATTTTTCGTTTAAAAAGTTCTTAATAGAATATTAACGCAAGAAAAACTTTGATAAATCAACGTTTACCAAGGTTTTTCGCTCTTTTTTCAAAAAAGGAACACTGAAAAAACAATTTTTAGCCGAAATAAATCTCGCTGATTGAACGGGAATTTCTATAATGAAAGGGAACGAATCATTGAGAAAGGAGAAACCCATGAATCTTATTAAAAGATTGTTCAAAAAAACGCATGATGAACCTGATGCGCCTGTCAGCTCCCCTTTGAAGCCCGAGGAAATGATAACGGATCCACCCGCGTCTGATTGGCAAGAAGTGTTGAGCTATCAGCCAGCGCCTGCAGAAGATTATCCATTAGTCAGTCTGATAGCCGCCGCACTAGGGGCTGAATGTTACCCTGAAAGTCAGTTTATCATTCGAAGAATTGAGAAACGCAATCCTGAATTTAAGCGAGTCGCCCTGATTGCTGCCAGTATTGCCGCAGGAGAGCTGCCTGATTCTCAGTTCACAATCAAAAAAATAGCCAAAAAAAATGAAAACAAGTGAGGGAAAAACATGTTACGTAAATTTAAAATAGCGATCGATGGGCAAGAATACCTTGTCGAAATGGAAGAAATCGGTGCGCCGCAACCTACCGCTCCTGCTCCAGCAGTGCCAACACCGGCTCCCACAGCGGTACCTGCTCAACCAGAGGCAGTCAGCACACCAGAACCAGAAGTAGCACCACAGCCAGCGCCAGCTACGCTTCCTGCTGATGGCGAGCCGATTCATTCTCCGATGCCGGGAACGATTTTACGTCTCTTGGTCAATGTAGGTGATACTGTACAAGAAAACCAGTCGTTGATGATTTTAGAAGCCATGAAGATGGAAAATGAGATCGTGGCACCAAAAGCAGGAACCGTGGTTGCCATTGCAGTCAATGCGGGCGACATGGTCAACCCAGGAGAACTGCTGATTACGATCGGCTAATTTATTGAAAAGGAAGTGACGTAGTGGAAACGTTAATTGAAGGTGTAGTCGGGTTAGGATCGGAGCCGGGACGGATCGTTATGATGTTCATCGGTGGTCTATTGATGTATTTGGGAATCAAGAAAGAATATGAACCGACCTTATTAGTACCCATGGGATTGGGCACGTTGTTAGTGAACTTCCCGAACTCAGGTGTGTTAAGTGCTGGCGGAGAAGCTGGCCCGTTCCAAGTATTGTTTGATATGGGGATCTCAACTGAATTGTTCCCCTTGCTTTTGTTTATCGGGATTGGCGCGATGATCGATTTTGGTCCCTTGCTGCAAAATCCATTTCTTTTGTTGTTTGGCGCTGCTGCGCAATTCGGGATCTTCTTTACGATCATCGTTGCCGTGTTGCTTGGTTTTGATTTAAACGACGCAGCTTCCATCGGGATCATCGGCGCTGCTGACGGTCCGACTTCGATTTTTGTCGCAAATACGCTGAACTCGAAATATATGGGTGCGATCATGGTAGCAGCTTACTCTTACATGGCGCTAGTACCGATCATTCAACCGGTTGCCATCAAAGCAGTGACGACCAAGCATGAACGAAAAATTCGTATGTCGTATCGTGCCGGCGAAGTTTCGCAAACGGCCAAAATTTTGTTCCCGATCGTGATCTCGATCGTAGCAGGGTTAATTGCACCTGTTTCATTGCCACTGGTTGGATTTTTGATGTTTGGAAATCTCTTACGGGAATGTGGTGTCTTGGATCGTTTGTCCATCACTGCTCAAAACGAACTAGTGAATATCATTAGTATCCTCCTAGGTTTATCAATTTCTGTGAAAATGCAATATGAAGAATTCTTACAAGTCGATACATTGATGGTTATTGGTTTAGGGCTGGTTGCCTTCATTATGGACTCGGTCGGCGGCGTGTTGTTTGCGAAAGTGCTGAACTTGTTCCGTAAAGAAAAAATCAATCCAATGATCGGTGCCGCTGGTATCTCTGCGTTTCCAATGTCTAGTCGGGTCATCCAAAAAATGGCGACAGATGAAGATCCGCAAAACTTTATTTTGATGCATGCAGCCAGTGCCAACGTTTCAGGACAGATTGCTTCGGTCATCGCCGGTGGCTTACTGCTGGCACTGATTGCTTAGGTCACTAGAAAGGAGAGGAAAACTATGAGTCAAGATTTACTGACTTCATTTGAATTGTTGTTATTCGGTTGGGGCGGCGTCTTTGTCGTGATCCTGATCATCTACTTCGCATCCTTGCTTTTGTCGAAGCTCTTCCCAGTAAAAAAATAAAGAAGGCATTGTATGTATACCCTAAAAAGAATCTGGCTGCAAAAAGATCCAGAAGTCTTTTTGCAATGGCAAAAATTGATCACCCGTGCTGGCTTAGCCGTCGGTGAAGAAGTAGCCTATACCGTCGGCATTTTTGACCAGCAAACCTTGATTGCTACTGCTTCTTGCTATGCCAATATCATCAAGTATGTGGTGGTCTGTGAAAAAAGACGCTCCGAACAGCTGTTGACGCAATTGATTTCACACCTTAGCGATCATATCAAAGACGAAGGCTTCACCAAGTCCTTCGTCTATACAGCACCGAAAAACCGCCTGTTTTTTGAATCCCTCGGGTTTCGTGAAGTGCTGGCAGCACAAGACATCTTGTTCATGGAACAAGGCGTTCCTTCTTTTGAAAGCTATGCCCAACAGCTGCAACGGCAGCGAATTGGACAAAACAACGGCGCGATCGTCATGAACGCTAATCCTTTTACTAAAGGACATTTGTACTTAGTCGAAACGGCTGCGAGTCAAAAAGAACAGGTTTATGTGTTCGTTTTATCAGAAGACCGCTCGCAATTTTCTGCCAGCGAACGGCTGCAGATGGTGACGGATGGTGTGGCTCATCTGCCAAATGTAACGGTGCTGCCGACCAACAACTATCTCGTCTCTTCGGCGGTCTTTCCCAGTTATTTCTTGAAAGAGCAAGCACCTGAGGCGATCGCCAAAAAACAAGCCGCCTTTGATGCAACCCTCTTCAAAGAAAAAATTGCCCCGCTGTTGGCGATCACTACGCGTTTTGTAGGCTCAGAGCCTTACTCGCCCGTGACCCAACTCTACAACGAGGCCATGGCTGCCGTTTTTTCTCCCGAGCTTGAACTGATCGTGATCGACCGTCTGAAGATCAACCAATCAACCGTTTCGGCTACAAACGTTCGGAAAGCGATTGCAGAAAAAGATTTACTTTCTTTGCAGCAATTTTTACCAGAAACAACGTTCTCATTTTTAATGCAGCATAACTATATTTAGAGGTGATAATAAGTGGAAATCAAAAAAAGTGCGGTTGCTGGCTCTGTTGAATCCAGTGATATCTTGATCGCGATCGAGCCTACCACAACCCAAACCATCGAGCTGACCCTCGATAGCAGTGTCGAAAAACAATTCGGCAAACAAATTCGCGCCGTCATCCTTGAGACGCTGAACCATCTAGGCGTGACACAGGCCAAAATCACCGCCACCGATAAAGGCGCCTTGGACTGTACCATCAAAGCCCGAACTCTGACCGCCGTTCATCGGGCCGCCGAACAAGAACAGTATGCTTGGAAGGAGATCGACACATGGAACGTTTAAGAAGAACGATGATGTTTGTACCAGGAGCCAATGCTGCCATGCTACGGGATGCACCATTGTATGGCGCCGATTCCGTTATGTTTGATTTAGAAGATGCGGTCTCCTTGAATGAAAAAGACTCCGCTCGGACACTGGTGCATTTTGCCTTAAAAACCTTTGACTATTCTGCCATCGAAACCGTCGTACGCATCAACGGCCTCGACACGGTGGGTGCCCTTGATATCGAAGCGATGGTCCTAGCGGGGGTCAACGTCATTCGCCTACCGAAAACCGAAACCGCCCAAGATATCATTGACGTTGCCGCTGTGATCACACAAGTAGAAGAAGAAAACGATCTGCCTGTAGGAACCACCAAAATGATGGCTGCCATCGAGTCTGCCGAAGGCGTTTTAAATGCCCGAGACATCGCTACAGCTTCCGATCGTTTGATCGGGATCGCTTTAGGGGCAGAAGATTATGTCACCAATATGAAGACTCGTCGCTACCCAGATGGGCAAGAATTGTTGTTTGCCCGCAGTATGATCTTGCATGCAGCTAGAGCTGCAGGGATCGCCGCCATCGATACCGTCTTTTCTGATATCAATGACACCGATGGCTTTATCGCTGAAACGACTCGCATCAAGCAGCTTGGTTTTGACGGAAAATCAGTGATCAATCCACGGCAGATTCCCCTAGTCAATGGGATCTATGCGCCTTCAAAAGCCGAGATCCAACAGGCCAAAGAAGTGATCTGGGCCATTCGCGAAGCCGAAAGCAAAGGTTCTGGTGTGATCTCCTTGAATGGCAAAATGGTCGATAAACCAATCGTTGAGCGAGCGGAACGCGTGATCGCCCTTGCCAAAGCAGCGAAATTGATTACCGAGGAGGAAGTGTAATTATGGTGTTAAACAAAGCAGGAAAAGACATCCCTGAATGCTATGCCAACCAATACGGGGTCTTTGAAAATGAAACGGCCAATATCCATGCCTACAAAGAAGCGAGTCGCAAGATCGAGCCAGTCCTGCCAGGCAAAAGCAAGGTCTTAGGCAGCATACGTGAAGCCATTGAAAAAACAGGGCTAACGGACGGCATGACGATCTCCTTCCACCATCATTTTCGCGAAGGGGACTTTATCATGAATCTCGTTTTGGACGAGATCGCAAAAATGGGCATCAAGAATCTTGCGATTGCCCCTAGTTCCATCGCGAATGTCCATGAACCATTGATCGGACATATCAAATCTGGGGTCGTGACCAATATCACCTCCAGCGGTCTGCGGGACAAAGTCGGTGCCGCAATCTCCGAAGGCATTATGGATGCCCCAGTCATTATCCGTTCTCATGGCGGTCGGGCTCGTGCGATTGCCGCCGGCGATATCCACATCGATGTCGCTTTCTTAGGAGCGCCTAGCTCAGATGCGTATGGCAACGCTAATGGCACCGTCGGAAAAGCAACCTGCGGCTCATTGGGCTATGCGATGGTCGATGCAAAATACGCCGACCAAGTCGTGATCATCACCGACACCCTGGTGCCGTTTCCAAATACCCCAATCAGCATTCCCCAAACGGATGTCGATTATGTTGTGGAAGTCGACGCCATCGGTGATCCTGCAGGGATCGCAAAAGGTGCGACCCGCTTTACCAAAAATCCAAAAGAATTGCTGATTGCTGAGTATGCAGCCAAGGTCATCACCAGCTCGCCTTACTACCAACATGGCTTCTCCTTCCAAACTGGAACGGGCGGTGCCGCATTAGCCGTTTCTCGTTTTTTACGCGAAGCAATGATCCAAGATGAGATCAAAGCCAGCTTTGCCCTTGGCGGCATCACCAATGCCATGGTGGAACTGTTAGAAGAAGGATTAGTAGAAAAACTGATCGATGTCCAAGACTTCGATCACCCTTCTGCACAATCGTTAGGAAAAAACGCCAATCATTATGAGATCGATGCCAATATGTATGCCTCACCGTTAAGCAAAGGGGCGTTTATCAATCAATTAGATACCGCCATTCTTTCCGCACTGGAAGTTGATACGAATTTCAACATCAATGTCATCACCGGTTCTGACGGTGTGATCCGCGGTGCTTCTGGCGGCCACTCAGATACCAGTATGGCGTGCAAAATGAGCTTAGTGATCGCTCCTCTCGTGCGGGGACGGATCCCAACGATCGTCGATACCGTCAACACGATCGTCACGCCAGGCGCCAGCATTGATGTCGTCGTCACGGAAATCGGGATCGCCATCAATCCTGCTCGCAAAGACCTGATCAGCCATTTTGAAGCATTGGATATTCCCCAATACACCATTGAAGAATTAAAAGAAAAAGCCTACAGCATTGTCGGTCAACCCGAACCAATCAAGTACGGGGAAAAAACCGTCGCTTTGATCGAATACCGCGATGGCACGATCATTGATGTGGTCAAAAATGTCTGATGCCCTATTTTCAGGAACCCCTGTGACGCTAACCGACATGCTGCAGGCGCGAGAAAATAGAAGCTCCCTTCAACGGGAGCTTCTCGCTGCGGATGAAAAAGCGGCATTACTTGTTGCCACCATGAATATTCCTGGTCCCGTGAAAAATTCTGCCTCATTGACCGCAGTTTTTGAAGAACTCATTACGGAAATCGAAGAGGTCGTCAAGGAACTAATTCCACTGGCAAACCTCTACCGCAGTTTGGAGACCGGACCAGAATATTATCTCGTACTGCCCACAGATCCTTATGAACTAAAACGAATGATGGTTCAGATTGAGACCAATCATCCTTACGGCCGGTTGGTGGATCTTGATGTCTTAACCAAAACCCAAGACCAGCTTTTACCTATCAGCCGCACCGAAATTGGACTGCCTGCAAGAAGCTGCTACGTCTGTGAACAAGAAGCCAAAGTTTGTGGCCGTTCTAGAACTCATAGCGTAGCAGACATGCAGCAGCAGATCCGTAAAATCATTCAGGAAAGAGTGAAAGAATGAAAAAAATCCAATTTACCGAAACCGTCTTGCGGGACGGCCAACAAAGTCTGATCGCCACGCGAATGCCTACCAGCGATATGCTGCCGATTCTAAAAACCATGGACCAAGCAGGCTATCATGCCCTGGAAATGTGGGGCGGCGCGACCTTCGATGCTTGTCTGCGTTTTTTAAATGAAGACCCATGGGAAAGATTGCGGGCGATCCGCAAAGAAGTGAAAAAGACCAAACTGCAAATGCTCTTACGGGGACAAAATCTCTTAGGCTACAAAAACTATGCCGATGACGTCGTCACCGACTTTGTGACCAAATCGGTCGAAAACGGCATCGACATTCTTCGTTTGTTTGATGCTTTAAATGATGTCCGCAATTTAGAAACCGCCATCCGCGCCACAAAAGCAGCCGGTGGACACTGTCAAACGGCAATCTCTTATACTACTAGCCAGATCCATACCGTGGATTACTTCGTTGACCTTGCCAACAAAATGGCAGACCTCGGCGCAGATTCTATCTGTATCAAAGATATGGCAGGCGTTTTGACGCCGCAAACCGGCTACGAGTTGGTCAGCCGAATCAAAGACGCGGTCGATCTGCCGCTGGAAGTCCATACCCATGCCACCAGCGGCATTGCTGAGATGACTTACTTAAAAGTTGCGGAAGCCGGTGCAGACATCATTGATACCGCCATTTCCTCTTTTGCTGGCGGCACCAGTCAGCCAGCAACCGAATCTGTGGCAATCGCCTTAGAAGATTGCGGCTTTGCTACGGGACTTGATTTGCAGAAAGTCGCTGAGATCGCGGAACACTTCAATCCCGTTCGTGATCGTTTCCGCGAAGAAGGACTACTGAACCCGAAAGTCAAAGACATCGAACCCAAAACCTTGATCTATCAAGTACCTGGCGGCATGTTGTCGAACCTACTCAGCCAATTGACGGAACAAGGATTGCAAGACAAGTATGAAGAAGTTCTAGCAGAGGTACCAAAAGTCAGAGCGGACTTGGGCTATCCACCGCTAGTGACCCCATTGTCGCAAATGGTCGGCACTCAAGCCTTGATGAATGTGATTTCAGGAGAACGCTACAAACTTGTCCCAAGTGAGATCAAAGATTACGTCAAAGGATTTTATGGACAATCGCCAGCACCCATCAGCGAAGAAATCAAAGAAACAATTATCGGAGATGCTGAAGTGATCACTGTCAGACCAGCTGATCTACTGGCACCACAACTGCCAGCCTTTCGGGAAGAAATCGCTGAGTATGCCAAAAGCGAAGAAGACGTGCTGATGTACGCCCTCTTCCCTCAGCAAGCCCAAGACTTTTTAGGCCGACGAGAAGATCCCTTTTATGATGTCCCCGTACAGACAGTGTCTGTGAGGATTGCGGTGGATTAACAATGAAGCCAGAAATAGAGAAAACAACTTAAAGTGCCCCTCACAAATTCGCTTGCTTTAGCAAATTTGTGAGGGGTATTACCATCTATAGGTTGTTTCTTCGTTTTTACTAATCTGCAGTGCAAAAATACGTACGCCACAGCCACTCCACCAATAAGCTTGCATTAATCGCTTCTCGCTCACGTATTTTGGGTAGCTGAGAAGCCAGGATTGTGCTTCTTCTCCATCCATTCTATAATCAGCTAAAAGAAGCGTTTTAAAGGAGGGTCTAGCCATGCAACGATACATCGCTTTATTAAGAGGCATCAATGTCGGTGGGAATAACAAAATTTCTATGAAAGAATTGAAAGCCGGTTTTGAAGAACTGGGGTTTAGCAATGTGGTCACTTATTTGAATAGCGGCAATGTGATTTTTTCTAGCGAAGATGATGATCCACAAGCCCTTGCCGAAATGATTAAAGCAATGATCAAACGGTACTTTTCCTTTGATATCGCTATTTATATCATTCGCCAAAGAGACCTGCAGGAACGCTTGACCCATATACCTGACTGGTCAGGAACGGAAGATAAAACCATCTATGACAACCTGATCTTTTTGATGCCTTCACTGACCTACGAGGTGTTATCTGAAAAACTCGGGGCTCCAAATGCCGACCTTGAACAGGTTTTCCCTTACAAAGACGTCGTCTTCTGGTCCTACATCCGCAAAGACTATCAAAAAACCAATTGGTGGAAAAAAACAGCCAGCACCAGCGTCGGCAAACAGATTACGATTCGGACTATCAATACGGTGCGGAAGATTGCGGAGATGTGAGGAATAGCAAGCCTTCTAATAATTATAAAAACCGTCAGGTAGACTCTCCTGACGGTTTTCTTATAACATTCTAATGTCTAATTAGTTCTCGTTACTACTATTCGTGATGCGCTTTAATTGACGTTAAGTTTCTACGCAATCATCCCGACTAGAAGCAATAAACTACCGAGAAGAATAATAGATTTTCACATCGTTTATTTCTATACTGAATATCTATGATAAAACAAAAATCAAGCATTAAGAAGCAATTTGAGTCAACTAGACAATAGTATAGAACGAAAGAAAAAATTCTTATTTGCAACATTCGATTACGCAAAAGATACATATGAACATCTATTATTAGCTATCCTTTTTTCTAGCTCTCATTATAGTTAACCTTTTTTATCTATCCTAACTGTTTTAAAAACTATTACACACGTTCTTTGACATGCTGTTATTGTTCCAACTTCTTTATTGCTAAAGCTAAGCAGCCGATCAATCCTGCATCGTCAGCAAGCATTGGAGTTAGTAGGTATTCTTCGAGAGTAGGGGTATCCACATAGGAACCCATTTTTTCTTTAAACGCTTGGCGAATCAACTCGAGTAGTTGCGGCTGTTTCATTACACCCCCGCCTAAAATTATTACTTCCGGTGCATATAGTAACGTTGTGTTATACACACACTGAGCAAGATAATCTGCCTCAATCGCCCAATAAGGATGATCAAATGAAATGGTTTGGGCTTTTCTTCCAAAGCGCTTTTCAATCGCGGGTCCTGAGGCTAACCCTTCCAAACAATCATGATGAAAAGGACAGATTCCTTCAAATTGATCTTCATTATGACGTTGTAGGAGCATATGTCCCATTTCAGGATGACTGAAACCTGCGACTATTTTCCCACCCACTACAGCTCCACCACCAACACCAGTACCAACGGTGTAATACAGAACACTATTTTTACCTTTTCCATAACCTGCCATATATTCTCCATAACAAGCAGCATTTACATCGGTAGTCCAATAGATGGGAACCGACAAGGCGTTTTCCAAAGCTCCTACAAAATGATAATTTTGCCAAGCTAACTTCGGTGTGTTGGTGATATATCCGTAAGTTCTTGATTCGATTTGAATATCAATAGGACCAAATGCTCCTACACCAATTGATGCGATATTTCCTTTGTACTTATCAAAGAAATCAAACACTTGCTTCATCGTTTCTTCTGGTGTTGTGGTAGGAAAACTTTTCCGTTCTATCACTTGTAATTGTTCATTACCAATCCCACAGACAAACTTTGTTCCACCAGCTTCTATCCCGCCATATAACATTTTATCTACACCTTTCATTCACTCATTTTCAAAAAAAGAAACGTATTTGCACTAAGCAAAATCGTTTCTCACTAAAGGTTTCGTTGTGCCACCTTCGCCAAATTCAATCGGCAATACGGTACGTTTTTCTACTGTCTCTCCATTAATGACAGCAATTAATTTTGCCACTGCCACTTCCGCCATTTGCTTTGTAGGTTGGGCAATCGTTGAGACTAAATAAGGATCTCCTTCTGTCATCTTTTGACCATCAAATCCAATAACTTGGACATCCTCTGGTACGTTTTTCCCTATTTTTTCAAGCATACCAATGACAGCTAATGCCATCGGATCGTTGATCGTAAAAATCCCATCGATATCGGGATTCTCTAACAAAAAATTTGTTACACGTTCTGAGAGATGGTCTAAAGGTTCTAACATATCTAACGCTTTATAGGAAATCCCCAGTTGACGGCACTCGATCTCAAAATATTTTCGACGACTCTTCGTTTCATTCGGTGTTTCTTGGTACCCACCGATATATGCTACATTCTGACATCCTCGGCGATAAAGTTCATTTGCAGCCAAACGTCCACCGGCCGCATTGTCAGCGGTCACATAAATCACCTCTTCAGTGAAATAACGGTCAATACTAACAAAAGGCAGATTACTCGAAATGTATTCATCGATATCTGAATAAGTAATTCCAATGATGCCGTCTACTTTATTTTGGCTGACCATCTGGATATATTCTTGTTCTTTTTCACTATTACCACTGGAGTTACACAAATAAAGCTTGTAGTTTTGTCTTTCTAATGCTGTTTCTACATGGTAGGCAAATTCGCCAAAAAATGGATGCCATACAGTGGGTAGAATCAAAGCAACCGTATTCGTATGCTTCATCTTTAACCCCCGGGCATAAAAATCTGGTTGATAGTTTAACTCTGTCATTGCTGCTTCAACTTTTTCTCTAGTAGAAGCTTTAACAGAACCGTTATTCAATACCCGGGAAACAGTTCCTACTCCGACACCTGCTAATTTTGCGACATCTTTCATTGTTGCTTTCATAGTTGATCCCTCACATTTCTGCACAAGTTTAGTATAATGAATTTTGTCATAAATTACTAATTTTTTCAAAATACTAATAGCAAAGTCATGGGAAATCTAGCTATCTGTTCTTTTCTAAAAATATTATCCTTCAAAACCTATTAAATAATTGATACACCGCCTAAGCAATCAAACATTTATTTCACACTCGCTGTTTCAAAAGCTTGAATACGACTTTCTCCAATCGAATGAAACAAGATATCTCGAGCTTTTTCCAGCTCATAGAAAGTAGCCGTCATAACTTCTAAACCATTAATAAAGACTTCAACTGATGAGGTATCTCTAAAAATCTCAAGAACGAGCTGATTATCAATCAAAGGTACTTCAACTTTTCGGACATTCAGAGATTCTTCTTCCGCCCCTGTAAGCTCTCTTCCTAGTTTCTGACGATCCAATTCAAAAACCTGTTTAGCAGTGTCATAAGTTAGTTTGAGACAATCCGTCTTAGACCGCAGTAATTCAATTGTAAAAACTTCTGCTTTCTCCAAATCTGCGACTAGATGTAAATATGAAGAATCCGACAGTGCGTTTCGAAATACGACTGATGTGTCAGTCACTGCGATATTTTCACTGCCTTGTTGATAAACTAAATGACTATATACAGTTGAGATGGGTTTTTGTACCAATCGATTTTTTTTCACTCTTAACTCTCGGGGCAAACTCATAGAGCCTGCCCAAAGATGGCCTAACTCATGTGTAGGCAATGTACGATCCCACATCTGCATCCAAGCAATCATCACCCGTCCACCATTAGGATCTGTTGTTGTTTGTGGTGCATAAAAATCCATTCCAAAATCCATTTCATGGAAATTATCAACTATCATCTGACCTGTTTCCCAGTCTACCTCACCAATACAAGCCATGGTAGAACTGATATTATGATATTCCAGTCCGTTCTTCTTGATTTGTATCGGTGACATGATTAAGACATCTCGTCCGTCTAAATGGAATAAATCAGGACATTCCCACATTATTCCTTGCTCTGAAGTCCCTTCTAGCAACACAGAGTAAAAGTGCCAAGTATACAAATCTGACGATTGAAACATCACTATTCTACCAGTAGACTGTGTAGATTTAGTAGCTACTACCATATAGTAAGCATCGTTGTGAACAATTACTTTAGGATCACGAAATTCTTGTATCAGCCCATTCTCACCTAGCTGTTTTTCTGCTACCACAGGATTACCACTGTATTTGCTAAAATGAATACCATCTTCAGAGACCGCCAAACATTGATGCTGATGGCTAATACCATCAATTTCTTGACAGCCTGTATAAAATAAATATAGTTTTCCGTCTCTTTCAATTGCACTTCCTGAGAAACACCCGCCGCTGTCATAAGGTTGATCTGGGGCTAACGCTACTGGTAGATCTTCCCAATGGACCAAATCACTACTGCGCGCATGCCCCCAATGCATGGGCCCCCATCGACTATCGTAAGGATAGTATTGATAGAAGAGATGGTAATGCCCTTTGTAATATATAAATCCATTGGGGTCATTTATCCACCCGATGGGTGCGGAAAAATGATAGTTTTGTCGATACTGAGGGTTAACTTTTCCTCGCATCATTTCAATAAATCGATTTGCTTTATCCAAAATCGCCGTTTCTTCTACTAACACTTATTGTGCTCCCTTCAAAAAATTATCATAGCCAGTTTGTTTTATTTGAATCCATTCTTCCAAACCTACACGTTCCAATTCAGCAAGGTATTCTTCCCATTCTTCATCGATTTTACCGCCGGTGATCCACTCTGCTCTTTTGCGATAGATGTAATCCCACATATCTGTTTCAATTTTTGCTAATCGATCTGTTTCTTCTTTTTCTAAAAAGACACGTGGATAGATATTGTCTTCTGTAATATATGGCAAATACGTGTCATGCATCAAATCTAAACGCCACTTCGCATCATCTGGCATTGTCGTGACTGTGCCGTAATAAGAATCAAGAACTGCTAATGGTCCTCCAGCTTCGGTTTTTTGTCTTAGTTCCCCCGGTGCTGTCCCCTCTAAAGGCAAATGTTTTAACATACCATCCTTTAATTCAAAAATATTCGCCTGTGCTTCATCACCGTAGGTTCCCCAGTTATTTTGGACAGACTGTAACGGTTCATACATTTTATCTATCCACCTAGCTGTAAGTTCCAAGTTTTTATTCGCACTAGTAATTACGAAACGATCTCTTGAGAAACCCATGCCATTCGTACGAGTAACGTGTTTCGTTCCATCTGGTCCCGCTAAGACTGGCAAGACGTCATAACTATCATCTGCACCCGTGATATTTGCTTTATCCCAAGTAAAATACACGCCATACTTATGTTCTTTCCCTTTGGCAACATACGTATTCCAATCTTGTTCGAAAGCCTCTTTATCAATAAGACCTTTATTATTCATTTCATTGAAATATTTGATGGCTTCTTTATACCCTTCTTTGTTAGCAGTAAATTGTACCTGGCCATCGTTATCAACGACTAAGTGGTCATCATTATCACCTAGACCGAATGCCCCCATTAAAAATTTTAAGTCTTCGTTTCCTCCATTGTTAATAAAGCTAAAAGGAATTTCATCTGCTTCACCATTACCATTTGGATCTTGCGTCTTGAAAGCCTCCAACACAGTCATCAACTGATCAGTGGTTTGCGGCATTTCAAGACCCAAATTATCCAACCACTCCTTGTTGATCCAAGCCATCCCATTTACTGTATGAATCGACTCTTTTCCTTCGCCTAATTCTTCAATCCAAGGCATAGAGTAAATGTGACCATCAGGTGCAGTAGACATTTGTCGGTATTCGGGGTTTTCATCAAAAATTTTCTTCAGATTTGGCATATAATCTTCGATCAAATCTTCAATCGGTACAATAACGCCACTTTCCGCCCAGTTTAATAAATCATAGTCACCTGCAGCGGCGTTGAAGATGGCATCTGGTAAATCCCCACTAGCGATATCCAAATTTCTTTTTTCGGCAAAATCACTACTGTAGTTTGTCCAATCAATATGGAGATTGGTCTCTTCTTCTAACCGTTGGAAAATCAATTTGTCATTAGGATCATTGGGAGCCAAAGGGGCACTTTGAGACATCATTTTTAAAGATACTTTTTCTTTCAATGGAAAAGAGACATTTTCTAGTTCATAATCAGGGCTTGATGTACTCTTTTCTTTTGAGCCTCCACAAGCCCCCAAAATTAGTACGGAAGTAAAAACGATTGGCAGCATCCATTTTGCTTTCATCTTAAAATCTCCTTTATAATTTTTATTCATACAAATAGTGAACAATACTTATCCTTTAACAGAACCAACTAAAACACCTTTATCAAAATATTTTTGGAAGAAAGGATACATTATGATTAATGGCAGACTAGAAATGACGATCGTTGCGTATTTGATCAACTCAGCAATTTGTTTCATTTCTGCCATGGCTGTATTGGCTCCCACCATGTCTTGTGAGGGTTGGTTTTGGATCAAAATATTTCTTAATACGAGTTGCAACGGCTGTAAGTCGGGATCTTTGATATAGATCATGGCATCAAAATATGAGTTCCATTGCCCAACAAAGGCATATAAAAACAATACGAACATAATTGGTTTAGCTAATGGAAGCATGACTTTGAACAGTATTTGCAAGTCATTGGCGCCATCGATAGTAGCAGCTTCAGAAAGTTCTTTTGGCAAAGCACTAAAATAGGTACGCGCTAAGATAATATTCCACACATTTATAGCACCTGGTATGATAATCGCCCATACACTATCTAACATGCCCAAGTTCTTTACCAATAAATAGGTAGGTATCAAGCCGCCACCAACGAACATTGTAATGACAAAAAAAGTCATAATAATCTTTTTCCCAGCCAAGTTAGGTCGAGATAAAGGATACGCAGTGATCATCGTAATAAATACAGTCAATAAGCTGAAGCTAAAAGAGTAAAACAACGAATTTACAAAACCGCGTAAAATGGAATCATCTGCAAATACCCGTTGATATCCTTGTATTGTCCAATCTTTCGGATTGAAGCTTATACCTTTATTGATCAAAGTAGCTGGGTCCATAAAAGAAGCTACCAGTACATAAATCAGCGGAACAATGGTGATGACGACTAAAAAAGTTACAATCACTCGATTCAACCATAAGATTTGACGGTCGATTTTTGATAAAGCACTATTCATAATTTTCTCCTTTCATTACAAGCCTTGACCATCGTTTAGCCGCTTGGTTATATTGTTGACAATCAGTAATAAAACGACATTAATAATCATATTGAACAGACCAACAGCAGCAGAGTAGGCATAATCACCTGATTGCAAGCCGACTTTGTATACATAAGTGGAAATGATTTCTGAGGCAGGGATGTTCATTGAAGTTTGCATCAAGTAGGCTTTTTCATATCCTACATTCATAATACCGCCGGCGGCCAAGATGAAGCTGATCACCATTACAGGCCTCAATGCCGGCAAATCGATATGCCAAATCTTTTGTAAAATATTTGCCCCATCGATATTTGCTGCCTCATATAAATCGGTACTGACTCCCGCCAGCGTCGCGGTGTAAAGAATGGATGACCAGCCGATTCCTTGCCAAATTCCCGATAAAATATAAATCGTTCTGAAATAAGCTGGATTAGACATGAACATAATTGGTTGCCCCGTAACCTTTTCTACTAACCCATTAATAGGTCCATTTGCGGATAGGAACAAAAACAGCATCCCCACGATAATAACTACTGAGATAAAATTCGGCGCATATAGAATCAACTGGATTTTCTGTTTTATTTTTTTATTGATAATTTGATTCAAGCTCAGTGCTAAAATAATTGGTGGAAAAAAACCTAACAATAAACCATAAATGCTAATTTTTAATGTGTTGCTCAGCAAAAGCGTAAAATTTGGTGAACTGATAAATTCCCTAAAGTGATCTAGTCCTACCCAAGGACTTTCCAAAATTCCTAGCATAGGATTATAGTCTTTAAATGCAATCACAGCACCGTACATTGGCACATACTTAAAGATAAACGTCATGATGATACCTGGTAAGAGCAACAAGTACATCCACTTATCACGCCGCAACTGTTTCTTTAATTTTTTCCACTTCGAGATATTTTTTTTATCCCGTTGTACCGTCCTTATCTCACCACCTGGTCCCAATGTCTTTTCCAATTCAATCTCCTCCCAATACATTTTAGAAACGTTTCCATTTTTGTTTAAAAAAATAAAAATTTAACGAAGATGCTTTTTTGGAAACGTTCCCACTATTTTCGTTTATAGATTACCATAGCCATTTTTTTAAGTCAATATTTTTTTGTAATTATTCTTTCACTCACACTAAGCTTCCTTCAATTCATTTATGGTTTACGAAAATTGTTAAAAATTAAGGATCTCGATTATTTCATTAATCCTATTTTTTCTCTACTTTTCTAGCATTCTTCTTTTATGAGTTTACTTATCACAACTTGCATTCCCTAATCTATTTTCTAACAATCATTCACTGTTTAACCGTTCCAATCGGAAGATTATCTAGTTAATTATTTAAAAATAGCTCGGATTCACATTTATTTTTTGCTTTTTAACTAACTAAAAGCGAAAAGATAAGAGTTAAATTTGTAAATGTATATAAGGTTAAGAGCTGTTAGATGAGCTTTTTAGGGGAATCTCGGAAAACTAAAGATATTCAAAAAAATTGTGAGTTTACTCCAAATCAATACAAAGCTTTTCTTTCAAGTAATCAAGTTTTCTATAGAGACGCTTGCGCTTTCCTCCTATAGCAGTCCCATACTTAGTCAATCTCAACATTCAGCTACGAAATGCTTTTGCATATGAATGATCTGTGATCAGCTACTGATCAAATCTACAATAATCATTGTATTCTCGATGTAAGAGCGTTTAGATCACTACGCAAAAAGCTAGTCAGGGACTGTTCCTAACTAGCTGTGATTACTTTTTCATCTTCCTGTACGTGCCTTTACCTAAGCTAACCGTTAAAGCTAGTTTTATCTTATAGAACTTAGTAAAAAAGAGTTTCTCTTGACTACTATCTCTCTTACTTTTAACTAACTTTAAGCTTCCCTGCAATCAGCCCCACTAGAAGCAATAAACTGCCGGAAAGAACAAACACCCACCGTACATCAAAAACATCTGCTACCTGTCCCATCAACAAGGTGAATAAAGCAAAAACACCGGAATTTAAGATGCCTGAGGCAGCGTAGATGGCAACCAATCGATCGGCTGCTACTTTTTGTTGGATTAATGAGGCTTGTGGAATATTTTTGATCTGGGAAAAGAGCCCGATTAAAACGGATAGTCCTAGAATCAAAAAGCGGTCGCTTGATAGGGCAACGGCAACGGTGATCAGTCCGCCCAAGACAGCGCCCATTACAATCGCTGTTCGTTTGTTTTTATCAAACCGCTCGGAAAATCGCATCACCAGCGCACTTCCTAGCAACGCACCAACAAAATAAGTGGCGTTGATATAGCCCCACCAAGCATCAGGTGCCTGCATCACTTCTCGGACGAATACTAACACAATCGCGGACACCCAGGCTGTATTGGCGATACTTTCCAGCATGTCCATACCAACGATCACCCGAACCAGAGGATCTTTCATAATCCAGCGCCAGCCAATAAACAACTGGTGTCCTAATGGCTGCTTTTCGTTTTTTTCTCGAGTCGTTCTAGGCAAAAACGCTAATACTATCGAGGAACTTAGAAACAGAAAGCTGTCTAATAAAACCAACTGATGAACAGAAAATACTAGCAGCAAGGAGGTTCCGATCGCCCAGCTGCCGATGTTGACTGTTTGAAGCATCGAATTGAATATTCCATTGGCTTTGACGAGGCGATGCTTTTCCACATATTTCGGGATCAAGGCACGACTAATTGGTTCTGAACAGCCGTCCAAAAACGAAATCAATGCGACAAGGCAATATAAAACCAATAGATTCATCGTTTCAGCTTTCAGATAGAGATACGCGGTCATAAAAAAGAGTAAGGCTGTTTTGCACATCTGGCTGACCTTCAGCACTTGTTCTAAGCGAAAATAACTCGTGATGACCGGTGAGAGAAAGCCGGAAATGACACCACCTCCTGTTACTAGCACTGGGACAAGCGCCGCTGCCAAAGCAGAGTCCGTCCAGCTAAAAATAGAACTGATAATTGCCACAATATAAATGGTATCCCCGACATTCGCCACTGTTTGGCCAATGATCAATTGAGTAAATCCCTGATTCTTCTTCATTTGTTTTCCACCTTTACTTAGAAATAACGATTGCTCGTTTTTCTAGTTATTGATCGCCATTTGCTAAGTAAAGGATTTTATTTTGTATGATTCATTTGTGGGCCTCCTCTATCTGGTGTTGCCTAGCTGTCTAATAGTTCTACTATACCAGATTGACGGGTAAAATTATCTTATGTACACTATAATCACATTGCTCAAGGAGGTGCCTATGAATAATTTAGGAACCACGTATCGTAAAATCAGAAAAAGCCGTGGCATCACGCAAGCGCAAGTTTGTAAAGACCTGCTTTCAAGAACCACCTTATCTAAATTTGAGAATGAAAAATTAACGCCCTCCGTTACCCTTTTTATCGCACTTTTAGCGCGAATCGATTGCGGTTTTGAGGAATTTTTTTACATCGCCCAAGGATACCGTTTAAATGAAAAACAACAAATCTTGCATCAATTTTTCTCTTTGTTTTCCAACCAGGATCTAAAAGCATTGCTTGCTTTGAAAGAACAATGTTTACTTTTCCAAAGAACATCCGTCAGTAAAACCATTGACTTATTGTTGTATGTAATCGACTCTCTCACAGCGCTCTCAACGAATGCAGAAAAAGAAATTCCTTGCCTGCCCAAAGTTCTTTTGACGGTTCCCTGGGATGCACTTCAAGCTTATTCCGACTGGACCCTTGATGATATTAAGCTGATCAATTGTCTTTTATACCTCTTTCCAGTTGAAATCGCCCACGCCATCGCCCGCCAATTGATCCAACAACTAAAAAAATACGAAGCACTAGAAAACACTATGTCTTTACAGTGTGCGATTCATTTGAATGTCGCCTTGCTTTATCTGCAAGAGCAGCAACACCAAGAGGCGAAAGAAGCCGCGGATCAAGCCCTGCTATTGGCAAAAAAGAGCAAGCGCTATGATTACTACTCGTTAGCCACTGCTCGAAAAAGTTTTGCGATCGGAGATACGGATTTGTTTGAGCAAGCAAGACAGATGGCATCGTTATTTGAAGATAAATGGACTTGTGAGTTGATTGAGAAGGAGGGACGACAGTTTTTGGGTTGATAGCAGGTTTATTGGAGGATTGCATTGTTTATAATGAGGGAATTGGTGATGAAAGTTTGTTTTGAGCTGAGAAAGTGACTAGCCCCTCCATCTTTTTTGGAGGGTGATGTTGTGATGATTCAGTCGATCGTTAATTGAATGCTGTTGATGCTCCATTATTTTAGATTTAGATAAGATCACACGGTTGTTACTAGCGGTCAACAAGTAGCTTTAAATTCCATTATTTTAGATTTGAACTAGGATCTCCCATAAGTTGTTTTGGTATGTCTTCGATTTACATTCCACTCTTTTAGATTTGAACCGCTTTTCTATAAATATCAAAAGCTTGATCTCTTTTATTTACATTCCACTATTTTAGATTTGAACCCCGCATCTACTACACATTGAAATAATAGGCTTTATAGTCCTCTTTCTGTCGATGTCAAAAATTAGGAGTGATTCATCCCCTTAGATAACATTATATATCAAAAGAAGCTTATATTCTAAGTACTTTTCGTCATCTGTCGTAACTAGGGGAAATTTGAGTTATTCGACATCGACAGACGAATCATTTAAAGCATTCTGTCATCAATTTTGGACTAACGATACCACCACACTTGTTTTCGGATCTTTTCCGATTTGTATTAAAAGAAAGATTCGGTCCAAATTTTCTCAGGTCTTCTGTCGAACGGACTTTTTGTGTTGGATCATTTTCTACGCAAAAACAAAAAAGAAGCGAACTAAAAAATCATTTTACAATTTTTTGGTTCGCTTCTTTTAATAGATTCTCGAAATGAATGATGAAAAAGCCGCCACTACATCTTTTTTAATTTGTATCTATGCTTTAATGTAGCCCTACTTCCAGCACCATAACAATAGACTAAAGCCGAACTTTTTCTATTTGTACTCTGGCAAATAACCTGCATGGGCTTCAATTAATTCATCCACTAGGCAAGTAATTGCTTCTAGCGAGAGTTCTGAAGAGAGATGCGGATCTAGGTAAGCTGCTTGATAGATTTTCGACCGGTTCAATGTCAATGCAGCTTCGACTGTTAATTCTTGTACGTTGATGTTTGTTCGATTTAACGCTGCTAACTGGGTAGGCAGTTGACCTACATAGGTTGGTTGAATGCCGTTCTTGTCCACTAAACAGGGGACTTCAACACAGCAGTCTTCAGGAAGATTGGTTATGAGGCCTTTATTCAAAACATTCCCTGCTATAACAGAAGGAGTACCAGTTACAATTGAATCCATAATGTATGACGCATATTCATTACTGCGAGTATGGGTTAATTCCCCATTCATAACAATACTTTCCCTCATCTGATTCCAGTCACTAATTTGATTTTCACAGCGGCGCAAATACTCATCTAGCGGAATATCGAAACTATCGATTAATTCTGGGTACAAATTTTTAATAAAGTAAGGATGATATTCTGCATTGTGTTCACTGGATTCTGTGATGTAATAGCCAAAACGTTTCATCAGTTCAAAACGCACCGAATCTTGATGAGGATGTGGTTTGGCTGCTGCTAGTTCTCTGATTTTTGGATAAAAATCTTTCCCGTCTTTTGTCAATTCCAGTAAAAAAGCCATATGGTTGATCCCGGCGATCTTCCACTGAAATTCATCAGCATTATATTGTTCTGAAATCCCAAGTTGCTTAAACAACTCTGACACACAAACTTGCACACTATGACAGAGTCCAACAGTTTTAATTTTCGTTCCTTTCAAAATCCCCATCGTCAACATCGCCATTGGATTGGTGTAATTTAATAACCAAGCTTGAGGGCAGACTTCCTCCATTTCTCTTGCAAACTCTAGCATCACTGGCAATGTCCGTAGGGTGCGGAAAATCCCACCGATCCCCATGGTATCACCAATGGTTTGTCTTAGACCGTATTTTTTGGGAATCTCAAAATCAATCACTGTAGATGGCTGGTAGCCGCCTACTTGGATTGCATTGATGACAAAATCTGCGTCGGTTAAAGCTTCTTTGCGATTCTGATAGGTTCGGATTTTTGCCCGATCATGATTGGCATTTTTATTGATCGTTCTCAACATTAGCTCCGATTCTCTAAGCCGCTGTTCATTGATATCGTATAATGCAATATCAGCCTCAGATAAACTTGGGGTCAGCATCGCATCCCCCAACACATTTTTTGCAAATATCGTACTTCCTGCACCAATAAATGTAATTTTAACCATGTACTTGCTCCTCTCAATCTCTTCCATATTTTCTCGAAAAATCAATCTTCTATTTTCCTATTGGCAACATTTACTCCATCGATTGTTTGTCTATTTTTATCTGTAGCAAGACATAATTTTTCAACACTAGATACATTGATACACTTCCAGAAAAGAACAACAGAAACATCGGAAAAAGAAACCCTATACACGCTATGAGAATAAGCAAAGCCAAGACCTTAGCTGTTTGAACTGGAAATGCCAGTGCAAAGCATCCTGCTGAAAAAAAGGTCTGATACATCGATCTTCCCCAATAAACACTGATAGGAAACACATAGACAAGCATGGATAAAGTACCAATAATCGCTAATAGTATGGGAATGCGTAAACCGATAAACAGCGGCTCTTCGGAGGTTAAAACTATGTGAAAATTGATCCCTAAGCTGCCGAGAATCAACCAACAGATGCATCCTAATTTATTACTACGAAAAAATACTTTTTTATAGCAAATAAAGAAGTCCTGCGCTGTCCATTCGGTTTCACCATCAACGATGAAGCTCTTTAACAGAATGAAGCTAGTCATCGTAGCTGGAAAAAATCCAAAGAGACCAACCCCTAAAAGGGTAAACCCTAACCAGAGAATGTTGAGGTACGCAAATTTCATTACCCACTCTAGATACTGTGCCAGTTGATTGATTTTCACTTATTAATCATCCTTTTTTATCTATCCCTTGATCCCTGTCAATGTGATTCCTTCGATAATATAGCGTTGGGCAAACAAATAGACCAGAATAATTGGAATTACCGAAATCGTGGCACCTGCCATCATGTAAGACCAATTTGTCACATAGAGTCCTTTAAAGTTATTTAGCAACAAAGGAACCGTGAATTTTTCAGGCGTTGAAAGATAAATCAATGCATCCATGAAGTTATTGTACGTGCCCATAAAGATAAAGATCGTCATGGCTGCAAGCGCCGGTTTGATCAATGGTAATATGACACTCCAATAAATACGCGGGATGCTCGCACCATCCATCACTGCCGCCTCTTCTAATTCTTTGGGGATTCCTCGAATAAATTGTCTCAATAAAAAAACTGCAAAGGCGTTAAATAAAGCACCAGGAATGATCAACGGCAAATGCGTGTTTAACCAGCCGAGCTTGTCCATAATCAAATACAATGGAATCATGGTGACTTGCTTAGGAATCATCATTGTCGCTAAAAATAGCAGAAACAGAGCCTCGGAACCTTTGAATTTCAATTTTGCAAAAGCATAAGCAGCCATCGATCCAGTGAAAAGCTGACTAACAACGACGATGATCGTAATGTAGAAGCTGTTCCAATAGGCGCGACCAAAAGGCATCGCTTGCAATGAATCGAGGTAATTTTGCCAGACAATCGGATTCGGGAACCAAACAGGTGGTATTGCAAAAATCTGTGTCATATTTTTTAAGGAACTGCCGATCGTCCAGAGAAAAGGAAAGACCATCAAAAAAGAACCGATTGCTAGTAATCCGTGTAAGCACAATTTGCCTACGCTAATTTTCTTATTCTTCATAATGAACCCACCTTTTTTGCGCATAAAATTGAATCAATGTAAGAACCAAAATCGCTACAAACAGGATAACCGCGCCTGCTGCACTTGACCCAAAGCGAAAATCAATAAAGGCCTGCTGATAAATGTGATAAACAAGTGTATAACTGGCTTTCCCCGGACCACCTCGAGTAAGAACAAACGCTTGGTCAAACACTTGAAACGAACTAATGATCGCCATAATGGATAGAAAGAATGTCGTTGGTGAAAGCATCGGTAAGGTGATTTTAAAAAATTGCTGCAACTTACTGGCACCATCCATTTCCGCGGCTTCATAATAGGATTTGGAGATATTTTGAATACCTGCTAAAAAAATTACCATGTTGTACCCTAGTTGCCACCAGATGCTTAACATAGCGATAGATAGCATCACGATCCGAGTGTCCGTCAGCCAATTAGGTCCTTGGATACCGATCATCCCCAATACCTGATTCAATATCCCAATATCACCATTTAAAATCCACATCCACATGACGGACACAGAGACTGAGCTTGTCACAACCGGCATGAAAAAGAACAATCGATACACATTTTTTCCAGTACGTTTATTCAAAACGACCGCTAATACCAGCGCCAAACTCAGACCGATCGGAACAGTGAATAAGGTATAGAGCAATGTATTGTATGTTGCTGTCCAAAAATCAGGATTGGCAAATTGATTGATATAATTCTGAATCCCTACAAACGTCCGAGCACCAAATCCATCCCATGACATGAAGCTCAAGCCAATTGCTATTGCCACTGGAATCAGAGAAAAAATGATGAGCCCTACTAATTGTGGCGTTAGAAATAACCAGGCCCATTTTGTTGTGCTTTTCCTCATCCTACCACCTCCTCATCTAATAAGTATTGCTACGGTTGATTGGCTTCGATCAATTCATTGGCTGTTTTTTCCAAGCGTACTACAGCTTCATCAAGCTCTAACTGCCCTAAGAAGAGTAGATCCAGAATACTTTCTAATTGATCACTTAGTCCTGGAACCAATGCCTGTTTGTCTTCTACTTTACCGATATCTCTTGCATCGATTAAATAGTTGGCATGCTCAGGTATCGTGGCATTTTCAATGATGTCATCTGCTGCCGTCACAGAAGGAACAGCATTCCCCTCATCTTCTAACCGATCCCGTTGTCCTTGCTCCGAAGTATAGTAGGATAGAAAGCGCAACGCTTCTTCTTTATTTTTTGAATGATCACCTACTGCTAAATACGCGGTTGCAATAAAGCTAGGCTCGATTTGTTCACCTGTATTAGTAGGATATGGAATGTAATCAAACTCTAATGCCTCATTTTCGCTGAACATTGGTGTAAACCACCGCCCCGCTGACACAAAGGCTGTTTGGTTGGACATAAACATGGCATCCCCACCTTGCCCCTCTGGCAAAGCCCCGGCATAGGTGAAATTCCCGTCAATTACATTTTTCGTCTAATAAGCAAAGGTTTCTATTCCTCGTTCATTTTCAGGTAAAATAAACGAACCATCGTCCCCATACATTTCTCCACCATTTGACCACAACCAACTGAAGTAGTGATGTGCACCATTTTCTAGGACATGACCATATTTTCCATTAGCAGTGACCGTCTCATTTATCTTTTGGAAATTATCCCAAGTCCAATTTCCAGATTCATATAATTTTTGCGGTTCGTTAGGATCAAGTCCTGCTTCTTCTAGCACTTTTTTGTTGTAATACAACAACATTGGATTGGAATCGACAGAAACACCGTAGATTTGCTCCCCTCTTCGAGCAGGTCCCCAGATTCCTGAGGCAAAGTCATCAACTTTGACATAGCTATCCTCTGATTCCAAGAAATCTGTTAATTCAATCAATCGTCCAGTCGCAATCAGTTGCGCCATTTGTACCTCCCCTACATAAAATAAGTCAGGAGCTTGACTTCCTTGCAACTGCGTGAGTAATTGCTGCGCATACGTATCCCCAGGAGCAGGAATAAGTTCGATGGATACGTTTTCATTTTGTTTCATATAGGCATCAATCGCTCGCTGATATACTTCTTGTTCTGCGGGATTTCCCCAGGCTGTCATGGTTAGCGAAACTTTTCCTTCATTGCTGCCAGACTCACTATGATTTGATTCATTGGAACAAGCCGATAGAAACAGGATACTAACAAAACAAACTATCCCTAGCAAACACAATCTTTTTCTCACATAAATTCCTCCTTATAATTGTTTGGTTGAAAATCAACTAAAGCCTAAGCCTTTCTCGCAAACTTTGTCTGGAAATCAAGTGGTAACGTTTATAAAATTCCTCCTTTCTCTTTCACTTACTATGATCGATCAAAGTTTTATCATTGGTGCTGTTAGGAAAGTCTTAGGTGTGTGATGAAACTCTTCTCCAGTTCGTGACTATGAGCATATTCTATTGAACTTTACCTTAATCATGAAGTTCCTTGGTAAGTTTAAAAATTAGTGTTGTATATGGACTTGCATTATCTGATTGATTTGACAACTCATGATAAAAAAGTAACTGGCAACAGCTGATTCCCATGGAAATAGATTGAACGAATGTATTTCCCAGCACATAGTCTCATTTCCATTTTTCAACCTATAACAGTTTTAATTAAAACCGTATCTATTTTGTATACAACTCATCTTATCACAACAAAATAGATATTTAAACAGTAAAATCTATTTTATATACAAAACATACCTATTTTGTATTCTGTGATACGCTTTTATAAAACAGGTATGAGAGGTGCAGAACTTATGTCCCAACAAGAGAACTTATACGAACCCTCAAGAATAGGGGAAAATGTGGTTAATCTCAGAGAAAGTAAAAATTATTCTCAAGCGCATCTAGCAAAGCTAATGAACCTTAATAAAAATGTTCTCGGCAGAATTGAACGAGGCGAGCGACCGTTAAGAGATACCGAGATTTTAAAACTAGCAGAAATATTTCATGTGTCTACAGATTTAATTCTTGATAATCAAACCGAAGCTATCCCTGATTTACAAAAGAATTTCTTAGACTATCGAAATAGCAGTCAAAAAGATATTTCTAAACAAATGGTAAAGTTTCTTGATTTTCTAAAAAAAGAACCTAACTTAACCTTCTCAGGAAAGGTGCTTTCTAGTGAAGAGCGAAAGAACATCACTACGGCGTTTGAAGTGACAAGTCGTTTGATTAGTGAACAGTTATCTCGAAAATAGAATAGTGGTATGGTTGCGTATTTCTAGTTGAAAAGCTGCGAGAGAAGCAAGATATCAATACATAAAAAAGAAGTACTCAAAATAAATCATTTTTGAGTACTTCTTTTTATATGTTTAGATTTCTATTACTCTTTGCTAGTTTTACTGGATTTATAAGCGAATAAATTCGCAACGCATCCGGCAATTGACGTTTCGAAAAATGTGAAGCTTTACGAGCTTTCTTAATACCTGGTTCAAACAACGGTTGTTTGAATGAACATCAAAAAGCTTTAAAAACAGTGCTTTTCGGAACTTTCAAAGTCTAATATTTCAACTAGTTTGAATCCCTTTCATGTGAATAGTGTAAACTTTAACATAAAAATATAATTCTGAGCTAGAAATTACCAAAAATTCACACCGTCATTCGACTTTGTTATATAAATATCTCTTGTTAAAAATTTATCATTTTTAATCATATTTTAAATCTATATCCATACCTAAAAGTTTAGTTTCACTAGATTCATCCGTTAACTCAAGAATAGTATTATCAGCTATCAACTGTGAGACAACTTCATATTCTTCTTCTTTAATAACCTCTTTTAAACTTGTAATCATATCTTGATTAAGTGATACTATATATTGAAACTCACTATTATCTGAATAACCAATTTCATTTTCCAATACTTCTAATAAAGCTAGTCTTTGACGAGGGTCCATATTAGCTAATAATCTACTATCATGAAAAATCATTCTTATTTCTGTATTACGTAGTAATAATAGAGTTAAATCAAAACAGAAAATCGTAACCTCATTAATACCATCAGACGAATCTCCTACAATCTTGGCTTCAATATTAAATCTTTTTTGATTATCACCATTGTTTAGCTTTATCTCTATACCACTTGGCTTGTCATTATAAAATTGTTTAGCCAATCCTCTGAAAGTCCCTCTAATATTATCAATAAGGTTTTGATTATCATGAATATATTTTAAAGTATCTGTATTCTCTTTTTCAAAAATTTCTTTAGTTTTGGAAAGCTCCAATTCAATTTCTGATAACATTTCACGATATTCTGACAATTTTTGATACTGTCTTTCTAGTTCTCCCTTACGTTGGATAACAGCGTTATACTCATCTAATGCACCATGAGTATCTAAAGTTTTCAATATTTCATCATACTGATGACCTTTTGACGTTATCTCTTTAGTTAAAATTTCTATCTTTTCAGAGGTTTCCTTTTGTTGTTGTAACAATCTATTTTTACGAACAGATATAAGTTGATCATGAAACGTAGTCACTTCTTCCAATCGCTTTAGCACATTACTTGGAAATAAAACATTAGCTTCTTCATACATCTTACTAACTTCATTTAAAGTTAAATTAGGTGATAACTTAAGTCCTTTTTTTATTGAATTTAATCTCTTTTGAAGTAAAACTCTTTTATTCTCTAGTTCTCTTCTCTTAGTTTGAAGCTGCGTAGCTTCTTCTTCTAAATCATTGTAATTTTCAGCAATTCTATATTCTTTAATCGTTTGTTCATATTCAGCAATTTTGTCTTTGATCTCTAATATTTGCAAATCAGTATCATCATTGTTTTGAAAATATTGTTTGACTATGGAGTCCTGCTCCAAAGTCGCTTGCGTCTTTCTCAGAGCTTCTTCTTTTTTTCTATTATCTTTTTTAGCTTCTATCAATCCTACATCTAATCCTAATAAATAACTGTTATTTATTAAAGAGCTATATTCCGATTCGTTTTTTACATAACTTTTGTATGAAGTGTACGATGCTCTATTTCTTCTAATAAATCTTGAAATTAATGTTCTAAAAGTAATTTCACTAATAGCTGTCTCCGATGAAAAATCAAAAATTAGTTCCATGACTTTCAATTTAAATTTATTCAATCCATATATTTCACCATCTAAATAAATATCATTTTGATTTTTACAGCTCCTAATAACAGTATGCTGACTACCCTTAGCTTCAAATTGTAAAATAAACTCCCATTCATTCAGATTCTCTTCAAAAGAAGTAATCTTATTACTCCCTAAGCAAAAATGAATTAATTCGATAATTAAGGACTTGCCAACCCCATTGTAAGTGGATTTTTTATCAAAAACTTCGTTATCAAATTTTTTCCCAACTATATAGTTAATACCTTTTTTAAATTTAATATCATGAAATGAATACTTATTAGCAGACAACCATACTAAGTGCATAAATTCAGCTTACCTCCTTCCTTTAAATCTAATGCTCCCATTAAAAATAAAAAATCTATACTTAAAATAAACTTATCAAATGTTAAATCTACAATTAAATTTTTTGTTTTATTTTTTTTTTCAAGCTTTACCCAAAGTTCATCGACAGTTAAGTGAGTATCTGAGCTTCTAAATGATGAAAGAATTAGACCACCTAACCCATATAATGTTTCAGATAAATAAATATGTTTCTCTGGTAAAATCAATCCTTTCACCCCCCTATATTTTTTATGTAAAATTCATTTAGGTTCCTCAAATATATCGCAAGTCTCAAAAAAGTATGCAAATAGCGACTCTACAGCTACCATGTTTCCAAAAGTTTTATCTTCTGAAGGAAGGCATTCCTCTAACATATACATATACCTTAAATCAGGATAATTATCACTATCATCTAAAATTATTTTTTTGGACTCAGAATATAATTCTGAAAATCTTTTTTGGAGCTCAGATCGAATAAGATTTCCTTGGTTCATAAAGAAAATTTCTATGTCTCCATAATTTTCGCTATATCTTCTTATTCTATCAGCGACTGCTGAACTAATTATTTTACCATCGTTATTGCCAAAGTTAAATAGTATTTTGTCATTGAAATCTGGAACAGCTAACTTATCTTTTCCACTACTGACAGGAAGCTTCAAAATGAAATCTATCACTTCTGTTAAAGCTGCATAATCAAGATCAATTCCGTCAATGCTTTCTGGTAAATAGCCAATTATTGAAAACACTGTATCTAAATCCAATTCTAAAATCAAATTCTCAAGATCTCTTGGCCCCATTAAATTTGTTTTGATATCATTATCTTGACCTATTTCTTTTAGAATATCTTTCAATCCTTGAAGCTCTTTGTGTATCTTTGCGCCTACACCTTTATATTTATCATTTACTACAAAATAAAATTCTTTGACACCATCCCACTGTTTAATTAAACCTGTAAAATCAGTTTCTATTTTTTTTCTAGCATCAGATATACTCTTTTCTATATTCTCTGGTCCATAAACCTGAAAATAAATGCCTTCTTCTCCGATATAACCATCATTTTTCATGTCTCCATGAGAACCTTGCGGCTTTACAGAATGAAAATTTGGATACGTTTTGCTCATTATCTTTACAAATAAATCTTCAAAGGCTTGGGCATCAGATGAGTAAATTAAGTTCTGAAACCGTAATCTACAAATATATTTTGTTTGTCTATCCATAAATATTCACCATTCACTTTATATTATCTGATTTGATTTTATCATAGAATATGCCTTTAGATAGCATTATTTTAAACCTAATAATCAAAAAAGCTCACGAAAATCGTAAGCTAGTTTTTCAGACTATAATTCCACTATACTCCTCTATTTTACCCTTGAATACATTTTTGCTGTATTAACAGATGTAGATGCTATCGCAGACATTCGTGCAGATGAAGCAATATCTTATTGTAGATATTTTATTTCTTCTTGAATTGATAATTGATCTTCATAAAATTGCTGTTGTTCTAGAAGGTTGTATACCTCTTTTAGAGTCTTGCCACTGCCTTCATCAATTAGTCTCCAAAGACGATAAACATCAGAATAGTTATAAAATTTTTCTGGAAAACCATTTTTCCATTGATATACTCTGAATTATTTACCTCTTGATTAAAAATTTGATTCGCTTTTTGTAACTCTATCGTGGCTATTCTTACCCAATAATTCTTTTTTTTCATATAATAAAATCACAATAATTATTAATCTACTGTTCAAAAAAAGATGATCCCGTTAAAATCATGGATATATTTAAAACAAATATGAAATGGAAAATGACAAAAGACTTGCTTCTAGCACCGGCCAAAGCAATGGAAAAAAGTCTATGAAATCAAAGAAGTAGTAATAATAAACTATTCTTCAATTCTATTATTTTAAAATACAATAAATGGATCAAGAGGTAATTCATATGAAAGTAATCCTACCAGCTGAACAAATAAAGGAAATTCAACTGTTGCTAACTGAACTTATAAAACAAGAGCTAAACAACCAATTACACAATGGCGGATTATAAGGGCCTTACTTAAATAAAGAACAAGCTTGTGATTAAAATTAGCAAAACTGCTATATTCGATAGACACGAAATCCATAAATGGATTAAAGGATTAGAGAAGCATGCCTGGTTATTTTATAATTAGTATATGATAACATTCTAGCTCAGAAGCAAAGGAGAGCTTTATCATGACAATAACTAAAACAAAAATGAAATATACAGACTTAGAGTGTATCTTTCCGAAGAAGCCTGAGCTTCTTTTGGGGTTGTTTCAAAGACTTTAGAAAAACGTTTTAAAATAAGTGGAGATGAAAAAAATTCGAGCTTGAGACACGTAATAAAATAGACAAAATCTTAAATGGTGGTTATCTATCTGTTCATGAGGTGGATACAGATATTCTTTTCTCTGACTTTTACAAAAATGTTTGGTGGGAAGCTTATAAAGCTGGTCAAACTACTTCGACTGATAAGCCTCCTTCTGATGTAACTATTGAAAATAAGGAAATGAAAAAACCGTCTTCTCAGTCCCAAATGAATTGATTACTCTGCTTCACTCTTAGAAATTGCAACAGCCAAAAGAACTAGCACATGTTAATATCATTCAAACGAACAAACAATATGTATTTACCTATATTGATACCAAAAAAAATGTTAAAAGTCGTTTACATGCTGACTATTTAAACAGTATAATGAAGGCTGTTAGAAATAGACATCCAGAGCTGAAACATGCGACTCCACACAAATTGAGACACACTGTAGCGACACTAGCACGTCAATCAGGTGTGTCACTTGAAAAGATGTCAGAAGCTCTGACACATAGCGTTACAAGCACTACTAAAACCTATGTAAACGTCTCTAATGTCGTTCCAATAACTGTTGGCGAAATCGCCTATCGAAATAAAAAAAACGATTTGTGTGGAAATGGAGTGAATTATAGGGTCAACTTTTCTCGTAATCAACAAAAAAACGCCAGATGGTGGTAACCAAAAGGCGTTTGTAATGTTGATATAAAGCGAATATTAACGTTTTGAAAACTGTTAAGCTTTACGAGCTTTCTTAAGACCTGGTTCGATTATTGGAATTTGAATGAGTTTCAAAACCCTTTAGCATCAATGGATACAGCGTGATTCATATTTGAAAATTTCAGTGGGTTTCAAGAAATTTGAAATCAATGGTGTCAACTTTTTAAACAAAAATATGCGAGCCGAAACAGATACTATAAATATTTTCTAAATATCAGAAATTATATTCCATAAAATAATTTATTTTCTCTTCAAATTGATTGCTACCAGAGCCATGTTTGAAACCAAAACTTTCTAAAAGCGAATTGTACATTAAGCTCTGAAACTGAATTATGGTTTGTTTTTGTGCAACTGGTAAATTTAAGAATAATTCGTTTAACTCAGAAATACTGTGACTCTCTAAAAATCCCATCCACATCCTTAGAATTCCTACAGTTAAATCTGATAATTGAACAAATATTGAATTGTCTGATTTAACAAATTCGTATGAAACTTTTTTTCCAAACACTTCAATTGTGTTTTTATCCAAAATTTTTTGTATTTCTAATTCCTCATCGAACACATGAATAGAATTATAAAAAATAAGGATTGAATTTCTATAGATATCTGCGTAATTTTCAATCAAAACCCTGTCAGTATTACCTTCTAAAAATATCAGAATATCCTTTCTATGACTTTTCATACTTTGCCTCAAATATTCAATATCAAAATTATTTCCATCGGGGTTTATTCTCTCAAACCAATTCAATATTTCATCAATAAATTGGTTATGATCTTTTATATTAGGATAGTCAAAGTAAATCATCAAATGAATAAACCAATCTTTATCTTTAGTAATACAGTCATATAAAGTACTTTTTAGCCCTCTATTAAACTCGAAACCTCCAAAAGAAGATTCTTCAAGTGAATCTACAATATCAACTATACTATAATAAAAATTATCTCTATAGGAATAATGAATCCAGCATTTATTATCATACAGCCACTCAATAAAATCTCTAACACGTTTTTTAGAAATCAATTCCAAAAATACTTTAGCTTTCTGCTGAATATGCTTAAATTTTATTTCCATGGAATTCTGCTGAACTTTCAACTTTTCTACGAGATTCTTTAAACTATCCTCACTTGGATACTTTCCTTTCTCAAATGCAAGTCCTCCTAATATGAAATATGCTTTCTCATTAAAATTAAAACCATCATCTGTTAAACGAAAAACACGTGAGTTATTAGTCTCATCATAGTAAAGTTCATATTCTTTGTCCATTTTTGGAACGTTATGAAGTTCTGAAATAGTCTTAACAACTTTTGTATAGTCCATTAAATACTTTACTTCTTTCTATAGTCTAGTTTGAGCAGCTTTTTCTATAAAATCTTTTAAATAGTTGTTTATTTTTAAATCAAACTAGCAGAATTTATGATAGTCATCTCTGCTATTTTTTTTATTAATGGAACTTCTTTTTTCAATATCACCTCATGATTATAAGGATGATATGTCAAATCTTTTTTTCCACTTTTACTATGAACTAAAGAATTTCTAGTAAAGTATATTCGTTTTGCAATAGGTCCAAATCCGTTCTCATTTTCAAAAGTTACTACAGGACCATCAGAAAATGTTACTTTACTGCATGAATAGTAATTAACATCGTCCACACTTAATTTATTCTTTAAATCTGAAATATCTATAAATTCTTTTAATACATATTTCAAAGATTCTAATTCATTTCCCTGACCATCTTCACCAAATTGACGTAGCCTGTTCTGTGCGAATTTAGCAAGTTTAAGTAATTCTTCATCACTCTTGTAGGAAAAATCAGGATGTGTTATTTTCTCTCTCATGTCTTTTACAAGATATCGAAAATAAGTTTCATCATAAAAATACTCTAGAACATGGTAAAAAGAAATATATTGAATATATGGATCTATTGATGACATAGCTTTTTTATAATAATTAATAATATCCCCATTGTATGTTTTCAGTGGGGCAACTTCTAATTGTTGTATTGTCCTATCAATTTTTGTCCTAGAATAAAAGAGAACTAAGTCAAATTCTACACAGTCATTCAATGCTTTATCTGTTGAATACATCGTATTGAAGATATAACCATTTTTTAAATTAACAAAAGACTCAAAAGATTTATTTTTATCAGAAGCAATTTTGAGCGAAACAAATCTCCCTCTTAAAGATTTAAAAAGAAAATCAATTATTGATAAATTTTCAAATTCTTCACTATTTCTTTCGCTATAAGAAGAATGTATGCTCATATATCTTAAACTATTGAAAAAACGAGAATCCATTTTTTTTTTGCTTTTTTTTAAAAAGATTTTCTCAATAGTTCTTTTTATCAGATATACTAGTAATTCGGGAGAAATGGTAGATATCTCGTATAAAATCCCATTTTGGTCATCATTCAATTTTAGACATTCATCATCTTGATCATTTCTGAAATTGAATAATAAAGAATTACGTGAATCATTCTCTAGGATCACTTCCATATATTTACTATTATACATAGTCGCCTGATCAAAAGAAAAATTTTCTAATTTATCATATATTTCTCTCATATTTTTTTCAGAGAACCAATTCTTAGCATCAGAAAATCTTGGTATTGTAAAATATGTCTCATTTCCTTTTTCCACTATATCAAATCTAAAGAACTCACAAAAATAATCTCTAAATTCTATATAATTCATCAGTTTCCCTCCTTAAATTTCCTCAGAAAAAAATATCTTGGCAATTCCTTTAAATGAATTTTTCCATTTTATAATTACACAAACCTATATATTGTTTTTTACAATATGTTCAACATGAAATATTTATTATCAATAAATAACTTTAAATCAACACTCTAAAGTTTCACTATACTTAAATTTTTGACTTAGTTAATTCGATCAATATCTTTCTGAAATAACAGCCTTTTAAAATTAGAAAAAACTATCTTTTCAAAACCTGGGATTACCTTCTCAAAATCATCATAAATTTCTTTTAAGTCTCGGGGATAAACAATCTTTTTATCCTTTCTTGCAAATGGTCCATCCGTTTCAAACAATAGTTGTGATTTAGGAATGCTTTGAATGATTTCCAACCCATTCTTTGAAGAAAGCATTTTATGATTTACAGAAAAAAAATAACCCGATTCAGCAATATCTTTCAACGTTTTTTTTCCACCAGTATACCAATGAAAAATTGCATTTCTCACATTATTTTTTTTGAGTATCTCAAGAACTTCCACTTCTGCTTTTCTAGAATGAATTGAATAAATATTACCTTTGTTGTACTTAGGATTAGTTATTTGTTGAAATATTTCAACTTGCTCTTTTTTTAATCGTTGATTTGATCCAGAAAAATCAAGTCCTACTTCTCCAATATATCTAGTATACTTCAATCCTTTTTCAAACTCATTCCTACTAAAAATATACTCTCCTACCATATCTGGATGAAACCCTAATGCCATTCGTACATACTTATAGTTCTCATATTCATATCGAGTTTTCAAAAATATTTCCGGCAAGTAAGTGACAAAAATAGCGTATATCTTCAATTCTTCATACTCTTTAGCTAACTCTAATGGTTTTGAATAAAAATCAATGTGAACATGCAAATCAATATATCCCATATTTTTCAATAAACCTTTCGTATTCAGAGACAAATTTATCAAACATTATTTTTTGTTTTTGTAAGTAACTTTCATCCTCATGAAATTTCGGTTTATTGTTAGATATTTCACCAAAGATTGTATCATTTTTAATAGCTTCGACATATGCTTCAAAATATCCCACATTGTTATTGTAATCTTTCAAATAATTCTTTGGCGCAGAAGTGATATTTTCATACCCAACAAAATATTCAGTATCAAAAGTCTCATTATCATGCGAAGCTAAAGATATTTTTCTAAGTATACATGGAATACAAGTACCACATTGCCCTTTATGTTTGTAATGTCTTCCAGCTCTGCTTTTACCACATGTAAAAGTATTTTTTATTTGTGATTTAAATTCAAAATTCATATTTGCAATAACTTCTCCTTTAGTTTTATACTCAAACTTGTTTAAAATTCGAATATCATAGCCAAGAGCAGTAAGAAGTTCATTGTAAAGAAATATTGTTTTAGGATGAGTGGTTTTTGTAGTAAATCTTCCAAATTCTGGATTCAAAGATAGGATGCCATTCTCATACATTCTAATCTCTCTTGTAGAGTTAGATATTGCTTTCGATATCGCTAATGAAAGATACAATAAAGATCGTGTAGACTGAAAGTGAAATGTTTTTGCTTTTTGATATTTATTCCTAATATCAATCTCACTTCCGTGGACAGAAAAAATCTTATTATAAAAAGATTGTAATAATACTTGGTGTGTTTGCTCTTCTGACTTATTGACGTATCCCACGTAATCACTTAGAATATTACTTGAAAAATTATGATATGCTCCTGCTAGAGAATCTAGTCCTCCTGAAAAAAGAGTTATACACTTTTTTTGAGAACTAGGAATTTCTAATGGTAAAATATTAAATATTTTTGTGTTTTTTTCAAACATCACATTAAACAGATCTCCAGATACCCAATTAAGAAGTTCAATCAATTGATCCTTTGAACTTTCCCATCTTTCAATATTATATACTTTTGCTGAAACAGCTATTTTTCTAGGGGCTTTATTATTTGAATCTCCACCTGTAGAAATATCTCCATCAAAAGCTGCAAGCATTACGTTAACTATGTCACAGGCATTACATCGTTCATGTTCACTCATATAATAGTAATCTGTAGCTTCATCAATAAAATCTTGAAAGTAAGAATTTGTTTCCATTAGAATCCACCAAAATTTTTAAGTTTATCAGCAATCTGTTCATTTACTGTAGCCAACGTTATTTTACCATCAATCAAGTTCGAAATATTTTCTCTCACATCATCTTCAAATAACTTATCAGCAAGAGGTTCAATGAATTCCTTTCTAATTTGCGGGATAGTTAATCCTTCATCTAAACCTTCTAATGCTCCTTGCATTGTATTTTCTAATGACAGGAACACAATTCGGTATAACAATTTCTCTATAAAATACCTTTCATCTTTTTCTTCATTAATAGTTTCTGCTAAAGCTATTCGCAATGATTTTAGTAATATTTCAGACATTTCCACATTCAGATTATCTTCAACAAGCTCCATTACCTCGTTTATCCATTGTTCTCTTTTTAACAAATTATGTGCTATTTCTTCACACTCATCTTCTTCCAATGCATAAAGTTTTGAAAGCTTTCCACCTACAACACCTACAATACTCTGATAAGTTTCTTCAGAAACTTCTTTGCCAATAAAATTACTTTTTATCGTACTAGTTATTTGTGGCAAACTCGATTTGGCCTCGTCAATAGACTTTCCTGCGAGAATTTTTCTAATAGATTTATCAACTCTAGCTTTGTTTGTTCCCATGAAATCACTCCGTTCTTATTTAGTATAGAAAATAGCTTTCCTTTTAACCAATTATACAAGGTTATGGCATTTCTTATAACCTAAAAATCAAGTTTTGTTAAAAATAATACTTCAATCATTTATATATATATTTATATATAGTATTGTCTTATTCCATTTTCTACTTATCCTAGCGAAATAACTCTATAAGTATATATTACGAATATATGAATTTAACGTGAATATGCGTTTTGGTATAGTAAACTTGTTTGGATCAGTATTACAGTTCTTGATGCATTTTTACCCCATCTTTACTTTATATGTAACACCATTCAGCGTGAATTTTCATATAATTGAGGTCTGACTCATTTATATTTTCCCAGACTTCTTGGAGTATTGATTTACTGCGTATGCAAACTATAATTTCCTCATATATTTTGGTCATTCACTAAACTGTCTACAATTATCTCTTAACCATATAGTCTTCAGGTTGAGATCATTATGCTTTTTGTCAGTTCAAAAAAGCATTTACCAAACTAAATTGCGAAGCGTCTGAAAATGTTGCTATATTGGCATTTTGAAAGCTGCGAAACTTTACGAGCTTTCTTAAGAACTTGTTAACCAAGTCAGCATTTTTGAAATTATCTTACTTTCACGGTACATGTTTAAAGCCATCCAAATAATTCAAAAAGTTTGATTTGTCCATCGTTTGGATGAGCGCTACTAATATTATTCCTCTTATTCAACATATGAACTAATTTTTGATGAACAATATCAGTTTTTATCTCAATCTTTAAACAATTATCTAATAAAACTCTATCTTTAATATCAATTAAGTCATTTATATCAACATAATCTTCTCTTAAATTATCTCCTACTGCTGAATCACAAAAAAATTTTCATACAACACACTATTATTTTTGTTATATAAATTAATAGCAACCTCATTCCATAAGTCATCTAACGCTGAGACAAATCTTCCAATTAAATTTCGAAAGTTATATTGCATTTTTTGAATTTTGAGATTTATGCTTTGGATTATTGTTTAAAAGCTGCCTGATATTTGATTCTTTTACGACTTTGTAGTTAGTATATTTTCTGATGGAAGTCCCAAAGGTATTAAATAGTTTTCGAAATCACTGTTATCCATAATTTCCATTTCTTCAAAATTAAACGAACTCACCTCATTTGTTTAACTTCCTTCTATTTTTTATACTATATGTTACCACAAAACAAAAAAAAGACATTCCCAAATAAATGGAAAATGTCTTGAAATGTTGATATATAGAATATATTAACGTTTTGAAAATTGAGAAGCTTTACGAGCTTTCTTAAGACCTGGTTTTTTACGTTCAACCATACGTGCGTCACGAGTAAGTAAGCCAGCACGTTTAAGAGCTAAACGGAAATCAGGATCAACTTGTAACAATGCACGTGCGATACCGTGACGGATTGCACCTGATTGTCCAGCGTATCCACCACCATTTACGTTTACAAAAACATCGTATGAACCTTTAGTTTCTGTAACACCGAATGGTTGGTTGATTACTTCACGCAAGTCTGCGTGTGGGATGTATTCTTCAACATCTTTTTTGTTAACAGTAATTTTACCAGTACCTGGTACTAAACGTACGCGGGCTACTGCATTTTTACGACGGCCAGTGCCGATATATTGAGCTTGTGCCAATGAAATTCCCTCCTATTAGATTAAGTTTGTAATGTCCAATACTTCTGGTTGTTGTGCAGCATGTGGGTGTTCAGCGCCAGCATAAACATGAAGTTTCATTCCTTGTTTACGGCCTAAAGTGTTTTTAGGAAGCATGCCTTTTACAGAAGTTTCGATCAAACGACGAGAATTTTTAGCACGTAATTCTCCAGCAGAGACTGATTTCAATCCTCCTGGGAAGTTTGAGTGACGGTAATAAATTTTATCGCTTGCTTTGTTACCTGTTAATTTGATTTTTTCTGCATTAATGACGATTACGAAATCGCCTGTATCCACATGAGGTGTGAATGTTGGTTTATTTTTACCACGTAAGACAGATGCTACTACTGCTGAAAGACGACCCATAGGAACATCTGTTGCATCTACTACGTACCATTTACGTTCTACTTCGCCTGGTTTGGCCATATATGTTGTACGCACAATTTTTTCCTCCAATTCAATTTCACGAATGTTTGACATACACTTGAGTTTCCGGGGCTCTTGTGGGGCAAACAATACCATATAACATAATACCTTCTATAAAGCCTAATGTCAACGTAATTCCGCCTCTTTTTGAAAATTTTCTCCATTCGTTTTCTGCCATTTTCTCTGAAAAATGAAACTTGTTGTTGCAGACTTCTAAAACTGAATACCAAAATGAATATTATGTATAAACTTTCATTAACGAAGTGAGCATCCACTTCTTTTCCTCAATCACCAATAATAGTATAAAAACCTGATAATCACCACTTTTATGTATAAATATTTAATTTTACCCTTGATTTATTATTTTTATTCTGATAAGATAGCTTCAATCACTTGAAAACACGCGGAAAAGGAGTTAATAAGTATGAAAGAAAAAGTAATATTGGCCTATTCTGGAGGATTAGATACCTCCGTTTCAATTAAATGGTTAACGGACCAAGGATATGATGTAGTGGCTTGCTGCCTAGATATCGGTGAAGGTCGCGATACCCAATCCATTAAAGACAAAGCTTTGGCAGTTGGCGCGATTGAATCTTATGCCATCGATGCCCGCGAAGAATTCGCCCAAGATTTTGCTTTGATCGCTTTACAAGGCAATACTTTTTATGAAAATTCTTATCCTCTTGTTTCCGCTTTGTCTCGTCCATTGATCGCCAAGAAATTGGTGGAGTTGGCATTAGCGACTGGCGCAACGACCGTCGCCCACGGCTGTACCGGTAAAGGCAACGACCAAGTTCGGTTTGAAGTAGCGATCGCCGCTTTAGCGCCTCACTTGAAAGTCATCGCACCGGTTCGGGAATGGAAATGGTCTCGGGAAGAAGAGATTGCCTATGCGGCTGAAAAAGGGGTGCCGATTCCCGCTGACTTGGATAATCCATATTCCATCGACCAAAACTTGTGGGGACGTGCCTGTGAGTGTGGCGTCTTAGAAGATCCTTGGGCAACGCCGCCAAAAGGGGCCTACGCCATCACGCAAGAATTAGAAGATACTCCTGACGTACCAACGATCGTTGAGATCACTTTTGATCAAGGGGTACCGACCGCCATTGATGGCGAAACGATGAATCTAGCAGAATTGATCATGAAACTAAACCGGATGGCTGGCGAGCATGGCGTTGGTCGGATCGACCATATCGAAAATCGTCTGGTGGGGATCAAATCACGGGAAGTTTATGAATGTCCGGGAGCGATCGCTTTGATGACGGCTCATAAAGAATTGGAAGATTTGGTCTTCGTGCGGGAATTGGCGCATTTCAAGCCAATCATTGAGCAGCAATTAGCCCAAGTCATCTATGACGGCCTATGGTTCAATCCATTGACGGAAGCATTGATTACCTTCCTGAAAAGCACGCAAGTCTACGTCAACGGAATCGTGCGTTTGAAATTGTTCAAAGGCAACGTCATTTGTGAAGGACGGAAATCTGAAAACAGCTTGTACGATGAAAACTTAGCAACGTACACGTCTGCAGATACCTTTGATCAGCATGCGGCTATCGGCTTCATCAAATTATGGGGACTGCCAAGCAAAGTGCACGCTGAGATCCAAGCACAACAGCAACTAACAGAAACATTGATTTAAGTATGCACGGCTGAAGCTGCCGCTTCAGCCGTAATCTTTTTTTGAGGTGAGAATATGGCAAAATTATGGGGCGGACGTTTCGATGGAAAAAATGAAGCATGGATCGATGCTTTTGGGGCTTCCATCACGTTTGATCAAAAGTTAGCAAAGCAAGACATTCTTGGCAGTTTGGCACATGTCAAAATGCTGGTCCATACGGGCATCATCAGTCAACCCGATGGCGAAGCGATCATTGGCGGCTTGACCACGATTCAGCAGCAATTAGCCGCTGGCGAATTGACCTTCACGATTGAAAATGAGGACATCCATTTAAACATCGAGACATTCTTGCATGAATTGATTGGACCAGTGGCAGGCAAATTGCATACTGCCCGTAGTCGTAATGACCAAGTGGCGACCGATATGCATTTGTATTTGAAAGAAGTCGTGCAAGACGTGATCACTTTGATCGCTGAATTGCGAGAAGCGCTGGTTTTACAAGCCGAAGCCAACATCTACACCATCATGCCCGGTTATACCCATCTGCAGCATGCTCAGCCGATTTCATTTGCCCATCACCTCTTAGCCTATTACAGCATGCTGACGCGTGACCAAGAGCGTTTCAGTGAGAGTTTGAGCCGCATCGATGTGATGCCTTTAGGCAGTGCCGCTTTGGCAGGAACTACCTTCCCTATCGATCGTGCCTTCACCGCTCAAGAGTTAGGGTTCAGCAATATTTACAGCAACAGCCTAGATGCGGTCAGCGATCGCGATTTTATCTTGGAATTTTTAAGCAACGCCTCTTTATTGATGATGCATCTGTCTCGTTTTTGTGAAGAGCTGATTCTTTGGTGCAGCCACGAGTACCAATTCGTGGAACTGACCGATACCTTCTCCACTGGCAGTTCCATCATGCCTCAAAAGAAAAACCCTGACATGGCGGAGCTGATCCGTGGAAAAACAGGACGTGTCTATGGGAACCTCTTTGGTCTTTTGACGGTCATGAAGGGCTTGCCGCTGGCGTACAACAAAGATTTCCAAGAAGACAAAGAAGGCATGTTTGACAGTGCCGAAACCATCACGAAAAGCTTGCAGATCATGACGGGCATGATCGCAACGATGAAGGTCAATCAAGCACGGATGCAAGAATCCACTGAAAAGGATTTTTCCAACGCAACAGAATTAGCGGATTACTTAGCTGGCAAAGGCGTGCCTTTCAGACAAGCCCATGAGATCGTCGGCAAACTTGTCAGCGAGTGTTTGAGCAAAGGCATCTATCTGCAAGATGTTTCCTTGGAAGAATACCAAGCGATCCATCCTGCCATCGACAGCGATATTTTTGAAAAGCTTGACTCCTATACCGCCGTCAAAAATCGTCATTCGTATGGCGGCACCGGTTTTGATCAAGTGGCACAGCAAATTGAAGCCGCCAAAACGTTATTAACAAGCAAGTAAAAAAACCAGCGAAGAAAATTCTTCGCTGGTTTTTTGTTGATTAATGACGTACGCGAGATTTCGCTGGATCGATCAATGGCGCTTCGCCTAAGTGCGCTTGGATCATCCAAATACGTTTTTCGATGGCTGTTTTGAAGCCGATGAAGATATCTTGGGTTGGATCGTCGCCTTCTTCACCAGATACTTCGATCCCTTTTTGGTATAAGTCCGCTAAATAACGGTAGCCTTCCACCAATGTAGCTAAGCGTTCTGGAATCGTGCGGTCCCAGTTACCCACTTCATCAGGGATTTGAGTGTGTTCTGCCATTTCACGCAAAGTTGAATATGGTGAACCGTCTAATGTAATCAAGCGTTCAGAAACTTCATCCAATTGCTCATTTAGATCATCCATGAATTCGTCCATCATTGGATGCAATGTCAAAAAGCCAGGTCCACGCATGTACCAGTGTGTTTGGTGAACGACCATAGCCATTTGGCTTAAATCAGCAACAAGTTGGTTTAATACTTCTTTTGTTTGTTCAAATTTCATAACGATTCCTCCTCTAAATTATCTATTTTAAGGATAATACGAAACAATTAAAAAGTACAACAAAATCATCTATTTGAGAAAATTTCTCACTCTCTTACGTATTTCTTTATGAGGGGGTACGAAAAATGACGATTTTCGTGTTTTTTTTAGGCGCTTTACTCGGCTTCTTTTGGCTTTTGCTCTTACATACTCTGTTTTGGAATCTGCCAAAAAGTGATTCTCGTTCTCACTACCAGAAAGTGAACAAAGTTTCGGATAACCATTGGTTTCTTCTCCTTCCTACAAGATGGCTTTCACCCCCGCTTTATTGGGTCTTCGCTTGCATATGCTATGGCGGACTTTGCGGGCTTGCCTTTCATGATTCAGAAAGCTTCCTGGCTTTTGTCTGGCTGACCAGTGCCTTTTTACTCAGCTTGACCGACTTGATAGACTATAGCGTCTACCCGCAACTGCTGTACCCCGCCCACCTACTGCTAGCGCTGGCACAGTTTAGAAGCGGCGCTTCTTTTCAATGGCTGTCTTTAGGCTTGCTGGTTCCACTGGTCTTTTTTGTCTGGCAGGAAAAAATGGGCGGCGGCGATCTCTTAGTGCTGGCAGGCTGGGGCACTTGGCTAGCGCCAAAGACCCTTTTGGCCCTCTTACTGGTAGCCAGCAGTCTCGGTCTCCTCGCTTTTTTTAGCTATCAAGGCATCTGGAAGAAACGATTGGCGCAGTTGCCCTTCGTCCCCTGCTTGAGTCTGGGTTTGCTGATTGTTCGCTTTCTAGCGTTTCATACTTTTGACGGTTTTTTTCTTTGAAGTGAAGAAAAACGGGACAGGAAAAAGCGGGACAAGTTGGCCTCATCCCGCTTTCTCTTTCTGCTCTGTTGCTTCCCCTGCCTATGATAACGGCGTCCGTTTTTTGCGATCAAGGTAGATGCCTACTGCGATCACTACTAACAACAGTCCAAGGACGACCCAACCAGCGGTCGTAGTGTCATTGGTTTTCGGTAAGTTGTCAGTTCCCGGCTTCGGTGTTTTGCCTTCTTTGACATGATTGTTGAATACCATCTCTGCCGTTTGCTCCGCTTCAGCTACTAATTTTCCTGCTTGTTCTTTGACGGTGACCGTTACTTGATAGGTGGTTTCATCATAGATGATCGTGGCGTCATTGCCAGCTTTTTCACGAATCGTGTAACGATGTTCCCCAGCATCGTCATACGTCAATGCATCAAAGGTAATCGTTCCGTTTGCGTCATTGTGTTGGGGTTGCAGAACCTTTCCAGCTTCATCCACTAATTCAAATGCGAATTCGTTGGCTTGCAAGTTTCTACCCGTCAAGACTTTCTTCGCACTTAGTACGACACTGCCTGCTTGTGGTTGGTAGCTGTTTTCGAAGACTTGATCGCCTTCGTATTCCGCAACTGCCGTGAGCTGTCCAGCTTCATCCGTCACGGTCACAACTACCGCAAGCTCTTTTGTATCGTAAGTGATGGTACCGTCAGTTCCTGTTTTCTCACGAATGGTGTAGTGATACTCACCTGCTTTGTCATATGCAAGAGCATCGAAGTAGATCTTGCCAGTGGCGTCGTTGGCTTTTGTTTGAAGAACAGTTCCGTCTTCATTGACTAGTTCAAAATCGAATTCATTTGCTTGTAGCGTACGACCAGTTAAGACTTTCTCGGCACTTAGTACGACACTGCCTGCTTGTGGTTGATAGCTGTTTTCAAAGACTTGATTGCCTTCGTATTCCGCAACTGCCGTGAGCTGTCCGTCTTCATCCGTTACAGTGACAACTACCGCCAGTTCTTTCCTATCGTACGTAATCGTGCCATCGATTCCTGCTTTCTCACGGATGGTATAGTGGTACTCACCTGTTTCCTCATAAGGGAGTGCGTCAAAGTAGATCTTGCCAGTGGCGTCATTGGCTTTTGTTTGAAGAACGTTCCCTTCTTCATCCACTAGTTCAAAATCGAATTCATTTGCTTGTAGCGTACGACCAGTTAAGACTTTCTCGGCACTTAGTACGACACTGCCTGCTTGTGGTTGATAGCTGTTTTCAAAGACTTGATTACCTTCGTATTCCGCAACTGCCGTGAGCTGTCCAGCTCCATCCGTCACAGTCACAACTACTGCAAGCTCTTTTGTATCATACGTGATCGTACCATCGCTGCCAGCTTGTTCACGGATAGTATAGCGGTATTCGCCCGCTTCGTCATATGCAAGAGCATCAAAGTAGATCTTGCCAGTGACATCATTGGCTTTTGTTTGAAGAACGTTCCCTTCTTCATCCACTAGTTCAAAGTCGAATTCATTTGCTTGTAAGGTGCGGCCGGTCAAGACTTTCTCGGCACTTAGTACGACACTGCCTGCTTGTGGCGTATAGCCGTTTTCAAAGACTTGATTGCCCTCATACGTTGCTGTTGCCACCAGTTGCCCGTCTTCATCGGTGACTTTCACAACAACGCCAATTTCTTTCGTGTCATAGGTAATGGTACTATCTGCGCCAACTTTTTCTCGAATCGTATAGCGGTATTCGCCGATTTCGTCATACGTCAATTCATCGAAATAGATTTGGCCAGTTGCATCATTGGTTTTCGTCTGTACTACATCGCCTGCTTCATCGACTAGTTCAAAGGCAAACTCGTTGGCTTCTAACGCGCGTCCCGTCAACACTTTCTCTACATTCAAGACCACACCGCCAGCTTTTGGCGTATAGTCATTTTCAAAGACTTGATTGCCTTCGTATTCGGTAACTGCCGTGAGCTGTCCGTCTTCATCGGTGACGGTCACAACTACCGCAAGTTCTTTTGCATCGTAAGTGATGGTGCCGTCAGTTCCTGCTTTCTCACGAATGGTGTAGTGATACTCACCTGTTTCCTCGTAAGGGAGCGCGTCAAAGTAGATCTTGCCCGTGGCATCATTGGCTTTTGTCTGAAGTACGTTGCCTGCTTCATCGACTAGTTCAAAATCAAATTCATTTGCCTGTAACGTACGACCAGTTAAGGTTTTCTCGGCACTTAGTACGACACTGCCTGCTTGTGGTTGATAGCTGTTTTCTAAGACTTGATTGCCTTCATATTCCGCTACTGCAATCAACTGCCCGTCCTCATCGGTGACGGTCACAACTACTGCAAGTTCTTTTTCATCGTAGGTGATGGTGTCGTCAGTTCCTGCTTTCTCACGGATGGTGTAGCGGTATTCACCTGCTTTATCGTAAGGAAGAGCGTCAAAGTAGATCTTGCCAGTGGCATCATTGGCTTTTGTCTGAAGCACAGTTCCTGCTTCATCAACTAGTTCAAAGTCAAATTCTTCTGCCTGCAAGCTTCGACCCGTCAAAATTTTCTCAGCATTCAAAACGACACTGCCAGCTTTTGGTGTATAGTCATTTTCAAAGACTTGATTGCCTTCATAGACTGCTGTCGCAATCAACTGATTATCTTCTTCTGTCACTGTCACAGTTACCTTTAGTTCTTTGTCTGTATAGGTGATGGTTGGATCGCTGTCGGCTTTTTCCCGAATCGTGTAATGGTACTCGCCAGGCTCATTGTAAGTGATGTCGTCAAAGGTGACTTGACCGTTACCGTCATTGGTTTGGGTTAGAATCACAGAGCCAGCTTCATCCACCAGGTAGAAAGTAAATTCGCCGTCTTTCAGCTCGCGTCCATGAAGCAGCTTCTGGACATTCAAAGCATGGGTCGTTTCTTTGATTTCTCGCTTGTTGGCTAGCTCAAAGACATAATTGACTTCTTTATCAGAGATAGTGAAGGTGTACTGAGTCGCATCTCGTTCGTATCCTTCTGGTGCGGTGATTTCTTGGATCATATAATCGCCGTAACGCAGATTATCGATCCGATCAATGGCGTTGCCGTTTTCCATGATTTGATTGTTTTTGACCACCAGATTCGACAAGATGACTTCATAGGTATTTTGCGCATTTTTGCGGCTTAATTGGAAAACTGCTTCTTCATCGATCCCTCGTTCTTTGGTGCCATCGGCATCGTATTTCACGATCGTCAAGGAGCCGTTCGTCCCAGAAGAGGTTCCGCTGCCGTCTGTCGATTTGATGGTGATTTCTTTGGTCACTGTGTGAATCTCGATCTCACTACCCGTTAAATTGACACTATTGGCCACCCGTTCATTGTTCAAAATCCCAGGATCAAGCTGTGTTTGATAAACGATAAAGTACGGTTTATCAATCATTTCTTCAAAAGCGATCACTAACGATTGCGTACCTGCTACCACATCCGAGGTGATTTTCGGATTGTCCTCGTTGGTGAAGGTGACTTTTTCTCCTTTTTCCCACGTGCCATTGTTTAAGACCGCTTCATACACGTCTACGATCACGGCATCGTTGGCATCGCGTAAAAAGGTGTGCTGATTGTAGTTGATGGTATCGGTGACTACCGCATTGTGGATTTTGCGACTGTCAGCGTTGATCATGATTTCCCAATCGATCAACCGATTGTTGTCGGCATTCTGGCTGCCGTTTTTCATCAACCAGTCCGTTTTTGCGGACTTGTCGACTTGGCCATCGGCAGTCAAGGTTGTGTCATTGTCCGTCAATGTGATGGTATTTTTGTAGGTAAATACCTCTTCAGCTGCTTCGGTTGCCAAGAAGACCGCCAGTGTTTCAGACGTTTCTTTCAGCAAGGTGATCGTAACTTTCTTCGTATCAGGATCATAGGTGTAGATGTAATCCTCATTCTCCACCAATTGTTCTTTCAGCGCTCTGACTTGCGTCGTATACCCAGTTACTGTGACCGTGTAAAGCGCCAAGTATTTCAAGGTTTGGCCTTCTTGCAGCTGGTCAGTGATGACTGCATCTTTGTTGATTTTTTCTTTGTACGTATTGAATAGCCCCATCCAATAGACTTGATCGCTAGAAGCGGTCTGCTCATCAAAAATAGTTCCTAGGTCTCGATTAAATACGGTTTTAATCGCGGTGGCGACATCTTCGCCTTCACCAATAAATAGGCCGTATTTCAAGGCATTTTTTAACCAACTGGTGTCCATCCATGTATTGGTTTCAGAAGCTTCCGTGAACGTATTGCCAGCTTCGTCTTTATAATGGACAAACGCTGCATTACTAAAACGTCCGGTAGAGCTGCCCGGTAACGTACCCTGTTGCACGATATCAAAGCTGGTTTTGAAGTTGACAGTGATCGTTGCCGAAGTCGTTTGGTACGCCCCTTGCAGCTTGATGCGAAAACCCGTCTCAAGTTCCTTCGTTGTGCCGTCCGTCAGTGTTTTCGTTTCTTTGATCAGCTCCAGCGTATAGTCGGTATCAAGAACCAAAGGCTCGGTCACGCCGCTCGCCGTCACTACCAGCGTATCCGCCAACAAGGCCAGTGCGCTGCTGTTTGCGCCAGAGATCAATTGATAGCGGTCTTCGATGATCAGGTCGCTAACTGTTTGCTGATTGGTATTGGCATCAATCTTCCATGCGACAGTCTTCGTCTCATAATCTTTGGTGCCAGCTGTTTTCACGACACCGATCGTTTTGGTTGGCGTCACGATCCCACTGCCCGTCAACGAGGTATTTTGATTGTCGCGGACCGAAGCGTAGTTGTAAATACGGGTATCGGCTAAAACCGATTCATACAGCTGGGTATCGTATTGAATCTTGTAGTAGCCAGCTTTGGCAAACGTGATGCCAAAGCGTACGATTTCCCCCTCTTTATTCTGTTATTCTGTCCCATCAAAGGACCAGTCCTCTGAAGGGATTGGATTACCGTCTTTGTCAGTGATCACCAAAGTTTCTGGAACAAAAAAGTGCAAGGCTTTTTCAGGATCTGTTCCCGAGTAGGTCTGATCCAAAACTCTGGCTTGATCTTTGTCCAATGTAACGGAAATTTCCCAAGATGCTCGTTTCGTTTCTGGATCGTAGCCTTTAAATCGTTTGTATTCTGATTGTTCATCGTAGGTAACCGTTGCTTCTGCGGTTTTTTCTGTAAAATCGCTACCGTTGATTGTTGCCGTGTTTTTGAAAGAAGAAGCCGTTGGATCGGTGACTGCACTATTGATCACGATTCGAACCGGTTGATTAACCGTTTGATTGAAGGTAAACGTGTTGTTGACGCTGTTAAAGGTATATAAGCCATCGGTACGAACCCACTCCTTGGTAGCTTCATCGTACAAGTAGCCCGTCGAGGTACTATAAGATAAGCCTTGAGGCATCTTATCGGTGATCACCACATCGTGCAATTCACGACTGGTTTGGTTAAAAATAATTTCCCAAACCACTGAACCGCTGGAAGTCACATTACCAGTCTTAATGATATCGACTTCATAAATCGGCAATGTAATGATGATCTCATGACCATCTTCATCGTAGATCCCAGTATGAATCGTCACTTCTTCAGTAACAGTACTCACACTTAATTCCGTGATTAGATCAATGGTCCCCGAACGATTGGATAATGTCTGTGCGGCCTCATTAAACGTGACGGTCAATGTACCATCATGATCCAAGGTAAAGGTTCCGATCGATTGTCCGCCAGAACGAGTCAATTCGCCGCTAACGGTATTATGAATGGCAAAATAGTCTGGCAATTGATACGTATAATAATCGCCTGCGCGAATTTCTTCCGTGTCTGCTAACGACCAGTCAAAATGGATTTTGATGTTGCCGTTATACATCGGTGGATTTTCGGCAGTGAAGGGTTGATCGTTTAAGTCAGTGATCCGAACATTATCAAATAGCTGCACGCCCCGTTCATTTAGGTTGGCACTAAGATTCTCCGCGGTAGCCGAAGCTTCCGTTTCCGTCTCAGCATCTGGTGCTCGCGGTTGAATACTGTTTTGATTCAATGTCGAAGATGCTTGGGTTTCTTGACTCTCGCTAGGGACGGTAGTTGGTGCTTCTGTAGATTGAGTAGTCGTAGGTTGTGTTTCCTCTGTCCCAGATGAGTCCGTCGGTGCTTTTTCCGAATCGATCGTTTCGCTCTCTGCTTCGCTACTTGCTAGCGTTTCTGTCGTCCGTTGCGTGCTATCGGTTGCGTTAAGTGCTTCCGCCAATATGATCGTTGGTTCACAAACAATTGAACCAAGCAACACCAGCAAACATATATAGATAGAAAATGGCTTTTTCATGATTATTCATTCCTTTTGTATAAAGTTTTTTTATTCAATTGATTTCGGAAGTGCTCCACGAATAAAATTGTTCAACAGTGAGCAAGATATCCCAACAAACAACTGCTTTTTTCCCCCTCCCCATGATTCTACGATTTAGGTCTTTGCTACTTGCATCAAACGTGTTACTACTATCCCACACTTCTATTTTCCCAAATTATCACGTGGTGATGTATTCAAAAAAAATTCAACAGGTAATTTTTTTGAATACATGTAAAAACATGATACTATTTAGTCAAAAGGAGGCTTGGAGGAAAATATGTTACGGAAATTGTTATCATCCACTTCACAAAAGAAACTACAGCTGATTGAGTATTTATTGGACGATCAAGGCACCAGTCTTCACGATTTAGCACTGAAATTTTCTATCTCCATGTCCTCAGCAAAAACCTATATCGCAGAAATTGACAATGAATTTTCGTTTCTGGACTTACAATTTGATGATTTTTCAGCGGTTCGCTTGCACTTACATCCCTTTGCTACTCGTTTGGATATTTACAGCCACTTTTTGAACCGTTCTTCTGCGTTTCAATTACTGGAATTATTGTTTTCTTCCAGTTTTACCAGTTATGATATGCTGGCGCTGGAATTAAATTTAAGCAAATCATCGATTATTCGTTTAATTAAGAGGATCAACTTGATTCTGGCTCCTTTTGATTTCTTTATCGCAACCAAACCTATCCAGTTAAAAGGCAATGAAAAGAATATTCGCCAATTTTTTCTGATTTTCTTCTTGGAGAAATACCAATATGAATTTATCGACGCCAACATCAATCAAGAACAGGAATTTTTGAAAATCGCCCATATTATGGCAGCAGCGACGCCCTTAAATCTCTATTTTTCCGATATCAAAAAGATCGCTTTTGTCATCTATATCAATACGAAGCGTGACCGTTTTGCTGCCTCTGAAACCAATGCGGATCATATCGAGTATTTTTTAGAAAAAATCGACTTGAGTGAATTTACTGGCTACACCCGTGCCTATGTAGAAAAAATGGTTGGCTATGTCACGACGCACATTGGGCAAGACCCCGCTGTCTTTCACAAAACCAAACAAGAATTTTATCATTTGACGAAGCAATTGTTTCGAAAATACAACTACCGTGAAAGCAATTTTGAAGAAAAGCTGGATGCCGTCGTCTTTTCCTATTTTCTTGGGATCAATCTGCAGGTTCCTTACTGCATTTTGGATGATCGCTTCGACCGCTTTGTTGCTAATTGTGATTTTGTTCAGCAAGCAGTCAACCAAGACATCATTCAGCTTTTGACCCATTCGAGTTTACCGATCATTCGACCAAGTACGATCAATTACCTGATTTATATTTTTCATACTTCTTTTCCCAATTTTGCCAAAGAAATCATCGACGCCAATGCTGACTTTCACTTAGCCTTGTTCTATGATACGAATAGTTACCATACGGAATTTATCCAGACGAAAATTCAACAGTTTATTCCCTATCAGCTAACGATCACGATTTTAAATCCTCTAGACTCGTTTTCACTGACTATGCTGGATGAGACCTATGATCTGATCATCGGCAATCTGACACCTTCAAGCAGAAAAAATGTGTTTCATTATGCGGATATCAATCTGACTTCAAATGACTTGGCTTTTATTGCGCAGCAGATTCAGGAAAAAGGGATCGCCAATTTACAAAAACGGCAGGAAGACCGATGAAAAACAAAAAAGCCCCTCAAAAGGAGCTATTGAAGTGCTATCCCTTCAGAAGTTAGAGCAACTTCTGAGGATACAAGCTTCGTTTCACTTTTGGCGGGGCTTTTTAGTATGCCAAGAGCGTTCAACATTTGATCCTATATAACTACAAAAAAAGCTTGCCATTCCGAAGAATGACAAGCTTTTCCGTCACACTGAGTTAATCAGGTGCTGGGCATTGATTAGTTTTGGCTGTTCAATGCGTCTTCAGCAGCCATTTGTGCTTCGATGTCTGAGATGCTGTAGACATTTTCGCTGGCAACTGTTACTTCTTTTGGTTCCATTTCACGGTAACGAGGCATACCAGTACCAGCTGGGATGATCTTACCGATGATAACATTTTCTTTCAATCCAAGAAGTGGATCTTTCTTGCCGCGGATCGCTGCATCGGTCAACACACGAGTGGTTTCTTGGAAGGACGCAGCAGACAAGAAGCTGTTGGTTTCCAAGGATGCTTTCGTGATCCCTAATAGGACTGGACGGCTAGTTGCAGGAACGCCGCCGGCTACCAATGTGTCGTAGTTGCGGTCTTTAAAGTCGGCGATATCCAACAATGTTCCTGGCAAGATGCCTGAATCACCTGGATCCATGACGCGGACTTTACGCAGCATTTGACGAACCATTACTTCGATATGTTTGTCGCCGATTTCTACCCCTTGCATCCGGTAAACGCGTTGAACTTCTCGTAATAGGTAGTTTTCAACAGACAAGACATCGCGAACTTGTAACAGTTGTTTTGGATCGATCGATCCTTCCGTCAATGGCGCACCACGATGGATAAAGTCGCCTTCTGCTACTTTCATCCGGGCAGTATAAGGAACGGTATACGTACGCGTATCGGTTTCCCCTTTGATGGTCACTTCTTTGGTCCGAGTTGAAGGGTCTTCTGAGATATCGATGACTTCTCCGGTAACTTCGGTAATGACCGCTTGTCCTTTCGGATTACGGGCTTCAAAGATTTCTTGGACACGAGGGAGACCTTGCGTGATATCGTCTCCGGCAACCCCGCCGGTATGGAAAGTACGCATGGTCAACTGAGTACCAGGTTCACCGATTGATTGGGCAGCGATGGTACCGACTGCTTCCCCAACTTCAACTTCAGAACCAGTGGCTAAGTTGCGGCCATAACAATGTTTACATACACCATGTTTGGTGTTACATGTAAAGACAGAGCGAATGGATACTGTTTCGATACCAGCGTCCACGATGGCTTTAGCTAAATCTTCAGTGATCAATTCATTGACCCCTAGAAGGACTTCGCCAGTTTCAGGATGGATCACTGATTTACGTGTGTAACGTCCAATCAAACGTTCTTCTAAGGATTCGATGATTTCGTTTCCTTCGCGAATTGCTTGAATGTCTAAACCACGGTCAGTGCCACAATCGTCTTCACGGATGATGACATCTTGGGCAACGTCAACTAGACGACGTGTCAAGTAACCGGAATCGGCTGTTTTCAAGGCGGTATCGGTCATCCCTTTACGGGCACCATGGGTCGAGATAAACATTTCCAAGACAGATAGACCTTCACGGAAGTTTGAGATGATCGGCAATTCCATGATTCGTCCGTTAGGCGCGGCCATCAATCCACGCATCCCAGCAAGCTGAGTAAAGTTGGAGATGTTACCACGGGCACCGGAATCAGACATCATGAAGATTGGGTTTTTCGCTTCCAATGATTCCATCAGTTTTAACTGAATTTCATCTTTGGCTGCATTCCAAACACCAATAACTCGTTCATAACGCTCGTCATCGGTAATCAAACCACGACGGAATTGTTTCGTGATCGTTTCTACTTGTTTGTGGGCATTGTCGATGATGTCATGTTTTTCGTGCAAGTTCATGATATCAGCGATACCAACGGTGATACCTGCCATTGTTGAATGGCTGTATCCTAAGTCTTTCATGCGGTCAAGCATGCGTGACGTTTCAGTGATGCGGAAACGTTTGAAGACTTCTGAAATGATATTTCCTAAGTTTTTCTTCTTGAATGGGCCCACAAGCTCTTGTTCTTTAATGAAGGCAGGCACATCTGTACCAGCTTCAATAAAGTACTTGTCTGGTGTTTGAACCGTCAAGTTGTAGTCAGTCGGTTCGTTCAAGAATGGGAATTCTGGCGGCATGATCGAGTTGAAGATCACTTTACCTACCGTTGTTACCATCAAACGTTGTTTTTGTTCAGACGTGAATGGTTTGTCCCCTAAAGTGTTTGGATTGATGGCGATCCGTGTGTGTAAATGCACGTAGCCATTGCGCCATGCCGTAACTGCTTCGTCCATGTCACGGAAGATCATGCCTTCCCCTTCACGGCCTTCTTCTTCCATCGTCAAGTAGTAGTTCCCTAGGACCATATCCTGAGATGGTGTTACAACTGGTTTTCCGTCTTTTGGATTCAAAATGTTTTGGGCTGCTAACATCAGCATACGTGCTTCTGCTTGCGCTTCTTCGTTCAATGGTACGTGAACGGCCATTTGGTCTCCATCGAAATCGGCATTGTAGGCTTCACAAACAAGTGGGTGCAAACGAATGGCACGGCCTTCAACTAAGACTGGTTCAAATGCTTGGATACCTAATCTGTGAAGCGTAGGTGCCCGGTTCAATAGCACTGGATGTTCTTTGATAACATCTTCTAAAACATCCCAAACTTCGTCTTCTTGACGTTCGATTTTGCGTTTGGCATTTTTGATGTTTGACGCGATTTCACGAGAAACAAGCTCACGCATCACGAATGGTTTGAACAATTCGATCGCCATTTCTTTTGGCAGACCACATTGGTACATTTTCAGGAATGGACCAACGACGATAACTGAACGACCTGAGTAGTCGACCCGTTTTCCTAGCAAGTTTTGACGGAAACGACCTTGTTTCCCTTTCAACATGTGAGAAAGAGATTTCAATGGGCGGTTCCCTGGCCCTGCGACTGGACGGCCGCGACGACCGTTATCGATCAAGGCATCGACTGCTTCTTGCAGCATCCGTTTTTCATTTTGAACGATGATGTTTGGTGCATTCAAGTCTAACAAGCGTTTCAAACGGTTGTTACGGTTGATTACACGACGATACAAGTCGTTCAAGTCACTTGTGGCAAAACGTCCACCTTCTAATTGCACCATTGGGCGCAAATCAGGCGGGATAACTGGGATAACGTCCATGACCATCCAGCTTGGTTTGTTTCCTGAAGCACGGAATGCTTCTAAGATATCCAAACGGCGGATCGCACGCGTCCGTTTTTGACCAGTTGCGTTTTTCAATTCTTCTTTCAATTCAGCAACTTCGCCTTCAAGATCAACGCCATCTAATAATTGTTTGATGGCTTCGGCACCCATCGCTGCTGAAAATTCTTGACCGTATTGGTCACGTTTTTCACGGTATTCCCGTTCAGTCAATAGTTGTTTTTTCTCAAGGCTGGTGTTTCCTGGTTCAATCACTACGTATGAAGCAAAGTAGATGATTTCTTCCAATGCACGTGGGCTCATGTCTAAGACAAGACCCATCCGTGAAGGAATGCCTTTGAAGTACCAAATGTGTGATACTGGTGCTGCTAATTCAATGTGTCCCATGCGTTCACGACGCACTTTTGAACGTGTTACTTCCACGCCGCAACGGTCACAAACGATGCCTTTATAGCGGATCCGTTTGTATTTGCCGCAAGCACATTCCCAGTCTTTGGTTGGACCGAAAATACGCTCGTCAAACAACCCTTCGCGTTCAGGTTTTAACGTACGGTAGTTAATGGTTTCTGGTTTTTTTACTTCACCATAAGACCAGCTTCTGATTTTTTCAGGAGAAGCCAAACCGATTTGCATACTTTCGAATTTATTTACATCGATCAAAAAAGGTTCCCTCCATTTCATTTCATGGACATATCCGATAGAACGGGGGCTATTTCCGCTAGTGGCGGAAATAGCGAGGGCCGTCTATTATTGCAAGCGATCTTCTGCTGTCTCGATTTGTTGGTTCAACGCGTCGGCGGCATTTTTAGCTTCTGTTTGTGCTTTTTGTTCTAATTCGCGGGCTGTTTGTTGCTCCGCAAATTTTGTTAAGGCATCAACGGTGATCAAATCATCATCGTCATCATCCATATCACGTAGTTCGATCTCTGCATCATCGATATCTAGGACACGCATGTCTAGACCCAGTGATTGCAATTCTTTTACTAATACGCGGAATGATTCTGGTACACCTGGTTTTGGAATTGGTTCCCCTTTGACGATCGCTTCGTATGTTTTCACACGACCAACCACGTCATCTGATTTGTAGGTCAAGATTTCTTGCAAGGTGTAAGCAGCACCATATGCTTCCAGTGCCCAAACTTCCATCTCTCCGAAACGTTGTCCACCAAATTGGGCTTTTCCTCCCAATGGTTGTTGAGTAACCAATGAGTAAGGTCCAATGGAACGGGCATGCAATTTATCATCGACCATGTGGGCCAATTTGATCATGTACATGACACCAACGGAGATGCGGCCATCAAATGGTTCGCCGGTACGTCCGTCGTAAAGCACTGTTTTGGCATCGCTGGCCATTCCTGCTTCAGCAACCGTTGCCCAAACATCTTCATCGCTGGCACCATCAAAGACTGGTGTTGCCACGTGAATGCCTAGTTGACGCGCAGCCATTCCTAAGTGTAACTCTAATACTTGTCCAATGTTCATCCGAGAAGGTACCCCTAATGGGTTCAGCATGATGTCGACTGGTGTGCCATCTGGTAAGAAAGGCATGTCTTCTTCTGGCATAATGCGAGAAACGACCCCTTTGTTTCCGTGACGTCCGGCCATTTTATCCCCTTCATGGATTTTCCGTTTTTGAACGATATAAACGCGAACCAGCATGTTCACACCTGGTGACAATTCATCGCCAGCTTCGCGGGTAAAGATTTTGACATCGTGGACGATTCCGCCGCCGCCGTGAGGCACGCGTAGAGAAGTGTCACGCACTTCGCGGGCTTTTTCACCAAAGATTGCGTGCAATAAACGCTCTTCTGCTGAAAGTTCCGTTACCCCTTTTGGCGTGACTTTCCCAACAAGCAGATCGCCATCTTTGACTTCCGCACCAATGCGGATAATCCCCATTTCGTCTAGGTCTTTCAATGCGTCTTCCCCAACGTTCGGGATTTCGCGAGTGATTTCTTCAGGTCCTAATTTTGTGTCGCGGGCTTCTGATTCATATTCTTCAATATGGACAGAAGTGTAAACATCATCTTTCACCAAACGACGGCTCATGATGATGGCATCTTCATAGTTGTACCCTTCCCAAGTCATGAATGCGACTAAGACGTTTTGTCCTAGTGCCATTTCGCCTTGTTCCATAGATGGGCCATCTGCTAAGATGTCGCCTTTTTCGACTTTTTCACCAAGTGCTACTAATGGACGTTGGTTGTAGCTGGTTCCTGAGTTTGAACGACGGAATTTGGTAACAGAATAAACGTCCAATGCGCCATTGTCACGACGAACGCGCACTTCGGCTGCATCCACGTATTCTACGATCCCATCATGTTTACATAACAAAGCAGCTCCTGAGTCATGTGCTGATTTGTATTCCATACCAGTACCAACCCAAGGTGCTTTCGGATTGATCAATGGTACAGCTTGCCGCTGCATGTTGGCTCCCATCAAGGCACGGTTGGAGTCATCGTTTTCCAAGAAAGGAATACATGCGGTTGCGACTGCGACTACTTGTTTTGGTGATACGTCCATGTAGTCGACTTTATCGATCGAAACTTCCAAGTTTTCAGAAGTAGCACGCGCCATAACAACGTCGTTTACGAAAGAGCCGTCTTCATTTAACAAGCTGTTTGCTTGGGCCACAACGTAGTGGTCTTCGGTATCGGCAGTCAAGTAATCGATCTTGTCAGTAACACGGCCTGTTTCGCGGTCAACTCGACGGTATGGTGTTTCAATGAAGCCATACTTGTTGACTTTGGCATAAGAGGCCAAGCTGTTGATCAACCCGATGTTTGGTCCCTCAGGCGTTTCGATCGGACACATACGGCCATAGTGGGAATAGTGAACGTCTCGGACTTCATAGCCGGCACGGTCACGGGTCAAACCACCAGGTCCTAAGGCAGATAGACGACGTTTATGGGTCAACTCACCCAGTGGGTTTGTTTGGTCCATGAACTGTGACAACTGAGAAGAACCAAAGAATTCTTTGATACTTGCGACAACCGGACGAATGTTGATCAATTGTTGCGGTGTCAAGGTTTCGGTGTCTTGGATCGACATCCGTTCACGCACGACACGCTCCATCCGAGCAAGCCCGATCCGGAATTGGTTTTGCAATAATTCACCAACAGAACGAATCCGACGGTTTCCTAAGTGGTCGATGTCATCGACATTGCCAATGCCTTCCATCAAGTTGAAGAAGTAGCTCATTGAAGCAATGATGTCTGCTGGACGAACCGTACGTGTAGCAGTATCTGGATAGCCATTACCGATCACGTTGACTTCTTGTTCTGGATCTTTTGGTGAAAAGACTTTGATGACTTGGACGGTCATTGGTTCGGTCACGACCCCATCTTCTGATGGATAGTACGTTACACTGTTTAAGCCATTATCGATAAATGCGCCTAGTGTTTCCATGACTTGGTGAGTCAAAACAGTGCCTTTTTCAACAATGATCTCGCCTGTTTCAGGGTCAACCAAGGTTTCTGCTAAGGTCAAGTTCAATAGACGTGTTTTCAAGTCTAATTTTTTGTTTACTTTGTAACGACCAACATTTGCTAAGTCGTAACGTTTTGGATCGAAGAAACGTGCGTTCAGCAAGCTGCGTGAGCTGTCTGCTGTTTTTGGCTCGCCTGGACGAAGACGTTCGTAAACATCTTTCAATCCTTCTTCGGTACGAGAATCGCTTGCGTTTTTATGCAAGTCTTTTTCGATCGTGTTGCGCAATGATTCACTGTCGCCGAAAATTTCAAAGATCGTGTCATCAGAACCAAACCCTAGGGCACGGACTAAGACCGTCAAAGGAATTTTACGGGTACGGTCAATCCGTACGTAAGAGATATCTTTGGCATCAGTTTCCATTTCTAACCACGCACCGCGGTTAGGGATAACAGTTGAACCAAAGCCTTCTTTGCCGTTTTTATCGACTTTGCCATGGAAATATACACCTGGAGAGCGGACCAACTGAGAAACAATAACCCGTTCTGCCCCGTTGATGATAAAGGTTCCTTGTTCAGTCATTAATGGGAAATCACCAAAGAATACTTCTTGGGATTTGATTTCCCCAGTTTCACGGTTCGTCAAACGCAAAGTAACATGTAATGGTGCCGAATAGTTTGCATCATGGGCACGGGCTTCTTCTACTGTATACTTTGGTTCTTTCAATTCATAATCCACAAATTCTAGGGACAAGTTACCGTTGAATCCTTCGATTGGCAAAATATCTTCAAACATTTCTCTTAGGCCCTCATCTAGGAACCATTGGTAAGAGTCGGTTTGAATTTCAATCAAATTCGGTAATTCTAATACTTCACTGATCCGTGCGAAACTTCTACGTTCGCGATGCTTTCCGTATTTTACTACGTGTCCAGCCAAGCTCTTCACCTCTTCATAAAGTCTTTCAAAAAGGCTATCCGATTATTTACAAAACTGTAACAAATATTAAATATAGGTTACAGAAAGCATTTTTTGCGGCTTTTAGGCAAAAAAAAACCAAAAATAGAACGGATGCATTGGGCATTTTCTACTTTTGTTTCCTTATTCCTAAGCCGAAACGGACAATATTTCGTTTCTGCTTTTTTCGTTCAGATAGTTTTTGCAACTCCTTATTATACAGATGAAGCACTTTTCTGTCAAGCTTTCATTGGAAGTTACAATGCTTTTCTGACGCACCCATTTCCTAAGATTTTCTAAAGAAAAAAATGAACCGAGTGCGGACTGTTTTTCGTAAGAAACTACTTTGCTTTTTGCCGATTTCTTGCTATGCTAACGAAAACGTTACACGTGAAACATTAGGAAGGATATCCTTATGACGACAAAAGAAAAAATACTGACCTTATTACAAAAAGAAGATACTGTACTGTCCGGAGAAAAACTAGCCCAAGCCTTGTCGATCTCTCGTACAGCAGTCTGGAAAGCCATTAAAGAACTTGAGAAAGAAGGCTATCATTTCGAACACTTGGCCAACGGCTATCGCTTTGTCTCCGCTGACCGCTACGATCAAGCAGCACTTGCAGCCGCCTTGCCGATGATCCCCACGATTCAAATCAAGGATGCTGTTGAGTCCACCATGAAAGAAGCCAAGATCGCCGCTTTGGATAATGGACTGGCAACCCCCGCCCTTTTTTTGACCGAAACGCAAACAGGCGGTCATGGCCGCTTCGAACGACCGTTTTTCTCACCGAAAAAACAAGGGATCTACATGAGCTTGCTCTTAAAACCCAACCAAGCGTTTCAAGAATTGCCGCAATATACCGTTTTGGCTGCGGTGGCAGTCGCAGAAGCCATCGATGCCCTTCTAATGAAGGAAACGGCCATTAAGTGGGTCAACGATCTGTACTTAGATGGAAAAAAAATCTGCGGTATTTTGTCTGAAGCAACCAGTGACTTTGAAACAGGCCGCATTACCTCGGTTGTGATCGGTATCGGCATCAGTTTTTCGATTCCGCAACAGCAGTTTCCAGTAGAGATTCGGGAAAAAGCGACTTCACTCTTTCCTGGTGAAGAGTATCCAACCTTTTCTCGGGCAACCTTGATCCAAGAAATTTGGCGCCGTTTCTTCCAATTATTGGCAAAGCTGCCTGACATGGATTATATGGCCCGCTATCGGCAGAAATCCTTCGTTTTGGGCCGCACCGTTCGGTTTACACAACAAGGTGTGACCTATGAAGGAATCGCCAAAGACATTACTAACACCGGTGAATTAGTGGTGGAAACAGCAACGGAGCGCAAGGTGCTTTCTTCTGGAGAAATCAGTTTGGAACGGTATTGATGCTGCAAAAAGTCGCAAATCCGCTTGCTGATTCGCTGCTTTCGTAAGGAATCAGTCAAGCATAAATGCTCCATAAACAGATCTGCTTATTCCGAGGGGTCATACAAAAGAACAACCTAGGCAGCTCCCCTTTCTATCGGGTTTAGCCACCGTCACTAAAACTTTACTGTTGCAATCAGGATCGCAGAGAAAGCGAGCCTCATCTTTTCATACTAAGTAGGATGCTCGTTCTTTTATCATGTCTTTTCTACAGTTTTTATGCGCTATTTCATTCCCCACATAAAAAAGATCGACCTGCTCTTTCAAGAGCGGGTCGATCTTTTCTTTTACAGCAATTGCCACAGCAGACACAAAAGTAAGCCCAAGGCATAGCTGCTGTTGAATAAAATCATGTTCTTAATCGAATAGCCGAAACTACGTGGGTGGGGCAGGCTGGCTTGATGCTCTTTCAAATTTTGGTGGATTTTCGGCAGTGTCAGAAACACGAGCAAAATCGGCCATTGGAAGAGACCAAACAGGAAGCCCAATAAAATAGCGGCGTAGGAAGCTAGCATCATTCCTTGAAACAGACGGATACCTGCTTCACGACCGATGTAGTACACCAGTGTGTAGCGGTGATTTTCGATATCGGCTTCCAGATCCCGCAAGTTATTGGCTAACATGATGTCAGCAATCGTGAAAATCAATGGCAAAGATGCCAACACGATGGCACACACAGCCCAGAGGTTCCCCACTAAGCCAAAGGTCCCGTTCGCAAAATCCAGTGCCAGATAAAACACTTTTTGATCAATAGTATTGATATAGATCGTGATGGCAAAAATCCCTAATCCCATCGTTACGCCGCTGAACACCTCGCCTAAAGGCATCCGCGATAACGGAATGGGGCCAAAGGTATAAAAGACTCCGATAAAGCAAACGACCAACCCCATCACTAGCAGCAACCAGCCAGTGACAAACGACAAGTAAAGACCAATTAACAAGGTTCCTGCCAACATCGCAAAAATCAGATTGCGAACAGTAGCTTCTGAGATGTTTTCTCGCCCGATCACATTGTGCTGGTATTTGTAGGTTTCTGATTTGGCTTTTTTGAAATCCATATAATTGTTGATGGACGTCGTCGTCAAATCAAACAGCAGCATCCCCAGAAAAAAGATTGCGGTATTCAAAGGATGAAATTCATGAAAATACACCAACGAGAACAACACACCCATAATGAAGGGGAAGACACTGGCCACTTTGGTACGGATCTCCACTACTTCTAAAAACACTGAAAGAGACATCTTTCACTCCTCCTATTCTAAATCAGCACGATCACCCATCGTGTAGCCTGATTCCTCTGAAAGCTCAAAGGTATCTTTGATGCCGTCTGTAACGTACACTTTATCTTCTTTTGTGATAAAGATCGCATCGGTCCCCTTTTCGGTATGCTGTTCGATATAAGCCAAGCCTTCTTTGACCCCTTTATCAAACGCCACCGTAGTCAACCCGTCACCATCGATGGATTTGTCGGTGATCACAGTCACACTTGCTACATCGCTATCGTAAGGATAGCCAGTCTCAGAATCAAAAATATGGTGATACGTTTTGCCGTCTACTTCTAAGTAGCGTTCGTAGATCCCTGAAGTAACCACTGTTTTATTGGTTTCTTTGATACTACCGATAATCGAGCCGCGAGATTTGTTCGGGTCTTGGATTCCGACATTCCATGGCTCATCTGTGCCGCGGTTACTATGACCTAATACATAGACATTCCCGCCCAAATCGACGATCGCGGAAGTCACGCCATTGTCCTTCAACACTTTGACGACTTCGTCCGTGATATAGCCTTTAGCGATCGCCCCAAGGTCAAGGATCATGTCCTTGTCTTTTAAATAAACGGTTTGATCTTCATCGTTAAACTCGACTTGTTCATAATTGATATGTTTCAATGCTTCATCGATCTCAGATTGCTCTGGCTTGCGGGCATCATCAAAGCCGATTCGCCATAATTGGGTGATGGCACCGATGGCCATGTTAAAGCCGCCATCTGATCTCACACTGTAATCGTAAGCTTCTTTTAGCAAATAATAAATATCATCCGAAACCTTCACTGGTTTGATGCCAGCTTGCGCATTGATTTCATCGATCTCTGATCCTGCTTGGTTGATGGTGATTTTATCGCCTAATTCTCTGATGCGGTCAAAGGCTGGCTTCATAGCGTCCTCTTTGCCTTCATCATAAATGCGGATTCGAGTATAAGTGCCTAATAAAAATTCTTCTTGAAAATATGGTTCTTCCCGCAGCGTCGTTGCTTCCTGATTACTGCCACAAGCTGCCAACATTGTGCCTAAAAAAACAAACATCAGAAAAAACGTTACTTTCTTTTTCATGATTTTCCTCTTTTCTATTGTCTTCAACCTTCATATAATAGCCTTTTTTTGGCAGAATGAAAAGGGGCATTCCGTGATTTCTCAAGGTATTTTAGGAATCCTTAATCGATGCTTTCCATCATTAAAGAACCCATTTCTTTTTAAAAAAAGTACTCACCAGATTGCTTTTTTTTGCACGAACTTTTCCCCTCTCATGGCTGCCCACGAAAAAAAGACAGCACTCAAAGCGAATGCTGTCCTCTTAATGGAAAGAAGTTGTGATTATTCAGTAACGAAGTTATCGACTTCAATGGTTGTTTGGTCACCTTTTTCAGCTGCATTCAACAATTGTTGTGCATAGATAACAAAGCTGTGGAAGCTGTGGGTTGCACCAGAAACGACGTCCATGTCTGCCACAGAACCATCTTCAGCATTGACTGCAGAAACAAAAGCTTCATTGAAGTTTGGAATGAATTCTTCTGGACCAGTACCAGATTTTGCTTCCATGTTTTCATTGTATTCTGCATCATCTTTTTTCGACTCGCCGGCTTCGTTTAGGTAGTCGTAGTTTGATTCAGAGATTTTGCCGTCAGCCACAGTCATTGAGAAGACTACGCGGTAACCGTTTGAGTAGTTCTTTTCTTCTAATGTATAGGTTCCGTCTTTCAAGTCTGCACCATTGTCGATTTCAATGGTTTCCGTGTTGCCTGCTTGCGCCGCTTGAATCAATTGTTGTGCATAGTTTTGGAAGGAATCAAAGGAATGAGTCGCGCCAGAAACTACTTCGATTGAAGAAGGGCTTTGTGCGGCAACTAACTCTTCATTGAATTTAGGAATAAATTCTTCTGGGCTGATGCCTGCTTTTTCTTTCATCGTTTCATTGTATTCAGTGTTTTCTGTTTTTGATTCGCCATCCGCATTGACGTTGTCATATTTTGATTCAACGATTTTGCCGTCTTTGACTGTGATCTCAAATGTGACACGGTAGTCGTTTTTGTAGTTCTTTTCTTCTAAACGATACGTACCATCTTGCATTGGCTCGCCTGCAACGACGGTTGCTTCTGAGCTTTCTGTAGTTGCAGAATCGCTTGCAGAAGTTTGTGATGTACTTTCACTAGTTGACGAAGAACCTGTATTGTTGTTGTCCGCTCCGCATCCCCCTAACAATAATGCTGCGAATGAAAATACCGCCATACCTACAATCAATTTCTTTGCTTTCATAATTATCCACCTTTTACTTGTTTATTTTACCCACAAAAAAGTTTGTGATACATCTAACATTGTAAAGTAAATTTACGAGATGTCAACCGCTTCCTTTCCGCTTTTTCAATAAAAAATGACTTATTTTTTGATTTTCGCAAGTTTTCACGAATTTCAGGAAATATGCGTTTTTTTCATCAGAATCGTTAGACAAATGAACCATTTGTCTATATAATAGGAACGATTGTGTAATTATTATCATAGATTATTTTTATTAAGGAGAGATTTGCAATGGCAAAGAAAAACATTGTCGTTGTCGGTGCCGGTTATGCAGGCGTTTCTGCTACGAAGTACATGGCAAAGAAATTGAAAAAAGACAATGATGTTGAGATAACATTGATCGACCGTCACTCTTATCATACGATGATGACTGAACTGCATGAAGTCGCTGGAGGACGTGTAGAACCTACCGCAATTCAATATGACTTGCAGCGCTTGTTCTCACGCAAGAAAAATGTTCGTTTAGTAACCGATACAGTAACTGGGATCGATAAAGAAAATAAAACCGTCCAAACAAAATTAGGCAGCTATTCATTTGACTACTTGATCTTAGGGATGGGTGGCGAACCGAATGACTTCGGTACACCTGGTGTCAAAGAAAATGGCTTTACTCTATGGTCATTTGACGATGCTGTCCGCATTCGCGAACACATTGAAAAAACTGTCGCAAAAGCAGCGATCGAACCAGATGCAGCATTACGTAAAGCAATGTTGACGTTTGTCGTTTGTGGTTCTGGATTTACTGGGATCGAAATGATCGGTGAACTGATCGATTGGAAAGATCGTTTAGCTTCCGATTATAAATTGGACCCAAGTGAAATCAGCTTGAAAGTCGTTGAAGCAATGCCAACGATCTTAAACATGCTTGATCGTAACGATGCAGCCAAAGCAGAACGTTACTTGAAGAAAAACAATGTTGATCTTGTCTTGAATGCACCTATCGTTGAAGTGGCACCTGACCACATCAAACTAAAAGATGGTTCAACGATCCCAACCCACACATTGATCTGGACTGCCGGTGTCAAAGGAACTAGTGATGCTGCTGATTTCGGTTTAGAAACAGCCCGTGGTTTCCGTCTAGTTGCCAATGAGTACATGGAAGCAAAAGGCTACGAAGACAAAAACATCTATATTATTGGTGACTTGGTTTACTTCGAAGAATTCCCGAATACACCAACACCACAAATCGTGCAAGCAGCTGAACAAACAGGTCACACTGCAGCAACGAACATCGTTTCAGCCATCAAAGGCGGCGAAAAACATAAATTCAAAGGAAACTACCAAGGATTTATGGTTTCGATCGGTGCCAAATGGGGCGTGGCGAACTTATTCAATAAGATTCACCTGAGCGGTTTCTTAGCGATCATTATGAAACACATCGTTAACTTGAAATACTTCTTTGATATTCGTTCTGGTTACTACATGTTCCAATACTTGATGCATGAAATCTTCCACATCAAAGATGACCGGACAGTAGCCCGTGGTCACACGTCTCGTTACGGTAACGTCTTGTGGAGTGTTCCGCTTCGTATTTTCTATGGTCTTGTCTGGTTCGTTGAAGCCTTCAAGAAAATTTTAGGTACGAATGGGGAAGTCTTCAAACCTGGTACTTGGTTCGGTGAAGGTTCTTGGTTCCAAGGCAACAGCGTATTCCCTTGGACTTGGGAATACCAAACAGTCGCTGATGCAGCAAGTGGTGCTAGTGAAGCAGCCGATGCAGCAAGTGCCGCTAGTGGTGCCGGTGAAGCAGCCGATGCAGCGACACAAGCCGCACACTTCGGTTTGAGCTATGCCTACGGTGAGCAACCAATGATCGTGATTGAAAAATCACCTGACTGGTTCACAAAAGTTATGCAATTTATCATGCCAAACAACGACGTTGCAATGTTCTTCCAAAAATTCATGGTCTTCTTTGAAATTGCTTTAGCTCTTGCATTGATGGCTGGTCTCTTCACTTGGTTAGTAAACGCAACGACTATCGTTTTAGTGTTGACTTTCTGTATGTCTGGTATGTTCTACTGGGTAAACATCTGGTTCATTCCAGTTGCATTTGCCTTGATGAACGGTTCAGGACGCGCAGTCGGTTTAGACCGTTGGGTAATTCCATGGTTGCAACGTACCCTTGGAAAATGGTGGTACGGTACCCCTCGCTCCTTATATGGCAATAAATAAGCCAGCAAAATAGAATACCTGTACGACTTCATGAGACTAAGACATTCTGATTTTCAATCAGTGTCTTGGTCTCTTTCCAAGTACAGAACTTTTTCTTGATCGTCCTTGCACAGAAATCGGTGGATTATTGAGGATTCAGCTAGTAGAATCTTGTCTTCTTATGCTAGAATGAGACACATCACATGAAAGAACAGGAGTCTTTTTTGATGAAATTAAAAGAATTTATCCGCGATGCCCATTTAAAACCATGGGATGGCGTCATCATACTTGTTTTGATCCTCAGCTCTTTTTTACCGATTTTTATTTTTGGCCAGACGCAAACAGCGGACAAAGAAGCCGTCTTGCGGGTCGATGGGACAGAAATCAAGCGTTTTGACTTAGTTGAAGGTCAAAAAACGTACACCTATCTTTATGAAGATGAAGATGGCGATACCAATTTACTGGAGATCGAAGGGGATCGGATCCGAATCAAGGAAGCCGATTGCGGCGACCAGATTTGTGTCCGCCGTGGCTGGGCCAGTAAAAATGGGGAAACCATCGTCTGTCTGCCTCATAAATTGGTGATCGAAATCCAAGCCGCAGATGGGAGTGAGACCGACGATCTAATCTATTGATCGTTTGCTTATGAGTCGATTACAACGAATAATTTTCATCTCACTGCTGGTCGCCCAAGGGGTCGTGATTGGTTTAGTTGAAAATATGATCCCTTATCCATTTGCCTTTGCGCCTGGTGCGAAACTAGGTTTGGCAAATTTAATTACCATTATTGCTTTGTTCACTATGCCGAAAAAAGACAGCTTTCTCTTGATTTGGCTAAGACTGATCTTAACGACGTTACTAGGAGGAACGGTTTCGACCTTCTTATATAGTATGAGCGGTTCCTTACTGAGCTACTTTGGGATGTCTTTGGTGAAACAGTTGGGGCCTAAGCGTGTCAGCATCATCGGCATTAGTGCGGCCGGCGGTTTCTTACATAACGTCGGACAGTTGATCACTGCCTCATGGATCGCTCAATCCTGGAGCGTGATGCTCTACTTGCCGGTCCTGTCTTTCTTTGGGATCTTGTCCGGGATCGCTATCGGGATCGCCGCCAACTACTTGCTGCGCCGTGTCGAAACACTGCGCCGTTTTCAAATTGATTATGAACGCCAGACCAAAGTCAAATGGCGCTCGGATTCAGAATAAAGGAGTTAATTATGAAACTTCATTCCATGTGGCAAGAGTATCCAGCACTGCAAGCTGACTTATCTGCCTCCTTGCAATTGATGGAAAAATCATTAAAACTAAAAAACAAAGAGGTCGAACAAGCGATCCTGTCCATGATCCATTCAGGTGGGAAACTGCTGCGTCCTGCTTATCAGCTGCTCTTTTCTGCTTATGGCAGCGACAAAGATCGTGAAAAAGCCGTCGCATTGGCGGCCTCGATCGAAATGCTCCACACTGCCTCGTTGATCCACGACGATATCGTCGATCATGCGGACACCCGCCGCAAGCTGCCGACCATTCGTTCCGAATTTGGCAACGATGTCGCTGTCTATGCTGGTGATTACCTCTTCGTCTGCTGCTTTAAATTGATGGCTGATTATGCCAGCTCCATGAAAAGCTTGCAGATGAATTCCCGTAGTATGGAAAAAATCCTGGCCGGCGAATTAGGACAAATGAGCAAACGATACGATTTGTCCGTCACTGTCGAGGATTACTTAGAAAACATTCGCGGCAAAACCGCTGAGTTGTTTGCTTTAAGCTGCTTCATCGGAGCTTACGAAAGCGGCACCTCCTTGCGCTTTGCCAATCAAGCCCGTGAGATCGGTGAAGCCATTGGTCTTGCCTTTCAAATCATGGATGACGTCTTGGATTACAGCCAAGATGCGGCTGCTTTAGGGAAACCAGTATTGGAAGATGTTCGGCAAGGCGTCTATTCCCTGCCGCTGTTAATGGCACTGAAAAGTGACCGCCAACAGCTGCTCCCATTGCTGGAAAAACAAGACGCTATGACGGACACCGACACCCACGAAGTCTATCGGATCGTCCAAGAAAGTGCTGGGATCGAGGAAGCCAAGAAACTCGCTGCCGACTATACGAAAAAAGCTTTGCAGGCGATCCAGAAATTACCTGAGACCAAAGATGAAACCAAAACGTATCTTTACCAGATCACTGCTCAGATCCTAGGGCGAAGCAATTGATCTAATGAACGAACACCAAAAAAGCATGGTCGCTGCCAAAAGCGATCATGCTTTTTTAGTTGAGCAAGGGAATCCCTCATGAACTCATTTCTCTTTGGGCAAACACTAAATCTGCAGCAACATAGGAAGAGGTAAAGGTTTTGCGGTATTGGTTCGGTGTATAGCTGGTTTCACGTTTGAAGATCCGGGCGTAATAACCCGCATCATCATACCCCACTTGTTCAGCGATGGCAGCAATGGAATCCTCCGTAGTAACCAGCAGCTTTTTGCTTTGTTCTATTCGATAAAACGTCAAATATTTAGTAAAAGTCATCCCAGTGGCTTCTTTAAAAATCCGGCTGATATAGTTGCGATGCATGTGGCTGAAAGCAGCAAGGACATCTAAGGTTATCGGCTGTTGATAGTTGAGATGGATGTATTCAATGATCTGATTGACTTGTTCAGCGATATTATCAGTGATCGCTGACGTAGAATAGTGCAATAGGGAAATTTGATTCAACGAGAGAATACTACGGTGGATACTGTGCTGAAGCTCTTGCTTGCTTAAAGGCCGCACTAAGTAATCGATGGCTCCGCAGCGCAGTGAGCGATGAAGATTGTCGAAGTTCTTCGTCTCATCAATCAAAATCAGTTTGATGTTCGGCTGTTTTTTCATGACTTCGGCTGTCCAATAAAAAGGATCTTCGGCCTCATTAGAGATTGACAAGATGAGGATATCAACGTGTACTTTCCCAGCGATCGCTACCGTTTCAGCCATTGTCCAAGCATCTTGCAAGAGCGTGGCGTTAAAAAAATCTTTTCTGACCACTTGTTTTATCTGATTTCGTTCCTTTTCATCTGGGGTGGAAACTAAAATGTAGCACATGAAAGCAGCTCCTTTCCGTGTTCTCTTTTTCAAATTATACCATATTTAATCATTTATAATTAAGTTTATTGCTTTTTATGAACAATAACAACACATGTTAAAAATATAACAATCTTGGATAAAATTGTCCTGAAACAGCATAGAACCCTCCTAAAGAAAACGCTTACTTTCGCATATAATTAAAGTATAAAAAACAAGGAGGATGATTGATATGATGACAGAGACAAAGATGCACAGTCCCTTAACACTGGTTGATTCCTTAATGAAACAAGCGTCAGACGCCCAAGAACTTTATCGTACTGCCTCGCAAGAAACGGTTGATTACGTGGTGGGAAAAGCTGCAGAGAAACTGACAAGCCACTCGATGCACTTAGCAAAATTGGCACAGAAAGAAACCGGCTTTGGAAACGCAGAAGATAAAAACATCAAAAATTTATTTGCCAGTGAGATATTATATAACAGTATCAAAGATATGCCGACGGTTGGAATCGTAGAAGAAATTCCTGAGAAAAAGATGCTAAAAATCGTTGCGCCATTGGGGGTCTTAGTTGCTTTGATCCCCTCCACCAATCCTACATCCACCACGATTTTCAAAGTACTTTTGGCATTGAAAACGAAAAATGCAATCATCTTGTCCCCTCACCCCCGAGCGCTGCAGGCAATCAAGGAGACCGTGTCCCTCTTTAAAGAGGTGCTGCAAGCATGCGGATTGCCGATCGATTTGGTTCAATTACTAGAAGAACCGACAATTGAGGATACCCAAAAATTGATGGCACATCCCGATACCGATCTAATCTTGGCTACTGGTGGTAAAGCGATGGTTCGAATCGCATATTCTTCGGGCAATCCAGCAATCGGTGTCGGCCCTGGTAATACCCCTGCACTGCTAGAAAAATCTGCAGACATCGCGAAAGCCGTTGATCAGATCATCCGTAGCAAAACCTTCGATTATGGGACGATCTGCGCCTCTGAACAGGCATTAGTCGTTGAGCAATCGATCAAAGATACAGTGATCTCTGAATTGAAAGCAAATCACGGCTACTTTTTGAATCAAGAAGAGTCTGAAAGGCTGGCTGATTTTATCACCACGGCTGAGGGCGGTCTGAATCCCCGGATCATCGGTCAGCCAGCAGTTAAAATTGCCGAAATGAGCGGTCTATCGGTCCCAAGTGATACGAAAATCCTCGTTTCGGAACAGACGGTCATCGCTAAAGACAATCCCTATGCGCGGGAGAAACTTTCGCCGATCCTCGCGTTTTATACCGTGGCTGATGCCGAGGAAGGCATTCGTTTTTGCCAAGAGTTGCTAAAGATCCAAGGTGCTGGACACACCGCTGTCGTTCATACCAAAGACGATACCTTTGTTCGTGAATTTGGGCTGGCGATCCCTTCTGCCCGAATCTTAGTCAATACCCAAGCAGCTTTAGGAGCCATTGGAGGCACCACGAACTTAAATCCTTCCTTGACTCTAGGTTGCGGGTCCCATGGAGGCGGCAGTACTTCAGAAAATATCCATGTCGCACAGCTTTTAAACACGCACTACATCGCTTACGATGTCGAAAAATAAAGAACCTAGGTGCTTCAAGATAAGCGGCTGAATAATACAGCCCCTTCCTTTCATAAAAACGAGCAGGGAAGAACGATCCATTCGTTTTTCCCTGCTCGTTTTTTCTTCTATTTACTAGTTAACGCATCGTCACAAATTCTTCTGACCCCGTCGGATGAATGGCAACGGTTTGATCAAAGTCTGCTTTTGTAGCACCCATTTTGATGGCTACAGCGAAGCCTTGCAGCATTTCATCGACACCGATCCCGATGCCGTGCAGACCGATGATTTTTTCTTCTTTTCCTAAGCACACCAATTTCATCTCACATTTTTGGCGATACTCATTTAAAGCAAAGTACATCGGTGTAAAGCGCGAGCGATACACCTTTATCTGCTCTTGGCCGTATTTTGCCAAGGCTGCTTCTTCGGATAAACCAATCGTGGCAATCGGTGGATGAGTAAAGATGACCGTCGGTACTAAGTGATAATCCAAGTACGCATCGCTTTGACCGTTGAACAAGCGTTCAGACAAGCGACGACCGGCGGCGATCGCAACCGGGGTCAAATCCAATTTTCCGATGACATCCCCCACCGCAAAAATCGAGTCAGCTGTGGTATTTTGATATTTGTCCACAATGATAAACCCTTTTTCATCCAATTGGACATCGGTGTTTTCCAGACCTAACTTATCCGTATTCGGCACACGACCACCAGCAAAAAGGACGCAATCGCCGGTCAAGGTTTCGCCATTTTCAAAGTGAACGATATACTCGTCACCTTCTTTAATGATACGAGAGGCAACGTAGCCTGCATAAGTTTCGATCCCTGATTCTTGGTACATCTCCACGAGATTATCCGCAAGCATCTTGTCAAAGGTTCGTAATGGCCGCTCTTTGCGGTACGCCCAAGCCACTTGGCTGCCCAGCTGTTGGCTGACACCGCTGATTTCGGCTGCGATGTAGCCTGCCCCTAAGACGACCATACGCTTTGGTGCTTCTCGCAACGCAAAAAAACCATTCGAGTCAATGGCGTACTCACCGCCGGGAATATTCATCGCGCTAGGTTTTCCACCGGTGGCAATCAAAATGTTTGCTGCATGGTAGTTTTCCCCATTGACGGTAACCGTGTGGTTATCCACAAACTGTGCATAACCGTGGATAACTTCTACATTGTTGCTGTCTAAGCCTTTTTGATAGGCTGTGTGTAAAAAATCAATGTATTTTTCACGGTTATCCACAAGCTCAGTAAAATTAAATTTATCCACATGTGGATAAATGCCGTAGCTAGTTGCGTCCCGTTTGATCATTTCTAACATCTCACTAGCTTGCCACATGACTTTTTTCGGTACACAACCGACATTGACACAGGTGCCGCCTAATTCATTGCCTTCGATCAATAATACTTTGGCGCCGTGCATCCCTGCCCGATTGGCTGAGGCGATTCCGCCGCTGCCGCCACCAATTACTATGTAGTCGTATGTTTCCATATTTGTTGTTTCCTCCTTAAGATTGTCTATGTTCTCATCGATCCTTTTTGGCTGGATTGATTCAACAAAAAAAGCCGAGAGAAACTCTCGACCTTATTTTTTCTTCCGAATCATGTCTCCGACTTCCACCGGTTCTTTGACCGGCATCGTCAACAGCATCATAGGATTTGGTGCACGATCGATGGATTCACCGTCTTCATTATACATGACTTCGACGGTTTGGTGAAAGTGATGGAATCCGGGACCGTAAAATTCGATTTCATCGCCAACGGAAAAGTGGTTCCGTTGCCGAATCGTAGCTGTTTTCGTTGCCGGATCATACGCCATGACTTCCCCAATAAATTTGTATTGCGGAATTTTCCGACGCGGACCGAACAACTGCTCATTTTCACTTGGGGTATCGTAGTAAAAGCCTGAGGCAAGCTCTCGCTGAGCAACTTTCCACAGTTCATCGATCCATTCTTGTTTGCAGACATAGTTCTCTGGATCGGCCATGTAACTGTCCACGGCTGCTTTATAAACGTTCGCCACGGTTGAAACATAGTGGATCGATTTCATGCGGCCTTCGATTTTGAAACTATCCACGCCGTTTTCAATCAAATCCGGGATATGTTCGATCATCGACATATCCACAGCACTCATGGAAAACTCTTCTTCCACTGTCCCGTTTTTAGTCAAACTGTTTCGTTCCGTTGCAAAGGGCATGTCAAACAGATCATATTTCCAGCGGCAAGATTGCGAACAGCCGCCGCGATTGGCGTCTCGCATCGACATATGATTGGACAAAGTACAACGGCCAGAATAAGAAATACACATGGCGCCATGAATAAAGGCTTCGATCTCCACGCTAGTATTTTTGCGGATCTCAGCGACTTCCTCCATGGACACTTCTCGGGCGAGAACGACCCGTTCTAGACCTTCTTCCCGCCAAAATTCCAATGTTTCATAGTTCGTGGCACTAGCTTGGGTGGACAAATGGATCGGTAGACCTGGCGCTTCTGTTGCGCAGATCTGGATCAAAGCGGGATCAGAAACGATCACTGCCGAAATACCGACATCTCGCAATTCCCGAAAGAATTCCCCTGCACCTTCTTGATTGCCCTCATGGGTCACCATGTTGGCTGCTACATAGACTTTTGCGTTGTGGGCTTTGGCAAAAGCCACCCCTTCCGCCATTTCTTCATAGGTAAAGTTTCCCGCGCGACTCCGTAGACCATAGGCATTGCCGCCGATATAGACAGCGTCAGCGCCATAGTGGATCGCTGTTTTTAATTTTTCTAACGTACCAGCTGGTGCTAACACTTCTGGTCGTTTCAATGCTTGTTTAACGGTCATTTGTTCTTGCTCCTTACTTGATATCGACAGGATCGATGGCATAAAATCCAGTGTCCAACCCACGTTCTGCTGGATGAAGTTGGGCAACTTGTTCACTGAGCACAGTTGCTTGCTCTGCTTGCCACTTCCCACTTTCCACAAGGCTCTTGGCTTGGGCAAACAGCTTAGCAATTGCCACAAAGGCAGCCCCTCGTGTATAGATTCCGTCCAGCTTCCAGGTTTGAAAGCCTGTTGCGGCTAATTCCCCCAGCTGCAGCATCAGATTGATGTCGTTATTGGCAAAAATGTGCGTGCCGTGGCTATCTTCATAAATGGAATAGTGAGTTTCTTCTTTTTTCGGTTCAGATAAAAACAACCCACGGTCGTGGTTCTTTTCTTCCGATTGTTGGGTATAGTTATAATAATTTTGTAAAAGCGGACGCTTCGATTGGTGAATGCAGGTCGCACCATAAACCAATACTTCCACAGGAATATTTAGTTGTGGTGCCATGATTTTCATTTCCTCGAAAGGAACTTCTCGCGCTAAAACGGCTGCCTTTGCTCCTTTTTGTCCCCAAAAATTGATTTGACGAGCGCTCGTTACTAAGGTTTCCCCTGCATAAATAAATGGCACGGCACATTCTGGATTTTGCTTCATGCGGTAAATGATCCCAGGATCTCCGAGAGCGATTTGATCGGCTTGATTGGTCTTCAGAAATGCTAGGTATTCTGGAATCCGCTTCATTTTTTCTGGATGCATGATGCCATTGACTGCGATCGTCACTTTCTTTCCAGCTTCGTGGGCCATGTCGATCAGTCTGATTTGCTCTTCACGAGAAAAAGAGGCCGGTAGGCGCAGCCCGAATGTCTCTTCTCCAAAAAACAATGTATCAACATAAGGGATGAGCTGCTGTGCTTGCTCGATCGATTCCACCGTGGCGATAATCTCAACCATAATACTCCTCCTTTTTTCAACTCATTCATAGTATCACACAGCAGGATTCTTTCCAAGAGGTCTCGTTACTCTTTTTTTCACGAATCATGCTTTTTTCATTAATAAATCGTTGCCATAAAGCTATTTAGAAGGATATTTTTTTGTGAATCATCAATCATAATTAATAGAGATTACTTGATCACTACTAGACATAACAAGACAAAAAAGCGACGTTTCTATGGATGCCGATTGCTCGACCATAGAAACGCCGCTGCCGTTATTGGCTCGACTTAAACTTGTTGCAAGACCCGTGCTTGTCCCTCTTTGACATTGAGAGTGATCGATCCTTTGGAAGCACCAATCGTCACTTTGTCACCTAAATGAATTTGTCCTGATAGGAGTGCTTCACTTAAACGGTCTTCGACTTCTTTTTGCAATGCTCGACGAATCGGCCGTGCCCCATATTCTGGATCAAAACCAGCTTTACCGATCACATCGATGGCAGATGGCGTGATCTTCAATTGGATGTCTTGGTTGCTTAACCGTTTGATGATCGCTTTGCTCATAATCTTCACGATTTCGTGGATCTCCCCTTCACCTAAGGATTGGAAGACCACTGTTTCATCCACACGGTTCAAGAATTCTGGACGGAAGGCTTTTTTCAGCTCTTCTAAGATCCGTTTTTGCATCGCTTGGTGATCTTTCGTTAAATCAGTGACATTGAATCCAACGCTTTTTTCTTCGCGGATTTGTTGGGCACCGATATTAGAAGTCATGATCAAAATCGTGTTGCGGAAATCGACCTTCCGACCTTTGGCATCCGTCAAATGTCCATCATCTAGCACTTGCAAGAGGATATTGAAGACATCGGGATGGGCTTTTTCCACCTCGTCCAATAAGATGACGGAGTAAGGTTTTGAACGGATTTTTTCCGTCAATTGCCCACCTTCGTCATAGCCGACATAGCCTGGCGGTGAACCGATCAAACGGCTCGTGCTGTATTTTTCCATAAATTCGGACATATCGACACGAACCAAGGCATCTTCACTGCCAAACATCGCTTCCGCTAAGGCTTTAGCAAGCTCGGTTTTCCCGACACCAGTCGGGCCTAAGAACATGAAGGAACCAATTGGGCGGTTGGGGTCTTTCAACCCACTGCGGGCGCGGCGGATCGAACGAGCGACTGCTTTGACCGCTTCTTCTTGGCCAACTACCCGTTGATGCAAGATCTTTTCAAGATCCAACAAGCGTTCGCTTTCTTTTTTCTCCATCTGTTGCAAAGGTACACCGGTCCATTGGGAAACGACCGTAGCAACATCTTCTGCAGTAACACTATCGGCATAGCCTGACGCTTCTTTGACTTCCATAAACGCCACTTCCGTCAGTTGTTGGGTCAATTTCTTTTCCTTGATTCGCAGACGAGCTGCTGCTTCAAAATCTTGCTGGCGAATGGCTGCTTCTTTTTCTTCGATCAAGTTAGCGATCTCGTTTTGTAGATCTGCCAATTCCGAACTTTCATCGGTTTTGTCTAGACGCACTTTGGCTGCTGATTCATCCATCAAATCGATGGCTTTATCTGGTAATTGGCGCGAATTGATGTAACGTACGGACAATTGCACAGCAGCGTGTAACGCATCATCAGAAATTTCCACCCCATGATGTTCTTCATAACGAGGACGCAAGCCGCGCAAAATTTCTTCCGCTTCTTCTGGTGTTGGTTCGTCGACTTGCACTCGGGCAAAACGGCGTTCTAACGCAGAATCTTTTTCAATGTATTTTTGGTACTCATCTAATGTCGTGGCACCGATGGTTTGCAATTCTCCACGGGCTAAGGCTGGTTTCAGAATATTCGAGGCATCAATCGCCCCTTCGGCTCCGCCGGCCCCAATCAGTGTATGCAATTCATCAATGAATAAGATGATTTGACCGTCTTGATAGATCTCATCGATGATTTTTTTCATTCGGTCCTCAAATTCTCCACGGTATTTCGTTCCAGCAACTAAAGCCCCCATGTCCAGCATCATCAACCGTTTGTTTTGCATGTCTTCTGGGACTTCCCCATTGATGATTTTTTGGGCTAAGCCTTCGGCGATCGCGGTTTTCCCAACACCAGGTTCCCCAACGAGAACAGGGTTGTTTTTGGTCCGACGGCTAAGGATCTGGATCAGCCGTTTGACTTCTTTGGCACGACCGACAACAGGATCTAGCCGTTTTTCACGGGCTAATTTGGTCAAATCACGGGCTAAGGAATCCAAGGTCGGTGTTCCTTGCTGCGCTTTGGCTTGAGCTGGACGACGACGACCAGCACTTCCGTTGGTTTTGCTTTCATTGAAGCCCATTTTTTTCTTCAAAAGCTGACGCATTTTCGCGAGACTCAAGCCAAGATTCAGCATGATTCGTGAAGCCAAAATGTCTTCGTCTCTTAATAAGCCTAATAATAGATGTTCGGTACCGATCTGTGGTGCCCCTAAACGCTTGGCTTCATCCCCTGCATAAGCAAATGTATGTTTTGCTCGTGGTGAATACGCGAGATAGGCGTTTTCTGGGTATTGACGAACGGTGCCGTACCCTGTTAAATGTTCGATTTCTTCACGAATATCGTTTTCTGTGATATTCATTTCCCGTAACGTTTTGCCAGCGATCCCGTTTTGTTCAATGACCAGTGCCAATAGAATATGTTCAGAACCTACCGCTTGGTGCTTAAAGTATTTTGCTTCTTCTTGGGCGATAGCCAAAACGGCTTTCGCGCGTTGGGTGAATAATTCATCCATCTCTTTCACTTCCTGTCTTCGTAACTTAATCGTTCTAGAATTGCATGGAGCAAATCAGCTCGTGTTCTATTTTCATAAGGAGAACGTCCTAGAACTGCTTTCGCGATGACGGTCAACAATAAATTGCCTTCTCGCTTGGACAGGATTCCTTCCTCATAAAGTTTCTGGATTATTGCATACGCATCTTTTTCCGAGATGGTTTCATCGAATAATTGATTCATTTCTTTTAAGTAGTGGTGGCTGTCAGTAATTTTGACTTTCTCGATCCGAATATAGCCGCCCCCGCCGCGTTTACTTTCAACCGCATAGCCTCTTTGAACGGTAAAGCGGGTATTGATCACGTAATTTATTTGTGAGGGCACGCAGTTGAACAAATTTGCCATTTCTGCGCGACGAATCTCAATGGTTTCACTGTCTTCAAGAATTTTCTTCAAATATGCTTCAATCAAATCGGAAGTGTTGTGATGACTCAATTCATTCCCTCCCTTGACTAATTCTGACCTTCATTATACCCAATTTTTGAATCCTTGGAAAGATGTACGCTTGCACAAAAGGAAGGTCTAAAGGAAATTTTAAAGACGCTTATCCCTCGCTTCAGCTTTTTTAGCTACAAAAAGAAACAAGCAGCTCGTCGGGGAACAAAAAGAAAATTCTTTGGTCCCCGACGAGCTGCTTGTTCTTCTAACATAAACGTTCGTCTTATTGCGTACTTTCTGAACTACTTTCACTCGTTGACGAGCTGCTGCTTGAGGAGGATGAGCTGCTTGACGAAGAAGAATCCTGTGGTCGAGGACCTCTGGAAACCGTCACGGTAACAGAACTTCCTACTGCTACAGAAGTACCTGCTCCGGGCGTAACGCGCACTACTTCTCCAGCAGGCACAGAGTCGTTATAATCAGATTCTTGTTCTATCGTATACTGCAATCCTGCTTCATTCAAATCTGCTTCTGCATCGGCTTGGCTTTTGCCAACGATTCTTGGTACATTGACCATTTCTTGCCCGCTGCTGACAGTTAATGTAATGATGGTTCTGGAAGTCACAACGGACTCGCCACTCGCTGGTGCTTGACCAATGATCGTACCTTCCGGTTGGCTACTGGATTCGTAAGTGACATTGATTTGTGAGAGGCTTACCCCACGAGAAGTTAATGCTGCTCGTGCATCTGCCTCTGTCATGCCATAATAGTTGTCCATTGCGAAGCTATCTGGTCCGGAGCTGACCTTAAAGGTGATTTCGTCTTCTGCTGGGGAAACTTCTCGCCCAGCTGCTGGTGATTGACTGATAATATCTCCTTCGTCGACATCATCTGACGACTCTAGCTCTTCTTTGATCCTGTCTTCATCAAAGCCCAAATCGATCAACTCTTTTTTGACATCATCAAAGGAACGACCTTCATAATCATCAAGAGTGATTTTCTTGGTTCCGCTGCTGATATAAAGAGTGACGACGGAATTCTTTTTGACTTCATTGCCTTCTGGGGGATCGGTCTTGACGACATTGCCTGCTTCGACTTCATCGTCTTCGATTTCTTCTACCTCGTCTGCCACTTGCAAACCAGCAGCTTCCAGCTCGGCACGGGCAGCTGCTTCTGTCTGACCACTGACTTCAGGAATTGCCACATCTCCTCGACCACCGCCGAATAGGAAGTAACTGCCTATGCCTAGCAGTGCGATCACCATAATGATGGGCAGCAGCAGCCACCGTTTGCGTTTTTTCTTTTTCGGCTGCGCTGGTTCTTCAGCTTGATCCGCAACCTTATCTTCTACGGGTTCTTCTACTGGCGGCGTTTCGACTTGGGCTGCTTCCACAGGAGTCAGCACTCTCGTTTCATCCATCAGGGCATGAGGTTCCCATCTCGGTTCATTGAGTCGGTCAGGAGACAACACGGTATCAAGGTCCGCTCGCATTTCATCGGCAGTTTTGTACCGATCCGCCGGTTCTTTGGCGGTCGCCTTCAATACGACGTTTTCCAGCGATTGCGGAACATTTTTGTCATAGATCCGAATCGAAGGGATCTCATCTTGGAAATGTTTCAAGGCGATCGTTACGGCTGATTCGCCATCAAAGGGTACTTTGCCTGTTAAAATTTCATAGAGGATAATCCCAATCGCATAAATATCTGATTGATTGGTGGCCATACTGCCTCGTGCTTGTTCTGGTGAAAGATAATGCACCGAGCCTAGCATCGAGTTGGTTTGGGTGATTGATGTTTCTGATAAGGCGATCGCGATCCCAAAATCGGTGATTTTCACCACGCCGTCTTCATTGATCAGCACATTTTGGGGCTTTAGGTCCCGGTGAATGATGCGGTGCTGATGGGCCAATGCCACCGCTGATAAGATTTGTTGGATGATATCAACGATCTGCAAATAAGGTACGGGATAGTGCGTTTGGATATAGCGCTTGAGATCCATCCCTTTGACATATTCCATCACCAAAAACTGCATGCCGTCTTCTTCGCCGACATCATAAACAGTTACGATGTTGGGATGAACCAGCTCAGTCGCCGCCAATGCTTCTCGTTGAAAGCGCCGAATCGCACTTTGGTCGTTTTGGAAGTCAAAACGAAGCACTTTGATTGCCACTTCACGGTCTAAGATCAAGTCATGCGCCAAAAACACATTTGCCATTCCGCCGCTGCCGATATTGCCGATGATTTTGTATCGGCCGTTTATCTTCTTCCCAATTTCGATCATGGGCGCTCTCCTCCAACTTTAATCAATAATACCGTGATATTGTCGACACCGCCGCGTTCGTTGGCTTGATCGATCAATGATTGCACTGCTTCTTCCAGCACAGGGGTTTCTTGGATCGTTGCTGTGATCTCTTCATCTGAGACCATGTTGGTCAATCCGTCTGAACACAGCAGCAAATAATCCCCGTCTGCAATAAAGTGGATCGCCACATCGACTTCGACTTCGCTTGGCATACCGATCGAGCGGGTCAAAACGTTTTTGCGAGGATGATTCAAGGCCATTTCTGCCGTGATTTGTCCCGACTTCACCAATTCATTGACCAGTGAATGGTCCTCTGTGATTTGAGTCAGCACTTGATTGCGTAAAAGATAGGCACGGCTGTCCCCGACATTGGCGATCGTAAACTGGTCGCCTAATAAGGCCACAGCAATGATCGTGGTGCCCATGCCGCTAAGTTCTTCTTGTTCTTGTCCTTTTTGGAAAATCACTTGGCTTTCCGCTTGGATTTTTTGGATCAGCCATTGGGCAGTTTTTTCACTGTCTGTCAGCTCTGTCTGTTCCCAAGCGGTGCCGATCTCACTGACTGCTTGACGGCTAGCGACATCTCCGGCCCGGTGGCCCCCCATGCCATCGGCAAGCAAGGCCAATGTCACATTGGCTTTATTTACATAGGTTGCTGCAAAATCTTGGTTTGTGTTGCGACGTTTGCCGACATCTGTTTGAAAACGAATCTCCAATTTCTTTCACCTCGTTACTTTTTGCGTAGACAACTGATAAAAAAGCCATCTGTCATAAAATCTTGCGGATAGATCGTCAACATATCCTCTTGAACCGCTTCGGCTGCCAGCGGTCCTACCGCAAGAGGCATTTGCTCAAATTCAGGATGGTCAGCGAGAAACGCTGCCACGACTTGTTGATTTTCTTCCGCTAGAATCGTGCATGTGCTGTAGACCATTATACCCGATTTTTTCAGGGTTGGGGCGGCACTTTCCAAAATCTCTCGCTGAATCTGCGGCAAGCGTTGGAAATCGGCTTCCGTCTTGCTGTATTTGATGTCCGGTTTACGGCGCATCAACCCTAATCCAGAACAAGGGGCATCCACTAAGATGCGATCAAATTGTTCGGGTGCAAAGGTTTGAGCCGTCTCCCGCGCATCCATCACGCGGGTCTCCACAACTGCTTCGACGCCTAAACGTTGGGCATTTTGCTGAATCAGCTTAACCTTATGGGCATGGATATCCAATGCTGTCACTTTGCCGCCCTCTGCGGCAGACAAGAAGGCAGCGATATGGGTCGTTTTGCCTCCTGGTGCTGCGCAGGCATCCAGTACTTGATGGTCTCGGGCTACTTGTAAAACGGGGGCAACCAGCATCGAACTTTCATCTTGGATCGTCAGTAAACCTTCTTTGTAGAGGGACGAGCCCGCCATAAAGCCTTTGTCAGCCACAACCCCATAGGGGGAAAGCTCACTTGGTCGTGCGTCGATGCCTTCTTCTTGTAGCCGTTCGATCGCTGCTGCTTGCGAGATGCGCTGCAGATCGATACGACCACTGGCATGATTGGGTTCAAATAGGGCATAGCCCAGCTCATTGGTTTCTTCGATCCCAATTTGTTTGACTAGTTTCTTCGTTAGCCACAGGGGCAAACTGATTTCCGTTGCTAAACGTTCCATTGGGTCTTTGATCAATGCCAAGTCTGGCACTCCTTGTCGTTGGATCGTGCGCAGGACACCATTGACGAATTTTCCAGTTCCCGGATTGCCTTTGGCTTTCGCAATATCCACGGCTTCATGAATGATGGCATGGGCGGGTACTTTATCGAGATACAGCATCTGATACAAGGAAAGCCGCAGCAGCGTTTTGACCCACGGGTCGACTTTGCGGGCATTTTTAATAAACCGATCCAAATAATAATCCAATAAAAGCTGACGACTGATGGTGCCGTACACCAATTCAGTCAGTAAGCGACCGTCTTTGTCATTTAAACGCCCTTGATTCATCAATTCCCGCAGCAGTAGATTGGAATAAGCGCCGCCTTTTTCGATTCGCAACAACGCTTCTAGTGCCACAAAGCGCACTGTATATTGTATGTCTCCAAGATTACGCTTCATAGGTACCTACCTGATCCCCTTTTTGAATCTGTTGTCCACTGCCGTTTAAGAATGCGGCAATGTCTTGTCGGCCTTTTCCAGCTGGCTGCAATTCATCGATAGCCAATACCGTGCCTTCCCCACAAGCGATCAGCAACGTTTTTTTCGTCCGTTCAATGATCGTTCCTGGTTCGGCTGTCGTCGTTTGCTCCAGCGGTGTTACTTGCCAAAGTTTCCAGCGGTTGCCATTTTGTGTCGTAAAGGCGATCGGCCATGGTCGCATGCCTCGGACTTGGGCATCGATTTGCACCGCCGTTTTCTGCCAGTCGATGGCTTCTTGTTCACGGCTGATATTTGGTGAAAAGGTGACTTTTGCTTCTTCTTGCGGGACAGGCTGCAGCTCTCCCGACAAGATTTTCGGCACAGTTTCCAGCAGCAAGTCTTTGCCTAATAGGCTCAACTTATCAAACATCGTTCCCACATCATCTTGGGCCGTGATCGGCAAACGAGCTTGAGCAAAAATACCGCCAGCATCCATTTTTTTGATCATTTCCATGATGGTTACACCCGTTTCTTGCTCCCCTTCCATGATGGCATAATGCACAGGAGCCCCGCCACGGTATTTCGGCAGTAGGGACGCATGAACGTTGATAGCGCCATGCTTTGGTACTTCTAGTAAAGCACTAGGTAAAAATTGGCCGAAAGCTGCCGTGATCAGCAGATCAGGTGCTAAAGCTTGAATCTGCTCCATTTCTGGTGACCCACTGATTTTTTCTGGTTGTAAAACCAACAAGCCATGCTTCATCGCCGCTTCTTTAACGGGGGTCGGAGTGATGGTTTTTTTGCGACCGACGGGACGATCCGGCTGGGTCACGACTGCTGCCACTTCATAGCCAGCTTCAAGCAAGCCTTCTAAAATTGGGACGGAAAACGCCGGGGTACCCATAAAGACGATTTTAGTCATTTTCATGTTCCTCCATATACTTTTCTAAGTCTTCTTCAGGAATGCGTTCGACGAGCTTGTCGACAAACAGCACGCCATTTAAATGATCGATCTCATGCTGCATCGCACGCGCCAAGTAGCCGAATGCTTCCACTTCCATTTCCTCTCCTTCTCGGTCGAAATAGCGGACAGTGATCTCGTCTGCTCGTTTGACGGTCCCAAAGGTGTGGGGAATACTCAAGCAGCCTTCCACATCAAGGGATTCACCAGAAGAAGCGATGATCTCAGGGTTGATCATTTCAAAGCGGTCGTCTTCTTCGACTTCCACGATCGCCACTTGCAGGTTTTTGCCGACTTGCGGTGCGGCAATACCGATCCCATCGTGGGCGACCATCGTTTCATAAAGGTCGTCTAGTAGCTGAACGAGCTCATCGGTAATTACTTTGACGGGTTTTGCTTGCCGACGAAGACGTTCATCGGGGGTGATAATAATAGGATAACGCATATTTTCTCCTCTAAATAAAATTCAACGGCTCTTGGTCAATCGACACGTACAATCCTTTGCGCTGATCGATTTGACTTTGATCCAACAGACGGGTCAACAAAGCAGGTAGCTGCGGTTCATTTTTGTATTTAATGATCAATTGGTAGTAATAACGGTTTTTCACCCGTAAAATCGCACTGGGTGCCGGACCCAACAAAATACTTTGTGGTGACAGCTCCTGCTGCAGATCCCGCGCGATCGCAAACATCTTCTGAGCTGCGACTTGCTCTTCGGGATGACTGCAGGTGATTTTGACGGTGAAATAATACGGTGGATAGCCGCTTTGGTGCCGCATCCACATCTCTTTTTGATAGAAATCTTCGTAATCTTGCGACTGCGCCAATTGGATAGCGTAGTGCTCAGGGTTGAATGTTTGAATCACCACTTCGCCGGTTTTTTCTGCCCGACCTGCCCGACCACTGACCTGAGTCAACAGCTGGAACGTCCGTTCACTCGAACGAAAATCTGGCAAATTCAAGGCGGTATCGGCATTCAAGACCCCTACCAGTGTGATATCAGGGAAATCCAAGCCTTTGGCGATCATTTGAGTCCCTAACAAAATATCCGCTTTTTTCTCCCCAAACAAGGTCAAGATTTTTTCATGGGCGCCTTTTTTGCGGGTGGTATCGACATCCATCCGTAAGACCCGCGCTTCGGGAAACAGTTCTTTCAACTCTTCTTCCACTTTTTGCGTGCCCGTTCCGTAATACCGAATCTTGTCTGCATTGCAGTTGGGGCAACGATGGGGGATGTGTTCTTCATGTCCGCAATAATGACAGCGCATCGTTTTGGTATCCATATGCAGCGTCAAGGAGATGTCGCAATTTGGGCAAGGCAAAACATACCCACAATCGCGGCACATCACGAAGGAAGAGTAGCCGCGCCGATTCAGCAGCAAGACGATCTGTTCTTTGCGGGCCAAGCGGTCTGTAATTTTTTCCTGTAACGGACGAGAAAAGGTTTGATACTTTTTGTTGGCAAATTCGGTACGCATATCCACGACTTCGATCTGCGGTAATTGCGCACTGGTTTTTGCCCGCTGATTCAATTTCAATAAGCGGTAGACTTCTTTTTGCGCCCGAGCACGAGATTCCAATGACGGCGTCGCACTGCCTAACACCACTGGACAGTGATGGTACTGGCTGCGCCAAATCGCTAAATCTCTCGCATGGTAACGAGGGGCTTCATCTTGCTTGTAGGAGGCTTCGTGCTCCTCATCGACGATGATGACCCCGATGTTTTTCAACGGAGCAAAAATCGCCGAGCGGGCGCCAACCACCACCTGCGCCTCCCCACGTTCGATCTTACGCCATTCATCGTATTTTTCACCTTGGGACAAGCCGCTGTGTAAAACAGCCACTGCGTCGCCGAGACGGCTTTTAAAGCGTTCGACCATTTGCGGGGTCAACGCGATTTCTGGCACGAGCATGATCGCGGTTTTGCCTTGTTTCAGCAATTGGGCGATCGCTTGCAGGTAGACTTCTGTTTTTCCACTGCCAGTGATCCCTTCCAGTAAAAAGGTCTGTGCCTCTTGGTTATCCGCACATGCAGTGATTTGCGCTACTGCAGCTGCCTGTTCTTCATTTAATTCAAGGGGGACCGTTTTTTGAAATTGACGGTCTTTGTAAGGATCACGGTAGGCTTCAACTTCCGTAAAGGTCAGCCAGCCAGCTTCTTGCGCTTGGTTCAAAGCCGCGGTGGAAATCCCTTGTTCGGTAAAAAAGGAAACCGGCAAGCGGGCTTCCTCTGTCAAAATCTGTAAGATTTCCAGCTTGCGTTTGGCCCCTTTGCGTAGCTGTTGCTGGACGGCGGGGATTTCTGCTGGATCGATCTTGCGTTCAATGTAACGGGTCATTTTCGCTTTGTTTTTATTTTTCACGAGATACTGCAATTCAACTACTGCGGCTTCCCGCAAAGGCTTCAACTGCGGCAACAGCCCTGCACTTTCGGCGTCTTGCCAGCTGAGGATGCCGTTTTCGGGAAAATATTCTTTGATGGGATGATTTCCTTCCAGCAAAACGATCTGCTTTTGGTACTCGGCTTTCATCACACTAGGCAGCATCGTCTGCAAGCAAGTGATCTTAAAGGCAAAGGTCGTTTCCTTCATGTAGTCGGCTAATTGGAGAAGTTCTTCATTGACGACAGGCGACAAATCCAACAAACGAACGATTGGTTTTAAGGTCTGCTGCGGTTCGGCAACTTCTGAAAGGCCGACGACGAACCCTTGGATATGGCGGTCGCCCTTGCCAAATGGCACTTCGACCCGCATCCCTGTCTCAATGGCGGCTTGTAATTCTGATGGGATCAGATAGGTAAAAGGCTGATCGGTCTGCATCGTGGGAACATCCACGATCACTTCTGCTATGTACGCCATTTCTTCTCCTCCTTTTAGGTTCTATTTTACTAAATGGGTGGGGGTTTGTCTGTACCCCTTACAAAAATTTAACCATCATCATTCAAAAGAAAAAGCCAGAACACAGGCGTGCTCTAGCTTGCTTTTGTCTATAGCTTTTGTTCGTCGCGGATACGCGCTTCTAATTCTTTTTGTTCTTGGTCTTTTTGCGCTTTGCGCTCTTCTTGTTCCATTTTCAAGCGGGCACGCTTGATTTCTGGATGCGGATCATTAACGACTAATTCCGCTTCGATTTCTTCAAGTGCTTGACCCACACTTTTCACTGAATCAAAGTTTTCTAGTGTTGCTTGCGCACCGGCATCAAGTTCATGCGCCCGTTTGCTTGCTAAGATCACTAATGAATATTTTGAATTGACACGATCCAACAAAGAATCGATTGAAGGTTTTAACATCATATTTCTTACAGCTCCTCTAACATTTTGATATAGGTTCCGATCACTCGGTCAACGCGAAAATGTTCACTCGAAATAATTTCGCGAATTCGTTGGACTGCCTTAGGTACTTCATCATTGACAACGGCATAATCATACAAAGCCATCATTTCGATTTCTTCACGGGCGACACGCATCCGTTCATCGATCACTTCGGCAGAGTCGGTTCCTCTTCCTGTAATACGAGAGCGTAATTCTGCCAGATCAGGTGGCGTCAGAAAAATAAACACACCATCGGGAACTTTGTCTTTTACTTGTTTTGCCCCTTGCACTTCGATCTCTAAAAACACATCTTTTCCTTGATCCAGTGTCTGTTGGACATAAGATAATGGGGTTCCATAATAATTGCCGACATATTCGGCGTATTCCAGCATTTCACCGGCTTCGATCAAGGCTTCAAATTCTTCACGCGTGCGGAAATAGTAATCGACCCCTTCCACTTCCCCCTCGCGTTTTTGACGAGTGGTCATTGAAACGGAATATTGAAAATCGTTGTCGTCACTCTCAAAAATTGCTTTGCGCACGGTCCCTTTCCCTACTCCGGAAGGTCCTGATAAAACTATAAGTAATCCTCGCTCTGACATAATGACGTCCTTTCACTGACATTTGCTTAACGTCTATTTTGCACTTTTTTTCAGCAACTTTCAAGAACTACTTTATTATAATGGGAATTTCATGAAATTGCTAGTCTACACTTCGGCCGCTTTCTTAAAAGCCCATGTTGCTTAAGGTATTGATGACCCCTGCCAATTCGTCTTTAGCGGTGATCGCTTTTTCAGTAGGATCCGTCACTTCTTGGCAATCGATACGTACGATGTACCGACGATTTAAAGAAACAGCTACGCCATCAACTAATAGATGGAGAAAATCTGGCTCGATGGCTACGCAAGCATCTTCCCACGCAGAGAAATTCTCTTTGTCAGAAGGAATACTGCGCTTGATGACATTTTTTCCGCTTAGTTCGTGAAAGGTGATATCGTAATATTTCATTGGTTCATTCCTCCTACTCGATGTTTTGAACTTGTTCTCTGATTTTTTCAATGATCGTCTTCATTTGGACGACACTGTTTTTGATTTGGATCGGACTTGATTTTGAGCCAATCGTATTGACTTCTCGGTTCATCTCTTGGATCAAGAAATCCAGCTCTCGACCTATCGGTGTCTCAGCTGCCAGCAGCTCCGTCATCGTCGTTAAATGGATACTTAAACGATCCAGTTCTTCGTGGATATCGCCGCGTTCTAATAAAATCGCTAACTCTGTCAGTAAACGATCGCGATCGACTTCTTCCCCTAAATAAGCAGTCAGTTTCTTTTCAAAGCGCTCTTGGTAGTCCGCCTCATAGAGGCCCACGAATTGTTTGAGTTCTGTCAGCTTTTCCTGCAGCTGTCGCTGGTTTTCTTGCAAGATCTGCAGAATACCTTGCCCTTCCACCCAGCGGCTTTGATCGATCGCTGCCAGCGCTTGATCTAATGCTTCCATCACGCCATCGGCCAAGGTGCTTTCTTCTGGCTCTTGATCCGAGATCGTTAGAAAGGCCTCATGGAGCAGGAATTGTTCTAGCAATGCTGCTTTTGGCAGCTCTGCTAGGTCAAAACGGTCTTTGGCTTCGGTATCGATTTCCTGCATGAAACGTTCCAGCAAGTCCCATTGGATCTCGATCTGTTTCGTATTTGCGGTTTTTTCTTTTAAAGTCACATACAATTCGATTCGTCCTCGCTGGAGGGTCTGCTTGATCGACTGCCGTAAAGCACCTTCTAGAGGATTCAATTGTTTGGGCATTCGCAGCTGCAGGTCCAAAAAGCGCTGATTGACACTTTTGATCTCAATTTCGATCTGCACATCTGGCGTTTCTGCACTGCCTTTGCCAAAACCAGTCATACTTTTCATTTGATCACTCCTCACCGCTTTGCTTTCTTACATGGAAAGCAGGGCTTTTTTAAGTTCTGCAAATTCTTCATTGGATAAGGTCACGCCTTTGCCCATCTTCTCGTGCTCTGGGCCCCAATCTCTCAGATCAAATTTTGGCGGACGCCCATTCCAGCTCACCAAATTCAATTCTTTGCGCCAGCCTCTTTGATTTTCCGAAAGCACGGCGATCTCTTCAACGATTTCATACGAAAATTTATCCATTTTCTGCTCCTTTCAAAAGATAGTGACTATACGCTGCCATTAAAGCAGTCAGCGGGTAACGCCGACGAATCTGCTGAAGGGCGGGCAGATTCAATTGCTGCGTCCGATAAAAAAAGAAAAAGCGGTTTTGCTCGGACAAGACAAAAAAACGGTCGCGATAATAACTCAGCCACTCGGTGATCGACCAGGCTTCGGCTTCTTCCACTGCCTTTAGCGCAATTTTCTCAGCTAAAGCCGTTAGCATCGTTTCCTGCTCATAAATCACCGTAGGCGCTAGATACAATACTTTCGCGGTACACTCTATCAGTATACGCCCCCACTGCTCAAATGGCACATCCTGTTGATAGAATTTACGCATTTTTTTCCAAAATTCTTTTTTCTTTAGTTCCTGATAAAGCAACGGGTCTGTCTGGCGCAGCTCTTTCAAAAAGCCCCGCCATAACGGCTGAAAATCAACCGTCTTTTCAAAGGTATACCAATGGCCTTGGTATTTGCCGAACACTTTCAAGGTTTCCAAATAGCCTAAGGTCATATTATCCATTGAGCGCTGGGCATCAAAAACCAAAAAGCTGCCTAAGGACCAAGGAGACCCTAACGAAAGCTGCGCAGTTTCTTCCGTCACAACCGTCCTTTTATTAATGCCGGGTCCTTGGACATCCACGGTGATACATTCCGTTGCCCATTGCTGGACAGCGACATCGATGGGCAGGTTATTGCGATAGCCGCCATCGATATAATAGGTATCATTGATTTTTTGCGCCTGCATCGCTGGATAAAATGAAGCGGATGCCAACAACCAATGCAGATTTTCCTCTACTGCAGATGGATCAAAGGCATAAACTGTCTCCTTGAAATCGGGCAGACGAGTCGTACAGATCAGCAAACGACAAGCAGTTTGGCTGAATTTTTCTTGATCAAAGGTCTTTTGCAAAAGCTTTGCCAAGGGTTCGGTACTGGCGCCGTTGCTTTTGACCGCTTCACGGACCAGCGAGTTGGCTTGATTCATCAAATCCCGCAGTGTTTGGGCACGTACCGAAGCAAGCGGATAGTGCAATACTTGCTCGTTAGAGATATTTGCCCATAAATCGACGGCCGCTTCCACATCGTTCATTAAAATCAAGGCGCCATTCAAGGCACCGACGGAAGTTCCCGTGATCCATTCAAAGGTGATGCCCCGTTCTTGCAGCGCTTGCCAAACACCGATTTGATACGCCCCGTGAGCACCGCCACCGCCTAAAACCAGCGCCGTCTGATAAGCTAGCGCTCTTTGATACCCTTGAGGGACCACCTGATACCCTTGCTGGATAAACCACTCAGCCAAGGGGGGCCGATGAGGAAGCTGCCACAAGACAGCTGCTACAAAACGACTGCGGGCAAAGCTTTCTGTCACGGCTAGCAGTTGTTTCCAAGTAAAATCGGCGGCTGCTTCCACCAGCAGATTGGTGATAGTCAGTGTCTTTTGGTCAAAATCAAACTGCCCAGCAAGGTAAAGACGTCCGTAACGGCTGTCGATCTGCCAGCCCTGCTGCGCTATATCGGCTAGAAAGCCTCGTCGCGCTTTTGAATGCGACTCAAAAAAGGAAAAGACGAGTCGGCTTTCTTGAAATCCTGCCCTTTGTGCAAGAAAATCGATCGAAGTCAGTTTTTTCACTTTCATCAAGACGCCTCCTCAAGCAAAAAAGAATAGACGAATGACACGCCAGCTGCCGTACCACTCGAGCTATTCTTTTGATTAAAATGTTCGTTGTGCCATGTTGAATGCCGCCAACATCTCATCCGTTGCTTCGTCGACAGGCGTTACAGATTCCAGATCACCTTGGATCACACGACGGGTGACACCGCCCATTTCCCCACAGGTGATCAGCGTGATCATTTTACGGCCTTCCACTTCGTCAAGCAAATAGACATCGGTCGGGTCGACCCGCACAGAAGAAATCGCGGTATACGTGTAAATATTTTCCAGATCGGTCACATAGATAGCCGCTCCGATGGCGACATCATCCAATGGCGTAAACAAAAGCTCTGGCGATTGAGCGCGATGGCTGGCTAGTGCGTAATTGCCTTCCCCCATTTTTTGGGTGGGACTTAACGTACCAGCACCATACAGCAAGGCCTCGTTGGCCAAGCCTTTAAAAATCGGCAGATTGATCCCCACACTAGGAACCGCCACGCCGCCGATCACTGGCAAGGCTTTGTTGCTCAGCTGCGCCCGTAAGACTGCTTCTGAACTTGCCGGCTCCACGGCATCAAAATCAAAGGTCGCTTCCGCTTCCATATTTTTTTCCACATCACTGCGATCAATGGTGCCGACTGCGTATGCTTCACCTGTTTGTTTAATAAAATAATTTTTGATTTGATTATTAAAAATCAATGCTAAACCAATCAATAACAGCAAAAGCAAAAAGAGATTGCTCAGCCAATTCGAAAGTCTGCGTTTCTTTTTTCTCATAGGTTTTCGTCTCCATTAGTTTCTTCTTTTATCATACCAAAATCCTCATAAAGACGCCAATTTTGGCCAGTTTTTTTACGAAAAGACAAGATTTGCCTTTTTTTGTCGAAAAAGGGAACTTAAAAATTGTTTTTTCTGTTATTTTGTAATATAACTTTAAACGAAAAGATACAAGCAATTTTCAGCGCTTTGTTGTAGAATGAACTTAGTATATAGGAGGGATCGATCGGCATGTCTAACACGATTTACGTACATATTGATACAACCAGCAATGCCGTCTTGACCCGCGGGCTTGCCCCCCAAGATTTTAACAAGAGCATCGTCCATCAGCCCAAGAATTTGCTCTTGCTTGATCCTTCCAGTGATTTCGGCGAATTCGACGGTCATACGGGCTTAAAAGTGATACGCGGAATGGAAGACGTCCAACTGTTTTTTCAGCAGATCAACAAAGGTCGTGTTGCCGAAGAAATGAAGTGGATCGATTTTAATGATTACGAGATGGTCAAAGAATTGACGCCTTTAGAGATCTCCGAGTTGTTATATTTTGGCCACATGAAGACACACCTCCACTCCCCTTTCTTTTACAAACTGCAAAATAACTTTGTTTTCTTTGACTTAAAAGATGCACGTTCCCGCGTTTATTATCGCTATTTAGATGAATATTATCGGATCTTGGCGGATCGGATCACCCGCATCGCCTTAGAAAAAATCAATGATCGCCTCTCCTTTTTTAAAAAAGCAACACCGGTGGAAAAGCTCGATTTTAATTTGCTGAAAGAATTGCGGGGAATCATGCAAGAAGGCATCGTCTTTTGTCTAACACAAGAACAATTGATCGACAGAACCTATACGATCCCGATCTATCTGTCAGAAGATGCTGGCTTAAAAAACACGCTGGTCAATCAAAAAGAGCTGGATCAAATCGCTGTTTTACGCTATTCAGCCAGCAAAAAAAGCTGGTCGTTGGAAATCGACCAAGAAGATCTAGCGTTTGGCTTTATCGACAAAAAAATGTCTTGATGCTTCTCTTTCTCAAAGAGCATCAAGACATTTTTTATGATTTCATTTCTAAAAAACTAAGCTTTAGGCACAAATAATTTCGGGGCTGCTTTGACTAAGAGACCTAGGACGACCCCTACATAAACGATATTGATAATGACCGATGTCCCATTGAAGATCAAGGAATACAGATACGGACTTTGTCCTTTCGGTGCGTACATTCCCCAGACAAAGACCCCAGCCCAATAATGCCAAAACCAACGGCTGATCACCGCCACGATGCCCCCTAAGACGACATACCACGTAACGGTTTTGCTGTTTTGACGGATCGCTTGCTGGATTTTATTAGCAAACAAGCCGCCCATCCCGCCAAAAGCAAAGGCAAAGGGGTATTCAAAGATAATCTGTGGAACGGTGATAAAGTTACGCATGGCGCTACCAATCAAAATATTCAGCAAGCCCCACATAAATCCAGCCGTCATTCCCGGCAGCACCCCGCGACGATACGAATACAAGACCAAGGGCACGAGACCTAGAGACAAGTCGATACTGGAATTGGCTGTCTGGATCGGGATATACGACAAGACGACCCCAATCGCAGCGATCATCGTTCCTTCCGTCCAGACCTGCAGCGACATTTTTCGTTTCAAAAAAAACTCCTCCTTTAGAATCATCACAATTCACAAAGGAGAAGTGTTGGACACTTCAACTCGTCACAATTCCTACGTTCGCATGATCGAAACAGGTACGAAGGGTTTAGAGTACTCTCATTCTCAGCCTTTGCAGACTCCCCTTTGTGATTAGATTCTATTTTATTTTTTGCTTGCATTTCGCAAGTCACTTTCAAGAATACCATAAATTGGTGAAAAGAAACATGACTGCGATCGTTTTTTCTAAAAACATCCTGAAACTCCTCAGAAAAAAACAGCCAATGAGGGGCTAAAGACCGACCATTGGCTGTTGTTCTCATGCTTATGAGACACGATTAAATTGATAATTTTGATTCAAACAGTGGACTGACTGGTTTGTTCTCATGGATTCGTTTGATCGCTTCGCCCATCAAGGCACCGACACTGATCTCATCGATTTTTTTCGACTTGCGGTCTTCTGGCAAGTGAATCGAATCTGTCACAACTAGATGCTCAATGGCAGAATCTTCGATCCGTTCCAAGGCAGGTCCTGACAAGACAGGGTGGGTACATGAGGCGTAAACACTTTTAGCACCTGCTTGTTTCAACGCATTCGCAGCCAATGTGATGGTACCAGCAGTATCGATCATATCGTCGATCAAGACACAAGTTTTGCCCTCAACATGACCAATGATATTCATGACTTCTGCTACGTTGGCTTTCGGACGACGTTTGTCGATGATCGCGATTGGTGACTTAAGAAACTCAGCTAATTTACGGGCACGAGTCACGCCCCCGTGGTCTGGTGAAACGACGACGACGTCATCGCCTTGAATGCCTCTTTCCAAGAAGTAGTTGGCGATCAATGGTGCACCCATCAAGTGGTCAACTGGGATATCAAAGAACCCTTGAATCTGTGAGGCATGCAAATCCAGTGTAACCATGCGGTTCGCACCGGCTTTTTCGATCATGTTTGCTACAAGTTTTGCGGTGATTGGTTCTCTTGATCGCGCTTTGCGGTCTTGTCTTGCATAACCATAATAAGGCATTACTACATTGATCGTCTTCGCACTGGCGCGCTTCAAAGCATCGATCATGATCAGCAATTCCATTAAGTTATCGTTTACAGGGCTGCTGGTTGATTGAATCACGTAGACGTGGGCACCACGAATACTTTCTTCAATATTCACTTGGATTTCACCATCGCTAAATTGTTTGACTGAACACTTACCTAATTCAACACCTACTGCAGCTGCGATTTTTTCCGCCAAAGGACGATTTGAGTTCAGAGAAAAAATCTTCAATCTTGGATCAAAATAATGATTTGACATGAGAACCTCCACTTTCTTTGCGTTCATCTAGAAAAAAATGACTCCTTTTACTAGAATCTTCTTCCTAATAAATAGTAGTCATTTTTCCTTAAGAAATCAAGTCATTTCGCTATTTCTAATTTAGATAAGGCAACTTTTTCGCGTAATCCGCTTTATTTTCCTGACGGGCGCGGGCAATCGCCATACTGTGTTTAGGAATATCTTTGGTGATCGTTGAGCCAGCAGCGATCATCGTTTCCTCTTCAATGGTCAATGGTGCAACTAGATTGGAGCCAGAGCCGATAAAGCAATTGTCGCCGACAGTCGTTTTGAATTTGCTCTTGCCGTCATAATTAACAAAGACTACGCCGCAACCGACATTGATGTTTTTGCCTAAGGTCGCATCGCCAACATAAGACAAGTGTCCGACTTTGGTGCCTTCACCAATCGTCGCATTTTTGACCTCCACAAAGTTCCCGATATGGGCATGGGCCAAAATTTCCGCATGGGGACGAAGATGGGCATTGGGACCGACATCGGCGCCATCATGAATGATGCTCTCCTCGATCGTCGATGCCTTGATCGTCACTTGGTTGCCGATCTTGCTGTCTTCTATTTCAGAAGCTGCCGTAATGACACAGTCTTCTCCGATCGTCGTCTTCCCTTTGATGGTGACACCGGCTTCGATCAGAGTATCTGAGCCGATCACAACACCTTCGTCGATATAAGTCGTTGCCGGATCGATCAAGGTCACACCATTTTGCATGTGCTGACGATTGATCCGCTGACGCATCAAGCGATTGGCTTCGGCTAAGGCGATGCGGTCATTGACTCCTAATGATTCATGAAAATCTTCGGTTTGATAAGCAGCGATGATTTTGCCGTCTTCCTTTAAGATCTCGATGATATCAGTCAAGTAGTACTCCCCTTGGGCATTGTCCGTATCTAATTTTGCCAAGGCGTCAAATAACAATTCATTATCGAAGCAATACGTCCCTGTATTGATTTCTTGGATCAGCGCTTCTTCGATCGACGCATCTTTTTGCTCAACGATTTTCTCCACGATACCGACACGATCCCGCACGATTCGTCCATAGCCTGTTGGGTTTGCCGCTTGCGCCGTTAAGATCGTCGCCGACGCATTTTTCCCTTGGTGGTAATCGAACAAGTTATTCAAGGTTTCCGTCGTCAATAACGGTGTATCCCCACTGATCACTAAGGTCGTCCCTTTTTTGCCTTTTAAAAACGATTCGGCTTGAACGACAGCATGGCCAGTACCCAATTGTTCGGCTTGTAAGGCATAGTTGGTGCGATCCCCCAGTTGCTCTTTGACCATTTCTGCCCCGTGACCGACAATCGTCACGATCTCTTCAGGATTTGTTTCCACCACTCGATTCATGATGTGCTCCACCATTGGTTTGCCACAAACAGGATGTAACACTTTATATAACTTCGATTTCATGCGCGTGCCTTTTCCAGCCGCTAAAATTATTGCAAAACGTGCGTCCACGTATTCCACTCCTATCAATCTGAACGATTTTAGTTCATTGAATTTCCTATAAACAGTTTAGCCCAAGTACTTGTAAATTTCAACGATTTAAGGAATCCCCACCTAGACCAATCAAAAAAAAGACTGGCGGCCGCCGTTTAAAAAACAGCTGCTTGCGCCAGTCTAAGAGCCACAAAAAATCAGGCTTTTTTCTCAAAGTAATTTCCCGGTACTACCGAGATCGTTTTGGTCTGGGTATCGACATCTTCAACATACAGCAGAGAACTGTAATCGCTGATGGCCCGCTTGCCTTTGAATTTCGTTTCGGCAAAAACCGTAATACCGACTAATTCGGCTTCAAATTCTTCAATCAAGCTCTTCATCCCATTGACCGTGCCGCCGCCTTTCATAAAGTCATCGACCACCAATACTCTAGAGCCGCGCTTTAAGCTGCGCTTGGATAATTCCATTTTTTCGATGCGCTCTGAAGAACCAGAGACATAATTGACACTCACGGTCGAGCCTTCAGTGATCTTGGAATCACGACGCACGATCACGAAGGGAACATTCAAGTAGTAAGAGACTGCTTGAGCGATCGGCACTCCTTTAGTAGCAACGGTCATCACCGCATCGATTTGTTCGCCTAAATATTTTGAAGCGATGATGCGGCCGACTTGGCGCAGCAATTCCGGTTCGCCTAATAAGTCAGATAGATAAACATAGCCGCCAGGCAACAAACGGTCTTGCTCAGACAAGCGTTCTGCCAGCCCTTCGACGTACGCATACGCTTCTTCTTCAGAAATTTCAGGCACAAAAAAAACACCGCCAGCAGCGCCTGGCACGGTATCAAGAATGCCTGTTCCTCGTTCTTTAAAGGTCTTTTTGATAATAGATAAATCTTCGCTAATCGATGATTTTGCAGAGGCATATCGTTTAGAAAAGAAGGACAATGAAATCAATTCATGGGGATGATTCAACAAGTAATGTGTCATATCGATCAGTCGTTCACTTCGACGTATTTTCACACCGGACAACTCCTTTAGTTTATTCGCCTTATTATAAGGCTTTTTCGGGATAAATGCGAGCATTATCTAAAATATTGCTTATATTGTTCGGTTTTGATTAGAGTTTAAAAAAAAGAAACGAAAATTCTTCGTTTCTTTTTCATAAAGCCCTTTATTTTAGGCGTTGTTTTCGTTGGACGAGGATCACGATGCGTTTGATCAAATTGATCACTAAGAAAAGAGCGATAAAAACCAGCGTGATCGTCGCTCCCGGTGGTGTGTCCAAATAAAAGGAACTGGTCAAACCAGACATCATCCCAATCATGCCGATCACGACACTGATCAAAATCACGGCATTGAAGCTCTTGCCTAAACGCATACTGATGGCAGCTGGTAAAACCATGATCGCAGAGATCAACAATGCACCCGCAATCGGGATCATCATGGCGATTGCCACCCCCGTCAAGACATTAAAGAGCATCGACATCACTCGCACAGGCAAGCCATCGACATGGGCGGTATCTTCATCAAAGGTCAAAATGTACATGGGCCGTTTGAATAAGAAAAATAAAGCAAAAACGACTAAAAACAAAAAGCCTAAGATCCAAACTTGTTCTTGTGTGATCGTAACGATCGACCCAAACAAATACGATTGGATACTCGTTGCGGAGTTTCCACCGCTAAGGTTCATCAGGACGAGGGCTAACGCTAAGCCGCCGGACATCAAAATGGCGATCGAGATCTCTGAATAACTGCGGTACAGTGTTCGCAAGTATTCCAAAATGATTGCGGCAATGACTACGATCAATAGCGTCGTCAAACTCGGATTTAGATTTAGAAAGAAGCCCAGTGCCACCCCTGCTAAAGAGACATGGGACAGCGTATCAGCCATCAATGACTGTCGCCGAATCACTAGAAAGACCCCCAGCATCGGTGCGATACCAGCAATAAAAATCGCCGCAAGAAAAGCTCTTCTCATGAATTCATATGAAAGCAACGCCATGGTGAATCCTCCTTCCGCACTAAACGGATCTGACGGTCCGCGTATTCTTTGATATCTTCGTGATCATGGGTGATCATCAAAATCGACTTGCCGTGGTCATGAGCATTGTGCCGTAGCAGTTCATAAAACAGATTGCGGGATTGTTCATCCATCCCCGTAGTCGGTTCATCTAAAATAAATAAATCAGGGTCCGTGGCAAAGACCCGTGCCAAGCTGATCCGCTGCTTTTGGCCACCGGACAACTCGCCGATCCGTTTATGACGCACGTCCCACATCCCGACGGCATCTAATGCACGGCGGACATGTTCATGGTCTCGTTTCGTCAAGCGCTTGAACCAGCGATCTCTTGGGTAGCGGCCCGATTGGACCAATTCCAAAACGGTGCTGGGGAACCCGACGTTAAAGGAGGCAATCTGCTGAGGAATGTAGCCGATGCTTAATTTTTCACCAGCAGCATTTTTGGTCGCCAAGGTGACTGCTCCTTTAGAAGGTTTCAACAAACCAAGAGTTGCTTTGATCAAAGTAGATTTTGCCGCCCCATTTTCGCCAGTCAAAATCACGAATTCGCCGTCTTCGACAAAGTAGGAAATGTCTTCCAGGACGGGCTCATCATCATAATAAAAGGTTAAATCTTTTACATCGATATAACGCACGCAGGCGCCTCCTTAGTGAATACTTTTTTGTAATGCTGCCAAATTGTCTTCCATCACAGACAGGTATGTTTCGCCGTTATCCATCTGCTCTTGCGTCAAGCTTTCTAATGGATTCAAGACCGCCAGCTCCACTCCTGTTTCAGACGCTAAGGTCTCAGCCACCTTCGATGACGCGTTTTCTTCAAAATAGATAACTTTGACTTGTTTTTCTTCTACATATTCTTTCAGCTCAGCCAACCGACTTGGCGTTGGTTCTTGATCGGGAGAAATGCCCGAAATCGATTCTTCGACTAAATCATACTGCCGTGCCAAATAGCCAAAAGCTGCGTGCTGCGTAACGAAGGTTCGTTGGGGCGCATCCTTTAACGCCGCTTGGTAGGCTTCATCTAAAGCAGAAAGCTTTTCGATATAGGCAGCTGCATTTTCCGTGAAAGTTGCCTTTTGCTCAGGAAACTTCGCAATCAAGTCATCGCGGATCGTTTCTACTTCTTGGATCGCTAAGACTGGGTCGGTCCAAACATGAGGGTCATACGTATGATCATGGCCTTCATGGCTGTCTTCGCTTTCGTGATCATGCGCGTCATGATCTTCCTCCTCTGTGCCTTCCACCAACTGAATGTTTTTGGCCGCTTCGATCACGGCTGTTTGCTCAGGATCGACGGAATCCGTCAAACTAGCGACCCAAGTTTCTAGCTCAGGACTATTGTAGACAAAGGCATCTGCATCCATGATTTTGGTCATATCTTTGGCACTTGGCTCATAGTCATGGGGTTCGGTTCCTGCAGGGATCAACAAGGAGACCTCTGCTGCGTCGCCTACGACTTCTTTCGTAAATTCGTACATTGGATAAAACGTCGTGACGATCGACAGCTTCTCTGTGTCACTCGATTGGCTTGTCGCTTCTTGCTGCCCACAAGCGCCAAGAAGCACGCCCCCTAAAAGGAGTGCTGTAGTAAGTAAGATTTTTTTCATCGGGATTTCCCCTTCCATTTGCTGGCTCTTCTTTTTATTTTAAAACGGAACAACTCCGTTTTGTTAGCAAAAGTTACTCTATCAAATGATTTCCGGTTCGTCAAGACAAATCGTACGTTTTACGATTTAAAACTTTTATTTCGAGATAAATCGGAAAACATAGGAGAAAACGTTCATTTGAAGCGGCTTCTTCTCTCAGGAACTTAGCCATATTTTACACCATTCGCCATGCGCCCCTGCTGTACCAGCTTGAAAAATTAGAGAGTATGTAGGATAATAACCTAAAAGCACTTGGAGGAAACGAAGATGAATGAATTTGTGACTGTGCCGCCAACTGTAACCAACAGTGAACTGCTGAATCGAATCGATTTACCGGAAGATCCTGCATCGCAGCAAACCGAAGAAATCCGCAAAGCGATCGACAAACCATTGTACGAAGAAGACAAAAAGAAAAAATCCGCAAAGCAGCAGCACCAAAAAGAATAGCCTTTGCTTTACGTAAAGAATCAGACCCCGACGCCTTATTTTCGTCGGGGTCTTTTGTGTAGGGCAGCTTCTAGATGCTTCCTTCCCCACTTCAGCTGCCTTTTTCTTTACTATTGAAATAGAAGGCATACAAAAAAACACAGGCGAATTCAGCCTGTGTCCTTGACTCATTCATTTCAATGTACGTACAAGATAAACCTCATCGCAGAATCCTTTTAAGGCATTATAGACCCGCTGTGCCCGCGAATATTTTTGACAAAGAGCAAAGACAGTCGGTCCGCTGCCGGTCATCAAGGCAACATCGGCACCATATTTCATCATGCGATCTTTGATCTGTTGGACGATCGGATACTTCGGGATCGTGATGGCTTCTAGGCTATTGCCCATGGCAGCGATCATTGCTGGATAATCTTCGGCTAAGACGGCGGCCGACAATGCCGCGATATCTGGATGGTGCAGTTGGTCTAGCTCAACTTCTTGAAAGATTTTCCCCGTTGAAACACTCAAACGAGGTTTAACCAAGATGACCCAACATTGCGGCATCGGCCGCAGCGGCGTCACCAGCTCCCCTTTTCCTGCAATATGGGAAGTGGTCCCATAAAGACAATAGGGAACATCGGTGCCGACTTCCATACCAATATCGATCAGCTCTGCCATGGAAAGGTCTAAATGCCAGAGGCGAACCATCCCCCGCAGCGCTGCCGCACAATCCGTACTGCCCCCACCTAACCCAGCTGCCACCGGGATATTCTTGGTGATGCGGATACGGATGCCTTTTTTTATGCCGTAGCGTTTTTTTAAGATACTGGCGGCTTGATAGACATTATTGCGTTTGTCGATCGGCAAAAAGGCTTTGTTGGTTTCTATAATGATCTTATCTTCTGCTATCTCTTCCATTATCAGACGGTCGGCTAGATCAACACTAGACATCACCATTTCCAACTCATGGTAGCCGTCTGTTCTTTTCTCTAACACATCGAGACCGAGGTTGATCTTAGCTGGCGCTTTTTCAATAATCTCCATCTTCATTCATCCAATCATCTGATAGTTATTTAGTTCTATCATAGCAGATTCTTATAAGATAGTTGAGTGATTTCTCTTGTTTTTATGATTGTTGCCATTTTGGTTGCCCTTTGGCTTGGTTCCTCGTAAAATAGAAGTACCAACTCAATAGATAAAAGAAAGCGGGGGAACCACATGGCAAATTTGATTCCAAGAGATTTCGCAGGCGGCGAAGAACTATTAGGCAAATTAATGAACAGTTTTTGGCAAGAACGGCAAATGAACACGGACATTAAAGAGTACGAAGACAAGTATCTCGTTCAAGCAGATTTACCCGGCATCAAGAAAGAAAACATCCGCGTCAGTTACGTCAACAACACGCTGACGATTTCAGCGGCTCAGACAGAGACCACGGAAACCGAGGAGGATTTCGGACATTATTTGCGCAAAGAACGCTCTAGCAGTGCCTATCAACGGACCTTCACCATCACAGACATTGATGACGAGTCCATTAAAGCAGTGTTTGAAGACGGCGTTTTGACCCTGACGTTACCAAAAGCCAGCTACAAAGACGCACCCGCAAAAAACATTCCGATCGAATAACCGAGATACCAAAAAGGCAGTCCCTTCAGAGAACGCTCTGAGGGACTGCCTTTTCTTATTTGCGTGCTTGTCGTCGATACGCCTGTCTTGAGGTCTGTGGTTCTTCTTCAGAAATCTCTTTTTTGACGTACAATTTCAAACTGTATGGTTCATGGTATTTCACATCATTTTTGACAAAATCACCGCCAGTGATAAATAAGCCCACTGGTTCTAAGGGCTGTTTGCCTGTCCATTGGATCGTGCCGACTTTCGTCATCTCCGTGTAGCTAGTGCCGATCTGCAATGCGTACTCATTTTCCCCTTGCTGTTTGACAAAATAGTAAGGATACAAGGTGTTTTTCGGGATCGTAAAGCCGTTGGATGACGGTTTGATCGCCAATTCTTCTTGAGCGATCAAGGTCTGCAAATGATTCGCCAATACCAGCTGATAGTCTTCTTCAAAATGGATCACCGCTTTTTCAGTCGTCAAACGATCAATGTCGGTGGTGCTGATGGTTTCTCCTTCAATATTGAAGACTTCGTCTGGTAAAACTTTGACAAAGGCCTGTGTGACATCGAACTTCATATTTTTGTTTAAGAAATAATAGAAGATATTCAGTACCCAGAAGTAGACTAAGACCAAAAAGCCGACCGTATAAAAGATCGCTTGAAAATAGTTTTGGTTCGCAAACATCCCGTAGACGATCCGCAAAATATACGCCGTTGGAATGATACTGAGGATGGTATAGGCACGGTTCAAATATTTAGGACTGATATCGAGATAGCCCAAAAATTTATGGATGCCGTTGATTAAATCTAAAATAAGCGTCATTTTCTCACCTACTCATTTCCTTGATTCTCATCCATGATCCCTTGTGGATCTGGCGTGGTCTCTTCACTTGAAGAAGGTATTTCCTGATTGTTTGCCGGCGTTGACGGAACTGTCGCTCCACTTGAAGGTGTTGTGCTGGCCGGTGTCGAAGAAGACGGTGTCGTTCCCGACGATGCTGGTTCACTGCTGGATGACGGTGTTGTCTGCTGGTCATCGTTCGTCGGTTGTGAGTCCGTGCTAGCAGGTGTCTGATTTTGACTGTCTTCTGTCATCGAAGAGGGTGTGCTTTCACTTGGTGCTTGTTCGGTCGTTTCTGTCGTTTCCGTCGCACGACTTGGTTGGCGGTAGCTGCCTGAATTCACCACGCCGGTGGCAGTGGCAATGATCGTTGATATCGTTAAAAGTGCAATTGGTTTTAAAATAGGCGGGACTTTTCGCATGATTCTCATCCTTTTCTTACCCGATGTTGCCCATTGGCAGCCTCGGTTCCTTCAGCCTCTTCTTACCTTTATAATCGTTTCTGACAAAAGGGTCAAGATTCCAGAGGCTTCTGTCGCAGGATTTAAAAAAAACTAAACATGTAACTGTTTTCACAAAAAAACAACGACGGCAGTTGCCGCCGCTACACAAGGTATTCATAAAACTTTTCAAAGGTCAATCGCAACGTGCCATGGTAATCCCGTAAAAGGGCGGGCAAGGCGATCACTTCTTCATGTTGGATCGGGGCATCGATTTGGATCACCGCTTCCTCCTCATCCAGATAATAAGAACTAAACAGTTCATCATCAGCGACTTCTTCTAGCTGATTGGTCAGCTCCTCATAAAACTTTTCTACGATCGGTTCTGCCAACTCATCAAAGACCGGCTGCAAGGCTGCTTCTACAGCTGGAAACGGCTGCGCGAGTAATTGCTGTCCGCTGAGGGAATGGCAGGTATTCTCATAGGTCAAATAAAGCAGGTCGAAATAATCCTCTTCTTCCCCGATCGCTTCTAGCGTCAAAAGGGCTTTTTCTACCAATGAAACAAAGGCCGAGGATACCTCCTGATGCATCACCGCATCAACTTTTTCAAATAATTGCTGTTTCTCGATGACAAATCTTTCTTCCATAAAAATGAATTCCGCTTTTTCAAAGCAAAGGGGGGTATCAGAGATAAATAGTTGGATCGTTGCCATGGCGTTGCCTTCTTTCTTTTTCAAGCTGCAGACAAACAGATGATTTGTCAACAGCGAAAATCTTCGTTAGCATAAATAATAGCAGGTGAACAAATTGTTCATCAAGTAATAAGGAGGAGATCGAATGAGTAAAGTTGCTGTTATTGTCACTGATCTAGTTGAAGATGTTGAGTTGACGTCACCAAAAGAAGCACTGGAAGCGGCTGGACATGAAGTAGTCGTTATTAGTAATGAAGGCGCCGAGACCGTCGAAGGCAAACAAGGTGGAACATTTCCCGTCGATGCGGCCATTGATACGATCGATCCTGCAAGTTTTGATGCTTTGTTGATCCCAGGCGGTTTCTCCCCTGACCAATTACGGACCGATGAGCGCTATGTGTCATTGACGAAAGACTTTTTGACATCTGATCGTCCCGTCTTTGCCATTTGCCACGGCCCACAACTGTTTATCCAAACAGGACTGACAAAAGATTTGACCTTGACGGCTTATGATTCTGTGCGACCAGATTTAGCCTACGCAGGGGCCACCGTCAAAGATGAGCCTGTCGTGATCGACGAAACCTATCGGTTGATCACCAGCCGAAACCCAGATGACTTAGATGCCTTCAATCAAGCCATTACCGAGGCATTGAACTAACCACGAATAAGACTTGGTTTCTTAGAGAAAAAAAGCCGCCAATTGCAGCGTTCGATCCTTCGTATCGATCGAGCTGCAGCTGAGCGGTTTTTTCTTGCGTAGCTTTTCAGTTTTCAGTGAATAGCTCGTTTCCCGTTACTCGTCAGAGGGCAACTCAAAACCATCGAAAGTCTCGCCATCGTAATAGCGCAATAACTCTTCCGTCGATAATAAGGAAGACGTCATTTCTTCCTGTGCCTCATTGGCCTCTCGAAGTTGGGCAAGGTAAGCCGCGTAGGCTTCTGCCAACTGCCGATAAACAGCTTGCCGCGAAGTTCCTTCTGCTTGGATCGTCGGCAATTCACGGATAAAGGCCCGATAGACGGGGCGGTTTTCCAGCCATTCGATCGGCAACTCAATTACTTGAAGCTGGGCTTCTTCAAACCATCGTTCCATCGCTCTCCCTCATTTCTTTTCTTATTATCGTCAAGTTAGCAACAAAGGTCAATCAGTGAGCAAAAAAACACAGAACAAGCGTTGAAAGAAATTGCCACATCCGCAAAAGCTCGCTTGTTGGGCTAGCTTTTACGGATGCGGCAATTTATCTGCTTGTTCTGTGTGTTACTCGTTTTTATGCGGCAACATACGCATATTTTTCAATGTTTTGTCGGATCGTTTCAATCATGTCTTCATCTTGTAAGCCAGTGATTTCTGCAATGACTTCCGGTAGTGATTTTTCATCCAAAAGTGCTTGCAATTGTTGACTTTGCTCATCTTCAGGGTCTTTGTAGTTGAAGATCATGCCAATCGTTTCATAGAGATGATCTGGCTGCATGTTGCGTTTTTCTAACTCAAGGACTGGTCGGATAAAGCGTTCTTCAGTTCCTAATTTGCGGACAGGTGTCCGTGCCACCCGTGTGATAGCATCGGAAATGTGTTTGTTTTTAAAGCGTTGGATTATTTTTTCGATATACCGTTCATGTTCTTCGGGATCAAAGGCCCACTTCTCAATTAAAAGCCGCCCAGTTTCTTCGAGAACGGATTTTAATTGGATCACCACTAAATGGTCCTGCATCGCTTCATCGATCGTCTGATAGCCTTGGAGGGCGCCTGTGTACGCTACCGTAGCATGACCCGTATTGACACTGAATAATTTCCGTTCAATATACGGTTCCAGGTCCGCCACATAATGGACCCCTTGCAGATGGATCGAGGATTTCATTCCTGACTCTTGGATCACCCATTCGCAAAAAGGTTCTACTTGAACGAATAAGGGATCTTCATGGTGCTGCAGCGGTACGATGCGGTCCACCGCTGCATCTGGAAAACCAACCGTCGCTTCTAACGCGGACCAATCCGCAACGTATTTTTGCACTTCGCTTTTTAAAAAGGTCGATCCACCGATCATGTTCTCACAGGCGATCACATCAATGGCTGGCTTGTCTGGGTATTGTTGACGTGCTTCTAAGCCTTTGGCGATCAGCTCAGCGATATGCGGCAAAATGTTGGGACCAATGGCAGTCGTAAGGATGTCTGCCTCAGCGATCGCTTGGATCACCGCTTCTGGTTCTTTGGCATTGTTTAATCCCGTCACATGCTCGATGTGGATCTGTTCTTGGGTCTCATCGGCTAATTCGATGGTATACCCTTGTCTTGCTTTTAAGGCGTCAATGATCGTTTCATTGACATCAATAAATGTGATTTCAAAGTTGTTGGCAGCCAATATCTCGCCGATAAAGCCGCGACCAATATTACCTGCACCAAAGTGAACTGCCTTCATGTCTTGTCTCCTCCTTAAATCCTTATGCTACGGTCAAACTTTGGGCGATTTCTTCTTTATCTAAGGCATCCGCCAATTCGACAACGTTATCGATATCGCTGCAAAAGAGGGCGATTTGTTGGACCAATTGCAGGTGATCTTCCCCTTTGCCCGCGATGCCGAAAAGGACGGTGACGATTTTTTCTTCGTCCGCGGTACCGAAATTCACGCCATCAGGTACTTGCACGATACAGATACCAGATTTTTTGACGTATTTTTTGGCTTCATCCGTGCCGTGAGGAATCGCAATAAAGTTCCCCATATAGACTGAGAGCATCTCGTCACGCTCAAGCATGGCTTCGACGTATTCTTTTTCCACACAGCCTGCCGCCAGCAATTTTTCGCCGCAGTAACGAATGGCTTCTTCTTTGGTCGCAAATTGTTTGTTCAATTCAATCATGTCTTTTTCTAATACTTGCATTCGGCTCATCCTTTCTTAATTCGCTGCTTTGATCGATGCCACGATCCGTTGATAGTTCGTCGTTCCCATCAGATTATTGACAGATAGGTGGATCGCTTCTGGCGCTGACGTTTGCGCTTGCGGCGTTAGGGCTTCTTTTGTGATCACCAGTGAAGAGGCGTTGGCATGGAGATCATTGATATGGCTTTTTCTGATTGGCATCGTCAGAGCTTCTTTGGCTAAAAGATCTTGGAAAACTTTCTGAGCCATCGTTGCCGAACCTTTGCGATCATCGTGGGCCAAAATGATTTCACTGACTTGCTTAAGGTCATTGGCGGAAGGAACATCTACCTGATTGCCTGCTTCAGACTTTTTTGCTGACTCCCCCGTTGTCTTAGTCCCTGACAATGTGGCTACGATTTCATCGTACCGTGGAGAGTTCAGGAAATTTTCAACCGCGACAAAAGTCGCATTTGGCGCTTTTTGTTTGGCACGTTCTTGCAATTCTTCTTGAGTGACGATCAGCGTATTGGCATCGTCCGTTAAATTGTTGATGGCGGAATTAGAAACATTTTGTGGAAGACCCGCTTCTTTGACTTTTTTCCGTAAGATCGATGCCCCCATAGCACTGGAGCCCATGCCTGCATCACATGCGAAGATGATACGATTGATGCCAGTCATTGGTTGAGCCGCCAAGCCTTTTGAGCTAAGTTTTGCTGCTTGCGTTTGTTGTACTTTTTCTTCAAAATTATCCACCGTATCCTTCGCATCCGCTTTCAAGATCGCGGCAGCGACGATAAAGGATACGCCTGCTCCTACGGCAATTCCCGCTAAGACAGAAACGACACTCATCACCGAGTTGAATGGCGTCATTGCTAAGATCGCAATGATCGAACCTGGTGAAGCAGGTGCCCGTAAGCCTGCACCTAGCAATTGGAAGGTAAAGCTTCCTGATACACCGCCGGCAATCACTGCTAAGAACATCAATGGTTTCATCATGACGTATGGGAAGTAGATCTCATGGATCCCACCGATAAAGTGAATGATGATCGCTCCAGGTGCCGAAGATTTCGCTGCTCCTTTTCCGAAGAAAGTGAAGGCTAGCAAGACTCCTAAACCAGGTCCAGGATTGGCTTCTAACAAGTAAAGAATCGATTTCCCAAATTCGCTGACTTGCTCAGTACCTAGTGGTGTCAAAATTCCATGGTTGATGGCATTGTTTAAGAATAGGATTTTAGCTGGTTCAATAAAAATATTGGCTAATGGAATCAAGTGGGCATTGACGATCACTTCTACCCCTGCTGCCATTGCTTCTGTCAAGGTGTTAACAACTGGCCCGATTGCTACAAAGCCCAGTAATGCTAAAGCAAAACCGATCAAACCTGATGAAAAGTTGTTGACCAACATTTCAAAGCCAGCGCGAACTTTGTCTTGGAAAATCTCGTCAAATTTCTTGATGACCCAACCGCCTAAAGGACCCATGATCATTGCACCCAATAGCATTGGGATATCCGTTCCGACGATGACCCCCATCGTTGCGATCGCCCCAACCACGGCTCCGCGGTCACCAGCAATCACTTTCCCGCCGGTATACCCGATCAAGATTGGGATCAAATACGTCAGCATTGGACCGACCATCGTTGCAAAGGCTTCATTTGGTAAATACCCATCTGGAATAAATAATGCCGTTAATACACCCCATGCAATCAATGCGCCGATATTTGGCATCACCATACTCGACAACGTACTGCCTAATTTTTGAACTTTTGCTTTGACTGATGATTTGGCTGCTTTTTGTGTCTGTTCCATTTTTTTCTCTCCTCTCGTCTGCTTACACCCTTATTGTAGGCGCTTCCCAAAAAGCTCGAAAGTCGTACTTTGGCACAAAAAACTGTGCCAAAACTTGTAGCCAAACGGATAGAACAAAAAAAGGCGAGCAGCCCCTGCACTCGCTTATTTTTGTTATGTTTCACGTGGAGCATTTTTTTGGATTTTGCCTAAACACAAAAAAACGTGTACTCACTCCTTCTACACAAGGTAGAAAGAGCAAGTACACGGAGGCAGCTCATTCACGTATTTCGTTCGCTGCTCTTGTTGCAAGCCAGTCTGCTGCTGATTGCTTATTCTTCTGCCAGCAAAATCTGTTGGATCTCTTCAACCGATTCGGCATCACTAAGCGCCCGAACATTTTGCATATCAGAACAAAAAAAGGCGATTTCTTGCAAAACAGCTAATTGCTGCTCTTTTAGGACGACTACGAAAAGGATCGTAGCGATTTTGGGCTGCTCCTTCGTGCCGAAGTCAACGCCATCAGGCACTTGGATCAAAAAGAGTCCTTCTTCCTTGATCCATTGCTGGGCTTCTTCTTCCGCATGGGGCAATGCCACAAAGTTGCCGATGTAAACACCTGCTTTTTGATGGCGCCGCAAAAGGCTTTTGACATAGGGGAAGGAAACGATCTCCTGGTTGACTAAGTACTCGCCAATTTTTTTTAGGGCCTCTGTGGCATCGGTAAAGTGTTGATCCAACAAAATCCGCTCCTGTGGAATATACATCGCTGATCCCTCCTATTGTTTTACTTCTTCAATCAAGAGCGAAGAGAGCAACTGATAAATAATCGAATCATTGCCCGAATTAAAAATCTCCGTATTTAGATCATTCATAATGATCGAACCACTGATTTTTCCTAACATCTGAGAGCTTGTTTCATTGATAGGATACGGCGCCAGCATGACTAATAAACGGGTAACAGCGATTTCTTTTTTATCCATCGCTAAAAGAGGCAAAGGTTGTTTCAAGTCGAAAATACGAAAAACTGGTTGCAGGATCGCCGAGCTCGCCGCGTGAAACAAGGCAAAGTGAGTGTCAGGAATGCCCACTGGCGCTTGGAAGTAGCGCCGTAAGAGACGATCAACGACTTTCTCACGATCCAAAACAACATGCTCATCAAAAGACGTCAGCACCAGCTGCAACGTTTCTTCCAAGTCCGCTGGGTTATCAATGGCTTGCACTTGAAACAGCGCCAATAGCTGGTTAATGGCTTCGATAAAAGCCAAGACCGCTTCATAGGATTCCTCTTTGACCAAAGCAGAGGGTGCTTTTTTTGCGGAACGTTTTTTCTGACTAATGGCTTGGAAGGCCTTCTTCAACTCTTGAATATCTTCTTCTAGCAGGATCGGTGAAACGAGTTTGTACTCTCCTTGATACCCTGGCAGCAAGGAAGTCGAGATCACCAAGTCATAGGTCTCCTCGATATTTTCCCGTTTGACATCTCCCACTCGAAAGAAGGTGATTTGATTGATAAAGGGAAAATGTTTCCGCAGCTGCATCTCTAATAAACTGATGGAGGCTAATCCGCTAGGAGAGATCCCTGCAATATTGACTTCTAACACTTTCGGATTTTTTTCCAACGAATTGGCAAAATGCAGGACCATATAGGCGATTTCTTCTTCCGAGAACTGCTGCTGCGGAAAGACCTGCGGCAGATGATTGCGAATCCCGCTGGCGATCTCGACATACTGGTTCATGATTTTTTCTAGGATAGGGTTGTTCAAATGATCTTCTTCTAAAATCGCCCGCGTCATCACTCCTGAGATATGGGTCAGCAGCATTTTATACAAGTTCGTATCTTCATAAAACGCCACTTCCGTTTGCTCACTGACCAATTCGATCAAGCGTTTCACACGATAAGCCAAGTCAGTATCAAAATTGTCATCAAAAAAATCACGATCAAAGGAATTAGCAAAATCACCTAGTAACACGGCAAAAAAGACGATTTCGTTGATGGAATAAAGCAGTTTCGTCTTTTCGGCGATCTGAGCAAAAATCTTTTTCGCCACCTTCAGCAAGTCTTTGTTGATCTGACTCGGGTACGTCTCTTCTTCCACCGTGTAGCCCAAAGCTACCCGATCCATGGCTAGCGCCAGCATCAAGACGATAAACGCCAATTTGCGGTCACTAAGTTCCTTGAACTGCGGCTCGATGGTTTCTCGAATCAGCCGCTGGGCTAGCAATAGATGGTCACGGGACAGAAATTGAAAAATAAACGGGGCTTCATCATCGGTTTCCAGTAAATGGAAAAATTGGTACTCATTGATCTCCATCACTAGTGTATTGGCTGTGATCAACCGCCGATATTTTTCGGAGCCTTCGATCTCATACCCTTGATTGCGCACGATCCTTAACGGCAGCCGTGCGAGACTTTCTTCTAGCTGTTTGATATCTGAAAAAAACGTCGTATTGCTGATTTGGTAGCGATCCAAGAAGAAATGACTAGATACAGGCTTCGTGGCGGTAGTCAATTGCAGCAAAATACGATGTTGTCGCTCACTAGCCGCGAATTCTTGATCGGTATCTGCCATAATGGCTTCTTGCAATTGGCGAATGCTCGTTTCTGATGCAAAAATTTGGAAATGACCACGACCGACCTTCTCTAAGGTAGCTCCTACTGTTTCCAGCGATTTTTCTAGATTAGCCAGTTCACGGTACACCGTTCGTTTACTGACTTTTAAGACTTGCATCATGCGATCTAAAGAAACTGGACCGGTACTATTCATCAATTCCGTTAATAAAAGTGTTTCACGATTGGTCAAAAACATAGTCGACTCCTTCTGTCAGTAACTGACGATACGCATCTGTCGTCAATAAATCATCCACCACCAGCAAAGGAACATCTGGGATCGGGCACTTTTCTGCAAGTTCTTTCGGGAGGATATAGACTGCCGTAGGGTCAAGAGCTTGTCCTTCATACGCCATTTTTTTGATGGTCAAAGACAGCGCTTGTTGGCGGGCCATTTTTCTTAATATCTCCACTGCCATCGTTTGTGAACCGCGTTTTTTTCCAGTATACAAAAAGATGATCGTTGAAAATCCTAGCGAACTTGCTGCCTCGGTTTGCAGCGATTTTTGCGGATCCTGTTCTCTTCTTTGTAATTCTTTAATCAGCGGGGCATACTCATCTGCCGCCAAAAAATTATCTAACACATAATGCTGTGCGTGTGGTGTCTGCTTTTGGGCAATAGCTGCTAATTCCCGTTGGGTGATCACCAAAAGCGCGGGATCATCGATCACACGATAAATCGATTGATAGCGGACAGGAAACGTTAGCTGGGCTTCTTGTAATTGTTTTTTTAGTATGCTGGCACCAATCGCACTGGACCCCATCCCTGCGTCACAGGCCACGACGATCTCCGTGACTTTCTTCATTTTCGGCATCTTACGCTCCTCATTTTCTGTATTGGTCTTCCGTTTTAACAGCACACTAGCGATTGCAAACGATACGACCGTACTGACGACAATCCCAGCTAAGACACCTAGGATCATAGACGGCGGTGTATTGAGTAAAATCGCTAAGATCGAGCCCGGAGACGCCGGTGCTCTTAAGCCTACCCCTAAAAATTGGAAGATCAGCGTGCCACTGAAACCACCAACGATCGGACCGAGCAACACCCAAGGATCGAGCAGAACAAACGGGAAATACACTTCATGAATCCCACCAATAGCCTGCACAAAAACGGATGCTGCGGCATTCGTTCGGTTTCGCTTTGAACCAAAAAAAAGATACGCCGCTAAGACCCCTAATCCTGGACCGGGGTTGGCCTCGATCAAAAATAAAACCGACTGACCATTGAGTGCCGCTGCTTCGATCCCTAGCGGTGTAAATAGACCATGGTTGACAATATTATTAAAGAACAAAACCTTCAATGGTTCTACAATGATATGAATAAAGGGCAAGACGTTTTGCTGAACAAAATAATCAACGAGCTGATAGCTGCCGAGACTGAACCAATTAAAAAGCGGCGCCAATAGGAAGTAACTGCCTAAAAAGAGGAGTCCGCCAAACGCACCTGCAATAAAATTGCGCACCAGCATCTCATAGCCACTTTTGACTTTGCTCACGATCGAATCACTGCGGTACAATAGCCAGCCCGCTAGCGGTCCCAGCAGCATCGCCCCAAAGACCTGGGGAATATCGGTTGCGAGAATAGCCCCTAAGACCGCCACTGCTCCTACGACCCCACCTCGTTCAGGCGCCAACATCTGCCCACCTGTATAGGCGATCATGAGGGGCAGCAGCACAGTCAAGACCCCTTGTTCCATTTGCTGGATCACTTGTTGATCGACTGAGAAAAAAGGCAGCAGGAATGAAATCAGCATCCACGCAATAAAAATACTTAAATTCGGCATCATCATGCGAGAAAGATAATTCGTATAAAACTTAACCGTTATCATTTTTTCTCTGGAAGACGAGGTCTTGTTCATTTTATCCGCTTCCTTTCTCTTCTCTATTATAAGATGTTCTGGCAAGACTGAAAACAAAAGGTTCTACAATATTTAGTGTTGGTGGAAAATCTACGGATTTTCTACTGACACTTTTTTTGTAAAAAAAGATAGAAAAAGAGATAGCCTAACTGGTAGAATTTAGTCGACTAAAACAAAACCACACCAAGAAAGGATATCTCCATGGATCATTGTACTAGAAACTTGTTAGGTTTAACAGATGAAAATTTATTCTTCGAAGAAGAATGGTTAGAGACTATAGAAGAAGAGGGGTTTCGCACCAATCTTATCCATGCCAAACTTAGCTATATACCAAGCCATTGCCGTAAATGTGGTATCAAAAATGAAGGACAAATCATCAAGAATGGCTCACATAAAACAAAAGTCCAACTTTTGCCTTATCGAGACATCAAAACAGAATTACGCTTGGTACGTACGCGCTTTTACTGTAAAGAATGTCAGTCGACATTCAACGCTCAGACCAATTTGGTGGATGAAAACTGCTATCTTTCAAAGGAATTAAAGGTTCAAATTGCCTTGGAACTGGCGAAGAATACAACAAGAAAAGAAATTGCCGATCGCTATTTTGTCTCTGACGTAACCGTTCTGCGTGTCCTACACACCTGTTTAAAAACGTATCATCCTCGTTTTGATACATTACCTTCGGTCCTTTGTTTTGACGAGTTCAAATCGATGAAGTCCTGCAGTGGAAAAATGAGTTTTGTCTTTATGAATGGGCAGACCCAGCAATTAATCGGTGTATTGGAGAATCGTCGCCTGGCTTTCTTAAAACCATATTTCCTTAAATTCACTCGAAAAGCACGAGCGAACGTGAAATACGTCGTGATGGATATGAATGCCCCTTATTTTGAACTTGTAAAGGCGGTCTTCCCAAACGCCAAAATCGTGACCGATCGCTTTCACATTGTCCAACAAATCACTCGTGCGTTAAATCAGTTGCGAATTAAAACAATGAATAGCTTTCAAAAAACGGAACCGACAAAGTATCGACGATTGAAGCGATTCTGGAAATTACTCCTTAAGCATGCCTATGATCTGGATAGTTCCAATTATCAATATGATCGATCCTTTCGTAGACCAATGACGCAAAAAGCGATCGTCGATGAACTTTTGAGTTATGACGAGCAATTAACAAGGGCTTACGAGACCTGTCAGCTCCTCCTCTATCACCTTAAACACAAGGACAGCCAAAGCTTTTTCGATACGATCAACAGCTTAGATCAACGCCTCCCACAATGGTTTTGTAAGAAGCTGACGTTTTTAAATAAATACAAATTAGGGATTCAATATGCTTTAAAAACCAGGTATAGTAATGGTGCATTAGAAGGAACAAACAACAAGATAAAAGTGATAAAACGAGTAGCCTACGGCTATCGAAATTTCCATAACTTTCGAGCAAGAATTTATCTCATTCAAGGATTGATCTTCCAAGTAAAACAAAAACCAGTTAAGCACTCTGCCTAACTGGTTATGACTAAATTTTCAGTTGTATCTTTCTCTACCAACACTAAATGTCGAAGAGCCAAACAAAAAAAGCATACGTTTTTTAAAACAGAAATCAAAAAAAGCTGACGTAAAACGCCAGCTTTTGAAATAGCTTCAATTGATTTAGTTTACGCGTACCGCGAAATCTGGTGAGTAATAAGAGTAACTGCTAACAGAAACATTTTGACCTGGTGTTGGTGCATGAACGTATTGTCCGTTACCCATAGCGATCGCCACGTGGTGTGTGCTTCCGCGGCTACCCCAGAATAACAAGTCACCAGCTTTTGCTTCATTGATTGAGATCACCGTACCAGAAAATTCTTGTGCGTAAGTTACCCGTGGTAATGAGATCCCAACTTTAGCAAATACATATTGTGTAAAGCCAGAACAGTCAAAGCCGTCTGGTGTCGTACCACCCCATACATAAGGAGTACCAATGTATTTCATTGCTTCTGCTACGATTGCTGAACCGTTGACCGTTTGTGCGGGTGCAGGAGTATTGCTTGCACCATTGCCGCTATTGTTCGATCCTTGGTTGTTATTGCTATTGTTATTGTTGGCAGGAGTCGATGGTGTCGTATTTGTTGAACCGCCACCTTGTGATGAACTGCCTTGCGTAGTATCAGTCGTAGAACTAGAATTTGTTGTAGCGCTTGGTGTTGTTGAATTTGATGTTGAAGATTCACTAGACGCTGCTGCTTCCTGAGTAGCTGCTTCAGCTGCTGCCGCTTCTTGAGCCGCTGCTTCTTGTGCTGCTTGTTCACGAGCGGCTGCTGCCGCCGCTTCTTCTGCAGCGATGCGTGCTTGTTCTGCTTCGTATTCTTCTTTTTGTTTTTCTAAATCAGCTTTTTCATCTTCTTTAGATGCTTGTTGAACAGCCAATTCCGCTTGTAAAACATTTAAATCGGCTTGTTTGGCTTGTAGATCCCCTAATTGTGTTTCTAGCTCAAATTGGTTCGCTGCGATTTCTGCCAATTTATCGTCGTTTTCCGCTTTTTTCGCTTCAACTGCTTCTTGGTCTGCCTTTTGTTGATCCACAAGATCTTTGTTAGCATTGACGATCGTCGTCATTGCTTGCACACGGCCAATAGCATCTGTTAAAGAGTCAGCTTCTAATACTGCATCAATAAAGTTCGTGCTTTGACCATTGACTTGAACGTCACGGGCTTGTTTTTGGATCGCTTCTTCACGCTTTTCGATTCTGACTTTCAAATCAGCAATTTCTTGCTTCAACTTTTCAGAATCCGCACGCAAATCACCTTGTTGTTGCAACAAAGTTTGGGCTTTTTCATTGATTGCAGCCACGTCGCTTTCAAGTGCTGCTACTTGTGACTGGATGCTCGCTTGCTGGTTTTGCAAGTCAGAGATCTCTTTATTTTTTTCTTCAATTTTATTGTCAAAATCTGATGCAAAGACAAGTGTCGGTGCTGCTGCAGAAGTAAGAACAATTGAACTTACTAACAATAAAGATAAAATTCGCTTTTTCACTCTTCATTCCTCCGGCTGTTGCTTCCCCTAATATGGTTTTTTTATGTATAAATGCTTAAGAATACCTAAAGTCCTTCACGATAGTGTGATTGTAACACAGCCGTATGTCAGAGAGATAAAAGGAATATTACAAAAACATTTCAATCGCTGTTATTTTTATACAGTCAAACGCAAAAAAAATGAAGCTATTCGTCTTTGAATAGCTTCATGAATGGAACGACTAAAAGGATAAACAAAATGATGTTCAATAAAAGCGTTGGTGCTAAAAAGCGGGAAACAAAGAATGACGTGCTAACTGAGGCGATCTTAAATAGCAACTGGACGCCCAACGTCACAACTTCTAAGCTTGTAACAAAGATGATCATTCCGAAAAACATGGTAAATACATTTTGATAAAGCGTATTTTTCAAAATATACATGATCCACACGATCAAGGGAAACGCCACCGTGTAGATGCCGATCACACCGACATAATACACGTCATAGAGGCAGCCGATCACAAGCGCCGTTGTGATCAAAAAGTTTTTCGGCAAATACTTCGCGCCACATAAAAGGGCGATCAATAAAAGATGCGCACTGGCGATATAATTGTCTTGGGTCCATTTTTCTAAAAAACGCGTCAGTTGTCCATCTGCCAACATCATCAAAAAGAAGACGCCCGCTGCCAGGTATTTGATGTAGTCATGCTTTTTCATGGCTATTCCTCACCTGCCAAGCGTTTGATAATCGTTACTGTTTGAATATCATACATTTGGGCATACGGTTTTACAAATACTTGGGTATCAAGACCAAACTCATCTTTGGTGGTACGGATCACTGTTCCGATCGCTAAGTCGGCAGGTGAGTTTCCTCCTAATCCAGAGGTCTGCACGACATCGCCTTCCTTCAGCTCATTGTCCCCTGTCAACTGGGTAATGACCAAGGAACGTTCTTTTTGATCGTAACTACTTAGAATCCCAAAGTTTGACCCATCTTCGCCGCTGATCCGAACCGGATAGTGGTTAGAATTCTGGTTTTCAGAAGTCAAAAGTTCAATTTTAGAAGAAGCTGCATTGACTTCTACCACACGACCAATCAAGCCTTTTTGCGACATGACCGCCATGTTGACCTCAACGCCGTCTCTTGAGCCTCGATCCACGATCAGCATATCTTGCCAAGTATCAGGTGACCGATTGATGACATTGGCGGAGATCCGTTCATAATTCGTCAAGGTCGCATTCAGCTCTAGCTCTTCTTTCAAGGCATCGATTTCTCTTTGCGCATTGTCCTTCGCTTGTTCCAATTCATCAAAACTGTCCAATTTCTCTTTTAAACGTTCATTTTCTTCATACGTCACAAACAAGTTTTTGACTGAATTCGCCCCATTTTCGATCCAACGAAAAGGCGCCGTAATCACTTTATCGATAAAGCCAACGGAGTCATTGACCGTTGATTGCACAACATTGGTGGAGTTTCCCGCAGCTCTGCGGGCGATCGTCACGCTTAATACGGTGACAACTAAAATCACAATAATCAATGTGATGATAATATTTTTATTAGGATTAAACTTTTTCACAAAGACACCTCAAATAATTCCAAACTGTAGTTCCAATTTTACCATTAATACCCTGCAAACAAAAGCTAAGTTGACCGTCTTAATGTTTTTTTTGTAATTAAGTTTCTGAAATTTTCAACAAAAAAAAGAGACGTTTCGTCTCTTAATCACAACTTTGAATGACTGCTATCATCCCGCTGCTAAAGGAAAAACCTGCTGTTTGTGTCAGAAATTCATTGCTGGCATAAGAAGTTGGGTACGGCACTTGGACGTTTTCTAATAAATACTTGCTACCTGTCAACGTCAAATCTGTTACCGGCGTCAAACAGCAGTACGCCAAATACTGCATCTCGGGTTCTTTTTCCAATTGATAGGTGCCTGGTAAAAAGAACTGAACGACATTTTGACGATCTAAAAAACGCAGATTTGGGGCAAATGGACGAAACCGATCTTCTAAAGGCAGCCATAGATTGGCTAAAAGATGGTCGAGACGTCCTCCTGTTGCACCAATCAAGTCGATTTGCGCTTCTGGATAGCGACGCAACGTCTCCACCAATGCCAATTGGGTATCTGTATCATCTTTTTCAGCAGGCGCTTGGATCACTGTGTTGACTTGTTGTTTGACTGCTTGCAGTTCGCCTGCGGTCAAAGAGTCGAAATCACCAATCGCTAGATCGACTGGCCGTTGGTGCTGAAGCAAAAACAATGCCCCGCGATCAATCCCAATGTATTTGTCATACGTCATCAGCGGCGGCCAATTTTCAGGGCGCCCCCCTGCTGCTAACAAAATCTTCATTTATTGCAAAGCTTCTTTCAAGGCTCTGATTTGTGCTGCAGGTTCATCGGCATCGTAAATATAGCTTCCTGCTACGAAGACATTTGCACCTGCTTCCAGGCAACGTTTGGCTGTCTCAGGAACGATCCCGCCATCTACCTCGATATCATAATGGTAGCCTTTTTCTTCTTTTAAAGCAGCCAGTACCGCAATTTTTTCTAGTGATTCTTCAATAAAGGATTGCCCACCAAACCCTGGATTGACCGTCATGACTAACACTTGATCACACATAGATAAAACATGTTCAATGGCTGATACTGGTGTGCCTGGGTTGATGACGATTTCTGCTTTGACATTTTCTGCCACAATCATTTGGATCGCACGATGGATATGAGGCGTGGCTTCCGCGTGGATCCCAATGATATCTGCGCCAGCTTCTGCGAAGGCATGAATATACTTTTCTGGCTCGGTGATCATTAGGTGAACATCCAACGGCAGTTTGGTAACTGGGCGAATCGCTTTAACGATGTTTGGGCCTAAGGTAATATTAGGGACGAAATGACCGTCCATCACGTCTACGTGAATATAATCTGCGCCATGGCGCTCTACCAGCTCAATGTCTCTTTGAAGATTTGCAAAATCGGCACTTAAAATAGATGGTGCTAGTTTTATCATGCTTTTCCCTCACTTTTTCTTCTTTTTATAAACCGGACGTCGGTTTTCAATCTCTTCTAAAAATTGCACGTAATTCTTATAACGAGTCTCGGCAATCTCATTTGCTGCAACCCCCTGCTTAACTGCACAATCAGGTTCATTAAGGTGCCTACATTCCCTAAAACGACAGTTGGCAGATACCGCTAAAAAGTCAGGAAATAGTTTGGGTAACTCCACCGCTT
>NZ_JBIOQJ010000001.1:3502500-3533678 GCF_051713705.1 Enterococcus sp. DIV1083b
TCACCGCGGCGTGCTGATCCGCGATTACTAGCGATTCCGGCTTCATGTAGGCGAGTTGCAGCCTACAATCCGAACTGAGAGAAGCTTTAAGAGATTAGCTTAGCCTCGCGACTTCGCAACTCGTTGTACTTCCCATTGTAGCACGTGTGTAGCCCAGGTCATAAGGGGCATGATGATTTGACGTCATCCCCACCTTCCTCCGGTTTGTCACCGGCAGTCTCGCTAGAGTGCCCAACTAAATGATGGCAACTAACAATAAGGGTTGCGCTCGTTGCGGGACTTAACCCAACATCTCACGACACGAGCTGACGACAACCATGCACCACCTGTCACTTTGCCCCCGAAGGGGAAGCTCTATCTCTAGAGTGGTCAAAGGATGTCAAGACCTGGTAAGGTTCTTCGCGTTGCTTCGAATTAAACCACATGCTCCACCGCTTGTGCGGGCCCCCGTCAATTCCTTTGAGTTTCAACCTTGCGGTCGTACTCCCCAGGCGGAGTGCTTAATGCGTTTGCTGCAGCACTGAAGGGCGGAAACCCTCCAACACTTAGCACTCATCGTTTACGGCGTGGACTACCAGGGTATCTAATCCTGTTCGCTCCCCACGCTTTCGAGCCTCAGCGTCAGTTACAGACCAGAGAGCCGCCTTCGCCACTGGTGTTCCTCCATATATCTACGCATTTCACCGCTACACATGGAATTCCACTCTCCTCTTCTGCACTCAAGTCTCCCAGTTTCCAATGACCCTCCCCGGTTGAGCCGGGGGCTTTCACATCAGACTTAAGAAACCGCCTGCGCTCGCTTTACGCCCAATAAATCCGGACAACGCTTGCCACCTACGTATTACCGCGGCTGCTGGCACGTAGTTAGCCGTGGCTTTCTGGTTAGATACCGTCAAGGGATGAACATTTTACTCTCATCCTTGTTCTTCTCTAACAACAGAGTTTTACGATCCGAAAACCTTCTTCACTCACGCGGCGTTGCTCGGTCAGACTTTCGTCCATTGCCGAAGATTCCCTACTGCTGCCTCCCGTAGGAGTCTGGGCCGTGTCTCAGTCCCAGTGTGGCCGATCACCCTCTCAGGTCGGCTATGCATCGTTGCCTTGGTGAGCCGTTACCTCACCAACTAGCTAATGCACCGCGGGTCCATCCATCAGTGACGCAAAAGCGCCTTTCAACTTTCTTCCATGCGGAAAATAGTGTTATACGGTATTAGCACCTGTTTCCAAGTGTTATCCCCTTCTGATGGGCAGGTTACCCACGTGTTACTCACCCGTTCGCCACTCTTTTTCTTTCGGTGGAGCAAGCTCCGGTGAAAGAAAAAGCGTTCGACTTGCATGTATTAGGCACGCCGCCAGCGTTCGTCCTGAGCCAGGATCAAACTCTCATAATGATTTGTTTGAATGACCATACGGTCATTAAGCTCATAAAAATTAACTTTGCTAGCTATTGCTTGCATGTATTTGTTTCAATAAATTGAAACGTCCTACACATTGGTTCGTTTGCTTGCTTTGTTCAGTTTTCAAAGGTCTACCGTGCTGTGTTAGCAACTTTTATATCATATCAGAGCGACGTTTAATTGTCAACTCTTTTTTAAAAGTTTTTTTGCTCGTTGTTTTCCAACTTCGTAGCGGCTATCTCAGCGACTTAATTAGAATAACAAATGATTTGTTATTTGTCAACAACTTTTTTCAATTAATTTTGTTGATGTATCAACATCAATTAACTGTTTTAAAATTGCGACTTCGTTATAATATCATCTGTCGAGCTGTGCGTCAACTACTTTTTTCAATTCTTTTTAGGAATTCATTTAGTCATTTGGCACATGTAATAATATACCAAGACTTGTGCTATTCGTCAACCATAAAATGATTGATAGACCAACGTTTCTAGTTACTCCGTTTCCAAAGATCATTCGTGATTTTTAGTCCGTGATTTCCGCCTTTTTTAAGGACTTTTTCCGTTATTATTAGCCTATCGTTCGTCTTTTTCCTTTTTGTGTTTTCTTAATTCCTATCATTCTTATAAATTTAAGTATGATTTTATCTATTTTGTGGATTATTTGCTAAAATGGAGAAAAGAATATTGTTCCTAGGAGGACCCAGTATGAAAATACTTGTAGCAGATGATGACAAAGAGATCGTAGAACTATTAAGCATTTACTTACACAATGAAGGCTATGAATCGGTCAAAGCATACGATGGAAAAGAAGCACTGACCAAGATTCGCACCACTTCTGATATCGAGCTATTGATCTTAGATATCATGATGCCTGAAATGGACGGCATGCAAGTCGTCAAAGAATTGAGAAAAGAATCCCAAATCCCCATTATTATGTTGACCGCTAAAACAACCGATATGGATAAGATTCGTGGATTGGTCGCCGGTGCTGATGATTATGTCACCAAACCTTTCAATCCATTAGAAGTCATGGCACGGGTAAAATCGTTATTGAGAAGAACCAAGATGCAGGCTGCTTCAAATCAACCAGAGATTCTGGAAGTAAGCTCCCTTATCATCAACCGCGATTCCCATGAAGTAAAAACGGTGGATGGCAATGAGATCCAATTGACCGCATTAGAATTTGGCATCCTCTACTTATTGGCATCGCATCCCAACCGTGTCTTTAGCGCCGATGAGATTTTTGAACGAGTTTGGAAACAAGAAAGTGTCGTTTCTGCCAAAACAGTGATGGTCCATGTCAGTCACTTACGAGATAAGATCGAAGAAGCCACGGATGGTGAAAAAGTCATCCAAACAGTATGGGGGGTCGGCTACAAAATAGATGCGAAGTAAACCAACTGAAAAAAAGCGCAACACACCAATCGAAAAAAAGAAACGGATCACGTTGACCTCAAAGGAAATCAGTGAGTTATTTGCGGAAGGAATTGTAACGATTGTTCTTTTACTTCTATTAAATGTCGCTATTTTGGTCATCTTGACCTCAATACGAGAAAACTCACCGGTTTTAGTCGAAGCGATCTATGAATCGAAGAATGCGTTCACGGCTGCCTTCAACACAGATATCTTCCGCAGTGGTCGCAACTTCATTCTACCGATGTTCTTCCTATTAGATGTGATCGTCTTATATTGGCGTTTGATTCGTCGTTACCATCAAATGCAGCTACGTCACATTATCAGCGAGCTGCACTTTATCGCAGAAGGCAACTACGATCATCGCATTCCCTTCGAGTTACGGGGCGATTTAAGTCGGATCGTTTCTAATATTAATGGCTTAGTCGACAGTACGGTGGCGGCGATCGAAGATGAACGGCGGATCGAGCAATCCAAAGATGAGCTGATCACCAATGTCAGTCATGACATTCGGACACCATTGACTTCGATCATCGGCTACTTAGGTCTAATCGAAGATCGACAATACCATTCGGAAGAAGAATTGCTGAAATATACTCATACGGCGTATGTCAAAGCCAAACAAATGAAATCCCTCGTCGATGATTTGTTTGAATACACGAAAGTGCGTCAGCCTAGCGTGCCCATTAATGTGATGGAATTTGATATGGCCCAGCTAGTGGAACAATTGGCGGCAGACTTTGAATTAGAAGCTAGCCGAAAAGGCATCAAGATCGAAACCTACACCCGTCCAGAGCATATCGAAATGGATGGCGATACCGAAAAACTGGTGCGAGTTTTCAACAACCTGCTGTCAAATGCCTTGAAATACGGCAAAGGCGCCGATAAGATCCGCATGGAGGTCGAGAAAGTCGGAACCGAAGCGATCTTAACCGTCAAAAACAATGGGCAAATGATTCCTAAGCAAGCCCTTGATTCTCTATTCGACCGTTTCTATCGAGTGGAAGAATCCCGCTCTCAAGAAACAGGAGGAACTGGCTTAGGTCTAGCGATCGCTCAAAGCATCGTCGCCTTACATGGCGGCTATATCTATGCCAAATCAACGCCAGAATGGACGTCCTTTATTATTCATCTCCCGTTGAAGCGCAACAATTTGTCCAACACACAAACCTATGGTTGACGCCCCAACATTTTTTGGGTATGCTAAAGAAAATAATCAAGGCACAGAACCTAGTATATTTTTTTCATCTAGTAAAGAGAGCTGATGGTTGGTGAAAATCAGTGTTGGAAAAAATAGAATCCAGTTCTTTAACGTGTATTTTTCGAAAGAAAAATCGTTGGCTCACGATACGAGCAGCAAGGGCAGCGCAAGCTGAACTTGGGTGGCACCGCGAATGGTCATTTCGTCCCAAGCAACACGGGATCGGAATGGCCTTTTTTCTATGGAAAAATCAAAGGAGGATGTATCACTATGTTAGATGTAAAAATGATTCGCCAAAATTTTGCTGAAGTACAAAGCAAACTCGCAACACGAGGCGTGCAAAAAGAAGTATTGGACCGCTTTTTAACGCTTGACGAACGTCGCAGAGAACTCTTAGTCCAAACGGAAGAACGCAAGAAATTGCGCAACGATGTTTCTGGTGAGATCGCTGCCTTGAAACGGGCAAAAGAAGACGCGGCTGATAAAATTGCCCAAATGAAAGAAGTCGGCAGCCAAATCAAGCAATTGGATGAAGAGATCGCTCAAATTGATGAAGACATCAAAGAGATCGCCACGACATTGCCGAATTTGCCAAATGATTCTGTTCCAGTGGGCAAGGATGAAGACGACAATGTAGAAATCCGCCGCTGGGCAGAACCAAAAGCCTTTGCCTTTGAACCAAAACCGCATTGGGAGATCGCTGAAGAGTTGGGGATCCTCGACTTTGAGCGTGGCGCCAAAGTTTCTGGCAGCCGCTTTGTTTACTACAAAGGCTTAGGTGCTCGTTTGGAACGTGCCTTATACAACTTCATGCTGGATCAGCATGTCTATGAGCATGGCTATACCGAGATGATCACCCCTTATATCGTCAATAGCCAAGCAATGTTTGGCACGGGGCAATTTCCAAAGTTCAAAGAAGATGTTTTCCAATTGGCAGACACGGATTTGACTTTGATTCCAACTGCTGAAGTACCTTTGACCAATTACTATCAAGGGGAGATCTTAGAACAAGAACAGCTCCCTGCCTACTTCACTGCCTTGAGCCCATCATTTCGTTCAGAAGCTGGCAGCGCTGGTCGTGATACCCGCGGCTTGATTCGTCTGCATCAATTCAATAAAGTCGAAATGGTGAAATTCAGTGATGCTGAACATTCTTATGAAGAATTAGAAAAGATGACGGCTAATGCCGAAGATATTTTGCAAAAACTCAACTTACCTTACCGAGTGCTTAGCTTGTGTACAGGAGATATGGGCTTTTCTGCGGCGAAGACCTATGATTTAGAGGTATGGATCCCTGCTCAGGAAATGTATCGTGAGATCAGCTCTTGCTCAAACTGTGAAGATTTCCAAGCACGCCGTGCCATGATCCGTTACCGCGATCAAGAGGGCAAGATTCACTACATGCATACACTAAATGGTTCTGGTCTGGCTGTCGGTCGGACGGTAGCCGCAGTGCTTGAAAATTATCAAAACGAAGACGGCAGTGTAACGGTACCAGAAGTTCTGGTTCCTTACATGGGCGGACTGACAAAAATCGAAAAAGCCTAAGCCTTAGCACCCTTAATTGCACCCCCTTCGTAACAGTCACTCCACGTGATCTGTTACGAAGGGGTTTTCTAGTTCACCTAATAGATAGTGGTTGCAAAAGACCCCCTAACGCCCTTGATCATTTCTTGCAAGAGAAACAACGCAACAAGGCTGTAATTTTTAAATGAATAATTAGAAAAATCCCTTCATCTTTTTAAGTCTCTATCAGAAACCGGGCATGATCGTTGAAAGTACCTGTGACTTATGGTAACGTGGGCATAATTTAGGATGGAATGAAGGGAGCTTCACCAATGCCCGAACGAAAGACCTATGCCCGTCGGAGTGACTTGCACAAGAAACCAAACAATAATCAAAAACGAACAGCGTCAGCTGAAGAAAGACCGAAAGGACCACCCTCGAGAAAGAAGCCGTATCGAAAAGCAATTTTTTCCTTATTCGCCTTATTATTGATCGTTTTGATCGCGACGGCTGGCTCAGTCCTTTACACGTTACACCAGCAAGAAGTCGCAGCCCAAGAAAAATATGAGGCGGCTGCGGAGAAATTACTGGCATCAATCCAAGCAGAACAAAGTCAAAATGGGTTAAAAACAACGCCTGAAGTGCTCTCCAAAGGCGCAACCAAAGAATTGATCTACCGCCCGCAAGACCTTGATACGTTTCCCATCAAAGATATCAAAGAACGGTTGACACAAGCCGCTGATAACTTGCGTAAAAAACAAACGAAAAAAGAAGTCGTCACCGTTGCCCGCATCCAAGCACAAGCAGCGGCGTCAAAGGTGTCTACTTATTCATTGAAAGCCGACAGCTATGTGTGGAATCGAGAAACCGGACGTTTTGAAGATGCGGACAGTCTAACGGATGCACCGATCTTCGTATCAGAGAAGACGCAAACCCAATTGTCTTTGAAAGAACTGGTTCCTGATGAAGGCAGCTTATTAGGTATTCAACAAGTCATTCAGCAGAAACTGCTGGATCAAGCCAAAGAACCCGCCAAAATCATCGACGCCGTCTTGGCCATGGAGCGGATCACCTTCGATTCGAAATTTACTTACGATCCAGAGAAGCTGACCATCGAATTGCCAAAAAATCAGACGGGAGCGACGGAAATCACCCTGCCTTATAGCGAGATCGCCCCATTCATTGATCCTGATCTCGTGGCTGCTGACCAACTCAACAATGCCTTGCCAAGTTTAGACCCCAATAAAAAATACGTGGCATTGACCTTTGATGATGGACCCAACAGTACCTCCACCATGGATCTGTTGAACATCTTACAAGAAAATGACGTTAAAGCGACCTTCTTTATGCTGGGACAAATGGTAGAGCAATATCCGCAAGCTGCTAAAAAAGTCCAAGAAGCTGGACACGAGATCGCCAGTCATTCTTACTCTCATCCGCAGCTGAATACTCTTTCAGCGGAAGATTTGCAGGCAGAAGTTACAAAAACCAACAAAGCCATTTATAATGCGACGGGTTTACTACCTAGAAATTTACGGCCCCCTTATGGCGCTATCGACAAACAAAGCGCAGAAACCATTGGCATGCCGATCATTCAATGGGACATCGATTCTCAAGACTGGAAATTGAAGGATCCGAAGAAGATCAATGCCTTGGTGCAACAAAATGTCTTTAATGGTGCCATGATCTTGATCCATGATATTCACCCGAAATCTGTGAAAGCCGTACCGGGAGTCATTAAAATGCTCAAAAACGAAGGCTACGAATTCGTGACTGTCGATCAATTATTAGAAGCACGGCAAAAACCATTGCATCAATACTTTGGGATGAACGACGAGCGCCTCGTTGACTAAATAAAAAAAGGAACGCAGCAAATTGTCTCTTGCTGCGTTCCTTTTTGGTTATCGGATCGTTCCCTCTTTTTTTAGCCCTTCTTTTCCTCATACACATTGGTCACAAAAATTTGGATCAACAGTTCAGCGACAGCTTTTGGCGGCATCGTTGAGAAATCTTTGAGCCAGCGTTCGATCAACCCGATAGACCCGCAGACAAAAAAGCTAAGACACAGTTCCAATTCTTCCTCGGAAGCATCTTGAAAGTATTGGGCAAACCGTTTCAAGGTCTCCGGTTTGATCTCTGACAACAAAAGATTCAGCAAATGGCTGTTGTTTAACAAAATCAAATGGGTCGTACTAGGATTCTCATACAAAATCGTCAACAGCTTTTCCAACCAAAGATCCAATGACAAATTTTCCTGCTGCAAGTTCGATGCGATCTGCTCAACAAGCTCCCCTTCGATCTCCTCCAACAACGCGGCCGTATCCTTATAATATTTATAAAATGTTCCTCGGTTGATATCGGCTCGTTCCGCAATCTCTTTGATCGTGATTTTGCGGTACTCTTTTTCCAACAATAACTCCTGAAAGGCGCGTCGGATCACTTTTTTCGAGTAGATCGTTCGACGATTCCCCACAGTCCCCACCATATCGTTTCCCCTTTTCTCTGTACATTTGATCAATATTTGTCTATTTAATGACAAATACGTAAGCATTGAGGATTGCTCTTACTTTTCTTTCTTAGTATACTAACACCATGTGATTAAATCAACACGTGTTTAAAAAATGGAGGCTTTATTAATGAGTTATGTTGAAGTAAAGAATGAATATAAACGCTATCAGATGGGCGAAACCACCATCACTGCCAACAACGATCTTTCCTTTGCCATTGAAGAAGGCGAATTAGTGGTGATCCTTGGCCCCAGTGGTGCAGGAAAATCGACCGTTTTGAATATTTTAGGTGGGATGGATTCGCCAGATGAAGGACAAATCATTATCGACAATGTCGATATCGCGAAGTTTAACGACAAACAGCTGACGGAATACCGCCGCAAAGACGTCGGGTTCGTCTTCCAGTTTTATAATTTGGTGCCGAACCTGACAGCGAAAGAAAACATTGAATTGGCAACAGAAGTCTCACCGAATGCACTCGATCCTGATGAAGTCTTAGCACAAGTCGGGTTAGAAAACCGTAAAAACAACTTTCCTTCGCAGCTCTCTGGTGGGGAACAGCAGCGGGTATCGATCGCTCGGGCGTTAGCCAAAAACCCGAAATTGCTATTATGCGATGAACCAACCGGTGCGCTGGATTTTGAAACAGGCAAACAAGTGTTGAAGCTTTTGCAAAACGCCAGTCGGAAAAACGGCAATACGGTGTTGATCATTACCCATAACAGCGCCATTGCCCCGATCGCCGATCGGGTGATCCATATCAACGATGCCACTGTCCGTTCCATTGAAGAGAATCCTCATCCAATCTCGATCGATGAAATCGTTTGGTAGGAGGATCTGATGAAAAATAAAACCTATCTTAAAGCAAGTTTGCGGGAGATTCGCCAATCAAAAGGCCGCTTTATCGCAATCACCTTGATCATTTTTTTAGGAACGTTTCTCTTTGTCGGTGTCAAAGCGACGGGACCGATCCTGAACCATTCCGCGAGTGAATATGTCAACGGTCAGCATTTAGCAGATCTGCAAGTCACTTCCACGCTGGGATTGACGGAGGACGACATTGATGCGGCGGAAAAAAGCGGTGCGCACACAGAAGCCGCCTATCAATTTTATTACGCTGCCAATTCAGATGAAGTCGTGCAAGTGACCTCTTGTGATCCCTCACAGGAACTCAACCAGCTACTGGTGAAGGACGGCCGACTGCCAGAAAAAGCCGATGAAATCGTGCTGGACACCGAAGCAAAAAATTATGGCTGGCAAATAGGGGATACTTTTACGATCGATGATGCCGATAATCTGTCGGACAAAGACTATACGATCGTTGGGTTCGCCACCTCTCCCATTTATATCAGTGCTGCCGAACGTGGCTATGCGAATGTCGGCAGCGGTGTCGTAACGTATTTTGCTTATGTACCGGAAGAACAGTTCAAGATGGAGGTCAAATCGATCCTCTATCTCGCCTTTGATGATGTCGCCGGGCTTGAAACATACTCCGATACGTACACCGACAAGATGGCAGCCCATCAAGAAACGATTGAGGAACTGTTTGCGGATCGCCCTAAAGAACGCTTAGCAGAAATTCAGCAAGATGCTTTTGATGAATTAGCGCCTGCAGAAAAAGAAGTCCGTGATGGACAAAAACAGTTAGCTGATGGACAAGCCCAACTGGATCAGGCCAAAGCGGAACTAGAACAACAGCAAGCGGCTCTTGCGCAGCTGCCGCCCGTACAACAAACAGCCCTCGAAGGCCAATTGACCACTGGGGAAGAAGAGTTGACTCGGCAGCAAACCCAATTAGATGAACAGCAACAAGAACTAACCGATGCCCAACAAACACTGGCAGAAAAACGTACAGAGATCGAAGACTTGGCAGAACCTACGTATCTTTACAACCAACGCAAAGACAACCCCGGTTTCCAAGAGTATGGCGGGCTGTCTGATCGCATCGCAGCGATCGCCAATGTGTTTCCTGTCTTCTTCTTCTTTATCGCTGCGTTGATCACCTTTACGACACTGACGCGGATGGTAGAAGAAAACCGCAAAGAGATCGGTACCTTAAAAGCGATGGGCTATGGCAAAGTCGAGATCTCCCTTAAATATTTGATTTATGCCCTCCTGTCTTCGGCCATTGGCATTATCAGTGGTGCCGTATTAGGGACGGAACTGTTGCCGCGTTTGATTTATTTTCTATCCAGCGAACGGTATCTTTTAGACGGGATTCGCGTCTATTATGTCTGGTCGCCAATTATTTTGGCCGCGATCGCCTTTTTACTGGCGACGCTCGGTGCTTGCCTCTTTGTTTTGATCAAAGAATTGCGGGAAAAACCTGCCCAGCTACTGCAAGTTCGGGCGCCAAAACCTGGGAAACGGATTTTATTAGAGGCCATTACACCCTTATGGTCACGTTTAAGCTTCAATCAAAAAGTCAGCTTCCGTAACATCTTCCGCTACAAATCGCGAATGATCATGGCAATCATTGGCATCGCCGGCTGTACGGGACTGATGGTGGCAGGCGTTGGGTTGAAAGATTCCTTAAGTGCTGTGACTGCGAAACAATTTGGGCCCATTACGGATTATCAAGCCGTCGTGACCTTAAATGATGCGAAGGAAGAAACCGTTGCTGCCGCTGAAACGGTTTTAACAGACGATCCTCTTGTGACCCATTCGATGCTAGTCTACAATGAAACGATCGAGATTCGACCAGCTAACCAAGGAAAACAAAGTTTGACCTTGATGGTTCCGGCAGATCAAGAAGCTTTTACCGACTATGTCCATTTGAAAACGACGGAAGGGCAGAAGCTGCCATTAACAGAAGGCGCCGTACTGACTATGAAATACGCAGAATTGTATGATCTGCAGGTTGGGGATACATTGACCTTCTATACTAGCGATCAAGAAGCTTTTGAAGTACCTATCAGCGGCATCGCAGAAAACTATTTAGGCAATTCCCTGTATCTGTCACCGACTCTTTACGAAGAAATCACCGACAGTGCCTTTGAACCGAATGCGTTCTTAGTCAAAAGCAAGACGATGACGAAAAAACAAGAGGAAGCTTTATCAACAGCCTTGTTAGATACCGACAAAGTCAAAAACACGACGTTCCTTTCCACTCAGATCAAAATGCAGGATGATTCGATGGGCAACTTGAACTCCATTGTCTTGATCTTAGTTGTACTATCAGGGGCATTAGCCTTTGTCGTCTTGTATAACTTGACCAACATCAATGTTTCCGAGCGGATTCGCGAGCTTTCTACTATTAAAGTATTAGGGTTTTACAATAAAGAAGTCACCATGTACATCGTACGGGAAAATATCGTCTTTACGTTATTTGGGATTCTCGCTGGCTACGTGGTAGGTTACTTCTTGACTGACTTTATTTTGATCCAAGCTTCGATGGAAAACATGGTCTTTCCATTAGTGATCAATTGGCCGGCCTATGCTTTAGCTGGCGGCATGACGATTCTCTTTACGATCATCGTAATGTACGTCACCCATGTGAAACTGACTCATGTCAACATGATCGATGCGTTGAAATCAAACGAATAAGCTGCTGCTAAAGCGATTTGCTGATCATCCAGCAGTGATTTTAAAGAAAAGGACGCCACTCTTGCCTAGATAGCTGAGAGTGACGTCCTTTTTTGAACAAATAATCCCCTCTGTCCGCTTTTGAACAGAGGGGATCGTTTGTTTTCACGTGAAACATTTTATGATTTTACGGAGTAGTTTGGTGCTTCTTTCGTGATTTGAACATCGTGGGGATGTGATTCTTTTAGTCCGTTGCCGCTCATTTGGATGAATTGTGCTTCATCACGTAATTGCTGCAGATTGCCAGCACCGACATAACCCATCCCTGATTTCAACCCGCCGATCATTTGGAAGATGATATCAGAAACGCTGCCTTTATAAGCGACACGTCCTTCAATGCCTTCTGGAACCAATTTGTTGGCTTCGTTTACGCCCCCTTGGAAGTAACGGTCGCTGGAGCCTTTTTCCATTGCCCCCAATGAACCCATTCCGCGGTAGGTTTTGAAGCGACGGCCTTGATAGATTTCAAATTCACCTGGTGATTCATCGGTACCTGCCAACATGCTGCCTAGCATTACGGCATGACCGCCAGCTGCTAAAGCTTTGACGATATCCCCAGAGTACTTGATCCCACCATCGGCAATGATTGCTTTGCCGTATTGACGTGCCACAGAGGCTGCATCATAGATCGCGGTCAATTGAGGAACTCCGACACCAGCTACCACCCGAGTAGTACAGATCGAACCTGGACCGATCCCGACTTTTACGACATCGACACCAGCATCATACAATGCTTTCGTGCCTTCTGCAGTGGCAACATTTCCCGCAATCAATGTTGCTTCTGGGAAATGGGCACGAATTTCAGAGATTTTGCGTAAAACACCCGCACTGTGTCCGTGGGCAGTATCAATGACGATCGCGTCCACGCCTGCATCCAATAATGCTTGTGCTCGTTCAAAGGTATCGCTGGTAACGCCGACTGCCGCTGCCACTAATAGACGTCCATGCGTGTCTTTGGCTGCATTCGGGAATTCGATCACTTTTTCAATATCTTTGATAGTGATCAAACCGCTTAAGATCCCTGCTTCATCAACGATCGGTAATTTTTCGATCTTGTGTTGTTGTAAGATCTTTTCAGCGTCTTTCAACGACGTACCGACAGGTGCTGTGATCAATTGGTCTTTGGTCATCACATCATTGATCGGCATCGTATAATCCGTGACAAAACGCATGTCGCGGTTCGTGATGATACCGACTAATTTGCGGTTTTCCATTGTTTCTACGATCGGTACCCCGCTGATGCGGTACTTGCTCATCAAATGTTCTGCATCAGCAACTAAGTGGCTTGGTGTTAAGAAAAACGGATCGATGATCACGCCGCTTTCAGAACGCTTTACTTTGCGCACTTCATCTGCTTGCGCGGCGATACTCATGTTTTTGTGAATCACGCCAAGTCCGCCTTGACGCGCCATTGAGATCGCCATTTTACTATCAGTTACGGTATCCATACTGGCACTTATGATTGGAATATTTAGTGTAATATTCGGGGCAAGCTGCACTTTCATATCCACGTCATTTGGTAAGACGTGACTTTCTGCCGGAATCAATAAGACATCATCAAACGTTAACCCTTTTTTTACAAATTTGGTTTCCCAGTTGGACATTTTTGTAACCACTCCTTAAAGTTTTTAGGTATTTTAAAAAAAATAGCAAAGATTTTTTCATAAGTCAACCATTCGGAAAGCTTTCTTAATAATCCTCTTCAAACCTTTGGTCAAATCTCATAATTCGCCATTTTTTCTAAAAAAACACGCTGATCGTGCGGTCTTTTTTAACAAAAGAAGGCGCACGATCAACGTGTAGTCATCAGCCTCTAGGAACAGACAGACTGCTGATGATATTGTATTTGCGTTTCAAGTAGTACTTCGCGGCTAATGCCACTGCCCCGATCAAGGCTTCGATCACAGGATCCACTTGTGGATTCAATGGTGGTTGGATCATCGCAGAAAGCGAGATCACAACGATCCACAGCATGAAGGCTGCGACTAAAATCAAAATGATCTTCCACATCTTCGGCCGTTTGCTCTTATCGGCACCTGGGCGTTCATATTGATACATGTATTTGTACATCAAGTAGAAGACCCAACCAGCAAGCATCGCCATCAAGAAGAGGGTCAATAAGCCATAAGGTTGTGCTTGTCCTCTAGTAAAGATTCCCATAACCCCTAGCATCAACCCAAAAATCCCTAAAATCAGCAAGGTGTTATCCAACCACATCAAGAATGGTCCGGATTCTTTTTGCTCAACGGGTTTGTTGATGATGGCTTCGGTACGTTCAGACACTGTACCAAATAATTGACGGGCCGTTTTGCCGCCTTTTTGTTCTTTGACTAAGATAGGCAGCATCTCATGCAAGGCAATCGTTTTTTCTTCTTCAGAAAGGTTGGCTGCCTCTAGCGATTTTTTTAAATCAAATATATATTGTTGGTTTCGTTTTGTTAATTGTTGTTCTAATTCACGATTTTCGGAAACATAATTTCGCAGAGTTTCTGGTTCCATGAATTGATTCTCCCTTCTGCGTTTTCTTCACAATGGACATTTTACCACAAATTCACTGGGAAGAAAGCCCTTTATACGTTAAAACGGAACAACATCACGTCGCCATCTTGCACGACATAATCTTTTCCTTCCAAACGTACCCGACCGGCTTCTTTGGCCGCTTGCATCGTGCCGTATTGGTTCAGATCTTCAAAGGAAACAGTTTCCGCACGAATAAAGCCGCGCTCAAAGTCCGTATGGATGATCCCCGCTGCTTGCGGTGCTTTGATGCCTTTACGGAACGTCCACGCACGCACTTCTTGTTCACCAGCGGTAAAGTACGTTGCTAGACCCAGTAAATCATAGGCAGCACGAATCAATTGATCCAACCCTGATTCTTCAATTCCTAATGCTTCTAAAAACTCTGCTTTGTCTTCTTCTTCCAGCTCAGCGATCTCTTCTTCGGCACGAGCACTGATGACGATCACTTCCGCATTTTCGCTCGCTGCAAATTCCTTCACTTTGTTGACATAGTCATTGGTTTCATAGTCTGCCACGTCTTCTTCTGCTACGTTGGCAACGTATAAGACTGGTTTGGTCGTTAGTAAAAACAAACTTTTGACGATGCGCTGTTCTTCATCTGTAAATTCGATCGAACGGGCAGAGATCCCTTCTTCTAGGACCGGTTTGATTTTATCAAGAACGGCCAATTCCGCAACCGCATCTTTGTCTTTGGTTTTGGCAATTTTTGCGACCCGAGTATAGCGCTTGTTGACGGATTCTAAATCCGCTAAAACCAACTCCAAGTTGATGGTGTCGATATCAGCTAATGGGTCCACGCGGCCTTCCACGTGGGTGATGTTGTCGTCGTCGAAACAACGAACGACATGACAGATCGCATCCACTTGGCGGATATGGCTCAAAAATTGGTTCCCTAATCCTTCCCCTTTGCTGGCACCGCGGACGATTCCAGCAATATCCGTAAATTCAAAGGTGGTTGGGACTGTCTTTTTCGGACGGACTAATTCTGTTAAACGCTGTAAGCGCCAATCTGGCACTTCCACCATTCCTACATTCGGATCGATCGTCGCAAACGGATAGTTTGCGGCTTCTGCTCCTGCTTTGGTTATTGCATTAAATAAAGTAGATTTGCCCACATTTGGCAATCCAACGATTCCGGCAGTTAACGCCATGCTTCACTTCACTCTTTCTCTTTTTTTTCTAGGATTTTCTTCATCTTTTTATCAAATTCTCGGCGCGTCATCATGACGATGTGGCCGCAATTCGTACACTTTATTTTGATGTCTGCCCCCATGCGGATGATTTCCCAACGATTGGCTTTGCAGGCATGCGGTTTTTTCATTTCGACAATATCCCCAAGATCATACATCTTTATCACCTCAAGCTTCATCAAATTGAATGTTCAATAAATCTAAAATACGGGTTAAATCTTTTTGTGACAGGTATTCGATCTCGATTTTTCCTTTGCCTTCTTTTTCGCGGATCTCGACATTCGTGCCGAATTTATCCATCAACCGTTCTTCGCTTTCTCGTAAATAGTACGGTTTTTCCCGAATCAGACGCGGAACTTTTTTCTTTTCGTTTTTCGTGTCGTTCATCTCAGCGACCATTTGTTCTAATTGGCGGACTGTCAGATTTTCTTTGACACAACGATTGGCTAATTTTAAGATCTGTTCTTTGTTTTTCAAGCCTAATAATGTCCGGGCTTGCCCCATAGACAAACGGTCATCTTGAACCATTTCTTTGACGAGTTTCGGCAAGGACAGCAACCGCAAATAATTGGCGATATACGGGCGGCTTTTCCCTAAACGTTCAGCGACTTGTGCTTGGGTCAATTTCAAGTTTTTCATCAGCATGTCATAAGCTTCTGCTTCTTCTAAAGGATTCAAATCTTCCCGCTGCAAGTTTTCTAAAACGGCGACTTGCATCATCGCTTCTTCATCAAAATTGCGGATGATGGCTGGGATCGTTTCCTTGCCAGCTAGTTTGGACGCTCGAAACCGGCGTTCACCAGCAATGATCTCATAGCCTTTGACGGATGATTGCCGCACGATGATCGGTTGAAAGACCCCCGAATGCTGGATCGAATTGGCTAGTTCTTGTAATGAAAGCTCATCAAAGGTTTTTCGCGGTTGATAAGGGTTGGGTCTTAATTCGTTTAAAGGCAGTTCAACGACTTTTTCTGTCTTGATATCGACTTCTTCTAACCCTTGCAGGTCTTGAAACAACGCATCGATCCCACGCCCTAATCCTTTCCCTTTATTCTTCACGGGCTAACACTTCCTTTGCTAACGTCTGATAGACTTCGGCTCCTTTTGAGCGTGGATCATAATCAATGATCGACAATCCATGACTAGGTGCTTCAGACAACCGGATATTCCGCGGAATAATGGTTTCATATACTTTTTCTTGGAAATAGCGGCGGACTTCTTCCACGACTTCCGCGCCTAAGTTCGTGCGGGCATCATACATTGTCAGTAAGACCCCTTCGATCTCTAACTCAGGGTTAAAATGTTTTTGTACTAAACGCACGGTATTCAATAGTTGGCTCAGCCCTTCTAATGCATAGTACTCACATTGGACTGGGATCAAAATCGAATCACTGGCGGTAAAGGCATTGATCGTCAAATGACCTAAAGATGGTGGGCAATCGATAAAGATATAATCGTATTGTTCTTTGATTTCATTCAAAGCCGATTTCAATCGAGATTCCCGCGCCATCATGGAGGTCAATTCAATTTCCGCACCAGCTAATTGGATCGTCGCTGGAACGATATCCAAGTTTTCCCGACTGCTAGGTAAAATCGCTTCAACGATCGGTGTTTCATTGACTAATACATCATAGATGTCTTGTTCCACATCTGGTTTGCGAATGCCGACACCGCTTGTGGCGTTGCCTTGGGCATCAATATCTACGAGTAACACTTTTTTGCCGACAAATGCTAAGGACGCACCTAGGTTCACCGTTGTGGTGGTTTTGCCTACGCCGCCTTTTTGGTTTGCAACAGAAATAATACGGGCCATTGATTTTCCTCCTATTTGATTGGTTGTTTCGCTGGCATTCCCGGTTTGCGGGGGTATTTCTTTGGCGTTTCTTTTTTCTTTTGAATGATCAAAAGATGGCGTTCATCGCCGCTGACCGGTAAGGTAAAGCTTTTTTCTTCAATAAATTTGCCGCCTAAGAGTGAGATGGCTGGTTTGGCTTCAACCAGTTCTTCCTCGCTTTTGGCAGCTTTGAGCGCATAAAAATAGCCTGCTTTTTTCACCAATGGCACACAGAGTTCCGTTAACACATTTAAACGGGCAACCGCACGAGCGGTCACATAATCGAATTGCCCACGAAATTGCGGGTTTTGACCAAATGTTTCTGCACGGTCATGGTACAAGTGGACATTTTCCAATTGTAGATCCGTCACAAGGGTTTGTAAAAAGGTGATGCGCTTATTTAAAGAGTCGACGATCGTCACTTCTAATTCAGGAAACACGATTTTTAGTGGAATACTTGGAAAGCCAGCACCTGAACCGACATCACACAAATGACTTTGCGGGTCAAAGGCGGTTTCAAAAGCTAAGGAAACAGAATCGTAGAAATGCTTCAAATACACTTCTGATTTTTCCGTGATTGCGGTTAGATTCATCTTCTGATTCCATTCGACTAAACGCTCGAAATAGACAGCGAATTTTTCCATTTGTTCTTCGGTTAAAACGATCCCGTTTTTGCGTAATTCTTCATGAAATTCTTCAGGTAGCATAACGAATCCTTTCTATTTTGTGAAACAGAAAAATGTTTCACAGACTAGTTCCTACTTTAACGCAAAAAGCAATGTGATGCAATAGCCAGACATTGCTTTCTAGGAGAATTTACCATTTTTTAACTGGGGCTTTAAGGTTGGTTTAAGGCAGAGGAATTATACTCATTTCAATCCAAAAAACTTTTTTCATTTTTCCTTGACCAGCGAGGCTGCCAACCCTCCTGGTCAGCTTTTTTCTCAAAAAAACAAGCATTGATCACAGGATCAATGCTTGTTTTTGTTGGTTCTACAATATTTAGTGTTGGTGGAAAATCTACGGATTTTCTACTGACACTTTTTTTGTAAAAAAAGATAGAAAAAGAGATAGCCTAACTGGTAGAATTTAGTCGACTAAAACAAAACCACACCAAGAAAGGATATCTCCATGGATCATTGTACTAGAAACTTGTTAGGTTTAACAGATGAAAATTTATTCTTCGAAGAAGAATGGTTAGAGACTATAGAAGAAGAGGGGTTTCGCACCAATCTTATCCATGCCAAACTTAGCTATATACCAAGCCATTGCCGTAAATGTGGTATCAAAAATGAAGGACAAATCATCAAGAATGGCTCACATAAAACAAAAGTCCAACTTTTGCCTTATCGAGACATCAAAACAGAATTACGCTTGGTACGTACGCGCTTTTACTGTAAAGAATGTCAGTCGACATTCAACGCTCAGACCAATTTGGTGGATGAAAACTGCTATCTTTCAAAGGAATTAAAGGTTCAAATTGCCTTGGAACTGGCGAAGAATACAACAAGAAAAGAAATTGCCGATCGCTATTTTGTCTCTGACGTAACCGTTCTGCGTGTCCTACACACCTGTTTAAAAACGTATCATCCTCGTTTTGATACATTACCTTCGGTCCTTTGTTTTGACGAGTTCAAATCGATGAAGTCCTGCAGTGGAAAAATGAGTTTTGTCTTTATGAATGGGCAGACCCAGCAATTAATCGGTGTATTGGAGAATCGTCGCCTGGCTTTCTTAAAACCATATTTCCTTAAATTCACTCGAAAAGCACGAGCGAACGTGAAATACGTCGTGATGGATATGAATGCCCCTTATTTTGAACTTGTAAAGGCGGTCTTCCCAAACGCCAAAATCGTGACCGATCGCTTTCACATTGTCCAACAAATCACTCGTGCGTTAAATCAGTTGCGAATTAAAACAATGAATAGCTTTCAAAAAACGGAACCGACAAAGTATCGACGATTGAAGCGATTCTGGAAATTACTCCTTAAGCATGCCTATGATCTGGATAGTTCCAATTATCAATATGATCGATCCTTTCGTAGACCAATGACGCAAAAAGCGATCGTCGATGAACTTTTGAGTTATGACGAGCAATTAACAAGGGCTTACGAGACCTGTCAGCTCCTCCTCTATCACCTTAAACACAAGGACAGCCAAAGCTTTTTCGATACGATCAACAGCTTAGATCAACGCCTCCCACAATGGTTTTGTAAGAAGCTGACGTTTTTAAATAAATACAAATTAGGGATTCAATATGCTTTAAAAACCAGGTATAGTAATGGTGCATTAGAAGGAACAAACAACAAGATAAAAGTGATAAAACGAGTAGCCTACGGCTATCGAAATTTCCATAACTTTCGAGCAAGAATTTATCTCATTCAAGGATTGATCTTCCAAGTAAAACAAAAACCAGTTAAGCACTCTGCCTAACTGGTTATGACTAAATTTTCAGTTGTATCTTTCTCTACCAACACTAAATGTCGAAGAGCCTTTTTGTTTCATATGAAACTTTTTTATTTCACCCGGGGCTCGTTGTATTCTTCGATACGATCAGACGCGCGGGAAGCCGCATGTTTGGCTTTGTTGGTTTGACGTGAAGCAAAGTCGCCGGTTTTAGATGCAGCTGACGATACTTTGTCTTGAACCGTTTCTTGTTCCTCTTCGTATTCAGCGATCGTTTTTACATCTACAACATTGATGTTGACTTCGATAACTTCTAATTGGGTCATTGTCGTTACTTCTTTTTGGATGACTTCTTTGACTTGGTCAGCGATTTCTGGGATGTTGCGGTCGTATTCAACCACGATATCTAAATCAACGGCTACTTGTTTTTTCCCTACTTCGGTATTGATACCCGCAGTCACATTGTCTGTATTGACTAATTTTTCCGCAATGTTAGAGAAGAAACCACCATCGACCGTCAACAGACCATCCACGTGTTCTAATGCGATCCCGATGATTTTTTGGATCACTTTGTCATCATAGGTCAATGAACCATGAACAGGTGCGTCGCCAGTTGGTCCTTCAAAATCGTTGTGACCAGGTTTTGGCGGTGCTGGATGATGTCCTGCTGGATTTGGATTTCCTGGTGCTGGATGATCCCCTGGTTTTGGTCCGTTTTGTTGTCCTGCTACTGCTTTTTCAGCATTTGGTACCACTGGATCTGGTGCTTCAGTCATCGGAATCGCATTTTCATTTGCTTGATGATTGGTGTTAGGAACCACTGGATCTGGATGTGCGCTGACTTTTTTATCATTGTTTAATTCGTTTTTATCGTTATTCATTAAAAATTCCTCCTATTAAAATGCGTTATTGTTGGTTAAAAAATTCGTCGATGATACCGGTACGTTGGAGATACAATCCTAACGCAAAACCCAAACCTGTTAGGAGTAGAATCAGCAATGTTTTGAAAAAACCGATCGTTACAAACAACACAGCCAGAACAAGGCCGATTGCTCCAAAAATCAATGGGATTTTGTATTGTTGTAGTTCGTTCATCATAGCCCTCCTATTCTACTCGCGGGTTTTCCGGAGTCTCATTTTGTTCAAAATTCGCGTAGTTGACTTCGACTTTGACTTTCTCACTTGAACCAAGCACTCGTTGGACATCTTGTTGGATTTCCGCCATTAAGTTTTCGGTTTTGCCGACTAAGGCAGACGTCCGTTTCAAGCGTCCTTTGATTTTAATCAAAATTCGATTTTTGGTCGCCTTGACATGAACTTTTGGTCCTTCAACAAATTCTTTTTCATTTACTTTCGTACGTACAAGTCCTTCGATTGCTTTCTTATCGATCGTCAATGCGCCCTTATCCTCTTTCAAAACAAAGGTCGTTTTGGTTTTTGGATAAAAAAGCACGACTAAGATCACGATCAAGAATAAGGCGATCAAGACAACAGCTACCCAAAACATATATTGACGCATAAACAAGTTGTCAAAGAAATACGTGACGATATTGCCTCTGCTGTCCAAACCAAATGGCAGCTGCATATAAGGATTACTCATTAATACGATTGGTAATAAGACAGTGATAAAGATCAACGAAACGATGATTGATACGATTTTCCACCCTTTACTCATAGGACACCTCCTCCTTTTTCTCCAATTTTTGATAAGCTTACAAGTTGATGGCTTCTCCGCCGGTAACACCATAAATCTGTGCTGTCACATAGCTAGCTTTATTCGAAGCTAAAAAGACATAGACAGGTGCCAGCTCAGCTGGTTGTCCTGCCCGCTCAAGTAACGCTTGCTGACCAAATTCAGGCAGCTGGTCTTGCGGTTGGCCATGATCTAACTGTAATGGTGTCCAGATTGGTCCTGGGGCTACCCCATTGACCCGAATTCCTTTTTCAGCAAATTGTTTCGCCAAGCTGACTGTAAAACTGGCGATCGCCGATTTGGTTGCCGCATAATCCATTAAATGGGCACTTGGACTAAAGGCTTGGACAGAAGTCGTTGTCACGATCGCTCCCCCAGCCGGTATGTGCGGCTCAGCAGCTTTGACTAATGCAAACATGGAGATAATGTTTACCATAAAGGTATCTTTCACTTGTTCAATCGGTAATTCTGCAATCGATGGCCGCGTGATTTGCTGTGCTGCGTTCAATACTAATGTATCTAACCCACCTAATGCTGCCACCGCTTTGTCAACGATCTCTTGTGGTGCCGCTTCGTCTCGCAGGTCATAGGGTAGCAAGATCACTTTGCGCCCAGCTTCTTTGATGTACCCTGCAACTTCTTCGGCATCTTCTTCTTCTCCTGGGAAAAAGTGTAGGGCAATGTCTGCTCCTTCACGGGCGAAGGCAATCGCTGCTGCTCGTCCGATCCCAGAATCCCCACCGGTGATCAGTACACGCCGGTTTTCTAACTGCTGACTTCCCTCATAAGATTCTTCACCACAATCAGGTTTTGGTCGCATTTCTTCTTGTAAAGCAGGCGTATCTTGTTCCTGTTTGCTGTATTTACCCGTGTGATAAAGTTCCCGTGGATCAGTCAAAATAGGTTCACTCATTCTTACGTCCTCCTTTTCTCTATAATAAAATTCTAAACCATTCATTTTTTTTTGGGAAATATAACGCTTTGTTAACAAAAATAAATCATCGTTTATTAGAAAATGAAAAAAGAAAGTGCCCCCATTTTTGACCAGAAAGCAAATGATTTCACTTTTTTATAGAAGGGGGTAAACTAATAAGTAATATCTGGTGGTGCCTGTAAAAAGGAACCCCTAGGAAAATGACTTTGGATCAAGAAAAAGGAGGAACCAAACAATGCCTTGGAATGTCCGTGATTATCCTGCGTCAATGAAGAATCTAGACCCCTTAGTTCGTAAAAAAGCGATCGATATCGCCAATGCCCTGCTAGCCGATGGCTATTCCGACGATCGGGCGATCCCGATCGCCACGAGTCAAGCAGAAAAATGGTATGACAATGCAGATGAAGAGGAGAAGAAAGCTTTTCAGAAAGAGAGAAATCCGCAAAAAGATGATGCCCATCAAACCAATAAAAATGCGAAAAAATTAATGGATGCGGATGTTGAAGTTGTGTATGAAGAGGACCAATGGCAAGTCCGTTCCAAAGGAGCAAAACGTGCCAGTGATCATTTCGACAAGAAAGCAGAGGCCATCGCCCGTGCCAAAGAAATTGCCGAAAACAAAGAATCCGTGGTGAACGTTTATAAAAAAGATGGCGACCATCAAAAGGATATTGATTTAGGAGAATAAAAATGGCCGCAAAAAAGCGGAAGGAGGTCTTACGTTTGTCGTTTTAACGGCGCGAAACGTTACCTTCTCTTTCGCTTTTTTGTTTCCTTTTACAGCTAGGTTTGGTTAAAACTAAAGCAACCGCTTCTTTAACGTTTCTTTTAAAAAGCAACGTTTCATTGTCAGAAACCTAAAAAACGAAGACCTTTTGAATGAACCATTACGTTTAAAATTTCTCGATATCCTAAAAAATAAGCCTATGAAATGCTGCTCTAGCAACAACTGTAAACCATCCGTTGCCGTTGCAAATTAGCTTGTGCTTTCTTTAACTAGCCAAACCTTGTATACTTAAACTATCAAAAGTACAAGGAGTGGTATTTGTGAAAAAATTATTTTTTGTGCCGTTTATTTTTATTTGTTTCTTCTTTGCTCTCCCAGCTGCCGCCCAAACAGTGGAAGAACCTGAACTCGTTTACGACTTAGCATCAGATAGTCCCTATGAGCAGCTGATCACCGTAGATGAAGAAGGCAACGAGTTGATTTTGACCATTGAAAAATTGCCGTCATTCCGGGCAAATCTGGCAGCAGGAACGTATCGCGTGTCAAAAACATCCACCGGTAATTGGACCGCTAGTTACAATGTCACGGTCAATAGCCGCAATCAATTTACAGGCACTTCGAATTTAAGTTTAGTTGCTCACAGAGGAAGTATCACTTCTAGTTCATTAACTCACACGTCCACTAAAGCCACCTGTACGTTTAAGCAAAAAGCAGGTATAATCACTACCAATGGGAGTGTCGTAACCACGATCTCAAATGGGAAGCTAGTTGTTAAATAGCAGATAGGAGCATACATTGGCTTTAGCAGAACAATTAAAAAGCTGTCGCGAGTCTTCCGGATTGTCGCAAACAGCAGTCGCAGAAAAATTACAGATTTCACGCCAGTCGATTTCAAAATGGGAAAACGGGCGCGGCTATCCAGATATTGAGAATTTGATTTTGTTGAGCGATCTCTATCAAGTCTCGATTGATGAGCTCTTGCGGGAAAACGAAGCGTTAAAAGAGCGGATCGAAACCAATAATCAAGAGATCAACGACAAAAAAGAAAAATTGTCGTTACTCCAAAGAACGATGGCAACGGAAAAAGATGAAAGTCTGCTCTTGCTACTGTTAGCTGGAATCGGCTCATTTCTCTTTCCATTAGGTTTGATTTTAGATGGCTTTGTCTTATGGCGTAACAAAAAGGCCAATAATTTTTATGTATTGATCTATATCGTCTGTGCCTTCTCGATTTTCTTGAATTTGTACGATGGCTATGTCCATCTCAGCAACATCATGAACTGGGGAACCACTACGATTGAAAAAGTTGAATAATTCAATTGCTAACACAAAAAGCCCGCTGCGAGTTACTCTCGTAGCGGGCTTTTGACACTCTATTTACCATTTATAAATTGGTTTTTCAAAGAATATTAACCGTCTTTAGTTAACCTTTGCAATCTTCCCTTGTTCGATATACACCATCAAAATACTAATATCAGCTGGGTTTACTCCGCTGATACGGCTCGCTTGGGCGATGGTTTCGGGTTGGATTTTTTGCAGTTTTTGTTTGGCTTCTGTTGCCAAGCCATTGATAGCGGCATAGTCGATGTTTTCAGGAATGCGTTTGGCTTCCATCCGTTTGAGTTTCTCCACTTTTTCGAGGGCTTTTTTGATATAGCCTTCGTATTTGATTTGGATCTCGACTTGTTCGATCTCTTTTGGTTTCAATGCTTCATTGGCTTCAATAAATTGCAGCATTTCCGCATACGTCACTTCAGGCCGGCGCAAGAATTCATTTGCTAAAACGCCATCTTTCAAGGTGGCCGTCCCTTTGGCAGTCAAATATGCTTGTACTTCTGGCGTTGGTTTGATGCGGATTTTAGACAAGCGTTTGATTTCTGCTTCAACAGCTTCTTTTTTCGCTACATATGCTTCGTATTGCGCTTCTGGGACGAGCCCAATTTGATGTCCCACTTCGGTCAAACGCAGATCGGCATTATCATGACGCAGCAATAAGCGGTATTCGGCACGAGAGGTCAATAAACGGTATGGTTCATTGGTTCCTTTGGTCACCAAATCATCGATCATCACACCAATATAACCGTCGCTGCGTTTCATAATGAAAGGTTCTTTGCCTTGAATTTTCAAAGCGGCATTGATGCCGGCAATCAAGCCTTGACCGGCCGCTTCTTCATAGCCGCTGGTTCCGTTGGTTTGTCCTGCCGTAAAGAGGTTTTCGATGACTTTGGTTTCTAATGTTGGACGCAATTGATGAGGTACCACGACATCATATTCAATGGCGTAGCCCGTCCGCATCATTTCCGCTTTTTCTAAACCTGCGATGGAATGCAGCATTTGGACTTGGACGTCTTCTGGCATAGAAGTAGAAAGCCCTTGAACATACACTTCTTCGGTGTTCAATCCTTCTGGCTCCAAGAATAGTTGGTGACGAGATTTGTCTGCAAAACGCACGATTTTGTCTTCGATGGATGGACAATAACGGGCACCTACCCCTTCGACGATCCCTGTAAACATCGGCGCCCGATGTAAATTCTGGTTGATGATTTGGTGCGTCCCTTCGTTCGTATAGGTCAACCAGCAAGGTTCTTGGTTTTGATTGTAGGCTTCATCGGGTGTGCTGTAACTAAAGTGATTCGGTTGTTCATCGCCAGGCTGGATCTCCGTTACCTCATAGTTGATGGTGCTGGATTTGACCCGCGGTGGTGTACCGGTTTTAAAACGAGCGATCTCTAGACCAAGCTCTTTCAAATGATCGGCTAATCCAATCGATGGCTGGGAGTTGTTTGGACCAGAAGAATACTTCAACTCTCCAATGATGATCTCCCCTCGCAACGCTGTTCCTGCAGTGATCACTACAGCTTGGGCTTGGTAACGAGCGCCTGTAGATGTCACGACGCCACGGCACTCGCCTTCTTCAACGATCAGCTTTTCAACGATCCCTTGGCGCAGTGTTAGATTGGCTTCTTTTTCGATCGTTCGTTTCATTTCAGCCGCATAGGCATGTTTATCGGCTTGCGCCCGCAAAGCCCGCACTGCGGGACCTTTTCCTGTATTGAGCATCCGCATTTGGATGTAGGTTTTATCGATATTTTTGCCCATTTCTCCGCCTAAAGCATCGATTTCGCGCACCACGACGCCTTTTGCTGGTCCGCCGACGGAGGGATTACAAGGCATGAATGCGACCATGTCTAAGTTGATGGTCAGTAAAAGGGTTTTTGCCCCCATTCGGCTGGCTGCTAAGGCAGCTTCTGATCCGGCATGGCCGGCACCAACAACGATCACGTCATAACTTTCTGCTTGATATTCTTGCATGGTGTTCTCCTTTTTACGCCAGTGGCGCATTCTTTATTTTCCTAAACAAAACTGACTAAATAATTGGGTGATCAACTCATCTTGGACACTGTCGCCGACAACTTCTCCTAGATAGTCCCAGCAGCGTGTCATATCGATTTGAACCAAGTCGACAGGCATTCCTGCTTCGATCCCTTGGATGACCTCAGACAACGACTGAACGGCATTTTCTAATAAGGCAATGTGGCGGGTGTTAGAAAGATAGGAAGCATCCTTGTCGGTGGTTTTCCCCCCAAAGAATAGATCGGCAATGGCTTGTTCCAGTTGGTCTAAGCCTTCGTTGGTCAACACAGAGACAGAAAAAATCGGTTCATCTGCTGCGTACTGCGCTAGCTCAGCAGGTGCTAATTTTGGCTCAAGGTCGGTCTTATTCAATAAGATGATCCGACGGCTGCCAGCAGTCAGCTCCAGCAATTGTTTGTCTTCCTGGGTCAATCCTTCGCTTTGGTTGAGAACCAGCAAAATCAACTCCGCTTCTGCCAATGCTTTGCGGCTGCGTTCGACTCCGATTTTCTCAACGACATCTTCTGTTTCGCGGATACCAGCCGTATCGATCAGTTTCAACGGTACCCCGCGAACATTGACATACTCTTCAATGACATCTCGAGTCGTACCAGCAATGTCTGTCACGATGGCTTTTTCTTCCCTTAATAAATGGTTCAATAAGCTGGATTTACCGACATTCGGCCGACCGATGATCGCAGTACTCAAACCTTCTCGCAAAATTTTTCCTTGTTGGGCAGTCGCTAATAAGGCTTGGATCTGCCCTTTGACCATCGTGGCTTTTTCTAGCAATAAGCGGGTCGTCAATTCTTCCACATCATCGTATTCAGGGTAATCGATATTCACTTCAACTTGCGCCAGCGTCTCTAAGATCTCTTGGCGTAAAGTCCGAATCAAGTGGGAAAGATTGCCATCCAGCTGATTGACAGCGAGATTCATCGCCTTATCGGTCTTGGCACGAATCAGGTCCATCACCGCCTCGGCTTGAGAAAGGTCAACCCGTCCGTTTAAAAAGGCCCGCTTGGTGAATTCTCCCGGCTCAGCCAACCGTGCTCCTTGTCGTAAAACCAGCTGCAAGAGTTGATTGACGACAACGATCCCGCCGTGGCAGTTGATCTCGACGACATCTTCTCGGGTAAAGGTCCGCGGCTTTTTCATCACTGATAGCATCACTTCATCCATCAAACGGTTTTCTTCTGGGTCCACGATATGACCATAATGGATCGTATGACTAGGGACTTGGGCGAGGGTTTTAGTGCCTGCTTGAAAAATCCGATCCGCAATTGCGATCGCTTCTTCCCCGCTTAATCGCACAATACTGATGGCCCCTTCGCCTGGCGGGGTGGAAATCGCGGCAATCGTATCAAATTCTTGCGTAATATTCGCCATGTTGCATGCTCCTCCTATTTTTTCACATAAAAAAAGTGCCCACTCCACCCGTCAAATTGATTGAAAATCAATAAAAACGAGTAGACTTAGCACTTTGACTGCTTGTCAATTAAATTCTGGAAATAGATTAGCACATTTTTGCGTGAGTCGCAAGCTTCCTTCAAAAACTTTTAAATTTTGCATCTGTCCGCAAAAACCTTTAAAATAAAAGCAAAGAATAAGAAAAGAGGGATCTATTATGGAAACCATCAAATCATCAAACAGCGCTGCTCGCATTAAAGAAATCATTTTATCGACAGGAAACGTGAATCGGCCTTACGTCGTGCGGGATATCGTCTTTGCGGCAGACAAAATCGAAGTAGATCTATTTGATACATCTGTGAATTTGAACGACCTGTTGGCAGATGTGACCTATCGCTTAAAAGAAACCGCCCACAGCTACGGAGCGAATGCAGTGATCAACTGTCATTTCGAACATGACCGCATCGTCGAAGGCGACAAAACCTTCCTTGAGATCTTTGCCTATGGTACAGTGGTTCAATTTACTCAATCAACCATCGGCGGCTAATTGCCTCTATCATCAAAGAAAAATACAAAAAAGAGTCCGCGGCATACGGACTCTTTTTTGATACCAAAGGCTGACCTACGTAACGTATGTTGACTTTGATAAGAATGATTTCTAGTCAAGGATACTTGGTTTTAAATTTGTTGTCAATCGCTTTTTCCCATCAAAAAAGGGAAAGGCTTGTCAGACCGCCTTTCCCTTTTTTCATTAAATTCGTTTGTCCGCAGGTTCCACTACTAAGTAGCGATACGGTTCATCCCCTTCAGAATGAGTTTGAACATACGCATCTTTACTCAAAACTGAATGGATCTGCTTTCTTTCAAACGCCGGCATCGGTTCTAAAAAGACTGGGCGGCCTGTTCGTTTGACTTTTTCAGCAGTACGGCTAGCCAAACGTTCTAAGATCGCTTGACGTTTTTCACGGTAATCTCCGACATTCACTACGATCGACAATTTGTTTTTCGCGATGCGGTGAATATACACTTGCGCCAAATATTGCAGTGCATTCAAGGTTTTGCCGTGCTTCCCAATCAAAATGCCTTGTTTTTGCGTTTCTAAATGAAAGACGATCACGCCGTCTTGACGAGCGGTTTTTACTAAGGCGGGTGCATTCAATGCTTTTGAAATATTTGTCAGATAGAGTCCCAGCTGAGCCAGCGCTTCCTCATCTGAAAGATCCGTCAGCAAAACAGGTTCGCTCGCTGCTGCTTCCATCACACTGCTTGCATCCTCTGTCGTCACAGGATCTGGTTCTACCAACGGTTTTGCTGGTACTTCTTCAACGGGTGCCGGTTCTTCAACGATTCGTTTTTCAATGGAGACCCGTGCTTGTTTTTTTCCTAGACCCAAGAAGCCTTTTTTTCCTTCATCCAGGACTTCGATTACTGCTTGATCTTTGGTGATACCAAGGACTTGCAATCCCTCTTGAATTGCTTCATCTACTGTCAGATTTTCATAAATCGGCATTGCAGTGCAACCTCCTCTTATTTTTTCCGTTTCTTTTTAGGACTCATTGCTTTTTTCAGCGCACGTTCACGCTCGCGTTCTTTGCGGGCAGCTTCTTCTCTTTCTTGGCGAATCTTGAATGGGTTATTTAAGATCATTGTTTGCACAACTTGGAATGCATTAGAAACAACCCAGTACAAGGAAAGACCGCTGGCAATGTTGATCCCCATTAGTAAGATCATCATCGGCATAGCGAAATTCATGATTTTCAGACTCGCATTTGATTCCACTTGGCTCATACTTGATAAGTAGGTACTTGCAAAAGTAAAGAGCGCCGCTAAAATCGGCAAGATGAAGTATGGGTCACGATCACCCAGCTGCAGCCATAAGAATTTTCCTTCTTGCAAAGCAGGAACCCGTGAGATCGATTGCCACAAGGCCATCAAAATCGGCATTTGTACCAATAATGGTAGACAGCCGGCATAGGGATTGACATTGTTTTCCGCATACAAACGTTGTGTTTCTTCTTTTAACTTACTTTGTGTTTCTGTATCTTTTGACGCATATTGCTGCTGCAGCGCTTTTAGCTTCGGTTGTAATTCTTGCGTTTTGCGCATGCTTTTGGTTTGGAAGTGCATCAACGGCATCAAAATGACCCGGATGATCAATGTAAAGAGAATGATCCCGATCCCGGCATTGCCGAAGGAGAGGGCTTTGATCGCCTCTGCAAAATAATAAACGATGTAACGGTCCCATAGACCAGTACTTTGTGCATTTACTTCACCTGTTGCACCGCAGGCAGATAAGACAACTACTAATGAGAGAACTCCCAAAAATAGTAAGACGCGTTTCCCTTTTTTCACGTAACTAATTCCTTTCCATTAATGAATAATTTTGGCAAGCTTTAAGACATGCTCTAAATTCGAGTAGATTTCCTTTGAGGAACAAGTGGCGATACTTGGACGGGCGATCACGATGAAATCGACCGCTGGTTCGATTCGCGGCTTCATTTCCGTTAAACTTGCACGGATCTTGCGCTTGATCTCATTTCGCTTCACTGCATTACCGACTTTTTTCCCTACAGATAAACCAACTCGAAAATGTGATTGCTCTTTAGGTAAGACATACACCACGAACTTCCGATTTGCAAAAGAATTTCCTGCCTGAAAAACTTTTTGAAAATCTTGCTCTGTTTTTACTCGATAGGATTTTCTCATCTTCGGTTCCTTCACTTCTTTCAATTAAGCTTCGCGAAACGGATTGAATCCGTAACCACTCACCTGTCAATAATACCATATTTGCCAAAAGTCAGACACTATATTCCGCAAAAACGGCATAAAAAAAAACCACTGGCATTCAGTGGCTTACGCAGAAATAACCTTTCTGCCTTTACGACGACGGCTAGCTAAAACACGACGTCCATTTTTTGTACTCATACGTTTACGGAATCCGTGAACTTTTTGACGTTTACGTTTATTTGGTTGATACGTTCTTTTCATTTATTTCCACCTCCATCAGGTTAATGCTTATGCGCACAGACATACTTTGATAGTATAACGAGTCAAGTACTAGTTTGTCAATAAGAAGTTTGCTCAAAATCGGGCATTCTTTATCCACAATCCCTTTGATTTGTGTGGGTTTGCTGTTTATAGCCAATTTTTGTGGATAACTTTTTCCCCAGAGTTATTTTGGCTTTTTCCACAAACCAACAGCCTGTAGAAAAGTTTTCCACAATCACTTTTTTAGCTGTTGATAACTACCCCGAAACCTAGTATTATCAAGGCATGATCTTCACATCTATCTGTGGATAAAGGAGATTTTATTATAGTTATTCACATTCTTTTTCTACCTGTGGATAGTCGAATTTCGAACATGTGCATTTCCATTTTTCTTTTATCCCGTTTTGTGGAAAAGTATTTTTTTCTAACCTTTTTTATCGTAATCTGTGGAAAACTTTTTCAATCCGTGCTATTTTAGTTATATCTATTCTTAGTTATAGGAGGACAATTT
>NZ_JBIOQJ010000002.1:0-89892 GCF_051713705.1 Enterococcus sp. DIV1083b
GAAATTCTGATATACTCCTCTTCATTTTCGCGAACAATATAGTTTAGTTTACCAATATCAAATAAAAAAGCTGAAATAGCACCCAAATCTTTCGAAAATTGTCCTCCTCTGCAGTTGAGCTCAATCATACCATCACGAAGTTTAAAATAGTCTTCCCATTTACCTAAGCGAATTTTTGAACCCGTTAGATAATTATATCCATTGACAATAGCTGTGTTAAAAGGAGGAAAAATGGTGGGTTCAAGAAAATATAAAATGTTTGCGACAGCGGGACCAAGCCCTCTGATTTTCTTTTCTGTTAGAATATTTACAGTTAATAACATTTTTATTTCTTGATTAGCTTTAAGAATTTGATCAAGACAATGTGAAAAAGCTAACTGATTTTCCCTATTTTCATAAATATCTGGAATTCTCAATTTAGGTTTCCACATAAATGCATGTTTGGCTCCTTTAAAAATTTCTGTTTGTTCTGCAATTACATCCATTATGTCCTCTAATGCTGAATTTTTAAAGTCTGTTGGAAAGGTTCCGTTATTGACATGTTTGATAAATAGTTGTACATATTTTCTAACTCTTTTAAACGCTCTCAAGCGTTTTTCACTTTTTATAAACCAAGTTTGATAAAGTAAATTTTCGCGTGTTTTGTATTGATTAAATACATCTGTTAAATAAGTATTATCCACTGTAATGATAACCACCATCCCTATTAATATCAATTATTAATATTTTTATAACCTAGTCATCTCTAATAAAACGTGCTACATGCAACATTCCTAATATAATCAATTATAACGATAGTAGTTACTTTGGCCTGATATCTATGACTTTTCTTATTAAAAGTCTAGTTCGGCTCCATTCTGTAATCAATGTAAATGTAGGATTTGTATTATTTATTAGTCATACTAATAAATTAATGGATTCTCTTCTATTCCTAAAATTTCAACAATCAATTTATGAGGTAAACATATACTCATTTCCCCTGGTCTACTAATCCAGCCTGTATGAACAGCAATTTGATCAGGACTATTATCTTCTTTTACCCTAATTTTCCCTGGAGCTACTTCAATAATATTGTATTTCCCTTTTTGAGGATAATATGTTTTTTCTAAAGACTCACTAACTTGTGATAAGTTAAATTTGTCTACGACTTCTCCATCTATTTTAACAACTGCAATTACATCTTTACTTTCTCTATTATTTTCATTTTTATTAGTATCAAATAGTAAATATGGTAAAAATGATGCCATAATGACTCCAATAATAATGAGATAGTCCCAAGGTTTCGTAAGTCTCAATATTTTATCCACTAAATTCGTTCTCCTATATTAACTTTTGATATCATACTTTACAGTTGTGTGAATTTTATGTAGATATGTTTCTACTCCACAAAATCTCCATAAGTTTTAGTTATTTTAAATCTGTCTATTAAATTGAAATGTAGCATATGGATCCTATTACTTTTTGTATAGTAATTCCAATTTCAGTTCCTAATAGAACCTGTAATACACATAAAAATAGAGAGGAGAATATTTGTAAAATATTTCTTCACAATTAAAAATAAGGGAAGTGAAAAATCAATTTGAAAAAAATAATTATATCTACCTCGGTCATTGTGTTTTCGCTATTTTTTAGTAATAGTATATTAGTTAAAGCGCAGACTATTGAGGAAAAAATTAAAGAAAAAAATGATAAAATTGAAACGATTGTGAAAGATCAAAAATCAGCTAAAATTTATCTTACTGATTTAGATAACAAAATAACTCAGCTAGAAAATGAATATCAAAAAGTGCTAAAGGAAAAAAACACATCTGAGAAAAAACTTACCGAAATTAATCAAAAAATTACTACTCTTGAGGAAAAAATACACCTTAGAAATAAACTTATCGAAGAACAAGCTCGGAATGCACAAGTAAATCAAAAAAGTGACTCTATAATATCTGTCATGGTAAACGCTGAATCATTATCAGATGCAGTCACAGCAGCCTTTGGTATGACTAAGCTTATTTCTGCTAGTAATGAGATTATGCAGGCTCAGATAGATGATAAAGAAAGTTTAGATGAATTAAAAAAAGAAGCTGAGAAAAAAGTTATAGATGCGGAAAAGGAAACTCGCTCTCTCGAAGAGAAAGAAAAAAATCTTATAGAAGCTAAATTGAATCAAAGTATAAAAATTAATGAGATATCCGCTTCTTTGGCGACAGAGCAATCCGAGAAAGAAAAATTTGAAAATCAAAAACAAGAAGCAGAAAAAAGAAGGGAAGAGGAACTTAAAGCCCTAGCAGAGGAAAAGAAAAAAGAAGCAGAAGCTGCGGCTATTTTAAAAGCTCAAGAGGAAGAATCTGCATCTATTATAAAAGATCAGAAAAACGAAGTATCACAAATAGATGGTAACGAAGACATAGGAACAGATCAAGGAAATACTGATACGCAGGAAGAAAAACAGATCACAAATGAAACTTCGGATAAAGAATCTAACTCAGTTAATCAAGATGAGTACCAAGACAACAATAATTCTTCCAATAATAATCAGGTTCAAAGCCCTAGTTCTTCTGGTTGGGGCGCACCCGTAGCCAACATTATTGTCACAAGTCCATTTGGTGGAAGAGCTGATCCTACTGGATTCTCTGGATCTTTTCACGATGGTATAGATATGGGTGGAACTTCGTCAACGCCTATCATGGCATCTAGATCAGGAACTGTAGTGCAGGCATCCTTTGATGGATCCGCAGGTAATTACATTATTATTGATCACGGAGATGGCTACTACTCATATTACCTTCACCTAAGTAATTTTATTGCTACACTAGGCCAATCAGTGAGTGCTGGCCAGACCATTGGCACCATGGGGACTACAGGAAATTCAACTGGAGTTCATTTACATTTTGGAATAGCGACTAGCTCAAATTGGTCTGGATTCGTAGATCCTGCTCCATTTCTAGGAATCTAAAAATGATAAAAAGAATCAAGCGTATTTTTTTAAATTTACTTTTAATTACCATTTTTCTTATAGGCTTAGTTTTAATATTTAATTTTCAAATTCGATCTTACTTACTGAATAAACAAGTTCAACAATATGACATAGCAAATTATTCAAAGAAAGATTTGGAAGACAATCTGAAAAGGAAAGGAAACTTTGACTTTGATTCTGTTGAATCTATTTCAAATGAGTTAGTATTAAAAGCACAATTTAAAAATAGTGATTTACCTATAATAGGTGGTATCGCTATACCCGATGTAAAATTATCTTTACCCATATACAAAGGCTTAGACAATATTTCACTACTTTCTGGGGCTGGTACAATGAAATCAAATCAGCAGATGGGAGAACGAAATTATGCTTTAGCAAGCCATAGTGCTAAAGATAAAACTATATTATTTTCTCCATTAGAGTTTATTTCTCTAAAAGAAAAAATATATGTAACAGACTTAAAGAATATTTATATTTACCAAGTGTCTTTGAAAGAAAAAGTGGATCCATCAAAAGTAGAAGTCATTGATGATATTCCTAATAAAGAAATGATCACTCTTGTTACATGCGGGGATTTGGAAGCTGTAACGAGATTGATTGTACAAGGCACACTGATCGATACAGTTGAATTTAAGAATGCTAATCAATATATCCAATCTTTATTTAGCTAATATAAAAAGTCTTATCAGTCCTGACAGATTACGAGTAGTACTTTTTATCAAAGAAAGAAGGTGCTTTCTAAATTCAAATTGTTTTATGGTCATAATAAATTAAATAGGGAAACGAACGCGATTATAAGTTCGTTTCCCTATTTTTTATGAGTGTTTTTAATCTAATTGAAAAGAGCCCTTTTTGATCCAACCTCAAGAAAATTTTGAAAAAATCTTACTATGGAGCTAACTAGTAACGCACCCTATTTAATCAATTAGGAATTTGCTCATCTCCCCCTTGTCGTTCTATAGTTTCTAGGGAAGATTCAGACTGTGATTTTCCTAAGGAATATCCTCGTAATGACCGCAAGTAGCAATATTAATAATTGATTCCAAAACCATAAAGCAAAATTTATTTCCTACACTACTAGCAAATAACCTAGAATCACTGACCAAAAAAATTCAGCTGATTAGTATTTTCTTCATATCCCATAAACCTAAGTCTAGAGCCCGTGCCATTAAATAGATACATAGGAAACTAAAAAGAAACGCATGCCATAGATTAAACATTCTCGACGAGTAATCTGCTTTGAGAGAAAGAAAGTCGGTACCACTACAAGTGATTGTATGTCACTATATATATGCGGATAAACTGATTTTGTTGTATTAACAAAGGTTCGATTAAAATAAACTCCGTTAAAAATCTTTGCTAAGAATTTAGTAAAAAAAGTTGATTCTATCGTTTGAACAGTGTTTCGAATCCCTTACGTCAAGTAGAACAATGTGGGGAGAATAAGTGCAGCCGTCATTAATAACGCTAATAGTGCATAAACAGTAAGTTTTAGCAGCATTCGACTAAATTCCGCAATTCGAAGATGCCTTCGATACCCCACAGCAAAAAAGAATAGAACTGAAAAAAAGTAACCATATATGCAATATAAAAATTCGAAACAATCAACAGAAAAATTCACACAATGTACCGCTTCAGCAGAATGTTCTTTTCAATGAAAAAGTGGATCTCGTCAATAATTAATGGTAAAAGAAAAAAGCATCCAGCCAAATAACATTTAAAAAATAGCCAGCCATTATACCAGAAAACATATAATTCAAAGCTTGCAACAGAACCCCTATTTTCAATCACTTCTGGTTTGTCATCCAGTCGAATTTTTTCCCTTTTTGATTCGATTTGGGAATTTCCTTGTTTTTCTTTTGAACGAAGATTCCCTCGTTGCGCTAACCGATGTATTAACGTATCCTGACTTACATCTAAAAAGAAAACAGCGCCTAAATTTTGATTCTGACTTTGTAGGTAAGCTTCGAGCATTTTTGCTTGCTGAAGGGTACGTGGGTAACCATCTAGAACAAAGCCATTTTCAACATCTTTTGCTTGTAAGCGACTCTTAACCAATGAGTTTATCCACTCATCTGGAACTAGCTCTCCTTTATTCATATATTCTTGCACTCTGAGTCCGAATGTATCTTTCTCCTTGGTTGCTTCTCGTAACATTTCACCAGTTGAAATAGCCGTCAGGTGGTACTCCTCTGCGATTCTTTTAGCTTGGGTGCCTTTCCCAGCACCAGGTAACCCTAAAAGGACCAGCCTCATAATTTTTCCTCCTTATAAACTAAAAAAGGAAGAGATGATTTTTTAAATTATTTCATCTCTTCCTTTCCTGTGAAACTATTGTATTTTTACACGATAAGGTCATTCAATTATTTCATGTGCCAAATAACTGTTTATTTTGGCTCTAATTTCAATGTCATAGCATTGATGGCAACAATTACAGTCGAAAGTGACATCAAGACGGCACCGACTGCTGGAGTTAATGTTATGCCAATTGGTGCTAGTATTCCTGCAGCTATTGGGATCGCGATAAAGTTATACCCTGCTCCCCAAACAAGATTTTCTTTCATCTTACGTGTGGTCTTCTGAGCCAACTCGATAAAGGATTCAATGTCGCCAGGGTCTGACTGTGTCAAGATGACATCGGCTGAATCCAATGCTACTTGAGTTCCGGCACCAACAGCTATACCAACGTCTGCTAATGCAAGAGAAGGTGCATCGTTGACCCCGTCACCGACCATGATAACTTTCTTTCCTTCTGCTTTAAGTTTTTCAACTAATTCATATTTGTCTTGAGGAGATTGATTAGCTAGATAATCAATACCTAAAATTTCTGCAGCTCCTTGAGCCGCTTTTTCATTGTCACCCGTTGCCATAATCGGCTGAATCTTGTTCTTTTTAAGGGCTTGTATTAAGTCTTTACTTGTCGGTTTTAATTCATCCCCTAAAGCTACAGCACCGATTGCTTCGTCGTTTTCTACTAAGACACTGAGGGTTGCTCCTTTTGGAATATCCATATCCAGATTACGTCTATATGCTTTTTGACTGATTAATTGATAACGATGTCCGTTAGCTTGACCTTCTACACCAGCGCCAGAAATAACATCAATCGAATCAAAACTTACTGGACGTATCCCTTGCTGTTCTGCGTAACTAATAATTGACTGAGCGATAGGGTGACTAGATCCACCTTCGATACCTGACAATAAGGCAACGATTTCATCTTTCGTATATTTATCATTAAAGAGTTCAACATCTAATACTTTAAACTCACCAGTTGTTAAAGTTCCCGTTTTATCTAAAACTATAACATCTGCTTTTGTAGTCAACTCCAAAGCGTCCCGGTCTTTCACTAATAATCCCCGACTGGCCCCTAAGCTGGTACTACGAGCAGTCACCAATGGAATAGCCAGACCCAGGGCATGCGGACAAGCAATAACTAATGTGGTGACTGTAAAAATAACTGCCGTTGGTACATCAGCTATAACCATCCATATGACAAGGGCAATAAGAGCTACAATAACCGCAATATAAAAGAGCCATCCTGCAACTTTTTGTGCAAGATTTTCTGCTCGTGAAGATTGGCCTTGAGCTTGACTGATTAATGCCTGAACCTGAGAAATGAAGGACTTATCGCCCGTCTGTTTTATTTCCACATAGAGGACTCCGCCACCATTGGTTGATCCACCGATAACCTCATCTCCGGGATTTTTTTCAATTGGTTTCGATTCCCCAGTCACAAGCGCTTCGTTTACACGTGATTCGCCACGCTGGATCGTTCCATCTGCTGGAACATTTTCTCCGGCTTGAACACGAATCAAATCACCTACTTGCAAGTCAGCAACTGGACGAGTCTCAATCGAATCGTCTTCTAAAACAACATGAGCATCTTTCGGCACCAACTCAGCCAATGCTTTTTGCGCGTCCCCTGCTTCACCCAATGCCTTCATTTCAATCCAGTGTCCTAATAACATGATTAAAATTAACGTTGTAAACTCAAAGAAGAAGTCCATGACATGTTCTCCGGTCACATATCGAGCGGCCACTGCGTAAACACTATAGGCATAAGAAACCGTTATTCCCAAAGTAATCAAGGACATCATGCCTGGAGCTTTTGAATTAAACTCATCTTTCGCACCCATGAAGAATGGTCTTCCGCCAAAAATGTATAGAATTGTTGCCAATACAGCTGCTACAACGTCTGCATAAGGAAAGATAATTTGGAAAGGCAACTGAATATCCATCATAGGAGTAATGAGTAAGATTGCAATTCCTAATGGGAGTGACTTCAAGAAAATCTCCTTAAAGCTACCGTGATGGTGGTGGGCATGCCCTCCCATTGCGCCATGATCCATTTCACTGTGATCCATCGCACTATGATTCATCTTGCTGTGATCCATCTGACTATGTTCCATTTCATTATGGTCGTGTTTTGAGTGATCCATGTCGCCGTGATTATGATGACTATGTGACGAATGTTTTTTGTTATTCCTCATTTTTAATTCCTCCTTATTATATTAGAGACTGATTTTAAAGTTTTAGAACTTTCTCATCTAACACTGCATATAATTCTCATGAAAAGGGTTCTATACTTTATCTCTATCTACTATCTATGAATAAATGGTATTCGTACTTTATGCACTTAATACTGAATAGTTAGTTTCTGCTAAAGCAGCATTGAGTGTTTCGGTATCAATCTCTGTTTGACTTTCAAGTACTGCTTTTTTAGTCGCTAAATCAACCTCTACAGATTCAACCCCTTCAATAGCTGAAAATCTTTCTTGTACCGTGTTCGCACAACCTGCACATTTTACGCCATCTAATAAGACTTCTTTTTTCATTATTTTATTCCCCTTTTTTTTTTTTTTTATCTTCTCCTATTATATAGAATAGGAAGAAGATTAAATCCCAGATAAGCTACGTGTTTTCTAAACAACTGCTGGTTTGAATCGTCTTAAGCGTAATGCATTTAATAAAACAGAAGTAGAACTAAAAGTCATTGCCCCTGCTGCAATAACCGGGCTAAGCAATGGACCGCCAAAGGCATAAACTACACCCATCGCGAAGGGAATACCTAAAATATTGTACGCAAATGCCCAAAACAGGTTTTCCTTAATGTTTCGGATGGTAGATTTACTCAATTCCACAGCCGTAGGGACATCCATGAGGTCACTACGCATTAGGACAATATCTGCTGATTCCATCGCTACATCCGTACCAGATCCAATGGCAATTCCTACATCGGCTTGCGCAAGTGCAGGAGCATCATTAATTCCATCGCCTACCATACCTACTTTTTTGCCTTCATCCTGCAACTTTTTCACTTCGTTAGCTTTATCTTCCGGCAAAACTTCGCTCAATACACGGTCGATTCCCACCTGTTTTGCAATTGCTTCTGCCGTTCGTTTGTTGTCACCAGTAATCATGGCTACTTCAATGCCCATCTTATGCAACTTTTCAATGGCTCGTAGGCTGCTCTCTTTTACCGTATCGGCGACCGCAATGATTCCGAGAATTTCACTACCTCTGGAAATGTACATTGGCGTTTTACCTTGACTAGCCAATTCATCGGATACCTTCGCCAACTTGCCTAGTTGGACATTTCGCTCATCCATCAGTTTTCGGTTACCCAACGAAAGGGTAGCTCCGTCGATTTTTACCTCGATTCCATGACCCGGAATCGCCTCAAAAGCTTCAGTTTTCTTCAGAGACAATCCTTTTTCTTCTGCATCCTTAACTATTGCTTCCCCTAGTGGGTGTTCAGAACCTTTCTCACCGGAAGCCGCCAACATCAAGAGTTCCTCTTGAGAGATCCCTTTTGCAGTAATAATATCTGTTACCTTAGGCTTTCCTTCTGTAATGGTTCCTGTCTTGTCAAAAACAATGGTCTTCAGTTTATGAGTTGTTTCCAATGCTGTCCCACTCTTAATCAATACGCCATGTTCGGCACCTTTCCCTGTTCCAATCATGATTGCTGTAGGGGTAGCTAACCCGAGTGCACATGGGCACGCAATCACCAGTACCGAAATGGCTATGGTCAACGCGAATACCCCTGTTTGTCCAGCAAAGTACCACGCAAGCGCAGAAAGGATTGCAATCGCAATAACGATTGGTACGAAGTAACCGGAAATAATATCTGCCATCTTAGCAATCGGAGCTTTAGATCCTTGCGCGTCTTCTACTAGTTTAATAATCTGAGATAGTGCGGTATCTTTCCCAACTTTTGTGGCTCGATAATGAATCGTACCGTTTTTGTTGATACTTGCTCCAATAATCGCGTCCCCTACCGATTTTTCTACGGGGATACTTTCACCAGTTAACATGGATTCGTCTACCGACGTCAACCCCTCTGTTACCATACCGTCCACAGGCATTTTTCCACCTGGGCGCACAACAACGATGTCACCCACTGCCACTTCATCAATCGAAATCTCTATTTCCTTTCCGTTTCGTACTACCAGTGCTGTTTTTGGAGCCAATCCCATCAGTTTCTTAATGGCTTCAGATGTCTTCCCTTTAGTCAGGGTTTCTAAATACTTCCCTAGAACAATTAGGGCTAGAATAACAGCCGCTGTTTCGTAATACAATTCGTTGGCATAAGATGCCTCTCCCAAGAAAATCATGACCGTTGCAAATACACCGTAAAGGAAAGCGGCACTTGTTCCCAAAGCGATTAATGAGTCCATGTTGGGATGTCCCTTAAACAACGCTTTGAATCCAGTCTGGTAAATTTTTTTATTGACCACGACAACCGGAAGCGTCAGCAAGAGTTGAATGATAGCAAAATTTTCCGGATTCATCATCGGATCGATAAAAGCAGGTAGGGGCGCATTTACCAAATGACCCATTGCGATATAAAGTAATGGGGCTGTAAAGATGGCCGAAATCAAAAATCTCTTCCAGAGGCTCTTGATTTCATTCTGTTTCTTTTCTTGGTCTAAGTCCACCGTGTCCGCAGTTGCTCTCTCTTCATGTGCCTCATATCCCGAATCGGATACGGCCTGAGTGATATCGGAAATATTTAACCTACTTGGATCATACTCTACCACCATTTTTTCCGTGGCTAAGTTTACCGATGACGTATTTACTCCGGTAAGTTTATGAGTAGCTTTTTCAATGGTTTGTGCACAAGAAGCACAAGTCATACCTTCAAGATTAAAAGTCTTCCTTACGGTATTAGGTATTGCAGCATATCCTGCATCTGAAACGGCTTTTTGAATGTCAGCCTCCGAAAGTGACGCCTCATCAAACTGAATGCTCATTTTTTCCGTTGCAAAATTCACATTAGCGATTTTTACACCTGATAACTTCTGGGTCGCTTTTTCTACTGTTTGGGCGCAAGAAGCACAAGTCATGCCTTCTATGGTAAATGTTTTATTTTCCATCTTTTATTCCATTCCTCTCATCTTCATTCCATGGTGTTTCATATTGCATTCACATTGCCCTGGCGCACAGTGGCAACTAACTTCTTCTACAGCAGATTTTTTTTTCATTTCCAAAGCTTTTTCCAAGCGCCGTATATCATCGAAACTCAAGATGTGATCTTCAATTAAACCTTCAATTACATAACCTACCTCTTTATTGCAAATCCGACTAAAAACATCATTTGTGTAATCTTTTATGGTCTCATTTTCCTCAATTTTTGCGGAATAGATATACTTCTTCCCTTCTTGCTCAGTAGACAATGCACCTTTCTCTACCAATCGGCCTAATAGCGTTTTGATTGTAGCCTGTTTCCAATTCATTTTGTCTTCCAAAATAGCGATAACTTCTTTACTGGTGACTTTTTTATTTGCCCATACCACGCGCATGACTTCCCATTCAGCATCTGTTACGTGGGGCGGTAAGACTGTAGCAACCATCTTTCATCCTCCTCGTTTACACTCGTAAACTGTTTATTATAAGATCAATTTACATGTGTAAACGCAATTTGTCAACAACTTATTTCTATAAAAAAATCAAAGTTTTTGTCTCCTTAAAACGGCTGAATCAAGAGTAAACTCAAAAGAAGCGTTGGCAACTAGCTTCAAATGAGCAAAAAGCTAGATACAAAAATCTGATCTCCTCCTACCCCGCTGTTGACTGGAGTTACAAAGAAAAGAAGTATCTGCTTTGATTGTGTCAGTTAGATATAGATACCTTTGAAACATTTGAAGTGATACTAGATAAAATTAAACATAGCAATGAAAAAAGAGCGAATCTATGAAAGATTCGCTCTTTTTTTATTTTGTTACTTCAGTGCGACATAATTCTGGCATGCCAGCTGTAAGATAGTTTCGTGCAAAATCTAGCTCAGTGATCCATTTCTCAATGTGATCTTTCTGGATGATCAGCGGCATACGATCGTGGATAGATGAAACCGATTCATTAGGCTTGGTCGTCATTATGATCGATTCCGTTTCAAAACCTGCACCAGTTTTATGAATGCGATAAAAGCCGCCTAAATAAAAAACGTCACTCTCACTTGAAGTAAACAATAGTTTCCGCTTTTCGGAATCCCATTCGTAGAATCCAGAAAGAGGGAATACACAACGTGTTTCTCTGAAGGCTTTTGAGAAAGTTTTCTTTTCTTCCACTGTCTCCGCCCGTGCATTGATCATGAGCTGGCCTTTTTTAAATCCATGGAATCCCCACTTGGTAACGCCAGGAACAATTTTTGATTCCTGGTTGACTGCTAAGGTCACAACATGATTTGAAGGGAAAATTTCATTGTATCCAACTCGAATTTGCTTGCTGGTAGCATTGGGAATCACTTGATCATAATAGTCTTTCAATTCTCTTGATGATAAATCAAAAAAATATCTTCCACACATATTCTCCCTCTCCTTTTCTGATCTGTTTAAAAAACGTGTGTCAGAGAGCCATTCTAAGGCAATTTCAAAGTCAAATGATGGACAATGATCTTCAATCGTCGTCTGCAAAGTCCTGATAATACTCATTTTTGATTAACTCAATCTCTTTTTCTATTTTCCTCTCTTTTTTCTTTTGCTTGTTGCGAGAAGATTTTCCGTCCTGAAAATAGTCAACCTTGAACCATTTTTCCTCTTTTTTTATAGATACGTGTCGAACGTCTGTCCAATAAATCGCTTGTTCATTCAATACAAAATAGTCTTCATATGCTTCACCTAGAAATTGTCCTTCGACAGGATCTAAAAATCGCCCGAATTCGTCTTTAGTGTTTAACTGCAGCGTTATAGGTTTATGATAAAGGAAAGACTCTGAAAGTATTGTGTCGATCTCCTCACGGTTCATTAACTCCAAACCAACAACTTCTTTCGTAGCCCAGGCTTCATTTTCTAAAACGCCTTTCATCAAATCATCCATGGCGTAAGCCGTTGCCCATTTCAATCCGAATGGCCGGTCTCTGTATTGATTATAGTCCGTAAATGTTTTCTTAGTACGCTTTACCATGACCTTCAGCACCTTCAAGTCCAGACATACCGCCTGCATGCCCTCCGACAAGGCTGCTGCGAGCGATCGCACGTCCACCTTCCATTATGCTATTTGCATGAACAATCGATTTAAACCCGAATTTTTTGCGTATAGTATCTACCACATAATCGATTTTTAAGTCTTTTACTTGCTCGTCCGGATCTTCAAAGAGATCAAGCTGCAAAGCATTAGAATAAACGAGCTTTGAACCGTTTACTCCTACATTTCGAATATCCTGGTACTTGTAATGACGATCAAATATCTGCAGTAAGTAGTTTGCTATTTGTTTGCTGCTATTGGTTGCTGGCACCTTCATTTGCTCGTGAAATCCTCGACTTCCTGATCGATCGACATAACCCATTGAAAAGCCGATCCATAGAGAAATTACTTCAGCTTTCGCTCCAGATCTCCGCAATCTTGTTGCTACTTGATCAGCCATTTCTTTAATTACAATTTCTATTTCTTTTCGACGTGTATAGTCTCGGTTTAAGACTTGACTATTCCCTATCGACTTAGATTTTACTTTGTATTTCTGACCTAAGAATGATCGATCGATGCCCCAGCTGTGTGCATATAGTTGAGTACCTAAGACACCAAAATTTTGCTTCAGCTGATAGTAATTTGCGTGTGCCAGATCATGCATAGTAAATATGCCCATTCGGTTCAGTCTGATAGCTGTCCGACGTCCTATCCCCCAAACGTCTGTAATGTTTTCTACAGACCAAAGCTTTTGCTGTACGTCTTCATAACGCCATTCTGCTTTCATATCTGAATTTTTTTTACTTTCGAGGTCTAGTGCGAACTTGGCCAAGAGCGGATTGTCACCAATCCCGATCGTTGTGAAGATTCCAGTTTGTCGATAAACGTCTGTTTGAATCATTCTCGCCAGCTCTCTTGCGTCCTTTGCACCGAACAGCTTTAATGAGTCTGTAACGTCCACGAAGCTCTCATCGATGCTGTATACGGAATGATTTTGCTCGTCAGCATACTTCTTGTAAATATTGTTGATCTCCATGTTCTTTCTCATATATAGTGCCATCCTCGGTGGTGCAATCACGAGGTCTTCCGGATACGGAAAAGGAAGATCTCGTGATCGACTGACATTAGAAATTCCATAGGCTTTTTTTGCGGCCGGACTCGATGCCAGGATTAACCCACTTCCTCGCTGAGAAGGATCGTCCGAAGGATAGGACATGACAACTAACTTTGCCTTTAAAGGATTTAGTCCTCTTTCTACGCATTCTACGGATGCATAAAATGACTTACAGTCGATACAGAGAATATCTCGTGAGGGTTCTTTAGTATAGTCAAACCTTGGATTTACGCCAAATTGCATAGCCATGATAAATCCCCTTTTCTAAAAAAAAGATACGTTTTATATACATATTAGAACACATGTTCGTTTTTTTAGTCAAGGAAATTAAATGATTAAAAACAGGATCATAGATTATTTGCTAATTAATTATAGTATATCTTATACATTAAATAATAAAGTATAAGATATACGTTTGTTTTAGTATAACTTATACCATAAACATTATTCTGGAATTTTTATCATAATGACTTTTTACGTCAGCCAGAACAGTAATTCAAGGGATTTTTAGTATATATCTGCTATTAAATTAAATTATAGCAAATATATTAAATATATTTAGTATATCTTATACATTAAATAATAAAGTATAAGATATACGGGGAGCGTCAATAATTTTGTGTAAATGATTCTTCCCTACTGCAGATTGTTTCTAATTCTCAATCAGTTGGCTTAGCATTTGTTCAAGTTCGCCTTCGGCCTGTTGAAAGCCTTTATGACTGCGACCTAGGAATTTTTGGTTGTAAGTATCAAAAGACGAGACTAAGAAACGTTCCATCGACTCTTCGTTTTGGAACTGTTCCTTGCGGTGGCTGTATTTCTTGATTTGCTTATTAAAGGATTCAATCAAGTTCGTAGAATAAATACTCTTGCGTATGGCCAAGGGGAAATCATAGAAAGTGAGCAAGTGAGCGTTCGAAAGAATCGATTCAACCACTTTTGGATAGCTGGTTTTCCATTTTTCCGCAAAAGCACCACGTGCTTCCAACGCCACCTCTTTAGATGAGGCTTGATACACCATTTTAAAATCATCACAGACTTCCTTACGATCATCGACACGCACTTTGTGACTGATATTACGGGAAACGTGTACACAACAATGTTGAAAACGAGCTTTGGGATAGAACCGACTAATCGCTCCTACCATCCCCTTTAAGCCATCCGTGATGAACAGGAGGACATTTTTCAAACCGCGCTCTTGAAGGTCCAATAAAATTTCCTCCCAAATCGTGATGGATTCAGTCGGTGCAATCGCATAGCTCAATACTTCCTTTGATCCGTCCGGGCGAATGCCAACTGCGATATGAATAGCTTCCTTGGCGACGGTTTTCCGCTTTAACGGAATATACGTTGCGTCCATATAAATAGCAGCATAACGGTCATGAAGCTCCCGCCCTTTAAACGCCGTTACCTCTTCTGTAAATGATTTTGTTATATTAGACATGGTTTGGGGCGTGTAGTGATGCCCATACATTTTCTCAATCAAGTCTGCGATTTCCGACATGGTAATACCTTTTCGGAAGAGGTGAATGACGGTCTCCTCTAACGTGTCATTCGTCCGTCTATAAGCAGGAACAGTCTGTTGCTTGAACTCACCATTGCGGTCGCGCGGAATCTGGAGATGAAGTTCCCCATACTCGGTCTTGACCGTACGGTCATAGGAGCCGTTACGAGAATTACCCGTGTTAAAACCAATGCGATCATACTTTTCGTAATCTAGGAAAGCCGTTAACTCCGTTTTGAGAAGCGTATTGACTGCTTTCTCCAAATGGACACGGAATAATTCATTCAAATCGCCTTTGTTCGCTAGAGTCTTTAGAATTTCTGTAGTAAAATCGTTCATAGGGAAGTCCTCTCTTCTGTGAATGTGTTGTGGTAACTCTATTCTACAGAAGGGACTTCCTTTTTTCTATTTACACAAAATATTTTACACTCTCGATATACGTTTATTCTAGTATAACTTATACCATAAATGTTATTCTGAAATTTTATCAGAGTGATTTTTTTACGTCAGCCAGAACAGTAATTCAAGGGATTTGTAGTATGGATCTGCTATTAAATGAAATATAGCAGATATATTAAATATTTTTAGTATAACTTATACTTTTTATCGACATATAAAGTATAAAATAAATATTGATTAAAACGAATATATAAGTTATACTTTAAATAAAGATAAAAGAAAGTAGGTAAAAATATGACAGCAACTACTTATACAGTCGGGAACTTTAAAGGTGGAGTAGGAAAAACCAAGATAGTTACAATGCTAGCTTTTGATAATGCTGTAGTAAATAAGAAAAAAACACTGGTAATAGATATTGATCCGCAAGCCAACGCTTCGCAAATATTAGCAAGAACTGTTGACTTAGATCATATTGATAAAACAATAGTAGATGGGATCAACGAAGAAGACCTTTCAATTTGTATAACGCCGATTATGGAAAATCTAGATTTAATTGCATGTGATACAAGTTTTAGATCGTTTTCTAACTATGTTATTGCTAACTTTGAAGATGAGAAAGAACAAATCATGGTTTTAGAAAAATTATTGGAACCTATCAAAGAAAATTATGAGACTATTTTTATTGATGTGCCTCCAACTATTAGTGCATATTCAGATAATGCTATGGCGGCCTCTGATTACAGTATAATAGCTTTTCAAACACAAGAGGAATCGTTAGATGGAATTGGAAAATATGTTGGGTACCAAAAATTTATGATTAACAACTACGATATTGACCTTGAAGTGATTTCTATAATTGCATGCATGCTTGAACCAGACGATGATTTAGATAAAAGTGTATTGAGCGAGGCTATAGATTTATATGGATCCGCTGTGTCTAAGAATATTGTTAATTTCCAAAAACGACTAAAACGGTATTCAAGAGAAGGAATATCTTTGAAAAAGTATCGAAACGGAAATTATGATCAATGGGACTATAGGGCACATGAACCGTTTATAAAAATACTAGCCGAACTTGAATCACGCAGAAAGATATTTGAAGAATAGCTAGGAGGGAAAGAATATGAGTGAAAGGAAAGAATTTAATGTTGATACCAAAGTTGATACAGAATATGCTGGTCTCTTAAAACCAGGAATAAAAAAGAAAAAATCTGTATCAATTAGAGGAGAAAACGAATTTGGACACTCTTCTTTGATAAATAAGAAACCAAAAGCGACTACTTCAGCAGCAAGTAAAAAACGAGGACGTCCTATAGAAATTACAGATGAAAGATTTAAAGTTACAAAACCAAAAAAAATATCTCCTGCTTTGGAGTCAAAACTAAACGTACTACAAGACTACGTTGAGGAACTTCAATCAGTGCAGGGTAGGATTACCTTTGAAAAACTTATTGACACTTTATCGGAAGCGTATATTACGCAAAAGTTAGGAGTGGCGAAAGAGGAACACTTGAGAGAAGAAATAAAAGATGCATTTGATAAGCTTTAATTTTTTCAAGTCATTCAAAAATAAAGGTATAAGTTATTATTGATTACCGAAACATAAAGTATAACTTATACTTTATGTTTCGGTATTAAAAAATATTTGTTGCCAGAGAAAGCTTATTTTAAAGGCATCGTTTTATTACCTATTGTAGTAATTTAAAGTATAAGATATACAATAATATCTAATTAGGTATAACTTATATGAGGTTTATTTAAGTATAACTTATACTTTATAGAAATTTATTCTTGTACAAATTTAACTGTTTTGTTATATTCAAATAAATAATACATATAAAAAAGAGACGGATAAAAAAGTGAATTTGGCCTCACTTCTTCATCTGAATCACATACAACAACTATGTGTTCTCGCTCGTCTCATGGAAATTATGTAAGTGGCTGGAAACCACTTATGTGATTTGAATAAATCTATTCGGACTACCAATCCGAACTTATAGGATTATTTTACCATTTTTTGACGAGCAACTCAATATATATACGCTTATTTTGTCATTCCTTTGAGACTTCTAAGCCATTGAGAGAACACAAATTTTTAAGATTATTTGTGTTCTCTTTTTGTTTAGGAAGGAATAACAGTCATGGCAGCTTCTTTGGATGTCGTATATTCGACGGTATTACAAAATGGTATCCGTAAATTCAAATATAAAAACAGCCACCTAAAATCGGTCTCTTTTAGTGATCAGCCGGGGAAGGGGGCTATTTTTGCGTACCGTTCAAAGGAACACATGATCGAGGGGATTGGACTAGTGATCACTTCAGAAGAAGGGGTGATCGAAAACAATAATCGATTCACTCATTGGACACCAAATGTATTTCGCTATGGAACGTATGCTGATGAAGCCAGAATGTTTACAAAAGGTCATTCTGAGGACAATTTGCGTCAAATCAATACTTTCTTTGTTGATTTTGACACATTGGATCCAAACTTTGACTATGGAGAAATTATCTTGGCCAGTCACGAGATCGGCTTTATGCCGACAATGATTCTACGTACACCGCATGGATTTCAAGCTTTCTATGTACTAGACAAGCCTGCATACGTGACGAAGAAATCAAATTTTAAAGTGATCAATGTGGCCAAAATGATCTCAAAAAATCTAAGAAACAAATTTTCAAATGATTATCGGTTTCCTGTTGATGTAAATGCCAATCATTTTGGGATCACACGAATGCCTTCTGAAGAGAATGTTTTATTCTTTGAACCACAGTATCGTTATAGTTTCGAAGAATGGATCGACTGGTCAATGAGAGAAGATGCGGACAAAAAAGCGGAGATCAAGAACGTTTTTGTATTACCATCTACTCAAGAATTTCGTCAAGTCGATGAACCATGGTTCCAGCTGTTGCTAAAAAGTCAAAAAATACAAGGTGAAAAGGGCGTATATGGTCGAAATAATGTCATATTCACCTTGTCTTTGGCATACTTTTCGTCAGGATACGAAGTAGAAGCATGTGAATTGACGATGTTAGAATTCAATGACCGCTTGGCTAACCCTTTATCTGATCGAGAATTAACCAGAATCATTCGTTCCGCTTACTCCGGAAAATATCAAGCAGCGCACAGAGAAAAAGTTGTCCTATTATGCCAAGAGTGGGTCGATGCCAATCTTTCTGAAGAGCAGCTATTCAATAAAAAACGGGGTTGGTGGAAATTCAAGAAAGAAAGAGCTGTTCGCAAGTATTCACATAGTTATGAATGGGCAGAAGATCTACTGTCCTATTTGAATGAGCAATCCTATGAAGAACAACCATACATTATTTCTACAAAAAAAGAGTTAACTGAACGTTTAAAGATCCCAAAACGTTCCCTGGACAAAGTACTGAAGAAGTTAAGAGAAGAGAACAAAATTCATATTCGTGTTCGTGCTGGTCGTAATGGAGGTATTATGCTAGCTTCGACACATGGATTGATGCGCTCCGTTATCCGGCTAAAAAAAGAAAGCCAGGGGGCTTATTTCGCTGCGATCTCAGAAGCTTTTGGAAGAGAATACACGTTTGTCCAGACAGCACTGAAACGCTTGATAGAACCCAATAAGATCGGCGTGCAAACAGATCTGTTCATGATTGATACAGGTTGAAATTAAAAGGTGCAAATTGCCTATTACATTATATCTATGATACGTCCCTTCTTTTTCTCCGCTTTGCTTGCTGGTCTTAAGAAAGAGTAGTATTATTATCGCAAACGTAATAATATGGTGGGAGGTCTTTCTGACTATGAGTATCAATACCTTTGTATATCCCTACCCGATCAATGTATTTATTATTTCGCGGCTAGGGATGACAGTAGAGCAATTTTGTGAGTTGCATGGTTATAAGCAGAGTACAGTAGCAAGCTGGGTAACAAGAAACCGTGCAGTAAAAACGTTACCTTGTGATTTTTTATATTGCCTTAGTCTTTCTTCAGGCTGGTCGATGGATGATGTTTATCGTCATTTATTGGTATTGGAGGAGAGGTTTTTAAAGAGTATTAATCCAAAAAAGAAGAAAGAACAGGTGGATTGATTGATGACGGAGGAGGAGTTATCTGTTCTTAATAGAATCAAAGAATTGTCTGTTCTTTTGAAGATTTATTATGGTATTCTGTTCTTTTCATTTGTTACAGTAGGCTTAGTTTCTCTTTTGTTGACTCTTTTATCGTTATGGACGAATATGATGTTATTTTTATATTTACTTTTACTGTTTTTTTTAGGATTAGGGGGAGTAGGTACTGCCATTCTTGATGATTATAAGTGGTCATTGTTTAGTGGAATTTGTAGGAGAATGAAAAAAAGTGCAACTGTTGAGTCTTATGAATGTTGGAAGAAGGAATTGAAGGTATAGATATATGTATCTATAAAAGTTGAGTAAAGAATACTAGGCTTTCTCTTATGTTTTTAAAATGTATACAGGTGGAATATGAGTATTATTTGGACAGGTAGTATTTTTGTCAGAAAAATGGTGTAAATCTTTATATAGGCCTTTATCAAAAGATTTAAGTGTAATAAATTGTGTTATTTAGAAACGTTTTAATTCAATTTAATGAATTTATTTTATTTTTCAGAGTAGATCTATAGTAAATTCCTAAAGGATTGCGGCCGCATTTTTAGTTTTCAAGAAACCAGGTGAGTTACTGTGGCGATTAATTTATCTAACATAATTAAAAGTGTCTTTAACGTTGAAGTTGATCCGTTTTCAAAATGTATTGCTATTTTATGTATAGTTGTTACAGTATATCTCTTAGTTTTTAATTATAGCGATTTACTTGACGCATATAATGTGTATGAATAATCATTAAAATTTAAATTATAATGTCGGTTAACATAAAAAAAAGTTCCAAAATGATTTTCTCAAAGGAAGGATAAAAATTGTTGATCAAAATGCTACCACTTTTAATACTCATAGGGTTTTATATTTTTATTAGTATTAAGATAAGAAATGCGAATGATATTAGCAAAACGACTAAATATGTTTTCTACTTTTTTATTGTTTTGGGAGGGGGAATCCTCCTTTATATTGCATTTGTTTTCTTATTTTTTGGTATAAATTTTTGAGGATGGAGGAGATGTAATAGTTATGAAGAAGACACTTGTTTTCTTTAAAATACATTTATAATACTAATATCTAATCCAGCAAATTTGACAGTGGATAAATTAATATCTAGTGATTATGAACTATCTCAATTTATAATAGATTCGTTAGAGAAGAAGAATCTATGTGTTGTCAGTGATTGAAATCAGGATATATATTTGGTTTTAAAAAATGATTTTGTTAACCAAGATCGAGATTTATTAATACAATAGGTGAGGCGTTAAATAGAAGTAAAGAAGATAATGAACTTCACTATACTAATAATTTAGACTATCTAGAATATCAAATGGAAAACAATATGGACTAGGGAATAAATAAGATAAATCCTATTGATCATTTAGATAAAGCTCGTAAAATGCATGACGGTTGTTACAAATAGAGGGGGATAATACAATATGAAGATTTATATAAAGTATTTAGCACAACCAAAACCCACTAACATTATGTGCACTGTTGTTTCTGAATATTTTAATTGCTTATATTTATTATACTTAAGAAGTAGCAAAATATACGACTAAAAAATAAACAGACTGAAAGAAGTGAAAACAAATGACAAAGGAACGGCTGCAAATTTATATTGATCCTGAACACAGAGAAGCATTAGAAGAATTAAAAGAATTGTTAGCAGTGGAAGATTCAGCAACGGATAGTGCCTTAATTCGCTATATTATTTTGGAATTGTATCGATTAAAGACAAAAGAAAATATCCAAATGCGGGCACTTTTAAACCGTTTGGATGAACTTTTAATTTATTCAAATAGTTTTGCGGAAACAATGGACGTCGATATTTTTGATCTCGAAAACTCTGAAAAATACAAAGAAGTAAAGGCACAACAAAGAGGAAAATGGGCAAATAGTCGGCGAAAAAAAGCAAAAAATAAATCACAAAAAAGACCCGTTAATAATCAAAAAGAGAAAGCAAAAGAAGAAAAAATAAATTCAGAATCGCTCACTTACAATGATCTGATTGCGAAGTATTTGTAAAAATTTGTCTTTCAAAAAGGACGATCGATGGTGGTACCTAGAGACTACTTTTCGCAAAAATGACTACTTGAGTAGTCTTTGAACAACTCCCTGACAACTGCTAAAAACTATGCTGTGATATCACATTTATTTTCTTCAAAACGCAATAGGCACAGCCTATTTTCCCACTTTCAACATGAGTGTGGTGCGTTTACCTTATGCTCTTTCCCTTTTTTGATCTAAAAGAAGCAATCGATTTACCTGTTCCTTCACTTTTTTATCAATATTTTTTCCTAAACGGTGAGTATAATTGTCGCTTTTCATTTTTATTTTAATATTCAAATTGAAGACAAGGAGTTCGGTTAGTTGATTTATACAATTAGTGACATTCAAAAATTATGTACACCAATATTTTTAGAATGGAAAATAAAAAAAGCTTTTTTGTTTGGGTCATACGCTCGAAACGAAGCAACAGAAACCAGTGATTTAGATATTTTAATCGACGGTGAAGGGTCTTTGCTCCACAATATATTTGATGTGATTCGGTTAAAAAGTAAATTAAGTAGCGCATTAAAAAAAGAGATAGACCTTATTACACTACGTGCAATCAACGCAGAAACAAATAAAAAAAGAAACCCACTTCTCAAAGAAAATATAGAAGCAGATTGTGTAATGATTTATGATTTTAAAACGAGCGACTCATTTAAAGTAAAGGGTTGAAGCGCAGATACCATTGATCAATTTTTACAAAACTTTTAATTAGCCAGAGAGAATAAACTTTGCAAAATAGTTTACTTTCGTTATGATAAAAAAGAGAAATGGCGTACAGCGTTTGCTGTGCAGACGCTGTAGGATTTTTGCGCTAGCAAAAAATCCTTGTAGCCTTTCTGGTGTCACTTCAGCTTGCTGTGCGAGCTGAAGTGACCGTGAACCCCCATTTACTAATAGGGGGGTTAGGAAACGACTTCCTACATGTAACGAGGTCAGAAAAACTTTAGTGCTGCAAGGGATTGAGCAATTTTAAAGTTGGTTACATTTTTGACCGATAAAAGTTGAGAATGTAACCAACTTTTTTAGACAGAAAATCGCAAATAGTTTCAATGTGAAAAAACGATCGGTACTGATTGCTGCATTTTGATTTTTTCAAAATTTCTTGCTATAATAAATGTGCGAAGCGATATTAAAGAACAAGCATGTTTACACCAAAAAGCCCTCCTACTGCGAATAGGAGGGCTTTTTTTGCGCTGTTGCGACTCCAGCGTTGGGGCCAGAAGGCAACTGCTTCGACTATCGGCTAATCGTCTAGCCAGCGATCAACTAGTAAGAGTACTAGACCCACGAATAGTGGAGCGATAATCAGCGATATTAAAGTTTCTAGCATATTTACACCCCCTCACGGGGCAGTTGCCATTAACGAGTATAACATGAACAATTCAAGTGATCAGTTGTTTCTTTATTTTCTATTGCCTTTATAATAATCCATAAAAAGAGGAGTTGATCTTGTGCACGGTGAAGAGGATTCTCGGCTAACCTATGAACTTTCCCGCTACTTGACCAATACAGAATGGGATCGAATCGAGCGAACCAAAAAAATTTATGAAAGGATCAAGAGTGAGGAAGAACTGAACCGACTCAGTAAATCCACAAAAATCCCTTTCGACCATTTACTGCTGATCATGCAAGGTGAGATCATAGCGGACGACTATATACTAAAATTACTAGAAGAAAACATGTAGTTTTCTTACTGCATGTTCCTCTACTTTGATTGCTGCATTCAATCGGTTTCGCTTGGCAAAGCGAATTCCTGTATACTAAAAGAAAAACAAACGAGGTGGCACCCTTGTGACAACGGACAGATAACCAAAACAAATGTTGACAGTAAAAGAACTTGCTGAATTTTTTGGTATCAGCAGACAAGCTAGGTCGTCCCGATTTGCTTGAAGCGTTCGAAGTTCCTGACACAGCAGCTGCACGTATACTAAGACTAAAAACTGATAGACCAACATTAAGAAAAGAGAATATATTATAGAAAATATAACTTTAAGGTGGAATAGTTATGGGTAAATTCTTTTCAAAATATGATTATTTTTTATATTTTATTGTCGCTATTTTAAGTTTAATCGCATTTCTAGCAAGACATAGTACAATTTGGTTAGTGTTATTTTTCGGGTGGTTAAGTATTGGATTTACTCATGTTGCAAGAAAAAAGCACAAGTAGCAAAGTAAAAAAAAACTTGCAAAGATTTTTCTTTGCAAGTTTTTTTTACTTTAATTGAGATCTTATCCATTCTATTGCAGAACTTTTGCTATTATTTGTTCGAACATCTGGATTAATAGGAACATTTTTATAAATTTTATTTGTTCTGTCTTTTACAAAAGCAGAAGTTATTTGTAATGTCGATCCATCGTATAAATAGACAGTTTGATTGGCAGAAGTGTAACCTGCTGAATCAGACCCAAAAAATTTAACATTAGGGATCCCCTTAAAGCACAAAGCGGTTAATTCGCCAGAACTCCCTGTATTACTGTCTATTAATATGGCAATCGGCACTTTTTTTATTTTTTTGTTATCACTTATTTTTATTGTTGAGATGTTACTGTTTAATTCGCCACTTTTAAGAGTTACAGGCTCTAAATCGTTGTTTTTATCTACATAACTAAATAATTTACCATCTGGTAATATGGCAGATAGACCTAATATCATAGGAGCCATATCTCCTCCTGTATTTCCACATAAATCAACAATTACGGACTTATAAATTTTCTTATGCAATGCCGTTTCTAAAATAGTAGTATACTCTTCGGCTTCTTTATCACTTCCAGTAAATGCAGGAATAGTTAATACTAAAATATCATTTTCGACTTCTGCCTTGGGTTTTACATATTCTTCAATACTTTTTTTTGACATATTTTCTTCATCTTCAATAAACGAATGCTTGCCTCCTGCAACTTTAATCGCCTTTTTTAAATTAGGGATTGTTTCTGCATAATCTTTAGCATTTGATGTTTCTTGTATCGTATTTTTTTTAGTTTCTACCCATTCTTTTGAGTCAGTGAACAGCCCAAGTTCGTCCATGTTATTTAGGGCAACTTGTACATACTTCTGAGGGGATGGTGGTACTAAATATATGTTTAATTTATACCCCCAAAAATAGATAATCCCTAAAAATAAAACACATATTGTCACTACAGCTAATAAAATACGCTTCACTATTTTCATACTAAGTATTCTCCATAAATGATTTTAATATTATTAAAACATAATTTGGATGGAAAACCATGGACCTTACGACCGATTAGTGATAAAAACTATTAGCGTTCATTTTTCTCTCTAATCTCTAAATAGTTGCTTATTATATTTTTTTCATATGCATTTTTGAAAAATATTTTCTAATTGATTAGAAAGGATCTTATTGAAATTCGTTTATTAGATCGGATTCCTGTATACTAAAAGAAAAACAAACGAGGTGACACCCTTGTGACAACGGATAGATAACCAAAACAAATGTTGACAGTAAAAGAACTTGCTGAACTTTTTGGTATCAGCAGACAAGCTATGAGGAAACATGCTGACAACCTAGAGCCAACATACCTTGCCAAAAACAGCCAAGGGTATAAGACAGTTCTGTGGTCGGGAGTGTTGCACCTTGCTGACAAGCTAGGACGTGCTGAGTTGCTTGAAGCGTTCGAACTTCCTGACGCAGCAAGCTCTGACAGTATAGAAACGAAGTTGTTTGCACAGTTGCAACAAAAGGACGCACAAATTGAGCAGCTGCAGTCGTTATTAGCCCAACAACAAAAACTTCTTGATCAGCAACAACAACTAACTTTGCAAGCGAACAAACAAATACTGCTTCTGACGTCGCAGGAACACTTCTCATAAGATTTAAACAAAGAATCCAACAATGATACCAAAAATTTTAAAACGTCTCAAAGTGGTTATGAGACCCCCTCAGAACATAAGGGGAAATTTACTCCTGAAAATGAAGTCGTGCGACTGAAACAAGAAAGACAGAAGAAGTGGTGGCACTTTTTCCGTGAAACCTAAGATAGCGTTGAAAGGATGAATTGTGTATGTCGTTTTCAGCTTATGTTGACAGCTATCCGATTACTGCGTATATCGTGGGGCACCTTGGTTTGTCGGTGAGTGATTTTTGTCGGCGGTATGAATTTGATCCCACGATCGTCAGCGGCTGGCAGACAGCGAATCGTTCCGTTTTCTCCTTGCCTGCTGACTTTGTGGAATGCCTGGCTATTACGTCCGACAAAACAGCGGATCAAGTCCGCTGCATTTTACGCTTGTTAGAAAAGCAACATTTCGCTTATCTTGCGACGAGTCCAGCTTGGAACATAACACCGTTCCAACTCGTCCCCCCGATTTCTTCAAAAAAGATCCAAAGAGAAGAAGCTTGATTTACCGACGTTTTAGGCTCTCAACATAGCTAGACCAATTGAAAATCACAAAGAACGCCCGTCAATCGTTGCCATTTTGAGAAACAAAGACGAAAAAAGACCTGGAAACTCCAGGTCTTTTTTGATATAAAATTCAGGTTCAAACAACAACTGTTTGTATCACCTATCATGAAAAGAGGAATAATGTGCGATTATTTGATGTTCACCAATTTGAATTACCTGAAAAAGAGGTGATCGATTGGGATAAAACCAAAGGAGAGATCGGATCGATGCTCTCTAGTTATCTTGTTTCAAGAGAAAGGATGGGATTGACGAGAATGCCGCCGATCCATTCAACGTATTCGCTTTTAGACCAAGATATACCAGAAATCAAACACTCTAGCTTTGTTCAAGAAAATCAGCAGTTCAAACAAGAGTTTCTTTATTTTCACCACTTGTTTTCTTTGGGTCTGACGGCCATTAGCCATCCATATAAACCAGAAATCACCGATCGGAGACGAAAGATTTTTTTGATGCGTTTTGTCTACGGACTATCAATCAATCATGTGAGCGATCGGATCCATTATCAGAAAAATGTGATCGTCGATGATTCTCAATTAGGCTTACTGCAGTTTGCGAATGCTTTGTCTATCCTGGTATTAAAAGAACAAGAGATCTCTGCTTGATCCTGGTATTTTTTTCTATCGATCACTTCGGGTTGTGTCAGCAACACGGTTTCTGAAGGAGCGGTGGTGGTGGCTGGAGCGACTGAAGGAACAAGCATTTCACTCGGATTTAGACATAAAAAAAACGCTAAAAGCCTTGATAAATATAGGTTTTTAGCGTGAGTTATGGTATAATATGAGTACAGTAAAGTTTGTGACGGTGGCGCTTTTTTTGAAAGTGAGGTGGTGCATTATGAATGTACTATCGAAATCTGAAGAAAGGAGTAGCCTTTTGCAAGATGTGGATATAATCGGCATTTTGTTAGCAATAGCGCCTGTTTTATTAGCCTTCATTGGTTTAATCGAAGCATGTGTGAAACTAGCAGATACGATTATAAACACTCGTTCTTCTAAGCGTAAAAGCAAGAAGAAACGAAAAAAGAGTGCAAAAAAATAACCGTCAACTTTAGCAGGGTTACGGTTATTTTTAACTAATTGATCCGCCGCCGTCTTAAACGGTGCTGTAGGGGAGTTGTTAGCGCAACTCCTCTTTACATAGTAAGTATAGCAAGATTTCAGTGAAATATCAACCTTTTGCTCTACAGACGTGCCTTGCACGTCTATTTTTTTTGCCCTCCTAAGTGGTGGAGGCGGCTGGAACGTGGAGGGCAAAAAAGATCGCTTTTATTTCTTAAAAAAGATCTAAGTACCACCATTGTTGTCTGTGAGGACAGCTTTTTTTGTGGGCTAGGCATAGCAAAAAGGGGCAGTAGGTTAAAAGCTGGGAATGTAGAACTACTTAATTGGTGAAACTAGCTAGAAGGGCAAAATCGACGATTCATGAGTTCGAAGGAAGGAGAATGCAAGATTTACAACTAGTTTACTGAAAAAACGTGTGGAATTTACAAGAATTTAACGCTTCATCGGTATAGTGGACGTGTGGGAGAAAATCACGGAATTAAAGGAGGGGTAAAAATGACCATGATCACCGCACACTCTGGTAGTGACAATATGGGGGAGAATAGCTGGACATTTATTCGCTTTTGTTTGGATCGCCAGCTTTGTTTTGAAGTAGATGTGCGTCAGCAAACAGATGGTACGCTAATACTAGCCCATGACAGGCAAGAAGTTGTCCCAGAATCGGTAACCCTTGAGCAAGTGTTTCAAGCAGTGGCCAATGAGAAGACAACCATGACTATTAACTGTGATTTAAAAGAAGAGGGATTGGAAATGGCCGTTTTTTCGCTGGCACAAACCTATCAAATCTGGACACAAATTGTTCTCAGTGGCTATGTACGAGTATCTTGGGCCGCGATTTGGGGAAAGCATATATTTTATAATATTGAAAATCAGTTCGAAGGGAAAAAACTTGGGGATATTACCGAAGCAGATTTGATCGAAACCTTACAGGAATTAGCCTATCAAAGCGTTCAAATCGTCAATATTCATGAAGGATGGTTAACTGAGTTGGCCCGTGAAGTGGGGCAGCAGCTAGGATTGACATTTTCTGTTTGGACAGTCAATGAACTAGAAACGATTGAGTACCTTGCGAGCTGTGGTGTTTATAATATAACCTCACGTTGTGCATGGGCCTATTTATTATGGAAGAAAGGAGCAAAAAGTCATGCTGAAATACTTGAATCCCAAGCGTCTTTATCATAGCTTTGGGAAAAGATACTTCTGGAATTTTTTCCTTTTTGCTTGTTTTCTCTTGTTTTTTTACAGCCCATTGTTAAATACCTTGATGCTAGCCTTTGCGGATACCTATCAAGTTCCCCATGTTTTCCCGACGAAGTTTGGGTTTGAATGGTGGAAATATATTTTTAGTCAAGATGATTTGTTGCAATCAATTGTGAATTCCTTTGTGATTGCGGTTTTGGCAACGGCAATTTCCCTCGTGATTTGTGTCCCTGCTGCATATGCCCTTGCTCGCTTTGAATTTAAAGGAAGAAGCTTCTTCTTGTTTTCCTTTTTACTCTCGAATGCGTTCCCGAAAATTGGGCTGTATACGGCTTTAGGTATTTTGTTCTATCGCTTTCAACTTATGGGGACCTTAGCTGGCGTGTTGATTGTTCATATATTAAATACGATGATTTTTATGATCTGGATTCCTGTTAGTTCGTTTCAAACAATTCATCAGCAACAAGAAGAAGCAGCCAGAGATGTTGGCGCCGGTCCTTTTCGTACCTTTCTAAAAGTAACGATGCCAAGTGCGATTCCAGGTATTGCTGTTGCATCCATGTATACCTTTTTAGGTTCGATGGAAGAGGCCCAAGGTACTTTGCTAGTCGGGTTCCCCGAAATCAAAACAATGGCTACCTCAATGTATAGCGTAATTTTGGACTATCCACCAATGGCAGGTGCTGTCTTTTCCCTGTTGCTTCTATTGCCGACAATTTTGATTATTTGGCTTTGTCGAAAAATTTTCGGAAAAGATATTTTTTCTGGTGGGATGTCACTGTAAAACAGGAGGAACGAAATGGCAATGGAAAAGGTACAAATACAAAAAATGAGTAAAACCTATGAAAATGGCGATGGGGTAAAAGCCATTGATTTAACGATCCATGAAGGGGAAATTTTGACCCTTTTAGGACCATCAGGTTGCGGTAAAAGTACGATTTTACGCTGCTTGGGGGGCTTCCAACCGATTGACGAAGGACGGATTGTAATCGATGGGGAAGATGTCACCACGACGCCGCCAGAAAAACGGCCTACCTCCATGGTATTTCAGAGCTACAATTTATGGAATCATATGACCGTGTATGAAAACCTGGCCTTTGGCTTAAAGTTAAGGAAGCTTCCAAAAGGAAAGATTAAAGAGCAAATTTCTGACATGCTGACCTTACTAGGGTTACCAGATGTTGCAAAAAAATTTCCTAATCAGCTTTCTGGCGGCCAACAACAACGGATTGCAATTGGTCGCTCCTTGCTATTGGATCCATCTGTTTTATTACTAGATGAGCCATATTCGGCTCTAGATGCCAAAATTCGGCAGCAGATGCGAGAAGAGCTAAAACGAATCCAAAAAGAAACTGGTGTGACGGTTGTCTTTGTGACCCACGACCAAGAAGAAGCAATGGCGCTATCCAATCGCATCGTGGTGATGGAGCAAGGGAAAATTGCGCAAATCGGGACGCCGTCAGAGATTTATGATGCACCAAAGAGTCGCTATATTGCTTCGTTTATCGGAGAGATGAACTTTTTTAAAGAAAATAATGGCTTAGAAATTGCCTTTCGTCCAGAGGATGCGCTCCTTTCTGCTACTTCTGGGACCTATCAGGGACAGATCAAACAATTGATGCCAGTAGGTCATTATAGTGTTGCGACCATCCTGTATCAACGGCAATTACTGAAGATTTATTTAGCAAAAGGTGACAGCAACAAATTTGAAGAAGAGCAACAGGTGTACTTTACAATCCAAAAATCAATCACGTATCAGGAGGAAAAAGTAGGATGAAAAAAATGGGAAAAGTAGTAGCTGGGGTAGTAAGTCTTGTGGCAGCGGCAATGGTATTTAGCGGATGTGGGACGAGTCAAGCAAGTGAAACTGCAACAGAAAAGGAAACAGTAACGCTATGGGCAGGTGGATCGGACAATGTCAAAGTCGGAATGGACAAAATTGTCGATGCCTTTAATGAAAGTGAAGCTGGCGAAAAGTATGAGCTGAAGTTACAGTTTATTTTATCTGGTACAGGGACGCAAAGCTTAATGGATCGGATTGTTGCAGCGAAAAAAACCGATCAAAAGGATACAGATTATGACTTGATTCTGGCTTCCGATGCTGAATATGCGACCTATGTACAAGAAGGTGGAGAGGATATTTTCACGCCATATGACGCAGCCAACATCCCTAATTTAGAAAATGTGAAAACGCAAGTATCAGACGGTGAAGGAGTTTTGGTACCATATCGTGGAACGACGGTTGTCTTGGCCTATGATTCAAGTAAAGTAACGAATCCTCCAAAAACAGCAGATGAGTTATACCAATGGATTCACGACAATCCAGGACAATTTGCTTACAACACGCCAGGATCTGGCGGTGCCGGTGGAGCATTCGTTCAAACAGCTATCTACAATTTCTTGCCAGAAGAAGCACTAACCTCGAGTGATACCAAGTGGGAAGAGCAATGGCAATCAGGCTTTGATTTATTAGCAGAGCTGCATCCAGATTTATACCAATCTGGTGGAAATGTTATTTACCCAAATAAAAACCAAGGGACTCTTGATTTGCTTGTAAATGGTGAGGTCTCAATGATTCCTGCATGGGCAGATATGTTGATTACCAACCTGTCAAATGGCACTTTGCCTGACACGGTTAAAATGACACAAATTACCCCTGGGTTTACTGGAAATGTCGATGCTCTAGCTATTCCATCTATTGGCTCTAATCCAGAAGGGGCACAGGCTGTTATGAACTTTATGCTAACGGAAGATGCACAACAAATCTTGTTGGATTCGATGGCAGCAATTCCAGTTATTGATAGCAGCAAGTTATCTTCTGACAATTCTAAGTACCTAGAAGGTTTAGATATTAGTTCATTTAGAACGAGCAGCATTGGCACATTAGGCAATACCTTAAATGAACGTTGGGATCAAGAAATCGGCACACTTTCAAAATGATGCAAGAACTCAAAACCAAGGAATCCTTTGAAACAACCGGAGACAACCCACAGATAAAAGCGGGATTTTGGAAAAAGCATGGACCTAAGCTGATCCCTTACCTCATGATTTTTCCAGCTTTTAGCATGGTGATGCTGTTTATTGTGTACCCTGTCTTGACTACTGTGGTTCGTAGTTTTCAAGATGGGGAAACAAAGGCCTTTACTTGGAAAAATTACACTTATTTTTTAACGGACCCAATCCAGTTGGATAATCTTTGGTATACCTTGGAAATTGTCATTACTACCGTGATTTTCTCATTGGTATTTGGTTACGGGTTAGCCTTATACATCCGCTTTAAGAAAAATCGGTTTAGCCGATGGATGAGTGTGCTGAATATGGTGCCTCGTTTTGTCCCTGGGCTAGTGGCAGTGTATGCTATGACAATGGTGATTCGGGATGCGGGAGTGATTAACCGAATAAGTCAGTGGTTTGGTCTTAATTTTAAACCAGGGTTAATGTTTAATGAACGGGGAATTATTTTAATGAATCTCTGGTTCAACATTCCGTTTGTTACACTGTTGATTCTGGCGGGACTCTCGGCTATTCGGAATGCGTCGATTGAAGCCGCTAAAGACATTGGCGCCTCAAAATGGCAGATATTTTTAAAAGTGATTCTACCGAACACATACAAAGACATTGTGGTGGCGATGACCTTTGTCTTTATGGGAAATGTTGGCTCCTTTACGACACCATTTTTGATGGGAGGAAATCACCCGAAAATGTTGGGAATTGCGCTATATGACCAATTCAACAGCTACATGGATTATGAGCGTACCTCTGCGCTTTCGGTGATTATGTTCTTGATTTGTTCCGTGTCGGCGGTTGTCTATATCGCAACGAATCTGAAAAAGGAACAGGTTCGGCGCTAGCCATGCCGCAGCAATGTAAAAAAGAAAGGTGAGACTATGAGCAATCATCCAGATAAGCAGGAAACGGTCATATTACAGGAACGCTATCAATTAGGGGAACGACACCATCAAACGCATATAAAAGTTCCCTTTGTCGTGGCTGAAGCCTACGAGTATATCATGATTCAATTTTCCTATGGGCCTCAAATTGTTGACACCGAAGAAGCGAAGCCATACTTGGAACAAGCGGTGCTCCGATATTTTACACCAGAGGAGCAAACAGAGGGCAACTGGCAGAATTTTTTGCCCTTAGTGAACCTATTGACGCTTTCGGTTTCTCAAGAGGGGCATTATTTGGGCTGTTACCACCATAAGGCAGCAACCCAAGAAATCTATTTATCCGCTAAAACCAGCTCATTGGGATTTGAACGTGTGTCTCCGACTCCTGGTTTCTGGGAGTTACAGATTAGTTTGCATTGTATGCTTTCTAGAAAAGGCTTTGCAGAAATTTGTGTGATTGGAGGCCAGCAGGATGAAGTATTATCCCATTGAATTGCATGCTCATACGTGCCATAGTGATGGCGATTTTTCCATTCATCAATTGATACAAGCTGCCAAAGAGGAGCCGTACCAAGTGTTGACCGTCACGGATCATAATACCTTCGCACCTTATGCACAATGGCGACAAGAAAAGCTGGAACAAAACCAGCAGGATGATTTTGATGGCAATCTCCTAGTTGTACCCGGTATCGAGTGGACAACTTTTTATGGGCACATGCTGGTGATTGGTGCAAATCAAGTGATTGACTGGCGCCAAGCACAAAAAAGAAGCCTTGATCCACAATTGCGTCAAATCAAGGCGGCTCAGGGAATTGTGGGGATTGCGCATCCTTTTTCAATTGGCAGCCCTATTTGCACAGGATGTCACTGGGATTTTCACATTGAAGATTATGGGTTAGTGGATTTTATCGAAGTATGGAATCGTACCACACCAGATGAAAAATATCGCAGTCAACTGGCTTATGAATGGTGGACCTCGTTGCTGTTACAAGGAGAACGTATTTCCTGCAGCGGAGGTAGAGACTGGCACCGAATGGAAGCTCCTTCCGAAAACACGGCAATCAGTTATATTGGATTGGAAACCTTCACGCTAACGGAGGTTTACCAGAGTCTCCGCCAAGGGAATTTCTATATTTCCTTAGGACCAGTAATGGAGCTCTCTTTCCAGCAAGCCCATCAGAACTATTACATGGGGGATAATCTCTTGCCAGAGAAGGGGATTTTACAGATTATGGTACAAGACACCCCACAGCCTCGATTACAAGCTTTTGGGTTTGACCCTAAAACAATTCGCATGATTCAAAATGAACAGGTGGTCGCCGAAACGAAACTGACCAAAGGGGAGCCTTTACGGGTACCACTAGAGCTTGTTCCTGGATATCTTCGGGTTGAAGTGCTAGGTACCGCCAAGGGGCAGAAAAATCAACGTCTGATTCTCAGTAATCCTTTTTACATTCAAGAGAGCTAGAAGTTGCTACGTAAAGAAACAATAACCAACAACATCCTAGAGAGACTGCTGGCTCTTCGACATTTAGTGTTGGTAGAGAAATACAACTGAAAATTTAGTCATAACCAGTTAAGCAGAGTGCTCAACTGGTTTTTATTTTACTTGGAAGATCAAGCCTTGAATGAGATACATTCTTGCTCGAAAGTTGTGGAAATTTCGATAGCCTTAGGCTACTCGTTTTATTGCTTTTATCTTTTTGTTTGTTCCTTCTAATGCACCATTATTACACCTGATTTCTAAAGCATATTGAATCCCTAATTTTTATTTATTTAAAAACGTCAGCTTCTTACAAAACCATTGTGGGAGGCGTTTATCTAAGCTGTTAATCGTATTGAAAAAGCTTTGACTGTCCTTGTGTTTAAAGTGATAGAGGGGGAGTTTAGAAGTCTCGTAAGCCCTTGTTAACCGTGGTTTCAGGAATCAAAAAGGCAGACAAGACGACCTATCATGCAAAAATCAAGTTGAGCGATACGGGACAGATCACTTTTGTATCATTTGTCAATGCGCTAAAAAAAGCAAAGAAAGTAGGGAATAAAGCATGATCAATAACGTCGTATTAGTAGGAAGATTAACGAGAGATCCAGAATTAAAATTTACACCGAACGGTGCTGCAGTGGCCACGTTCACTTTGGCCGTGAATCGAAATTTTACCAATCAAAGCGGTCAAAGAGAAGCTGACTTCATCAATTGTGTCATTTGGCGTAAACCAGCCGAAACCCTTGCCAATTACGCCAAGAAAGGGACGCTTCTCGGCGTGACTGGACGTATTCAGACAAGATCTTACGATAACCCACAAGGGCAGCGAGTGTACGTCACAGAAGTCGTGGCAGAGACGTTTCAATTAATGGAATCAAAAGAGGTGTCTGAGCAGCGTGCGAATGAGACCAACGAAACAGCTGAAAAAAGCAAACCGACACCGCCGCCGCTACCTAAACAAGAAACGGATCCATTTGCACAAAGCAGTTCGGCCATCGATTTATCAGATGATGATTTGCCATTTTGAGAAACAAAGACTTGGAATCTTTTTCCAGGTCTTTTTTGAATTAAAAAAGAAATTATTTAGGTGCAAACGACAGCTGTGTGTATCACCTATCATGAAAAGAGGAATAATGTGCGATTATTTGATGTTCACCAATTTGAATTACCTGAAAAAGAGGTGATCGATTGGGAAAAAACCAAAGGAGAGATCGGATCGATGCTCTCTAGTTATCTTGTTTCAAGAGAAAGGATGGGATGGTTCTGTTGCAAAGTTTTAAAATAAACAACCAGCATTCCGTTTTGACTGCTTTTTAAGCTGGGATACCCAATAAGACCTTGATTTCAGTGCAAACCGAAAAGCCGAAGAGTGTGCCCTCTTTTCGGCTTTTCTTGTATATTCCGCGAATCGTTTCCATGCCTTTAATCGTTGTTGAGGCAGTGCGTAAGCTTCGATAAAATTTATTCCGACGTTTGATTGGTCGATGATCTTGCTCAATCAAGTTATTGAGATACTTAACTGTTCTGTGTTCTGTCTTCGTATACAGACCAGCTTTTTGTAATTTTTTAAACGCACTGCCAATAGATGGTGCCTTGTCTGTGACTAGAACCTTTGGTTCGCCAAACTGCTTTCTAAGACGTTTTAAAAATGCGTAGGCTGCTTGTGTGTCGCGTTTTTTACGTAGCCAAATGTCCAGCGTTAAACCGTCTGCATCGATCGCGCGATACAAATAGTGCCAGGTCCCTTTGATTTTGATATAAGTTTCATCCATTTTCCACGAATAAAAAGACTGTCTATTTTTCTTTTTCCAAATTTGATATAGGGCTTTGCCGTATTCTTGTACCCAACGGTAAATCGTTGTATGACACACATGAATGCCACGATCATAAAGTATTTCTTGAACGTCTCGATAGCTGAGGTTATAACGAAGATAATAGCCAACGGCGACAATAATCACGTCTTTTTGAAATTGTTTCCCTTTGAAATGCTTCATCTTCGTTCCTCCAAGCTATCTTTTCTATAATTTTAACTTAAAATAGATTCTTTTGAAAACTTTGCAACAGAACCCATTATCTAACCCCACAGGAGTTTGAAGCGTTGGCAAAAAAAAATGGCGTAACCGTCTCTACTAAAATGTGTCCAAGATATTGACTCAAATCCACGGGTCTATATTAAGGCGAAAAAAGTGAAAGATTCAAATCAATTTGAAGTATGAGAAAAAATTTTAATAATTTTAGATCTAAATATAGCCTATAATCTTGAAATATATAACAATAATTAAATTAAACTTGCTAATCATGGGGCATACTTATTGTCCACCAATATTTATCAAAGAAATAAGTAGATAAAATACCCGGAAGTAATTATCTATTTTTCTCATAAAAGACAGTTAAATTTTTTTAATTGTTCAAACCGATTTAAATGTATGTAAGATACGAATTAAACGCGGAAAACAGAGATCTAAAACATTTGTTTTTAGGTGTCTGTTTTTATATTGAACGAAAGTTTATATCTATCCTAAATTTCATATTACTTTAAAAATAAGGTCACTTTTCTTTTTTTTCTATAGTTATTAGGTGTTTCTTTAAACTGCTCTTTAAAGCAATTTTGGAAATGAGACTGATTTGAGAACGAGAGGTAGTTAGCAATCTCAGAAATACTCATTTCAGTATATCTTAACAAATCTTTACTTTCATTCAGCTTAGTCAACTTAATGAAGTTTCCTATAGTCAAACCTACTTCTTTTTTGAATAGTTTGCTCAAATAAGATTTACTTTTACCTGTATAATCCACAATATCATTCAGAGAGATAGGTGTGTTTGTTCTTTCATCTATGAAATCAATAATTTTTTGAGTTTCTAAAGAAATAGAAAGTCTCTTTTTACTTTGACTGACGCTTTCGCAAAAATCTAGAAGCATCCTTGAATGCAATTCTGCAATGGCGCTAATATCTGAAGTATTCTCACATTCAAGTGAATAGGTATCAATCAACTCATAGGCTTCCTCAACATTCATCCCTCCTGGAATTGCAGCTTGATTACCAACTTTTGTTAAAATAGATAGAAAAATATTTTTCTCTTGTCTAATTGGTGAATTGGCCATCCTACCAGCTCTAATGGGGTACGCACTTATCTTGTTATTTAAGAAATTAACCAACTTTTCTCTTTCTCCACGTTTAATATACGTTAACATTTCTTTCTCAAGATAATAAGTATTATGGCGTACTTGATTTTCTTTTTTTTTTATCATTTCATTAGTTTTGATTTGATACGTTTTTTGAAGTTTTGAAAAATCATTGACCATTAAACTCTCATTTACAGAAATGAGCTCATCATTAATAATAAAATTAATAAAGCTAAGTAAATTTGATGCGGATACAAAATTGAATGTAGGGAAAAAATTAAAATTTCTATATTCAAAATTAAGTGATTCTTTTTCTAAAAAGTCTTCTTCAAATGTAGAAGTTAGAAATAAATCGTTTTTGAGAGGTCCTATTATAATATAATCAAATGAATTTTTTACAGGGATCTTACAAAATAAATTTGAAGGAGAAAATGAAAGCAATTCAGGACTTTTTTTTGAATTGAATATTTTTTTTATTTTTCCAAAAGACTGTTGTCTATCTGTAATGTCTTCTACTGTAGGAAACTCAAAGCTTATTTTCTCATTGTTGGAAACAAAAATTGTTGGGATTGAAAACGTTGAATATAAAAATAAGCAAATTTGATAAATCGTATCTTTCATAATATCACCTCGAATAATATTTTACATAATATTACTTTATTTTACAATAATAAAGAAGACTTATATGATATATTCTCTATGAAATCACTTTCATTAGTAGTGTTTAGATTTCAGAAATGAGTAAAGTGAGGCATAATATGAAAAAAATAAGTTTTAACGATAAGTGGTTTGTTACTAAATCTGGAACTGAATCTGTAGTTGAATCGTTCTCAAATAACCAACAAGAAGGTAAGGTGGCAATTACGTTACCGCACGATGGAATGATATCTGAAGAGAGATGTAGAGATACAAAAAATGGGGGACAAACTGGTTATTATCCAGGAGGTACTTATTACTACAGTAAAAGCTTTTATGTTCCCTCAGATTGGAAACATAAAAAGGTAATGATTGAGTTTGAAGGGATTCAAGGTTTATCTAAAATAAACGTCAACGGTAATTTTGTAGCTAGTAGTTACAATGGCTATATTAATACTCTAATTGATTTAAATTCTTTCTTAGTTTTTGATGAAATAAACACTATTGAAGTAAGAGCTAATAATGAGATGGAGCAAAATAGTCGTTGGTATACTGGAAGTGGAATTTATAGAGATGTGAATCTTTACATTGGATCAACAACGAATATACCAGTTTATGGGGTAAAGATAAAGTCGTCAGTAACAGATGATAATTGTGGAGTAATTGATTTAGACTTAACTATTAATAATGAAGATTTCAATAAAAAGAAACTTGATTTATTTGTAGAAATATTTAATAAAGAAAAAGAAGTTGTTACTTGCCAAACATATCCGATAACTATCAATGGTCATAGCATGGAGAAAATCAATCAAAAACTATTTGTTGAAGACCCATTGTTATGGAGTTGTGAAACCCCTAATTTATATAGTCTTGCTGTAAGTATCAGTGAAGACAATCGAATATTAGATAAAACAACAACTAAATTCGGAATCAGAAATTTAACATTAGATCCGTTTAATGGATTAAAAATTAATGGTGAAGTTGTTAAATTACGTGGATCTTGTTTACATCATGATAATGGATTAATTGGCGCTGTTTCCTTAGAAAATGCCGAGCGCAGAAAATTAGAGCAACTTAAAAAAGCAGGATTTAATAGTATTAGAAGTTCTCACAATCCAATGAGTGAATTAGCTTTATCAATTTGTGATGAGCTAGGAATATTAGTTATGGATGAGTTAACTGATTCATGGAATCAAGGAAAAAATATTAATGATTATTCGAATTACTTCTGTGAATTTTGGGAAAATGATTTAAGAAAAATGGTTGATAAAGATTTTAATCATCCTTCTGTAATTCTTTATAGTACAGGTAATGAAATTAAAGAGGCAGGTTCCGCTATAGGAGCAAAAATGAATCGTGAAATTACTAACAAATTTCATGAATTAGACCCCACAAGATATGTCACAAATGGAATCAATGGGATATTAGCTACAGGGGAAAAATTCAATGAAATTATTATGGATATTATCAAAGATATGGACTCGGGAGAGAATCATAAAAATAATTCTGAAACAAATGGGGAGGGAGGAAGTAACGCACTAAATAGTATGCAGGCTGTTTTAGTCGGCGATTTGGCCGATGCAATAGCTACTCACCCTATTATGGATGATATGCTATCTGAATTTGTTGATGCAATGGATATCGCAGGCTATAACTATTTAACAGGTAGACATGAAAGAGAACATGAGTTATATCCACATAGAATAGTACTTGGAACAGAAACCTTTCCAGGAGATATAGTTAATTTGTGGACCATTGTAAAAAATAACTCACACGTAATTGGTGATTTTACTTGGACTGGATATGATTATCTAGGAGAAGCCGGAGTCGGAGTATTTTATTACGATGGATATGCAAACTTTTATCCTCACTTTCCCGATCGAACAGCTTATATTGGTGATATTGATATTATAGGTAACAGAAGACCTATAAGTTACTATCGAGAGATAGTGTATGGACTAAGAAAAGAGCCATATATTGCTGTAGAACGGGTCAATAAATATGGGCAAGAGTCTAGTCATACTCCTTGGATGTGGAAAGATACTATTTCAAGCTGGACATGGACTGGCTATGAAGGAAAACCGGCTAATGTATTTGTCTTATCAGATGCAGATGAAGTGGAGCTGTTTTTAAATAACAAAAGTTTAGGAAGGAAACCTGTTGGGGTATTACACGATTATCAAGCAGAGTTTGAACTATTATACCAGCCCGGGGAATTAAAAGTTATCTCATATAGAGATGGAAAGGTTGCTGAGGAGACAGAGATAGAGACTGCAAATTCAAGTAAGATTTTACTGATTGAAGCAGATAAGAATGAGATGAAAGCAAATGGACAAGATTTAATTTATGCGATGATTAAATTAACTGATGAAACAGGTAGAATTAACAAATGGGATACAGCTAATGTAAATATAGACATTGAGGGCCCTTGCTCCTTAGCAGGTTTCGGTAGTGCGAATCCTTCAAGTGAAGGTAATTATTTTGATAAGGAATGGGAAACTTATGATGGATGTGCATTGGTAGTAATCAGAAGTAGTTCAACTAGTGGGAATTGTAAACTTATAGTCGAAGCTGAAGGTTATGAAAGTTCAGAATTTATTTTTACAATCGTTTGAAATTGGAATTGATTGTACTGTTCCGATGGTAATTTAATGAAAGGAGATAAATTGAGAATAAGAGAAAGGAGATATGAAAGATGATAAAAAATTTTTGTGAAGTAAAAAATGAATGGCGTCCTTTAGTTCGTTATTGGATTCCACAAGCATTACCCAATGAAAATGATTTGAGAAAAGATATTCAAGATTTAAGTAAAAGAGGGTTTGGGGGGCTGGAGATTGTGCCTATGCACCATCTCCAAAACCAAACAGATCTTGATCCTAAGTATTGGTGGGGTAGTCAAAGATGGTTAAATAATCTTTCATACATTTTAGATGAGGCTCAAAATCAAAATATGACTGTTGATTTAGCAATCAGTTTACAGTGGCCTATCTCTTTACCCGGTGTAAAACATGCAGATGAAAAGACAACATTGTATGAATTATCTTATGGTTTTAAGATTATTGAGAATAGTAACGGATATATTAAATTACCAAAACCGAGAGTTAAGCGTGACGAAGGAACAAAAAGATTGTTGGCATTATCAAGCTATGAATTTAATAAAGAAAATAAATTGATTTTTGATTCGTATGTTGACTTAAGTAATTTCATTGATGATGGTAATGTCTATTATGAATTTCCTAATGATAGTAAAAGAATTATCTTTGCATTTTGGGAACAGCCAGCTAATCAAAAAATCAATAATTATTTTTATGTTATAGATCATTACAGTAAGATAGCGACTGATGAATTAATTGCGAATTTTGAGCAAACTGTTCTACCAATACTAAAAAAATATCCCACTACTTTTAAAAGTATTTTTTGTGACTCGTTGGAATTTGATGTTGCACAAGACTGGTCAAGAAATTTTGATAAAGAGTTTTTAATCAGACGAAAATATGATTTGAAGAGATATTTACCAGCCATTGATGTATATCAAACATACCCTAAAAATGATTCCCCATCTTATAAGTTTGATAAATGTGAAATTAATAAGCAATTTAATGATGATTATTGTTTAACATTGAGTGAAATGTTTAATGAGAACCACTTAAGTATCTTAAAGAAAAAGTTAGAACATCATAATATTAGTCTACGTTATCAGGTGGCCTACAATAAACCTCTAGAAATAGAAACTGCTGCCGCAGAAGTTTCTATTCCAGAAAATGAAACATTAAATAGACAAAGTTTTGATAGCATGAAAACTATGGCAGGTGCAGTACATTTAACAGATAAAAAAATCTATTCTTACGAAACAAACGCCGAATTTGGTAACGCTTACGGACAGACCTATGAGGATATAAACTGGTGGATAAAACGTGGTTGGATATCTTCTGTAAATCAGCAAGTTCTTCATGGTGCTGTTTACAATGGTACATTTGAAGGATATGTTTGGCCAGGATATGAGAGCATGGGCAAATATGTTTCTAATTACTGGAATAGAACATTTTCTGTTGCAAGCAGTAAATCAAGTTTAGATTACATCTCTAGAGTAAATCGAATTGCAAGACAATTAGTAAAAGTAGATTTAGCATTTTTAAAAAATTCTTTTATTAATGAAGGCAAAGGATCAGATGGTCATCATATAGTAAAAGACGATATGTTATTAATGAATAATGGATACACTTATGACATTGTAAGTAGTAACTTACTAAATAAAGTATCTATAACTGTTCAAAACGGCTTGCTTAATGATCAAAACGGTCCTGGATACAAAGCTATAATTACTGAAGATAGATATTTAAAGCAAAAAGATTTAGATATTTTATTTGAACTTGCTGAAAAAGGATTACCAATTTTTATCCTAATAACCAATAAAATAGAAAAAAAACAAAAAAATATTTATCCAAATATTCATTATGTTACTAATTATACTGAAATACTAACTATGATGGAAATGCTTAATATCGAACCAAGTATAAGATTTGAGAAACCAGTTGATATCGCTGCATTACACACTAAAGATAAAAATTCAGACTATTATGTACTTTATAATTATAACCGAGTTCACATAAAAGAATCCGATGGAAAAATGAAGTATGACCCCGAAACATCATTTCCCAATATTAATAGAGAGAATTTAATTGATAAGGAAGTAACGGTTATTGTACCTGAAGAAAAATATGTCTATCAATTAAACCCAATAAATGGGGAAGTAAAGTTAATAAATATAGATGACAATAAAGTAACGTTTACTATCCCGAAAAATGATATTTTAATTTTGAGTTTCTCAAATATTTACGACTCTTCGTTACATCAAGAGGAGATTAATGAAAAGGCAGAACGCCAAATTATAGAAAAAAAGAAATTAAAAGAACATATTTATGAATTGAACATACTCTCTACAGCAAAATCTTTTTTTGATTATTCAATTGAACCAAAATTGTTGAGAGATAAAAAGTATGTACCGAAGAAAACTTATAATTTTGATTTCAAATGCAGTGAAGAGATTAAAGAGTTAGAAATAAAATTTTTATTTCAAGGCGATAATTGCGAAATAATAATCAATGAAGAAACATACTATCCATCCCCTTCTAATGAAATAAATTTAAGGGTTAAGAAGCAACATGTGAAAGAAACAAATATCGTAACAATAAATATATTTGATAATCTTAAAAATTTCTTTGATGAAAAAGAGAGTAACACAGGAATTGCATCAAATATTGAAATTATTAAGTACTATTGAGGAGGAAAAAAAGTGTTAGATAAATTTCAAGGAATCTTAGAAAAATATATTGGACCGGTGGCGACGGCCTTAAACCAGAGTAAATTAGTCCAGGCCTTAGCAGCAGGTATGATCATGTCAATGCCTATTACTTTAGGAACTTCAGTACTGGCTATTTTAGGAAATTTACCTATTCCGGTATGGATGGATCTATTAACGAATATTGGTATATCGCCAATAATTGAAGATGTTTTATCAGTCACTATTACGTTGCTTCCTATATACATTATCACTACAATTTCTTATAGTTACGGAAAACAATTAGAAGTTAATCCTGTAACGTCTGCACTTCTTAGTATGGCGGTATTATTAATTTTAGTGCCACTAAGGATTGGTACTGGTGATAATGAAATTTTAGCTTTATCTACGAACTACTTAGGAAGTAATGGTATTTTTATCGCAATGATGACAGCGTTAATTGTTCCTAGATTATATCAATTCCTATATAAAAAGAATATAAAAATTAAATTACCTGATACAGTTCCTCCCATGGTAACTGATTCGCTTTCACCAACATTTATTGCGATGATTATATTTTTCCTGGCATTTTTGATCAAGTATGGATTTAGTTTAACATCATTCGGAAATATATTTGACGCATTCAATCAGACAATTGGTTTAGTTATTAACTTATTTGGTACATCAACCATCTCAATGATTTTCCTATTTACAGTATGCAGCTTGTTCTGGTTCTTTGGTGTCCATCCTAGCCCGATATTAAGCTTATATACACCATTTATAATTGCTCCGTTGACACAAAATTTTGAGGCTTTTTTAGCAGGCCAGCCATTACCGCACCTTGAGTTGGTTATTGTATTTGCTGCTTTGTCCATGGGAGCAACAGGAAGTACATTAGGTTTAGCAATATCAAGTTTCTTTGCAAAATCTGAAAAATATAAAACAATGAGAAAGCTTGTTGTAGTACCTAATTTTTTCAATATCAATGAGCCAATTATATTTGGTTTTCCAGTTATGTTAAACCCAATCTATTTTATTCCAATGATTTTAACGCCAATTCTATCTGGATTTGGAGCACTATTTTTAACAAAGATACTTCAACCTGATATTGATCCATCTATTTCGTTTCCGTGGATTATGCCACAATTGATTTCTGCAATATTCCAAGGAGGGTTCAAATTTTTTATTATTTTACTTTTTGTTATATTAGTTCAAGTGATTGTTTACTATCCATTCTTTAGATTGGATGATAAAAGAGCATTAGATGAAGAAAATAAAGGAGGACAATTGAATGAGGTTTAATAAAAATTTCTTATGGGGTGGAGCAACTGCTGCTAATCAATTAGAGGGGGCTTATCTAACAGATGGTAAAGGTCTGAGTTCAGCTGATGTGATTACTTTAGGAGATAAAAAAACCCCTCGTTTAGTAACATACAAAGACAAAAACGGTCAAAATAAACAAATGCCTCTGATGCAAATGACAGGAGTACCTGAAGGATCTATTTTTGATACTCAAGAAAAATATAAATATCCAAGTCATGAAACAATTGATTTTTATCATAATTTTAAAGAAGATATCAAACTCCTCTCTGAGTCAGGTATCAACTCATTTAGAATGTCAATTGCATGGAGTAGGATTTATCCAAATGGATATGATGAATCTCCCAATGAAAAAGGCCTTGAGTTTTACGAGAAGGTTTTTAAAGAGTTAAAGAAGTATAATATTGAACCAATTGTTACGCTATCTCACTACGAAATACCACTAGCATTAGTTAATAGTTGGGGAAGTTGGAGAGATACTAGAACTATTGAATGTTTTGTAAAATACGCTAGAACAGTTTTTGAAAGATATTCTCCATATGTTAAATATTGGATAACATTTAACGAAATGAACTGTATCGAAGCTCTACCATGGTTAGCTGGTGGGATTGATACCACGGATAAAATAGTTACTGAGAAAGCTGGATTTAATCAGTTAATTGCAGCTGCAAAAATTGTGAATTTAGGCAAGGAAATTAATCCAGACTTTCAGTTCGGAGGTATGGTTACTTACCCGGCAATGTATCCTTATAGTAGTAACCCTGCTGATAACATTTTGACCTGGCAAGCATCTCAGTTTAATAATTTTTATTTAGATGTGCAATGCAGAGGGTATTATCCAAGCTATAAACTTAAGGCTTTAGAACAAACGGGTATCTCGCTTGATTTAAATCCAGAGAACGAAAAAATATTAAGGGAGGGAACCGTTGATTTTGTTGCAATATCATACTATCAATCTTTAGTAATCGCATCTGACGAGAGTTTAGAAAAATCAGATGGGAATCTAACGACAGGTATCAAAAACCCTTATTTAAAGGAATCTGAATGGGGTTGGCAAATTGATCCAACAGGGCTAAGAATTGCGTTAGCTCAAATTTATGATAGATTTCAAATGCCGATTATGATTGTGGAAAATGGCTTAGGCGCAGAAGATAAAGTTGATGAAGCCAATGAAATAAATGATGAGTATCGAATTAGTTATCTAAAAGAACATATCAATGCACTCAGCCAATCTATCAATGAAGATGGTGTTGATGTTATTGGATATACCCCATGGGGAATTATAGATGTTGTATGTGTATCAACGGGAGAAATAGCTAAACGATATGGAATTATTTATGTCGACTTAGATGATTCAGGAAATGGATCAGGAAAACGAATAAAGAAAAAATCATTCGAATGGTACAGAAAAGTAATTGAATCAAATGGAGAAGAACTTTAACTTATATAACCAAACAAAATTGCCGAAAGATAACATCTTTTGGCAATTTTGTTGTAAAAATAATTTTTAAAGTAAGCCTGAACTTTGTTTCTTTTAAAATGTAAAGTAAGTATATTGGTTATTTTGTTTACAAAACATCAATTCGATAGATTTCAGTATAAAAAGTGGACTTATGTTCTATTATGGTTTAAGACCGGCATAATATTATTTCAAAAATATTGAAAATAGTAACCATTCAGTATTATTTATTGTTTAAATTTATAATTACAAAATATCGCTGAAAACTCTTGAAAAAGTCAGGAATTTTCTTTTTTTAATTATATCTTTTGGGTTATATATTATTTTTTGAGGAATATTTTCAGAAGATAATCTTTTTTCATAGTTGCAGTTGTTTGTACGCAAATAATATTTAGTTCATTTTAAATAAGTCCTTATCTTCTGCGAAAAGAAAAATTAACTATCGAATTCTTTATAAGTTTTTGTATTCATTGTGTACTAACTGTTTGGAAAAAAATTCAAAAAATTATTCCAAAACGAAAGAGACACAATCGGATTCTGTCACATTCGTGAAAATCGCTCCATCCTTAGAGGCTCTAAGAGAAAATCACTTTTCTTTTAGGGCCTTTTTTCTATAGCATGTTTAAATGTGACTTATTATCTGTTATAATCATATTAAGTAACATTTGAGAGGGGGCTAAAAATGAAGAGCGTGGAACCGATTCGCGACAAAAAAAAGATCGATGCCATGAAGGCAATTTTGGCTTCCGGAAAATATGGGCAACGAAATTTGGTGCTTTTTTCGATTGGGATCAATACGGCGTATCGAATCTCTGATTTAAGACAGTTGAAATTAAGTGATGTATTAGAAATTTCCCGTGGGCGGGTGATTGTCAAAGAACGTCTGGCCATGAAGGAACAAAAAACAGCTAAACACAATTCGGTCTTCATTTCGAACAAATTACGAAAAGTGATTCTTGATTATGTTCAATCAGAATTTCCTGAGCAGTTACAAGCACAAGACTTCAGCAAGTATTTGTTTCCAAGTCGAAAAGGAGCAGATACACCTTTGACCCGACAAAGTCTTTGGCGGATCATTCATGAAGCAGGAACGGCGGTTGGGTTGAAAGAAATTGGCCCCCATTCGATGCGCAAGACCTTCGGCTATTTTTTGTACAAGCAAGGGACCAAAACAGAAATCATTCAGTCGCTGCTCAACCATTCTTCACAACGGGAGACCTTACGCTATATTGGGATCACCCAGGAAGACAAAGATACTGCCGTAAAGAGTTTGGATCTATGACAGAATAACACCCTATATAATAGAAGGAAAAATTCAAGAGGTGAGAAGATGAACGAAGAAAAGTGGCATAAATTTCCCGATAAATATCACTTATCTCGCAAAGAGTCCGTGTATTTATTGAAGAAAAACATTGTGGAACTGGTGTATAATGCGGGGAAATTTGAAGGACTAAATACAACACTATTACAAACAGAAGAGATTATTAAGTATAATCGGGCTAACAACGTGGCTGTAGATGATGTCCTGACCGTCGTTAACTTAAAAAGAGGCTTTGAAATGCTTTTAAATGACATACAGGAGCCCCTGTTAGAGACAAGTAAGCGGATTAATCGGATCGTTGCAGCGGAAGATGCGCTTTTTCCTGGTGAAATACGAACCGGTGGAGTAGAAGTATCGACCATTCAAGGAAGGTATGTTCCTCCAATGTTAACTGAAGATGAGGTAAAGAATCAATATGACAAGATAATGAATCAAGAGATATCAGAGACAGAAAAGGCATTGCGACTGTTTCTATTCATTTCGAAAAATCAAATATTTTGGGACGGTAATAAGAGAACTGCGTTATTAACTGCTAATCAGATTATGTTTAGCCAAGGTTTGGGATTGTTGTCCATTCCTGAAACAAAATTTGTAAGGTTTAATGAACTTCTGTCTAATTACTATAATTCGAGTGACATAATTCATCTATATGATATCACTGAATTTATGTATCAAAATTGTATCTTCGGAATAAATTATTAGAACATTTTAACACTATATGTTGTGTCTTTTTAAACGAGAAAACAATATATAGTGTTTTTTTAGGGTTAGATATAGTATAATTAAACTAAATAAGCTTAAATTTGAGGTGTAGTAAAATGTCCTATAGTAAAAATCAAACATTAAATGAGATTTTGAAAAAAATAGATTTAACGAAGACTCAACGTGAAAGAGCAAAGGAACTTTACACTAATTTATGTAAATCAATAGAACAGAAGTCTGGACTTAAAATTAATTTTTATTCTCAGGGATCCTTTGCGACTAAGACAGCTATTAGACCATTTGATAATGATAAAGACAAATCCTACGATGTTGATGTTATTTGTGAAGTTCAAAATTTAGATAAAAATATTTCTCCAGAAGATCTTATGAATACTTTTGAGGTAGCGTTGAAGAAAGGTGGATATCATAACTATAAGCGCTGGGACAAATGTTTTACAGTAAATTATGCTGAGAATGACGATGTTGATTTTTCAATTGATATCATTCCTGCTGTTTCAGAATCTAGGGAAACAATAAGTAAAATTGAGAGAGAAACAAAAAGAGTGGATCTCGTAGGAACTTCTATTGCTATACCCGATGTTTCCCAAAAAAGAATTGGCTGGATATCAAATAATCCCAATGGATATAAACAATGGTTTCGAGAACAAACAGAAACATACGAAAGAAACTATTCTGATATGGCTGGGAGAAGTTTGGTAGCTTCTATCGAGGAATTACCGGAGGATAGTGCTTCCAATATGATGAGGAACGTCATTAAAATTTTAAAGAGATTGAGAGATGTATATTTTTCAAGATCTAGAGCAGAAGGAAAACCATCTTCGATTGTCATAACTACTATTGTTGCTAGAATAGCAAACAAGTATACTTTTTCTTCGGATGAATTTACTTTATTAAAGCAAGTAGTAGGGGAACTTAAGCAGCTTGAGGGATTTACTAAAGGAAAAACTATAGAATCAAGTTTGGACAATGGGTACAGAATTGCTGAAATAATATCATTAGAGGGAAAAAATTGGTCTCTTAAGAATCCAGCAAACGGCTTAGATAATATTTTAAGTTCTTGGAATGAAAATAGCAATGCTGCTAAGAATTTTTTTAAATGGGTTAATGATTTGGACAACATGATTAACAATCAGGGGTCAATGGAAATGAGTGACAGTTTAAAAAGAGAATTGCTTTATAATTCTTTTAATTTAAGGGATACCAATGTTACAGAGGCAGTTTATAAAGTTAATCCTCTAAAAATAAGTCCTTGGAGCAGGTAATGAAGTTAACTAAGGAATATATATACGAACAAATTCAAAAAATGCCAAGAATTGAATTGATAAATTTTAAGGAAGAAAAACAACATATTGAATTTATTTTATCTATATGTTGCACTAGTCAAATAAACGATGCGAAGTTTCTATTAAATTATAAAATTGCAGTTTTAATCCCAAATGATTATCCTCATACCTTGCCTAAATGCTATGAATATGGTGAAAAAAAAATAATTTCATACCACCATTTATTCTCCGACTCTAACAATTCATTTTGTTTAGGAACAGAAATGGATTTAAGGTTAAGACTAATTCCTGATTATAGTTTAAGTATATATTTTGCTATGATTTTGGATTTTTTAACTATTTATGAATATTTTACTAGGTATGGTATTATGCCTTTGGTGGAAAGAAGCCATGGTGATATTGGGATCTTAGAAAGCTATCAGAATATATTTTCCGTCCATAATTTAACTGTCATTGTAGGTTTATTAGCTTTAATCCCAGTAAAAAATAAGGACAAAAACTTAAAATGTCCTTGCGGATCAAATAAAAAGTTTAAGTATTGTCATTATAATATACTAAAGAAGCTGTCAGCTTCTCGCTTATTATTTGAACAGTCAAAGAAAGATTTAGAGCTGTTAATGAAGGTAAGGGGACAGATATGAATTCAATCTATTTTAGACAAAATAGTGATGCCGCATTGCGATGCCAAGTAGCAGCAAGAATCTGTTATAACAAAGCAGAAATATTAGACAATTTATATTGGATAGGGTTAATTGTTACAATAGGCATCAAATTTTTGTGGCCTGACTCGTTCTTTACAGATTTATTATTGATCATATGGTTCTTATTAACTTTCCTATTAGATAACTATATTGCTAAGTATACTGCTGCAGGGGCAACATTCAAACAAGTTTTTGATGAATATGTATTTGGATGGACTGATGAGATCACAGAAAAAACATTCACGGATACTGAAAAAATAAGAATAAGAAATAAAGAAAAATTTGAAATACAAATGAAAAATACTGGTAATGAAAATCCAAGAGGAGTTAAGAATTGGTATGAAGTTGTTAATGAGGAAACTGAAGAACAAGAAGCAATAAAAAATGCAATGTTAGAAAGTATTAATTATGACAAACACATAAATTCAAAATTAGTCGGTATATTTGTGGTTATTTTTATTATTTCGCTATTTGTTTTTAAGGACTTGTCGATAAGCGAATACTTGAAGACGTTATTCCTTCTGATGTCTAGCTTAACAAAAAAAATAATCATAACCATACAAAAACTATTTAGAAATAATGAGTTAAACAAGGCCTTGAATATCAGGATTAGTTCGTCTAAGAGTGAAGAGGATTTGAAAGAGTCGCAAAATCTAATGTATATGAAAAGACAAATTTCCGGAGTTAGCCCATCGTGGATTTATTTTCTAACTAAATCAAACATAACCAAAATTATAAATGAACGATTTACGTTTAAATAATTGAAAAATCCATTAAATTTAGCTATCACTTTCTAAGGAGTGATAGCTAAATTATTAACAACTAAGTTACCGCTTACACTTTAAGGTTTTTAATATTTTCGGTTGTCAAATTAAGCTAGACAAATCATCTTTACCTACGTAACTCAAAAATACTTCCAATGGTGTGCGATAGTGTAATGATTTTCTAGGAATATGATTTCGTTTTGATGCACCGATTGGATAAAGGTTTCGGATACCTCATTAAAATCCATAGCTTTATATAAGCCATCTTTACGTAATAAGCCATTCGAATGTTCATTTAGTCCTCGTTGAGAAGGTGTTCCTGGATCAGCGAAATAAATCGAAATATCATTGCTATTACTAATCTTTTTCCAATTCGAGAACTCTTTTCCACAATCAAATGTGATGGATTTAAACAAGTGTTTCGGTACAGATTGAAACCATTGATTCAGTCTATTCTCAATATCTATAGCTTGCCTACCAGCGGGTTTCAAGGTGATGATCACTTTAGATAATCGCTCAACTAACGTGATCACCGCACTTTTATGTTTTCCACCGACAATGGTGTCACCTTCTAGGTGACCAAACTCATGATTGAACTCTATATAATCAGTTGTTCTATCCTGAATCGAACGGCGAAAAGTTTGTTTTCCTCTTTTTTCCTTATGTCCGCTTGGTTTTCTTTTCCCTTTCATTGTATTAATTGTCAAATTAAGTTAGACAATTAATACAATATAAAAGAAATGAAAAAGAAAAAATTATTATGGATATGTTTGGTATTTTTATTGATAATTGGTGGAATTGAAATACTTACTACATGTAGATTAGAAATAAATCAGTTTAAACATTTGCTAGTTAATTTTTAAGAATACTAGCCCAAATCATTCTATCGATACCTTTATATCTCGGAATGATTGAAATTGGCTATTGCTTACTGATTTTTACCAAAAAAACAAGTATCACTATTGTTGCCTATATTGTTGGAATGCTGTTTATTCCATCCTTTACTCACCAAATTCATCAATTTTTCCCAAGAGCAGAATTGTTGAAGTTGTGTGATCCGTTATATGCATTTTTGATGCTTTCGCGATTTTGGGAATTTCCCGTTGGTTATGTAGGAATGGTTTTACTGGTATAGTTAATATTAGATATACTTATTTTAGCAGTAAGTATACGCAGATATACCTTAGTCGATGTGATCTAACTGTTATATTACCCTATACGGTCAAACGAAAAGATAAAAAATTAAATTCCCTGTTGATTGCGCTATCATAATGTGCTATTATTGGATTACAGCAAAATAACGTTATTGGCATGTTACTGATTATGCAGGCAAGACCAAGACAAACTAACACTTCAATGTTGATTGGGGCGTGGTTTGACTTGGTCTTTTTTACTGCTTTAAGGAGAGAGAATAATGGATTACAGAGAAGTAGGAAGAAATGTATTGCAACAGGTTGGGGGAAAAGAAAATGTGGTCAGCTTAACCCATTGTGCCACCAGACTGCGTTTTGAACTCAAAGATAAAAGGAAAGCCGATACGAAAGCCTTAGAAAAAACACTTGGTGTAATTAGTGTGGTGGATAGCGGTGGACAATACCAAGTGGTGATTGGCAATGAAGTCCAAACAGCCTTCAAGGAAATTCAAAAGGAAGTGGGAACTTCAATTAAAAAGGGCCCCTCTTCAGACAATCAAGAAAGTATTATTTCAAGATTGATTAGTGTCATTTCTACCACCTTTACACCGATGATTCCAGCTATAACAGGTGCCGGGATGGTAAAAGCCATTTTGGCCGTCTTGACTTTGACTGGTGTACTATCAGACAGTAGTCAAACTTACATCATTTTGAATACTATTGCTGATGCAGCCTTTTATTTTATGCCAGTACTCTTAGCCTATGGGGCAGCCATAAAGTTTGATGTCAACCCAATTTTGGCGATTACTGTTGCTGGCATTTTGCTTCATCCAAATATTTCACAGCTTTTTTCTACTGGTGATGCCGTTTCTTTTCTAGGAATTCCGGTATTAGCTGCAGATTATGCGGGATCAGTTTTACCGATTATCTTTACTGTTTGGATCATGTCCTATGTAGAGCCCTTTGCGGATCGAATTTCGCCTTCGTTTATTAAATTCTTTACTAAGCCGATGCTGGTATTTTTAATTATGGGGCCTTTAGCGTTGGTTGTCATTGGACCGTTTGGAACGTTGCTGAACGATCTTATAGCAATGGGGGCTGAATGGATTAACGGCAAAGCAGCTTGGTTAATTCCATTTTTGATGGGTGGTTTGCAGCCATTTTTGGTGGTTACGGGTACAGCTTGGGCAATGACGCCAATCGCTACTATGCAATTGAGCAGTACGGGTTCTGAAATGATCAATGGGCCAGGAATGCTGGCTTCTAATATTGCTCAATCAGGTGCTACCTTTGCTGTAGCCGCGAAAACTAAAAACAAAGAGTTGAAGCAGCTAGCTGTGTCCACTGGGATCACTGCTTTAATGGGAATTACTGAGCCTTCACTCTATGGAGTAACCTTGAAGCTGAAAAAACCATTAGTTGCTTCCATGATTGGTGGTGCAATTGCTGGTTTGTATGCTGGCTTGAGCGGTTTAGTCAGATATGCCTTTGTTTCCCCTGGCTTAGCAGCCTTACCAGCCTTTATTGGAGAAAATCCAATGAATATTGTTCACGCAATTATTACGTGTGTAATCGCCTTTGTTGCAACCTTTATCATTGCTTATCTAATTGGATTTGACGATACTTCTGATGAATCAGAGCAAACGGCAATAGCCGAAGCAGTCATTGTTGAAAATCCGGTAAAAGGAACCGTGTGTCCTATTTCTGAAGTGAACGATGCTGTCTTTTCTAAGGGACTATTGGGAAAGGGCGTAGCCATTCATCCAGAAGAAAACAGCATTTATTCACCTGTTGAGGGAGAAATCATTACTATTTTAGAATCTAAACATGCGATTGGTCTACGTTCTAAAGAAGGTATTGAATTATTGATCCATGTGGGGATCGACACCGTGAATTTAAAAGGGGAACCCTTTGAAGTATTTGTAAAAGCAGGAGATCAGGTGTCAGCAGGACAATTATTAATCAACGCCGATTTCGCTGCCATTAGAAACGCTGGCTACGATGATACAGTGATTGTGGTAGTGACCAACAGTGAAAATTACGCAGGAATTAGTGAAGCAAGCGGAAGCTTAAAGGAACACGAACCATTGATGCAAATTAGTTAAGGAGAGGATTTTTTTGCAATACAAACAGCTTTCAGCATTTCCAGAGAAGTTTTTATGGGGTGCCTCCATTAGTGCCTACCAGGCAGAGGGTGCCTATCAGGAGGATGGGAAACAACCGTCTATTATTGACAAGTATCAGCATACAGAAGGGGTAGCTAATTTTGAAGTTGCCTCGGATTTTTACCATCACTATAAAGAAGATATACAGCTGTTTAAAGAATTAGGCTTAAAAGCTTTTCGCTTTTCCATCGCTTGGACGCGAATTATGGATATTGAAAATAATAAAACCAATCAAAAGGGAATTTCTTTTTATCATCAAGTAATTGATGAATGCCTGAATCAGGGAATCGAACCGATTGTCACCATGTACCATTTCGATTTACCTTATTTTCTAGAGGAGCAGGGCGGTTGGTTAAATCGAGCAACTATCGATTATTTTGTGGACTATGTACAGATATTGCTTACTGAGTATGGTGACAAGGTGAACTATTGGCTGACAATTAATGAGCAAAACACGATGATCCTTCATCCTGGAGCGATTGGTTTGCCACCAAGTGGAGAGCTGCCTTCAAAAAAAGAACTCTTTCAAATTAATCACCATGTTTTATTAGCTCAAGCTAGAGTAATTCACTTGTATCATCAGTTGAATCTTAAAGGAAAAATCGGTCCAGCAATCAATTTAACGGCTATGTATCAAGCTACCTCCAGTCCAGAAGATGCAATTGCAGCCCATAATTGGGAAACATTGAGAGGCTGGTCTTTCTTAGATGCAGCAGTTCGGGGAAAATACAATTATTTGTTTGAAAACTATTTGAATGATCGTGGATTATATCCTAAAATTGAGGCAGAGGATCAGGCAATTTTATCCTCCGGTAAACCCGATTTTATTGCGATTAATTATTATTCAACTGCCACCATCGCTGCCAGCAAAAATGACGGATCAGATGTTTCCGCTAGAGCGGGGGATCAACAGATCATGTTGGGAGAAGAAGGTGTCTACCGGGCAGCTGAAAATCCTTATGTAGATAAAACGCCATATGGCTGGGTAGTTGACCCTACTGGACTACGATTAACATTGAGGAAATTGTACGATCGCTATGATTTACCTATTTTAATTACTGAAAATGGCTATGGGGCACCCGACATAGTTGAGGAAGATAGACGAATTAATGACCAGGATCGAATTGATTATCTAGCCAAACATATTCTGGCTATTCAAGCAGCTTTAACAGATGGTGTAGATGTTTTTGGTTATTTACCTTGGTCAGCGATTGATGTTGTTAGTACCCATCAAGGCTTCAATAAGCGTTATGGTTTTATATATGTTGACCGAACCGATGAGAATCTTAAAGAATTAAAACGAATAAAAAAAGAAAGCTTCTTTTGGTATCAAAAAGTAATCGCAAGAAATGGCTTAGCTTAGAGAGAACGGTGAATCTAATGAGAGTAATTAAAACGTTAAACAACAGTTTAATTCTTTGCTTAGATAAGCAAGGCAAAGAAGTAATTTTGATGGGGAAAGGGATTGGATTTCAACTAAAGAAAGGCGATTTGGTTCCGGCTGACAAAATCCAAAAAGTATTTAAATTAGATTCACTTTCTGATGCTCTAAAAAAGGATTACATTAAACTGTTTGAGGCTGCTCCGGATGATCTAATTATTTGCGTCAAGCGAATTATCGATTATGCCAACGCCAAGTTTGACTTTAAGCTGAATAAAAGTCTATTTTTTACCTTGGTTGATCACTTGAAGCATGCCATTGAACGCAGTCAAAAAGGCATTGTTTTTCAAAATCGCCTGCTGATTGAAATTCAAAAGTATTATCCAAAAGAATTTGAGATCGGCTGCTATGCTATCCAATTGATCAACAAAAAAATGAATGTTCAGTTGCCAGAAGAGGAGGCTGGAAACATTGCGTTTCACATTGTAAATGCCCAAAGTGAACAAGCAAATATGGAAGAAACCATGCTCTCGGTAAGAGCACTAAAGGATATCTTGGCTATGCTAGGATATCTGTTTCCCGAAAAAAAGGTTGATAAAGATTCGATGCTTTACTTAAGATTTGTGACGCATTTACAGTTTTTTATTGCCCGAATGATTAAGAAGGAAGAGTTGCCGGGGAAGGATGATTTTTTGCTGGCTTCAGTGAAGCAGCGTTTTCCGAAAGAGTATCGGGCGGCCTTGAAAATCAAGGAGTACGTTCAAGAAGAGATAGGTGCCTCAGCAAATCAGGACGAACTGCTTTATCTAACACTGCATATTTCAAGGGTGTACTGAATGAAGAAAATATCGGCTGCACAATAGGTTCTGTTGCAAAGTTTTCTGATAAACTGATTTTAAGGTAAAATGAATGGAAAAGATAGCTTGGAGGAATGACGATGAGTCATTTTAAAGGAAAGCAATTTCAGCAGGATGTGATTATTGTAGCCGTAGGCTACTACCTTCGGTATAATCTTAGCTATCGTGACGTCCAAGAAATCCTATATGACCGTGGCATTAACGTTTCTCACACCACCATCTACCGCTGGGTACAGGAATATGGCAAACTACTTTACACTATTTGGAAAAAGAAAAATAAACAATCCTTCTATTCGTGGAAGATGGATGAGACCTATATTAAAATCAAAGGGAAATGGCATTATTTGTATCGAGCCATCGATGCAGATGGTTTAACCTTGGATATTTGGTTACGTAAAAAACGGGACACACAAGCAGCCTATGCTTTTCTTAAGCGGTTAGTGAAGCAGTTTGATGAACCGAAGGTTCTAGTCACAGATAAAGCCCCCTCTATTACAAGTGCCTTTAAGAAACTAAAAGAATACGGCTTTTATCAAGGGACAGAACATCGTACCATTAAATACCTGAATAATTTGATTGAACAAGACCATCGTCCAGTAAAGAGACGCAATAAATTCTATCGAAGTTTACGCACTGCCTCTACCACGATTAAAGGCATGGAAGCCATCCGAGGATTATATAAGAAAAACCGAAAAGAAGGCACTCTCTTCGGGTTTTCGGTCTGTACTGAAATCAAGGTATTATTGGGAATCCCAGCTTAAATCATAGATACCGTAAGGGATTTTATTCTTTATTTAAAACTTTGCAACAGAACCTGCCATTATATTACCTCCATTTTTTTACTAGGGACAATACTATTAAGCCTCAAGTATATTTTAATCTAAAAAGCTTTAAAATACTAATGTTTTCTTAAAATAATTTAAATATAAATATTAGTTTACATAAGATATATTATGCAAAGATTTAGATGTTAAACAGCTTAAAATCAAACTGTTATATACGTGCTAAATATTTATGTTAACTATAACCTTATTGGTTCTGTTGCAAAGTTTTAAATCTACTATCAAATAAGGTAGAATAATAGAAAAAGATAGCAGGAGGAATGACGATGAATCCTTTTAAAGGAAAGCAATTTCAGCAGGATGTGATTATTGTAGCCGTGGGCTACTATCTTCGTTATAACCTTAGCTATCGTGAAGTTCAAGAAATCTTATATGATCGTGGCATTAACGTTTCTCATACGACGATTTATCGTTGGGTGCAAGAATATGGCAAACTACTCTATCAAATTTGGAAAAAGAAAAATAAAAAATCCTTTTATTCATGGAAAATGGATGAAACGTACATCAAAATTAAAGGAAAATGGCATTATTTGTATCGAGCCATCGATGCAGATGGTTTAACCTTGGATATTTGGTTACGTAAAAAACGGGACACACAAGCAGCCTATGCTTTTCTTAAGCGGTTAGTGAAGCAGTTTGATGAACCGAAGGTTGTAGTCACAGATAAAGCCCCCTCTATTACAAGTGCCTTTAAGAAACTAAAAGAATACGGCTTTTATCAAGGGACAGAACATCGTACCATTAAATACCTGAATAATTTGATTGAACAAGACCATCGTCCAGTAAAGAGACGCAATAAATTCTATCGAAGTTTACGCACTGCCTCTACCACGATTAAAGGCATGGAAGCCATTCGAGGATTACATAAGAAAACCCGAAAAGAAGGCACTCTCTTCGGGTTTTCGGTCTGTACTGAAATCAAGGTATTATTGGGAATCCCAGCTTAAATCATAGATACCGTAAGGGATTTTATTCTTTATTTAAAACTGTGCAACAGAACCGAAAATTTTAAAGCTAAAAATCAGTGGTTGGGAAAAGGTAATTTGCCTAAAAGTGGTAATATCATCTTTTTTGACTGGGATGGTGATTCTGTTAGCGACCATGTAGGAATTGTTGAGAAAGTAGAAAATAACATTGTTTACACAATTGAAGGTAATTCAGGAGACAAAATTGCTAAACTAAGTTATGAAAAAAACAGTCCTTATATCATGGGATATGGGACACCATAATCAAATTCTTTGATACATTAAAATACAATCTTCATGAAATAAAATAAAAAAGCTCTTATCTCCACAAATATGTTAGAGGTAAGAGCTAATTCTAATAACTGTCTTTTAATTATTAACTTCTTAATCCCTTTCCTTTATCTACTAAATAATAACAAATTGCATAAAGAACGATGATAAAAAGGATTAATATTGTAATTGAAACCATAATTGGTACATCTGTCGTTCCAAGAAATCCATAACGAAATCCTGAAATCATATAAACAATTGGATTAATTTTCGATACTGCCTGCCAGAATGGCGGCAACATTGAAATGGCGTAAAATACACCACCTAAATAAGTTAATGGCTGTAAAACAAATGTTGGTACAATTGAAACATCATCATAAGATTGTGCAAAAACACCATTAATTAAGCCTGCTAATGAAAATAAAATTGCAGTCATCAATAATGTAATCACCACAATAAACCATGAATAAACATGAAGTGGAACAAAAAATAGAGAAATGACTGTAACCAATGTCCCAACTAAGATACTCCTACCCAGTCCACCAATAACAAATCCCCAAATAATAACATGTGTGGGTACAGGTGCAACTAATAGCTCTTCAATATTCTTTTGGAATTTTTGAGAAAAGAAAGATGAAGAAACATTTGCGTAAGAACTTGTGATTGCAGACATCATAATTAAACCTGGTACAATAAATTCCATATAGGAGAAGCCGCCCATATCACCAATACGACCACCAATCATTTTTCCAAAAATAACAAAATATAATGAGGTCGTAATAACAGGAGGCACTAAAGTTTGTACCCATATCCGTAGGTAACGGTTGGTTTCCTTAACTGCTAAGCTTTTAAGTGCTGTAAAGTAGATACTAAACATTTTTCTCCTCCTTTTGATGTTTGTCTTCGGTAATTTTTAAGAACAACTCTTCCAATCTATTTGATTTATTGCGCATAGAAAGAACCTTGATATTTTGCTGATTGAGCTGCTCAAAAATATTATTAACTCCCTGATTTCGTTCAACTTCTATAGCAAGTGTTAGATCATCTTCAAAAAAGTGCTTATAACCTTTTATCACAGGCTTTTTGTCGTAGCTATCTAAATCAAAAATGAAAGTCTCATATTGTAGTTTTGATAGAAGTGCTTTCATACTTGTATTCTCAATTAGCTCACCTGATTGAATAATTCCAATGTTACGACAAAGCATCTCTGCTTCTTCTAAATAATGAGTTGTAAGAATGATTGTTGTGCCACTTTCATTTAACTCTTTTAAAAATGCCCACATTTCTCTTCTAAGCTCAATGTCCACTCCAGCAGTTGGTTCATCAAGAATTAGCAGACGTGGCTCGTGCATTAATGCTCGAGCTATCATAAGTCTTCGTTTCATCCCTCCAGATAACATACGGGCACGAACGTTTCTTTTCTCCCATAAATTGGACTGCTTCAAATACTTTTCACTACGTTTCAGTGCCTCTTTTCTTGAGACACCATAATATCCTGCTTGATTTACTACAATTTGTTGAACCGTTTCAAACGGATTAAAATTAAATTCCTGCGGCACAAGACCAATCTGTTGCTTTGCTCGCTCTAAATCATTATCAATATCATAATCAAAAACCTTCACTTGACCAGCAGTCTTATTAACAAGTGAGGTAATAATTCCAATTGTTGTTGATTTTCCAGCACCGTTTGGACCTAGCAGTGCGTAAAAATCTCCTTCTTCTACAGTTAAATCAATACCACGCAGCGCCTCAACACCGGTCGCATATACTTTTTTTAAGCCTTTTAAATCTAGTGCATAGCTTATTTACTCATTACCTCCTTACTTATATTTCTTTTGTCAAAAAACAAATGCAGTCAAGGTGCAACTGCATTTGCGACAAACTATTTTTTGTCTTCTTTAGCTTTAGATTCTCTTTTTTTAGCTAAAACATATAGAACCACAACAATTATAACAAAATTTACAAATATACCAACATTTATTTGATAGTTTAATAGTTTGGCAGCGAGGAAAGCTCCCAAGATACCAGCAAGTCTTGCCAACGCTCTTTTTTCTTCTGTCATCTATTTAATCCCTTCATCATTAAATCAGTTAGAGGCGAGCATTTGGGCAATTATCTGGTAATTTTTATTTCCTCCAGATAAATTATAGACTTCTTTAAATCCTTCGTTTAACAGGATATTTTGAGCAGCATTTCCAGTTACGCCCTTATTACAATACGTGATTGTTGTTACATTTTTATCTAGCTCCGCCACTCTATCACGTATTTCTGCTAATGGAATATGGATAGCCCCTTTAACACAAGAAATTTCATATTGTTTTTTGGAACGAGTATCAATAATTTGCAGTTGTTCTCCACTTGCTTGTCGCTCAATCAATTCAGTTGGGGTCATTAAAGGTGTTCCATTGCTTATTGCATTATCTAACGCCATTCCAGTATAAAGAACGGGGTCTTTCGTTGTCGCAAATGGTGGTGCATAAGCAAGATCTAAATGGAACAAATCTTCTGCTACTGCACCAAATGAAATTGCAGTGGCAATTACGTCAATTCGTTTATCTACACCTTGCTCTCCAATAATCTGAGCTCCAAGAATTCTCCCGCTACTTTTATCTGCTAAAGCTTTGATTGTCAGCTCTTTTCCACCTAAGTAGTCCGCATGATCTGGCTTAATATTATAAAGAATAGCTGTCTCTAATCCTTCTAATTTAGCTTCTTTTTCTGTTAAACCAGTATATGCAACCGCTAAATCAAAAACTCGAACAATACCAGTTCCTAAAATACCACGATGTTCCAGTGTTCCTCCTGTGATGATATCACCAGCAATTCTACCCATCTTATTAGCAGTTGATCCAAGTGGGCGATATATTGGTTTATCTGTAATGACAGAATAGCTCTCAGCAACATCTCCTACCGCATAAATATGTGGTACCGTTGTCTGCATTTTCTTATTCACTTTAATCGCACCAGATTTTCCCAATTGAATAGTTGTCGATTGAATAAGTGAAGTATTCGGAGTAACACCAGCTGCAAGAATGACTAAATCCGATTTGATTGTTTGCTCTTGATTGGTTGCTAATTCAGTAATGTAGCCATCCTTCTCCATTACTTTTGTGATCGTTGTATTCAATTGAAGCTTAACATGATTTTTTTCAAGCTCCTTTTGGACACGATAAGCCATATCAGCATCCATTTGTTTCATGACTTGATTGCCACGTTGAATAATAGTTACCTCTATTCCTTTATGAACCAATTGCTCTGCCATTTCTAATCCAATAAAGCCTGCACCAATAATTGTGGCTTGTTGCGGCTTTTCTTTTTCAATAAATGAGTGAATTGCAGCAGCATCTTGAATATTACGAACACGAAAAAGATTTCTATTGGCTTGTTGTGCTTTAAAAATCTCTGGCACAATCGGTTTGGCTCCTGTTGCTAAAACCAATTCATCATAGGATTCGGTTTTCTTCTCCTTTGTTTGAAGATTCTCAACCTCAAGCGTTCGAGTTTCAGGATGAATAGCTGTCACTCGATGCTCTGTAAAAATATCTACATTATAGCGCTTCTTAAACCATGCAGCATTTCTAGGGGTCAACTTATCTAACTCTTCAACTTCCTCCCCTATATAATAAGGAATCCCACAAATTGAATAGGAAATATCCTTATCTTGGTCATAGACAACAATCTCTGCTTCCTCTGTATTTCGTCTAGCCTTTGCAGCCACACTTGTCCCAGCTGCTACTGAACCAATAATCACAATTTTCATAAAGATGCCTCATTCCTTTTTTAAGTTTGCTTAAAATATTTTTGCTTAAATTTCAATGCTACATTTACTAAACCAATCAAAACCGGAACTTCCACTAGTGGACCAATTACTGCTGCAAAGGCTTCCCCTGAATTAATACCAAATACGCCAACTGCTACCGCAATTGCTAATTCAAAATTATTGCTCGCTGCGGTAAACGATAATGAAGCTGCAATTGGATAACTGGTTCCCATACGTTTAGAAATAAAGAATGAAACAAAGAACATAAGGACAAAATAAATGAGTAATGGAATGGCAATCCTTACTACATCCATTGGAAGTTCAATGACTTTTTCTCCTTTAACGGAGAACATCACAACAATTGTAAATAATAAGGCAACCAATGTAATTGGACTAATCTTAGGAATGAATTTTTCTTCATACCATTTCTTTCCTTTTTTCTTTATTAGAATCCAACGAGATAAAAAGCCTGCAATGAAAGGAATACCTAAATAAATGAAAACACTTGTTGCAATCTCACCCATTCCAATTGAAACAGCATGCGTTTCTAAGCCTAACCATCCCGGAATAACTGTCACAAAAATATAGGCAAACACTGAATAAAAGATAATTTGAAAAATGGAATTGAACGCCACTAATCCTGCCGTATACTCATTGTCCGCTTGAGCTAAGTTACTCCACACAATCACCATTGCAATACAACGAGCCAGACCAATCATAATTAACCCTACCATATACTCAGGATAATCATGTAAAAAGACAACAGCTAAAATAAACATTAAAATGGGACCGACAATCCAGTTTTGGAAAAGTGATAATAATAAAACCTTCCAATCTTTAAAGACACGCCACATCTCTTCATATTTCACCTTAGCTAACGGTGGATACATCATTAATATCAAGCCTATCGCAATAGGTATAGAAGTTGTTCCAACTTCCAGTTTATTTATTCCTGTCACAACCTCTGGTACAAAATAACCTAATCCAATCCCAAAACCCATTGCAAGAAAAATCCAGAGGGTTAAATAACGATCTAATAATGATAATTTTTTTGTTACACCTGCCACAATCAACATCTCCAAGTAATAAATTTAGTCTTCTTAAACTAGCTTCTTAACGATTGAGGTAACTCATTTTTTTGAAACCATCCAACTGTACTATTCGCAACTTTAACTAATAGCAACATGACTGGTACTTCAACTAATACGCCCACTACTGTTGCTAATGTTGCCCCTGACTGTAAACCAAATAGTGAGATGGCTACTGCTACAGATAATTCAAAGAAATTACTAGCTCCAACCATGCCTGCCGGAGCAGCAATCGAATGAGGCAACTTCCAAAAGCGCGCCCATGTATACGCAATAGCAAAAATCAATAGTGTTTGAATGGTTAGCGGAATTGCAATTAAAAGAATGTGCAGTGGATTATTCAAGATTCTTTCACCTTGGAAAGAAAAAATAATCACTAGCGTTAAAAGCAACCCAATAATTGTAACCTTATCAAATTTCTTTAGAAAGACTGTTTCAAAATAATGAAGTCCTTTATTTTTTATAATGACTGTTCGAGTGACAACACCTAAAAGAAGTGGAATCACTACGAATAAAACAGTCGATAAGATCAACGTATTAATTGGAACAGCTACATTTCCAACACCTAATAAAATAGCAACGATTGGCGCATACAACACTAAAATAATTAAATCATTAATCGCAACTTGAACCAATGTATAAGCTGGATCTCCTTTAGTTAAGTAACTCCAAACAAAGACCATTGCAGTACAAGGTGCCGCACCTAACAATACAGCTCCTGCGACATATTCTTTGGCTAAATCATTTGGGATAATCCCTTTAAATACAACGAAAAAGAAAAAAGCTGAAATGGCGTACATTGTAAATGGTTTAATTAACCAATTCACTGTACAGGTTACAATCAGACCTTTAGGTTTCTTAGCTGCATTAACAATACTAGTAAAATCTATTTTCAACATCATCGGATAGATCATCAACCAAATTAAGATTGCTGTTGGAATAGATACTTGATAATACTCGAATTTCCCTAAAGTTGCTGGAACAGCTGGCAAATATTTCCCAATTAAAACACCCGTAACCATACACAAAGCCACCCAAAGCGTTAAATATTTTTCAAATATTCCCAATCCTTTTTGTTCTTCTTTTTCCATCATCATCTTCCTCCATCATAAAATTCAAATAAGTGCATGATAGATAGAAAAATTTCTATCTATCAATAAAAAAAATAAAATGCTTCTAATTCAATATATTGTGTAGTGCTTCTCCAGAGATTTCTTCTGCATGCCATTCTACAACCCCATAATGATTATTAGATAATTCTGCTACTTTATCAATCCATGTATTTTCATTTTGTGCTCGGGCTAGTAACATTGGATTTGTTGTACCACTTGTTAACATACTGTTATTCACGACCCACCATGTATGAGCAATGCCTGCTCGATCCAAGTCTTCCTGTAGTCGCATAGATTCATAAACAGGTGTTGTTTCAGGTAAAGTGACCATGACCACTTCGGTTTCTTTTCCATCTTGCAAACGAGGTAAGAGACGTTTCACTGATTCTGGTACTTCACCAGATGTCCGCTCTACTTCTTTATGGTAGCTTTGGGTAGAATCAAGTAATAGTAATGTATGTCCTGTTGGTGCGGTATCAATAACTACCACATCACAATCGGCATCATCCACAATCTCTGCAAAAGCTCTGAATACAGCGATTTCTTGTGTACAAGGCGAACGTAAATCTTCTTCTACATAAGCAACATCATCTGGTGACATCGTTTCACGAGCCTTGCTTAATACTTCTTCTGTATAATCTGCTAATTCCTTGTCCTCATCGATATGACTCACCTTGATTTGATCGGATTCAGAAATCACAAATTGTAAATGAGCAGCTGGATCGGTTGTAGCCAAATGAACTTTCTTGCCTTTATCTGCTAAACCAGTGGCAATTGCCGCAGCAATAGTCGTTTTCCCAACGCCACCTTTACCCATTGTAAAAATCACTTTTTTACCAGATTGATGCAACTCATTCACGATGTCTTTCAATCTAGGAAATGCTCTTGGTGTGACTATTTCAGTTAAAAATTCACCTTGATTGGATTTCAACAATTGGCGTAGATTTTCAACACCAGTCACATTGTAAGAACGTAAAGGAATACTGTACTCAGGAAAAGCTTTCAAACTCTCTGGCATTTGTGCCAACGCTTCTTGTTGTCCATCATAAATCAATTGAGATACTTTATCTGTTGCTTCCTCTAAGACGCCATTCACTAATAAGACTTGATTTTCAATGCCTATCTCTTGTAATTCTTTAGAAGCTCGATCTGCTTCTAAAAGTGGTGCCTTTTGTGGTCTTGTTACAAGCATTAAAGTTGTTTTTGCTCCATCAGCTAATGTGGCTACAGCATGCTCATAAATTTCCTTTTTATCACCTAAACCAGATAATTGACCTAAGCAAGAGGCTCCTGTTGTATTTTCATCCATAAAATTACTCCATGCAGATGGTAACTGTAACATTCTTAACGTGTGACCTGTTGGGGCAGTATCAAAAATAATATAATCATACTTTTTCTCTGCTTCTGGATCAGTTAAAAAACCAGAAAATTCATTAAATGCAGCAATCTCTACTGTACAAGAACCAGATAATTGTTCCTCCATATTCGCTAAAGCAGAATCAGGTAGTTTCCCTCTAAATGGTCCTACAACACTTTCTTTATAGTCATCAGCTGCTGTTACAGGATCAAAATTTGCTACAGTTAATCCCGGAACTTCTGGAATTTCTTTCCCTTTATTTGTTAATTCTGTTTGAAAAACATCTTGTAAATTACTTGCTGGATCGGTACTGACTAACATAACTTTTTTCCCACTATCTGCTAAATAAGTAGCAGTGCCACAAGCAGTCGTTGTTTTACCAACACCTCCCTTTCCTGTAAAAAATAGATACTTTGTTAATGGTAGCTGATCTGGTTGGTACAATTTCATGTTTGGTTTCCTCCTTTAAATTTAACATCATCATTCTAAGCAGTTGTTACTTTCTTTGTAGCTGTTACTCTCCCTTTAACCTCACAAGAACATGCAGCATTATCAATCGTATGACAAATACAGTCATCTGTGTTTTGAATGATTGTTTGAATGACACCAGATAATACTTTCATATTCTCCGCATTCAATGAATAATTGTGCCATGTCCCTGATTTTCTGGCTTGAACAATCCCTGCATTCATTAACACTTTCATGTGATGGGAAAGTGTTGGTTGTGTAAATTCAAAATGCTCTAATAAATCACATGCACAACGCTCACCACAAGAGAGCATATCCACAATTTGAACCCTTTTTGGGTCTCCTAATGCTTTAAAAACTTTTGCTGTTAATTCATAATCCATCTTTCATCCCACCATACATAGAAGTTCTTCTATATATAATATAGATGTTCATCTATCTATTGTCAATAGATTCTGTCTCACTTAATAAAAAAGCCTATGAGAATCTCTTCTCATAGGCATTAGTTTCTTCGTTTTAGCAACATCCAGATGATGGAGAGCAGCAACTATTTGATTGTTCTTCTTTCTTATCCTCTGAGAAATTAACACCAGTATAGACACTAAACTCCTCATTTGACGGATAACCAGCCATTTTCACAATTTCACCATCTAATAAAACAACTGGTAGTATGTCGGCTCCTTTAGACTGTAACAACTCTCCAATTTTTTCATTTTCTACGAATGCCGCAGGATTACCTGTTAAATTAAAACGCTCTACTTCTACACCATCGGCTTTTTCCAATGTTTGAATAATAGAGGAAACTCGAAGCAATTCCGTATCTACTCCGGGACCACAAACTCCTGTGTCACAACACATTGCTGGTTCGTACAACGATACTTTACTCATTTTACATAACTCCTTCTTTTTGTTTTGTATTCAATATCTGATGTATTAATTCTTGAAATTCTTCAATGTTCTCTGTTACCAGAGAATAATATTGCCATTTGCCTTCTTTACGTGCGGTTACTACTCCCGCCTCAATCAAAACCTTCATATGATGTGATAGTGTCGGCTGAGTAAAATCAAAATTATTCAAAATATCACATGCACACTTTTCACCAGTTGAAATCATATCTAATATTTGAAGTCTATTAGGCTCTGCAATTGCCTTCATAATTTTTGATAATCCTAAATAATCCATATTCTCACCTCCACATAGATATTCATCTATATTTAATATAGAACTTTATCTATGTTTTGTCAATGAGTAGTTATATTCGGTTCTGTTGCAAAGTTTTAAATCTACTATCAAATAAGGTAGAATAATAGAAAAAGATAGCAGGAGAAATGACGATGAATCATTTTAAAGGAAAGCAATTTCAGCAGGATGTGATTATTGTAGCCGTGGGCTACTATCTTCGTTATAACCTTAGCTATCGTGAAGTTCAAGAAATCTTATATGATCGTGGCATTAACGTTTCTCATACGACGATTTATCGTTGGGTGCAAGAATATGGCAAACTACTCTATCAAATTTGGAAAAAGAAAAATAAAAAATCCTTTTATTCATGGAAAATGGATGAAACGTACATCAAAATTAAAGGAAAATGGCATTATTTGTATCGAGCCATCGATGCAGATGGTTTAACCTTGGATATTTGGTTACGTAAAAAACGGGACACACAAGCAGCCTATGCTTTTCTTAAGCGGTTAGTGAAGCAGTTTGATGAACCGAAGGTTGTAGTCACAGATAAAGCCCCCTCTATTACAAGTGCCTTTAAGAAACTAAAAGAATACGGCTTTTATCAAGGGACAGAACATCGTACCATTAAGTACCTGAATAATTTGATTGAACAAGACCATCGTCCAGTAAAGAGACGCAATAAATTCTATCGAAGTTTACGCACTGCCTCTACCACGATTAAAGGCATGGAAGACATTCTAGGATTATATAAGAAAACCCGAAAAGAAGGCACTCTCTTCGGGTTTTCGGTCTGTACTGAAATCAAGGTATTATTGGGAATCCCAGCTTAAATCATAGATACCGTAAGGGATTTTATTCTTTATTTAAAACTTTGCAACAGAACCGTTCAGGGCGTATGGCGACACAAAACGAAAAAATGGTTTCAATAGATATGCTTTTGAAAAAAGCACTCCATACTCTTGTCTTTTAAGGAAAAACGATTGCGATTATAGGAGTTTTTCTTTTCCCTGCTTTTGTTATTATTCTCTCTTTTCATCAGTAAATGAAAGTCGCTGATAAAAAAAATCAGGACATTTACTCCTTGTCCCCCTTCACAAAACGAACACTTGTTCTTATAATGGTTCTAAAGGAGTGATTATCCATGAAATATTTGAATGACGAATATCAAGACCGGGGTATGAAAAAATGGGCGGGCTTTTTCTTATCTGAACACACAGCTGAACAGGAAAAAATTCAAAAAGGATTGGCTCACATCAATTCCCCAAAGCCCCAAATGTCCGAACAAGAGATTGGCGAGGTGCTTCAAGTGGCTAGATTAAAAAATAAGTCCGTTGCCATCCAAATCGAGGCCATCGATAACGAAGGAAATTATTACGATTAATATGCCACTGATGACGGTGATTTGATTTTTCTTTCCTAAAATACACCTTTGCATGATTTTTTCCTCCTGTTTGTTGTTTGTAATGTAAGTCTACTGGATTGAATCAGATTAAGAATTGATCCTCATCAAGAAGTGGTTTTCCTTCGAAAATAGTTTTTCACTGCGCGGTCTTTTTTGTTTTACTCTTTCGTATAACTCTATGATAGCTCCTTTATTGTTTTTAATAATTGATGACAATCAAGTTTGAATAAACGATTTTTAGCATGTATTTAAAATAGATAAAGCTGATAATTTCTGTTCAGAAATTATCAGCTTTTTTGACGATTTAGGCTTTCGCCAAGGGTAAGCTTCATTCCCTACAGATACAAATTTAAAAAGCTGTAGATATTCGCTCACCCTTTCAGCTAATATCATGATGCAGTCTAATAAGCACCACTTAATTCCGCTTTTGTTTTTTCGGACCCTAACAACCGCAAGCCGTTTAAGATGACGAGGATTGTGGAGCCCTCATGGAATAGTACTGCTAAAGGAAGTCCCAGAACGCCGAACATATTTAAAGTAATCAAGCTGACAATAACAGCGATGGAGAAAATGACATTTTGAATAATGATTTTATTTAATTTCTTGCTTAGCTGATAGCTATAAAACAATTTAGACAAATCATTCTTCACTACAACGACATCAGAGGATTCCATTGCGACTGACGAGCCACTTCCCATCGCAATTCCGATATCTGCATTCGCTAGCGCGGGCGCATCATTGATCCCATCGCCAATCATCCCAACAACTTCTTCTTTTCCTTGGCTTTTTAAGACAAAATCTATTTTATCTTCCGGTAACATGGAAGAAATATAGTCATCTACCTTTACTTCCTTTGCAACCTGTGCCGCAACCTTTTCGTTATCTCCCGTTAAAAGATAAACCTTGATGCCCTCTTTTTGGAAATCCGCAACCGTACTCGCTGACTGCGGACGAATTCGATCCCGGAGTGAGAAGTAACCGACGACTTCATTTCCCTTCGCTACAAATATGGTCGTATCGCCTTTTTCCAGTAGCTTTTCAAACTGATCAAATTTATCATATTGCTTAAATGCATCCGGTTTTCCAACTAGGATTGCCCCTTTTTTAATTCCCGAACCAGCAATTTCTTCAATCGATTCCGCTTGATTCACTTGTGCTAAGTTAATCTCTTTAAAGGCAGAAACAATTGCTCTTCCGATTGGGTGACTGGATTGTTGCTCCATATAAATGACTTCTTTTAACAGCTCTTGGTCCAAATGATAATCGACCACTTGGAAGTCGCCATACGTCAATGTTCCGGTCTTATCTGTATACAAAATATTCATTGTACTTAACGCTTCCATTGCGGCTCCACCTTTAAATAAGATACCGTTTTTGGCTCCATTACTTATCGCGCTTAACGTAGCCGGTGTAGCTGATGCCATCAATGCACATGGACTAGCCACTGTTAAAAGTACCATTCCACGATAAAATGCTTCTTCTAATGGTAGGCTTAGGAAATAATATAGAAAGAAGATGAAAATAGGTATGATAATTAAAACGCCAATCACGTACTTACTTTCAATACGGTCTATAAACTTTGCGATTCGAGAAGGTTTGTTTTGTGCTTCTTCAACCATCCGGATAATATTGGAAAACATGGTTTGATTCAGTGTCTTGTTTACTTCTATATGAAAAACATTTCCTTCATTAATCGTTCCGGCAAAAACTTCCTCCTTTAACTCTTTTTCTACTGGGACAGACTCACCCGTTAAAGCCGCTTCATTCACGATTGCATTTCGGTCGATCAAGCCATCAATAGGGATTTGACCACCTTTCGATACCACGACAATGTCCCCAATAACTAACTCTTTCGTAGGGGTAACCACTACATCCCCATTTTCTTTTAGCACTTGGGCTGTGTCGGGTACTTGCGCCATTAATTCTGAAATCGCGCTGGTGGATTTGTTCGTTGCATAATCTTCCAAAACTTCTGCAGCAGCAAAAATCAATAGCAACGCCGCTCCTTCAGACTCAAAATCAATGATTACTGCACCAACTGCTGCCAAAACCATTAATAGGTCGACATTTGGTGAGCGATCTTTAATCGTTTCAACAACAGCATGTTTTGCCGCATAGAAGCCTAAAAAGAAAATTGAAATATAAAATAGTATGGAACTGTATGCATCATTTAGTGGGATAAAGATAAACCCTAAGATTGTAAATAAAACACCGACAACTAAAAATTGTCCTTGCCTACTTTTTGTTAGATACTCAACCATTTCTAAAACCTCTTTCTTATTTTTTGTTTTTTTGCTTACCAATTATTACAAATCCATTTCATCTCATCTTTTCACTCCCCTTTATTTAGAAATATATATATAAAAAAGGGCACACCTATAGAACAGAATTAACTGTCCCACAGGTATGCCCTTATTATTTACATACTCTGCTGCCGCAAAAATTGCAGCCCGGCTGCATGGACCTTTTATATGTCCACCGCCTGTTCAGATCACAATGAATATAACCAACAAACAAAATCTGTTATATTCCAAAGCTTTCATTATTTAGTTTTAATATGCTTCATTGATTCTCATGTGACTATTATAACAAATTTTTTTTGAATTTCAAATCGCTTTTCCATTATTTGAACAGGGTAGAATAGCAATCGCAGCCATAAGCTTTGTGGCGGATCGAAGTCTAGGAAATGTATGCTTCCTTAGTTAGTTCATAAAGTTTTATTTCCACTTTTTTAAATAATTTTTGATATTCTTCTCCCATTTTTTGGTAAATTTCTAATAATTGCATCAATTCTTTTTTTTTAATAAATCACCCATGTGTTCACTCCTGTTCTCCCTCTGTTGTTTTGAATATTCATAATACTTTAAAGGGTTCTGTTGCAAAGTTTTCTGATAAACTGATTTTAAGGTAAAATGAATGGAAAAGATAGCTTGGAGGAATCAAGATAGATCATTTTAAAGGCAAGCAATTTCAGCAGGATGTGATTATTGTAGCCGTGGGCTACTATCTTCGTTATAACCTTAGCTATCGTGAAGTTCAAGAAATCTTATATGATCGTGGCATTAACGTTTCTCATACGACGATTTATCGTTGGGTGCAAGAATATGGCAAACTACTCTATCAAATTTGGAAAAAGAAAAATAAAAAATCCTTTTATTCATGGAAAATGGATGAAACGTACATCAAAATTAAAGGAAAATGGCATTATTTGTATCGAGCCATCGATGCAGATGGTTTAACCTTGGATATTTGGTTACGTAAAAAACGGGACACACAAGCAGCCTATGCTTTTCTTAAGCGGTTAGTGAAGCAGTTTGATGAACCGAAGGTTGTAGTCACAGATAAAGCCCCCTCTATTACAAGTGCCTTTAAGAAACTAAAAGAATACGGCTTTTATCAAGGGACAGAACATCGTACCATTAAATACCTGAATAATTTGATTGAACAAGACCATCGTCCAGTAAAGAGACGCAATAAATTCTATCGAAGTTTACGCACTGCCTCTACCACGATTAAAGGCATGGAAGCCATCCGAGGATTATATAAGAAAACCCGAAAAGAAGGCACTCTCTTCGGGTTTTCGGTCTGTACTGAAATCAAGATATTATTGGGAATCCCAGCTTAAATCATAGATACCGTAAGGGATTTTATTCTTTATTTAAAACTTTGCAACAGAACCGTTCGTCGAAAGTTCTCATTGGTTGAGGATAGGCATGTTCAAAACAATCAGTCCGATATCCTTTTAATCCAGTTGCTGCACTATATAAAAAATTTCATCATAGTTTCGCCCTAGTCGTTCCAAAGATTCGATGACAAAAATATCCTTCTTCCTTAAAAAATGAAGTTCTTTTTGCAATTATTCTCGTGAGGTCTTCTTTTAACTACATAAAATTGTAACCACTGGTTTTAAGAGTAGTGTATCATCCCAAATCATATAATTAATTGACTGCGATTGTTATAAAACTCACGGTAAGCCATATAACTAGCAATAAACGAAGAAATCGCAGTAACTGAAATCAACATAAACATCACAACAATTTGGTAACGAATCGCTTGAACAGGATCAATTCCCGCAAAAACCAACCCTGACATCATACCTGGTAGGCTGACAAGTCCAACCGTTTTTGTTTGGTCAATTGAAGGAGCCATGCCCGTTTTGACGCTTTCTCTTACAATACTCATGGACGCTTGTTTTTTATTGGCTCCCAATGCCAATTTTTCCAATACCTGTTGGCGTTGGTCCGTAAATTTTGAATTCAAAGACCGATAGGTCACTCCAATCGCAGTCATGGCGTTGCTGGCAATCATGCCTGTAATTGGAACGATTTGGGAAGGGGACCAGTCAATGACTCCTGAAAAAACAAGAATGAGTAAGGACAAGGCTGTTCCTACTCCAATAGCCGTCGTTGAAATTTTAAAAGAGCGGTTGATCCCCTCACTGCGTGTATGGGCGTTATAAGAAGCGTTGAACACAATGAACAAAACCATCGCTAAAGTGAGAAAGTTGTTATCCACTCGTAATACGTAGCTCAATACATATCCAATAAGGAATAATTGAACGACAGCGCGAATTCCCGCAATAAAAATGTCGTTTCCTAATCCCAATTTCTCTTTGTAATCAATCAACAAGGCAACTATCAAGAGGACAGAGGATAAAAGCAAAGAAAGATTACTGATTTCCAAATTGTTTGTCATTTCGATTCCTCCATTTTTCCACCTTTGATAGTAATCAGACGAGAAGCTTGGTCGATTTCTTCCTGGTTGTGAGTGACGGCCAACACCGTAGTTTGTTGGTCTTTCATCATGTCTCGGACTAAATCAAGGACAATCGCTCTGTTTTCTTGGTCCAATGAACTGGTAACTTCATCCAGGAGCAACACTTTCGGTTGATACATCAAATTTCGGACCAATGCAACCCGTTGTTTTTCCCCTCCTGATAGTTCCTTGACCTCTTTCGATAAGTAAGTTTCAGGTATTTGAACTCGTTCTAACAATTTTTTTGCACGTTCCCGATCAAATCCTTCTTCTCTTATGCGGGCAGGAAAAGACAAGTTCTCTTGAACTGTCTCATCGAATAGAGAAGCGTTTTGAAAGAAATAAGAGACTTCTTTTCTATACTCCACAGGATCGATTTTTTGCAGATCCGTACCTCGATAATAAATTTTTCCGGAAGTTGGGGAAAGCAGCGTACCAATTAATTTCAAAAGGGTACTTTTTCCACTTCCAGAAGGACCAGAAAAAACAATCACTTCCCCTTTGTTTGCTGTAAAAGAGATATCTTGAAGGATTTGGTTTCCGTTTGCCTGAAAACCAACCTTCTCTAATTGAAACAATGAATCACTCATACCACATCTCTCCTTTATAAAAAAGCCCTGCACCAGTGGACCATCCATACGGGTGCAGGGCTTTTGTTTCATCCTAGTGTACCTCAGTGTTCGTTTGGATCGTTTTTGGCGTCTTCATGAGTAGGGTGAACCGTTCCTTCAAGGTGATCTGGACCAGCATAAATGGTATACAGTCTGAGCGGCTTATCACCGGTGTTTTCGATGTTGTGCCACATGTCCGCCGGAACAAATACGGCGTCATCATCCATCACTTTTTGTTGAACATGTAAGTTATCTTTAGAAGGCCCCATTTTACACACGCCTTCTCCTTCTTCAATACGGATAAATTGGTCAATGCCTTCGTGCACTTCCAAACCGATGTCATCGCCCGGTTGAATGGACATTACGGTGACTTGCAGTTTACTGCCTGTCCAAATGGTCGTCCGGTAATTATCATTTCCTGTGGTGGCGTCTTCAATATTAATGATATACGGCTTCTTCCCATGATCCTTGTAGTCTATTTCCATCTTCCATTCCTCCTAGTCTTTGTACTGAAACAATGATACCTACTTCTTATTTATAATAATTCTAATTAATGGTACCACATCTAAAATTCTATGCAAAAAAATTGGCTTTTTGGAGAGCGATTCTAAACAAAGACCATATAATGCGCAATTACAATTGGTACCCCTTAATCCTCAGCACATAAAGGAAAAAATATGGAATCAAAAAATAACCGATATGTACTCTGGTTATGACTTGAATCAGGGAGAATTTCAGAGACGACACATCATACTTTTTTAGTTTGCACTTGTAAACTAACTAGCGTACATTAAGTTTATGCTCACTATCAAGCGTTGTCAATCCTTTAGACTCTTATCAATTTCGAAAGAAAGTAGCAAGGTTATTGATTGTGACTGTAAAAGTGGGGTGTTCCTATAAGCACATTAAACTATCTTCTCTAATTTATCATGCTATTTAAATTCTGTTTTTTCATGAGAATTTTTGTCCAAAACTTGTTAAAATGATTTTAAAAAATACTTACATACACAATCCCCAAAAAACACTAATATCATTTCAGTCAAAAAAGATACCGCAGAAAATTTCCACCTGAGATTCGATACGATATTACTCTCTTGACAGCCAGCTTAATTCCTTAGTTGAATAGATTATTAAAGTGCACAAAAAACAATGCGGCGTTTGTTATATTTTCTGGTATAAGCGACGGTGCTATAAACTTTTTTGCAGATTAAAAATCATATGAATTTAACTCCAGTAATAAGAGATTAAGTGCCAATGCATAAATGGAGGCATGTCCAGCACTATGCGAATGCTAAAACATCAATAGTACAGGAAATCATGAAAAGAGTGAATAGTAATAATGCTTAAGGAGAGTGTCATGTTTTCTTGGTTTGTTATAGGAGGTTATATCAATGAAAAATACAGTAGATAATTTGTCGAAAAGTAAAGTTATTTTAATGTGCGGCCCTGCGGGAGCAGGTAAATCAACACTAGCAAAAAAATTTGAAAGTACCGGGATGACAATACTATCTTATGATGAAGAATCATTCAAACGAGGTTTGAATGAACATCCTTTACCTCAGGAGGTTTTAGAAGATATTAAAACCTATCTTGATGAAAAACTAATTTCACTTATCATGCAAAACATTGATATTGTTCTCGATTATTCATTTTGGTCTAGAGAAATGAGAAATGAATATATTTCATTATTAAAGAAATACGACATAGAACCCAAAATCTATTATATAAAGACACCTAAGGAAGTTGTTATGGAACGTATTCGAAAAAGAAACGGAAATCATCAAAATGATATCATATTGACGGAGCAAACAGCTTCCACTTATTATGATCATTTTCAACCCCCAACTGATGAAGAAGGTGAAGTTATAGTAGTCGAGGGATATTAATATTGTGGTTTTAGGCATGGAAATTGTACTAGATGATAAGTTTTGTCAAATTTTTTGAAAGATATACTTCCAACAAGGGGATACCAGCTTCAGGTGATATCATTATTGTCATCTCAGAGCAGGGGGTAGTATTGATTCAGCCGGAAGAATAAGTGGCGATGCAATGAAGACGATGAATGCATTATTGAAATTACAGGAAAAAAACTTACTGAAATACGTTATGTTTATTCTTTTGACAACTCTACTCAATCATGATTATGCAATTAGACACGTTATTTTTTATCATGAATGGATATGTTCCCGTCTACCGATGGTGCTAAAAACGCAGTGAATATGTTTCCGAGAACGAACATACTCAAATGACATTCATTCTGTCCTCTCAAGCCACATCGAGTTGGTGGGATTGATAACAAGGGTGGAAAAGTAGAGGCTGGAAATGGCTTGATATAGCGGTATTTTGAGGATTTTGGAGAGTTGAGATTATTTCTTCTTCCATTTCTAAATCCAATGTTACTTGTTCTGATTCTGGTTCTGTTGGCTCATTTGGGATTAAATCCACTACTAGCGTTGAGTTAGTTAACTTTGCAATTTGTTCTAGTGTTTTTATGGTTGGATCTGATTTTCCTGATTCTATTCGTGAATAATTTGATCTACTCATTTCTAATTCTTGGGAGAATTTTTCTTTTGATTTGGTACCTCTCATCTTTTTTAAGTTTTCTCTAAATGCTAGTTCCAAGTTTCTCCCCCCTGTTTATGTAAATATTTTGCACGTTTTCCATTTAATTATATCGTTACACCTTGTAAATCACTTGTGATTAGTGATTTTAGCTTTTATCTTAATTTATCAACTGTTTAGAATATTAAGTATGCTATACTAATTAACGGCAACTTGCCCCGTAAGGGGGTGCTATTCATGGAACAAATTATCTCGTTAGTTATCGCACCACTTTTAGTGGGTCTAATAATCACATTAGTTGATCATTGGTTAGATGATTAGACGATAGCAAGCAAGTTGCTGTCTAACTCACACGCTTGTATTCGCAACAAGTGCAAAGAAAAGCCCGACCTACTCGCAATAGGTTGGGCTTTTGTGCTATTCATTAGAACTTATCTCGTTTCGCACATTCATTATAGCATGATTTCAAAATGAAGCCAAGTTGCTGATTCTATCTGTTGTTATTGGTGTTGCCTAGAACGATTCTAAGCACATGTTTAATTTTAAAGTGGGCAATTTTATCTTTAAAATGTCCTACAATGATTCAATAAAAGCATGGCTGCTAGTGAAACTTGCGACCATGCTTTTAAATTTACTTAAATTCTCTTTTTAAAAATGATTCCTGATCCTAATACCATTAATGAACCTAGGACAGACAATGCAATATTTGCTGTTTCACCTGTTTTTGGTAAAACTTTCATTTTTCCGTCTAAACCTTTAACTGTAACTGTTCCGTCTTTTTGAACGTCTGCTCCAATTTCTTTAGCTTCAACTTTTTTTGTTGTTCCTATATTCAAAAATCATTTGACGATTAATTATTTTTTAGGTAGCGTATGTTTCAATAAACCAATTGAGTCTATCGTTAATAAGCTAAATAATCAGCGGTTCTGTTGCAAAGTTTTAAATCTACTATCAAATAAGGTAGAATAATAGAAAAAGATAGCAGGAGGAATGACGATGAATCCTTTTAAAGGAAAGCAATTTCAGCAGGATGTGATTATTGTAGCCGTGGGCTACTATCTTCGTTATAACCTTAGCTATCGTGAAGTTCAAGAAATCTTATATGATCGTGGCATTAACGTTTCTCATACGACGATTTATCGTTGGGTGCAAGAATATGGCAAACTACTCTATCAAATTTGGAAAAAGAAAAATAAAAAATCCTTTTATTCATGGAAAATGGATGAAACGTACATCAAAATTAAAGGAAAATGGCATTATTTGTATCGAGCCATCGATGCAGATGGTTTAACCTTGGATATTTGGTTACGTAAAAAACGGGACACACAAGCAGCCTATGCTTTTCTTAAGCGGTTAGTGAAGCAGTTTGATGAACCGAAGGTTGTAGTCACAGATAAAGCCCCCTCTATTACAAGTGCCTTTAAGAAACTAAAAGAATACGGCTTTTATCAAGGGACAGAACATCGTACCATTAAATACCTGAATAATTTGATTGAACAAGACCATCGTCCAGTAAAGAGACGCAATAAATTCTATCGAAGTTTACGCACTGCCTCTACCACGATTAAAGGCATGGAAGACATTCTAGGATTATATAAGAAAACCCGAAAAGAAGGCACTCTCTTCGGGTTTTCGGTCTGTACTGAAATCAAGGTATTATTGGGAATCCCAGCTTAAATCATAGATACCGTAAGGGATTTTATTCTTTATTTAAAACTTTGCAACAGAACCGCTTAGATCAATGCCTTCCACAATGGTTTTGTAAGAAGCTGACGTTTTTAAATAAATACAAATTAGGGATTCAATATGCTTTAAAACCCAGGTATAGTAATGGTGCATTGGAAAGAACAAATAATAAGATAAAAGTGATAAAACGAGTAGCCTACGGCTATCGAAATTTCCACAACTTTCGAGCAAGAATTTATCTCATTCAAGGCTTGATCTTCCAAGTAAAACAAAAACCAGTTAAGCACTCTGCCTAACTGGTTATGACTAAATTTTCAGTTGTCTCTCTACCAGCACTAAATGTCGAAGAGCCAAAAATCTGAGCCAGAATGAGGTTCGTTCTGACCCAGATTTGATTTTGCACAACTCATCAGTCCTTATTAACAAAGAGCTCATATTCCTCATGTTGAGAATACGAAGGCCATGTACCAGCTTATTGGTTTAGTATATAAAATTACTCATTATTTTCGTCATATTCCATCTCATCTTCAGTTACCCACATATGATTCTTAACTTCTTCTTGACCATCGGTTGGAGTGTAATTAACAACGTAAACAGTTCCTGTAATAGATTTATCTACTTTTGCTTCAGCTCCCATCATCCCATCCATGTGATCGGCATTCAAGATAACAGTATCGCCCTCATTTGCTACAGTCTCAGTATCTTTTAACTCTTCTTGTACTACCCATCGATGATTGTTAACCATTGGTCCCCCAGTTTTTGGCTCATAGCTTACTTCATACATTGTAGTATCAAAGGCCCCTACAACTTGAGCATTTGCACCTTTCATCCCTTCCATATGATCGCCTAGCAGTATAACATTACTTCCCACCGGGAATTTAGGGTTTGCAGCATCTTTCATTGAAGAAGGAACCATACCTTCGTGATTCATTCCCTCCATACTATTCATTTCACTAGACGCTGTAGAAGTCGATTCCTCGTTTGTGCTTTTAGAATTATTCGATTCACTTTGATTGCTACACGCTCCTAAAAATACAATAATTCCAAGACTTGCAAATACTAATTTTGTCATCTTTTTCACTGTCTTCATCCTCCTTTAATTAATCACATTTAGGTCATCTCATAAATTTGTAATCCAAAAACTTCTTTTTTAATTGTAGCTATTGATAAGTCCTTCTTAGAAAAGATTACTACAGAATTTGATAAGATATCTAAATGAACTTTTTCGACACTATCTATCGAAATCAGTTGAAAAAATATTTTTTTTGCCCAACATTCACATACTAGTTTAGCAATTTTTATCTGTTTTTGAAACAAATAACTCTCCTCCTTTATTGAAATGGTAACTTTATAACAAATTTAGTTCCTAGACCTAATTTACTTTTTACAGTTATACTACCTTTATGCGCTTCAATAACGCTCTTTACAATAGCTAATCCGATACCTTGCCCCCCTAAAGCTCTACTTCTGGAGGGGTCAGCCATATAAAATCTATCAAAAATATGAAGTTGCTGATCTTTTTCTATACCAATGCCGTTGTCTTCAACAATTAAAAGAACATGGTCTTTATTTTTACTTATAGAAAACTTAATGGTTCCATCCTTTTGCGTAAATTTAATAGCATTACTCAAAAGATTGATAACAACTTGGTTCATTTTATCTTTATCTGCAAATATATTGATGTTATCCCCTTGGATTTCAACATGAAGGTTTTTTGACTCAAATTTGCTGGAGAAATTTTCAATAACGGATTCGATCAACTTATATATGCTAAACTCAGTTTTATTTAAATGATCATACTTTGCTTCAATTTTGTTGATTACTTCTATATTTCCAATTAAACGAGTTAGACGATCTATTTCATCATAACAAGATTGTAGGCGCTCGGGAGTTATTTTCCAGACTCCGTCAATCATTCCTTCCACATTGCCTTTGAGGGTAGCTAATGGAGTTCTTAATTCATGTGAAATATCAGTAGTTAATCTTTTTCGAAGTCCATGCTGTTTCTCCAACTGATTACTTAAATCATTTAGGGAATCAATCAAGGAATTAATTTCAATAATTGAAGTTTCTTGTGGGATTTTATCAGCATATTCCCCACGGGTTAATTTATGTGTAAAGTCGCTTACATGCTTTAGTGGTAATCCTAATCTAGCAGAGATCCACGAAGCAAGTATAAATGATACAAGAAGAGCTGCAATAGCAACATACATTAAACTTTGTTTCATACTGGAGATAAACAAGGCATCGTGCTCTGTATAAGCAAAAGGTCCGAAATAATAAAACGTTACTTTTCCAAACTCGTTTCCATCATTAATTAACTTCTTTTTCGCTTCTATTGTTTCGTCTAGTTTCACACTTTTTTTCTCAGAAACTTTCAAGGCATTTTTTTTCAGTTTGTCCTGTGCTGACTTCAAATTTTTTCCTTTAAGTTCCCAAACCATGTTGCCTTGTTCGTCTTCTATAGAAAAATAAATATTATTTTCTAATGCTTTCTCAGATAGTGCTGCAAGTTCCTCGCTGTTCCATGTTTCTCCACTATTTAACCACAATAAATCAATTGTATATACATACTGATTCAACAAATCTTCTTGTCGCTCTTCTACGTATTTACTAAAATGATTGTTCGTCAAACTTAATGCGACTAAACTAATCGATCCTATTATTAATGTTGCGATTGCTAAAAAGGAAAGAACTAATTGAGTTTTTATCGTTCTTTTTCTCATTAGTGGCCACCAAATCTATATCCTGTACCATGGACTGTCAAAATATACATAGGTGATTTAGCATCATTCTCAATTTTATGTCTTAAGTTTTTTATATGAGAATCGATGCTCCTATCTAGTCCATCAAATTCTATTCCCTTAACTTTCTCTATCAAATCACTACGAGAAAAGACTTTATTAGGTGTGGATATTAGGGCGTGTAGAATATCAAATTCAGTTGTTGTGAGGTTTAATTCCACTTGATGTAGATAAACTTGGCGACTTTCAGGATATACTATCAATTCCCCATTACTTGAAGAAAGCTTATTAGGATTTGATAAGGTCTCAGTTCTGCGCAATACAGTTTGTATTCTCGCAACTAATTCTTTGGGACTAAATGGTTTAATCATATAGTCATCGGCACCTAACTTGAGACCAGTAAGAATATCATCCTCATCAGACTTAGCTGTTAACATTATAATTGGTACATTTGATACTTCTCTGATTTTTCTACACACAGTCAATCCATCAGTATCCGGAAGCATTAAATCTAACACAACTAAATCAGGATTATTTTTCTCGAACTTTTCCAATGCCATTGCACCACTTATTGCTTTATAAACTGAATAATGATTAGCAACTAGATAGGCATCAATAATTTCCAAAATTTTTTCTTCATCGTCCACAATAAGAATTTTCATAGACAATCATCCTTCTTAAATTATTTTCTATTTAATTTCCATTTGTCCCATCATGCCATACTCTTCATGTTCTAATATATGACAATGATACATGAAAATACCCTTATGGTCGAATTTCACAAGAAGTTCTACTGTTTCATCCGGATTTACCAGCACAGTATCTTTCCATCCCTGCTCGTTTAGTGCGGGCTGATTTCCGTCTCTAGATAAAATTTGAAACTGAACACCATGGATATGGAACGGATGAATCATTCCTCCCATCATACTATTAGTATTGTTAACTTCCCAAATCTCTTGAGTATCTAGTTTTTTAAATAAATCTATTCTTTCCATATCAAACTGCTTATTGTTGATGTTTACCATGTGAGACATTCCTCTTAAATTAATACTTTGTCTTGCTAAATCTTCCAATTTCTTTTCATCTAAAGTACTAATAGTATTTAGACTATCAGAGGGAGTAAACTCTTTGTTTTCTATCGTATTCTCAATTCTCATTGTCAAGGCAACCAAATTATTTGCTAGTAAATGAATTACCTCACCTTTTTTATAATTCTGAGTATCCACTAATATTTCTGCCCTTTCCCCGGGGGCTAAAAGTAGTTTACTAAGTTTAACAGAAGTATTCAGAAAACCACCATCTGTAGCAATTTGGTAGAATGATTCATCTTTATCCAAAGTAAAAGTGAAGTTTCTTGAATTAGATCCATTAACAATTCTATACCTCATCCATCGGTTTTTTATCTCAATATATGGATTGATAGTGCCATTAGTAAGCAACGTCTCCCCTTTTGTTCCATCAGAGTTAAAATCATTTTCATAGTTAATTTGATTAGTGGAGCTGAAAGATTTATCTTGCACAATCAAGGGAATGTCGTCGACACCATATTTGGAAGGTAAATCTAATGATTTTGAGTTGTCATCATCAATATACATCAAACCTGCTAAACCCTTATAAACTTGAGATGCTGTTTCTCCTTCCGGATGGGGATGAAACCAGAGTGTAGAAGCTTCTTGATCAACCTCGAATGTTACACTTTTTTTCTGTCCTGCTTCTATAATCTGATGTGGACCTCCATCTGCATCAGAAGCTACTTTCAAACCGTGCCAATGAAAAGATGTGCTAGCATCAAGATTATTGGTTGTATTGATAGTAACTTTTTGACCTTTTTTCAGTCTAATAACTGGTCCTAAAAAATCCCCGTTATAGCCTAATGTTTCAGTTTTTTCTCCATCCATTATTTGAACTTCTCCGTTTTGAGCAACTATATCATATATCACATTTTCTTTGCTTTTTGAAGATGGTTCAAGAACAGGGGGAATCAATAGTTGTCTCTCCGTTTGGTGTACTACCTTCAAATCAGCTTCTTGATTATCCCCCATCATATTGGACATTCTACTTGAGATTTGTCGTTGTTCTTCTTGAAAGACAACTTCAGCATGCTCCTCCTTGTTCTGCTGTTGAATCAATATGAAAACACCGCCTAGGGTCAACATTGATATTGTTGCTGCTAACCAAATATATTTATTATTCTTCAACCCATCATCTCCCATATCTATTATGTAGTTACCATAAAAAAAATATGTGGAGATTTTGTGTTGATTCCCCCACATATACTTATACTTATATAGATATATCCCTAGTTACAGTATACTTTGTATTTTTTAGTAGTTGATTTAAGAATGTTAAAGTTAATTTTGAATCAGCATCGAAAGTAACTGTACCTCTAGCCAAATCAACTATTTTTACACTGACTGTTGGCTCTGCTTCCAAAGCATTTCTTACTTTTGATGCACACCTTGAGCAATTCATTCCGTCAATAACCACTATTTGCAAATATTTCATCATAAAATTCCTTCTTTCTTAAAAAAGTCGCCTATATTGGATTTACTAATCTAATCAATCTTTTAAGAATTGTCTTACAAGTATCATAAGGAAAATTTATGGAGAAACCATGTATAGAGTTTGTTTTAGAGCTTTTAAATATAGGATAGATACAGATTGATTTGTTTAGTGTATGATTGCATATCATGTACATATATCGCTAAGTATCGCGCCCAAAACATAGGTTTCGAGTTTCATGAATATCCTAACAGGTAGAAGTGCTATGATGATATTCGATAAGCATCCTAATATGAAATATAAGTTTAGAACTGCTATTTTGGATAGTTCTTCCTCCTATTCAAATAAATAATTGTTCTACATAAGAATTTCACAATCCTCTCTACCCTCCTCTACTACCAAGTGAAAATCCATTTCAACTAATACCAAAAACCTACATTGGGATTCCAAAGGATTTTTGAGTTCAAAAAAACATGAAATGCCTCTCAGAAATCCGTCCATTGGATTCAACATATACTTATGCACAAAAAGCAGTGAATAAATTTAAAAAACTGGTTTTTCTATATATCTCAATTTGAAAAAAGTAGAATATAGAGGAACTTTCTTACCATAAGAATTCACATATTTAATGTGATGATTCACCAAACTTATAATGCCTTATAATTCGTATTTTTCAACAATTGATTAATAACGCTAATTGATAAATCTGTCTTTGTTGCAATAGTTACTAAACCTTCTTCGAGATTTACTTTCCTAACAGAAATTGAGGGATTCTTTTCTAATGCATACTTAATTTCTCCGGCGCATCCTAGACAAGCCATTCCACTAATAAATAAGGTCTGTAAATGTTCAGTCATAAGACAATCACCTTTCCTATTTGACTTTGAAGTTTTTTAAGCGAAGTGAATTTAAAAGTACTGTTATTGAGCTAAAACTCATAGCAACGCCTGCAATTAACGGGCTTAATAAAGGCCCCCAAAAAATGTTCAAAACACCCATCGCTATTGGAACACTTAACATGTTATAAGCAAATGCCCAGTACAAATTTGACTTTATATTCCAAATTGTTTTTTTGCTTAAATCGATCGTGGACATTAGCAATTGCAGATCGTCGTTCATCAATATTATATCCGCAGATTCCATCGCTATATCAGTACCAGAACCCATCACAAAACCTATATCCGCTTGAGCGAGGGCAAGTGCATCGTTTATCCCATTACCTACCATTGCAACCTTATGTTCTTTTGACTGCAACATTTTAACATAATGGGCCTTTTCATGAGGTAATACCTCACTAATAACGTTGGCGATCCCAACTTGATTAGCAATTGCCTGTGCAGTAAGTTTACTATCACCCGTGAGCATAACCATATTGAGGCCAAGTTTATTCAACTTCTGAATTGCTGATGCACTTGCTGGCTTTACAGTGTCTTCAATCGCAATTATTCCGAGAAATATACGATCATTTGCAATATACACTGGTGTCTTTCCTTTAGATGCTAAATTATCTGAGATTAACTTAAATTTACTAATGTCTATATTCAACTGTTTAAAGAATTCTTCATTTCCTAAACTTACTTCGGTACCTTTCAAAATAGCATTAATGCCCAATCCAGGGAAAGATTCGAATATACTAGGTTCAACCAAATCAATCCCCACGATTTCGTCTTCTTTTACAATTGCCTCCCCAAGTGGATGCTCGGTTGCTTTTTCAGCAGAGGCCGCTAAAAACAAGAGAAGGTTTTTATCCATATTTTCTGCAAGTATTATATCTGTTACCACAGGTTTTCCTTTTGTAATCGTACCAGTTTTATCAAATAATATTGTTTTTACGTGGTGAGTTGTTTCTAAAGCTTCACCACTTTTAATTAAAATACCATTTTCAGCGCCTTTTCTCATACCAACCATAATAGCTGTCCGTGTAGCTAAACCGAATGCACAAGGACATGCTATAACTAAAACTGAAATGAAGACTGATAATGAAAACGAAATACTTTGTCCGGATAGTGCCCAAAGTAGACTAGATCCAATCGCAACTACAATAATGATATATACAAAGTAACTTAATATGATATCAGCCAGTTTTTCGATTGGAGCTTTCAAAGATTGTGCATCATCCACTAGTTTGCTTATTTGAGCTAAAGTGGTGTCATTACCAATATGAGTTGTTTCATATCTTATTACGCCATTTTTGTTTATACTGGGTCCTATTAATCGGTCATTAGCTTTCTTTTCAACAGGAAGATTTTCACCAGTAGGCATAGATTCTTCAACTAAAGTCTTACCTCTTCTTACAATACCATCCAGGGGCAAACGTTCTCCTGGTTTTGCTATGATCAAATCTCCTACTAAAACTGATTCAATAGGAACAGTCTGTTCCTTATTATGCCTGATAGTTTTCGCTTTATTTGGGAGTCATCCTCATTAATTTTTGTAGTGCTTCAGATGTCTTATCTTTCGGTCTTATCTTTCGTCACCAACTCCAGGTATTTCTGTAGTCTGATTAGCGTTAATATCACTGCTGATGCTCCAAAGTAGAGCTCTTTTGTATAGAGATAATTTCCGAATATAATCTGTATTGTTGCAAAGGTGCCGTATAAAAAAGCAATACTTGTACCTAAAGCAATTAATGTATCCATATTCGGATGTTTTTTCATGAGTGCGGAAAATCCAGTTTTATAATAGTCTTTATTGGCCAATATAACCGGAGTGGTAAATATCAATTGCGTCAGCGAAAAAAAACTAGGGTTTGTCGTAGAATCAATTATTTCAAATAGGGGTAACTCAAGTATATTTGCACTAGCAACATATAGAACAGGAATTGTAAATAGCATTGACGTGATAAATCTTCGCCTTAGCTTCTGTTGCTCTTGTTCTTTTGTTTTATAAATTACTTGTTCCTCCTCTTCAGAAAGAGCATATAGCTGATATCCAAGAGTTTTGACAACATCACTTATTTTTGCAACCGCTGAAGGGTCAGTTGATATTACCGAGAGTTTTTCTGCTTCAAAATTTACGTAGGCATATCTGACATAAGTCATTGATTTAACAGCACTTTCAATTTTGTTAGCGCATGACACATAATTCATTCCGCTTATTCCAAATTCCTTTATCTCAGTTTTTTTTCGAATCTCAGCGTCATAACCAATATCTTGAATAGCTGTTATAACTGTATGATTAAACAAAACACCTTCATCATATTCCAATTTTAGAACCTCAGTTGTTAAGTTAACTTTAGCAAAATATACTCCATCCAACTCATTAATTTTTTTCTCTATTGTTGTTGCGCAAACTGCACAAGTCATTCCATAAAGATTATATTTTGTAATCATTAAATTCCTCCGTGTCAGAACGTTTAACCAATCCATTTAGATAGTAGCTTACTTCTGAGATACAATCTTCATCCATTCCAGAAAGTAACCTTTGTATTTCGGTTTCTAAAAATTCTTGCTTCATAATCAGTGAAGTGTAGTATCTTTGGTTATTTGAAGTGTTAAACGTGATCACATTTTTATCTAACAACCTTCTTATTAACGTTTTTGTTGTGGAGGGATGCCAACTATTACGCTATTGCATTCCATGTGTTATTAAACCACATGTTACTGGTTCATATCTCCAGATAAACTTTAAAACATCTAACTCTGAATTCGACACCTGTATTTTGTGTTCAACCAAGACCATCCCTCCTTAGGCTATTCATAAAGTACGTTCTTCTTTACTAAACAAATGATAAATTGTTGTCAAAATAGAGACACTTATAGTAACAATTAATAAAAAGCATAAAAAGAAAAATGTTTCCGGTAAAAAACTGATAATTGGATCTGTACGATAGTCAAACATCCAATCATCATTGTCAAAAAATACTTGATGAAAAAGCACAAATGCTTTATCAAAAAACAAAAGTGCTATTACACAGACTGATATTATCATCCACTTGATTAAACTAGTGATTTCTCTGACTTGATCACGCGTTACTAGTTTTTTTCTGTTTAAGTACAAAAGAACGCTGCTCGTAGAGAGAAGTAATGAGTAGTTAAGCTGGAATAAAAATTTAACATCTTTAAAATGATTTATACCGCGATCTGAGACGTATAGATTATCAAAAACCAATTCTTTTTGAAAAGGATTATTTAAATAGCCCATTAAATTTCTAAAATCTTGATTAACTTGAGATCTATTCCAGTTTTGAAAATTTATATCGCTTTGAAAGAATAAATTGATTTTGAGCAAACCAGGAAAGTTGATTGTCAATGTAATCGCGAGGGATATAGCAAAGACAAAAAATAATAGAAATAGCATGCTTTTTTTCATTAAATTAATATTTATATTAGATCACTCCTTTTAATATAATGATAAAAAATACTTGTGTAGAAAATGTGTAACAATGTATCTGTCAAAAAGTCTACATAAAATTTCCATAATAGCCTGCTATAGTCAAAATAAGTTCAATAGGAAGGAGGGAAAAATTTGAGAGAACCCTACGACAGAGTATTTATTTCGTTTGGCCCATTTACTATTTATTGGTATGCCGTTTTCATAGTGTTTGGGATCATAATCGGATATTTTGTTGCTAATAGAAGAGCAAAGCGTGCGGCATTGCCTGAGGATACAATTGTTGACCTGTTGTTATATGGATTGCCAGTTTCTATTATATCGGCCAGATTATACTATGTCCTTTTTGAATTACCTTTGTACATTGATGATCCTTTAAGTATCTTTAAAATTTGGGAAGGTGGTCTAGCAATACATGGTGGATTAATTGGTGCTGTATTGACAGGGGTTATTTATTGCAAGAAGAAAAATCTTTCTTTTTGGAATGTTGCTGACGTAGTTGCTCCCAGTATAGTAATTGGACAAATCATTGGACGATGGGGAAATTTTATGAATCAAGAGGCCTATGGAGAAATTGTAGACATAGAGTTCCTGCAATCTCTGAAACTCCCATCTTTCATAATTGATCAAATGTATATTGATGGGGCCTACCATCATCCGACTTTTTTATATGAGTCTTTATGGAATATAGGAGTACTCATTATTTTGCTTCTGGTGTCTAGAAATAGAATGTTCTTTGGGCAAATATTTTTAATTTATGTTTCACTATATTCCGTCGGGAGATTCTGGATTGAAGGATTACGGACCGACAGTTTAATGCTAACAGCAAACTTGAGAATTGCTCAAGTCCTGTCCATAGTCCTGTTAATTGGCTCTATATTAACTTACATCTATCTCAAAAAATCTAAGGAGGAAGATTTACATGGAAGCATTACTTAATTTCTTACCACTACTATTATTACTAATTTGCCCTATCTCAATGATGTTTATGCATAAAGGGCACGGACATGCTGGGCATCATCATATGCATGAAGAAGATCATTCAAAACACACTGGTTCCGAACATGATATAGCTAGTTTAAAAATCCAAACTGAGCAATTAAAAGAAGAAGTTGCTACTCTAAAGAACTTAGTTAAGGAGCGATGACAATGCAGTGGTTATTACTTTTATTATGTCCGATAATGATGATATTTATGATGAGGGGTATGCACTCAGGATCGCATAATGAAAAAGATGACGAACAATTGAAACAGGATCTTGAAAATTTAAAAGAGCAAAATGATATCTTAAGTAGTGAACTAAGCGATTTGAAATCACGGTTAAAATAAGTTAAAGGAGTGTGATTTATATTTCACACTCCTTTAAAATTCACTAAATTCATGGTTCAGAATAGAAATGGTTCTATCAAAATATTTAGTCTAACTTTACTCTTTATAAAACGAATAAGGCATGCGTGGTTTATAACCTTTCTTTATGTATTTCTGACACCAAAGAAAATGATCCATATCATTCCATCCACTCGATGCATTCCACCAGGAGTCCATAACATTCCTTGGTGTATGGACTACTCCATACACCAAGAAATTCTAGAAGTAAGATTTATTGTTTCTTTTTTAAGTGCAAATAAAACCATTATCTCCGATGAATATAAGGAAAATAGCTTTTTAGATAACATTTCTAGGTTATGAATGGATAGTAATCACTCTATCCGCAATTTTCTTCAACGAAAAGTTACTAAAATAGAAACATGAGCAGCATTAATGTGATGATTTTCTTCTTGATGTTATCAGGACATTCAATAGCAATGAGCACCATTATAAATGTGGGGACTACGTGTAAAAAAAAGAAAGATTGATTTCTAATTCTGCCAAAATGCTTATTTATACTATAATTAAACGTATTAATTTTAACTTCTTTGTCCAGAATAACTACCGAACTAGTTCACCACTTGGATAATGAGATATCGGGGCTAAAATTGTAAAATCTTTGCCAAATTTCTTCATAAAATTAGCATGTTTCTCCAAATCTGTAAACAGAATGTATCGCAAGTGATCATGCAAATTTTGATTACGCATATAATGTGGTCTATTAAATTGTGCTCGTATTTCCTCTTCACGTTGATTTGGTGATACGATATACATCATCAAATTTTCTTGATGAATCGAATACAAATCATCCATTCGATTCATCCCAGAAATTATTGATGTCGACTTTTCAACCTCAAAAGCACACACCGGTTCCCCATTTTTTGAAAACCAAATAACATCAATCAAACCAATTGTCCTACTTAACGAAATTGGTAATTGATAGATTTTTTCCGGTAACAGAGGTAAAGAAACATCTCCTAAGCGATTCCCATCTACCATTCTATTATGATCATTTGAGGCAATCCACGCATGATAACCTATCTCATTACCTAAAGTAGCTAAGATATATTGGATTTTTTGGTGTACATTTTTGGAATCTTCTTTTTCCAGCTTCTTTTTTATTAATTTCTGAGTGTTACTTTCT